>NZ_KI260539.1:60388-84617 GCF_000468035.1 Selenomonas sp. oral taxon 892 str. F0426
AAGTGGCGAACGTAGTGAGCCGATAGGGGCGCTCGTGGAACATACTCTTAAAAATTATACACATCAACAGCATAATAGGCAAGTTATGTGCCTTGCGTGTGCGGGCGTTTCATAGTACAATAACACGCAATAAGGCGGTGAATCGATGGAGTTTACAAAATGGCAGGGCTGCGGCAACGATTTCGTGGTCGTGGACTTTCTTGATAAAGAGGCGATTGACTTTGCGGCACTCGCGGTAAAGATGTGCGATCGGCATTTCGGTATCGGTGCGGATGGTCTGATGGTGGTCTGTCCCTCGGAGACGGCGGATGTGCGGATGCGCGAGTTCAACCCGGACGGGACGGAGCCGGAGATGTGCGGAAACGGCATCCGCTGTTTTGCGCGGTATCTCTATGACTATGGGCGTGTGGCAAAGGAGCAGTTCACAATCGAGACGCTGGCGGGCACGATGGTGCCGCGCGTCATTGTGGAAAACGGAACGGTGACGGCGGTCGAGGTGGATATGGGCGTGCCGGTGCTCGAAGGAGAGCGGATTCCAGTTGCGGGGTTCGGCTCGGAACGTGTTGTCGCACAGCCGCTCATGGTGGACGGTACGGAGTACAAGATGACCTGCGTCTCGATGGGCAATCCCCATTGTGTGATCTTTGTGGACGATGCAGAGGGCTTCCCTCTTTCGGAACTGGGGGCGCAGTTCGAAAATTATCCTGCATTTCCGCGCAAGATCAATACGGAGTTTGTCGAGGTGAAGAGCCGCACGCATGCGCGTATGCGCGTTTGGGAGCGCGGTGCGGGCATCACGCTTGCCTGCGGCACGGGGACGTGCGCGACGCTGACGGCGGGCGTACTCAATGATGTGCTTGACCGTGCGGCAGACATCGAGGTCGACGGCGGCATGATTCATGTGGAGTGGCGTGCGGACGGGCATATCCTTATGACGGGACCCGCCGAGCCGGTCTTCACAGGCGTATGGCAGAGGAGACTATGAGTACATTGCGCAGAAGCATGACAGGCTACGGCGCGGGCACGGCGGAGACGCCGGACTACCGCGTCACGGTCGAGATCAAGGCGGTCAATCAACGATTCCTTGAGATTGCACCCCATATGCCGCGCGCGTTCGGCGCGTGGGAGAACGACTTGCGCGACCTCATCCGCACACGCGTGGCGCGCGGGAAACTCGATGTCTATGTGAACTTCGAGGACCGCAGCGAGAAGCGCTATGTAGTGCACGTCAACGAGAATCTCGCACGCGCCTACTACACGGCGCTGGGGAAGGTGGCGCGTGCAGTTGATGCTCCCTTGAACGATGGTGTACGTATCGCCGCCTCGTACGAGGGCGTGATCTCGGTCAGCGAGGATTCGGATATATCTGGGGCACGCACGGTCTTTCTCGATGCCGCAGCACAGGCACTCGCGGCCCTCGACGCGATGCGGCTTGCCGAGGGCGCGCATATCGCACGCGACTTTGAGAAGCGGCTTGCACGGCTTGAGCAGCAGCGTATGCAGGTGAAGGAAATCGCCCCGCAGATCGTGGCAGACTACCGTGCACATCTCACGGAGGTGCTTGCGGAGTTCAAAGAAGTCACGCCCGATGAGACGCGCCTTGTGCAGGAGGCGGCGCTCTATGCCGACCGTGTGAACATCACGGAGGAGCTCGTGCGGCTTGCGAGTCATTTCGCCCAGTTCCGTGCGATCCTCGCCGAGGAGGAGCCGGTTGGGCGGAGGCTTGACTTCCTCCTGCAGGAGATCAACCGCGAGACGAATACGATCGGATCGAAGGCGAACAATGCCGCCGCACAGCAGATCGTCGTTGCGATGAAGAACGAGGTCGAGAAGCTGCGCGAGCAGGTACAGAATTTGGAGTGACGCATGGAGACTGTGAGTATCGGATTCGGCGACATTGTCCTCGCGGGGCGTATGGTCGCCATCGTTGCGCCGACCTCCATGTCGGTGAAGCGCATGGTACAGGACGCGCGTGAGACGGGACGCCTCATCGACGCGACCTACAAGCGTCGGACGCGCGCTGTCATTATCCTCGACAGCGGTCACATCGTTCTCTCGGCGCTTCTGCCGGAGACGATCGCGGGGCGGATGACAAATGCGAAGGAGGCGGCAGAGTGAAAAAGGGTCTTCTCATTGTGATCTCGGGGGCATCTGGCACGGGCAAGGGGACGGTCTGCAAGGAGCTGCTCGCACGCGAAACGGGTATTGCCTACTCCGTCTCCGCGACCTCGCGTGCACCGCGCGAGGGCGAGGAGGATGGCCGCGAGTATTATTTCCGCACGCGTGAAGAGTTTGAACAGATGATTGCCGATGGCGCATTCCTGGAGTATGCGGATGTGTATGGCAACTACTACGGCACACCTCTTGCTCCGATTGAGAAACGGCGTGCGGCGGGCGAGGACATCCTGCTCGAGATCGACACGCAGGGGGCACTGGATGTGATGGATCAGTGTCCCGACGGGACATTTATCTTCCTCCTGCCGCCCTCGCTTGAGGAGCTGAGCCGCCGCATCACGGGGCGCGGCACGGAGTCGGAGGAGAGCCTAGTGCGTCGCCTTGCGGCGGCACGTGATGAGATCCTCCTCGGAAAGCGTTACCGCTACGCGGTACTGAACGATACGGTAGAGGCGGCGACGGATCGGATTCAGACGATCCTCGCGGCGGAGCGTCTGCGTGCGGATATGGATCCTGCGCAGTTTGAAATTTAAAGGATAGAGGTACAGCAATGAAGACGAATGTGGAAATCGGTATGGTCAACCCCTCGACGGATGAGCTGTTGACAAAGGTGGACAGTCGCTACGGCGTGGTCGTCCTCGCGGCGAAACGTGCGCGTCAGCTGCTCGAGGGCGATCCAGTGAAGTCCGAGCGTGCGCGTTCGACGAAGAACGTCACGAATGCGTTTGAGGAGATTGCAGAGGGCAAGATCAGCTATGACCTCTGCAAAGAGAGTGTCTGACGTGGGGACGCTCGCAGGGCGGCGCATTGTCCTTGGCGTAACGGGCGGGATCGCTGCCTATAAGGCAGTCGAGATTGCGAGCCGGCTGAAAAAGAAAGGCGCGGATGTACGTGTTATCATGACGCGGGCAGCGGTTTCCTTTGTTACGCCGCTTACGTTCCGTGAGATCACGGGACACCCCGTTACGACGACGATGTGGGGGGAACCGCACCATCACGTCGAGCACATCGCGCTTGCAGAGTTCGCGGAGCTTTTCCTCATTGCGCCTGCAACGGCAAATTTCATTGCAAAGGCGGCGGCGGGAATCGCCGATGATATGCTGACGACGAGCATCCTTGCGACACGAGCAGCACTCTATATCGCACCCGCAATGAATACGGGGATGTGGGAGAATCCTGTCACGCAGGAGAATGTACAGCGCCTCACAGAACGCGGCGTGCAAATTATCCCGCCCGCTGTAGGACAGCTTGCCTGTGGCACAACAGGTGCGGGGCGCCTGCCCGAGCCGGAGGAGATCGTTGCCATCGTGGAACGACATTTTTCTCATGAGCAGAGTCTTGCGGGGCGACGGATCCTCATCACGGCAGCGGGGACAGAGGAGGCGCTTGATCCCGTACGCTACCTCGGCAACCGCTCGACGGGGCGTATGGGCTTTGCCGTCGCTGCCGAGGCAGCGCGGCGCGGCGCCGAAGTCGTCCTAATCGCGGGCCCTACGCCGCTTGTGACACCTGCGGGCGTACGGCGGGTGAATGTGCGGAGTGCGCGCGATATGTACGCGGCGGTGCTTGCGGAGTATGACGCTGTGGATGCTGCTATTAAGGCGGCTGCAGTTGCGGATTATCGTCCTGCAGAGATTGCGGATCATAAGATTAAGAAGTCGGATGGCGAGCTCACACTCACACTCACGCGCAATCCTGACATTCTCTATGAGCTTGGGCAGAAGAAGCGGCATCAGGTCCTTGTGGGGTTTGCCGCGGAGACACAGAATGTCGAGGAATATGCGCGGGGGAAACTCGCGAAGAAGAACCTCGACTTCATTGTGGCGAACAATGTTGCGGAGAAGGATGCGGGGTTTGGTGTCCTGACAAATCACGTGCAGATTTTCTACGCGGACGGACGGGCGGAGGATCATCCGCTGATGCCGAAGTCGGAACTGGCCGGCGTGATTCTTGATCGACTTGAGGAGCTGTTGAAGAGTTCCACAAAGCCTGCCCTGCTTGCGGGGAAGGGGGACCATGCGTAGCATGGTGGAAGGGACGAATCACGAAACTCGTGCGATGAAATATCTTAAGAATCTGTGAAAATAGTCCTTGACAACGCACCCCACATTCGTTACAATGCGACGTATAGAAGAGAATATACCTCATCCAGAGCAGTGGAGGGAATGGCCCAATGAAGCTGCGGCAACCATGACTACTTTGTCAACGGTGCCAATTCCTTTAGGCATATGCCTATGAGATGAGAGCGGCGATAACAGCCTCCCTTGTCTCAGGGGAGGCTGTTCTTATGGAAAGAGGGTTTCTACGAATCTTTTACGAACTAAGGGAGGTTCCAAATGAAGAAGATGCTCTTTACATCCGAGTCCGTCACCGAAGGGCATCCGGATAAGCTCGCCGACCAGATCTCGGACAGCATTCTGGATGCGATTCTCGCGCAGGATCCGATGGGACGTGTTGCCTGCGAGACACTTGTCACAACGGGACAGGCACATGTTGTTGGCGAGATCTCGACGACATGCTACGCGGATATTCCAAAAATTATTCGCCAGACCGTGCGTGAGATCGGCTACACGAACGCCAGCTACGGTTTCGATGCCGACACCTGCGGCATCCTTGTTTCACTCGACGAGCAGTCCCCCGACATCGCTCAGGGCGTCAATCAGGCGATTGAGTCGCGTGAGGGCGCGATGGATGCGGCAGAGGCAATCGGCGCGGGCGATCAGGGCATGATGTTCGGCTATGCGACGAACGAGACCTCCGAGTATATGCCGCTGACGACCGTACTCGCTCACAAACTTGCGCGTCGTCTTACCGATGTCCGCAAGAGCGGTACACTCAAATATCTGCGGCCCGACGGCAAGACGCAGGTTACCGTCGCCTATGAGGACGGCAAGCCCGTCTATGTCGATACTGTTGTCATCTCGACACAGCACGATGAGGATATTGATCTCGAGACCATCCGTAAGGACATGATCGAAAAGGTCGTCAAGGAAATCATTCCTGCAGAGCTTCTGCGTGCGGAGACGAAGTATTTCGTCAACCCGACGGGCAAGTTCGTTATCGGCGGCCCGCACGGTGACTCGGGGCTCACAGGGCGCAAGATCATCGTCGACACGTATGGTGGTTGGGCACGTCACGGTGGCGGCGCGTTCTCGGGCAAGGATCCCACGAAGGTGGACCGCAGCGCAGCATACGCGGCACGCTATGTCGCGAAGAACATCGTTGCGGCCGGGCTTGCAGATCGTGTTGAGATCCAGCTTGCCTACGCCATCGGTGTCGCGCATCCCGTGTCCATCATGGTGGATACGTTCGGCACTGGAAAGATCGATGATGAGAAGATCGTTGCGCTCGTGCAGAGGACGTTTGACCTGCGCCCTGCGGGCATCATTAAGATGCTGGATCTGCGTCGCCCAATCTATCGCCAGACGGCGGCATATGGACACTTTGGCCGCACGGATATCGATCTTCCGTGGGAGAAGACGGACAAGGCAGATCTGCTGAAGAAGGAAGCGGGACTGTAAGTCGTATACGCACATAAATAGGCTGCCGCCGGAGATTTTCTTCGGCGGCAGCCTATTTCCAATCTTTGAGGTGGACAATGACCGAGCAGGAAATTATGGACTATGCGCGTGCGGAATTTGAGTGGCTGCACGCGCATCCCGAACTTGCCTATGAGGAGTTCGAGACAACGGCACGTCTGCGTGCGGCGTTCGGGCATGCAGACATCCGTATCCTCGATGTTCCGCTGCAGACGGGGCTTGTTGCCGCGATCGGCACGGGAGCAAAGCCAATCGTCGCTCTGCGCACAGATATCGACGCATTGCCCGTGCACGAGGAGACGAGACTGCCGTATGCTTCGCAGTACGACGGGAAAATGCATGCGTGTGGGCATGACTTTCACATGGCGTCCGTACTTGCGGCAGCTCTTTTGCTCAAGGAACGGGAAGCAAATCTTATAGGGACCGTCTACATTGTCTGCCAGCCAGCTGAGGAGGCACCGGGTGGGGCGCGCACTGTTCTCGATACCGGTGTCCTTGCAGAGGTCACGGCGATCTTCGGAATCCATGCACGTCCCATCTATTCCGTGGGGACATTCGGCGTCTGTACGGGCGGCATGATGGCGTCCGTGGATAAATTCGAGATCATATTTCACGGGACAGGGACGCATGCGGCACAGCCCGATCGCGGATGTGACCCCATCGTCATGGCGGCGCAGTTCGTGACGGCAGCGCAGAGCATTGTCGCACGCAACGTTAGTCCTCTGCGTCCTGGCGTTGTCAGCGTGACCCACATCAATGCGGGGACGACGTGGAACGTCCTGCCGGAACGTGCGTGGATGGAGGGAACGATTCGCCTCTTTGACGCAGATGATCGTACGCTTGTCAAGGGGCGTGTCGAAGCGCTAGCCAAAGGGATCGCTGCAGGATTTGGCGGACGAGCAGAGGTCTCGTGGACCGCCGGGCCGCCTGCCGTTGTGAATACGGAACGCTGGAATGCTCTTGCGCGTGACGCTGCGGCGCAGGAGGGATTTGCCGTCGTGGATGCCGTGCCGTGGATGGCAGGGGAGGATTTCGCCTACTATCAGGAGTCGATGGAAAGCTGCTTTGCATTCATCGGCACGGGCCTCGCACCTGAGAACCATCATCCGAAGTTCATGGTGGATCCTGCGGCGATTCCGCAGACGGCACGCTATCTTGTACGGATGGCGGAGGAAGTGCTCAAGAGATTGAAATAGAAAAACCTCCCCCGCGGCATGGGAGAGGCTGGGATTCTGGCATCTTAGCTTTCCCCGTCACAACGGGGGAAGTGGCGAGCGCAGCGAGCCGATAGGGGCGTTCGTACAACAGCCCCTTCTTTTTCATTTCCTCGGCTTCAATCCAATCGTCAGTTCATTGACAATCGGTATCTGCTCCCCAATTTTCCGCACAACGACCGCTCCAAGCAGCGTCAGGGCGAGCGTCGCCGCATACATCGTGAGTGCAATTGGCGCAGTCAGGACATAGCCCCTTCCGTAAATCACCATCAGCAGATAGGTGATAGCGACAGGGTGAGCAAGATAGATGAAATACGAATGCTTTCCAAGCAGCTGGAATGCCCGTCCGAGCAGAGTATTCGTCCCGAGATGTGTGAAGAATGCAAAGAGGGCGAGCGTCGCGCCAATCGTGTAGAGAATGCCGAGTGGGGAGAGCTGATGTGCTGTGAAGATGCCTTGGAGAGGCGTGTAGCCGTCCACAAGGATGAGCTTGTAGTACCATGCGAGGAGTGCTGCGAGACTGACGATGCCAAGCGCGTAGAGGCGACCTGTTGTTCTCTCCATCCACGCGCGGAACGCATCGAAATGCAGGGCGATATAGCCGCCGAGTAGGAAGATAAAGATGTAGTGCACGACCCAGTAGTTCAGTCGATAAAAGAGGAGCGCACGCAGGAGTGTTCCCTCGGGCAGTCCGTAGACGTAGAGATTGAACGCCGTGTTAAAGCTCGACCAGTAGTCAAATGCGACCTGCACGAGAAGGATCCCCGCGAGCAGCGGCAGTGTCATACGCGCAAGCAAAATGCGCCAGAGCGGCATCAGCAGATAGAACCAGATCAGGATCACCATGAAGTAGAGCTGGTACTTTGCATTTCCGAAGAAGAGCATGCTCGCGATTGAGCTCAGCGGAGGAATTCCCATGCCGTAATGCCATGCATCATGCAGAATGTAAAAGAACGACCAGACAAGATAGGGGAGGACAACCGCGCGCCCGCGCCGCACGAGAAAATCCCGATAGGAGAAGGGCGCTGACGGTGATTGTCCGTAGAACAGACCGAATGCCGAGATAAAGAAAAAAATCGGCACGCTGAAGCGCGTGCCGATGTCAAAAAGCGCCACAAGATGAATGTTCGGTGTTGGATTCGCGAGGTATTCCGCGCCGATGTGAATGCCGATCACGCCCATCATCGAGATGCCGCGGATCGCCTCAACAGCGGATACCCGCCCCCGCTTACTCGATGACATAGGAGATGTTCACCGAAGCCTCAAACGAAAGCTCACCAGCCGAGATCGCTGTCGCAGCGTCATATGCTTCCTTTGCCATCATCATCGGCATGAAGTTTCGCGGCGAGTGTGACTGCGTATCCCCGTAGATATTCAGGATACGGACGATACGAACGCCCAGCGCACGTGCGATCGTATCTGCCTTGCTGCGTGCATCACGTGCAGCATCGGCAAGGGCAGCATTCTTTGCCGCAGACGGATCACTCGCGGAGAACTCGAGCGAGTCAACGCGGTTCGCACCGTTTGCAAGCGCTGCGTCGATCACCTTGCCCACACTGTCTAGATTGCGCACCTTCACGGCAACGGCATTCGTCACCGTATAGCCCGTTGTGACGCTGCGCCCATTGTCCTTCACATCGTAGATCGGCGAGAAATCATAGTGTGTCGTCTGGATATCTCGCTCCGCAATGCCGAGTGCCTTTATTGCGTTCTGAACACGTGCTGTCTGAGCTGCATTGTCTGCATGCGCCTTTGCCGCATCTTTTGCCTCCGTGACAACGCCGATCGTGACCTCCGCCGTATCGGGGGCAATCTGCGCCGAGCCGACACCATTGATCGTCAGCGTTGGCATAGCCTCCTCAGCGGATACCATCCCTGCAGGCAGGACAAGTGAGAGCGCAAGAACCGCTCCCCCCAGCAGAGAACCGAATGAAAAGCGTTTCATGAAACACCTCCGTTTCTTTTGAGAAAAACTCATAAAACTGTGTCTATTATAACATAATCCCACAGAACTTCAATGAAACGGATATTAGCCAAGCTCTGCGTATAGCTGCTCATTGTACTTCTTTGCAGCCAGATACGCCCACACTGCGCAGATTGGCCACGTCAAAAAGAGACCGAAGCCCAGCGTGAATAACCCAACGACAAGATTGACGAAGAACATGATGATCGCGCCCTTGAGCGTCGCGTAGCACATACCAATCGGCCCGAAGAAAAATGCAAGTCCTGCCGCAAGCCCAGTGTTTTTCGTCGACTTCACGATGATCGTTTGCGGCCGCTGTGAATTCTGCGTGTTCTGTTCCTGATCCATGATGATATCTCCCTTTCCCATAAAACAGCTGATAAGGATTACCTGCATGAGTATACGCGAAAAGATGTGTGTTGCATATAGGAGTACAGTCCTGCATTTCGAAAAGGACTTTGCGATTATGGAATGAATTTGTTAAAATAGGCGTTAGTTTACGATATGCGGAAGATGACAATGGTTTCGTATTTGACTTTTTGTCATTTTTTGTGTAAAATGAAGAACAGTTTTGAATTGCATACATGTCAACCTATGCAAAATAATTGAACACAAGGGAGAACGATAGCATGGCAAAGGAAACGTTTGAGTTTCAAGCCGAGACAAAGCAGTTGCTGGATCTGATGATCCACTCGATCTATACGAACCGCGAGATTTTTTTGCGCGAGCTTATCTCGAACGCGTCGGACGCGATGGACAAGCTCCACTTTGAGAGCCTGACGAACCGCGATATGCTCGAGGGCAATGAGACGTATGAGATTTTCCTCGTGCCCGATAAGGAGAGCAAGACGCTGACGATCTCGGACAGCGGCATCGGCATGTCGCGTGCGGAGGTCGTGGAGAATATCGGCACGATTGCAAAATCGGGCACGAAGGCGTTCATGGAACAGCTCGCCAAGGCGAAGGAGGAGAACGGCGGCGCACCGGACAAGGAATTGATCGGTCAGTTCGGCGTTGGCTTCTACTCGGCGTTTATGGTTGCAGAAAAGGTGACGATCGTGACGCGCCGTGCGGGCGAGCAGCAGGCGACGCGCTGGGAGTCGGCGGGCGATGGAAGCTACACGATCGAGGATACGGAGAAGGAGACACGCGGCACGACGGTGACGATCCACCTCGCGAAGGAGTTCATGGAGGGCGAGACGGACTATACGGACACGTTCGAACTCGAGAGTCTCGTGAAGAAGTATTCGGACTATGTGCGCTATCCGATCCGTATGAACGTCACGACGGAGGAGATGCCGCGCGACGATGAGGGAAAGATCATCGAGGGCGCGGAGAAGATCAAAAAGACGGAGCTGCGCACGCTGAACTCGATGCAGCCGCTCTGGACACGTGCAAAGTCTGAGATCAAGGAAGAGGAATATAACGATTTCTTCCGTGACCAGTTCCACGAGTGGGAAGCACCGATGGAGGTGTTCCACACGAAGGCGGAGGGCACGGTGGAGTACACGGCACTGCTCGAGATTCCCGCGCGTGCGCCGTTCAACCTCTATCAGGCAGACTACGAGCCGGGCATTCAGCTCTACTCGCGCCACGTCTTCATCATGGATAAGTGCAAGGATCTTCTGCCCGACTACCTGCGCTTTGTCAAAGGGCTTGTGGACTCGCCCGACCTCTCGCTGAACATCTCGCGCGAACTGCTGCAGCAGAGCCGCGAGCTCAAGACGATCGGACGTGCGCTTGAGAAAAATGTCCTCAAGTCACTCGGCAAGAAACTCGAGAAAAACCGTGAGGACTATGAGAAGTTCTGGAACGAATACGGGCGTATGCTCAAGATTGGCATCTACAACAGCATGTACTCCGGCCGTGATACGGTGGACAAGCTGAAGGATCTCCTTCTCTTCCATAGCTCGAAGGAGGGGGCACTTGTCTCCCTCAAGGAATATGTTGCGCGTATGCCAGAGAGCCAGAAGAGCATTTACTACGCGACGGCCAAGGATCAGGCGACGATTGAGCAGCTGCCGCAGATGGAGCAGCTGCGCGAGCGTGGTCTGGAGGTGCTGTTCCTGCTCGATCCCGTGGACGAGTTCGCGATTGAGACGGTGCACGAGTATGAGGGGAAAAACTTCCACTCGATCAGCCGCGGCGACCTCGATCTCGGTGATGCGGAGAGTGAGGCCGCGAAGAAGGAGACGGAGGACATCGCGAAGGCGAACGACGATCTCATCAAGGACGTGAAGGAAGCCATCGGCGACAAGATTGCCGAGGTGAAGATTTCGCAGCGTCTGCGCTCGAGCGCAGTCTGCCTGGTCGCAGATGAGGCGGGACCGTCGCTCTCGATGGAGCAGACCTTCGCTGAGATGAACAATCCGATGTTCAAGGCGCGCCGCATCCTCGAGATCAACCCACATCACGATCTCTTTGCAAAGCTGAAAGCGGTGCACGCGGCGGGCAAGGACACGGAGGAGTTCAAGGACTACTGCGATCTGCTGTATACGCAGGCATTGCTGATCGAGGGAATCCTGCCGGAGAATCCTGTCGCCTTTGCGCAGAAGCTCGCAAAGATGATGGCAAAATAAGGAGAAAACGTGGAAATCGAACTTTTTTCTCAGCAGTTCTTTGTGGCGCTCTTTTCGATTATTATTCTTGATCTTGTGCTTGCGGGAGACAACGCTGTTGTTATTGCGATGGCGGCGAACCGTCTGCCTGAACGTCTGCGGAATCGTGCGATCTATGTCGGTACAGCAGGCGCGATCATCATTCGTTTGATAATGACATTCTTTGCTGTACACTTGCTCACCGTGCCCTATTTACAGGCTCTTGGAGGACTTGTTCTCCTGCCGATTGCGGTGAAGCTGATGCGCCCCTCGTCAAAAGAGGGGCATGTGGATGCGGCAGATACGTTTGCGGGCGCGGTTAAGACGATCATCATCGCAGATGCGGCGATGGGCGTGGACAACGTGATTGCGATTGCGGGTGCGTCGCACGGAGATTTCCTGCTTGTCGTACTCGGTCTTATCATCAGTATTCCCATTGTCGTAGGCGGCAGTCAGCTCATCGGCAAGCTGATGGATAAATATCCCGTGCTTATCGTGATCGGTGCGGCCATTCTTGGTTGGACGGGCGGCACGATGATCATCCATGATCATACGATCGGCCCGATGATCCTCGGGTTTTCACCGCAAGCGGAAACACTTGTACCCGCGGCTCTTGCTGGTATCGTATGCACCATCGGCGGGCGCGGCCAGCGGAGCAAATAAAATGGTCGGCATTGTAATTGTCACGCACAGTGCGGCACTTGCACATGGTGCTGCGGAGACGTGCCGCATGATGGCGAAGGATGTACGCCTCGCGACAGCGGGCGGCATGGAGGACGGTGGATTCGGGACAAGTTATGCGAGGATTGTCGCAGCGATTGATGCGGTGTATGGCGATGATGGTGTTGTGATCCTCATGGATGCGGGAAGCTCCATCCTTACGGTGGAGACAATCGTAGAGGAGATGCCGCAGCGCCGCTTGCGTATGGTGGACTGTCCTCTTGTTGAGGGAGGCGTTGTCGCTGCCATTGCCGCGGTCTGTGGCGCAAGCCTCGATGAGGTGGTGCGCCGTGCGGAGGAAACGCGTACAGCACGGAAGATTGGGCTATCATGAGCGCGGCACCTTGATTTGTATTTGACAGCGCAAACTGATAGTGTTACAATGACATACGAACGATGCTCTTTGAGGCGGGGTGAAAACCCCCACCGGCGGTACAGCCCGCAAGCCACTCGCGAGAGCGGCACGATTCGGTGAGATTCCGAAGCCGACAGTGAAGGAGGCATTTGCCTTCGCAGTCTGGATGAGAAAAGGCGCGTCTATGGAAGGAAGCACGGATCAATGCATTTGTGTTTCATCAGGACGATTTATGTGCCGCCGGAGGAGAATTCTTCCGGCGGCATTTTATTTTTGCAAATTCTGTTGTACTCCCCGCGAACGCCTCTAGGGTTCGCTTGGGAACACAACATCAACCTGCCAAGACGGCATAGAACAGAACGGGATTGTTATGAACGACATTGACGAATCCTACATGCGTGAGGCACTGCGGATTGCAGAGCATGCGCGCGGGCGCACTGCGCCGAATCCGCTTGTCGGTGCTGTGATTGTGCGTGACGACACGATCATCGCAAGCGGCTGGCACCGCGCGGCAGGCGAGCCGCACGCAGAGATTCACGCGCTGCGGATGGCGGGTGAACTGGCACGCGGCGCGACGCTCTATGTGACGCTTGAACCGTGCGCGCATCACGGACGCACGGGACCCTGCGCGGAGGCTGTGATTGCGGCGGGCATTGCGCGTGTCGTCATTGCCCTGCGTGATCCGAATCCGCTCGTTGCAGGACGTGGGCTTGCACTCCTGAAGGAGGCGGGCATCGAGGTTGTAACGAGCGTGTGTGAAGCAGAGGCGCGGCGGCAGAACGAGGTATTCCTCAAGTGGGTGACGCAGAAACGTCCCTTCGTGACGCTCAAGACGGCGATGACACTCGACGGCAAGATCGCAAGTCATACGGGCGCGTCGCAGTGGATCACAGGGACGGCAGCGCGTACGCGCGTGCATGAGTACCGCAACGAATACGATGCGATTCTAGTCGGGATTGGGACGGTACTTGCCGATGATCCGAGTCTCACGACGCGGCTCGAGGGGCGGACGGGGAGAAACCCTCTGCGCATCGTGCTCGATAGTGAGGCGCGCACGCCGCTTGATGCAAAACTTGTGGTGGACGGTGCAGCGCCGACACTCATCGTCGTAAGCGCACGTGCGGATCAGCGGAGGGTGAATCTCCTGCGCGCCTGCGGCGCGGAGGTCGTGACACTCGGCACGGAGCAGGTAGATATCGCTGCGCTGCTCGATTACCTCGGTACGAGTGAGATCACATCTCTCTTGGTCGAGGGCGGGGCGACGGTGAACTGGTCGCTGCTCGCGGGCGGCTGTGTGGACAAAGTGCACGCTTTTATTGCGCCCATGCTGATGGGGGGAGCGGAGGCGAAAACACCGATCGGCGGCACGGGATTTGACAGTCCTCAGACGGCGCTGCAGCTGCGTGACGTGACTGTCGAGCAGCTGGGCGCAGACATTCTTGTCACGGGTTATCCGTGTGCAGATGCGGAGTGAGGAGGCGGAATGTTTACAGGAATCATTGAGGAGGTCGGCACGTTCGGCGGACTCTCGGGCGGCAATATCGCCATCGGTTCAAAGCTCGTCCAGTCGGATGCTCACATCGGCGACAGCATCGCCGTCAACGGCATCTGCCTCACAGTGACACAGTTCGATGCGCACGGCTTTCGTGCGGCGGTCATGCCAGAGACCGTGCGGCGCACTTCGCTCGCGGGGTTGACCCACGGTGCACCGCTCAACCTCGAACGTGCGCTGCTCCCAACAACGCGCCTCGGCGGACACTTCGTCAGCGGGCATATTGACGGTGTGGGGGAGATCGCGGAGATACGCGAGGAGGGCAATGCGATCTTGATGACGGTCGCGGCAGGGGATGAAATCCTGCGCGGTATCGTCGAAAAGGGATCGGTTGCACTCGACGGCATCAGCCTCACAGTTGCGCGGGTCGGCACGACGGATTTCACCGTCAGTCTCATCCCGCACACGCGCACGGTGACGAATCTCGGTGCAAAGCGTATTGGCAGTCCGCTGAACATCGAGACGGACATCCTTGGGAAATACGCGCTGAAATTGCTCGGCGGCGAGAACACTGCTGCGAGAAGTACAGGGCTTACACGGGACTTTCTTTTACAGCATGGATTTTAGACAACATGGCGTAATAGGTGTTCTCTCTGCGGTGCAAGTCCCACGCGAACGCCTCGTTGCGCAAACGGTCGCGTGCTTATCTGTCTAAATACCGGCGCACTTCTTAAACGCGCTGCGCTTGAACGAAAGAAGTACGCCGGGGACAGAACGCACGCTTTCCCCGTTTGCTCCACTAGGGCTCGCTTAGGGACATCGCATCGCAGGCATTTGCGGGAATATAGTCAAATTCTTAGGAGAGATAGTATGTCAGATTTTGCATCGATTGCACAGGCAATCGAGGATATTAAGAACGGCAAGATGCTCGTTGTCGTGGACGATGAGGATCGCGAGAACGAGGGCGACATCATCGTCGCCGCTGAGACATTGACGCCGGCGCATATGAATTTCATGGCGACACATGCGCGCGGGCTGATCTGCACGCCGATTGTCGGCAGCCGCCTTGACGAACTTGAGATCGGTCAGATGGTGGAGAACAATACGGACAATCACGAGACGGCGTTTACGGTCAGCGTTGATGCGCACGACACCACGACGGGCATCTCCGCATTCGAGCGATGCCATACCGTGAAGATGCTGATCGACCCGGCGGCAAAGCCTTCGCATTTCCGCCGCCCGGGGCACATCTTCCCCCTGCGTACCGTTGAGGGCGGTGTGCTCCGGCGTGCGGGTCATACGGAGGCGACCGTGGATCTTGCGCGTCTTGCGGGGTTATATCCTGCGGGGATGTGCTGTGAGATCATGGCGGACGATGGCCATATGATGCGCACGCCGGAACTGAAGGAGTTTGCAAAAAAACACGGGCTGAATATCATCACGATTGCCGATCTCATCGAGTACCGCAAACACACGGAGACACTGGTCCGCTGCATTTCGGATGTGGATTTCCCGAGTCGCTATGGGCGCTTCCGCTTGCTTGCGTATGAGAACTCGATCAATAGTCGATGTGATCTCGCCGTCGTCAAGGGCGATGTGCGCGGCAAGGATAATGTGCTCGTGCGCGTGCACTCGGAGTGTCTGACGGGCGATGCACTCGGTTCGATGCGCTGCGACTGCGGTGATCAGCTTGCGGCGGCGCTCAAGCAGATCGAGGCGGAGGGCGAGGGCGTCGTCCTCTACGTGCGGCAGGAGGGACGCGGCATCGGGCTTGCAAACAAGATGCGCGCGTACGCACTGCAGGATCAGGGGCGCGATACGGTCGAGGCGAACGTCGAGCTCGGCTTTGCGCCCGATCTGCGTGACTACGGGCTCGGTGCGCAGATTCTCGCTGACCTTGGGCTTTCGACGATCCGCCTCATGACGAACAACCCCGCGAAGCGTGCGGGACTGGAGGGCTATGGGCTGAAGATTGTCGAGCGCGTACCGATTGTCATGAGCACACATGACTTTGACCGCAAGTATATGACGGTCAAGAAGGAAAAGATGGGACATATCCTCAGCGATGCGGACTTGGGGAAATAAGTGAGAGGGGGCGAGGGATGAAAACGGTTTTACTGGCACTTCTTGAACAGTATGCAGACTGGGAAGCGGCGTATGTATCGACGGGGATTCATATGCTTGGGCAGGGAAAAATCATGGTCAAGACAGTCTCCCTCTCGGAAGAGCCTGTAACCTCCATCGGCGGCATTCATGCGACGGCGGATTATACGGTGGATTCTGCACCGAAGGATTACGATGCTCTGCTGCTCATCGGTGGTCTGTGTTGGCGCGAAGAGCGTGCACAGCAAATGATCCCATTGGTCGAGCACTGTGTGAACAGCGGCAAAGTGCTTGGCGGCATTTGCGACGCGGCGGCATTTTTGGCATCCATCGGTGTGCTCAACTCGGTCAAGCATACAGGAAACCGCTTGTCTGCACTGCAGGAGTGGAAGGGGACAAAATACAAGGGTGCAGAGAACTATCAGGCGAGGCAGGCGGTTTTCGATCGGAACATCATTACGGCAAACGGCTCTGCACCTCTGGAATTTGCCCGAGAAGTTCTGACTGCGCTTCATGTCGCTGAGGAAACTATGATTGAGGATTGGTATGTCCTGCATAAGCTGGGATATTACAATACATCGTCGCACAACCGTTTTGTGAAGATGATGGAGGAGTAAGGAGAAAATAATATGGCAAACATCATCGAAGGTTATATCAGCGGCAAAGGGCTGAAATTCGGCATTGTTGCCGCGCGGTTCAACGAGTTTATCGTAAGTAAACTGGTCGGCGGTGCACTCGATACGCTTCACCGTCACGAGGCGGCAGACAGTGACATCGACGTGGCGTGGGTGCCGGGCGCGTTCGAGATCCCGCTTGCGGCAAAGAAGATGGCAGCGAGCGGAAAATATGATGCCGTTCTCTGTCTCGGCGCAGTCATCCGCGGCTCGACGACGCATTACGATTACGTCTGCAGCGAGGTCTCGAAGGGCGTCGCGCAGGTCGGACTTCAGACGGGTGTGCCGACGATCTTCGGCGTGGTGACGACAGAGAACATCGAGCAGGCGATTGAACGCGCGGGTACGAAGGCGGGCAACAAGGGCGCAGATGCGGCAATGGCGGCGATGGAGATGGCAAATCTCCTCGGGAAGCTGTGAGCCTATGAAGATCGGAATACTCAGCGATACACATGGGCATGAGGGCGCATGGGTACGCTCGTGTGAGAAGTTCTTCACGGGCGCCGATCTGATCCTTCATGCGGGTGATGTCGCCTACCACGGACCACGAAACCCAATGAAGACGGACTACAATCCGATGGGGCTGATCGAGCGCATCAACACATCGGAGATCCCCGTCATCATCGCCAAGGGCAACTGCGACTCCGACGTGGATGCGAGCTGTCTCGAACTGCCCGTCATGTCCCCATACGCCTACGTTGTCTGGGAGGGGCGGCGCATCATCGTCACGCACGGCGATGCCGTCATGACGGATGCGGAAAAGGATGCAATGGCGAGGCATCTGAAAGCCGACCTCTTCATCAGCGGTCATGTGCACATCAACGTGCTCGAAAAGCGCGGCAATACCGTGTTTCTCAACCCCGGCTCCGCCGCACTCAGCAAACGCCCCGACGGACGCAACACCGTTGCCGTCATCGAGGACGGGACAATTCGAATTTTTGACATAGATACGGGCGATGTTCTGCATGAACTAGCCCTTGAGTGGTAAGGATATGGATCAATTAGTTAAGGCAACGGCGGCGAACGGACAGCTGCGCGCGTTCGCGGCGGTGACGACGGATGCGGTCGCTGAGGCGATGCGGCGGCACGACTGCTGGCCTGTCGCGGCGGCGGCACTCGGGCGCACGATGACGGGGGCACTCCTCCTCGCCGCAAATCTCAAGAACAAGGAATCCGTCACGATCAAATTCAAGGGCGATGGGGCCCTCGGCACGGTGACGGCGGACGCAACGGCAGAGGGGGCTGTGCGCGGCTATGTCGACCATCCGCATGTGAACCTTCCGCTGAACGCCCACGGCAAGATCGATGTGGGCGGCGGAATCGGCGCAGGGATTCTCTCGGTCACGCGCTTCACGGGGCTGAAAGAACCTGTGACGGGCAGTGTGGATATCACGAACGGAGAGGTGGCGGAGGATCTCATCAACTATCTCTACACCTCCGAGCAGACACCGTCCTCCATCGGACTCGGTGTACTCGTAAGCCCTGAACTGAAATGTCTCGGTGCAGGCGGTTTCTTCATCCAGCCCCTGCCGGGCGCGTCGGATGAGACGGTCGACCGTCTCGAGGAGAATCTGAAGGGGATTTCCTCCGTTTCGCGTATGGTCGAGGAGGGGCTTTCCCCGGAGGGAATCATCGAGAGACTTCTCGGCGGATTTGACGACGTGAAAATCCTTTCGACCACCGATCTTTCCTTTCGCTGCAACTGCTCGAAGAACTACATCACCGACCGCCTGTTGACGCTCGGTGAGGAAGATCTGCGGGCGCTGCGCGATGACGGCACGGCAGAGGTGAGGTGTCACTTCTGCAACGAGGCATATACCTTTGACCGCGAGGATCTGAGCGTGATCTATAACGTCGCTCAGAAGATGCGCGATATGCGTGCGCGCGGGCAGCTGTGAGGAAACGCGTGCGCGTTGT
Organism: Selenomonas sp. oral taxon 892 str. F0426; assembly: GCF_000468035.1. Taxonomy (GTDB): domain Bacteria; phylum Bacillota; class Negativicutes; order Selenomonadales; family Selenomonadaceae; genus Centipeda. Next base: position 79,138 of record NZ_KI260539.1, read on the forward strand.
GCGCGAGCAGAGTTCCGTCTTGGATGGGATTCCCGCGCAGATCCGCTATAAGAATATCAAGAATCTCTACCTCCGCGTCCGTGACGGGTACATTGAGCTGAGCGTGCCGCAGCGGACGACACAGAGGGATATGGAGAATTTTGTCAGCCACAGACGCGCATGGATTGAGGAGCGCCTGCGGCTGCTTTCTGTGCGCGCGGAGAAATCTGCGCCGCGCTATGCGGATGGGGCGCAGATACAGCTCTGGGGAGCGGAATATCCACTTGTATGTGTGCCCCTCACACGGGGAAAGCCCTATGCTGAGTATGCTGATGGAATGATAGTCCTTCACGTTTCGGAGGAGGCGGGTGCCGATGTGCGGCGTGCCGCTATCGAGACGCTCTACCGTGCGGAACTTGCGGCGGCAATCGAACGTGAAGCACCTGTATGCGAGGCAACCGTGGGCAAACGTGCCGCCCTCTGGCGCATCCGCGCGATGAAGACGCGCTGGGGCAGCTGCAACGTCCGCACGGCGGCGGTCACGCTCAATCTGGAGCTTGCACGGTACGATGTGCGTGCCCTTCGCTACGTCATTACACATGAACTCACGCATCTTTGGGTGCGCGGTCATAACGCTCAGTTCTACGCGCACATGGACAGATGTTTTCCTGGCTGGCAGGATGTGCGGCGAGAGCTGAATGCGTGGGTGCGTGCAGAGAACTCGACAATATAAAAAAGAACGCTTCCCGAAGCGTTCTTTTTTATATGTTGTTTTACGTCGCTGCACCAATCTTCTCGGCTTCCTCGCATACGATCAGGCGTCCCGTATGTACGTCGTAGATATAGCCGTGGATTGTAATCGATGCGGGGACAAGCGGATGTGTCCGCAGGCGGTGAACATCGCGGACAAGGTTCTCCTCGATCGTGCCGCTGATCGGCATGAAGTCAATGTAATGCGCTGCGTTCGCGTCAATCCCGTGCCTGTCCGCATTTGCCGCGAAGCGTGCACGCGCCTCATCATTTGTAAAGCCCTGCATCCCGCAGTGCGTATGCTGAATGATGAACCACTCATTTGTTCCGAGCATCTCGTAGGAGATAAGCAGGGAGCGAATTGCGTCCTCCGTCACACGGCCGCCCGCATTACGAATGACGTGTGCATCGCCCTCGGAGAGTCCCGTAAATTTCGCCGGATCAAGGCGGCAGTCCATGCAGGTGACAATTGCAAAGCGCCGAGCAGGATCGTGTGAGAGGGCTCCCTTGTCTCCAAATGCTCCAGCGTAATCCTCATTTGCTGCAAGAATTTCTTTCACATTTACATTTGCGCTCATACGACCATTCCTTTCACTACCACAAAGAAAAAACCGCCCGATCTTCCGGACGGCTTCCTCTATGCATTGCTTGCTTATACGGCACGATCGACGTTGCCGGAACGAAGGCAGCGCGTACACACGTTGACGTGTTTGACCTCACCCTTCACAAGGGCGCGGACACGCTGAATATTCGGCTTCCACTTGCGTCTCGTCTTTACATGGGAGTGGCTCACATTGTTGCCGCTCATCGGCCCCTTGCCGCAGACCTCGCATACACTTGCCATTGCTACACCTCCTCGACGCGTACTTCACTCAAGTTACGCGCAATACCGGGATATTATACTACGATTCTACACATTAGGCAAGACATCAAAAAATTTTTTTCATCAAATATGTGCGGCTATATCGTCATAGAAGAATTTTATCAACCAAAGATGAAAAACATTCAAGTTTTTCTTGAAATTTGGAAAAAAAGTAGTATTATATCTATAGAAGGAAAAATGTCTTTTACGGGGTGTGGTTGTTTGTTTCGGACTGTGCGGACAGTTCGAGAAGGAGGGGGATTCAGGTGCTTTCATTATTGGGAAAAACGAGGCAGATCAATCGTCTTCTCCAGCGCTCAGAGAGCGTTGAGTACGATGGGATCTCGCGTGTATTGAGCAATGTTCTTGAGGCGAATGTCTACATTACAGATGAGGGCGGCAAAATTTGCGGATATGCGCTCTTCGATGATGATGACGACCTCATGATGAATGAAGCGATTGAGTTGGGACAGTTTCCGCGCAAGTATGTTGACTGGCTCAATCGGCTCGAGGAAACGCACGCTAACATCCGCGTGGATGCGGACGGTGCGTCCTATGAGAAGGAGATGGCGGAGCTGTTCCGCGAACAGAACATCGTCATCACGCCGATCTACGGCCCACGGCGCAGACTGGGGACTCTCGTTGTGGCAAGCGGCAAGAAAGAGTTCGGGGATCCTGACCTCCTGCTCTCGGAGTATGGCGCAACCGTTGTCGGCATGGAGATGCTGCGAGATGCGGCACAGCGCAACGAGGTTGAGGCGCGTCAGCGTGAGGCCGTTCGTATCGCCGTGGAGACACTCTCGTACTCTGAGCGCAAGGCGGCACACGCAATCCTGCAGGAGCTTGCGAGCCAAGGGAAGTTCGAAGGCCGACTGATCGCATCGCGCATTGCCGATGAGGCGAAGATCACGCGGTCGGTCATTGTCAATGCACTCCGCAAATTCGAGTCCGCAGGCGTCATCGAGTCGAAGTCACTCGGCATGAAGGGGACGTTCGTGCGTGTCACGAACTCCTATCTCATGGAGAAGCTGCCCGAGCTCGAGGAGTATGCCTCCGATGTTCAGTGGGCGAACCTTGGCAGTGGGGTCAATCTCTGAGAGAAGACGAATGCAGCACAGGCTTTTGTCAGCACTCTCTAAAAACAGCGCTATTATAGCGCAAATAAAAGATGTTGACAAGCTAGTAAAAATCCCATATAATTGCCTTCATGAATGTGCGGCGGACACCCCCGCGGGTAGTCCGCCGTAATTCATGACTTTGGCGCGTTGGTCAAGTGGTTAAGACACCGCCCTTTCACGGCGGCTTCACGGGTTCGAATCCCGTACGCGTCACCAAGAATGGCCCGGTAGTTTAGTTGGTTAGAATGCCGCCCTGTCACGGCGGAGGTCGTGGGTTCAAGTCCCATCCGGGTCGCCATTTTTTCTTTTGCCTCGGTAGCTCAGTTGGTAGAGCAGGGGACTGAAAATCCCCGTGTCAGTGGTTCGATTCCGCTCTGAGGCACCACCTTGGGTTTGAATCTCCAGTACAGATATGCACTGGGGATTTTTTTGTAGAGTTATTGCACATACCAAAAGGAGATATTGCCGTGGAATATTTCTCTCAGATTTTTCTCTCGTTCATCGCTTCGTGGGGGTATGTCGCTGTTGCTATTCTGATGGCGGCAGAAAATGCCTGCATTCCGATTCCGAGTGAACTCATCCTCGGCTTTGCGGGCTATCTGGTCTTTGCGGAGCATATGTCGTTCGAGGGGGCACTGCTCGCCGGGATGGTCGGCGGACTCCTCGGCTCCGTCTTTGCCTATGAAGTTGGCGCACGCGGCGGACGACCGTTTGTGGACAAATACGGGAAATACTTCTTTATAAAAAAATCCCACGTCGATACGGCGCAGGACTGGTTTGACCGTTACGGACTCAAGGCGGTGTTCTTCAGCCGCATGCTGCCCGTGATTCGTACATTTATCTCATTGCCTGCGGGCTTTGCGCGTGTCGACACAAAGCGTTTCTTTATCTATACCATCGCGGGATCGCTTCCGTGGACGGCGGCAATTATCTACGCGGGCATGATGCTCGGCGAGAACTGGACGGATCTCATGGAGTACGGACATGAGGCGAGTGTCATATTCGTCATCGGTTCCATTATCGCAATCATCTACTTCTATCTCAAATGGAAGAAAAAAAAGAAGCGCCGTCTGCGCTGAATAAAAGAATCGCTGAATTTATCAGTGTTTCCTAAAGTAAGAGCGGCATCTGCACGAAAAGCCTCATGCAGATGTCGCTTCTTTTACGTTCTTACCTCTATGCCTCCTTCACCGTTACCGGAGCTGTCTGAAAGAGCGACACACCGAAGCCGACCAGTGCGCCGACAATTGCGGGACAGACCCAGCCCATCATGATCGCATAGAACGGGATGTACTCCACAAGCAGTGCATGGATCGGTGCGCTGCTCAGGCCTGCCGCGTGCAGACCGTCGATTAGGGAGAAGATGAGCGTCAGTGCCATCGCACCCTGATAGATGCTCTTGCGCCATCCAATGAAACGGTCAAAGAGCGAGAGAATGACGAACACAATGACGAGTGGATAGATTGTGACAAGGAATGGAATCGCCAGGGCGATGATCTGTGTGAGTCCAACATTGGATGCCGCAAAGCTAAAGAGGATTGAAAACAGCAGCAAACGCTCATAGGAGATGCGCCCCTTAAGCAGTTTGTTGAAGAACATTGCAGCGCTCGAAGTGATGCCGCAGCAGGTCGTAAGGCATGCGAGTGCGATGATGACTGCGAGCAGGAGATTGCCGCCGGAGCCGAAGAAAATGCCGACCGCGCCTGAGAGAATCTGACCGCCGTTCTCCGAGTGCGCGAGAACAGAGGCACTCGTTGCACCTATGTAGGCGAGTGAGCCGTAGACTACTGCCATCAGCGAGACCGTGATGAGGCCAGAGACGAGACAGGCAACTCCGATTGCACGGCTGTCCGTAATTCCGCGCAGACGCACGGCGTTTGCCACAAGTGCACCAATGGCGATTGAGGCGAGCAGATCCATCGTCTGATAGCCGTCTTGGAAGCCCTGTGCGAACGGGGATTCGATATAGCTGCCCGTCGGCTGGAGTACATTTCCGAGCGGTGCGTGAAACGCCTGCACGAAGAGAATGAGCAGCACGATGAGCAGCGCTGGGGTCAGCATCTTGCCAACGCGGTCGATGATCTTGTTGGGGTTCAGCGCGAGATAGTAGGATGCCGAGAAGAAGATCGCCGTATAGATGAATTGTCCGAGTCCGAGCTGGTCCTCACTGAGGAAGGGGCGAATGCCGATCTCAAATGAGACGGCACCTGTGCGCGGCATCGCGAAGAGCGGTCCGATGATGAGGTAGAGGATGACGAGCAGCGCCGTTGCAAACAGAGGCCACGTCTTTGCACGCAGCAGGGGGACATACTCGCCGCCCGCGAGTGCAATTGCCGTGATCCCGAGGAGCGGCAGACCGATGCCTGTCGTCATAAAGCCAAGCATTGCGAGCATTGTGTGGTCGCCGGCTGCCTGCCCGAGTGCCGGCGGGAAGATGAGATTGCCCGCACCGAAGTAGATGGAGAACATCATAAAGCCAAGCGTCAGCAGGTCTTTCTTTTTGAGTGAGTTTATGTCAGGTCCCTCCAAAGGTGAAGATATACAAAATAACAATGCAGAAACAATACTTTTCATTATTGCAGAATAAGGCAAAGCTGTCAAATATTTGAGCGAGACTTCGGCTAAAATTAAACTAAAAAAAATCGGGACGTTTTAGCCCTTGGAATTTCCTCCTTGACAGAATGATTTGTTATAGATATAATATCAACGTGTCGCTTATGCGGCGCAGGAAGATTTTATGCGGAAGTAGCTCAGTGGTAGAGCACCACCTT
>NZ_KI260539.1:84717-373708 GCF_000468035.1 Selenomonas sp. oral taxon 892 str. F0426
GGTCGCGAGTTCGAGCCTCGTTTTCCGCTCCATCTTTCGGCGACATAGCCAAGTGGTAAGGCCGAGGTCTGCAAAACCTTTATCCCCAGTTCGATTCTGGGTGTCGCCTCCAATATGAAATGCAGTCTGGAAGGATTTCTTCCAGACTTTTTTACTATCTATGTATATGGTAAATGAAAGGGAACGAATGCGGGGACGTTACAAGATACTTGTCTACGGATGCCAGATGAACATTGCCGATGCTGAGCGCATGGAGGGACAGCTGCAGGCGGCGGGCTATGCGCGGACGGAGGAGACGGCAGATGCCGACATCATTCTCATCAATACGTGCTGCGTGCGTGAGACGGCAGAGGATAAGGCCTACGGGAAGATCGGCGAAATCAAAAAGATCAAGGAGCAGAATCCCAGACTTATCTTCGGTATCGCGGGATGTATGGCGCAGAAGGAGGGCGACAACCTCATGCGCCGTGCGCCGCACATCGACTTCGTCCTCGGCACGGGCAAGGTGCAGGAGCTCGCACGCATCGTTGCGGAGATCGAGGCAGAGCGTGCGCCTGTGGTGGATGTGACGCTTGCAGACAAGTCGATCGCGGAGCATCTGCCCGTTGCACGCGGTGGGAAATTCTCGGCATGGGTGCCCATCATGTACGGCTGCAACAACTACTGCACCTACTGTATTGTACCCTATGTGCGCGGACGCGAGCGCAGCCGCGCGCCCGAGGAGGTCGTGGCGGAGGTGCGCCGTGCCGTTGCGGAGGGGTACACCGAGGTGACCCTACTCGGGCAAAATGTGAACTCCTACGGCAGGGATCACAAGGTGGCAGATTTTGCCGACCTCCTGCGTATGGTGGACGAGGTCGAGGGGATCCGCCGCGTGCGCTTTATGACCTCGCATCCGAAGGACATCAGCGACAAGCTCATCGATACGATCAAAAATGGTGAACACATCTGCGAACACATCCATCTGCCTGTGCAGTACGGAAGTAACCGCATTCTCAAGGCGATGAACCGCGTCTACACGGTGGAGAAGTACCGCGAGCGTGCACAGCGCGTGCGTGAAGCACTGCCGAACGCGAGTCTGACGACCGATCTCATCGTCGGGTTTCCGGGGGAAACGGACGAGGACTTTGCGGAGATGCTCGCCTTTCTGCGTGAGATGCGCTACGACTCGGCATATACCTTCATCTACTCGAAGAGGTCGGGTACGCCTGCCGCAACTATGGCGGATCAGGTGGCGGACGAGATCAAGCATGCGCGGCTCAATGCACTCATGGAGGAGCAGAATACGATCAGCCGCGAGATCAACGAGGCGCTGACGGGCACGGAAGTCGAAGTTATGGTCGAGGGCGCGAGCAAGAACGACCCGACTGTTTGGAGCGGACGTACACGCACGAACAAGATCGTCCTTTTCCCGCATGGGACAGAGCAGGAGGGGGATTTCATCCAGGTGCGCATCATGCAGCCCCAGACATGGGTGCTGAAGGGCGAGATCGTTCATTGATTACGATGTGAGCCCTACGCGAACACCTCGTTACGCAAGTGATCGCACGCTTATTCGCCTAAATACCTGCGAATTCCAAACGCGCTTCGCTTGAACGAATAAAATTCGCAGGGGGCGAAACGCGAGAGCGGTCAACGTCAACCAATCACACATCGCTAACGCTCGTGTTCTTGGGACGTTTTCCCATACGACCTGTTTCCCAATCAGCTACGCCCTATGGGCTTGCTTCTTGGACAGGTCAGTATTTTCTCACTTGCTTCACTAGGGTTCGCTCAGGGCTTCACATCATGTACACACCGCACACTCAGAAAGCCTCCCCTGCCAGAGCGGGGGAGGTGGCACGCGTCAGCGTGACAGTGGGGGCGCTTTGAACAATGCACTGCTATCTTTTGTTTTTATCACATGATTTAGGAGGTTCGTTATGGACGCGCAGAATGTCACGCCGATGATGCAGCAATACCTTTCCGCGAAGCAGGCGCATCCGAACGAACTGCTCTTCTTTCGTCTCGGCGACTTCTATGAGATGTTCTTTGACGATGCAAAGGTGGCGGCAAAGGAGCTCGGACTGACGCTCACGAGCCGCAGCGGAGATTTAGACAAAAGTCCCATGTGCGGCGTACCCTATCATGCGGCGGACAGCTATATCGCACGTCTTGTCGCAAAGGGGTTCAAGGTTGCAATCGCCGAGCAGATCGGCGATCCGAAAGCAAAGGGGTTGACGCATCGCGAGGTGGTCAAGGTCGTCACGCCCGGCACGACACTCTCGGATGAGGTGCTGCGCGACGCGGCGAACATCTACATAGCACTCCTGCATGAGAGCGACGATGGGAAGTTTGTCCTTGCGGGGGCGGATATCTCGACGGGCGAGACCTTCTACGCGTGCTATGAAGGCGAGACGGCGGCGCAGCAGATTCTCGACGAACTCTATCGCCGCATGACGGCAGAACTCCTTATGACGGAGCGCTTTTCGCTGGCGGACGGCGTGCGTGAATTCACCGCGCAGCGCCTGCCGCAGTGCGCCATCGGGACGGTCTCGGCACAGGCAGATGATGATCTGCTTGCGCAGCATTTTTCTGCGGCAGAGATTCCGACGGATGTAGGCGCACGGATGGCCGTTGCGACACTCATGCGCTACCTGCATGATACGGTGATGGCCGACCTCTCGCAACTGAACCGCCTCTCCTTTCTCGATGCGGCAGATACGATGCAGCTCGACACCTACACGCTCCGCAACCTCGAGATTACGCGCAGCCTGCGCGACGGCGGCAAGAGGAATACGCTCTTCGATGTGCTCGACTTTACACGCACGCCGATGGGCACACGTCTGTTGAAATCGTGGCTCGAGCATCCTCTTCTTGTGCCGCACCGCATCGATGCGCGTCTCGACGCCGTGGCGGAGCTTGTGGAGCAGGGATCTCTGCGCGGAACACTGCGCGAACATCTGCGCTCGGTCTATGACTTCGAGCGCCTTTTGACGCGCATTGAGACACAGACAGCGAACGCGCGCGACCTCGTCGCTCTGCGCGTCTCACTTGCTGCACTTCCTGCCGTGCGCGACAGTCTCAGCACGGCAAAGAGCAGCCTTCTGATGCGTGCGTATGCATCCATTCAGACGTTTGACGAACTCCGCGACACGCTCGAACGTGCGATTGTGGACGAGCCGGGGCTGTCCGTGCGTGAGGGCGGTATCATCCGCGCGGGCTACGATGCAGCACTCGATGAACTGCACGCCTTTTCCCATGACAGCAAGACACTCCTGCAGGAGATGGAGGAACGCGAGCGCACACGCACGGGCATCAAGACGCTCAAGATCGGCTATAACAAGGTGTTCGGCTACTACATCGAGGTGCGCCATAGCGGACGGGATCAGGTTCCTGACAATTATATCCGCAAGCAGACGCTCGCGAATACGGAGCGCTTCATCACGGAGGAGCTGAAGGACTTCGAGGCGAAGATTCTCGGAGCGCAGGAGAAGATCACTGCGCTCGAGTATCACATTTTCACGCAGCTGCGCGAACAGGTCAAGGCGCAGCTTGTCCCCATCCAGAATGTCGCGCGTGCAATCGCGCGTGTCGATGTCCTGCAGAGCCTCGCCGAGGCTGCGGCAAGCTATCGCTACGTGCGTCCGAAGGTGACGGCGGGCGGCGCAATCCTCATACGGGACGGCCGTCACCCCCTCGTGGAGCGGCTGCTGCAGCGCGAGGTGTTCGTCCCGAACGATACCGACCTGAGTCATGGCGGCACGGAGACGATGCTGATCACGGGGCCGAATATGGCGGGCAAGTCCACCTATATGCGTCAGGTTGCACTCCTCACGCTCATGGCGCAGGTTGGCAGCTTTGTCCCCGCACGCACAGCTGAGATCGCACCCGTTGACCGCATCTTCACGCGTATCGGCGCGAGCGACGACCTCGTGAGCGGACAGAGCACATTCATGGTGGAGATGAATGAGGTCGCGCAGATCCTGCGTGAGGCGACGCGTGACAGTCTCGTCATTCTCGATGAGATCGGGCGCGGCACGAGTACGTTTGACGGCATGAGCATTGCGCGCGCGGTTGTGGAGCATATCGACAAACGCATTCATGCCAAGACACTCTTTGCGACGCATTACCACGAACTGACGGACATGGAGAACGAGCGCATCCGCAACTACTGTATTGCCGTGCGAGAGAAGGGGAAGAACGTCGCATTCCTGCGGCGCATCGTCGCGGGAGCGGCCGACAAGTCTTACGGTATCCACGTCGCGCGTCTCGCGGGACTCCCGCCGAAAGTGACGGAGCGTGCGGAGGAGATCCTGCACACGCTCGAGCAAACAGCAGCGGCCGCACCGGACGGTTCCGCGCTCCCGTCACAGGAGGACGCCGCCTCGTCTGTGCGGACGGCAGCGGCGACCGACGGCATGGCGTCCCTCTTTGCGGACGGCACACTCGAGGAACTTCGGACATTGGACATCATGACCATGACGCCGCTTGAGGCGATGAATACACTCTATCGCCTGCAGGAGCAGGCACGGAAGGAGGCAGGGGAAGCATGACGCAGATTCACGTACTGGACGATACCACTATAAATAAAATTGCGGCAGGCGAGGTCGTGGAGCGCCCCGCCTCCGTCGTGAAGGAGCTGGTCGAAAACGCAATGGATGCGGGCGCGACGGCGATTGAGATCGAAATCATGGGCGGTGGTGTCAGCTTCATCCGCGTGACGGACAACGGGCGCGGCATGACGCGTGAGGATGCCCAGACCGCGATCCTGCGCCATGCGACCAGCAAGATCAGCTCCGTCTCGGATCTCCAGACCGTCGCAACGCTTGGCTTTCGCGGCGAGGCACTGCCGACGATTGCGTCTGTCTCGCGGTTCTCCCTTCTGACGCGGCGGGCATCGGATGACCTCGGCACGCGCGTCGATATCCTCGGCGGCAAAACGCCCGAGATCGAGGACGCGGGCTGCGAGATCGGGACGAGTGTGCGCGTCGAGGAACTTTTTTTCAACACGCCCGCACGCAAGAAATTTCTCAAGACGAATACGACCGAAGCGGGCAAGATCAGCGACTATGTGATTCGGCTCGCGCTTTCGCGTCCCGATATCGCATTCCGCTTCATCAACAACAACCGTCTCACCATCATGACGGCGGGCGATGACAGCCTGCGCCGCGCCATCGAGAGCATCTACGGCGGCGATACGGCGGGGGCGCTGATTCCCCTTGACTTCCACGATGAGGAGGCGGAGATCCGCATCACGGGCTACATCTCAAAACCGTCCGTGATACGCAGCAGCCGCGCGTGGCAGACGTACATCGTCAACGGGCGCACCATACAGAACCGTGCGATTGCAAAAGCGATTGACAATGTCTACCGTGCACTCGTGCCGAAGATGGGCTTTCCGCTTGCTGTCCTGCGCATTGAGGTGCCGCAGAGGACCATCGATGTGAACGTGCACCCGCAGAAAACAGAGATGAAATTCGAGGACGAGGGGCGCATCTTCAAGGCGGTCTACAAGTCTGTGCTCGACGCGATTCGCGGCGCGGCGGGGGATGGGACGGCGATCGCGGCATCGGTCGAAAAGCCGAAATTCCACTACGAAGCCGTACCGCTGAACGTCGGCGCACCTGCAAGTGGTGCTCCATACGCATCGCACACCGCCGCACCTGTCACTGCGCGTGCAAACAGCTACGCGATGCCGCCCGTGCGCCCGCAGACCGTGCACGAGGCAGTGCAGTGGCGCGGACAGAGCGTTGACCTGCGCGCGGCACAGGATTCTGTCACTGCCGCACGCACCGGAGAGCGTGCAATGTTTTCTGCGAAGACCGCAGCAGCGCCGCCTCCGCATGCAGAGCAGGGAGCGGAGATGGAGGCACGCCTCCTTCCCATCGGTCAGGTCGATCTCACCTACATCATTGCCCAGAGTGCGCAGAGTCTCTACATCGTCGATCAGCATGCGGCACACGAGCGCATCCTGTTCGACCGCTTCTCCGCACAGGCGGACGGCATTCCGTCCCAGCAGATGCTTGTTCACGCCATTCTCAGTTTTGATGCGCGTGAGGCGCAGTACATCGATGAGAATGCGGAGCTGTTCGACCGCCTCGGCTTCCATCTCGAGCCTGCAGGGGAGCGCGAGTATCGTCTGACGGAAGCACCTGCGGATATTCCGCTCGATGAGGCGGAGGATACGATCCGTGAGATCCTCATGTCCCTCGGTGATCTGCATGCCGCAACTCCTGTGAACCTGCGTCAGGCAGGAATTGCCACGATGGCGTGCCGCGCTGCGATCAAGGCGGGCGAGGAGCTCAGCGTACGGCAGATGGAGATTCTGCTCGACGAACTCCGTGCGACGCCGTTCCCGTTTACCTGCCCGCACGGACGCCCAACGATTCTCCGATTCGATACGCATGACCTCGCGAAGATGTTCAAGCGTACGGGGTTCAATCTCTGATGGCGGGCAGTATCCGTGCGATTGTGACGACCGTGCGGCGCGGACAGCGGTATACGGAGGTGAATCGCGCCCTTGCGGCGCATACGGCAAAGGCGCTCGGTATCCCGAACGTCCCGCGCGGGAACGATTCCCTTGAGGAACTGCGCGCGGCATACAATGCCGATGCTGTGCTTGTCGCACGGCGCGGACTGCTCACCCTCGTTACGGCGGAGGGGGAGCTTTTCTTTCATCCGGGCATGGCACATCTGCGCATCAAGAATCTTCTGCTCGGGCATGGCGACCACCTTGTCACCGCGCTTGGACTCACTGCGGGCATGCACGTTCTCGACTGCACACTCGGTACGGGTGCAGACGCGATTGTCGAGAGCTTTGCCGTGGGCGAAGCGGGAACCGTCACGGCGCTCGAGTCGAATCCCCTCATCGCAGCGGTCATCGCGGATGGACTCGCGCACGCCACGGGCGACAACTACGAGATGCACGCGGCAATGCGCCGTGTTATCGTACACAATACGGACGCGCTCGCTTTTCTGCAGGCAGCGGCAGACGACAGCTATGATGTCGTCTACTTTGATCCGATGTTTCGCCGTCCCCTGCACGAGAGCGCAGGGATGAACGCCCTGCGCAGCATCGCGGATATGCGTGCGCTCACGGAGGAGACCATCGTTGAGGCACGGCGTGTTGCACGCCGCCGTGTCGTCATGAAGGAACGCCGCGAGAGCGCAGAGTTTGAGCGCCTTGGATTTACACGGTTTATGGGAGGGAAGTACAGTCGTATTGCCTACGCTGTCATGGATTGTTGACAGCAGTAAGTGTGATAACTTTTATTTATATATAAATAGCTTTACTGATAATTACATCATGCTGTATAATCATGTCCGTATTGTTTTCTGTATGCAGAGTGGGGGCTCTGTAATAGAATGGGGGAGTTATACTATGGAAATGCTTTTGGGCTTTATTGTCCTCCTCGCCTGTCTGATCGTCGGGGTGCGGCATGGCGGACTGGGACTCGCTGTGATCAGTGGGATCGGCCTTGTGATCTACACGTTCGTCTTCGGTTATCAGCCGGGGAAACCGCCGATTGACGTTATGCTCATCATCCTTGCGGTGGTCACCTGTGCGGGCTTCCTGCAGACCTCGGGCGGACTCACAGTCATGCTCAAGTATGCGGAGAAATTCCTCCGCAATAATCCAAAGCATGTCACGATCCTCGCACCGCTCACGACGTGGTTCCTCACCGTGCTCTGCGGGACAGGACACGTTGTCTATACGATGTTCCCGATCATCTACGATATTGCGATCAAACAGGGCATTCGCCCTGAGCGTCCAATGGCAGTCTCATCCGTTGCTTCGCAGATGGGCATCTGCGCCTCGCCGGTCTCGGTCGCAGTCGTTTCGATGGTCGCGTTCCTCTCGGTCTCGGGGCATGAGTTCTCCGTGTTCCAGGTGCTCTCTGTCTCCATCCCTGCAACAGGGCTGGGCGTGTTCTTCGCGGCTCTTTGGAGCTACCGCCGCGGCAAGGACCTCGAGCAGGATGAGCGTTTCCAGGAGTTCATCCGTGATCCTGAGAACAAACAGTATGTCTATGGCGACTCTGAGAGCCTCCTCAACAAGGAACTGCCGAAAGAATACTATCGTGCGATGTATATTTTCTTCCTCGGCATCATTGCTATCGCGGTACTCGGCAACTTCCCCGAACTGCTGCCGAAGTTCCCGCCGAAACCGGATGCTGCGCCGAAGGCAATCTCAATGGTCATTGTGATCCAGATGGTGATGCTGCTCGTCGGCGCGACGATTCTCCTCACCTGCAAGGTCAAGGCGAAGGATGTCGGCAACTCACAGGTATTCCGCTCGGGCGTAGTCGCGCTCGTCTCCGTGTACGGCGTAGCGTGGATGGCGGACACGTATTTCATGAATCACATGGGCTTCCTCAAGGAGTTCCTCGGATCTGCTGTGCAGAACTATCCGTGGGCGTATGCGGTGCTCGCGTTCTTTACATCGAAGCTTGTGAACTCACAGGGCGCGGCGATTGCGATTGTCGTGCCGATGGCGCTGAACGTGGGCATGGATCCAATCCTCGTCCTCTCGTTCATCTCCGCGTGTTACGGCTACTTCTTCCTGCCGACGTATCCGTCCGATCTCGCGTGCATTGGGTTCGACCGCTCGGGCACGACGCGCATCGGCAAGTATATCCTGAATCACTCATTCATGATCCCAGGCCTGATCGGTGTCATCTCGGGCTGCTGTGTCGGCTACGTCATCGCACATCTGATGTTCTAAAAAAGAAGAATTTCATAAAAATGGGTCCTGCACATTCTGCAGGACCCATTTTTGCGGCCGTCAGAGGATTGTATGATCCGGCTGCTGGCTGAGGATATTTTTGCTGAACTCAATGAAGGATTGCGCCGCGCGCGAGATGTATCGGTCGCGTTTCCAGGCAAGACCGACATCGACGTAGACCGGTGTGGCAAGGGGGATGGCGCGAATCCCTGGAACATCGTGCGTGATCATGTCGAGCAGGAAAGCGTTCCCAACACCGTTTGCGACAAGCCCCATGATCGTGACCACCTGGTTTGACTCGAGAACGATGTTCGGCGTAATCCCTGCCTCCTTCATCTTCTGAAGCATGGTCTGACGGAGGAAGGAGCCCTCCTTCAGCATGATGATGTTCTGAGCCTCAATGTCCTGCAGCGTGATTGCCTTGCGCTGTGCGAGTTCACTGCCTTCCGGCACGCAGCAGACAATCTGGCTCCGCGCCATTGGCAGCAGCTGCAGATTGGGGGAGGCGTCTGGGATGATGATAATGCCAAAATCAAGCTCATCGCGTTCCAGCTGCTCACGAATGGCAACGGATCCCTCCTCGTGGAGATAGACATCGAGATGGGAATAGCGGCGCTGAAAGCTCGAAAAGATCTTCGGGAAGAGATATGCTCCCATCATCGGTGGAATGCCGATCTTGATGGTGCCCTTCTGCAGCTGTTTGTAGTCGTTGACCTCGAGGACTGCATCCTGTATGTTGCGCAGTGCAACCTCGACACGTCCAAGAAAAACTGCCCCCTCAGGGGTCAGCGATAGCTGTTTTTGGCTTCGATCGAAGAGCTGGATGCCGAGCTCCGCCTCAAGCTTTTTGATCGCTACGGTAATATTTGGTTGGGAGACACGGAGGCGTTCGGCGGCGCGGGTGATGTTTTTGAGCCGACTCGCCATCTGGAAATATTCCAACTGCCGTAGTTCCATAAAACCATCCTCCTAATAATTTTTTTTTATACGCTTTCCATTATATCATATTTTCGGTGAATGTATGATAGGATAATATTAATTTATTGAAAAATTTTTCATGGATTTTAGAGAGTTTTTTTCAAAAAGAGGTAGGATTTTTCGGGGAACTATGGAATAATATAGGAAGATGCGGACGTATATCTGACGGAGCAGATATGTGTGCGTCCGCTGATCGAGAGAAATGGAATGGGGGGCTTTTGCTTTGGAAAAATCAACGGTCATCGGGCTTATCATGGGGGTCATCTCGATCTTTGTTGGTATGATCTTGAAGGGGGCACCGCTGACGGCGCTCAATAACCCGGCGGCGTTCCTCATCATCATTGGCGGTACGTTCTCGTGCTTGTTCATTGGTTTTCGCATGGAGCAGCTGGGGAATTTTGTCAACTTGATCAAGAAGACCTGCCAGGTTCCGAAACTACAGGAGAAGGGACAGCTCGTCCAGCAGTTCATTGAGCTGTCCCAGATTGCGCGTCGCGAGGGTATTCTCGCGCTTGAGAGCAAGGCACAGGAGATTCAGGACCCGTTCTTCCGCACGGGTCTCGGTATGGTCATCGATGGTATGGATCCAGACTTCGTAGGGGATGTCTTGGATGCAGAGCTTGCGATCATGCAGGAGCGTCACGCCGAAGGGCGTTCGATGTTCACACAGGCGGGCACCTATGCGCCGACGCTGGGCGTTCTGGGCGCCGTTGTCGGTCTGATCGCGGCGCTTGGCAACCTGAACGATATTGACAAGCTCGGTCATTCCATCGCAGCTGCATTCGTTGCGACGATTCTGGGTATCTTCACCGGCTACGTTCTCTGGATGCCGTTTGCGAACAAGCTCAAGATCATGTCCGAGCAGGAAGTCAGCCAGAAGCGCATGATAATCGAGGGTATTTTGTCTCTGCAGGCGGGTGATTCTCCTACGGCAATTGAGGCAAAACTCATGGTCTTTATCCCGCAGTCGGAGCGCGAGGCACTGAAGGGAGAGGGCTGATATGGCAAGAAAGAAACATGCGAAGCCGCATGAAGAAGAAGCAGGCGAGGCATGGCTCCTGCCCTACTCCGACCTGATGACGCTGTTGCTTGCACTCTTTATTGCTCTCTTTGCGATGTCGCAGACGGACACCTCGAAGATGCAGCAGCTGGCGCAGGCATTTACCGCGGCGTTCAATATGGGGGGACCGTCATTCTTTAGCGGCATGGGGCCTTCGACCTCGCTCGAATCAGCGACGATGATGAAGGGCGAGGATAATGCAAATGCCGCCTATATGAAGGAAAACGCTGATCTAAATGAGGCACAGGAAAAGCTGGAGCAGTATATAAAGGAGCATGATCTTCAAGACCAAGTGAGCACGGAGCTCTCTGAGGAAGGCTTGATGATCCGGCTGAAGGAAAAGGCACTGTTTTCCTCCGGCTCTGCGCAGTTACAGGGACAGGCAGAGGAAATTGTGCCCGTGATCGCGGCGCTCCTCTCATCGCTGCCCGAGCGGGTCACGATCTCCGGACATACGGATAATGTACCGATCGCGACCGCGCAGTTTCCGTCGAACTGGGAGCTCAGTTCGGCGCGTGCTGTGAGCCTTATGCGCGGAGTGATGGGGGCTCAGCCCTCATTGAATCCGGCACGTTTCAGTGCGCTCGGATACAGCGAGTATCGTCCGATTGCATCGAATGATACGGAGGAGGGACGTGCGCAGAACCGCCGCGTCGAGGTCTTTATCGCTCGCAGCATGCGATTCATGCAAGAGGATTCAAGTGTTCACTCTGATGGTCAGGTGACTACAAGTGCGAATGCGCCGTCGTCGGCTATGCCTACATCGAATGGTGAGACTTCCCCCACGAGTACATCGGAGATGGGTGCATCGACAAGACCTGCTCAGACAAACCCGGGCATCGTTCCGACACCGCTCCAGCGGTAACTATAGGGCAACAATGGATCTGAAAGGGGCTATTGCATCGGCAATGGCCCCTTTATTATAGCGTGTAGTCTGCGGCGTGAGTGCTCATGAACGGTATGGCAGAAAGTGTGTGCGACGATGATTCTTGGGATTGGCAGTGATATCATCCATATTCCGCGTGTGGCGCGTGCGATCCAAAATCCGCGTTTTCTTCAGCGCGTCTATACCGCAAGGGAGCGAGCCTACGCTGAAAGCCGCGGAAAAGGAATGGCGGCGAGCCTTGCGGCACGCTTTGCAGCAAAGGAAGCGGTACTCAAGGCGTTCGGAACGGGGCTGCGTGATGGTACGCTGCTGGATATCGAGGTGCTGCCGGATGCTCTTGGTGCCCCTGTTGTTCATTTGGATGGCTGCTTTGCTGCACGTGCAAAGGCAATGGGGGTGACACATGTGTGGGTCACACTCAGCCATGAGCGTGACTATGCGACAGCTTACTGTATTTTGGAGGGTCAGTAATGAAGATATCGTTTGCAGAGGATATGCGGCGGATTGATGCGAGCGTTGTCCAGGACTATGGGCTGCCTGCTCTTGCCCTAATGGAGAACGCTGGCCGTCGCACCGCAGAGGAGGCTGCTGCCATGATTGGTACGCCGTCTGGCAAGGTGTTTGCGGTCTTTGCTGGAGGCGGCAATAACGGTGGAGATGCCTTTGCCTCGGCACGTCATCTCATGAATATGGGGGCGCGCGTCAAGATGTTCTTTGCGGGGGAGCGGGATCATCTCGGGGATGCAGCGCGTGCAATGCATGATGCACTGCAGGCGATGGGCGTGGAGATTCGTCCCCTTGTGAGCGATCGCGATTGGGATCGTCTGCGTGTCTCGCTTCGTTTCTCAGATGCTGTTGTGGATGGGATTCTTGGAACGGGGGTACATGGGGAGCTGAGAGAGACGGTCTCGCGTCTCGTGGGGGAGATCAATGCGGCGGGCAAACCCGTCATGGCGATTGATATCCCGAGCGGCGTGGAGGCAGATACGGGACGAATCACCTCCCGTGCTGTATGTGCAAATCGAACCCTCGCCCTTGGACTGCCAAAGATCGGTCACTTCCTCGGACAGGGGGCAAATGCCACGGGGGAGCTACTTGTTGATGACATTGGGATTCCGCATGCGCTTCTTGAGGGAGATGCGCTGCGTCAGTCCCTCATTACACGGGAGACCGCTGCAAAGATCCTTCCTGTGCGTCCGCGCGATGTACACAAGGGCAGCTGCGGGCGCATTCTTATATTTGCGGGCTCCCTCGGCATGACGGGAGCTGCGGCGCTTGCTGCGGAGTCGGCGCTCCGGATTGGCGCTGGGCTTGTAACGCTTGCTGTGCCGGAGCGCCTCTATCCCATTCTCGCAGCAAAGTTGACGGAAGTGATTGTGGTGCCGATTTCAGACGAGCGAACGGGGCACTTTGGAGGCATTAAGGCACTCGAGGAGGCTCTTTCGCTTGCGGCGCATGCAGATGCGGTGCTGATTGGCCCGGGGATTGGCCGTGCGGCGGAGACGAGTGAGTTCGTCCGTCTTTTCGCTGCGGATGTGAAGGCGCCTCTTGTGATGGATGCAGATGCAATCTATGCATTCCGCGGACATCTTGATGCGCTTCGTGAGCTGCCTCAGGTGCCGATCCTCACACCGCATCTTGGAGAGTTTGCGGGGCTTCTCAGTACGGATACGGAGACGGTACATGCGGATCTTCTGCATATGGCTCGAGAAGCCGCACGGGATCATCAGGCTGTATACGTTATCAAGAGCGCGTGTACGATTGTGGTCTATCCAGATGGGGATGCGTTCTTTACGACCTGCGGAAATGCGGGGATGGCGACAGCTGGGGCGGGGGATGTGCTCGCGGGTGCTATCGTTGGACTCATGCACCAGATGGAGAGCGGCATGACACCGATTGTCGGAGTATACGTGCACGGACGCGCGGGAGATATTGCCTATGAGCACTGCGGCAACGGGCTTGTGGCGGGCGATATTCTCGAACTATTGCCGCAGTCGCTCAGAGAACTCAGTTGACAAGATTCTTTTGCGGCACTATGATAGGACTACATTTTTTGGAAAGAGGCACATATTATGGCAAAAGCAGATATTGACTGGGGAAATCTGGGGTTTGCATATCGCGCGCTGCCAGAGCGCTACGTAGTGAACTATGAAGATGGGAAATGGGGAGCGGGCGGACTTTCTTCCGATGCGACTGTGACCATGAGTGAATGTGCCGGTATTCTGCACTACTGTCAGGAGGTCTTTGAGGGGCTGAAGGCATATGAGACGGCGAATGGGGATATTGTGACGTTTCGTCCCGATCTGAACGCAGAGCGTATGTATCATTCGGCGGCGTATCTTGAGATGCCGTCCTTCCCCCAAGACCGTTTTCTCGAAGCGGTGGATGCGGTGGTTGCGGCAAACCGTGACTATGTGCCGCCGTATGGTTCAGATGCCTCGCTCTACCTGCGCCCGCTGATCTTTGCGACGGGTGAAGTCATCGGGGTAAAGCCCGCGGATGCGTATCAGTTCCGTCTCTTTGCAACGCCGGTCGGCCCGTACTTCAAGGGCGGAGCAAAGCCTGTGCGCCTCTGTGTGAGCGCATTCGACCGTGCAGCACCGCACGGCACGGGTCACATCAAGGCTGGGCTGAACTATGCGATGAGTCTGCATGCATATATAGTTGCCCATGCAGCGGGTTACGATGAGAATATGTTCCTCGATGCAGCGACGCGCACCCATATTGAGGAGACAGGAGGAGCGAACTTCCTGTTTGTGACGAAGGATGGTACGGTTGTGACACCGAAGTCGGACTCCATCCTTCCGTCGATCACGCGTCGTTCACTCGTTTATATCGCAGAACATATTCTTGGCATGAAGGCGGAGGAGCGTCCTGTTGCATTTGCGGAACTCAATGACTTTGCTGAGTGCGGGCTCTGTGGGACGGCGGCGGTGATCTCGCCTGTTGGCTCCGTGACACATGGGGACAAGGTGATTGCGTTCCCCAGCGGCATGGATCATATGGGGCCTGTTCTGCAAAAACTCTATGATACACTGCGCGGCATTCAGCTCGGGACAGTCGAAGCACCCGCGGGGTGGATCCGTAAGATCTGCTGATTTGATTTCGTCCTCTTTACGAAGGGATCCGGATGTGTTTGGAATCCTTTCGTCGGAGGGCGAAATTTTTTTGAAAGAATAGGACAGGTCACAAGGATTTTCCGTATTCAAAGAGAAAATGTAAAATAGTATACGGCGTCCACGCAGTCAGTGGCGTGGGGGGTGCCTCGGATGATGGATTTAGGGATATGAGAAGGGCGTTTTCTCTTTGGGGGTTCATATGCCGCTTGACTTTACGATGCCAACCCAGTTTCATGGCATCCTTTCGACCATCACATTGCTCGATCTTCTCGATATTTTGATCGTAGCGGTTATTCTCTATCGTGTTTATCTCATGCTGGAGGACACACGTGCTATTACGCTTGGGAAGGGGATTCTCGTCCTTCTTGGTGTGACCGTTGTGGCAAGCTATTTCGATCTCCACGTGATTTCATGGCTTTTACAGAAATCTGTGACCTTGCTTTTTGTTGCACTGCCGATTGTGTTCCAGCCAGAGCTGCGGCGTGCGCTTGAACACTTAGGACAAGGGCGTTTTTTACGTTCGGGTGGACTCCTCGATGATGAGGAGGCGCAGAGTACGATTCGAGAGATCCGCGGTGCAGTGAAAATCCTGTCGGCAAATAAGATCGGCGCGCTGCTCGTCATTGAACGCAACATGCGGCTCAATGATATCAGTGCGACGGGCATACAGATCGATGGACTTATTACATCGGACTTTCTCATGAATGTCTTTATTCCAAATACGCCGCTTCATGACGGAGCAGCGGTTATTCGCGGAAAACGTCTGATCGCTGCCGGCTGTCTTTTGCCGCTGACGGAGAGCCGTGCACTTTCGACGGAGCTGGGAACACGCCACCGCGCCGCCATCGGCCTTTCGGAGCAGTGTGATGCCCTTGTTGTGGTTGTGAGTGAGGAGACGGGGACCATCTCAGTTGCGGAGAATGGGCGGATCCATCGTCATCTCGACGAGGATCAGCTGACACATGTGCTGACCCCCGCATTCACATACAGTTCGGGTTCATCTATTTTCGAGTTGATTCGAAGCTGGAGGAAGAAATGATGACGAGGCTTCGGAGTTTTGTGCAGCACAATTTGCTCGCGAAAATTGTGGCACTCATAGTTGCCGTTGTACTCTGGCTCTACGTGATGAACGATCAGAACCCCGCAATCGAGGGGGCATATACTGTCCCAGTGACAGTGGAACAGGCGCCGGACGGTTACAAGCTGACCTCTGATATCGATACGGTGACGATTCGCGTGCGCGGCCCCCGTTCTTTCTTCGTTGCTGCAGAGCGCGGTGATTTTCATGCACGCATCAATCTCTCTGACTTTACGGAGGGCGACCGCGCCTATGCTGTGGAGGCGTCGATTCCGTATGGTTTTGAGGTC
The DNA here is from genome assembly GCF_000468035.1 of Selenomonas sp. oral taxon 892 str. F0426. GTDB lineage: Bacteria > Bacillota > Negativicutes > Selenomonadales > Selenomonadaceae > Centipeda. The sequence continues at coordinate 100,836 of NZ_KI260539.1, forward strand.
GTGAGCATTTCGCCGGACAGGGTTACGGTCAATCTCGACCGCATCACTCAAAAGACCTTCAAGGCGGAGATGACTCTGAGCGGTACCCCTGCCGCCGGATTTACGGTGGATAAGATTGTACAGGTGGGTGAGACGGCAACGGTCGAGGGACCGCGGAGCCTTGTCAACCAGGTTGTCCACATTGTTGGGCATATCAACTTGACTGGGCAGTCAAACACCTATACGACGGAGGTTCCTCTCCTCGCACTGAATGCTGATGGTCGTGAGATTCCAGGTCTCGTGCTTAAGCCCGCATCAATGGAGACTTCTGTCCATCTTGCCCACGGCCTCACGCGCAAGGTCGTTGAGGTGCAGGCGCGTCCGCGCAGCGATCTCGCGCCGAATCTCAGACTTGTAGGGGTTGCGGTGGAACCCTCCCGCATCGAGATCGCGGGAGCAGAGGATGTGATCGCGAAGATTACGAGCATCGAGACAGAGGAGTTCTCTCTCTCAGATGTGCAGAAAACGGAGAAGCGTCAGGTGAGACTCTCTCTGCCTGTCGGTGTGACGGCCGCGGATCCGAATGTGATGGTGGAAATCCAAGTGGGGGCAATGTAATGATACGTGTGAAGAACCTGCGTGTCCCCTATGACTCCGTGCAGCCCATCGAGGAACTTGCAGCAGAACGTCTCAAACAATCACCCTGTGCCGTGCACGGGGTGATTGTCGTTCATCAGTCTCTGGATGCGCGCCGCCGACACGGTGCACCGCTTGCATTCGTCTACATCCTCGATGTTGCGGTGGAAAATGAGCGCCATGTACTCGCTCAGTTCCGAAAGGACGCGGATATTCTTCCGGCACCGCCGGCAAAGCCCCTTGTCATCGCAACTGTGGGGGCTCGTACACTGCGTCCGATTGTGGTTGGCTTTGGCCCTGCCGGTATCTTTGCGGCATGGGTGCTCGCACGCGCAGGTCTCGCACCGCTTGTTCTCGAACGCGGACAGGATGTTGATCGACGGACGCAGGATGTTGCCCGCTTCTGGCAGACAGGAACGCTCGACCCTGCGTCGAATGTGCAGTTTGGTGAGGGCGGGGCTGGTACGTTTTCGGACGGAAAGCTGACGGCACGCAGCAATGATTCACGTATGCGGGAGATTATTGAGGCCTTTATCCAGGCGGGCGCGCCCGAGGAGATACGGTATCTTCAGAAGCCGCATATCGGGACAGACATCTTACGTCATGTGGTGAAGCATCTGCGCATGGAGATTATCCGTATGGGCGGCGAGGTGCGGTTTTGTGCGCAGGTGACGGATGTGGAACTGCAGGCGGGGAGCATTGCTGCTGTTGTTGTCAACGGTACGGAGCGGATCTTGACCGATGCCGTGTTCCTCGGTATCGGTCACTCTGCCCGCGATACCTACGAAATGCTGCACGCATCGGGGCTTGTAATGGAACCAAAGGCGTTTGCTGTCGGCCTGCGCATCGAGCATCCACAGGAATTCATTGACACCATGCAGTACGGAGATGCGGCCGGGAGCCCTCATCTCCCCACCGCAGACTATGCGATGACGTATCGCGACTCAACAGGCGGACGTGGTGTCTACTCGTTCTGCATGTGCCCCGGCGGACTGGTCGTCGCCGCCGCCTCGGAGGAACACAGGCTCGTGACAAATGGCATGAGTAACTACCGCCGTAATTCCGGCGTGGCAAACAGTGCTCTCCTCGTACAGGTGGTGCCTGCGGACTGGGGGCGTGATGTGCTTGGCGGCATTCGCTTTCAGCGGGAGCTTGAGACGCGCGCCTATCGTCTCGGAGGGGGGGACTATCGTGCACCTGTGCAGTCGGTTGGCGATTTTCTCACTGGGCAGACGAACACACGGGATTTTGTCGTTTCTCCGACGTATCAGCCGGGCGTGGCCGTTGCCGATCTACGGGAGCTGCTTCCAGCAGAGTGTACGTCGTCTCTTGCGCGTGCACTCACGTTTTGGGAGTCGCGTATGCCGGGCTTCGGCGGTGTGGATGTGCCGCTGACAGGTGTGGAGTCACGCTCGTCCGCACCGTGTCGTCTTGTACGCAATACGGCGACGATGGAGTCGGTCTCCGCAGCAGGCCTCTATCCCATCGGAGAGGGGGCAGGATACGCCGGCGGAATTATGAGTGCAGGACTCGACGGCATGAAAGCAGCGCTTGCATTTTTGGATAAGATAAAGTAGATTATAAAGATATACTATAATTAGGGGGCTGTTCATGGTGAGACTTTTTGGAACGGATGGCGTGCGCGGCGAAGCCAATACGGAGCTGACGCCGGAGCTGGCGTATCATCTCGGACGTGCGGCAACGCTCTATTTTGGTGCGCAATCGGAGGTGCGCCCCCGGATTTTGATTGGCCGTGACACCCGCATCTCGGGTGAGATGTTCGAGGCGGCGCTCATGGCAGGTATCTGCTCTGCGGGGGGCGTCGCACTTGTTGTGGGGGTCGTTCCGACACCTGCGATTGCCTATCTTGCGCGTGAGCACAAGGCGCAGGCTGGCATTGTGATCTCTGCCTCGCACAACCCATTTCCCGACAATGGGATCAAGTTCTTTGGCGGTGACGGCTACAAGCTTCCGGATGCGGTCGAGGACGAGCTCGAAAATCTCGTCCATCGGCTGCAAACGAACGATGATGCGGCGCGTCCAACGGGGAAGAAGATCGGGGTTGTCGAGTATCGCGACGATCTGCTCAACCAATATATTGACTATGTTGCAAGTACGTGCACAGAGCGCTTCGACGGTATGAAAATCGTGCTCGACTGTGCGAATGGTGCTGCCTATGAGGCAATGCCAAAACTGCTGCGCAGCCTCGGCGCTGAGGTCAAGGTGATCCACGCGCTCCCAAATGGAGTGAACATCAACGACGGTTGTGGCTCAACGCATCTGGAATCCTTGCGCCGTACTGTGCTCGAGCGTGGTGCCGACATCGGCATCGCACATGATGGGGATGCGGATCGCTGTCTTTGCCTGGATGAGAAGGGGGAGCTGATCGACGGAGATCACATTCTGGTAGCGTGTGCTGCTGAGATGATTCGTTCGGGACGTCTGCCGCACAAGACTGTCGTGACGACTGTGATGGCAAACATTGGCTTCCACAAGGCAATCGCCGAGCTCGGCGGACGTGTCGAGGTGACGGCGGTCGGCGACCGCTATGTGCTCGAGTCCATGCGTGCAAACGGCTATACAATCGGCGGAGAACAGTCGGGGCATATTATCTTTGCAGAACATGCGACGACGGGCGACGGCCTCATCACGGCTCTGCAGGTGCTCGCGGCACTGCGCCGCAGCGGCAAGAAGGCATCGGAGCTGAATGCGATGATGACAACCTATCCGCAGCTCCTTGTGAATGTACGCGTCAAGACGAAGGCGGGCTGGGAGAAAAATGCGGCGATCCGTACTGCTATTGCCGAAGGGGAACGAATCCTCGGCCGCGACGGACGCATCCTTGTGCGTCCGTCGGGCACAGAGCCTCTGATCCGCGTGATGGCGGAGGGCAGTGATCAGGCGCAGCTCGAGGAGGTCTGCGGTGCGATTGTAGATGTTGTGAAACGGGAACAGGGAGAGGCGTAAATGTCGCATCTTTCCGCCGTGCTGCTCGTACTCCTTGCCGGGACGATGTGGGCGGCGAGCGGTACAGCGGCACAGCACTTCTACACACAGTCGGAGCATATTCCTCTCGAGCTGACGCAGGTACGGCTCTTTCTCTCGAGCGGACTCTTCTTCCTCCTCGCATGGTGGAGCGGCGGGCTGCGGCGCGGTGTGCGTTCCCTGCGCAAAAATCCGCGTCTTCTTCTGCAGCTTGCGATTCATGGGATCGTTGGCATTATGATCGTGCAGTTCACCTACTTTATGGGGATTGCCGAGGGCGATGCGGCGGCGACTACGGTCATTGGCTATACGAGTCCTGCGATGATGATTCTCTATTTTTCCGTGCGCTACCGACGCCTGCCGTCGGCTGTGGAGGCAGGGACGGTCATTGTCGCCGTGGCGGGGGTGTTCCTGCTTGTGACGGGCGGTGACATCGGACGGCTCTCCGTGCCGATGGCGTGCATTGTGTGGAGTTTGCTTTCAGGCGTGACCTTCACCTTTGCGATGATCTATCCCCTGCATCTCCTGCGCCTCTTTGACCGCTTTTTCCTGCTTGCTGTCTGTATGCTGATCGGTGCCGTTTCACTTTTGCCCATGACACAGGTGATTACCGAGGTTGGGTCATTTTTTACGGCGGGAACATGGCTTGATCTCTTTGTCATCATCGGGCTCGGGACGGTTGTCGCTTTCTTCGCATTTAATTTGGGGCTGCGCTGGCTGAGTCCCGAGGAGACAGCGATCACGGCGACGATTGAGCCGGTGGCAAGTGTCATCTTTGCATGGATGATCTTCGATACACATTTTGTCGTCATGCAGATTGTCGGGATTGTTCTCGTCCTCGCAGCGATTCTCGCGCCGAATGTGCTGCGGAAATGGGGACACACATGATTGCGGGGGATAGGAACGATGTGTTCTCACTGTGATGAGGAGTCACTGCTCTTTATCGAGGGATGACAGATTATTTTCTGGGAGGTTTGTTTTTGCAGGAAACGACGGATACGATAGAGTTCCGGGATCAACAGGAGGCGTACGCGATTCTCGGAGAGAGGGATAAACTGCTGCTGGCGATGCAGGAGGCCTTTCCATGCCGCATGGTGAGCCGCGGCAATGCTCTCGTTGTGACGGGAGCAGAGACGGATGTCGCCGCCGTGCGGACGCTCGTGCAGGAGCTCATCTTCTATCAGAAGCAGGGGGCCAAGGTGACGACGCACGAGGTCACCTATGGAGCAGATCTTGTGCGCGCAGGACGCGTAGAGGAGCTGCATAGTCTCTTTTCTGAGGTGCTGCTTGTGACGGCAAAGGGCAAGGAGGTGCGCGCAAAGACGCTCGGTCAGCGTGACTATCTTGCGAAGATCCGCCGCAATGCCGTGACGCTCGGGGTCGGCCCTGCGGGGACGGGCAAGACCTACCTTGCGGTGGTGATGGCAGTTGCGGCACTCAGGAACCGTGAGGTGAGCCGCATCATCCTTACGCGCCCCGCCGTGGAGGCAGGGGAACACCTCGGCTTTTTGCCCGGCGATCTGACGGAGAAGATCAACCCCTATCTGCGCCCTCTCTACGATGCTCTCCAGGATATTCTCGGCACGGAGGGCTACCAGAAGATGATGAGCCGCCAGCTCATTGAGGTGGCGCCGCTTGCCTACATTCGCGGACGGACGCTTGAGGATGCGTTCATTATTCTCGATGAAGCTCAGAACACGACGGGCGCACAGATGAAGATGTTTCTCACCCGCCTAGGATTTGGCTCGCGTATGGTGGTGACAGGAGATCTGGAGCAGGTCGACCTTCCGCGCGGCACGACCTCGGGACTGAAACAGGCGTGTCAGATCCTCAAGGGCGTTCGCGGCGTCGGCATTGTTCGTCTCGAGCCTGTGGATATCATTCGGCACGAGGTTGTTACGCGGATTGTCGAGGCATATGGTGCCTGGGAGAAGAAGCGGGGGCACGCACATGGAGATTGAGATTCGGAGAGAGCCGGAACATCTCACTGTATCCATGGAGGATATGGACGCAGTGAGGCGTGTGGTCGAGACGGTCGGACGCCTCTATGGGGCAGAGGAGGCAGAGGTGAGCGTGACGCTGACGGACGATGCCCATATCCATGTTCTCAACCGCGAATACCGCGGTGTCGATCGCCCTACGGACGTACTCTCTTTCGCTCTCATGGAGAGTGATGAGCCGGAAATCATCGGCGGGGCGAGCGAGGTGTTGGGGGATCTCGTGATTTCGCTCGAGCGTGTGCAGGCGCAGGCCGAGGAGTATGGGCACAGTGCGCTGCGTGAACTTTCGTTTCTTACCGTTCACGGTATGCTGCACCTTCTCGGCTATGACCACATGGAGGAGGACGAGCGCCTCGAGATGGAGACAGAGCAGCGGCATGTCATGGAGGAATTGGGGATTGAACGATGAATATGCATAAATCTGGCTTTGTGGCCGTCATTGGACGGCCGAATGTCGGAAAATCGACGCTGATCAATGCGCTGATTGGGCAGAAGATCGCCATCATGAGCGACAAGCCACAGACGACGCGCAGCCGCATCCTCTGCATTCTGACCGAGGAGGATGCGCAGATCATCTTCCTCGATACGCCGGGCGTACACAAGCCAAAGCACAAGCTCGGCACCTACATGGCGAAGGCGACAGAGGGGGCACTGCACGGCGTCGATGTCATCGTCTTTGTTGTGGATGTGACGGAGAAGATGGGCGCAGGCGAGCAATATATTCTCAAACAGCTCGCAAATGTGCGTGTACCCATTTTGCTCGCCGTCAACAAGGTGGACTGCATCCCGCGTGAACAGAGCCTGCCGATCATCGCAAGCTATGCTAAGGTGCATGATTTTGCGGGCATTGTGCCGATCTCGGCGCGCGAAGGGGAGAATTTGGACGGGTTGCTTGCGGAGATCAAAGCACGTCTGCCCGAGGGGCCGCAGTACTACCCTGCTGATATGGTGACCGATCAGCCTGAGCGGCTGATCGTCGCCGAACTCGTGCGCGAGAAAGTGCTCGCGCTGACGCGGGATGAGATTCCGCATGCGGTCGCCGTCGATATCGAAGAGATGACGACGCGCCCCAAGGGTGATGTCTACATTCGTGCTGTCATCTACGTCGAACGTGAATCGCAGAAGGGAATTGTCATCGGTGCACGCGGAGCACTCCTGCGGACGATCGGTGAGCACGCCCGCGCTGATGCCGAGACTCTGCTCGGGGCAAAGGTTTACCTTGATCTCTGGGTAAAGATGCGAAAGGATTGGCGCAATCGTGCAAGCGCCCTTCGGGAGTTTGGGTTTTATGAATCCGATTGAAGAAACTGCGGTTGTGACGCCGAAGGTGGACCAGATTTATCAGCGGGAGTTAAATCGATTGCCGCACCGCTTTGTCAACGGTCTTCTCGTGCTTGTTCCGATTATCATCACCGTGCTTGTCATAGACTGGACACTGCGCCTTACCGAGGGGGTGTTGGGGCAGTATCTGCCTTTCTATTTCCCCGGGATGGGCATCATCACACTCACACTAATCATCTATCTGGTGGGCTGGGCATCGACGAACTGGGCGCTCGCGAAGCTCATCTCTCTCGGGGAGACCATGATCGGAACCATTCCAGTCGTCAAGTTCATCTATACGAGCGTCAAGCGTTTATCGGAGGCTGTACTGGATCCCCGCAACAACTTCAAGCGTGTCGTTCATGTGCCCTATCAGGGGGCACGGGCACTTGGTTTTGTCATGGCGGATCTGCCGCCGCGCTTTCAGGAGGCGATGGGGGGCGGCTATGTCTGTGTCTTCATCCCCTGGAGTCTCAATATGACTTCGGGAACGACCCTGCTCGTCAAGGAAGAGGATGTCGTCGACATCCCGGTACCAAAGGATGAGGCTCTGCAGTATATGCTTACCGCCGGTGCTGTTATGCCTTTCTCAGGCAGAAAGCAGCCTGCAGCACGTGATGCGCATACGGGGGATGGGCCGCACGAGGGGGACTCGTAGATGGCGCTCTATGCCGCAGAGGGAATCGTGCTTGGCACCCGCAACTGGGGCGAGGCAGACAAGGTGCTGACGATCTTTACGCGCGAGCGTGGTCTCGTGCGCGCTGCGGCATTCGGATGCCGTCGTCCGCGAAGCCCCCTGGCGGGTGCGATGCAGATGTTCGTGCACGTCGACCTGCAGTTTGCCGAGGGAGGACGGCTCGAGACAGTGAAGAGTGCTTCCGTGCGCGCACATCATGCAAAGCTCTCGCTTGATCTGGCTGCGCTTGCATATGCGACCTTTGTGGCAGAGGTGATTCGTGAATTTATGCCGGAAGGTATTGCCGACGAGCAATTTTTTGATCGTCTGACACAGATCCTGACGGCATTCGAAACGCGTAATCCTCGTGTAACAGCGCTTGCGGCTGTCCTTCAGACACTCGCGGCCGCAGGTCTGCAGCAGAACTATGGGCACTGCCTTCACTGCGGTGCAAAGATCACAGGAGATGCTTACTTTCTCACGCAGGAGGGAGGCGCACTCTGTGTGGACTGCCGAACGGAGGCGTCGACGTCCTTTTCGGAGGAGCTGCGCGCTTTGCTGTGCAGCCTCGAGATGCTCGACTGGGCCCACCCTGCGCCGCTCTCACTGCGCGGAGGAATACTCATGGCAGCCGAGTCTATCGTGCTTGCACACGTGCAGGAGCTTGTTGGGCATCCGCTGCGATCACTCTCATTTTTGTCCCAGCTGACATAATACCGTTAGAAATATTTAGGAACCTATGAAAAAATACTTCTGAAAAAAAAGGAAAAGTGAGGATGACGGCGAAAATATATCAGGTAATGATTTCTATGTTGTTTTTGTCTTGCATCCATAAACTGGAAGAGAATGGAGGGGAAGCCTGTCATGATCATGCTGACGAAGTTCAACTCCAAGACAAACAAGCGAGGGGAGTTCGTCCTCAACGCGGAGATCATTGAGAGTATTGAGGAGACACCGGATACTGTAATCACACTGACCAACGGGAAGAAGCTGATTGTTGAAGAGCCGATGGAGGAGATCGTGCGCCGCACAATCAAGTATCGTCGTGCTCTTCATCAAAATTAGTTGGCGAATTTCCATTCCTTTGGTATAATGGGGAGAACATGCTTCTCCACGCGGCAAGGGAGTGCCCCGATGTGGAGCCGCTGCGGCTTCGTAGTTGTTTTTAGGGAGGGAATTAACTCATGGCGGAGGAAAAGGAAGAACAGGCGGCAGAGCAGCCAAAACAAAAGTCACCCATGATCATGATGGTCGTCGTGGTTGTCGTGGCAGTTCTGGTCGCAGTGGCAGCAGCCGGCGGCATATCGTACTATATCTTCTCGCAGGCGGAGTCGCCTTCGCATGCGGAAGACGGCGGCGGCAGCTCGCACCGTGACCCCGGTGTGTTCTACAAGCTTGGCGACCCGAAGGAAGGTATTCTTGTCAATGTCGGCGGCGGACGCTCCGGGAAGTTCCTGAAGGCGGGCATCGTCTTGGAACTCAATCCTGGAAAATCTGAGAATGTGACCGACGGCAAGGTCGGTTCTGTTGCGGAGACGAAGATTCTCGACACGACGATGCAGTTCCTGCGCGCCGCACCGCTCGAGGAATTTGACGCGGCCAAGCAGGACGCGCTCAAGAAGCAGCTGAAGGATGCGCTCAACGATCGTCTGGGTCAGGGCTCTGTCTATGATGTTTACATCACGAGCTTCCTGCTGCAGTAAGTAATATGAAGCACTGCACAATAGGAAGGGGGAAGAGTCTTGGCTGAGGACGTACTGTCTCAATCCGAAATAGATAAGCTGCTCTCAGCACTTTCGGATGGCTCGGTTTCCGCCGAGGAAGTCAAGGCGGAAGAAGAGGAACGCAAGGTCAAGGTCTATGACTTTAAGCGGCCGGATCGGTTCTCAAAGGATCAGATCCGCACGCTTTTCATGCTGCATGAAAGCTTCTCGCGACTTTTGAATACCTATCTGTCGGCAAGCCTTAGGGCTATGGTCGACATTGAGGTTATGTCCGTTGAACAGCTGACCTATCAGGAATTTGTTCAGTCCATGGGAAATCCGTCCGTGATCGGCATCCTTGCACTGCCGCCGCTCAAGGGAAATATCATCATCGAGGTCGGCACGGATCTGGCATTTGCCTATATCGACCGCGTCTTTGGCGGGGAAGGGAAATCCGGCGTCAAGTCGCGCGCATTGACGGATATTGAGACGGCGGTGATGCGTCGCTTCATCGATACGGTCACCAATTATTTCAAGGAAGCATGGAGCAATGTGGTAGAGTTCCGTCCGAACTTTGAGACGATGGAAACGAACCCGCAGTTTGCGCAGATCGTTCCGCCCAGCGACATGGTCGTGCTCGTCACGATCCACATCAAGATGGGCGATGTGGACGGCATGATGAATATCTGCATTCCCTATCTGGTGCTCGAGCCGGTTATGTCAAAACTCACCACATCGTTCTGGGTGGCGGCCTCTGCCGACAAGGAGAGTACCCCAGAACAGGTGGAGGAGCTCCAGCGCAAGATTGAACGCACACGGGTGCCGTTTAAGGTAGAACTCGGTACGGTTGATATTACGGTTCATGAGTTTCTCACACTCGGGTTTGGCGATGTGCTGCAGCTTGATACGCAAACGCAGGATGAACTCGTCTGTTACGTCGGCTCGAATGCGAAATTCCGCGCGCGCCCGGGTACTGCTGGGAAGCGTATGGCCGTGCAAATATCCGGCATTATAGAAGGAGATGACGAAGCGAATGAGTGATGAGATGATCTCGCAGGAGGAGATCGATGCCCTCCTGAACGGCGGAGCAGCGAGTGACTCGCCTGCAGATGATGCCGCAGCCGACTCGCCTTCTGACGATGATGATGCTGGCATCACGGATCTGGAGCGTGATGCTCTCGGGGAGATTGGTAATATCTCCATGGGCGGAGCGGCGACAACCCTCTCCGTTCTTCTCGGGCGCAAGGTCTCGATTACGACGCCGACCGTTTCGGTGTCCAATCTGCGCAAACTGAAGGAAAAATATCCGATTCCCTTCCTCGTTGTTGAGGTTGGCTACAGCATCGGGATCGAGGGGAACAACGTCCTCTGCATACAGGCGAAGGATGCCGCGATCATTGCTGATCTGATGATGGGCAATGACGGGACAAATCCTGATACGGAACTGAGCGAACTCCATATGAGTGCGGTCAGCGAATGCATGAACCAGATGATGGGCAGTGTTGCGACCTCGCTTTCCTCGATGTTCAATAAGAAAGTGGACATCACCCCACCTGTGGTTACGCTCGTCGACCTTGGGACAGAGGAGGTTGTGTCCAAGCTCCTCGACAAGGTAGATCCGATTATTCAGGCGTCTTTCCGTATGGAGGTAGATGGCCTCATTGACAGTGAGATCATGCAGCTTCTGCCGGTCGATGTCGCAAAGGATATGGTCGACTCCCTGATGAATCAGCAGGCAGATGTCGACAACGAGGAAGAAGCCGTCGAGGCTGCTGCAGCAGCGCCGCCGGCCGCAGCACCAGCTCCGGCAGCGCCCGCCGCCGCAGCAGCGCCTGCGAACTATGGATATGGAGCACCGCCTATGCAGCCACATGTAGCATCTAATGTGCCGGTACAATCGGCACAATTTACACCGCTGAGTTCTGTTCCCGTTCAGGTGAATGATGCCAATATCGGGCTTATTCTCGATGTACCGCTCCAGGTGAATGTAGAGCTTGGCAGGACGAAGAAGTCCATCAAGGATATTCTCGATCTCACGAAGGGATCCATCGTGGAGCTTGACAAACTCGCCGGAGAGGCTGTGGATATCATGGTCAACGGAAAGTATTTGGCGAAGGGTGAGGTTGTCGTTATTGACGAGAACTTCGGCGTTCGTATTACGGAGATTGTCAGCCCGCTGGAGCGTGCTGCACGCCTCCAATAGCGGAAGGAATATGGAACTTTTGGGTGTGGTATAGAAAATCCTTGTCACAAGGGGCAGATTTCGTTATAATGAATAACGATAAAAAGCACATATATATGTGCGTGTTTGTGCCCCTTTCGAATAGGGATGTTCTATCGAATTAAGGAGAGATGAGAAAATGGCAACTCGCGTTCTGATTGTTGACGATGCAGCTTTTATGCGAATGATGGTAAAGGACATCCTGTCGAAGAACGGGTACGAGATTGTTGGTGAAGCTGAAAACGGCATGAAGGCGCTCGAGAAGTATCAGGAGCTCAAGCCAGATCTCGTGACGATGGATATCACGATGCCGGAGATGGACGGCATTACTGCTGTAAAGGAGATCAAGAAGGTCGATCCTGCAGCGAAGGTCGTCATGTGCAGTGCTATGGGACAGCAGGCGATGGTTATCGAAGCCATTCAGGCTGGTGCACGTGACTTCATCGTAAAGCCGTTCCAGGCCGATCGCGTGCTGGAGGCTATTCGTAAAGCCGTCGGCTGATGAACAAACGGATATTTTCTCTGTCCTTGCTGCTCGGATACATCCTCTATATGCTGTGTACAGGGGATGTATTCGCTGCGGGTGAGACGGGCAGCGGATATTTGGCCGGATATGAGGAGGCTGACCCGCGCCCGTCGGCCGTGTCATGGTGGTCGACGGTCGCCTATGTGGTCAGCCTTTTTGCTGTCTTTGCGTTTGTCGTCATTCTAGCATATTTTGCAGCGCGTGCCTTTGGAAAAAACTCCATGCAAAGGCTTGCCGCACGCGGGGGACAGATATATCTGCAGCTGCCGCTTGGGCCAAACCGTTCGCTCTGTGTCGTAGAACTCTTTGGGCGTGTTTTCGTACTTGGGGTTACGGATGCCAACATACATTTGATCACGGAGATCGATGATTCGGAGACGTTGGAAGAGATTCGTGCGGCCGGCCCTGCAGAGGGTGGTGTCTTTCAAGAGCAGTTCGGCTCATTGTCAGATTTTGTACAAAAAATACCGCCTCTTTTTCGTAAATAGTGGCGGTTGAGAGAAATGGGGGGACAGGATTGGGGCGCAAATTGCTTGTGATAGGAGGCGCAGCGCTCCTCCTGCTGGCGGCAGGTCATGCGTATGCGGCTCCCTTGATTCCTACCGTCAGTCTTGACGTAGGAACATCGGAGAATCCACAGGATGTAGCAACCAGCATGCAGTTGCTTGCGGTGCTGACAATCGTTTCAATGGCACCTGCGATTCTGGTGATGACGACCTCATTTGTTCGCATTGTTGTGGTCATTGGATTCCTGCGCAACGCTCTTTCGACGCAAAATGTACCGCCGAATCAGGTTGTTATTGCACTGTCGCTTTTCTTGTCGTTCTACATTATGGCTCCCTATTGGGGGCAGGCGAACGAAAATGGGATCCAACCGTATCTTGCGGGACAAATTTCGCAGGAACAGGCACTTGAAAATATTGTTGATCCGATGCGTGAGTTCATGTTCCGCCAGACGCGGGAGTCTGATCTCGCGCTCTTTGTCAATCTATCAGAGGCACCCCGCCCTGAGGGGCCTGAGGATGTTTCGACATTTACCCTCATTCCCGCGTTTATCATCAGTGAACTCAAGACGGCCTTTCAGATTGGTTTTATGATCTATATTCCATTCATCGTCATTGATATGATTGTCGCAAGTACGCTCATGTCGATGGGTATGATGATGCTGCCGCCGGTCATGATTTCACTGCCGTTTAAGATCCTGCTGTTCGTGATGGTCGATGGCTGGCACCTCTTGATTCAGTCACTCATCATGAGTTTCCGTTAGTGGGGAGGCAATGCGATGTCCGGAGATTTGGTCATCCAGCTCGCCCAAGAGGCACTCATGATTGTCCTTCTCGTCTCAGCGCCTATGCTGGGCCTTGGACTTATTGTCGGCCTTTTGGTCGCAGTGTTTCAGGCGACTACCTCGATTCAGGAGCAGACACTTGCGTTCATCCCCAAGATCATTGCCGTCTTTGTTGCTATTTTGATCTTTGGACCTTGGATGCTGCGCATCATGGTCGAGTACGTGACGAGTGTATTCGTCAACCTGCCGAGCTATTTACGCTGAAGGGGGCGGCCGTGCATGGATTTGTATGAGCTGCTGCAAGGTCATATAGCGGCTTTCCTGCTGACACTGACGCGAATCAGTGGGATTTTCCTCATCTCGCCCTTTTTTGGCAGTATGAACATCTCACCATATTTTCGCGTGGGACTGGCACTTGCAATGACGATCGTGCTGTTTCCCGTCATTGATGGTCTGGGGGAACCGGCAGCGCCGGACACTATTATCATGTTTGCTGTCACTGCGATCGGGGAGCTCTTCATTGGCTGGCTGATTGGCTTCGTAGCATATATCTCCTTTGCAGCCATTACGATGGCCGGCAAGGTTATGGATATGCAGGTAGGCTTTGCCATCGTCAATGTCGTAGATCCGACTTCCGGTCAGCAAATACCGCTCATCGGAAGTTTTCTTTATAATTTGGCAATTATTATTTTGCTTGTTACAAACGGGCATCACATGATACTCGCCGCACTTGCAGAAAGCTTTCGCGCGGTGCCGCTCGCAGGTATGGAGCCGAACATTTCAATCGCACTCATGCTTGCGAATTTTACAGGTACGATTTTCATTACGGGGATGAAGATCGCGATGCCGATTACCTTTGCAATCCTGCTTACGAATGTGGGACTTGGAATCCTTGCACGTACAATGCCGCAGATGAATATCTTCGTCGTCGGTATTCCCATGCAGCTGATGATTGGTATTGTCGTACTCTCGATGATCATCCCGTTCTATGTCTTATTCCTGGATGTGCTGTTCAATGAAATGTATGGAAACATATCACTTGCGGTACGCGCTCTCCGATAGTGCGCATCTCGTCTTTGATCTCCAGCGTTTCGCAGGGGAAAAGACAGAAGAACCAACCGCGAAAAAGCGTGCGGATGCGCGCAAGAAAGGCCAAGTTGGCCGCAGTCAAGAGCTCAACAGCGCGTTTGTCTTGCTTGTGGGCTTCTTTGGACTAAAGCTGCTGTGGGACTCAATCTATCTATCTATTGCAGCCTATACAACCTACGTATTCTCGAATCTCAACCAGACGGTAGATACGGAGAACATTCTCCGCATCTTTATCGGGATTGTCATTGTCCTTGCCAAAACTGCGTTTCCCATCATGCTTTTTATCATGCTCATTGGGCTTGCGGTTAACTTCTTTCAGGTGGGACTAAACTTCAATACAGAGTCCATTGAATTCAAGCTGGATAAGCTGAACCCAATCAATGGTTTTGGGCGTATCTTCTCGAAACGCTCTCTGGTGGAGCTTGCAAAATCCATCTTCAAGATTATCGTCATTGGCTTCTTCCTCTACCGCTTCATTCGTGAGCAGATTCTCGCAATGCCGCAGTTTATGTTTTTTGATCTGACGACGAGTCTCACACTTGTTGCGGAGCTCATCTTCCAGATGGCATTTGTCGTCATCGGGGTCATTATGATTATGGCGATCATGGACTATGGCTACCAGAAATGGCAGACGACACAGGATCTTAAGATGTCCAAACAGGAAGTCAAGGACGAGATGAAGCAGACGGAGGGCGACCCTCAGATCAAGGGAAAGATTCGCCAGAAGCAGCGTCAGATGGCGATGGCTCGTATGATGAAGGAAGTTCCCAAGGCAGACGTCATCATTACGAACCCGACCCACTATGCGGTTGCCCTTTCCTATGAGCAGGGGATGGTCGCTCCGACTGTTATTGCCAAAGGCCAGGACCTCGTCGCGCAGCGCATTAAGGAGATCGGCAGGGATGCACGTGTCCCCATTATCGAGAATAAACCCCTCGCGCGTACGCTCTATGCCGCAGTTCAGGTTGGCGATACTGTGCCGCAGGAGCTCTACCAGGCTGTCGCCGAAGTACTCGCATATGTCTATCGCCTGAAACATGCACGGCGTGGAGCCTAAGGGAGCACAGGAGCTATCTGTGCCGCCTAATCTGCGACAAAAGTCTTGTTTAGTGTTTGACGTAACATCATATTTTGGTATAATATTTAGGAGAAACGTAAATTTTTTCGTTCACCTAAGCATTCGAGGGAGTGAGTGAGAGCATGGCAGCACCGCAGACTGGCAGTGTAAATCCTCTTTCATCCGGCAATCTCATACAACGCTACAGTGATGTCCTGATCGCCGTCGCCATCGTAACCATCGTCATTATGATGATTATTCCGTTGCCGACGATTCTGCTTGACGTCCTTATTTGCTTGAATATTACAATTGCACTTCTCGTTGTGATGTCGGCAATCTACAACATAGAGGCGCTGGATCTATCCGTCTTTCCCTCATTGCTGCTGATTACGACGCTCTTTCGTCTGGCACTGAACATTTCCTCGACGCGGCTGATTCTCCTCGACGGCTATGCCGGTGAGGTTATTACTGCGTTCGGAAACTTTGTTGTCGGCGGTAACGCGGTGGTTGGCTTTATTGTGTTCGTCATCCTTGTCATTGTCAACTTTATCGTTATCACGAAAGGATCCGAGCGCGTCGCTGAGGTTTCCGCACGCTTTACTCTCGATGCGATGCCCGGCAAACAGATGGCGATTGACGCCGATCTGAACCAAGGTGCGATTACGGACGCGGAGGCAAAGCGCCGCCGCGAGAAGGTGCAGCGTGAGTCAGACTTCTTCGGCGCAATGGATGGTGCTTCGAAATTCGTCAAGGGTGATGCGATTGCCGCGATCGTAATTATGATCATCAACATTGGCGGCGGTTTTGTCATCGGTATGCTGCAGCGTGATATGGACGCGGCACAGGCACTGCAGACGTACACACTGCTGACTGTCGGTGAAGGCCTTGTCGCTCAGATCCCTGCGCTCCTTATCTCAACGGCAACTGGTATCATTGTCACGCGTTCAGCGGCGGAGGGTAACCTCGGAGGAGATCTCGTGAAGCAGCTCTTCCGCAACGCGCGTATCTTTATGATCCTCACGGGTGTGCTCCTCTTCCTTGCCATCATGCCTGGACTGCCGGGCATTCCGTTCACGGTGCTTGCAGTGATCTGCGGTGTTATTGCATGGAACCTCCAGCGCGGACAGACCGTGGAGCAAGAAGTACAGCAGGTCGAGCAGAAAGCGAAGGCGAAGAAGGAGGCAACCACCCCCGAGAACATTGTGTCACTCCTTCAGGTTGACCCGATGGAACTCGAGATCGGCTACAGTCTTATTCCGCTTGTCGATACAGGACAGGGAGGAGACCTCCTCGATCGTATTGTCATGATCAGACGTCAGTGTGCTCTTGAGCTTGGCCTTGTCGTGCCGACCATCCGCATCCGTGACAATATTCAGATCAAGCCCAATGCGTATATTATTAAGCTCAAAGGCGTTGAGATTGCACGCGGCGAACTCATGCTTGATCATTATCTTGCGATGAACTCGGGGACAGTGTTCGAGGAAGTGCCGGGCATCGAGACGACGGAGCCGGCCTTTGGCCTGCCGGCGCTCTGGATCTCGGAGAACGAGCGCGAGCAGGCAGAGCTCAATGGGTACACCGTCGTCGATGCAGTCTCGGTGCTTGCTACACATCTGACGGAGATCATCAAGCTGCACGCTGCTGAGATCCTAGGGCGTCAGGAGACGCAGAATCTCCTTGACAATCTGCGCAAGACGAATGGGGCACTTGTGGATGAGGTTGTTCCGAATCTGCTCAGTGTCGGCGAGGTGCAGAAAGTTCTTGCAAACCTCCTGCATGAGCGCATTTCTATCCGTGATATGAGTACGATCCTCGAGGTGCTGGCTGACTATGGCATGGCAACAAAGGATACGGATGTTCTTACGGAATACGTACGCCATGCGATGGCGCGCCACATTACACAGCAGAATGTCCAGAACGGTGCCTTGCCATGTATCACGCTCGACCCTGCAATCGAGAATAAGATTGCGGGCAGCGTGCAGCGCACGGAGCATGGCTCTTATGTCAGCCTCGATCCAGACTCTATGCAAAAGCTTCTCACAGCACTGCAGGAGGAACTTGGTAAACTAACCGATCAGGGATATCAGCCCATCGTTCTGACGAGTCCAACGGTGCGCCCCTATTTCCGAAATCTCGTCGAGCGGTCTATACCTGGGCTGATCGTCCTCTCTCATGCAGAGATAGAGCAGAATGTTGAGATCCAAATCCTCGGGGTGGTGAGAATCTAAGTGCAGGTCAAGACCGTGCGGGCCTCTTCGGTGAAGGAGGCCATGGAACAGATTAAAGATGAGCTCGGCAGTGATGCCGTGCTCCTTCATACGAAAAAATATCGTGAGGGCGGCGTGCTTGGCGGCGTCGAGATGATCGAAGTGACCGCTGCCGTGGATGAAAAACAATCGCGGACTCCGCGTGCCGCATCGGCCTATGTGCCTCCAGCGTCTCCGATTCTTCCCACGAGCGTTCTTAATCAGTATCGTATGACGGAGCCGCTCGTATCGGAGAAATCAGTGCCGACGGCGGAACCGATTGTACCGCCTGTCTATGACTATGGCGCAGCATCACCAGCAGCTTCAACCTATCCTCTGCAGGGAACTGCAGCTTATCCGCCGGAGGCATATGCCATACCGGCAGCTTCTGTCGCTTCGGCACTGACACCTGCGTATGCGTCGACGGCACCGCCTCCGCCTGCGGCGGATGTCCAGTCAAAGACTCCCGCAGAGACTGCACCAGAGCAGCCTTCTGCCGAGGAGGATGGCTCTGCGGAGCGTATTCGTCTCCTGGAAGATGAGCTTTCGCAGATGAAGACAATGCTCGCCTCTATGATGGCGGCGAACCAGCCGAAGGAGATTGTCTCCATCCGTGATGCCCTTCGCCGACAGGATGTGCGGGAGGAACTCTGTGAGGAACTCTCCAGCAAGATCCCCCTTGCGGATGTGAACTTGGACAGTCTTGACCCGCGAGCCGTCAATGTCCTTGCGGGATATCTCGCACAGGTGATGCAGTTCTCCGATGGCCTCCATCCAGGTTCCCGCAGCTCCCGTGTTGTTGCCTTTATTGGAACAACAGGCGTTGGAAAGACTACAACACTTGCAAAGGTCGCGGCGCACTTCGTTTTAGAGCAGAACCTCAAGGGGGCTCTCATCACAGCGGATACCTACCGCATCTCAGCCGTTGAGCAGCTTAAGAAATACGCTGAGATTCTTGGACTGCCTGTAGAGGTTGTATACTCAGCCGCAGATCTCAGAAAGGCGATTACGCGCCACCGCAGCAAGGATTTCATCCTTGTGGATACGGCGGGACGCAGTCAATACAACGAATACCAGATGGACGAGCTCAAGGACCTGATTGCAGCACATCCGCGCATGGAAAAACACCTGGTCGTCAGTGCGACCACCAAAGAACAGGATGCTGCAGAGATTATGGAGCGATTTTCTGCATGCCGCCCGGATCGTATCATCTTCACCAAAACGGATGAGACGCGTACGATCGGCATGGTGCTCAATCTTCTCGCAGGCGGGAAGATCCCTCTTTCCTTCCTGTCAAATGGGCAGAGCGTCCCCGATGACATCATACCGGCAACTGCAGAGCGCCTTGCCGGATTGCTTTTGAGGGAATGACATGGCAGATCAGGCAACGCGACTGCGTCAAATGGTCCATTCTGAGAGCCCCCAGACACCTATCTCATCCACTCAGGCTGAGGCTTGGGCAAATGTGCGTGTGATTGCAATCACGAGTGGGAAGGGCGGAGTCGGCAAGACGAACATTGCTGTTAACCTAGCCATCGCGCTTCGAAACAGGGGGCATCGCGTCCTTGTCATTGATGCGGATCTCGGTATGGCAAACGTGGATATCCTGCTTGGGGCTACCTCGCGAAAACATTTGCTCGATCTCATTCGTCCGGAGGTCAGCCTGGAAGATGTCATTGTAGAAACGCAGCATGGGCTTCAATATATCTCAGGCGGCTCCGGGATCGAAAAGGCACTCGAATACGATCATGCGGAAAAGGTACTCCTCCAGCAAAAACTTGCGGACTGCGCCGCACGTGCTGATATCATCCTAGTGGATACGGGAGCAGGTCTTGGGCGCAACGTCATGGACTTCATTCTTGCGGCGGATGAGGTGCTTCTCGTAACGACGCCGGAGCCAACCTCTCTCACCGATGCTTATGCCGTGATGAAGGCCTACAGTATCTATGCGAGTCAGAAGAATCTCAGACTCATCATCAACCGCGTATACGAAGTCAAGGAGAGTCGTGAGGTCGCCCAGAAACTCCAGCGTGCTGCCGAGAAGTTCCTCCATATGCCGGTGGACTGTCTTGGATATGTATTCGAGGACACATCGGTCACAAAAGCAGTACGACGTCAGACACCTCTCCTCAATGCAGAACCGAATACTGCAGCTGCACGATGTATTGACGCATTGGCGGAGGCACTTATTACAGGGAATGAAATGCATGTTAAGCGCGGATGGAAGGGTTTTTTACAGCAAATTTTTAAGTTTTCAACGTAGCCAAGGAGGAAAATTCAGATGGCGGGCGAATTGGTACAGGCAAGGAGTATTTTAGCAATCGGACAGAGGCTGGAAATATTCTTTGAAAACAGCGAGGAAGGAACCTCCGGCTATACAAGCAGGGTGGAAGACATCGTCGATGATGAACTCGTTGTTGCTATGCCCGTAGATGAGCGCCATGTTCCAGTCATACCACGCGTAGGGGAGAACCTTTACGTGCTGGCCGCAGGAGATGGATGCCATTTTCGCTTTTTTAGCGTTCATCGCGGCCATGGTCGTCATGACAATATTCCCGTCCTTCGTATTTCTGTTCCCGAAGTTGCGGAGCGCTTCCAAAAACGTGCGTTCTTTCGCATCAAGGTGAATCTTACTGCGACGGTTCGTTTGGTCGACCATGAAGGAAAGATCGATGCCCCGCGGCGAGTGCCCCTGGTAGACCTCAGCGGCAACGGGCTAGCTTTTGCTTGGCCCAAAAAGGTGCCTCTCGACTCGGATGCGGCTCTCGCACTCAACGATATTCCTGGAATCGGGACAATCGAACTCATGACGCGCATCATACGGTGTACGCGCATTGAGCGCGAGGACGACGTCCCCATTTATCACGTCGGTGTGCAGTTTCAAGGGATTTCACGCGGCATACGCGATAAAATCGTACGCTATCTGTTCCATATACAGCGAACCCAGGTGGAGCGCGTGAAAGATGAGTAAGGCACTAAGGAAAAACATGATGTTCGGCAAAAATGGATCCTCCCGGATGCGTCTTGTCGTCATCGGATCTTCGACAGGAGGACCACAGGCACTCCAGACTGTCATCACAGGGCTTCCAGAGCATTTTCCCTGCCCTGTGGTCATCGTACAGCACATGCCGGCAGGATTTACCAATGCTCTTGCGGGACGTCTGGACGGGGTATCAAAAGTCAAGGTATGCGAAGCAAAAAACGGCGATGTCTTGGAGGCAGGGTGCGTCTACATTGCGCCTGGGAACTACCATCTGCGTATCCTGGACGAAGCTGCTATTCGCCGCATTGCGCTCAGCGATGAGCCACCTGTTGGGAACCATCGTCCCGCAGTCAACGTGATGTATGAATCCGTCGCACATCTTGGAAGAGATGTCGTTGCCGTGATTCTCACGGGAATGGGCAATGACGGGCGCGATGGGCTGCGAAAGATCAAGGAAAACGGCGGCTACTGCATTGCGCAGGATGAAGCGACCTGTGTCGTTTACGGAATGCCAAAATCCGTAATCGAAGCAGGTCTGGCCGATGAGATATGCCCATTGCCGCAGATTGCAAGCGCGATCGAGACGGCTGTGAGAAGATAGGAAATAGGGGGAATACCAATGGATAACCAGTATATGGACATGTTCCTGGATGAGTCGCATGAGCATCTGCAGTCACTGAACGAAGGACTCCTGAGCCTCGAGGAGAACATGGAGGAAATCGGTGTCGTCAACGACATCTTCCGCAACGCACATACGCTTAAGGGCATGTCAGCGACCATGGGCTTTGCCAAGATTGCAGAACTCACCCACGAGATGGAAGATGTTCTGGATCTCGTCCGCAAAGAGCAGCTGAAGCTCAACGAGGATATTATGGATACGCTGTTCAAGTGTTTGGACTCGCTCGAGCAGATGGTGGACAGCGTTGGTAACGGTGAGGCAGAAGATGTCGTCGATGTCTCTGATCTCGTCGCAAAGCTCAGCTCTATCTCCAAGGGGACTCCTGCGCCCGCTGCGGCAACCCCCGCTGCAGCGAATTCTGCTGCACCTGCGGCATCAGAGGGTGACAGCGCTAAAAGCGTGGACCTTGAACTCGACGATATCGACCTTGATGTCATGAAAAAGGCAAAAGAAGCCGGCATGAATATGTTCCATGTCAAGGTTACCCTCATGGAAACCTGTGTGCTCAAGGCCGCGCGTTCCGTCATGGTTATGCATGCACTCGATGAGATCGGTGATGTCATTAAGAGCATTCCGCCGGCAGAGGATCTCGAGCAAGAGAAGTTCGAGCGCAGCTTTGATGTGGTGATTGCCACGGGTGGTGATGCCCAGGCGGTGCAGAATGCCGTGGATACGGTTTCGGAAATTGAAGATGTTCTCGTTGAGCCGCTCGATCCGGACAAAGTCGGAAAGTCGGAGGCTCCTGCGTCGGCGACGTCTCCTGCGCCTGCGGCAAAGGCCGCCGCACCCGCGGCCAAGAAGGAGGCTGCGAAGCCTGCTGCAGCTCCCGCGAAGAAGCCGCATCAAAGTCAGAGTGTCCGCGTTGACATCGAAAAACTTGATACGCTTATGAACCTCATGGGTGAGCTCGTTATCAATAAAGTTCGTTTGGAGCAGATTGGTCAGACACATCGCCTGAGCGACCTTATGGAGACTCTCGAGCAGATGGATCGTGTCACTGGCGATCTGCAGAACATTGTCATGAAGGTCCGCATGGTTCCAGTCAGTGCTGTGTTCAACCGCTTCCCACGCATGGTGCGTGATGTATCGAAGGAACTTGGCAAGGACATCAACCTCACGATCGAGGGTGAGGAGACTGAGCTTGACCGTACCGTTATCGACGAGATCGGTGATCCGATCATGCATCTCCTGCGCAACTCGCTCGACCATGGTGTTGAGAGCCCCGATGCGCGTGAGGCGAAGGGGAAGCCGCGTACCGGCGAGGTGGGGCTCATCGCGCGGCACGAGGGCAACAACGTCGTCATCATGATCACGGACGACGGCGCAGGAATTGATGCGAGCAAGATTCGCCGCAAGGCGGTCGAGAAGGGCATGGTCACGCAGAGTGAAGCGGATAGTCTCGACGACGCGGATGCCGTTCGCCTGATCTTCCTGCCGGGTTTTTCGACGGCAGAGCAGATCACGGACATCTCCGGCCGCGGCGTCGGCATGGACGTTGTGCGCAGCAAGATCGAGGCACTCTCCGGGCACGTCGATGTGGAGACCCATATCGACGAAGGGTCTGTGTTCAAGATCAAGCTGCCGCTCACGCTTGCGATCATTCAGGCGATGCTCGTACGAGTGCAGGAGGAGATGTACGCCATTCCTCTCACATCGATCGACAGTACGATCAACATCGAGCCGAGTGACATTCAGACCGTCCAGAACAAGGAGGTTATCGTCCTGCGCGGGGAGATTATCCCGATCATCCGCATGGAGGAAGCTCTTCAGGTTCCGCATACGAAGGATTCCGACGAGCATTTCGTTGTTGTTGTCCATGCGGGCGAGGCGAAGGCAGGCATCGTTGTGGACAACCTGATCGGTCAGCAGGAAATCGTTATCAAGACACTTGGCAATCTCTTCGCCGGACTCAAACTCTTTGGCGGAGCAACTGTGCTTGGCGACGGAAGAGTCGCACTGATTCTTGACGTTGCGACGATGATACAGCAGTAAAAGGGGAGGGCAAAGAAGATGGCAGAGGATATGAATCAGGGGAATGCGCCGCAGAACTCGCAGTATGTGGCGTTCAATCTTCGCGATGAAGAATATGGTGTCAGCATTTTGAACGTGCAGGAGATACGCAATCTGACGGACATCACGCGTGTTCCGTTTGCGGCAGACTTTATCAAGGGTGTCATCAATCTGCGCGGTTCGGTGCTCCCCGTCATCGATCTCAAGCAGCGGCTCGGACTTGCTGAGACTCCTTATACGGACCGCACGCGTATCGTCACGGTCTCCGTTGAGGACGTCCATGTCGGCATGCTTGTCGATGCTGTAACGGAGGTTCTCAGCCTCGAGAATGCGCCTGTCGATACGAAGAAGGCGATGAATGCACGCGAGAGCAGCCGATTCCTCAGCGGCATTGGCAATATCAGAGGAAGGCTTATCGTTCTCCTCAATCTGGAGGAGATCGTCGGACTTTCGAAGGATGCGAAATAAGGGAGCTTGCTTCCTGTCATTGCGCCGTGCTAAGAGGTAAAGTCAATGAGCGTAGATGAGAATCTGACAGAGCTGTCAGAGCTGCAGCTGGATGTGCTCAGAGAGATTGGAAACGTCGGTGCTGGGAACTCCGCGACGGCGCTTTCCCGTCTTATTCAGCGCCGCATCGAGATGAATGTGCCCCATGTGGCACTTGTGCCAATTGAAGATGTACCAGAATTTGTCGGCGGACCGGAACTGGTTGTCGTCGGTATTTTCTTGCGCGTCTATGGCAAGGCGCCGAGCAACATTCTGTTTCTCATCCCGCGGGACAGCGCGTTCGCACTTGTAGACACACTGCTGGGGCGCGAGAGGGGGAAGACGACAGAACTCGACGCGATGGATGAATCGGCTCTCATGGAAATCGGCAACATCCTCGCAGGATCCTATTTGAATGCGTTCTATACGTTTACAGGCATGAGTATGCTGCCGTCCATCCCCGCACTTGCTGTGGATATGGCGGGTGCCATTCTCAACGTCGTTCTGGTTCAGCTTGGTGAGATGGGCGACCATGCGCTGCTCATTGAAACGAATTTTGTTGCGGAGGATCGGAGCATCAGCGGCCATTTCTTCCTGGTCCCGGATCCCGGATCGCTCAGCAGCATTATGAATGCGGTAGGA
Organism: Selenomonas sp. oral taxon 892 str. F0426; assembly: GCF_000468035.1. GTDB lineage: Bacteria > Bacillota > Negativicutes > Selenomonadales > Selenomonadaceae > Centipeda. The sequence goes on from NZ_KI260539.1 coordinate 125,362, forward strand.
GTTGAATGATATGCCGGATTTGATAAAAGTCGGTATGGCCGACTACAAAGTCGGCGCAGCTCCATCCACACTCATCAGCTATGGATTGGGCTCCTGTATCGGACTTTCTCTCTATGATCCACAAGCAAAGGTGGGCGGACTTCTCCACTATATGCTGCCGGACAGCAAACAGGCACGTCCTACAGATACGCCGGCAAAGTTTATTGATACGGGATTTCCGCTCATGCTGGCGGATGTCCTGCGGCTTGGCGCGTCAAAAACGCGTCTCGTAGCAAAGATTGCGGGCGGTGCACAGATGTTCGCGTTCTCCAATACGACGAGTGTCATGCGTGTCGGGGAGCGGAATGCACAGGCGGCAAAAGAGCTCTTGGCACAGCATGGTATCCGTCTTATTGCGGAGGATACTGGCCTAAACTATGGCCGCACTGTGGCAATCGATCTCAACGATGGTACCTATACCGTGAAAACCGTAAGCAAGGGAGATAAGACAATATAAGGGGCAGGTGAAAAGTATGTTCAAACTCGGCATGGCACTCGTGTTTTCCGTGATTGCTGCGCTCGTTGTATTTATTACAGGACTCGTCAGCGATGCACGCATTATGACGGCATTCGGCCGCGGCTTTATCGCATTTGTAAGCGCGGGAATATTCACCTATCTCGCCGCATTCATTCTGGAGGCAAAGGGCTGGGCGGCTTTTGATAAGGATCCCACAGAGCGAATGAAGGATATGCAGGCGACGCTCTACGATGCAGAGGATATCGACTTTGAAGCAGTGGAGAAGGGGAGCGGTGCAACAGAGGAGTTTGCGGCATCGTCGAGTTTTCGACCGCTCTCAGAGGGTGCTTTCACACATATGAGAAGCCCCGCGGCGGATGAGCCGGAGGATAGAGACGGAGCGGCAGCGCCGGCTTGACCCATACACCGAGCGTTCGAGGGGAGGAGATGATGAAGATGGCGATGCAGGAGGCAGAAAATATTGAGGCCCTCTGGCAGTTGTATGAAACCGAGAAGACGGTTGATGTGCGCAATCGCATTGCCGAATACTATCTTCCCCTTGTTCGGCTGGTCGCCGGACGCATCGCCATCAGTCTCCCACAGCATGTCGACCGGGAGGATTTGCTGAGCAGCGGTTTTTTCGGTCTGCTGGATGCCATTGAGCGCTACGAACTCGCGCGCGGCAATAAATTTGAGACATATGCAGGCGTGCGCGTGCGCGGAGCAATGCTTGACCATCTGCGTGCAAAAGATTGGATTCCGGTCAGTGTACGCCAGAATATCAAGAAGTATGAGAAAGCGGTTGCGCGCCTTGAGGGAGAGCTTGGCCGCACAGCAACCGATGAGGAACTGGCTGCAGAGCTGGATCTCTCGATCGAAGGTCTGCACCGTCTGGAGGGGCAGGTTAGTGCTGCGACAATCATTCCGCTTGAGGAGTATCTGCGCACAGACTCACCTGCGTCTATGGAAGATGGTCCCGTCGAGTACGCAGAGTGGAGCGAGGTCAAGGATACACTTGCGGCAGCGATTGAGAAACTTCCAGAGAAGGAACGAGTTGTTGTTGGTCTTTATTATTACGATGAGATGACCCTAAAAGAGATTGCAGCCATTCTGCATCTTTCGGAGGCTCGTATCTCACAGCTGCACACGAAGGCGATTTTCCGTATGCGCGGGTATTTGGCCCGCATGAATGACGAGGAATGAGCTACGTTTGCACAGAAAATAGTTGTAATAGAGCCGCAATTTTGATGGATCGGGAGTGGTATTGTGGATCGAACTATTGGGGGAGTACGCGAGGGGTTTCAGCTTGTTATCAAAGCGGATGGAAATTATGTTACCGTTTACCCGGAGGACAAGGATAGACCTGTCATCAGCGTTGCGGTATTGAAGGACCGTCTCGCAGAGGAGGGGGTCATCAATTATGATGATATCCAGCTGGCCCGTCTTGTGCGTGCAGCGGACGGTTTTGAGGTGAAATTGAATCCGGCATCGGACGATGAGGGGGGCAACGAGGTCATCCCCTTTTCCATTGAGATTGCACGTGATGCAATGACGGCTGCGATTCGTTTCGATGAGAAGCATGGAAATCTGCCGCCTGATGTCACTGATGTGCTCAATGCGCTTGCAGCCAAAAAAGTAATCTACGGCATTGATCGCGAGGCGATTGGACGTGGTGTCGCACGACTCACACCCTTTATGGCAGCGCGTGGGACGCAGCCCGAGGCGGGAACAGATGCACGCATTGAAAAGAAATTTGATATGGGCACCAAGGGACGTCCTGCTGAGCGTGCCTATGATCGTGTCGACTATAAGGATATGAATATTTTTATCCGAGCACAGATTGGTGATGTGCTCGCGGTTCGCATCCCTGAAACTGCCGGCGTGTCCGGAAAAAATGTCTTTGGTGAAGAGGTTCCGGCGAGGCCGGGGAAACCTGCGGTGTTGCCGCAAGGTAAAAATACCAAGATTGTAAACGAGCATGAGCTCGTGGCACTCATTGACGGGCAGATTGCGGATGATGGGAAGAAGATCAGCGTCGATCCGCACCTGGTGATCGACTCGAGCGTCGATGTCGGGACGGGCAATATTGATTTTGCCGGCAGCGTCGAAATTAAGGGGGATGTGGAGAGCGGTTTCACGGTTAAGGCTGCAGGAGATGTTGAGATCAAGGGGATGATCGGCGGTGCGCAGGTGGAAGGGCGCAACGTCATCGTGCACGGCGGCATTCGCGGCATGAATATTGGAAAGATATCTGCTACGGAGGATGTCAGCATCTCGTTCGTCGAGAATGCCAACATCTCTGCTGGACGGGATATATACGTCAATGACGTCGTCCTGCATTCGGAGATGCGGGCCGGACATCACGTCCGTGTAGAGGGGCGACGCGGCGTTATTACCGGAGGGAGCATCGGCGCTGGAGAATCCATCCTCGCTAAGACCTATGGCAATAACTTCTACGTGCAGACAAATTTGCATGTTGGTGTTGATCCAAACTTGAAGCATCGCTATGAGGCGCTGTCCAAGGAATGCGAGATGGCGGTCAAGCGGTTGACCGAAATGCGGCTCTCGCTCGAAACGTTAAAAAAACAACCTCTTATGAGCCTTTCTGAGCGCCGCCGAGAACAGCTCGTCGAGATGACGCACGCGCAGTTCCCGCTTGCCGGCAAAGTCAAAGAAATGCAGGAAGAGCTTCAGCGGATGAATGAGGAATTGGAGCAGATGAAGAACGGTGTGATTCTTGCCTCGGAAACGATCTACCCCGGTGTCAATGTGACGATCAATGGGGTAAAGAAATCCATTGAGGGAGAGCTGCATCACGCACGTCTGCAGATGATTGACGGGGAGATTGCTGTAGGTATCTTTTAAGAGAGGCAGGTATCGCCATGAATGTTACACCGATCAGCATGCAGATGATGTTTCCGCAGTCCAATGAGGCGGGGAATGTGCAAAGCAATTTGCAGAACCAGGTTAATATCCAGCAGAGCTTTGAGTCGATCCGTCAGAAAGAGGATGCCGAACTTGCGCGCCAACAGGTGCGTGCAAAGGAAGAGGCGAGTGAGGATGCCCGCGTGAAGGATGACCCGGAACGTGAGCGCCGCCAGGGCGGTCAGGAGCAGCATCAGCGCCGTCGTTCACGCGGCGAGGATCATGGGGCGGAGCTGCTGCAGCGCCTGGCTTCTGATCCAAATCGCGGCGTACATCTCGATATTACTTTGTAAGTCATTAGGAAAGCACCGATAAGGGAGGCATCCTGTTATTATATCCATCACCGAAATTTTGGGCGCACTCATCATCCTCGGCGCTGTCCTTTTGCTCATCGTGCGGTATATCCTTCATCGCAGGCAGCGGAGCGAGGAGGATGATGAGGATCTTGCGGCGTCCATTGATAAACTGAAAAAAGAACTGCAACAGTCCGCAGATACAATTATCAAGAGGCTCGGCTCTCACGTGACAAAACTCGAGGGCCTCCTGCGTGAGGCTGATGACCGCCGTGTGCGTCTCGAGACGCGCGTGGCAGATGCACAGCGCCTCGAATGGGCGCTGCGTCAGCGCATTGAAGAACTGGAGCGGCGCCTGAGTGATCTCGGACAGATACAGGCTGTACCAGTCGTGCATCCTGCGGAGAGCCATGCTGCGCATATGGCAGAGATTCCCCCTCAGGTACAGGAGACGAGGCGTACGGATGGGGATGAATTCGCGGCTGTGCTGCACCAATCCATTCTGCGTGAGCAGGCTCGCGCCAGTGACGTAACCCAGCAGCCGGTTTATGCAGCGCCTCGCCCAACACCAATTTCCGCACCGATGCCGAGAGCTGTTGTGCAGGAACACGTACAGGCGAGCATACCTCATATGCCTCCGCAGGAGATGCCGCATATTCAATATCCCTCCACGCCTCCGCCCATCCTGCCTACAGAGGAACCTGCTGTGATCGAGGAGACAGCGGATGTGCAGGAAGACGAGGCTCTCATCAAGGCACGTGCCCTTTTGCGTGCGGGGCGGAGTATTGAACAGGTAGCACGTGAAACTGGAGTTGAGATCGGTGCGCTTCGCCTCATGAAGCAGATGACGCAGAGGGATTGACAAACGGACAAAACCTCGATATAATACCTCTTGTTCGGGACGTAGCTCAGCTTGGTAGAGCGCTTCCTTGGGGTGGAAGAGGTCGTGAGTTCAAATCTCGTCGTTCCGACCATTTTTCAGCATAGGAACCTCCGCGCGAGTGCGCGGAGGGTTTTTTGCGTAAGGAGGAGGGTTTCTATGAATCTGATCGTAGATAACGGCATTTTGCAGGTGCTGCTGATTGCCGTTATGTTCCTCTCTGTCATGGTGGAGGTCAAAACAGGAGGACTCGGCGTCGGTGTTCTGCTTGGCATCGTTGCGGCTGCCGTCTTTTGGGGCAGTCAGTATACGCGTGGGCTTGTGGAGCTTTATCACATTGCGGTCTTTCTCGCGGGTGTCCTGATGATCATTGTGGAGATCCTGCTGCCGACGGTAGGACTTCTGGCGGGACTCGGCGTTGCGGCAATGCTTTACAGCATTGTCCTTGCTCTCGGTGGGGATATTGGTGCACTGGCCGCACTTGGGATCGCGCTTGTCATTTCGATTGTGCTGTTCCTGCTCATCGTCTCGCGTCTGCCGTCGAGCAAACTCTGGAATAAGATTGTTCTGCAAAAGAGTTCACGCACGGAAGAAGGTTATGTCAGTGCTGAGGAACAGTTGGATATCGTAGGGAAAGTGGGCGAGGTGCTGACAGAGCTGCGTCCTTCGGGGACGGCTCGCATCGACGGGCGTCCTGTGGATGTGATCTCAGAGGGCACCTTCATTCAGAAGGGAAAGCAGATTGTTGTCCTGTCCGTGAACGGCAGCCGAGTCGTTGTGCGCGAGGCATAATAAAGATTCACGGAGATAATTAAGGAGGTTCGTATGGGAACATTGTTTGGAGGAGCATTCCTCATTGTCATCGTTATTCTGGCTGTGTCCATCTTTTTGCACTTTGTGCCCCTTGGCCTGTGGGTGTCCGCGATCTCGGCCAATGTCTCGGTGGGCATCATATCGCTCATCGGTATGCGCCTGCGCCGTGTGCCGCCCAGTCGCATCGTTCTGCCGCTCATCAAGGCAAATAAGGCGGGACTGGATGTGAGCGTTAATCAGCTTGAGGCCCACTATCTTGCGGGCGGAAATGTGGACAAGGTCGTTGATGCACTGATCGCCTCGCATCGCGCCCAGATCAATCTGCCCTTCGAGCGGGCGGCAGCGATCGATCTCGCAGGCCGCGATGTGCTGGATGCCGTGCAGATGAGTGTCAACCCGAAGGTCATTGAGACGCCGATTGTCTCCGCCGTTGCGGCAAACGGTATCGAACTGAAGATCAAGGCACGCGTCACCGTGCGTGCGAATATCGACCGTCTCGTCGGCGGTGCGGGCGAGCCGACCATCATCGCGCGTGTCGGTGAGGGCATTGTCACAACGGTCGGTTCCTCGGAGAACCATAAGGACGTGCTCGCGAATCCCGATGACATCTCCAAGACGGTTCTTGGCAAGGGCCTTGATGCCGGAACGGCGTTCGAGATTCTCTCGATCGATATCGCGGATGTCGATGTTGGGCGCAACATCGGTGCGGAGCTGCAGACCGATCAGGCAGAGGCGGACAAGCGCATCGCACAGGCAAAGGCAGAGGAACGCCGCGCGATGGCGGTTGCGCGTGAGCAGGAAATGAAGGCGTATACGCAGGAGATGGAGGCAAAGGTGGTCGAGGCACAGTCCGAGGTGCCGCACGCGATGGCACAGGCATTGCGCGAGGGAAAACTTGGCGTGATGGATTACTATCAGCTGAACAATATCCAATCCGATACCGACATGCGTCAGGCGATCAGTTCAGCAGGCAAGGCGGAGGAAAAACATCCGGCACAGCCTCTAAAGTGAGGGATGTGGTATGACATATCTCATACTCATTGTGATCGCCGTAGCGGTTGCCCTTTTGGACGATCGTGTGCGCGGCAAAAAGAAGGTGCCGCCGCCGACCGTGCCGCAGGACATTCCGCGTCCGAAGAAGCGTGCAGAACAGAATGCGACATTCGATATCCCGCCGATGCGCGGCGTTCCTGTTGATGTGCAGATCGCAGCAGAGGAAGATGTACTGCATGCCCAGGAGCTTCGTACAAAGTGGGAAGATGCACGCAAGGAGGCACAGCGCGCAAAACGCGCGCGTGAGCGTGAAGAGCGTGCCGCCCGCCTTGCTGCAGAGGAGGCGGAGGCGGCGCTTTCAGCTGCTCCGCGAGCGGCTGGGCGAAGAACGGCTGCCGTGCTTCCGCAGCTCACGCCAGATGCGATGAAACAGGCTGTCGTCTTTGCTGAAATCCTTGGAAAACCGCGCGCCCTGCGCAGATTTCCACAGAGATAAAGAAAGCCGAGACTCATCACGCTTTGCGATGGGGCTCGGCTTTTTTGATGCAGTTATTTAATTTGATTCAGCAGCTCTGCGATTGCATATGGATTTGCATCGCGGTCAGTGCAGTTAATGATGGGCTGTGCACCGAGCATAACGGTGCGGCCCTCGACGTGTGCCCCGGAAGCAGCATGCCCGTTTTTATATGCTGCTGCAAGATTCCCCATGACGAAATAAGCACGTTCGGCAGAGCTCATGCCGCCAGATGGGGCAGGAGTTAACAAAACTTTCTTATTTACAGATACGACGCCGTCCTTTACCGTAACCCTGCCGCCGCTCATCTCTGTCAATTTCTTTGAATAGTTGTCGCGGCGCGCCGCATTGGATGGATGATCGGCAGCACCGGACATGATGTCAAAGGCACTCGCAGAGTTGTTTCCTGAGAGATCAATGACGCGCTGCCAGACAGCAGCCGTTGCACCGGGGTTGTAGGGTGAGCGGGAGATGTACTCAAATGCGAGATTATCTGCCTCCCACTCCATCGGCTTCGTGAGTCCCTGTCCCTTCCAAATGTTTGCAGCGATGGCACCGAGGACGGTCCCGGTAGCATTTGCCAGGATAGCAGGCCCCAACGAGCGCTTCATCCCTTTTGCAGGATGGTCCTTCTGGCCATGCCCCATCTCATGGGCGAGAACAACGGCAATTTCGTCCTCGTTTGTCAGATAACCGTAGAGTCCAACATTGACGCTCATATTGTGCCCGAGTGTGCAGAAGGCATTGAAGCTTTCCTCACGATTGATGAAGTAATTGTAGGGACGATCGTAGACCGTAGGGTCCATCGAACCAATTGCTGCCGTCAGATTTGCGAAGATGCGGTCGAGCTGATTATTGAGATCATGGCGATAGTAGATGCCATATTCCCCCTTGAGTTCATCCAAGAGCTGCTGGCGACCTTCTTCGGTCGTGTTGTAGTATTTGATCTGCTTGTTCATTTCGGTTGCTGCGACCGCACCGCCGATAACGGCCCCGATGATGCTGCCCGTACCTGCCTCCGCGGTGGCAGGCGGCAAAGCAATACCCCCTGTCATCACCGCGGAGAGTGCGAGAGCAATGGCTCTCTTCATCCATTTTTTATTTCTCATATGTCCTCCTCATTCCACCATCCTAGGACAATATTATATATGATAGAGTGATCCTCGTCTATGGAAGAGAGGTTATAAAACACCTGTGAATATGAGGCTGATTTCATGAATAACGAGGACCCGTCTTACATAGAATTCTTGACACTATAGAGAAAAAACATTAAAATGGATAGAAGTATTCTATATGACTTTATGGACAATGAAAAAGGAGGTGGCCGTTATTCTTACTGAAATACTGGGGGTAATTATTGCTGTTGCCATCGGTGCTGCTGCAGGATACTATGCACGCAGGCGCTCGGCAGAGGCTCAGATAGGATCAGCGGAAAACGAGGCAAGACGCATTCTCGAAGAGGCCGAGAGGCGTGCAGAGACTAAGCAGAAGGAAGTTCTGCTCGAGGCAAAGGAAGAGATTCAGCGTCAGCGGCAGGATTTCGAGCGGGATACGAAGGAGCGCCGCAGTGAGCTGCAGCGTCTTGAACGCCGTACAATTCAAAAGGAAGAAAACCTCGACCGCAAACTCGAATCCATCGAGAAGAAAGAAGAGGGGCTTTCGCGTAAAGAGGCACGGATCGACAAGACACAGGCGGAGATCACGGCCCTCTATGAAAGTCAGAAACAGGAACTGGAACGTGTGTCGGGACTCTCTGCAGAGGAGGCTCGTACGATCCTCATGGCTGAGGCAGAGGAGGAGCTGAAGCACGAAAAGGCACGCAAAATCAAGGAGTACATCCAGCAGACGAAGGATGAGGCTGACAAGGCTGCGCGCGAGATTCTGAGCGTTGCGATTCAGCGCTGTGCGGCGGACCATGTGGCAGAGACGACGGTCTCGGTCGTCGCTCTTCCAAACGACGAGATGAAGGGGCGTATCATCGGACGAGAGGGACGCAACATCCGTACCCTTGAGACACTGACGGGCATCGATCTCATCATCGACGATACACCGGAGGCGGTTATCCTCTCAGGATTTGATCCCGTACGGCGCGAGGTAGCGCGCATTGCTCTCGAGAAGCTGATCCAGGATGGCCGTATCCACCCGGCACGCATCGAGGAGATGATCGAGAAGGCTCGTCGTGAGGTCGATCAGCGCATCAAGGAGGCAGGAGAACAGGCGACATTTGAGACGGGGGTGCATGGCATTCATCCCGAACTGGTTCGCCTTCTCGGACGGATGCGCTATCGGACAAGCTACGGGCAGAATGTTCTTGCGCATTCTATTGAGGTTGCACATCTTGCGGGGCTCATGGCGGCAGAACTCGAGTGTGACGTGATGCTGGCAAAGCGCGGCGGACTCCTGCACGACATCGGCAAGGCTGTCAGCCACGAAGTCGAGGGACCGCATGTCACGGTCGGAGCGGATCTCGCGCGCAAGTACCGTGAGTCCAAAGAGGTTATCAATATTATCGAATCCCATCACGGCGACGTGGAGGCGACGACGATCGAGGCCGTTCTCGTTGCGGCAGCAGATGCTGTCTCGGCAGCACGCCCCGGCGCACGGCGTGAAAGTCTGGAGTCGTATATCAAGCGCCTCAAAGCCCTCGAGGAGATTGCTGAGTCGTTTGACGGCGTGGAACGCTGCTTTGCTATCCAGGCAGGGCGTGAGATCCGCGTCATGGTGAAGCCGGATAAGGTGGATGATGCGGGAGCGGCCGTGCTTGTTCATGACATCGTGAAGAAGATCGAGGGCGACCTCGAATATCCTGGTCAGATCAAGGCGACGGTCATTCGCGAAACACGTGTTGTAGACTATGCGAAGTAATGTCAATGCCATTGTGACGGATCGAATGGGGGTATAACCCCTTTTCCAGGAATCTCTGCGCTGTGCAGAGATTTTGCTAGGAGGGCATATGCAGCAGCTGACATATATCGTTTCCGGTACCGCTGATGCCCAGCGCAAAGCGGAACAGGCAAAGGAAAAACTGGATCGCATCCCACATGTCGAGTCCCTGCTGATCACGATCGCGGCACCTTGTGAGATGCCGATTGATAAGGCCCTGCGTATACAGAAGGCCGTGCGTGAGTTGTTTCCGGATGCACGTATTTTGGTGCATACATGTGCCCTTAAGATGGCTGATCTGCGCCTCGATACGGATGGGGTTATGCTGACCTTTACGGCATTTGAGGCCTCGCAGGTGGAATTCGTTACCGTGGACGGCAACACATCGGATACGGCAACGACGGAGCATTTCATCAACTTTGTCGCTGCGCGCCCGCACACGAGGCTCATCGAGTTCTTTGTGGTTGGTCTAATGGATCAAATTGATGATCTTTTTGAGGGTTTTTCTGCGATTGATGAGCGCATTGAGGTTTTCGGCGCATTTGTTGATGCGGCGCCTATGGATGCACATGGTTACATTATCGCCGATGATGCTGTGATAAACCTCGGTATACTCGCCGTTGCCTTCCACGGCGAAACATTGGAGGCATATGTCACACAAAATTTCGGATGGAACCCACTCGGGCGTGAGATCGTTGCAACACGTGTGGATGGCTGCACGATCAAGGAGCTTGATGGGGACACCCCTCTCAAGATCTATGAACGATATTTCGGGATCAAGGGGGATGGCGACTTCAGTGCGGATGCCGCGCTCTTTCCCCTCTGCTTTGAGGAGGAAGATGGATCTATCTCTGCACGCGTGCCCATCAAGATCGAGGAGGGGAGCGGCGAGCTCACCTTCGGCATTCCCATGCAGGTGGGGACGAAGTTCCGCCTTTCCTATGGTGATCCCTACTGGATCCTCTCCAAGGCGGCAGAGAATGCGCGCGGTATGTCAGAGTTTTCTCCTCAGGTCATCCTTGGCACCTCCTGCATCGGACACTATCTTCTGCTGGGAGATGATATTCTAGCAGAGATGACGCCATGTGCGGGCTTTCCATCATCGACCGTATTTGTGTTCGGTGAGGTGCGCCGCGTGGGAAAACGTATCTCCCCAGCGAATCTGAATGTCCTTCTCGTTGGACTGAAAGAGGATCCAGGGTATGTCAAGAATATTCGACTCCAGACCAAACGTGTTGCACATCTTTCCTATAATCGCAAGATGCTCGCATTTATGTCCCACTTTATTCGTGTCTCGGAGGCGGAACTCTCTACGGCAAATCAGCGCCTCAGCGACCTCGCAAGCCGTGACGCTCTGACGAATCTCCTGAATCGCCGCGAGATGGATCGTCTCCTGAGGGATGCTGTTGCACGCTCGCAGGAACTTAAGACACCGCTCTCTGTCATTCTGATGGATATTGATCACTTTAAAGAAGTCAATGATACCTATGGCCACGATATGGGAGATAAGGTGCTGTTGGTCGTTGCAGATGCTATCTCACATACGATCCGCGGATCAGACGCTGGTTGTCGCTGGGGCGGCGATGAGTTCTTTATCATCCTGGAGGGAGCTCCGATCGCTGTTGCAGGCAGAGTCGGTGAGCGCATTCGCCGTAGGGTAGAGGCCGCCGATATGCCCTTTGATCGTCACATTACGGTCAGTGTCGGCGTCGCAGCGTTTGACTCGGAGAACGACAACGAGCTTCAGCTCTTTAAGAATGCCGATGAGGCTCTTTATCAGGCAAAGAACGCAGGCCGCAATGCAGTCTATGCGCTCGGCCTTGGACGTATCAGCAGTGCGGAATAATAAGATGAGGAAAGGAGACAGGTGTCGTGTTTGATTTTTTGCGCAAACATTTTTCGGGGCGCCGCTCCATTTCCACAAAGAGCGACCAAGTTCGCCCAGGGGTTCAGCTGCTCGCCTCCGTTCTCGTCTGTTTCCCCGAGATCGAGGCTGTTTCCTATGATCCTGCAGAGGAACTGCTGACGATGGACTTCATCGTTCGTGATCTTGTGCCCCCGGCGGAGATCGAGAAATTTGCGGCCCTCCTCGCCGAGAGCATTGAAACGTATCAGATGATCGAGGGAGGCACGGTTAGCGAGATGGATTTCTCCTATGAGCGGCATGAGGGCCTCACGATGTTTCATCTCTCACGCAGAATGGATGAGGTTTCAGAGCGGGAGCTGAATCTCGTCGTGCAGATTCTGAAAGATCGTTTTGGGGAAAAGCTGCGCATCGATCCGCATGGAGCGGATACCCTCGACTCGGAGTTTCGTACACTTCAGCATGAGACGCTTGAACGCATGCTGATGGCGGTGCGGGAGCTTCCTCTGCGGGACCGTCTCGTCGGTATCCGAGAGCGTGACCAGGTCGTCGTCTACAATCGATGAGCAGAATGGAGCTTCGGAGGAGGAATAGTCGTGCGTATCATGCTGGTCGGTGATGTTGTCGGCCGTGCGGGACGACGGGCATTTCGTACGATTACGCCGCGTCTTCGCCTGGAGCACAGGATCGATGTCGTCATTGTCAACGGAGAGAACTCGGCCGGCGGAAAGGGCTTTACACGCAAGGCTCTTGACGAACTCTATTCAGGCGGCGCGGATATTGTAACTGCGGGCAATCACGTCTGGGATAAGAAGGATGTCTTTGCCTTCATCGATGAGGAACCGTTTCTGGTTCGTCCTGCGAACTATCCGGAGGGGACCCCAGGAAAAGGATACTGCATTTTCCCGTTCAAGGCAGCAAACATTGCTGTGCTCAACCTATCAGGCCGTTCTTTCATGCCTGCGCTTGACTGTCCATTTCAGAAGGCAGATGAGCTTCTCGGTGAGATCGAAGGGCAGGTGGATGTCATCGTGCTCGACTTTCACGCCGAGACCACCTCGGAAAAACTAGCGATGGGTCACTATCTTGATGGACGCGTCGATATCGTGGTCGGGACACATACGCATGTGCAGACTGCAGATGCGCAGATCCTTCCAAGGGGCACTGCCTATATCACGGACCTTGGCATGGTGGGTCCCTACGATTCCATCCTCGGTGTACGTACGGACATCGTGATTCAGAAGTTTCGCACGGGCATGCCCGTGCGGTTTGAAATGGCGGAGGGGCCATCGGAGTATGCCGCCGTGATCGTCGACATCGACCCCAGTGGGAGCCGTGCGGCGACGATCGAGCGCATTTTGCTCCGCGAAGAATCTTGAGTGAGGAGAAGACGTATGCCAAGTGATCTGCATATTCATACGAGCTTTTCCGATGGTCGGGATACACCAGAGGAGGTCGCAGAGGCTGCAAAGAGTGCGGGACTGCACTACATCGCCATTACAGATCATGACAGTGTTGAGGGCGTTACTGCACTGTATGAAAGTGGTCACTATACATCAGGCAGCAGCCTCCGCATCATTCCTGGAGTGGGGTTCACTGCGGGTGGTGCAGAGTACGATATCCACATCCTTGGCTACCACATCGATATATACGATGCCGGGCTTCAAGAGAAGCTCGAAGAGATCAGTGAAGCGCGCTGGATCCGTTTTACAGAGATTGTGGAACGACTGCGTGGCCTTGGCTATGAAATCGGTGAGACCGAGGTGCTGACGGATGAGGGGCTCTGCAAGGCAGTTGGCCGCTCTCACGTGGCACGCGTACTTGTGAAAAAGGGATACTTTGAATCGATACGCGACTGCTTTGATGAACTTTTGCGCCGTGGACAGCCGGCCTATGTACCGCATTTCAAACTCAGCTCGGAGGAGCTGATCGCACTCATCAAAGAGGCGGGAGGGGTTCCCGTCCTCGCCAACCCCAAAGAAATTAAGGACGAGGGCATCATTGAGCGCCTTATCGAGCAGGGAATTGGGGGAATTGAGGCATTTTATCCGACGTATGACCGTCAGGATACGCAACACTATCTCGACATCGCACAGAAAAATGGCCTTCTCGTTTCTGGGGGGTCAGGCTATCGCGGGTTCAGTGGACGCGAACCCGATGTACTTGGAGAGTTTTCAATCGAAGATATTTACGCAGAAAATTTTTATCGTCCGCCGCTTCCGGTGTGAGAGATCGTCGCGTGAAATGAAAGAGGAGAGACACAATGGACGTCATTGCACTTGTCGGACCAAGCGGTACCGGCAAAAGCCACCGCGCCCTATGGGTAGCTCAGAAAAATGGCGCAGATGCCATCATCGATGATGGCATTCTCATCAAGGATGGAAAGGTGATTGGCGGTACCTCTGCAAAAAAGGAGAAGAATCGCATCATGGCTGTTCGGCGTGCGATCTTCGTGCTGCCTGGACATGCCTCCGACGTACGTCGGGCGATTGCAGAGTCGCAGCCGCGCCGCATCCTGATCCTCGGCACCTCGGAAAATATGGTGCAAAAGATTGCAAAGGCACTCAAGATCGGCTCTGTGAGCAAAATAATCCGCATTGAGGACATCGCCTCGAAGAAGGATATGGAACTTGCACAGTACCACCGCCTGCGGCGTGGAGAACACATCATTCCCGTGCCGACCATCGAGCTGAAGCCCCATTTTTCCGGATATCTGATCGACCCGATCAAGAGCCTCTTCAAGACTTCGTCCTCGAAGCGCCGCCGTCTCGGCGAACGTTCCATTGTACGGCCAGTATTTAGCTACTATGGAAAACTCGTCATTGATGACTCAGTGATCAAGAGCATTGTGCACATCGTTGCAGAAAAACTTGAAGAAGTATACCGTGTCGGCACGACCCATGTAAAACATCTTGTGAATGGCGATGATGATCTCGGGATCATGGTGACGATCGAAGTCGTGTTTTCCTATGGGCATGCCATTGCGGAAACGATGGCAGCTTTGCGCAAAGACCTGCAAGTCGAGATCGAGCGTATGACGGGCATGGTCGTGCACGAAATTGATATTCTCGTCAAGAGCCTGCATGTGGACAAGGCAATTGCCGCGCGTGCGTAGAACGACCATAGATTAGATTTGCCGCCATCATCGAAACCGTTCTTCACTTTTTCTGGAAAAAATGTTAGAATGAAAAGGGTTTTTTTTAGAAACGTAGAACTAAATATATATCTGTTTTGTGTGCAGTTTTTTTCTGTACTCAAAAAATTACGGGGAAAGGAATGTGACGTTTCATGCTTGAGCAGCTGGTAAACACCTCGACGCTTGATATCGGCAGCCGAGCGCTCTCGGCAGCATCTCTGCGGCACGAAGTGCTCAGCAACAACATTGCCAACGTGAATACACCGAACTTCAAACGGAGTCATGTCCGTTTCGAGGATCTTCTGAAGCAGGAACTCGGACTTGACAGGGACCCCCTGATGAAGGTTGTGCGTACGCATGACCGGCATCTTCCCATTGCCTTTCACGGAAAGGTGCGTCCTGTGATCGAGCAGGATGCTGGGACGAACATGCGCCTGGACGGCAACAACGTCGATATTGACATCGAGATGGCTGAGGTCGCAAAGAATCAGCTCTATTACAGTGCTCTGGCGACAGCGGTGGGCGGACATATCAGTAAACTAAAGTCTGTCATCACCAGTGGACAGGGCAGCTGATAAGCGGGAGGACACGATATGGGAATGTTTCTGGGAATTGATGCGGCCGCTTCCGGCCTTACGGCGGAACGCCTGCGCATGGACGTGATCTCCAACAATATTGCAAACGCAAACACAACGCGTGCACAGGGAGGCGGTGCCTACCATCGTCGCTACGTTGTGTTTCAGCCGCGCGAGAAGGGGAATGGCATCGGATTCGAGGCATTCCTTGCGCGTGCATCGGATCGTATGCGCCCCGGGGATGGCGTGCGTGCGGTATCCATCCAGTCGGATCGCACGCAGGGGCCGCTTGTCTATGATCCGGGGCACCCGGATGCGAATGCGGATGGCTATGTAGAGCGTCCAAATGTTAATATTGTCGCTGAGATGGTAGATATGATCTCGGCATCCCGCGGCTACGAAGCAAATACAACGACCATCAATGCTGCAAAATCTATGGTGACGGCAGCCCTTCGTATTGGTGCGGGCAACTAAGCCGTGCGCACATTTTAAGGGAGATCAATGTATATGGAAGTACAAGCACTGCAAATGACCCCCGTAACGATGCGCGCAACGAGCCATCTGGGTGAGACCATTGAGAAAGAACCGCCAAAGAGCTTCGGTACCTATCTGAAAGACGCCCTCTCCGAGGTGAACAAGCTTCAGCTGGCATCGGATGAGCAGAACAAACTGCTTGCTGCTGGCGAAGTCTCGGATATCTCTCAGGTCGTCGTGGCAGGGCAGAAGGCAGAGATCGCACTCCAGCTGACACTGCAGCTGCGTAATCGTGCTATATCTGCCTATCAGGAAATCATGCGAATGCAGGTGTAATTGCAGCCTGCCGTTTTCGTGTGCCTATTGGAGGCACCGCATAACCGTGATGACTTGAAGGGAAAGAGATTATGGGAGAGTGGAAAGAGCGCGGCCTTGCCATGTGGGAACGCTTTGACAAGCGCCAGCGCTACATCATGCTCGGGTCGGCACTCGCGATCCTCGTCCTCATCTTTGGACTGAGCTTTTGGTATGGCAGCAAGCCGGATATGGTGCCGCTGTTCACCAACATGGAGACCAAGGATGCAGGTGAGGTCGCCAACCAACTGCGTGAATCGAATATCGCATATGAGGTACAGGAGAGCAAGACGGGCACAACGATCCTTGTACCGACGACGAATGTCCACGAGGCACGCCTGAATCTTGCAACGCAGGGGCTTCCTCGTGGGAACAAGGGATTTGAGATCTTCGATGACAGTAAGCTTGGCGTCACTGAGTTCCAGAACCGTGTGAACTATCTTCAGGCACTCCAAGGAGAACTGACGCGTACGATTGAGCAGCTTGAGGCTGTTGAGAAGGCACGTGTCCATATTGTGCTGCCAGAGGATAGCCTCTACAAGAAAGAGGAGAAGCCTGCGACAGCCTCTATTATGCTGCGCCTCAAGCCGCACGCGGAGCTGACGAAGAAAGAGATTAAGGGCATCGTCAACCTTGCGGCGCACAGTGTCAAGGGACTGACGCCTGAGAATATTACGATCGTTGACGACACAGGAAAAATTCTAAACGATCCAGATGACCAGGATGAGAACTCCATCGGCGTCAAGACGCTTACGCAGCTCGACATGACGCGCAAGGTGCAGGACAACATCGAGAAGAAAGTCCAGTCTCTGCTCGACCAGACCCTTGGTGAGGGGCGTGCGTTCGCGCGTGTCAGTGTGGAGCTTGACTTCGATGACCGCCTTACGGATCGCCAGACCTTTACACCGGTCGTCGATGATGCGGGCATCATTCGCAGCCAGCAGGACATCTCCGAGAGCTATGTCGGGAGTTCGACGAATCCCGGCGGCCCGGCAGGCGTACAGAGCAATGTTCCTGGCTATGTGGAACAGGAGGCGAATGCCAATGCCGAATACGAGAAAAAGGAATCCACGAAGAACTATGAGATCAACGAGGAGCGGCAGCATGTCATTGCGTCGCCAGGCTCCATTCGCCGTCTGACGGTTGCTGTCCTTGTCAACGAGGACGTGACCCAGCCGCAGCAGGAGAGTATTCTCCGTACGGTGAGCAGTGCTGCTGGGATCAACCCGCAGCGCGGAGATACGATCTCCGTGGAACCCCTGCCGTTCAGTACGGAGGCGGCGGAACGCCGCGCGGCCGAGGAGCAGGCGGAGAAGGATCGTCAGGACCGCATCTTCTACACGCAGGTCGGGCTTGCACTGCTTGTCATTGCTCTTATCGTTGGTGGTATTCTTATGTATCGCCGCAAGAAGCGCCTCGAGCGTGAGGCCGCTGAAGAGGCGCGCCGCCTTGAGGAAGAGCGGCTTGCAGAGGAGCGTGCCGCGGCGATCGCGGCAGGAGAGGTCGAGGAAGAAGATCTCTCTGAGGAGGAGCAGCATCAGATGAACCAGAAGCTCGCGCTCCTCACGCTCATCGATACGAAGCCAGAGGAAGTAGCACTCCTCGTTAAGACCTGGCTGACGGAGGAGGAGTAAGTATGCCGGATATGTATGGTGGCGCCAATCTGTCCAATCAGCAGAAAGCGGCAATCCTCTTCATTGCAATCGGGCCGGAATACTCGGCAAAGCTCTTTCAGCATATGGACGATGATGAGATTGAACAGCTGACGCTTGAGATCGCAAACCAGAAACAGGTATCTTCCGCCCTCAAGGCAGAGATCATTGCTGAGTTTTACTCCATGTGCATGGCACAGGACTACATCTCCTCTGGCGGTCTGCAGTATGCGCAGAATGTCTTGGAGAAGGCTCTTGGCCCAGACAAGGCTCTCGAGATCATCAATCGTCTCACGACGAGTCTGCAGGTACGTCCCTTCGACTTCCTGCGCAAGACGGATCCCGCGCAGCTGCTTAACTTCATTCAGAACGAGCATCCACAGACCATTGCGCTCATTCTTGCCTATCTCGACCCCGATCAGGCGGCGATTGTTCTTGGATCACTCTCGCCGGAGTCTCAGGTCGAGGTCACAAAGCGCGTGGCGATGATGGACCGCACGTCTCCTGACTTCATTCGTGAGGTTGAGCGTGTGCTTGAGAGAAAACTGTCATCGATGGTAACACAGGACTTCACAACGGCAGGCGGCATCAAGGCAATTGTTGAGGTGCTCAATCGCGTCGATCGCACGACGGAGAAGGCGATTGTCGAAACTCTCGAGGTCGACAACCCCGAGCTTGCCGAGGAAATCAAGAAGCTCATGTTCGTCTTCGAGGACATTGTTCAGATCGACGACCGTTCTCTGCAGCTTGTGCTGCGTCAAGTGGAGACAAAAGATCTCTCGCTTGCACTCAAGGCCACACCGCAGGAGGTTGCCGAAAAAGTATTCAAAAATATGTCGACGCGTGCGGCCGATATGCTGCGCGAGGAGATCGAGTTCATGGGACCGGTCAAGATTCGCGACGTGGAGGAGGCGCAGCAGAAGGTTGTCAGCGTCATCCGCATGCTCGAGGACAAGGGCGAGATTGTGATTTCGCGTGGCAAGGGAGACGAGATGATTGTCTAGGGTTATCAAGGCAGCCGTCTGGGAAGAGAATCCGCACCTCATCGATGTTCCACCACCGCCTTCTCCGCCCCGCGAGGATGGTGAGGAGGAGGGCCTCAGCGAAGAGGCTGTTCAAAATCTGCTTGCACGAATTGCAGCGCGTGAGCAGGCCATGGACGAACGTGTCAGAGAAGCGGAGATACGGGTCTCGGTTCTTCGCGGGGAAGCCGAGGAGGAACGTGATCGTCTTCTGAGTGAGGCTCAAACACAGATCGAACACGACCGCGAGCAAGCTCGTGCGCAAGGGCATGAGGAAGGCTTTGCTGCGGGAAAAGAGGCGGGAGAGGCTGCTGTGCGTGAGGAACTTGCGGATCTGATCCGTCAGACGAATGCACAGGCAGAGAAAACACTGCGCGATGCACATGATGCCATGCGCGACTACCTCATCCATGCAGAGCAGGATATTGTCTCGATTGCCATGACGGCCGTGGAGCGCGTTTTGCCGCAGCATTTTATTGATGTGCCGCAGATGGTTCTGCCCGTTGTACGTGATGCGATTTTGCGTGTCAAGGATCAAAAGGAGATTCTCGTTCACGTTCCGCCCAATAGTTATGACTTTGTGCTCATGGCGCGTGATGAACTCCGCGGCATTTTAACGGCTGGGGATACAAACCTGACGATCACCTCCGATGAGGGGCTGAAGCCGGGCGACTGTCTCGTGGAAACTCCGAACGGGAGTGTCGATGCACGCCTCCAGACGCAGATCGAGCAGCTGAAAAAAGCGGTCCGGGAAGTTATGTTATGAATACAAGTGAAACGGGGGGGAATCCCCCATTTTCCATAGATATCCAAAAATTTCAGGATGCTCTGCGGGCATCCTCCCCGATGAAGCTTACGGGAAAGGTGACGCAGATCATTGGACTCGTGATTGAGTCACAGGGGCCGACCGTCACTGTAGGTGAACTATGCTACGTGAGCTCGCATTTTGTGGGATTGCCTCCTGTGCCGGCAGAGGTCGTTGGCTTTCGCGAGGGCAGTGTCCTGCTCATGCCGGTTGGTGAGATGCAAGGAATTGGCCCAGGCTGTGAGGTCATTGCGACGGGACGCCGTCTGCGCGTCAAGGTGGGACCTGAGCTCCTCGGGCGCGTGCTCGATGGTCTCGGCAATCCGATTGATGGAAAGGGACCAATCCTCGCCAAGGAGGAATATCCGCTCCAGGCACCGCCCCCGCCGCCGCTGACACGCCCGCGCATTCACGATAATCTCTACGTCGGCGTGCGTGCGATTGACGGGCTGATCACGCTCGGTGACGGTCAGCGCATCGGCATTATGGCGGGGTCGGGTGTCGGCAAGTCCACACTTCTTTCGATGGTCGCGCGCAACACAGAGGCGGACATCAGCGTTATCACCCTCGTGGGGGAGCGCGGCCGTGAGGTGCGTGATTTTATCGAGCGTGACCTTGGCGAGGAGGGGCTGAAGCGATCTGTCGTCGTTGTTGCGACCTCAGATCAGCCTGCACTTGTCCGTATCAAGGGTGCGATGACTGGCACGGCGATTGCTGAATATTTCCGCGATCAAGGGCATAAGGTCGTGCTTATGATGGACTCCGTCACGCGCTTTGCGATGGCACAGCGTGAGGTTGGCCTGACCATTGGTGAGCCGCCTGCAACACGCGGCTATACACCGTCTGTCTTTGCGATGCTGCCGCGCCTCCTGGAGCGCGCAGGTACGAGTGAAAAGGGATCGATTACGGGCATCTACACGGTTCTCGTCGATGGTGACGATATGAATGAACCGATTGCAGACGCCGTGCGCTCCATCCTCGATGGACATATCGTGCTTTCACGTCGGATTGCAGCACAGAATCACTTCCCTGCAATCGATGTTCTTGGAAGTGTCAGCCGTGTCATGTATGAGGTAGTCGATAAGAGTCATCTTGAGGCGGCGCAGGAGATGCGCCAGCTCATGGCTGTCTATGCTGAGGCTGAGGATCTCATCCACATTGGGGCGTATGTCAAGGGCTCGAGTCCCAAGATTGATGCGGCCATTCAAAAGATAGACGGCATCAATGAATTCCTCCGTCAGGACATCTATGAGGTGACCTCATATGAGGAGACGGAGAAAAGACTGCTCACAGCCGTCGGCAAAGATGTATCTGCACCTGCTGAGGCAGTGACATGAAAAAATTCCGATTTCAGCTCGAAACACTGCTCAAGGTTACGCGCATGAAGAAGGAGGAGGCAGAGGTTGCCTTTGCCGAGGCTGTGCGGCGTCTTGAGGAGGCACGCGCATACCAGCGCAGACTGCTCGAGGAAATGCAGCAGGGGCAGCTTGATTATGAGAACCTCTCAAAGGAGGGGACCCGGATCAAGATCGGGACGCTGATGAGTTTCAATCAGTTCTTTGGGTGGAAGCGCCAGCAGATTGAGGATCAGCAGCAGGTGATTTTGCAGGCAAATGCCGAGCGGCAAAAGCGCCTCAAGGTGCTCATGGAGCAGATGAGTGCTTTGAAGAGCATTGAGAAGCTGAAAGAGAAGCGCCTTGCGGAATACAAGGCAGAGGTTCTGCAGGAGGAGCAGAAGATGCTCGATGAGATCGGCCTGCAGCTGACCATGAGAAATAGGGAATTGGAGGATGCGGTATGATGGATCTTTCCGGCATCAATCAAATACAGGCACGTATTGCCGAGATTGAGGGACAGTTTTCGCTGCCCACGCAGACGATGCCCGGCATGGAATTTGCCGAACGTCTGCAGCAGGAAATCGGTAAGCACTCTGTCTCTGCCGCGCATAAGGCACATGCTGTGCAGCGTGCAGAGGCGACATCTGCGGCGCAGCATGCGGCTGCATCGACGACGGCGAACTATGCCAATCCCGAGCTCGCGCGAACGATCCATGCAGCGGCTGCCAAGTATGCAGTCGATCCGAAGCTCGTCTCAGCGGTTGCGGAGGTTGAGTCCGGCGGCGATCAAAGTGCTGTCTCTCCCGCCGGTGCAGTTGGTGTGATGCAGCTGATGCCGGATACGGCAGCAGGTCTTGGCGCGAATCCATACAACATGGAGAGCAACATCGACGGCGGTACAAAATATCTGCGAGAGATGCTTGACACCTTTGACGGCGACGTAAAGAAGGCTGTTGCTGCGTACAACGCGGGGCCGAATGCCGTGAAGGCATATGGTGGAGTCCCGCCGTATGCGGAGACGCAAGACTATGTCAATCGTGTTCTGGACATCTATCGCTGAGCCAGTGTAGGTTATATAATTCTTTTTGGGGAAGAGGGAAGGGAATTCCATGCGGAAGATATTGAAGACCCTATTCGGACTTGTCTTACTCCTCGTATTGGTCGCGGGAGGTTTTGCACTCGGGGTCTATCTCCGACTCTTTGACACGCAAGAGCTCAATGAAGAATACGCGCTTCATGAGCTTCCGATTGTTGGGGAATACTTTGTACCGCCGACGGAGGAGGAGACGACGACTGTCTCTGCACCTTCCTCAACATCTGCAGCGGCACCTGCGGCTGCAGCTTCGAGAAAGGCTCCAGAGACGGTGAAAATTACACCGGAGGAGATTGCAAAGCAGCAGGCAGAACGCGAAGCGGCAGAGAAAAAACGTGTGACGAAGCTCGCACGCCTTTACAATGACATGAAAGCGGCGGATGCGGCAAAGGTCATGGAAGCGCTGGACGTCGACCTCTGCATCGCCATTTTGCAGCGCATGGATGAGGGGAATGCTGCGAAGATCATGGCGGCATTCGAACCCGATCGTGCGGCAGAGATCACACAGATCATCTATGAGGGCGTACCGCAGCGGGCCGCAAAGGCACGAAATGCAGCAGCGGACAATAAATAAGGGAATCGTAACATAGCGACGGAGAGAGCCTGCGAAGCAGCTGAAAAGCATACTTCGCAGGTTTTTAGGAATCACTGATAAAATTTTATCAGTGATTCCTTTCTCCGTCTGTTCTTTGGGAGGGCAGGCTCTTGGGCCGTACATATTTTCTGCTGACCATGTTTCTGGTCGCGCTGCTCGGGGCGTCTTTTGCCGTGCACCCCGTGGAAGCGGCATTCAGTGATCACGCAAAAGAGCTGACGAAGGTCACAGGGGTGCGCATCGGCAAGGCGGATGGGAGTGTTCGCATTGTCGTGGACTCGGATCGCCCCATATCGTATAAGCAGAGTGTCCTGTCAAATCCGACACGGATTGTACTGGATTTGCAGAATGCGTGGATTGCTCCGGAGGCAAAGAAGAATACTGCTGTGGACTCGCCGCTCGTCTCAGCTGTGCGCGTTGCTCAGTTTGATGCAACGACGGTTCGCATCGTGGTGGAGACCTCTGTGGGCAAAGGAGGCTGGCGCCTCTTTTCCCTCACTGGGGAAAAGCCGCGCATCGTCATGGACTTTGGCAAGCCGCCCGCCGGTGGAAAACCGGCAAAGCCTGTGCAGGAGGCAAAGAAGCCGGTACCAGTGCAGCCACCCGCATCAGAAAAGGATAACGAGGTCGAAGAGGAAGAACATGACTCCGAGCGACTCGAGCGTGACTTGTCGGCGATCACGGGGATGAAGGGCCGCCTGATCGCCATTGATCCGGGGCACGGAGGAAGTGATTCAGGCGCGATTGGGCCGACGGGCATTATGGAGAAGTCGGTGACGCTGCGCGTTAGCCGTGAACTCAAGCGGCTGCTCGAGGCAGAGGGCGCCAAGGTCGTTCTCACGCGTACAGGAGATACGGAGGTCTCATCAAAGGGCTCGGGTGCGACTGCAGTCGAGGAACTGGAGGCACGCTGTGAGGTCGCCAATCGTGCCAATGCAGACATCTTTCTCTCGATTCATGCAGATGCCTTTACGAATCGTGAGGTGAAGGGGACGACGGCGTATTACTACACCAAGGGGACAAAGCAGTCTAAACGCCTTGCTGACAGTGTGCGCATGGCACTTATCGACGCCATTGGGACACTCGACCGCGGCACGCAGACGAGCAATTTCTACGTCGTGAAGCATACAGATATGCCTGCAATCCTCGTGGAGATCTCCTTTATTTCGAATCCAGATGAGGAAAAGATGATGAACAGCGAGGCTGGCATCAAGAAGATCGCACAGGGGATTGCGGACGGCATTGCTGATTTCTTTGGGTGATATTTTAGAGAGGGAGTGAGAAAGTGCAGGAGGTTCATGGCTATCCGGCGCGTGCACGCCAGTTCTTCATTGTGCTCCTCCCGATCCTTGTTACGCAAGTCTCTCTTATGGCTCCGGGATTCTTCAACACTGTTATGGCGGGGCATATCAGCAAGGAAGATCTTGCGGGTATTGCCGTCGGGGCAAGCATCTTCTTTCCTGTGTTCGGAGCTTTTATGGGGTTGGTCTCGGGACTGACTCCCATCATTGCACAGCATTATGGCGCACGCCGCATACGGGAGATTCGGAGCGTTGTTCAGCAGAGTTTCTACTGGGCGACGCTTCTTGCCGTACTCATGCTGCTCGTCGGTGTGCTTACCGTTCCGCATCTCGTGCGTGCGCTCGCGCTCGAACCTGTGGTGGAGCGGATTACGATGGAGTACCTCTCCTATATTGCGCTTGGACTCATCCCCGTTGCGCCCGCGATCGTTCTGCGCAACTTCATCGATGCGCATGGGCGGACGCGCCTCACGATGTATATCACAATGACAACGATCCCGATCAACATTGTTCTCAACTATATCTTTATGTACGGCGTATGCGGGATCCAGCCCCTCGGCGGACCGGGCGCGGGGCTGGGGGCGGCATTGAGCTACGGTGTGTTTCTCGTGCTGAACAGCATTGTTGTCCTGCGGATGAAACAGTTTGCACGGTATCATGTCTTTGCGCGTCCGCCGCGGCCGATCCCGCGCGACTGGTGGAAAATGCTCGCCATCTGTGTGCCCATCGGACTCACGGTATTCTGCGAACAGAGCATCTTCGGCGCCGTGGGACTCCTCATGGCATCGTACGGGACTACTGTGGTCGCGGCACACCAGGCAGCGATGAACTTCACCACCATTGTCTATATGCTGCCGCTCTCCGTTTCCATGGCGATCACGATCCTCGTGGGGTACGAGGTCGGCGGCGGTCGTGAGAATGGAGCGCGCGCCTACATTCGTCTCAGCCGCGTGCTGACCCTCGTCGTCGTCGGCGTGATCGCTCTCGTACTTGCGGCGATGCGCGACTCTGTTGCGGCGCTCTACACGACGAATCCGGAGGTGCAGGAACTCCTGCGCGTATTCCTGCTCTATGCGCTCGTCATGCAGTTCAGCGACTGCGTCAATGCGCCGCTGCAGGGAGCGCTGCGTGGGTACAAGGATGTCACGGTCACGTTCTGGCTTGCCGTGCTCTCATTCTGGGGGATCGGACTGCCGAGCGGCTACGTGCTCGCGGGTTGGACGGAACTCGGCCCCTATGGTTACTGGGCGGGGCTGAATGGCGGTATCATCGTCGGCGCGGTTTTGCTCATGGTTCGTCTGCGCGTCATCGAGAACCGTATGCGTCATGCAAAGCTTGCGGGCAGTTCGTGATCGTTTTCTTCTATGAACAGATAGATAATGGAGATTCTTTATCGTGCAGCATCCGAAATAACCTATTGAATTTCTTGTAAAACATGCTATTATGTACGACATGGGGAGAATGTACTCACGATAATTTTTCATGGGGGAAAATACATAGATATGTGATTTTTTTCACTATCGAGACAAGGAGTGGGGTTAAATATGGCAGATCAGAAACACATTGTCATCGTCGGAGCTGGTTTTGGAGGCGTGACCCTCGCCAAAGAGCTTGCCAAGGAAAATGTGCGTGTTACTCTTGTGGATCGGCATAACTATCATCTGTTTCAGCCGCTGCTCTATCAGGTGAGTACGGCAGTACTTTCAGCCTCGGAGATTGCGTACCCAACACGCCAATTCTTCAAGAACAACCCGAATGTAAATTTCTATATGTCCAAAGCACTGGACATCGATCAGGATCGCCGTGTACTCATCACGAAGCACGGCGAGATCTCCTATGACTATCTAGTGCTCGCGGCCGGTGCGACAACAAACTTCTTCGGCAACAAGAGCGTTGAGCGCAATTCCTATGCGATGAAGACGCTGCAGGAGGCGATTGCACTGCGCGGTCATTTCATCCATGAGTTCGAGCGTGCCGCGCGCAAGTCAGGGCCAGATCAGCGCGAGGCGCGTCAGCGTCATCTGAACTTTGTCATTGTCGGCGGCGGAGCGACGGGCATCGAGATGGCGGGGGCATTGATGGAGCTCATTGAGGTCTTCAAAAAGGAGTTCCATACGATTGACTTCAATGAGGTTCACGTTATGCTTCTTGAGGCGATGGGGACGGTTCTCCCCATGGTGCCGCCAGATCTGCAGCAGCATACGATCGATGTTCTGCGCAAACGAGGCGTGGATGTCCGTCTTAACACAGCCGTCACGGAGTACGACGGCAACGATCTAACACTTGGAAATGGCGAGATCATTCCGACCAAGACGGTGATCTGGGCGGCAGGTGTGCGTGCACAGGGCTTTATCAAGAATTGCGGCAGCGAGGTGGATCGTGCGGGGCGCGTGATTGTCGAGGAGAATCTGCTTGTCAAGGGCAGTGACCGCGTGTTTGCCATCGGCGACTGTGCAAACTTCCAGCATGGCGGCTTGGAGCGCCCGCTTCCAACCGTTGCACCTGTGGCGACCCAACAGGCTGTGCTGGCTAAAAAGAATATCATGGCACTGATTGCAGGCAAAACGCCCGATCAGCTTTCAAAGTTTACGTATCATGATGTGGGGGCGATGGCGACGATCGGAAAAGGCGAGGCCGTCATGGAGGGGCCGATCCCTGGGCTTGGGATTGTGATGAAGGCAAAGGGCTTCATCGCATGGTTTGCCTGGATGGTCGTTCACCTCATCCGCCTCGCAGGAAAGTATGCGGATTTCACAGTCTCCATCAAGTGGATCTGGAATTTCTTCTTCGGCACCCGTCTCGCACGCATCATTCACAGTAAATTGGAGTAATACTTGCACCCTGTGCTGTTTTATGCTATACTTGCGCGGTAATGAACGCAGGGCGTTTGTTTCCATGACTCGTTCTCGGCAAGACAGCCGAGTTCAACCAAGCGTGCACAAGCGTGCTTGTATCCGGCAAAAGAAACGAGGTGTATTTACATGAAAGAAGGCATTCATCCCGAGTTCTTCGAGGCGACGGTGACGTGTGGCTGCGGCAATACGTTCACGACCGGCTCGACGAAGCAGGATCTGCGTATCGACGTCTGCTCGAAGTGCCATCCGTTCTTCACGGGGCGTCAGCGCGACGTTCAGGCGGGCGGACGCATCGAGAAGTTCCAGAAGCGTTACGCGCGAAAATAGCAGCGTAGGTGAGGCGCACTGCGCCTTGCCTCTTCGCCGCACGACAACAGGGAGAGGCTATTGTACGAGAGATCGTGCAATAGCCTCTTTTTTGATATAGTAAGGAAATCCTATGCCAAAGAAAATAACTGACCTTGCGGTCGGCGGGCAGGCGGTCATTGAGGGGGTCATGATGCGCGATGCTGCAAAGACCGCGACCGCCGTGCGCCTTCCGAATGGAGAGATCGAGGTGGAGACGCATTCCGTCACCTCCATTCGCGACCGCTATCCCGTGCTGAACTTGCCGCTCATCCGTGGTTCCGTCATCATGGTGGAGTCCCTCGTTATCGGCATGCGTGCCCTCTCGTTCTCTGCACAGGCGGCGGGCGAGGAGGATGAGCAGATGACAAAGAAGGAGATTGCGATGACAATCATCTTCGCGCTCGTTCTCGCAAGTGTACTCTTCATTATCATTCCGACGGGAGCAGCACATCTCGCGGCGGCGTATACGGATGATCCCATCGTTTTCAATCTGATCGAGGGCGGCATTCGTCTCGCGGTGTTTCTCCTCTACATCTGGGGGATCTCGTTCATGGACGGTATTCGCCGTGTTTTCCAGTATCATGGCGCGGAGCACAAGACCATCCACTGCTATGAGGCGGGGCAGGCGCTGACGGTGGAGAATGTGCAGGCATTTCCACGCCTGCATCCGCGCTGCGGTACAAATTTTTTACTGATCGTTATGGTCGTCGCTATTGTTTTTCATGTGTTCTTCGGCTGGCCCGACCTCTGGCTGCGCATCCTCTCCCGACTCGCCGTGCTGCCGATCGTTGCGGGCGTTTCCTACGAGATCATTCGGTTTGCAGGACGCAGCGAGAACCGCCTCATCCACATCTTGATTGCGCCGGGGCTGTGGCTGCAGTATCTGACGACGCGCCCGCCCGCCGATGAGATGGTTGAGGTCGCGATTGAAAGCCTCAAGGCAGTACTCCCGCCTGAGGATATCCCAGAAGGCAGTGGAAACTATCGAAAGGAAGTAACGTGTTAAGCAAACTGAATGCCGTTGCGGATAAATATCATGAGCTAGAGGCACTTCTCAGCGATCCCTCTGTGATGGCGGATATGGAAAAGTGGCAGCGCTATACGCGCGAGCATGCGGCGCTTACACCGATCATCGAGGCGTACGACGCCTATCGACAGGCGCTCGCGACCATCGAAGAGGATAAGGAGATGCTCGCTGAGGCGGATGCCGAGATGAAGGAAATGCTCGCCGAGGAGATTGCAGAGGCAGAGGCAGAGCGTGATCGTCTCGCGGAACAGATGCCGATCCTTCTCCTTCCGCGCGACCCGAACGATGATAAGAATGTCATCGTCGAGATACGCGGCGGCGTGGGCGGGGAGGAGGCGGCGCTCTTTGCTGCGAGCCTTTTTCGGATGTATGCGCGTTATGCCGAGCGGCAGGGCTGGCGGACGGAGATTCTCAGCAGCAATCCAACCGAGATCGGCGGCTTTAAGGAGGTTTCCTTTCTTGTCAATGGTGCAGGCGCATACAGCCGTCTGAAATACGAGAGCGGGACGCACCGCGTGCAGCGCATCCCCGTCACGGAGTCGGGGGGGCGTATCCATACATCCGCTGTCACAGTCGCAGTGCTCCCCGAGGCGGAGGAGGTCGAGGTCACGGTCGATCCGAATGATCTGCGCATCGACACCTACTGTGCCTCAGGCGCCGGCGGACAGTATGTCAACCGTACGGAGACGGCGATCCGCATCACGCATATCCCGACGGGCATTGTTGTGCAGTGCCAGGATGAAAAGTCCCAGCTCAAGAATCGTGAGAAGGCGATGAAGGTACTCCGTGCACGACTCTATGACCGTGCACAGCAGGAGCAGGCGGATGCTGTTGCTGCCGATCGGCGCAGCCAGGTCGGTTCGGGTGACCGCAGTGAGCGCATCCGCACGTATAATTTTCCGCAGGGGCGCGTGACCGATCACCGCATTGGGCTGACACTTTACAAGATCGATGCGGTTCTCGATGGTGAACTCGATGAAATCCTTGCGGGACTCATCACAGCGGATCAGGCAGAGCGTCTGAAACAGGTGAACTGATGGCGGATGTTGTTTGGACGATTCAGCGGCTCCTTACGTGGACGACGGATTTCTTCGGAGAGCGTGGCATCGAAAACCCGCGCCTTGACGCGGAGGTTTTGCTCTCTGCTGTCCTTGGCAGAGATCGGATGTATCTCTACGTGCATTTTGATGAGCCGCTCGAGGCTGAGGAGCTTGCGCGCTTTCGTGCATATGTCAAGGACCGGGCGGCGCATATGCCGCTTGCCTATGTGCTTGGCACGCGTGAGTTTATGGGGTTGGATTTTCGTGTGACGCGCGATACTCTCATCCCACGTCCGGATACCGAGGTGCTCGTGGAGTGTGCCGTGGACTTTCTGCGCACGCGCGCATCAGCAGGAGCAGGTGATCTCTGCATCGCCGATATCGGTACGGGGACAGGCGCAATTGCACTCTCTGTCCTTCACTATACGGAGGGGGCGCATGCAGATGCCGTGGATATCTCATCTGCTGCCGCCGCGGTTGCACGTGAGAATGCAGAGCGCCTGGGCCTTGCGGAGCGTATTGATGTTCATGTGGGGGATCTCGCTGCGCCGCTCATGGGTCGTATGTATGATATGATTTTGTCGAATCCGCCCTATATTCCAACGGCGGATATTGGAACTCTTATGCCGGAGGTACGAGGCTACGAACCTCATCTTGCGCTCGACGGTGGTGCCGACGGTCTGGACTTTTACCGTCGCCTGATGGTGAACATTCCTGCGATGCTGAGGGATGGTGGTGCAATCGCCGTTGAGGTCGGAATCGGCGAGGCGCATGATGTTGCGGCATTGATGGAGACACATCCGCGCATTGTGCGGACGGAGACGATGAGGGATCTCGGCGGGATTGAGCGCGTGGTGATGGGCCATACGGAGTGAGGAGGGAAAGCATGGATACGGAGATACTTCGCCCAACATCCCAGGCAGATTTCGCGCGTGCCGCTGATCTCATTCGGAGCGGTGCACTCGTTGCGTTTCCGACGGAGACGGTCTACGGACTCGGTGCGAACGGACTGGATGCGGCGGCATGCGCGCGTATCTACGAGGCGAAGGGCCGTCCCTCCGACAATCCGCTCATCCTCCATGTCTCAGATCTTGCGATGGCGAACCAAGTTACATCGTATATGCCGCCTTTTGCGGCGCATCTTCTTACGGCATTTGCGCCCGGACCTCTTACCGTTATCCTGCCGAAGGCTGCGCATATCCCAGACATCGTGACGGGGGGACTGCCAACCGTCGGTGTGCGCTGTCCCGATCACACTGCTGCACGTCGTTTCATTCGCACGGCGGGGGTTCCGATTGCTGCGCCGTCCGCAAACACCTCAGGGCGTCCGAGTCCGACGACAGCAGCAATGGTTCATGCGGATATGGCGGGACGCATTCCCCTCATCCTCGATGGCGGCAGCTGCCGCCTAGGGGTGGAGTCCACGATCGTCGACTGCACGGAGGAGGGAATCGTCACAATCCTGCGCCCCGGTGCAATCACATGCGAGATGATTGCGGCAGAATTTCCCACGATCGAGGTACGCATGGATGCGGCACTCACAGAGGCAGACGAAACACCGCGTGCACCCGGCATGAAGTACACGCACTACGCACCGCGCGTGCCGCTCACTGTCTACGCAGGGGTAGGGGATGCCGTCACGGCGGCACTGCGCGCAGAGTTCATGCGGCGCACAGCAGCAGGGGAGCGGCCTGCCGTTATTGCGAGCAACGAGACACTTACGGATCTCGGTGAAATTATTCCCTCAGAGCATATGTACAACTGCGGAGCGCGTGGTAATCACAGTGCTTTTGCTGCCTCCCTCTACGACGCGCTTCGCCATTTTGACGAAAGTGACATCACCTCTCTTCTCGCCGAGGGAACGGGGCCTGATGGTCTTGGACTTGCGATCATGAACCGCCTGCGCAAGGCAAGCGGCGGAGATGTTCGGTTTGTGTAGTCTGCATGCTTCGCGCAAATAAAAACCGACAGCCGCTCTGTTTCGAGCAAGCTGCCGGTTAGATCGCAATTACCATAAAAGTTAAACACGTCCTTATTCAGTTGTTGGTATCGGGCAGAGCACCGTGTGCGGCTGCTCGATCATGTATTGTACGTTCAGCTGAAACCGTTTTGGAGATCTCTAATATCATCCAATTTGCGCGCTAGGTTTTCGAAAAACGAATCGTACAGAGAAGATTGTCACTCGCCCGGCGTTCCGGGGACGACGGCGCTGCAGCCATTCCTTGCTGACACAATGCCATATGAGACCTGCTCTCTCAGCAGCCTCGTGATTTCTTCAAAGATGCATTCCCATCAGGGGGCATGGTCACCGCGCTGAAGATTTTGTGTCAATAGACATTCTCCTTTCTTTCCTAATCAGATGTTTACAGGAGATATATCTCTTTTCTTGTGTTTATCATACCATAAATGAGCGTTTGGTGCAATAGTTTTTTGATGATATGAATAGGAGGAATGGTTTTGCTTTCCATATTCCTCGACTTTCTCTTTCCTCCGCGCTGTCCAAACTGCCGCGCCTACGTGGAGCAGCGTGGGCAATTTTGTCCTCTGTGTATTGGACGCCTAATCGGTCTGCATGCGCTCGTGCGAACGGGGGATACACGCGTGTATCTCGATGGGATTTGGGCGTTTGCGCACTATCAGGAGGGCGTGCGTGATCTTTTGCGCAGATTGAAGTACCAGTGCGATCGGTCGATGCTGTCCGCACTGCATGGAATTCTGGCAGAGGGGGCGGCAGTGATACCTATGCTGCCCCATCCTTTGTCTGCTGTTCCCGTACCTCTTGCACCAGAACGCCTACGTGCGCGTGGGTTCAATCAAACAGAGGAGATCTTTGCATCGTGGCTTTCCGAACATGGCATTCGGCTGTCTCCGCTGCTCACGCGCACACGCCATACGGCACCGCTTTATGAACGTACGCGCGCAGAGCGGAGGCATGAGCTGAGAGGCGCCTTCGCAGTGACGGAGGACAGTGATGTCAGAGGGAAGGATTTCCTGCTTGTAGACGACATCATGACGACGGGAGCAACACTTACGGAGTGTGCACGCGTATTGAAGACGGCAGGTGCCGCGCGGATCTATGCATTTGTCCTAGCCAGCGAGCACATTTGAGTCCGTACGCCAATGAGCCTTGAGCTCATACGTGCATATCTTATGGGGCGTGGTGCCCGATCTTCTTGTAAAAAACAAAGGAAAGCCCTATAATAGAGATGTATTATAATGGGGATTTTCCACACTTAGGAGGGGTTCTATTGCAGATGAATGGTGCACGCGCTCTCTTGGAGAGCCTGAAGGCAGAGGGCGTCGAGGTTGTCTTTGGCTATCCGGGCGGAGCGGTTCTCACGCTCTATGATGAACTATATAAGATGAAATTTCCGCATATCCTGACGCGCCATGAACAGGGGGCGTCTCATGCCGCTGATGGATATGCCAGAGCATCGGGCAAGGTCGGCGTTGTCTTTGCGACCTCGGGGCCGGGCGCGACAAACCTCGTGACAGGTATCGCAACGGCACATATGGATTCCGTGCCGATGGTCTGCATCACGGGGCAGGTAGCGAATCCCTACATAGGAAAGGACTCGTTCCAGGAGGCGGATATCGTCGGTATTACGACACCGATCACAAAGCACAACTATCTCGTCAAGGATGCTGCCGACCTGCCGCGCGTTGTGAAAGAGGCATTCTACATTGCACGCACGGGACGTCCTGGGGTGGTCGTCATCGACGTGGCAAAGGATGTATTCGATACGCAGATCGACTACGAATATCCTACGAGCGTTGAGCTGCGGGGCTATACGGAGGATACATCCTATGAGGTCCCCGCCGTATGGGAGGCGGCAGAAGCTCTTTTTGCTGCGCAGCGCCCGCTGCTCTTTGTCGGAGGCGGCGTTGTGCTCTCGGATACGGCGAACTATGTGCGTGAAATTCTTGCGCTGACAGGCGTGCCATCCGTTGCTACGTTGATGGGGCTTGGCGGTGTGGCTGCTGAGACCGAGGGCTTTACCGGCATGGCTGGGATGCATGGTGCCTATGCGTCCAACATGGCGATTCAGGAATGTGACCTGCTGTTGGCTGTCGGTACGCGCTTCAGCGACCGCGTGACTGGAAATACCGCGGGGTTTGCGCCGAAGGCCCGGATCGTGCATTTTGATATTGATCCAGCAGAGCTGAATAAAAATGTGCGTGCAGATATTCCCGTCATCGGCGATCTCAGGCAGACGCTTCCCGCGTTCGTTGACATCATAAAGAACAGTGCCCAAGAGGAGCTGCCCTCGCGGTTTCGCTCGTGGATGGGGGAGGTCCTCCTCATGGAGCGTGCCCACCCGCTCGGATGGAAAGCGTCAGCAGATATTCGTCCAGAGGAGCTGATCAGCTGTGTGCGCGAGGTCTTACCCGCCGACGCGATCTGTGTTACGGATGTGGGACAGCATCAGATGTGGGCAGCACAGTTCTTTAGCTGCCATGAGCCGCGCCATTTTCTCACCTCGGGCGGCCTCGGGACAATGGGCTATGGCTTGCCGGCGGCAATCGGTGCGAAGCTCGCCTGTCCGGACAAGGAGGTCGTTCTCATTACGGGCGACGGCAGTATCATGATGAACTGTCAGGAATTCGCGACGATGGCGGACAACGATATCGATGTCAAGATTGTCATTGTGCACAACTCCATCCTCGGCATGGTCGGACAGTGGCAGCGACTCTTCTACAGCCATCATTACTCCGCCTCGGAGCTGAAGGGAAAGACCGATTTTGTAAAGCTTGCTGAGGCAATGGGCGTTGCAGCCTGCCGCATCGGGACGCGAGAGGAGTTTGCGGAGATTCTGCCGCGTGTCCTGCGTGAAAAGGGGGCACGTCTGATTGATGTCATCGTGCCCGAGGAGGCAGACGTTGTGCCGATGGTGCCGGGCGGAAAGCGGCTCGATCAAATGGTGCTGGGAGGGAGATAAGATGGATAAGTACTTGCTTGCCGTGCTCGTTGACAACAAACCGGGCGTACTCACCCATATCGCAGGTCTCATCAGCCGCCGCGCGTTCAACATTGAGAGCATCTCCGCCGGTTACACGGAGGAGCCTGATGTTACACGCATCAATATCGTCGTTTCCGTCGCGTCGGAGAACGAGCTGCGGCAGGTCGTGACGCAGCTCTCGAAGCTGATCGATGTCGTGAAGATCGTCAACCTCACGCAGTTTGAGTCCATCACGCGTGAACTCGTTCTCATCAAGGTACGGGCGACAAAGGAGAACCGTGCCGAGATTATCGATGTGGTGAACATCTTCCGCGCACGCATCGTAGATGTCGGCGCAGAGAATGTCGTCATCGAACTGACGGGTGACGCAAAGAAGATTGATGCACTCTCGGAGCTCCTGTCTGACTATGGCATCATCGAGATTGCGCGTACGGGCGCGATTGCGCTTTCGCGCGGGCCGGTGCCAGTAAAACGTATGTAAATCGTATGAGCGTGTGAGGAGCACACGTTGTCTGCCGCATGATATGCGAGGCAGACCCAAACAAAGAGTCTAAAACTTTTGAAATCAAGGAGTGTTTGCCATGAATCTGAGAAAATGGGGGCTTTTGCTCCTGCCGGCTGCATGCTTTGGTCTTGCCGGCTGTGGCCTCACCGGCGGCAGCTCGGATCGCGTTATCTATGCGAACTACGATGACCGTGACGGCTTCTGCGCACAGATCAAGGATGCCTTTGCCGTGAAGGCAAAGGCAGACGGCATCGAGGTTGAGTTCCTTGATGCCAAGAATGACGGCAACATGCAGATCGACCAGCTGAACGAGGCAATCGGTAAGGGGGCTGGAGCGATCATACTCCTCGCCGTCGACGGCTCGAGCATTGTAAAGACAATCGAAAAGGCCAATGATGCGGGAATTCCGATCATTACAGTCAACCGCAGTGTGGGGGGGGGCAAGGTGCTGCGTGCTTACTCTGACGATGTGGAGGCGGGACGCATGCAGGGCGAATATATGGCGGCGAATCTGCCGCCGAACGCGAAGATCGTCTATCTCCAGGGTGATGGTACGCAGGACAGCGCTGTGGGACGCTGGGAGGGATTCAAGGCAGCCTGCCTCGACAAACGTCCCGATATTCAGCTTCTCTCCTTTGTGGATGCCGGCTGGAGCAAGGCTGAGGCCTTGAAGACCATGATGCTCTGGATGAATATGTTCCCCGAGATCAACGGCGTTGTTGCGGGCAACGATGAGATGGCACTCGGTGCAGTTGCTGCACTCAAAGGAGCTGGACGTCTCGAGGGCTGCCTTATCTCCGGTGTCGATGCGACGTCTGCAGGGCTTGCTGCCGTTGAGGCTGGCGAGATGTCGCAGACCATCAAACAGGATGCCAAGGCACAGGGCGAGAGTGCACTGACGCTTGCGGAGGGATTCCTCAAGGGAAATCCCCCGTCCGGCGATCTCGCGATTCCTTTTACGTCCATAACGGCGGAAAATCTCGCGCAGGCGAAGTGAGGAGGAGAGCACAATGAACATTCCATTCATTTCGGCAGACGCAATGAAGGATTATGCAGTGCGGACGAAGATTTTTGTCCTCTCTGTTTTCCTGCTCGCGGCCATGATCGTTGTCGCCGTGGTCGGCATCTACTCGAACTATCAGGCGAAGCAGTCGCTGGATGACATGTATAACCACAACCTGATGTCGACGCAGTATCTCAACGATGCGAACACGCGCCTGCGCAAGATCAGCGTCAACGTCCCCTATATCCTGCAGGAGGGATTTACTGCTGACAACCGCAAGATCCTCGTCGATGATGTCCTTGGCAACCTTGATGGCATCCGTCACGACATGGAGGAGCTCAAGAAGATTGACACGAGTGAGCGGGCACAGGCGACGATCACGGAACTCGAAAAGAATTTGAACATCGCTGCGGACAAGGTCAGCGCGATCAACAACATGGGGACAGCACCTGAGGATCGTACCGTGATCTTCGACAACCTTGCTTCGCTCACCGTCATCTCGAGCAATATGGGGGTGCTCACGCCCGACAATGTGTTTCAGGGGAAGCAGGTCTTTGAGGCGAACAACGCACGCTACGACCGGACGGTTTACAGTTTTGCTGTCATCATCATCATTGCCGTGGGATTCGGCATGCTTGTCTCGCGGCGCATCGCGGATAACATCTCGGATCCATTGGCGGCATCCATCGACCATTTGAGTGCGGTTGCATCGGGTGATCTGTCTCGCTCGATTCCGGCAGAGCTCTCGGAGCGTGCGGATGAGATCGGTACGGTGGTCAAGGCGCTCGGCAAGATGCAGGGCTTTATGAAGCAGGTGCACGAGGAGGCGGAACAGACCGACATGATGGTTGCCGAACTCGAGCAGATGCTGCAGGGGCTGAACAACGATACGCAAGATATGTCCGCCGTGACCGAGGAGATGTCTGCGGGCATGGAGGAGACAGCTGCGTCTACCTCGAGCGTCCAACACCTCAGCGGTGAGCTGAGCGACGGAATCCAGGGGGCGGCAACGGCGGCACACGAGAGTGAGGACTATACGCGTGAGGTCGCGCAGCGCGCTGCCGATCTACAGACGAGCATGGAGCAGTCACGCCTCAATACGCGAAAGATCTACGGAGGAACGAAGTCCTCCGTGGCAGAGGCGATCGAGTCAGCGAAGGTCGTCGAGCAGATCGAGCAGCTCACGCTTGACATTGGGGAGATCGCCGAACAGACGAACCTCCTCGCGCTCAACGCGAGCATCGAGGCGGCGCGTGCGGGCGAGGCAGGACGCGGATTCGCCGTGGTTGCAGGCGAGGTTGGAAAGCTCGCCGAGCAGTCGCGCGGCACGGCGGAGAAGATCAAGGGGCTCACGGGACAGGTCACGGGATCCGTGCAGGCACTCTCGAACGGCACGTTTAAGCTGCTCAGCTTCATCGATGATAATATTCGCGGCGACTACGATCTGATGGACAAGACGGCGGTGCAGTACAAGGAAGACGCGGAGTATTTCCGCAAGAACGCTGCCGCGACTACTGCGCGTTCGCAGCATCTGCTGGACGCCGTCAGCGAGATGAATGCGGCGATGGAGGGCATCCGCAACGCGACTCACGAGGGCGCGGAGGGCAATACGCGTATTGCAGAGAAGGTCGTCTCCATGGCAGCGGAGTATGAGGACATCCTCGCGAAGATTCAGTCGTTTAAGGAAGGGACAGCACGTCTCAAGAACCTTGTCGCGGCGTTCAAAGAATAACTAAATCCCCACTCTTCCCCGCCGCAGCGGGGAAGAGTGCCTTGAACGGGAGCATGAAGCATTTCGTCTTCATGCTCTTTGTTGTTTTTTTGACTTTTTTACAAAATACCTATTGACTTTTTGACTTAAAACGATTAGTATAGACATCGTAAGTTAGCACTCAGGAAATGAGAGTGCTAACACTATGAGTAAGATTGATTTGGACACTAGGAGGAAGATACCATGATTAAGCCACTGGGCGAACGTGTTGTCATTGAAGTCGCAGAGAGCGATGTCACGACGGCGAGCGGCATTGTGCTCCCCGATACGGCGAAGGAAAAGCCGCAGAAGGGCAAGGTCGTTGCCGTTGGCACGGGCAAGCTGCTCGATAACGGACAGCGCGCCGAGATGGAGGTCAAGGTCGGTGACGGCGTTGTCTTCTCCAAGTACTCGGGCTCCGAGATCAAGGTGGATGACAAGGATTACCTCATCGTTCGTGAGAGCGATATTCTGGCAATTCTGTGATAGATAGCATACTGGAGGCAATATAAATGGCAAAGCAGATTCTGTTTGACGAAGAGGCTCGCCGCGCACTTGGCCGCGGTGTGGATGCACTTGCAAATGCAGTCAAGGTAACGCTCGGCCCCAAGGGGCGCAATGTCGTTCTCGACAAGAAGTATGGTGCCCCGACGATCACGAATGATGGTGTGACGATTGCACGCGACATCGAGCTCGAGGATCCGTTCGAGAACATGGGCGCACAGCTCGTGAAGGAAGTAGCAACGAAGACGAACGATATTGCGGGTGACGGCACGACGACGGCGACACTCCTCGCTCAGGCGATGATTCAGGAAGGAATGCGCAACGTCGTTGCGGGCGCAAACCCGATGATCGTCAAGAAGGGCATTGAGACGGCTGTCAAGACGCTCGTTGAGGAGATCAAGAGCAAGGCACAGAAGGTCGAGACGAAGGCAAAGATCGCACAGGTTGCGGCAATCTCCTCCGGTGACAGTGAGGTCGGTGACCTCATCGCAGAGGCGATGGAGAAGGTTGGCAAGGACGGCGTCATCACGGTCGAGGAGTCCAAGTCCATGGACACGAATCTCTCAGTTGTCGAAGGCATGCAGTTCGACCGCGGCTATATCTCCCCATACATGGTGACGGACACGGAGAAGATGGAAGCCGTTATGGATGATCCGTATGTGCTCATCACGGACCGCAAGATCTCGTCCGTCGCGGACATCCTGCCCGTACTCGAGCAGGTCGTAAAGCAGGGCAAGCAGATCGTCATTATCGCAGAGGATCTCGACGGTGAGGCGCTTGCGACCATCGTTGTCAACAAACTGCGCGGCACGTTCAAGGCGCTCGCCGTCAAGGCTCCGGGCTTCGGTGACCGCCGCAAGGCAATGCTCGAGGATATTGCAATTCTCACGGGCGGCACGGTTATCAGCGAGGAGATCGGCCGCAAGCTCGACAGCGTGACGCTCGCCGATCTCGGTCGTGCACGCCAGGTGCGCTCCACGAAGGAAGAGACGACGATCGTTGACGGTGCGGGCGACAAGGCACAGATCTCGGCGCGCGTCGATCAGCTCAAAAAGCAGATTGCAGACACGACGTCCGACTTCGACCGTGAGAAGCTCCAGGAGCGTCTTGCGAAGCTTTCCGGCGGTGTGGCGGTTGTTGAGATTGGTGCAGCGACGGAAGTCGAGATGAAGGACAAGAAATACCGCGTCGAGGATGCACTCAATGCAACGCGTGCAGCAGTCGAAGAGGGTATCGTAGCCGGCGGCGGCACGACATTCATCGACATTCTCCCGGCACTGGATAAGATTCAGGCTGAGGGCGATGTGAAGGTCGGCATCGAGATCGTAAAGCGTGCGGTCGAGGCTCCTGTCCGCCAGATTGCGGAGAATGCAGGGCTCGAGGGCTCGGTTGTCGTTGACAGCGTCAAGAAGGCAGGCGACGGCATCGGCTTTAACGCACTTGAGAACACCTACGTTGATATGATCGGCGCTGGTATCGTTGACCCTGCGAAGGTTACGCGCTCTGCACTCCAGAATGCGGCATCAATCGCAGCGATGGTGCTCACAACCGAGACGCTCGTTACGGACAAGCCGGAGCCGGAGGCTCCGATGCCGGGCGGTGCACCGGGTATGGGCGGTATGGGCGGCATGATGTAAGCGTTCCGCGCACGAGATAAACGATAAATACAAAGAGGTATGTTTCTTTACCGATGGAAACATACCTCTTTTTGCTATAATGTTTACGCAAATTCAGGCGAGATGATATTGTACGAATGGAAATGCGGTGTTATACTAAGTTCAGAACAGTGATGTATAGGTTCACCTATGGGTGAGCGAAAGGAGTTTCGCATGCTGAATATGGACAAGAAACTTGAGAAGCGCGAGGAAGAGGGCAAAATCATTCGCGCAGGCATCGTCGGTGCGGGGCAGATGGGGCGCGGAATGGTGACCCAGATGGCGCTCATGAAAGGCATTATGCCGGCAATCGTCTCGGATATCAAGTTTGAGAATGTCATAAACGCCTTCCATTATGCGGGCATCAGTGACGAGGATATTGCTGTTGCAAAGACGCTCGAAGAGGCGAACCGCTTCATGGAGCAGGGAAAATACGTTGCAACGGAGAACTCAGACCTCATCTCTCAGGCGAACCTCGTCGAAGTCGCAATTGACGTGACAGGCGTACCTGAAGTCGGCGTTAAGATCGCGATCGATGCGATGAACAACAAGAAGCATGTTGTCATGATGGATGTGGAGACCGATGTCGTCATCGGCAGCTACCTCAAGAAACTCGGCGACGAGAATGGTGTCATCTATACGGGCTCTGCGGGCGATGAGCCGGGCGCCGTCATGGAACTCTACTCCTTCGCACGTGCGATGGGCATGGAAGTTGTCGTCATGGGCAAGGGCAAGAACAACAAGCTCGACTATGACTGCAACCCCGATACCGTACTTGAGGAGGCGACGCGCCGCAAGATGAGTCCGCGCATGCTCACCTCCTTCAAGGACGGTACGAAGACCATGGTCGAAATGACCGCGATGTCGAACGCGACGGGATTCATCCCCGATGTGATTGGCGGACATGGGCCGTCTGCATCGCCGAAGGATCGCTGCGCTGACCTCAACGAAATCTTCAGGCTCAAGAAGGATGGAGGCATCCTCAACAAGCACCATGTCGTCGAATATGTTAATGGCATCGCGCCCGGTGTCTTTGTCACCGTTACGACACAGAATGAAGAGATTGCGTATCAGATGGGCTACCACAGTATGGGCCCCGGCCCCCTCTGGACGCTCTATCGTCCGTATCACCTCTGCAACCTCGAGACGCCGCTCACCGTTGCAAAGATCGTCATTGACCATGAGCCGACCATCATCCCCTTGGATGGTCCTGTCAGTGAGTGCATTGCCGTTGCCAAGCGTGATCTCAAGGCGGGAGAGACCATCGACGGAATCGGAGGCTACACCACCTACGGCTCGATTGCAACCGCCGAGGAGACCTATGAAAAAGGCTACGTCGTCTACGCTCTCGTCAACAAGAACACGCGCATGAAGTGCGACGTCAAAAAGGGCACGCTCCTTACCCTCGACATGGTTGAACTCGACACATCGACGCAGCTCTATCAGGTGCGCAAAGAGCAGGACAAGATGTATAACAACGGCTATGCGCTGAAGTAAGCATCGAAAACAAGAAAAGGGACTGTTGCACGAAGCTAGAAAACTTCATGCAACAGTCCCTTGTTATTATGTCAGCGGTATCGCTACAAGCGCCCCTTCCACCGCTACGCGGTCCCCCTCCCCCGTGACGCACGGGGGAGGCTGGAATTATGGCATCTTAGCTTCCCCCGTCAGAGCGGGGGAGCGGTCAACCTCTTCCAATCACACTTCGCCTTTCGGCTTGTGTTCTTGGGAGGTTTTCCCATACGACCTGTTACCCGCTCAGCTGCGCCCTTCAGGCTTGCTTCTCGGACAGGTCAGTAAGTGGCGAGCGCAGCGAGCCGATAGGGGCGTTCATGCAACAGTCCCTTTTGCTGCAGTGAGAGAATAACAACAAATCGCTGACCGTTCTTACTCACCCATCACGACGATGGAGCACTTGCGCGTGCGTGCGCGCGTGCGGTCGAAGTCGACGAAGTAGCAGTAGCCCGTTGTCCCCACGGCAAGCTTGCCGCCAGCGACTTCAAAGGTCTCCGAGGAGCCGATGAGGGTTGCCTTAAGGTGAGCGTCACAGTTCCAGAGTGCTGTGCGGTCACCGCCCGGAAGGTATGCCTCGGCATCCGGCCAGCTCTCGACGGCACGGTAGTGCTCCTCACCCGGGTACTGGTATTGGTTCCAGCCCGTCTGGTTCGGGATCAGCTTCTCGAGGACGGCGTTCAGATCGTTCTGCAGGAACTCTGTGCCCGTCTCGTCCACATCGTGCACGAACTCCTCGAAGAAGATCCCGCAGGTCGTATGCGGTGAGATGACAGTTGCAATGCCCTCGTTGATCTTGCTCTCCTCAATAGCGGCGCTCAGCTCCTCTGTGATGTTGATAAAGGTAGGCGTGCCTCCGTGTGAGGTGAGGGTCAGCTTCTTCTTGAATACGGCCATGTGTATATCTCCTTTGCACTATGCCGCGTTTCCCTGTGCCTCACGCACTTCGGCGGCTCGCACGATTGCTGCGGCCATCTCCATGATGCGCTTCGCCGGATCGGGAGCGTTCAGAATTCCGCTCGTTGCACCGCTGCCGTCTGCACCGAGTCGTACGACGCGGTAGACATCATCTGCCGTCGTGATGCCGGAGGCGATCATGATGCCTATGGATGGATCGATGCTGCGGATCTTCGCAACGATTGAGGTCGTGTAGCTGTCATCTGCGGTTTTGCCTGTACCGATGAGATCGGTTGGCTCGCAGAGCAGAATATTGGGGCGGAATGCCGCGATGGCAGTGCCCTCGGCAAGTGAATCTGCGCACGCAATCGTCTCGATGCCCAGTTCGCGCGCGCGGACAATCGTCTTTGCAAGCTCGGCCATTGTCATGGGGTTCTCTGCGTGGTTGAGGAAGGTTGCGCGCGCTCCTGCCTCATAGAGTGCCTCGGGCAGGAGATGTCCCATGCCGCGGCCGGGGCGCAGGCTCTCCATCGCCTGTGCCGTGACAATAATCGCCTCGGTGTTTTCTCTCACGCAGCGAATATCAGAGAAGGGACAGGTGAAATAGATCTTGAGCCCTGTCTCCTTGGCCGCATGATCAGCAGCCTGTGCGAGTGCAAGTGACTCCTTGCCATAGAGATAGGATTTTGGATTGACAACAAGGAATGGGGCAAGACTGCTCTTCATGATATGACCTCCTGTATAGAATGAGTTGTTACCAATGGTTAGTTTAATAT
Source organism: Selenomonas sp. oral taxon 892 str. F0426 (assembly GCF_000468035.1). Lineage (GTDB taxonomy): Bacteria > Bacillota > Negativicutes > Selenomonadales > Selenomonadaceae > Centipeda. The sequence continues at coordinate 168,200 of NZ_KI260539.1, forward strand.
TACCATAGGTAAAATACACATGCAAGGCGGTTTCCTGTTGACAACGGCATAAGTAATCACATACTATAACAAAAGTAAAAGAGGAGGAAGGCGTACGCATGACGAGTAAAAAACGACCACTGCACGAGAAGATCCGCGATGCGATGGAGCGGCAATTCGCAGACCTTGCCTATTTCTCGCCAATTCCGGGGGAGCGGGAACTCTGCCAGACGCTCGGCGTGAGCCGCCCAACGGTGCGCAAGGCACTTGAGCTTCTCGAGGCAGAGAACAAGATTGTACGCATGCAGGGGCGTGGTTCGTTCTACACGGGAGAGAAGATCCCTGTGGACTACTCCGAGGCAGCACAGCGCGGATTCGGTCTTGCGCAGATGTTCTCTGCAGAGGGGCGTGTCACGCGCAGTACAGTTCTCCAGCAAGTGGTAGAGCCTGCGCGCGGCAACCTCGCCGCAATGCTCGGACTTGCTGAGGAGACGCTTGTCTTTCATCTCAAACGACTGCGCTATGTGGATGATCGTATCTATGCTGTCACAGACGACTATATCCCACTTGCACTTTGCCCAGAGCTTGTACACATCGACTTTACAAAGAACGGGCTTTTGCGTACGCTCGAGGCACATGACGTTCAGCCTCATGCAGAGGACAAAACTATCGAGGTCATCCGAGCGACACCTGAGATTGCGCTCTATCTCGAGGTGGGAGAAGAGGCTCCTGTCTTTGTCACACGGATTCTGACGACGGATCGCGAGGGACGGATCATACAGTATGCGACATCCAAGGCAGATGCGTTCCGCAGTCGATTCCGCGTGCGTTCAACTAAAAAATAACCACTGGTAAATAAATATTGACAAATGGATTTCTCTGAAATATGATACCCACAACATCAACATGCTTTCAGAGAAGGAGGAATCTCTATGCTGGTCGATGGAAAATCTGTGCTGGATGCCGCAAAGGCAGGGCATTACGGCATTGTCGCTCCTGATTTTCTCACGCTGAACGCCGCACGCGTTTTTGTGCAGACGGCGGATGCACTCAAAACGCCGATTCTGCTCTCCTTTGCACAGGGGCACGCAGGATTGATCTCTCTCGAGGAGGCTGCGCTCGTCGGCAAATACTGGACAGAAAAAGTGGATACGCCGATTGTGCTGCATCTCGACCACGGGCAGGACTTTGATTTTCTCCGACATGCTATAGAGCTTGGTTTTACCTCCGTTATGCTGGATGCCTCAATGAAGGATATGGATGAGAACATCCGGCTGACGCAGGAGGTAGTCACCTACGCACATGCGAAGAGCGTGAGTGTCGAGGCGGAGATCGGTCATGTCGGCGGTGCCTCTGAGGGCGTCGAGGGGGCGACCTCGGACAGCGTCTATACGACGGTCGAGGAGGCTACGGCCTTCGTTCAGGCAACGGGTGTGGATTCACTTGCCGTTTCTATCGGTACGTCGCATGGTGTCTATGCGAGCAATCAGACACCGGAGCTGAACTTCACACGGCTGCATGAACTCGCTGCCGCCGTTCCTGTACCGCTTGTCCTGCACGGTGGTTCCGGCACGGGGGATGAAAACTTGCGCCGTGCTGTACGCGAGGGGATTGCAAAACTCAACGTCTATACGGACTTCCTTGTGGGGGCGATGGCAGAGATCAAGGCGGCGCAGACGGACTCCCTGATTGAGACACAGAAGGCGGCGGACGAGGGGATGCGAAAGGTCTTGACGCACTATATCCAGCTGATTTCCAAAACATCATGATCATCTAAGAGCAGACTGCCGTATTCCGGCAGTTTTTCTTTTGAGCATGCTGCATAGGAACAAATGACAAAAGCGTGTATGTGCGGCGAGATACATTGACAAAAATTCAACAAACCGTTTGTTGTGAAAAATGTAATCCAATGATATAATTCCTATCAGTATACGAGAGAAAATGAGGGGGAGGTCATTCGTTGCAGACAGAGGCACTTTTGGGGGGATTGTTTCTGCTCTTTGTCATCCAGGTCATTGGGACGCATTTGCAGGTCAAGGAGTACAAACGTGCCGTACGTGAGATGCACAGGCTCGGCAACGTGGGCATTGGCTCACGCAGGCGGAAGCTGGGGCCGTCGAACATTGTCGTCATTGCGTGCAATTCGGACGGCGAGATCCTGGACGGGCGCATCATGCAGGGGATGACCATTCTCAGCAGGTTCGGGCCAATAAAGGAGATCGTCGGACGTACGATCTATGATCTGCATGAGGAGTATGCAGCACTGCCGGAGAAACGGCGTGTGCACTACAAGGGACATTTGCAGGCACTCGAGGCACTCATCATACGGCTGTCACAGACAACAGAACGTGCAGAGGAACCTGTACCTGAGCAACAGAAAGATCTGCATCATCATAACTAAGGAGGAAAATGAATGTATCAGTCATTGAAAATTGTCGCCGGCAACGGAGGCTGGGGCGGGCCGCTCGTTCTCGTTCCCACCGAGACGCGCAATAAGATCGTCAGTGTGACGGGCGGCGGCATTCACCCGCTTGCGGCAAAAATCGCTGAGATGACGGGCTGTACACCCGTGGATGGGTTCTCGACAGGGGTGCCGGATGAGGAGATCCTGCTTGCTGTTGTGGACTGCGGCGGAACGGCGCGCTGCGGGGTTTATCCGAAAAAGGGCATTCTGACTGCAAACGTGCTGCCGGTCGGAAAGACAGGCCCCCTCGCTCAGTTCATTACAAAGGAACTCTATGTCTCAGCGGTCGACTTCTCCTGTCTTTCACTGGCGGATGCGAGTGAGAGCATGGCAGCAGCGACACCTGTGCATACCCCGAAGAGCAAGGAGCAGGCAAAGGCAGAGATCGCAGAGATGCAGGCTGGGAAGAAAAAGAATTTCGTCACGCGTCTCGGCATTGCCATCGGCGGTGTTGTCAATAAGTTTTATGCCGCAGGCCGTGAGACTATCGATATCACGATCAAGAGCATCCTGCCGTTCATGGCATTCGTCTCCATGATCCTCGGCATTATCTCCATCTCCGGACTTGGCAATGTCATTGCGACCACGATCTCGCCGCTCGCGAGCACCTTGCCTGGCATGCTCGTCATCTCCCTCGTGTGTGCGATTCCATTTATCTCTCCTGTGCTTGGTCCCGGCGCGGTCATTGCGCAGGTGGTGGGAACGCTCCTCGGCGCACAGATCGGCATGGGCAATATCCCTCCGCAGTATGCACTGCCCGCACTCTTTGCGATCAATGCGCAGGTTGGTGCGGACTTCGTCCCAGTCGGCCTCAGTCTTGGCGAGGCGGATCCTGAGACGATTGAGCTCGGCGTACCTGCCGTTCTCTATTCACGCATGATTACAGGCCCTTTGGCGGTTCTGATCGCCTACGCGGCAAGCATTGGCCTTTACTAATTGGGAGGGATATAGTATTATGGAACTGATAGCAACAGCAGCAAACGGCTTTATGGATCTTTTTCGTGCGGGCGCAGCGATCTTTGTATCTTGGGTCACGGGGATTATCCCTCTGCTCGTCATCATGATGACAGCGGTCAACTCGATGATCAAGCTCATTGGTGAGGATCGCGTGAATGGTGTAGCGCAGCGGGCAACGCAGAACATTGTCACACGCTATACTGTGCTTCCCGTTCTTGCCGTGCTCTTTCTCGGCAACCCCATGTGCTACACGTTCGGCAACTTCGTCGATCAAAAGTACAAGCCTGCGTACTATGACGCGGCGGTCAGCTTTGTACATCCCGTGACGGGGCTCTTCCCGCATGCGAACGGCGGTGAGCTCTTCGTCTATATGGGCATCGCAGCCGGTATTACAACGCTTGGGCTGCCGCTCGGGGATCTCGCCGTCCGCTATTTCCTCGTCGGCATCGTCGTCATCCTCATTCGCGGCATTGTCACGGAGAAGATCTATCTCTATATGAAGCGCCGTGAGGCGAACCAGGCATAAGGAAGTGCCTCACACAGACCCATCCAGGACCAGGGCTTTTTTATGAGACAGGAGGGTGCAGTATGAAATACTATTGTGAGATTACGAGTTGGGGAGAGGAGTCTCTGCTCTTCCTTGATGATCCGAATGCGAACTTTATCATCATATTCAACAACAATGCGCCGGCCGAACTGGCCGAGTTCTCCGTGCTTCATACGCCTGCAAACTACAACGCAGATCCGGCTGTCGGTGATACGATGATCATCTGCGACAAGGCGTTTACGATCACGGCGATTGGTGAGGAGGCTCTGCACACACTGCGGGAGCTTGGACACTGTACCCTCTCCTTTAAGGGGGGCGAGACACCGGAGCGTCCCGGCTGCATCATGCTCCAGGGTGATGTGGCGCTTACGAAGGACGATGTCAGAATGGGTGCCACCATCGAAGTGCATTGATGGCGGCTAGGGAGCTGCCGCAGCAGCGGCAGCTCCCTTTTTTGGCAATATGATAGAAAATATGTCAATATCAGCTGCAAAAGACAGAATGTGTTCCGCATAGAGTTCCAACAGTGACGGATCGCTGCGAGGGAGTTCACAATGAAGAAAATTGTTGATGATGTGCGCCTCATTTTCAAATGCTGCAGTCTCTATTATCAAGATGGTCTGGGGCAGAAGGAGATCTGTGAGGTGCTGGGCATCTCGCGTCCGACGGTTTCGCGCATGCTTACGATAGGTAAGGAGCGCGGCATTGTCCGTATCGAGATCCAGAATCCTGACAACATCGCATATGGGAAGATGGAGCGTGAGCTGGAGAAGAAATACAATCTGCAGGAGGTTATCATCGTTCCGTCCAGTCCCATATCGGGCGGGCAGTACCCGATCAATTCAGAGATCGGCAGTGCGACGCTTGAGTATTTGTCGCGGGTACTGATGGACGGCTACCTCGTCGGCATTACGATGGGATTGGCAATTCAAAATGTCGTGCGCTCGGATTATTTTATCCGAAATCCGATCAAGGCGACCTTTGTGCCGCTCGTTGGCGGTGTAGCAGAGAGTCGTCTCGACATTCACTCCAACTACCTCGCGCAGGAATTTGCCGATCGCTTTGTCGGAGACTGTGTCCAGTTCTTTTCCCCCGCGGTATTTTCACGCCGTGAGGTGCTCGAGGGCTTCCTAGAGGAGAAGACGATCCGCAATGTGATTCGTCTCTACACACGTCTCGACCTCGTCCTGATGGGGATTGGGATCCCCTCGACGGAGCACTCGACAATTCTGCAGACGGGCTATGTCGACCACACGATCCTCGAGGAGTTTGCGGCACGCGGCGCAGTTGGCGATATTGCGCTTCGATACTTCGATGCCAATGGAGATACAAGTCCGTTCCAGGAATTCAACGAGCGCGTGGCCGGCATCTCCCTTGATACGCTGAAGAAGATCGTGCGGCGCGTCGGTGTTGCGGGTGGACGGGCGAAGAAGGACGCGGTTCTCGGCGCCATCCGCGGCGGGTTCATCAATGTGCTCATCACGGACATTGATTGCGCGGAACATCTGATTTAGCATGGATTTCATACATGTGAGGTGCGTATCTGCATGAATGACGAAAAAAATCTTGCGTGGCCGGTTTATCTTGTGCTGCTCGTTATCATTTCCTTCCAGATTCTCTTTGGCATCGGCGGAACGGCACTGCTTGACCCGGATGAGCCGGTTTATGCCGAGACAGCTAAGGAAATGATTCGATTTGGTGACTATTTGTCGCCGCGCATTTATAATGAGTTCTGGTACGATAAACCGCCGATATTCTACTGGCTTGTCGTCTTGTCCCTCAAAATCTTTGGGGGATTCAGCGAGCTTGCAGCACGTCTTCCAGCTTCTCTCATGGCGATTGGCTCCATTCTCATGACGGCACTCGCCTCCGCACGTCTTTTCGGTGCACGCACGGGATTTTGGTCGGGGATCGTCATGGGGACAAGCATCATCCTCATGTATATGGGCAAGGCATCTGTGACGGATTCAACACTGCTGTTCTTCATGACGGCGGCGCTCTTCTCCTTCATCCATCGGCAGTATTGGCTGATGTACCTAGCTTGCGGCTTGGCAGTGATGACGAAGGGCCCCATCGGTGTCGTTTTCCCGGGTGGCATCGTTTTCTTTTATCTGCTTGCGACGCGTCAGCTCGAGCAGCTCTTTCGTATGCATATTGTGCGTGGATTGCTTCTCGTTGTTGCCGTTGGACTGCCCTGGTACCTCTATATGTATGAGGTACACGGCATGGCGTTTATCTACGAATTCATCGGCTTTCATAATATCAGCCGCTTTACGGCACCGCTGCATCCCGTACGTGCGCATTGGTGGTTCTATCTGCCCGTTCTCATCCTCGGATTCTTTCCTTGGACGGGGCTTCTCATCCAGTCAGTCAAGAATGCCTTTCGCAGGAGTTTTGGTGAGGAGGCACAGCTGCTGGCTTTTTTCCAGACATGGTGGATTTTCGTTCTCGTGTTCTTCTCGATCGCACAGACGAAACAGGTTTCCTACATGCTCCTTCTGACGCCTGCGCTTTCGACCATCATTGGGTGGAACCTTGCACGTATGTTGGATGACTGGCGTCAGACGCATTTTGCATGGGCGGGCGGCAGTGCGCTCATGTTCCTCCTGCTCGGTCTTGGATGGCTGATGAGCGGGGACAGTCTCGCGGGCCTCGCTGAGGGTGGTCTCTGGCTCGGTGCGATCACCCTCGTCTTTGGGGCGGCGATTGTATACAGCATTACGGCATCGCACAACCTCATCATGGCTGCATGGCTGCATGTCGGTGCCGGTGTCATGACGATGGTGATTGCCTTCGGTTTTATGATGCCTGCCGTCGAGGGGAGTTTCAGCGTCAAGCAGATTGCACTTCAGTATGCATCCACATACCATGCTGCAGCAGAGGCGGAGGGGCGGGCGCTCTATATCGACAAGCAGCTGCGTCCCGGCGTTATGCTCTATACGGATATTCCCGGCATTGAGGCAGACACGAACCGTGCGGAGTCCCTTGCAGCCCTGCGCGAAGATGCGCGTCCGAAATACATCATCATGCGTGCATTCATGCACAAAAAGATGATGAAGGATCTTGGCGCAGAGAACTGGCAGCTCGTCGAGGAGCGCGATGGCCTCTGCATCTATAAGGATGATAAAGAATGACCCCACCCGTTCTCTATTTTGTCGTTCCTTGCTATAACGAGCAGGAAGTGCTGGATGATACGGCGGATAAACTGCAGGAAAAACTAGAGGCTCTGATCGCCTCCAGCGTGGTGGATGAACGCAGTCGGATTGCCTTTGTCAATGACGGCAGCCGTGACCGGACATGGGAGCTAATCGTGCACTGTACAGGGCGGAGCGCCCTTTTTTCCGGGATCAACCTCGCGCACAACGAGGGACATCAGAATGCACTGCTCGCAGGGCTTATGACGGTGCTCCCCCATGCGGATGTGACGATCAGCCTCGATGCAGATCTGCAGGATGACATCAATGCGGTCGATGCGATGCTGGAAAAGTATGTGGCGGGGGCGAATATCGTCTATGGTGTGCGCGAGAACCGCGCGACGGATACCTTCCTCAAGCGCTTTACGGCGGAGACGTTCTACCGGGCGATGCGCGCACTTGGCGCGGATATCGTGTTCAACCATGCTGATTTCCGTTTGATGGATCGGCGGGCGCTCATGGCGCTTGCAGAGTATCCCGAGGTCAACCTGTTCCTGCGCGGAATCGTGCCCATGATCGGCCTCACGCATGATGTCGTCTACTATACACGGAAGCAGCGTCTCGCCGGTGACTCGAAGTACCCATGGAGACGGATGGCTTCGTTTGCCTGGGAGGGAGTGACCTCGCTCTCCGCACGCCCCATACGCCTCATCTCACAGATGGGAATGTGCATTTCCTTTATCAGCGGACTGATGCTCGTGTGGTCGATCGTGCGGCACTTCATTGGTGAGACCATTGTTGGCTGGACAAGTCTTGTCGTCTCCCTTTGGTTTCTCGGAGGTTTGATTCTCCTTTCCATCGGTGTGATCGGGGAGTATGTCGCGAAGATCTACCTCGAGGTCAAACATAGGCCGCGCTATCTTGTGCAGGAGTTCATTGACACAAATGCGGCAGAAAAAAAATAATTTTTCTCGAAAATTTTTGAGAGAAAAGAAGGATAATCTTATTTTATGGAGAATTATTATTTGTGAAAGGCGGAATAGACGATATCTATTGTGCTGATCACACTCCACATTTTGAAACACAGATCAAGTGTATGTGCTTGACGGTGTTTCGCATACTTTACTTTGCTGTGTATTTACGGATAGGAAGCTGCGGCTTCCACAATAGGAGGGTTACCTATGTCAGTTTTTTATGTTGCAGACAAGAAGCACATCATTGAGTCTTATGGTGATGAGGAATTGAATCTCGCGCTTGACGGGCAGGCGCTCAAAGTACTCAAGCCAAACACAGTCGATGCAGCGCAGGAGAAGCATGTCCCTGTTGCGACCTATGATAAGGAAAAGAATGAGGTGCATGTGAAGGTCGGCTCTGTTGCCCATCCGATGACGGAGGAGCATCTCATTGAGTGCATCGTCCTCGTGACAAAGAAGGGTGTACAGCGCGCCAATCTCACGGCGGCGGACGCGCCTGAGTTCACGTTCCGTCTTGCAGACGGCGATACGCCCGTGAAGGTCCTCGAGTACTGCAATCTGCACGGTCTTTGGCAGGCAGATCTCTGAGGAAGAACCGCTGGTTCAGCTGAACGAAGCTGCTGTACACATGTGCGGCAGCTTTTTTTATCCTATTATCAAGCGACGGCAGTGAAAAATCTATCGCTTTTCCAATCTTTTTCCTGTATACTGCATCTCAGTAGGTATGGGGCACTTGAATGAAATCATGGGGGCGATGGAATGCGCTGGGCACGGGTGAGCGTGGTGACGACGCACGAAGGAGCAGATCTCATTGGCAATATTCTGATGGAGCTTGGGGCTGCCGGGACGGAGATTGACGATCCGTCCCTCGTGAACGAGTACATTGACGCGGGTCTCTGGGACTATACGGATCTTCCGCGAGCAGAGGATACGGATACCGTGACGGTACGTGCCTACCTGCCCGAAGATGAACGCTTGGAGGGGAGCCTGCTGACACTTGCCGAACGCGTCGAGAATCTGCGCCGTGCTGCTGCCATTGGGGCAGCAGCAATCTCGCATACGTTCGTCGCAGATGAGGACTGGGCAGAGACGTGGAAGGCCTACATTCACACAGAGAAGATCGGGGAGCACATTGTCGTGCGTCCTACGTGGGAGGAGTATAGCCCGGCAGCGGATGAGATCGTCATCGACCTCGATCCCGGTGCGGCATTTGGCACGGGGGCGCATGCGACGACAGCGATGTGCCTGCGCTGGCTCGAACGCATTGTATCTCCATCGCTGCGTGTCTACGATGTGGGGTGCGGCTCGGGCATCCTCTCCATCGCTGCGTCCAAGCTAGGTGCCGACGACGTTGTTGCGATGGACTACGATCCCGTCGCCGTCGCCGTCGCAGAGGAGAATATCCGGCAGAACGCTGTCTCAAATGTGCGTGTACTCCAGAGCGATCTCCTCACTGCGTGCACGGGAATGCCTCCTGCCCAAATCATCATTGCGAACATCATTGCAGACATCATCATTCGACTCTTTGGACAGCTCGATCGTCATCTCGCGCCGGGCGGGACCCTTCTCGCCTCAGGGATTATCGACGATCGCATTGTTGATGTTGAGCGTGCTGCTGCAGAGCATGGATTTGTCGTGCTGGACATCACACGCGAAAAGGAATGGGCTGCGATGATTATACGGCGCAGCGCGGATCTGGCAGACTGATGCGGCGCCTATTCTATCCGGGGGAGCTCGCGGAGGAAATCGAGATCACAGGCGGCGATGCACATCATCTCACGCGTGTCATGCGTGCACGCATCGGCGACGAGGTTGTTATTGCGGCGGCTGACGGGCGTATCGCCCGCATGCAGGTACGTGAGGTCGTTCATGATGTCGTCCGTCTCTGTCTTGCAGAGGAACTCCCAAAGGAGGGAGAGGGGGCAGCCGAAGTCTTCCTTGTGCAGGCACTTCTCAAGGGCGAGAAGATGGAGCTTGTCGTTCAAAAGGCCGTGGAGCTTGGCGCGGCGGCCGTTTGCCCCATAGAGACGGAAAATGTTGTCGTGCGCTATGATGCAAAGAAGGCCGCAGCCAAAACGGCGCGCTGGCAAAAGATCGCAGATGAGGCCGCAAAGCAGTGCGGCCGTAATGCGCTGATGCGGGTGGAGGACATTGCTCCGCTTCCATCTCTTTTGCAGGACACAGAGCTTTTCAATGCCTCCGGGACGGCAATCCTTTTTTGCTATGAAGCAGAGGAGAAACAGAGTATGCGCATGGTTTTGCGCACGCTTCAGGCACGGCGTATCGTGCTCATCGTTGGGGCAGAGGGGGGCTTTTCTCCCGCCGAGGCAGAGCGCATCCGTGCGATGGGCGGACAGCCCGTGTCGCTTGGCCGGCGTATTCTGCGTGCAGAGACTGCAGCCATTACAGCACTTGCGGTGACACAGTACGAACTTGGTAATTTGGATCTATAGTGATCAGAAAGGAAACAATATGAAAAAGACATATACGGCACTTTTTGCGGCGGCCTTCGCAGTCTCCATGATTGCTGGCTGCGGCGGCAATGAGAAGGCTGATACGGGGGGGACTGCGAGCGCACAGTCTGCACAAGAGCAGGGCAAGGGGAGCGGCCTTCGCGGGGAGGCGGCGCCGACGTTTGCACTCAAGGATCTCGCAGGCAAGGATGTCGCCATCGAGGCGAAAGGGAAACCCTACATCATCAACTTCTGGGCGACGTGGTGTCCGCCCTGCCAAGCGGAGATCCCCGACCTCGCGGCCTTCCATGCGGCGCACAAGGACACGGTCGATTTCTATGCCGTGAACCTGCAGGAGGATGCCGCGGCCGTACAGAAATTCATGACAGAGCGAAAGGCAGATCTGCCCGTCGTACTTGATGCAAAGGGGACGGCAGCTACCCTCTACGGTGTGCGCGCGATCCCGACAACCGTTGTTGCGGATAAAGAAGGAAAGGTCGTCTACCGCAAGACGGGCGGTGTGACGAAAGAGGAACTCGAAGATGTCGTCAGCAAACTCTAAGAGCATCTGGAGGGGAGGCCGTTCCATATGGAACTAACCCTTCTTGGCGGTGCATTCCTCGCGGGCTTTCTTTCATTCATTTCGCCCTGCGTCTTGCCGCTCCTGCCAACGTTTTCGCTGATTCTTGCAAAGAACAGTCAGCAGGATGGGCGGGAGACCCAGCGCCTCTATGCGAATACGACTGCATTTCTCGCAGGATTTACGCTCATCTTCGTTTTGCTCGGAGCGACGGCATCGTTCATCGGATCATGGCTTTTCTCCTATCAGGAACTTCTGCGGCAGGGGGCGGCTGTTCTCATCATCGTCATGGGACTCTTCATGACGGGGTGGATCAAGATACCGCTGCTCCTGCGTGAGTATCGTCCATTCCAACGGCAGGGCTTTGGCGGTGTTGGAGGCGCGTTCCTCCTTGGCTGCGGCTTTACGCTCGGCTGGACACCGTGTACCGGGCCGATGCTCGCAACGATTCTTCTCTATGCGGGTGATACGGCGACCGTCGGCGCGGGTGCACTGCTCCTCCTTGTCTATAGTCTTGGATTTGCCGTACCGTTCTTTCTGCTCGCTGTCATCTGGCGGAGACATATCATGAAGCTGCGCACATTCTATCAGTATCTGCCGCGCATTCAGCAGGCCGCTGGAATCGTGCTCGTCCTTCTCGGCGTGCTGCTTTGGTCGGACTCGCTGACCTATCTCGTGCGCATCCTGTCGTAACTCAACAGACAGCGACCTCCCAAGCGTCTTACCGGCGTGAGGGAGGTCGTTTTGGTTTGAGAATCATTGAATTTTGGTACGGCGTGTGATATGGTATAGAAGGACATTAGGAATGGATTTGGAGACGACCATGGAATATCAACACAGAGGGAGAAATTCGTTTACAACACAGGAACTCGTCTTTACCGCACTCATGACAGCGCTTGTCTTTGTGGCGACGTATCTGCCGCATATCCCAATCCCGCTCGGCTATGCCCATCTGGGAGATGCAGTGATCTTTTTGCTTGCTCTTCTTGTGCCGCGCCGCACAGTGCTCTTTGCCTCCTGTATCGGCTCAGCGCTCGCCGACCTTCTGGGGGGCTTTGCCCTTTGGATCGTGCCGACGCTTATCATCAAATTTGTGATGGCCGAGATCGTCTATCACATTGGACGACGGGGGCGCGAGCTTGCACCCCGGCCCAGGGTCATCTCTGCGCTCCTTCTCTCGAGCCTTTGGATGGCGGCGGGGTATACCATTGCAGGAGGGATTCTCTACGCGAGTTTTGCCGCTGCACTCACTTCCTCTCCGGGCCTTTTGATGGAGGGGGCCGTGAACTCTGTGATTGCACTGTTCCTTTTACCTCTGCTGCGGGATCGTTTTCCGAGGTTTTGATTGTTCGAGGTGTTTTATGCAGATCATAAAATATATGTTTCAGCCGCATGGAGACGACCGCGGGATGCTCGTCGCACTCGAGGAGTTCAATGATATTCCGTTTCGCATCAAGCGTGTCTACTATATGTATGATACCATACCGGGCGTTGTACGCGGACATCATGCACATAGGAAGCTCGAGCAGATCTTGATCTGCATCCATGGAACGTGCAAAATACGTCTCGATAATGGGCGGGAAAAGAAGGTTGTTCCGCTCGAAAAACCCTATGAGGGTCTTTATATATCAAATGCAATGTGGCGGGAGATGTATGACTTTTCCCCGGATGCCGTCCTGATGGTGCTGGCATCTGAGGTCTATGATGAGGCGGATTACATCCGTGATTACGATGAATTCCTGAAGATGGTGCATGGAGAGGAGCAGTCTCATGAAGATTGATCTTGCTGTGCTTGGCCGCCAGTATGACCTTCATGCTGCAGAGTATGAGGAGACGGCTCTGCGTGTACTGCGTTCCGGCTGGTACATTTTGGGACCGGAACTCGAGGCGTTTGAGCAGGAATTTGCCGCATATATGGGGGCAAGATATGCGGTCGGGCTAAACTCTGGTCTCGATGCGCTTATCCTTTCCGTTCGTGCACTTGGGATTGGCGTGGGGGATGAGGTCATTGTTCCTGCAAACACCTATATCGCGACGGTACTTGCCGTCACGGAAAATCACGCAACGCCCATCTTTGTTGAGCCGGATGCATACTATAACCTGGACACTGCGCTGCTTGAAGCGGCAATTACACCGCGTACACGTGCCATCCTGCCTGTCCATCTCTACGGGCAGGCGGTCAATATGGCGGCGGTCATGGAGATTGCAGAGCGTCACCAACTCGCTGTGATCGAGGACTGTGCCCAGTCACATGGTGCGCATTTCAGCGACACCATGACAGGGAGATTCGGACATATTGGCTGCTTTAGCTTCTATCCGACGAAAAACCTCGGAGCATTCGGCGATGCGGGAGCAATCGTGACAGATGACGCAGCGCTCGCTGAGAACATTCGTATGCTCCGCAACTACGGGAGCAAGGAGAAATATCACAACGAGCTATGCGGTGTGAACTCCCGTCTCGATGAGATACAGTCGGCATTGCTGCGTGTGAAGCTTAGACATCTGCCGGCCTTGATTGAGGAGCGTAAGCGGATTGCGGAACAGTATCTTGCGGGGATACGGAACCCGTATGTCATCCTGCCGGAAACCAGAGAAGGGGCAGAGCACGTTTACCATCAGTTCGTCGTTCGGACGCCTGCCCGCGACCATTTTAAGGCATACCTTTCAGAACATGGCATCGAGACCGTCATTCACTATCCAATTCCTCCGCATCTCGCAGAGTGCTACACAGACCTTGGACATAAGCGCGGCAGCTGTCCCCTGGCGGAGCAGTATGCGAATGAGGTGCTGAGCCTGCCGATATTCAATGGGATGCGAGAGGATGAGATCGCTTACGTCATCGAGACGGTCAATGCCTATCCAGGTGACGAGCAGCATTATGATGTCTCTCTTTGCGTTCTCACTTATCGTCCAAATTATGAAAAGCTCTTCACCACGCTGACCTCCATTATTCGCCAGCGTGGATGTTCCTATGAGATCGTTATTGCAGACGATGGCACGCCGGACTTCCGTCAGGAGGAGATCGAGCAATGGATGGACGCGCACCATGTTCAGGACTATTGCATCGTGCGTAGTGCGAAGAATCAGGGAACGGTTCGCAATGTGATGAACGCATACACGGTTGCCCGCGGCACGTATGTAAAGCCCATCTCACCAGGGGACTATCTGTATAGCGATACAGCGCTCGCAGGAATCGTTCACTTCATGAAGAGTGAGGGATACCACATTGCTTTTGGACGGAGCTGCTACTACAGCAGAGATGGAGAACAGTTCCACATATACAATGGAATGCAGCCATATCAGCTGCGCCCCTATCTGGAGAGAGATGCTTCAGCAGCCAAAGAGGCATATCTCCTGTGTCAGGACTATGCTGTCGGTGCCTCGTTCATGGGCGAGCGCACACTCATGGCCTCCTATACTGCGCTGATTCTTGGACGGGTTGTATATGCAGAGGATTCAGCTTATGTTGTTATGGTTTCTGACGATATTCTCCTCGGGTTTTGGAATCAAAACTTCGTATGGTATGAATCTGACAGCGGTATATCCAATGGGCGTTCGATAGAGTGGAGAGCCCGGTTGGTGGCTGACAATCATGCGACACTGACAATTATTGCAGAGAGACACGCAGAATTTGCAGATCTTTATCGTTGGCATATGGAGCAGCGGGAGGATGAGAATTCTCCCTATACGAAAACTTTACGTGCCTACTATGCTGAGGTAGAGAAGATCGTGCATACAGGCTCTTATTTGCAAGATGTCGATCCGAATGAGCTCAAAAAATTGATTGAGTGAGACACCATACGATGAGGATGACTGAGGGAGACCATGATGCAGGGAATTCATATCGAAGGGACTGCGATAAGGCTAGAGGAAGTGGAGGAGAAGCATTTTCGCTATATCATCGACTGGCGCAACGATCCTGAGAACAATCGTTATCTGAACCAACCCTTTCACCTCACGATGGAAAAACAGCGTGCGTGGTATGAGCACTATCTTGCCGATCCAACGCAGGGCCTTCTTCTTGTTGTAGAACGGGACACAAACACGCCCTTTGCTACGATGGGGTGGACGGATCACGATCCTGTACAGCGCATCTCCATTACGGGGCGACTGCTTGTCGGTGACCGCCGCTATCGTGGAAGCGCGCTCTTTGCAGAGGCCAGCATGCTTTTTGCGGACTATATGTACAATGCATTGGAGCTGGAGATGTGCTATGCGCATATCGTGATCGAGAATACTGCCTCCATCCGGTATCATGAGAAATATGGTTTCTATCGAAATGAGGAATCCGTACGCTTTCCAAATGAGCTGGTTGTCAACGGCATGAAACAGGTGGAGTACATGCGCGCCAAAGACGACTGGGTGCGCGTACGCAAGAGGCTGGAACAGCGATTGACAGGAACGGAAAAGGTGTAGTCATTATGAAGGATCACGCGTATTTTAACCCTTTTATAGCGGCATACAACCTTGCAGAACATCACAATCGCCCGCATCCTGAGGGAAGAATGCGGGTGGTTTTCCTTGTGCAGAATGTGCTTATTTGGGACAAACAGGCTCCCGTATATGATGTGCTCGCGGAAGATGAGACAGTGGAAACAATCATTGTGCTTCTCCCAAGTTACAGCTCCACAGATAATGAAGCGGAGAAGCCCGTGGGAACATACGAAGAGGAATACTGGCATTTCTTTCATGATCACTACGCGAATGTCTATGATTTTACCAATGTACTCGACCTACGTATCTTTCAGCCCGATTATATCTTTATGGCGCTCCCGTACGAAGGGCTTCGTCCGCTCCGCGGAACCCATACAGCAGAGCTTGCCAAGATCGCAAAACTTTGCTACATCGCATATGGAACACAAGGAACAAAATCCTTTATTCAAATTGAAGCGGGTTTGTCAGACTTCTTTTCTCATATGACATTTCACTTTTGCGACTCTGCCGAGGAAAAAGCCGCGATGGAGATTGTCTATCCTGTGACGGCAGCGGCAGGCGTGCAGCACTTCGAGGATCTCGGCTATCCCGGATTTGAATCGTATTTGGAAGCACAAAATGAGAGGCGCGTAATACGAAGAGTTTTATGGACCCCTCGTTGGAATACGGAGAAGAGAATTGGAGGAAGCCATTTCTTTGACTATAAGGATGACTTTCTTGCCTTTGCGGGTAAATATGGCGGCGCAGGAATACAATTTGCGATCCGCCCGCATCCGCTCATGTTCGATCATTTTGTTCAAAAGGGACAGATGACGGAGCAGGAGGTTGCAGACTATAAAGAGCAGTTGGCAGCGTGTGGTGTCGAGCTGGATGAGGGGCGATATGACGCTTTTGAAGCGCTCGGTTTGGCAGATATTCTGCTTACGGACTTTTCGTCGCTCAATATGCCGTTTTTTCTGCTCAATCGACCGCTTGTCTATTGCCCGAATGACAGCGAGCTGACGGATGATTATAAGCAGATGCTGGAGGGCAGCTATGTCGCCCAGAACTGGGAAGAGGCGTCATTCCATTTGGAGCGCCTGCTGCGCGGCGAGGATCCTGCGGCGCACCGTCGGCGGGAAATTGTTGCAGCGTTTTGTGAGAAACATCGTGGGGCTGCAAGACGTATTGCCAATCGACTTAAAAAGGATTATGCAGACAGCCGGAATCCCGAGGCCGTACACATGCCAGAATTGGATCGATGGATATTCGATCAAAAGAAAGGCCTCGTTTCCCTTTTGGCGGGACGAAGGACGGACCTGCTTGCGCGTTTTTGTGAACAAGAATGGTATGAGGGGTATTTGGCACTTCTTTCGGTGCATGTTCAGAGCGAAAATCTCATCTGGGGAGAGCAGCAGCTCCTTGCAAAACTGCAGGAGATGTATATCTCTGCTGAGACTGATGAGCGCCGTGCATGCCTTACCCTGGCGATGCTCCTCTTTGCTGACCCGTTGACATTACCCCTTCCGCTCGCAGTTGATCTTTGGCCGAAGGGGCTGTATCAGGACATATGGGAGGTCTTTGACCAGCAGCGCAGAGCCGTTGGTCTTATATAAAAGGAGTAGGAGCTGCAATGGTGCAGGACAAGAAGTGTGATTTGGTTCCTCCACTCCATGAGGAAGCCTTTATTCGTCGTATCATTCAGCATCACTTTGGGGAAGCTGCAGCAGATACGCCTCTTTTTCCCCTCAAGGAAGGAATGACGAACGATTCTTTCCTGTTTACTGTACATGGGCAGAGGTATATTTTTCGATGCAATGGCAAGGGAACAGAATTGCTTATTGATCGTGCGCATGAGAAGGCTGTCTATGAGATGCTCAGTGCCATTGATATTACAGAGCGTGTCGTTGTACTCAGCACCGATCCCGGATATAAAATCTCATGTTACTATGAGGGGGCGCATGTCTGTGACCCCCACAATATGGATGAGGTGGGGCGCTGCATGAGGGCCTTGCGATCCTTTCATGAACGCAGACTGACGGCGGAGAAAATATTTAATCCATTTGATGCTGTATGTCATTATGAAAATATGCTTCAGGGAAGGACAAATCTCCCTCCTGAATATCGAGAGGTGCGACGTGCCGTCTTTGGTCTGCAGACATTTGTTTCTCCTTTTTTGGAAAGCAGTCAAACGCTGTGTCATATTGACTCTGTCGCTGATAATTTTCTATTTGTTGAAGGGCGTGAGTCGCCCTATCTCATTGACTGGGAATATGCGGGGCGCTGTGATCCGCTGATTGACGTAGCTATGTTTGCCCTCTATGCAAACTATACCGAGGAGGAAACGGAGCGCCTGATTGCAGAATATTTTCCAGAAGGATTCGATCGGGCAATCAAGGTAAGGGTCTATGCTTATATGGCGGTGGGTGGTCTTCTATGGAGCTGCTGGTGCGCCTATAAGAGTTCCTTTGGTGTCACATTTGGTTTGTATGCAGACAATCAGTTTCGCTTTGCAAAGACATATCCGGCAAAGGTGCAGACGCTGCTGGGAGGCATAGGATGAGACGCTACTCTCTGTGGCTGATGCTGGGCGTTCTGAGTGGCTTTCTTTGGGGCTGCAATAACTATCTGTACGATGTGGGGGCACGCGGTGCCATCACGGACAGCCTTTCTGCAGGCATTATTTTCCCGCTTGCTTGTACAGCAGTCAATGATATGAGTGCTGCCATATTTTTGCTTTTTGTCAATGGTTTGCGCGGTGTTCTGCGGTCTGTTCATACACTGCTCAACAGATCGGGGGCGTTTTTGTGCTTGGCCGCACTGTTGGGCGGCCCGCTTGGACAGCTATCCTATTGTCTCGGCATCCTCTGGGCAGGGCCTACCTATGCGCTTGCGCTCTCAGCGCTCTATCCCGTTATTGGGTGTGTTTTGGCACGGTTTTTTCTGCATCAGCAGATCAATGTGCGTATGGCATGTGGTATTGCCCTCGCTGTTGCAGGGGCAATCATTACGGGATTTACGACACTCGAGACTGCAGCACCTCTGATCTTGCCGGGGATGATATGTGCATTCATTGCGGCACTTTGCTGGGGCAGTGAGATTGTGCTGGCCGTGCATGGAATGTCCAACATCGAACCCGATCTGGCGATCACACTGCGTGAGAGCATCTCAGGGACAGTCTTGCTCCTTATGACGGTCGCGTTTTTCTCCGGCGGTGGAGCCATTCATGCCCTTTTTGCCGTACCTGCCGCGCTGGGCACACTCATGATTGCGGGGGTCATTGCCGGGATCTCCTATTTCCTCTGGTACGCAGTGAATCGTGCGATCGGCTGTGCACGTGGGATGGCGACGAATGCGACCTATATCATCTGGGGTGTTGTCCTGCAATGGGGGATGGGGGGCTCCGAGGTGTCCGGGCAGATCTTACTGGGGTGTGCGCTTGTATTCGTCGGTGTTCTTCTCGTTTCTCTCTATCCTCAGGAAGGGAGTATGGCATCATGACGCATGAAGACTTCATAGGCCTTTGTGCCAGGCGACAAACGGGGAGCAGAGATGAGCAGGCCTTTACGCAAGAGGTGCTTGAACCCTATCGTGTGAAAAATGCTGTGCTGATGGCGGCAGGATACGGCAGTCGACTTGCACCGATTACGGATAAAACCCCAAAGGGGCTGCTGTGGATACGCGGTGAGGTGCTTGTTGAGCGGCAGATCGCACAGCTCCTTGCAGCGAAGGTTGAGGAGGTATTTCTCGTTGTCGGGTATCGAAAAGAGCAGTTTGCCTATCTCGCATCGAATCCCCATATACATCTCGTTGAGAACCCAGATTACGATCGCTGTAACAACACATCCTCGCTCTATCGTGTGCTGGATATACTCGATAACACCTACATCTGTTCGGCAGATAATTATTTCACAGAGAATGTCTTTGAACCCTATGTTTATCGTTCATACTATGCAGCGGTTTATGGCGAGGAGCCGACGGGAGAATATTACCTCTCAACAGATGCGGATGAGCGCATCATAGGAGTGCAGATTGGCGGGCAAAGCGGCTGGTATATGATGGGACATGTGTATTTCTCACGATCATTCAGCGAGAAGTTTCGGATACTGCTGGGGAGGGCATACGAGCAAGACCTGGCTGTTCGACATCTGCTCTGGGAGCAGTTCTATATGCGACATTTGGATGAGCTTGCACTTTATCGGAAATGCTATCCAGATGGTGTGATCCATGAATTTGATACATTGCAGGATATTCTTGCATTTGATCCGAATTTTATAGGGGAATTTTGCTATAACAATACCCCCAAAAGTCAGTTCTCCTAAGTCTAACTTTGGGGGGCAGGGTAATTTTCGGCGCTTTTGCTGGGACTTTCGTTGTTGGAGCGATACTATGCAGGAAAACTCA
This sequence comes from Selenomonas sp. oral taxon 892 str. F0426, assembly GCF_000468035.1. GTDB lineage: Bacteria > Bacillota > Negativicutes > Selenomonadales > Selenomonadaceae > Centipeda. Next base: position 188,105 of record NZ_KI260539.1, read on the forward strand.
CTTTCAAATTTGCAGCTTGCCGCGTACTATATGCAGGAGCATCATAATCGTCGGGCTGCAAACCATCGGATGCGCGTCGTTTTTGTCGTCCAAAATGAAGTTGTTTGGGATAAACAGGCGCCTATTTATGATGCGTTTGTGAAAGATGGCGACGTCGATGTGTTCCTCGTGCTGCTGCCGAGTTATACAGGGCTGGATGCTCAGGAAAAACACCCTGCTGGGCGTTATGAGGAGAAGTATTGGAAGTACTTTCACGATCGCTATGCGGATGTCTATGACTTTACCAACATCATGGATCTGTGTTCTCTTGCACCGGATTATATCTTTCTCGCACTGCCTTATGAGGAGCTTCGTCCGCTGCGCGGAAGTCGTACACGAGAACTGGCCCAGGCGGCAAAGCTATGCTATCTGGATTATGGGGTACCGTGTTCACAGTTCTTCCTTCATGCTTGGAGTAAGGAATTTCCGTTTTTTTCCTATCTGAGTTTTGGATTCTGCGACTCTGCAGAGGAGAAGAATGCGATGGATGCCGGGCATCCATGTGCGGTCCATGGTGGATTGCAGCATTTCGAGGTTCTGGGGTATCCAGCCTATGAACGTTATCTGACATATGCGGGCGGAGCGCCTCTTGAACAGTGCAGAATTCTATGGACACCTCGTTGGACGACAGATGCTCTCATCGGTGGAAGTCATTTCTTTGCGTACAAGGATCATTTTGTAGAGTTTGCCGCACGCTATGGAAGTGACACTCTGAGATTCGGCATCCGACCGCATCCGCTCATGTTCTCCCATTTTATTCAGCAGGGAATGATGACAGAGGAAGAGGTCTTGCGCTATAAAAGATCTCTTGCCAAGCATGACATTGAACTTGATGAGGAGAAGTACACGCTGTTTGAGGCACTTACGTCGACGGATATTTTGCTGACAGATTTTTCTTCAATCAACATGTTTTTCTTCCTTCTTGATCGACCGATGATCTATTGCCCGCAGGATGCTGCCCTAACAGATGACTATACAAGGATGGTCGAGAGCAGCTATATTGCGGATACATGGGAACAGGTTGAGACGTATTTGCTGCATTTAATCCGTGGAGAAGATCCCCTCGCCGAGCAGCGTCGACATACGGTTGCCAAATTTCACAGCCTGCACGTTGGGGCTGCTGCACGCATTGTCCATCGACTGAAAACAGATCATGCAGAAAGCACACACCGCGAACCGATACATCTGCTGGAGGTGGATCGATGGATCTTTGAGCAGAAGAAATTTTTCGTTCCGTACCTGTTAAATCAGCCAGCTGGTACATTCGCATACATATGTGAACAGTCATGGTATGACAACTATCTTACGCTTATACCGCTTCAGATTCATGATAAAAATCTGCAATGGGGGCTGGATGAGATCTTGTCCATCCTGCAGGCACAATATCACGACTCTGCCGATAGGGAGAAACGAGCATATATTCTGCTGGCCATGCTGCTCTTTGCGGATCCACTAACCCTTCCGATGCCGCTTGAAATTGACCTCTGGCCGAAGGAGTTATATTGGGATATACAGGAAGTTTTTGAGAAGAAGCGAAGAGCTTATGGAATCGGATAGAAAATGCCAGTACAGTATTATGCGGCCATTCATCACGGGGGAAAGAGCAGCCTCTCATCCAAAAACGCAATGGAAGGAAAGAAGAATGTGCCTTCCTCCACAGATCACAGCTGAATGTAAAAAACGATCTTCGCGTGCATTATGTCATCGGAGATCATACCGATGAGGAGGTTTCGGATATGGATTTCAAACAGAATGCTGCGACAATTGAGAGCGGTACAGCTGTCCTCGGAATTGAGCTCGGCTCGACACGTATCAAGGCAGTGCTCATCAATGCGGATTTTGAGACGATTGCCTCTGGGAGCTATACGTGGGAAAATGCTCTGAAAGACGGGGTGTGGACATACGCACTTGCAGATGTCTGGACAGGGGTGCAGGCTTGCTATGCAGCCCTTGCCGACGATGTTCAGAGATGTTATCATATGCCGCTCGAAAAGATTGGCGCTATAGGAATCAGTGCCATGATGCATGGGTATCTTCCGTTTGATCGGAATGGCACCCAGTTGGCAGAGTTTCGTACCTGGCGGAATAACACAACGGGTCAGGCAGCAGACATCCTCACGGAGAAATTGCGGTTCAATATCCCGCAGCGCTGGAGCATTGCACATCTCTATCAGGCAATCCTAAACGGGGAGAAACATGTTCAGGACATTGATTTTCTCACCACACTTGCAGGCTATGTGCACTGGCGGCTCTCAGGGGAGAAGGTGCTCGGCATCGGCGATGCCTCTGGAATGTTCCCCATTGATGAGAAAACGGGGGCCTACGATGCAGATATGCTCGCCGTATTTGCTGCATTGGATGAGGTGAAGCCGTATTCATGGTCGATTGCAGACATTCTGCCGCGTGTCCTGCGTGCGGGAGAGCATGCAGGGTTCCTTACGACAGAGGGCGCACGCCTTCTCGATCGGAGCGGAACGCTTGCTCCTGGGGGCCTCATGGCACCGCCTGAAGGCGATGCCGGAACTGGTATGGTGAGTACCAATGCCGTGCGCAAACGGACGGGGAACATCTCGGTCGGGACGTCCGCGTTCTCGATGAATGTGCTTGAGGATCCGCTGCGCCGTGTTCATCGAAATATCGACATTGTGACGACCCCTGCAGGAGCGCCTGTTGCCATGGTGCACACGAACAACTGCTCGTCAGATATCAATGCATGGGTTGGTCTATTTGGGAATTTTGCGGCGTGTCTCGGACAGGAGGTACCGCCGGATCGTCTCTACCGTCTGCTCTTTGAGAGTACGCTGCAGGCGGATCCGGATGCGGGAGGTCTACTGAACTACAACTGCCTCTCGGGGGAAAATATCACGGCGGTGGAGCGCGGGCGCCCGCTCTTTATGCGGACGCCGCACAGCCGCATGAACCTGGAAAACTTCATGCTTGCACAACTCTATTCTGCCTTTGCTCCGCTCAAGATTGGAATGGATATTCTCGTACGAGAGGAGGGCATTCGAACGGAGGTCATGATCGCACACGGAGGGCTCTTCAAAACACCGCGCATCGCACAGCGGGTTTTGGCGAATGCGCTCAACATGCCGATCACTGTGATGCATACGGCGAGCGAAGGCGGTGCATGGGGGATGGCGGTCCTGGCTTGCTACGCAGCGCAGGAGAAGAATATGCCGCTTCCGGATTTCCTCGACGCGCAGGTATTCCGTGCGGACGAGAGCACAACACTCGCGCCGGAGCCGCATGGCGTGGAGGGCTATGATAAATTTATTGCACGCTACAGGATGGCACTGCCCGTCGAGCAGGCAGCAGGGATTCTGGAGGATGAATAGGGGGAGGCTTCATATACACATGTGAGGAGGGAGATCGAGGCGATGGGGACGACCCGCGCGGATAATTGCTGCGGTACGATTCCCGTTACAGGGGTGCTCACGCACGCAGGATCGATGAATTGGGGTGCGGTACGAAGGTGCTTTCTTCGTACCGCATTTTTTTGATGAGAATTTTTATTGATTATCATCGGGTAACATATGTTACATCTATTGCGATTGCCCTTTGCTATAATTAACGCATCAAATGTGTATTGCGTATAAGGAGAGATTCCAATGGATGCTAAAATGTTTTGCTATCAGTGTCAGGAGACGGCCGGCGGCAAGGGCTGCACGGTGCAGGGTGTCTGCGGAAAGAAGCCGGATGTCGCAGAGATGCAGGATCTGCTCGTCTATGTGACGAAGGGGCTCGGCGCGGTAACGACGGCACTGCGCGCAGAGGGCAAGAAGGTTGCGATCGAGGTAAATCATCGCGTGACGATGAACCTCTTCATTACAATCACGAACGCGAACTTCGACCGCGAGGCGATCATGGATGTGATCGAGGAGAGTCTTGCGCTGAAGGCGGATCTCCTTAGCCAGCTTGCCGATGCATCGCATCTGCCGGAGGCCGCGCATTGGACGGCGCCCCGCGCAGATTTTGCAGCAAAGGCGAAGACGGTCGGCATTCTCGCAACGGAGAACGAGGATGTCCGCAGCCTGCGCGAGCTGACGACCTACGGCCTGAAGGGACTCTCTGCCTACGTTGAGCATGCGAACGCGCTCGGGCACGAGAACGAGGAGATTGACGCATTCATGCAGCGTGCACTCGCGCAGCTCCTCGACGATACGCTGGACGGCAATGCGCTGACGGCGCTTGTGCTTGAGACGGGGAAGTGGGGCGTCGACGGCATGGCACTCCTCGATGGTGCGAATACGGGCACCTACGGACACCCCGAGATCACGAAGGTGAAGCTTGGTGTCCGCAATCGTCCTGGCATCCTCATCTCCGGTCATGATCTCAAGGATCTCGAACGACTCTTGGAGCAGACGAAGGGTACGGGCGTTGATGTCTATACGCACGGTGAGATGATTCCCGCGCACTACTATCCTGCGTTCAAGAAATACGACAACCTCGTAGGCAACTACGGCAATGCATGGTGGCTCCAGAAAGAGGAGTTCGAGAAGTTCAACGGTGCAATCCTTATGACGACGAACTGCGTCGTGCCGCCGAAGGACAGCTACAAGGATCGCCTCTTCACGACGGCAGCGGTCGGTGTCGAGGGCTGCACGCACATTCCGCTTGTGAATGGCGAGAAGGACTTTACGCCCGTTATCGAGTGCGCGAAGAAGTGTGCGCCTCCGACGGAACTCGAGACGGGAGAGATTGTCGGCGGGTTTGCTCACGAGCAGGTCTTTGCCGTGGCGGACAAGGTCGTAGAGGCGGTAAAGAGCGGTGCGATCAAGAAGTTCGTTGTCATGGCAGGCTGCGACGGCCGCATGAAGTCGCGTGAGTACTACGGTGAGTTTGCGGAAGCGCTTCCGCACGACACGGTCATCCTCACGGCGGGCTGTGCGAAGTACAAGTACATCAAGAAGGATCTCGGCGACATCGGCGGTATCCCGCGCGTCCTCGACGCCGGTCAGTGCAACGACTCCTACTCGCTCGCACTGATCGCACTGAAGCTCAAAGAGGTATTCGGTCTGGATGATGTGAACAAACTCCCCATCGCCTACAACATCGCGTGGTATGAGCAGAAGGCGGTCATCGTCCTCCTCGCGCTGCTCCACCTCGGCGTGAAGAACATTCACCTCGGCCCCACGCTCCCTGCGTTCCTCTCTCCGAACGTCGCAAAGGTACTCGTTGAGACCTTCGGCATCGGCGGCATCACGAACGTCGCGGACGATATGGCGATGTTCGGCATCGAGGTAAACGCGCCCGAAGCTGCTGCTGTGTAAAAGAATATCCATTCATAGATAAGTAAACGGGACTTCTGTACGAAGCAAAATGTTGTTTCGTACGGAAGTCCCGTTTTTGCGTGAGTTTACAGTGCCGCCTGCAGGAGATTTCGCGTGTAGTCCTCGCCTGGTTCTCTGAGGACGCGGTTGGTCTCGCCCTGCTCGACGATGCGTCCATTCTGCATGATGAGGACGCGGTCGGCGATGGAGCTGACGAGCGGCAGATCGTGTGAGATGAAGAGAAGGCTCATGCCATGCTCTCGTTGCAAATGCAGGAGCAGAGCGATGATCTTTGCCTGTACGGACACATCGAGTGCCGAGGTCGCCTCGTCGCAGACGAGGATTTCGGGATGGACGGCCATAGCGCGTGCAATTGCCGCCCGCTGGCACTCGCCGCCGCTCATCTCGTGCGGGTAGCGATTGGCATAGGAGGAGGGAAGCCCCACCTCGGTAAGGAGTTCGCCGACGCGCTGCGCTGTCGTACGCGCATCGGGGGTGCAGAGACGGCAGATGGTCTCGCCGATCATCGCGCCGATACTGCGGCGCGGGTTGAACGAGCCGGGCGCGTCCTGAAACACCATCTGCATACGTGTGTAGAGAGCACGTCGCTCTTTTCCACTTGTGTGCGTGATGTCCCTGCCGTTGAGGAGGATGCTGCCCCCCGTTGCCGTATGCAGTCCTGTGAGGAGTTTTGCAACGGTGGATTTGCCGCTGCCGCTTTCACCGACAATGCCAAGGAGTTCGCGCCGCCCGAGGGAAAAGGAGATGCCGTCGATTGCCTGGACGCGTCCCGCCGCATCGTCAAAGTGCATGGAGACGTTGTCAAAGCGCAGGAGTGTGTCCTCATCATCGCTTATTTTTTTTTCCTTCGTGATTGCGGAGAAATCCTGGGTGACGTGCATATGCTCCATGCGGTCGCAGTCCGTATGTGTCGCGGACATCTTCGGTACGGCCGCAAGAAGTTCCTGCGTATAGGGATGCTGCGGATTTCCTAGCACCTCATCCACGCTGCCCTGCTCGACGATCTTCCCCTTGCACATGACGGCGACGCGGTCGGCAATGTGCCGCACGACGCCGATGTTGTGTGTGATGAGGAGGATTGCAGTACCCGTGCGCTCCTTGAGCGCACGCAGCTCGTCGAGGACTTGCAGCTGGATCGTCGCGTCGAGTGCCGAGGTCGGTTCATCGGCGAGGAGGAGCTGCGGGCGCAGGATGACGGCGAGTGCGATCGCGGCGCGCTGTGCCATGCCGCCCGACAGCTCGAACGGATAAGCAGAGAGGATGCGGTGTGCATCGGCAAAGCCCATGCCGCCGAATACCTCTGCCGCGCGCGCGTCGATTTCCTCACGCGACAGATCGGTGTGTGCACGCATCGTTTCTGCGAGCTGCGTGCCAATCCGCCGCGTAGGGTTCAGTGATGCACCTGCGTACTGGAACACCATCGCAATCTCCTCACCGCGCAGCCTGCGCCGTTCTCCCTCGGAGAGTACAGCGAGGTTTTTCGTCTCAAAGGAGACCGTGCCTGTGTGAATCTCGGTGGAGAGTCCGCGGATCTGTGCGATTGCCTTAAGCAGGGTGGATTTGCCGCTGCCGCTCTCGCCGACGATGCCAAGTACCTCGCCCGCATGAAGGCTGATGCTGATGTCCTCGATCACGGCATTAGCGCCGTACCCCGCAGTCAGATGGTCAATTCGTAAGAGTTCCTGCATGACTCTGCTCCGCTGTGCGCTTTGTCTGCGCTCACTTCTTATCCAGATCCTTTGTCACATGATAGTAGTCGCTCGGCGTGGAGAGGAAACCAGTGACCTTCTTCGAGATACCGACCTGCATATTGTTGAACCCAATGAAGTCCATCGCAGCATCATCGATTACCTGCTGCTGAATGTGGTTGACGAGTGCGATGCGCTTTGTCGGGTCAAATGTATTCGGCAGGTCGGACAGCAGCTGCTCCACGACGGGATTGTTGTAATGCCCAAAGTTTGCAACGCCCTTTGCGCTCAGCACATCACGCAGGAATGCATACGGGTCGCCCGTCGGCATGGTGATGACGGAGTAAAGACCGATTTCGTATTCGCCCGCCTTGTAGTAGGTTGATTTCTCATGTGAAACGATGTTGACGTTAATGCCGATTTTCTTGAGCTGTGCCTGCATCTCCGTTGTGATGTTCTCGTTGAAGAGCCGCTTGTAGACACCCATCTCGACGGTCAGCGGCTGTCCGTTCTTCTCGACAATGCCGTCGCCGTTCGTGTCCGTATATCCTGCCGCTGCAAGCACCTGCTTTGCCTTTTCAGGATCGTAGGAGCGTGCCTTGAGCGCGGGATCGCCATAGGGCGTGGAGGCGAGGAACGCACTGTTCGACGCTGTCATTGCGCCCTTGAGATACTGGTCGCCGATAGTCTTTTTGTCAACACCATACATGATCGCCTGACGGACGGCGGGATCGGTGAGCTTGTCGAGGTTCATGTAGAGCTGATAGGTGCGTGTCTGCGGTGTCTTGACAAGCGTAAACTTGTCATTCGCTGCAACTGTCTCTGCCGTCTCGGGGCTGAGATCCAGTGCTACGTCGAGCTCATCGCCCTGCAGTGCCATTGCGAGCGTGTTGAAGTCTGCGATCTTCGTGTACTCGACCTCGTCGACCTTCACTGCGCCGCCCCAATACTTCGCGTTCTTCGTCATGAGGGCGTGCTTGTCTGCTTCAAAGCTGCTCATGACAAAGGGGCCCGTACAGATGGGAGCGTTCTCAAAGTCCTTCGTGCCTGCAACATCGACGATTACAGCGTATGGGTCGCACAGATCGTTGACGAGGGTCGCATACGGCTCTTTTGTACGAATTGTGAGCACATTGCCCTCTGCCGTGTACGCTGCATCCTTCAGCCATGCAGCGCGGTCATTTGTCTCCGCCGTGCGCTTGAGGGAGTCAATGACCTTCTCAGCCGTCATCTTCTCCCCGTTGGAGAATGTGACATTGTCCTTCAGCGTAATGCGCCAAACCGTTGGCTCAACATTCTCTGCCTTTTCGGCGAGCCACGGCTGTGGATTCATACTGTCGTCGAGACGGAAGAGTGTTTCGCCGACACCGTAGCGCACAGCGTACCAGCCGAACCACTCCTTCGCGGGATCCATCGTGCTCGTCACGGCGACTGTGCCGCCGACGCGCACGATTTTCTTGCTGTCTGCCGCCTGATCCGAGCCGCCGCAGCCGGTCACGGCAAGCGGAACGGCAAGCAGCAGTGCAGCGCAGAGACGTTTCAGTGTTTTGTTCATGTTTCCTCCTTAAATAAAACAATAATATTTCTATAGAAAAGCGTATTCCTATACGCGTTTTTCTCTTGTCTTAGGATCGAGCAGGTCACGCAGCTGATCGCCGAACATATTGAACACCATCATGACCGCAACCATCACTGCGCTTGGCGCGAGTGCCGCCCACGGTGCCTGTTGGAGATATTTCTGTCCCTCGCTGATCATCGCGCCCCACTCAGCGGCGGGAATCTGAACGCCAATGCCGAGGTAAGAGAGTCCCGCAAGGCCCATCATCATCGTGCTGACGTGGAGCACGGCGGTAACAACGAGCGGCCCCGCGATATTCGGCAGAATGTGTCCGAAGAGGATACGAGCGTCGCTGCATCCTGAGAGGCGTGCCGCCTGTATGTATGTCTCCTCCTTTGCCGCGACCGTCGCGCTCCGTGCAATGCGTGCGTACTGTGTCCATGTCGTCACGATGAGTGCGAGCATGGCGTTGACGAGTCCGCCGCCGAGCACACCGGCGACCGCGATCGCGAGCACGATATCGGGGAACGCCTGAAACACGTCCGTGATACGCATGAGCACCGCGTCCATCCGCCCGCGATAGTAGCCCGAGAGCAGTCCAATGAGACTGCCGAGCGAGCCAGCGACAAGGATGATGAAGAGCACGGCAAAGATGCTCGTTTTCCCGCCCGCGAGAATGCGCGAGAGGATGTCTCTGCCGTAGTTGTCCGTGCCGAGGAGATGCTCTGCAGACGGGGCCTTTAGGATCAGCTGCGGATCGGTCGCATACGGATCGTAGGGGGCAAGCTGCGCGGAGAAGAGACTCACGATGAGGATAAGCGCCGCGAGAAGCGCGAATGTGCGAAAGAGGAGCGGCGCTTGCAGAAAGAAGTTCATCATTTAGAGATCCTTGATCTTGGGATTGAAATAACGATACGAGAGGTCCGTGATGAGATTCACGAGGAAGAATGCGAGTGCCATCCAGACGACAACCGCCTGAATGACAGGATAGTCGCGATTCCCAATTGCTCCCATGATGAGACTGCCGACGCCGGGCCAGTTAAAGATGGTCTCGATGATAACCGTACCGCCGAGGAGCGAGCCGATGGAGATGCCCGTGAGCGTGATGACAATGATCATGATGTTCTTGAGCACATTGCGGAACAGGATCACGCGCTCCGTAATGCCGCGTGCACGCAGCCCTATCACATAGTCCTTTGCCAGCTCATCGAGTGCCGCCGCGCGAATCTGACGAATGTAGCGTGAGGACATGACGAGCCCAAGCGTCAGCGCGGGCAGGATCATGCCGATCGGCTTTGTCGTTGCGAGTACGGGAATCCAGCCAAGCCGATAGGAAAAGATGAACATGAGGACGATCCCGATGATAAACCCGGGCATCGCATTCAGGACGAATGTGAGAAAGCGAATGACATAGTCCATGCGGCTGTTGCGGCACGCGGCAATGGCGATGCCGAGCGGCAGGGAGATGAGGAGTGTGAGCCCCATTGCCGTACCCGCCATACGAAGCGTGTAGGGGAGTGCTTTCCAAAACGTTGCAGCGACAGGCAGGTCGGTGATGTAGGATTTGCCCATATCGCCTTGGAGAAAATGGATGAGCCAGCGTCCGTACTGCACGAGAAAGGGCTGATCGAGACCCATCTCTGCACGCATCCGCTCCACGAGCTGCGGATCAGCGGCGACTCCGCCTGCTGAGAGCCGGATGCCGACGGGATCGCCGGGGGCGATGTAGATGAGTCCGAAGGAAAGCAGGGTGATGCCGAAAAAGACGGGGATGAACTGCAGACATCGCCCGAGAAGTGTCTTGTATGTCATAGGTACTCCATTATATATTTATTTGAAGTGAACTCTTATATTTCATTTATTTGTTAGATAATGTTTTTTAGTATATCGTCCATGAAAGAAGATTGTCAACCGAAGCGTAAAGATATGAATACGCGTGAACTTGTCAGGGCTTCCTTAGGCATTTGACACACATCGCCACTTTTGTCTATAATGAATCGTATTATACGGTGCAAATAGACAGCGGCACTGTGCCGCATGGGAGGGCTTACAGATGAAGATTTTAGCTGCGGACGGGATTTCGCCCGAGGGAATCGGACTGCTGGCGGACTATGAGGTCGATGTACGCGATAAGATCGCGCACGAGGAGCTGGTGGAGATCATCGGTGATTACGATGCACTCATGGTGCGCTCCGCGTCGAAGGTGTCGTCGGATGTACTTGCGCGCGCCGATAAACTTAAGATTATCGGACGTGCAGGCGTCGGCGTGGACAACATCGATGTGAAGGCGGCGACGGAGCGCGGCATCATCGTCATCAACTCGCCGGGCGGCAATACAATCGCAGCGACGGAGCACACGATGGCGATGATGCTCTCGCTCGCACGTAAGATTCCCGAGGCAGATGCGACGATGCATGCGGGGGAGTGGAACCGCAAAGCCTACGTCGGAGTGGAGCTGCGCGGCAAGACGCTCGGCGTGATCGGCATGGGGCGCATCGGCAGCGGTGTTGCCAAGCGTGCGCTTGCCTTTGACATGAATGTCATCGCCTATGACCCCTATATCAATGAGGAGAGAGCCAAGGCGCTCGGTGTGACCATTGGGACACTTGACGATATCTTTGCTGCGGCAGATTTTATTACCGTGCATATGCCGCTCACGAAGGAGACGCGCGGGATGATCTCCATGCGTGAGATGAAGAAGATGAAGCGGAGCGTGCGGCTCGTGAACTGCGCGCGCGGCGGAATCATCGACGAAAGTGATTTGGCGGCAGCGGTCAAGGATGGGGTCGTGGCAGGCGCGGCAATCGATGTGTTCGAGAGCGAACCGCTTGCGGAGAATCATCCGCTGCGCGGCCTTCCGGGCATTGTGCTCACACCGCACCTTGGTGCGTCCACGGTGGAGGCGCAGATTGGCGTGTCTGTAGATGTGGCGGAGGGAATCCGCGCGGCACTGCGCGGGGAACCCGTGACAGCGGCAGTCAATATGGCACCCGTATCAAAGGAAGTCATGCGCGTCATCCGCCCCTACATCACACTCGCGGAGCAGCTCGGCTGCACCGTTTGCTCCCTCGCCGAAGGGCCCATCTCCCATGTGGAGGTCGTCTACAACGGCGAGATCACGGAGGTCAACACCAGTTTTCTTACGACGGCACTCCTCAAGGGAATGCTCAACCCCATCCTTGAAAGCGAGATCAACTACGTCAACGCTCCGAGCGTCGCGAAGTCGCGCGGCATCAAGGTGACGGAGGTCAAGGAAAAGGAACCTTCGCACTATTCGACGCTCATTACCGTACGCGTCACGACGGCGGCGGGTACGGCAGAAGCGGGTACGGCAGAGGTGCAGGGCACACTCTTCGGTACAGAGGGGCGCATTGTACGGATCAATGGGTTCCGTGTGGACATCGACCCGCATGCACGTCTCCTCATCTGCCCGCATATCAATCGCCCTGGTGTCATTGGCACAATCGGCTCCATTATGGGAGAGGCGGGCGTCAATATCTCCTCCATGCAGGTAGGTAAGTCTGACCGCGAGGGAATGAACATCATGGCGCTTACAATTGACCATGACATCCCTGATGAGACCCTCGCGCGCGTGCTCGCTGTCGATGGAATCTTTGATGCGAAGCTGGTAAACTTCGAGACAATTTAATTGTATCAAAGAGAATTTCAGCCTTTTTCCATAATCGCTCTGTATGATATAGTCAAAAGGACAAAGTTTAGATTTTAATGGAGGCAAAAGCCTATGAACACAATCAAAACAACGATGCTCATGGCGCTCCTTATGGCGCTTATGGTTGCACTCGGCGGAGTTTTTGCCGGACAGACAGGTATGACGGTCATGCTTGTCATTGCACTCGGCATGAACTTCTTCTCGTACTGGTTCTCCGACCGCATGGTGCTCAGCATGTATAATGCGCGTGAAGTGGATCGTACGAGTGCACCGGAGCTCTATGGCCTTGTTGAAAAACTTGCGGGGCGTGCGGGACTCCCCATGCCGCGTGTCTATATCATCAACGAGGATGCACCGAATGCGTTTGCGACGGGGCGCAACCCATCAAACGCGGCCGTTGCCGTGACGACGGGACTCATGCGCGTGCTCGACTACAACGAGATCTCGGGCGTACTCGGACATGAGCTCGCTCATGTCAAGCATCGTGACATCCTCATCTCGACGATTGCAGCGACAATGGCGACCGTCATCTCCTACGCCGCGAGCATCGCTCAGTGGGCAGCAATCTTCGGCGGCGGACGTTCGAGCGATGATGACCGCGGCGGCATCATCGGCCTCATCGCGACAGCGATCATCGCACCCATTGCAGCAGCGCTCATCCAGATGGCGATCTCGCGGTCGCGCGAATACGATGCGGACGAGGGCGGCGCTGAGATCTGCGGCAATCCGAACTACCTCGCCGCCGCACTCGAAAAGATCGAGTACTATGCTGTGCACGGCGCGCCGCTGCCCGAGGCAACGCCCGCGACTGCGCACATGTGCATTATCAACCCGCTCACGGGACGCGATATCTCGTTTAAGAGCCTGTTTTCAACCCACCCTGACACGCAGGAGCGTATCGCGCGTCTGCGTGAGCAAGCACAGCGGATGAACATCCGCTGAATCACAGATAAAGCCTCAAGACCTCGTATTCCAAATGAGCTCTTGAGGCTTTTGGTTTGGGGCTTGTCTTGCGTTTGTTTATACATGGACATATAATATATCTATCTGGATTACATGATGAGAAGAGGAGAGAGACTATGAGTACACCGCATATTGCTGCCGAAAAGGGCGAGATCGCCGAGCGCATCCTGCTGCCGGGGGATCCGCTCCGCGCGAAGTTCATCGCGGAGAATTTCTTGGAGGGGGCGAAGGAGTATACCTCCATCCGCAACATTCTAGGCTACACAGGCACGTACAAGGGCGTTCCCGTCTCCGTGCAGGGTACGGGCATGGGCATGCCGTCCATCTCCATCTATGTGAATGAGCTGATGGACTGCTACGGTGTGCAGAAGCTCATCCGCGTCGGTACCTGCGGCGGCATGCACGAGAAGGTAAAGCTGCGCGACGTATTCATCGCACAGGGCGCGACGACGGACTCAGGCATGATTCGGAGCATCTTCGGCGGCTCGATCAACTATGCGCCGCTCGCGGACTACGAGCTGCTCTCCGCCGCTGTGGAGAATGCAAAGAAGCTGAACCTCCCCGTGCGCGTCGGCAATGTCATCTCCGTCGACCGCTTTTATGATGAAGAGATCGACAACGCGAAGCTGCGTCAGTACGGCGTGCTCGCGGTTGAGATGGAGGCGGCGGCGCTCTATACGCTCGCAGCGAAGTACGGACGGCAGGCGCTGGCGCTCTTCACCGTCAGCGACCATCTCCTCACGGGCGAGAAGTGTACGGCAGAGGAGCGGCAGACCACATTCAACGACATGATCAAGATTGCACTCGAAACGGCGATCGAATAAACGACAACAGTACTAGTAACTGCCGTGCAAATGGATTTTTGTAATGCAACGTGTGATTCTGAACGACGAACTTGCACCGAGCATTGACATGATAGAGGTTGTAAAGCTTGCACAGAAGGCGGAGAATCAGTTTGTCGGCATGAATCTGGTATCATGGATCAGTTCGCCGTTGGCATGGGACAGAAGGACTGCGCGACGATTACGAGGTGACGGGGCCTGCGCTGGATACGCGCGCGGAGGGCAGGAGAGCGTGCTTGGTTTTCGCGTATGACGGGCGGCTTTGGGGCTGTACGGTCTGCATTGTGCGCGATGAGGCGATCCCTGCGTTTGAGAAGAACATTGGCCTATATGGAAAAGATCGGTTATGCGCCGAGCGTCTATGCGGCAAAGACGGTGCGCGCCGTCTCTAAGAGCAAAAGGAGTATGTTATGGCAGTATTGGTATGCGGCGGGGCAGGGTACATCGGCTCTCATGCCGTGCACGCGCTCATCGAAAAAGGTGAAGCGGTCGTTGTTGTCGATAATCTTCAGACGGGGCATCGCGGTGCTCTGAACCCTGCGGCGAAGTTCTACGAGGGTGATATTCGCGACGCCTCCGTGCTCGACAAGATTTTCACAGAAAACAAGATTGAGGCGGTCATCCACTTTGCAGCGAATTCCCTCGTCGGCGAGAGCATGGAAAAGCCGCTGCTCTACTTCAACAACAATGTCTACGGAATGCAGGTGCTGCTTGAGGGCATGGTGCGTCATGGCGTGGACAAAATCGTCTTCTCCTCGACAGCGGCAGTGTATGGCGAGCCGAAACGTGTGCCGATTCATGAGGATGACGAAACGAACCCGACGAACACCTACGGCGAGACAAAGCTCACGATGGAGAAGATGATGAAGTGGGTGAGCCGCGCAAATGGTGTGCACTATGTCTCTCTGCGCTACTTCAATGCAGCGGGGGCGTTGCCGGATGGCTCGATCGGCGAGGCGCATATGACGGAGACGCATCTCATTCCGCTCATCCTCCAGGTGCCGATAGGAAAGCGTGATCATATTACTATTTATGGGAATGACTATGAGACACCGGACGGAACATGTCTGCGCGACTATATCCATGTGGTAGACCTTGCGGATGCGCATGTGTGCGCACTTGAATATCTCCGAAAGGGCGGCACGAGTGACATCTTCAACCTTGGCAACGGCCAGGGCTTCTCCGTGCGTGAGATGATCGCCGCGGCCGAGAAGGCGACGGGGCGTGCAATCAAGGCGGAGATCGGCGCGCGCCGCGCAGGAGATCCCGCGCAGCTCGTCGCCTCGAGTGAGAAGGCACGGGCTGTGCTTGGCTGGAACCCCGTGTATACGGATGTGGAGCAGGTCATCGGCACGGCATGGAAATGGCACGAGAGCCATCCGAACGGCTATGGTGACTGATGTATCATTTGAGATAGGAGAATTATCATGAGTTCACTGCATATTGCTGCCGAAAAGGGCGAGATCGCCGAGCGTATTCTGCTGCCGGGCGATCCGCTGCGCGCAAAGTTCATCGCAGAGAATTTCCTCGAGGGGGTGAAGGAATATACCTCCATTCGCAACATCCTCGGCTATACGGGCACCTATCACGGTGTTCCTGTCTCGGTACAGGGGACGGGCATGGGGATGCCTTCCATCTCCATCTATGCCAATGAGCTGATGGACTACTACGGTGTACAGAAACTCATCCGCGTCGGCACCTGCGGCGGCATGCATGAGAAGGTGAAGCTGCGCGACGTATTCATTGCGCAGGGGGCAACGACGGACTCCTCCATGATCCGCAACATCTTCGGCGGGGCAATCAACTATGCGCCGCTCGCCGACTATGAACTTCTCTCGGCTGCTGTGGAGCATGCAAAGAAGCTGAATCTCCCCGCGCGCGTCGGCAATGTCATCTCCGTCGACCGTTTCTATGACGAAGAGATCGATAATGCGAAACTCCGTCAGTACGGCGTGCTTGCCGTGGAGATGGAGGCGGCGGCACTCTATACGCTCGCAGCAAAATTCGGCCGTCAGGCGCTTGCCCTCTTCACCGTCAGCGACCATCTCCTCACAGGAGAGCGGTGCACGGCGGAGGAGCGGCAGACAACCTTCAGTGACATGATCAAGATCGCGCTTGAGACGGCGGTTTCCTAACGGCCCGGCCAATATAGTGAAAAAGGACATCTGCAGAGATGTCCTTTTTCTTATGGCGAAAACTCTATACAAATTACGGAAAGTGTACAGTAACGGATATATAAATGAGAATGTCTCTTGATTGATGCTTCCTTCGTGCTAAAATGAGATATATTTTATTGGGGGCTTCAACGCATGAAGCGAAAAGGGTGAAGTCATTTCGTCCGTGCAGGGAAGGGGGATTTATACTGAAAAAAATCAATGATTTTTTGGCAGGACTGCCAATGACAATTGTTGCGGGCATCTTTCTGCTCCTGGATTTTATTCCCCATGTGACGGGCGGTTTCGGTGGAACGCAGCCTCCGGTGCTCCTCCTGCCGTTTGATCCCGCGTGGGTAAGCATTGTGATCAGCGGGATCCCCCTGCTCTATCTTGCCGTTTGGCGCATGATTTATAACCCGGGCATCCGCAAAATATCCTCTGCGCTCCTGATCTGCATCGCCATGTTCGCAGCGATCGCCATCGGCGATCTGTTTGCCGCGGGCGAGGTCGTATTCATCATGGCGATCGGTGCGCTGCTCGAAGAGGCGACAGCGAACCGCGCGAAACAGGGACTGAAGAAGCTCATTCAGCTCGCTCCGACGCAGGGCCGCAGGATCCGCAGCGGTGCGGAAGAAATGATTGCGGCGGAGGAGATTCGGCAGGGGGATGTGCTGCGCATTCTCCCCGGCGAGATCATTCCGGTCGACGGGATCGTTTTGTGCGGAGAGACCTCGGTCGATCAGTCGATCATGACAGGGGAGTCCATTCCAATCGACAAGAGTACGGGGGAAGAAGTCTTCTGCGGGACGATCAACTGCTTTGGATCGATTGATATTTCCGCGACGAAGGTCGGCGCAGACAGTTCGCTGCAAAAGCTGATCCGCATGGTACAGGATGCCGAAAAAAAGCAGGCGCCGATGCAGCGCATTGCAGACCGCTGGGCAAGCTGGCTTGTTCCTGTGGCACTTCTGATCGCAGTAGGCGCATATGTCGCTACGGGCAACATCATTACCGCCGTGACCATTCTGGTCGTTTTCTGCCCGTGTGCACTGATTCTCGCGACGCCGACGGCAGTTATGGCGGCCATCGGACAGGCGGCGAGATACGGCGTGATCATCAAGTCCGGTGAAGCACTCGAGGCGATGGGCAGGGCGGATACCGTTGCATTTGACAAGACCGGGACACTGACCTATGGACGACTGGGCGTGAGCGATATAATTTCGTTCGATCCGCAGATTGACGCGGCAGAACTGCTGTCGCTGGCGGCCTCTGCCGAGTCGAAAAGTGAGCACCCCCTAGGCAGGGCGGTTGCTGCGCATGCAAAGGAACAGGGGATTCCCGCTGCTGCACCGGATATGTTTCAAATGTCGGTGGGGAAGGGCGTCTGCGCGGAGGTGAATCAGCGCAGAGTTCTCTGCGGGAATGAAAAGTTCCTTTCAGAGAACGGAATCTCCATTGGGACGCCGGAGCGTTCTGTCCTGGAGCGTCTGCGTATGCAGGGGAAGGTGTCGATTCTCGTGGCGGAGCAGGACGTCTGCATCGGAGTAATTGCTCTCTCTGACGTTGTGCGGCCGGAGGCGCAGGATGCAGTTGCCCGGCTGTTGGATATGAATACGCGTGTAGTCCTGCTCACCGGCGATCATCAGCAGACCGCACAGTATTTTGCACACCGGCTCGGCATCGCAGAAGTGCGGGCAGAGCTCCTGCCGGAGGAAAAGGTGCAGAGCATCGTGCAGCTGCAGGAGGAAAAACATACCGTCTGCATGATCGGCGACGGCGTGAATGATGCGCCGTCGCTGAAAATGGCGGATGTCAGCGTCGCCATGGGGAGCATGGGCAGCGATATTGCCGTCGAGGCGGCAGATATTGCACTCATGAGCGACGACATTTCGAAGGTTGTGTACTTAAAGCGGCTCTCCAACGCAGCCGTTCAAACGATTAAGCTGAGCATTGCTCTCTCGATGTGCATCAACTTTGCTGCGATTGTCCTTTCTCTGATGGAGCTGCTGACCCCGACCACGGGCGCATTGGTGCATAATGCCGGCTCGACCCTTGTGGTGATGATCGCCGCGCTGCTTTACAATCGAACATTTGAATAGCCGCAGGAGCGGTTCTCCTGCGGAGAGAAAATAGGGCAGCATTTTCTGAGAATCTTCCGTTGCATATTTTGTATGATTTCGCTAAAATAGAAAGAAGAAATTGCGATAGAGGAAGGGGTTTCGTATGGCTGTCAAACGAATCTTTGTAGAGAAGCGGCAGGGGTTCTTCGATATTCCTGCACAGCGGCTCTGCAGCGATCTGATAGAGACGTTCCGCCTGACGGATCTGCGTGCTGTGCGTATCATCACGCGATATGACATTGAGGGGCTGAGCGACGATGAGTTCGCAAAGGTGCGGAATATCGTTTTTGCCGATCCACCGGTCGACACCGTATATGAGGATACGCTGCCGTTTTTTTCGGATGCACGTATATTTGCGATCGAACCTCTGCCAGGGCAGTTCGACCCAACGGCCGCAGCGGCAGCAGAGTGTGTGCAGCTTGTGACACAGGGAGACCGTCCGGATGTGCGTACGGCACGCGTCATCGTGCTTATCGGCAAGGTGAGTGACCAGCTCTACGAACAGATCAAGGCATATCTGATCAATACGGTGGAGAGCCGCGAGGCATCCCTTGCAACACCTGCGACTCTCGAGAGTCTGATTACACTGCCGCTCGATGTGGAGATTCTCACGCAGTTCAACCAGCTCTCGCGCGGAGAGCTGGAGATGTTTCATAGGGAACGCGGCTTTGCGATGAGCGTGGAGGATCTCGCGTTCGTACAGCAGTATTTCCGCGATACGGAGCGTCGTGCACCGACGATCACGGAACTGCGCGTCATTGATACCTATTGGTCGGATCACTGCCGCCATACGACGTTTACCACGGCGATCGATGCTGTGAATATCGAGAACGGATTCTTCTCCCTGCCAATATTTGAGGCCTATCAACGCTATACCGATGACCGCAAGGCTCTCTACAAAAATGGAAAGCAGCGCGATATAACGCTGATGGATATTGCCGTAATGGGGATGAAAGCACTGCGTGCGGAGGGCAAACTCGAGGATCTCGACGAGTCGGAAGAGGTTAATGCATGCAGTATTCGCATCACGGTCGATGTGAACGGCAAGGATGAGGAATGGCTCCTCATGTTCAAGAACGAAACGCACAACCATCCGACGGAGATCGAGCCGTTCGGCGGTGCAGCGACCTGCCTCGGCGGTGCGATTCGTGACCCTCTTTCGGGGCGTTCGTATGTCTATCAGGCGATGCGTGTGACGGGGGCCTCCGACCCGCGCGTGCCGATCGAGGACACGCTGCCCGGCAAACTCCCGCAAAAAAAGATCACCCTTGGTGCAGCTGAGGGCTACAGCTCCTACGGCAACCAGATCGGCCTTGCGACAGGGCAGGTGCGTGAGATCTATCACAAGGGGTATCTTGCAAAGCGCATGGAGATCGGGGCGGTGATCGGTGCAGCTCCTGCTGAACAGGTACAGCGGGAACGTCCAGCGCCCGGGGATGTTATTGTCCTCCTGGGAGGACGTACCGGACGTGACGGAATCGGCGGTGCAACCGGCTCATCAAAGCAGCATACGGAATCGTCTCTGACAACATCGGGCGCTGAGGTGCAGAAGGGGAATCCGCCGACCGAGCGCAAGATCCAGCGCCTCTTCCGCAATCCAGAGGTCAGCCGCATGATCAAGCGCTGCAACGACTTTGGTGCAGGGGGCGTTGCGGTCGCCATTGGGGAGCTTGCAGATGGGCTGACGATTGATCTCGACGCTATTCCAAAGAAATACGAGGGTCTTGATGGAACTGAGCTTGCCATCTCCGAGTCGCAGGAACGCATGGCGGTGGTCCTTGCTGCGAAAGATGTTCCTGCATTCCTCTACCATGCGGATGTAGAAAACCTCGAAGCGACTGAGGTCGCCCATGTGACAGGAGAACCTCTCCTCGTCATGAAGTGGCGAGGGAAAGAGATTGTACGGATTGCGCGCAGCTTCCTCGCAACGAATGGCGTACGCCAACATGTGCGTGTTGTTGTCGAGCCGCCGAATGAGAAAATGCCCTATCTTCAGCAGGTTCCGCCGCTTGTAAAGAGCGTAGGGCGTGCGCTCGAAGATATGTGGATTGCGAATCTGCGTGACCTCAATGTCTGCAGCCAGAAGGGGCTTGGGGAGCGCTTTGACTCAACTGTTGGTGCGGCGTCCGTTCTTATGCCGTTTGGCGGCAAATATCAGCTGACCCCCTCGGAGGCGATGGTGGCAAAACTGCCCGTGCTCCACGGACAGACGAACACGGCATCTGCGATGGCATTCGGCTTTGACCCCGATCTCTCTACGTGGAGTCCGTTCCATGGTGCCGTCTATGCCATTGTCGAAGCGGTGGCAAAGATCGTCGCCTCTGGCGGTGATGCGAGGAAGGTACGGCTGACGCTGCAGGAGTATTTCGAGCGCCTTGGCACCGACCCAAAGAAATGGGGCAAACCCTTCGCGGCACTCCTCGGTGCACTCTATGCACAGCATGAGATGGGGATTCCGGCCATCGGCGGCAAGGACTCTATGTCGGGGACATTTGAGAATCTGAATGTACCGCCGACACTCGTTGCGTTTGCTGTATCAACGGTTCGGTCAGATGATGTCATCTCGCCTGAGTTCAAATATCCGAACAACAAGGTTATCATGGTTCCCGTGCCGCACGATGCACAGGATCTCCCTGTCTTTGCACGTCTGAATACGAACTTTGAGAAGATCCACCACCTGATCGTGGAGAAGAAGGCGTTCTCTGCAATGAGTGTTGGACGCGGCGGTATTGCAGCGGCCATCTCAAAGATGTGCCTCGGCAACAATCTTGGCTTTAAGTTTACCACATTCATTCCGCAGGACGAGCTCTTTAAACCGCTCTACGGAACCATACTGCTCGAGGTCTCTTCTTCGTTTGATCTGGCGGCCAATCTCGCCGGAACGGGAGCGGTTGAGATTGGAAAGACGCGCGATGTGCCGAGCATTATCACGGATTTGGATACCATTGTTCTCGCTGATGTCAAAGAGGCATATACAGAGCCGCTCGAGAAGATCTTCCCGACCACGGTGCCGCAGACTGTGCGGCAGATTGACCGCCCAACCTACGCCCCGTATCATCAGGGGAAATTCGCCGGGAGCTCTGTGCGGATTGCCAAGCCACGCGTCTGTATCCCCGTATTTCCAGGGACGAACTGCGAGTATGACTCTGCACGTGCATGGGAACGCGTAGGAGCGATTCCCTCGATCCATGTTGTACGGAATCTAACACCAAAGGCGGTCGAAGAAACGGTGGAGGAGCTGGCAGCCACACTCCGGCAGTCACAGATCCTCATGCTGCCGGGCGGTTTCAGCGGCGGCGATGAGCCGGACGGTACAGGCAAATTCATCGCAGCGATGTTCCGTGCGCCGGCACTTGCCGAGGCAGTGCAGCGACTCCTGCGCGATCAGGACGGCCTCATCCTCGGTATCTGCAATGGCTTCCAAGCGCTTCTGAAACTCGGTCTGCTGCCGTACGGCAAGATCACCGAACTGGATGAGAATACACCGACGCTTACCTACAACAACATCGGGCGCCACATCTCTCAGACCGTGCGTGTGCGCGTGGCGTCGAATCTCTCGCCGTGGCTTATGGGCGTGAGCGTTGGAGACACGCACACGATCGCTGTCTCGCACGGCGAGGGGCGTTTTTACGCCGATGCAAAGACCGTTGCAAATCTCCGTATCCGCGGACAGATTGCAACGCAGTATGTCAATGAGAAGGGAGAGCCTACGCTTGACCAGCCGTATAATCCGAACGGCTCCGTGAATGCCATCGAGGGCATCACGAGTCCCGACGGGCGCATCTATGGGCGCATGGCGCACGCAGAGCGCATCGGTGAAAATATCTGCAAGAACGTACCGGGGGATATGAATCAGATGATCTTTGAATCCGGTGTGTCCTACTTTATCCGATAATAGAGGAAAAACGAAAGCTGCTGTACGAACGATTTTGTTTCGTACAGCAGCTTTTTTTAGATGTAATATCTCCTGCAGAGCGCCGTATACGCCGCCGCGCCAGCGTCTGTCAGCAGATAGTAGCTGCCGTCCTGCCGCAGGAGATGACGCTCCATCAGCTCGCGGCTCACGCGCCGCACCTTGGACTCGTCCCATTTCAAATGGTCGCCGATCTCGTCCCTGTGGTTTTCGGCGCTTTGAGTGTGTTCCGCAGTATGTCTGCCGATGTGGAGGAGGAAGAGGTCGCGCTGCATCTGACGTATGCTTTGACAGCGGCGGATGTAAGATGTGATCGCGCCCTTCGGACTTATCAGGAGGGCGAGTATGTAGACAAGCATATTTATGACAGCGCACAGCCCCGCGATCGAGGCGTTCATATGTACGGCAAGTGTATAGCCGATGACTGAGTTCAGAAAGCTGATGAGGAGCGCGAGAAGGAGGGTATGCGACAGATGCTTTGTGAAGAGGAGCGCCGACGCACCGGGAGCGATAAAGAAGGAGATGACGAGAATTGCACCGACCGCGTCGAATGCTGCGACCGTGGTCAATGAGGTGAGTGACATAAAGGCATAGAAGAGGATGCTTGTCGGCACGCCGATGAGCCGTGCATACTCGCCGTCAAAGGTAGAGACCTTGAGGTCCTTGTAGAATATGGTGATAAATGCAGCGATGACCGCGATCAGACTGCCCATCTTGAGCGCGGCGGCGGCAATCTCCACACCGCCGATCTCCACCGTGTTCAGTCCCGCATAGATGACCTCACCCATGAGTACCATATCGGTATCCAGGTGCGCGTTGCCTGCGTATTTGCTGATGAGAATGACGGCGAGTGCAAAGAGGAGAGGGAAGATGACGCCGATGGCATCATCGTATTTGACGAGACTCGTCTTGCCGAGCAGTTCGACAAGCGAGACGGTAATGACGCCCATCAGCGCCGCGCCAAAGAGCAGCCACGGGGAGCCGAGATCATGCGTGAGAAAGAAGGCAAGCACGATGCCGAGCAGAACAGTGTGACTGATCGCGTCCGCCATCATCGAGAGGCGGCGCAGGATGAGAAAGACACCGAGCGGCGCACATGCTGCTGCCGTCAGGAGGAGTACGAGGAGTGCGTCATCCATTGATCTTCCTCCGTTTCAACACTCTGCCGAGAATCCCCTTTGTCCCGAATAGAATCGAGAAAAAGGCGATCAGCGAGGCGACGAGAATGATGGAGGGACCCGTGGACATGCCCTGCTCAAGTGTGCTGATGTATG
Organism: Selenomonas sp. oral taxon 892 str. F0426; assembly: GCF_000468035.1. Classification (GTDB taxonomy): domain Bacteria; phylum Bacillota; class Negativicutes; order Selenomonadales; family Selenomonadaceae; genus Centipeda. The sequence continues at coordinate 211,622 of NZ_KI260539.1, forward strand.
TTCCGACGAGTGCGGAGACGGCACCGATCAGGCTGCTCAGGAAGAGTACGCGGGAAAGCCTGTTTGACCACTGGCTTGCCGCGACGCAGGGAATGATAAGAAATGAACTGATCAGGATTGCGCCTACCGCTTTTATCCCGATGCCGATGACGGCAATTGTCATGACGAGCAGCAGGATGTTCAGCAAGCGGCAGGGCAGTCCGACGACTTCTGCGTACTCCGCATCAAAGACGAAGAGCTTCAGCTCCTTGTAAAAGAGCAGGAGCAGGATGAGTACAACAGCGGAGACAATGCAGATGAGCTGTACGTCTGCCTCAAGCATGTATGCCGCCTGTCCGAAGATGTACGTTCCAAGTCCCGCCTGTGATGCACCCGCATAGTCGGGATTGCCCTGAATAAAGCTCTTGAGCGTCATGCCGAGACCGAAAAAGCCCGAGAGAAAGATGGCGAGATTTGCGTCGAGTCCGAGGCGTTTGTCCCTGTGTGCGAGCTGGATGAGTGCATAGCTTGCCGCGCCCGCAGCAACTGCGCCCAGGAGAAGGACGACAGGACTGCGCGTTGCAAACACCATGTAGGCAAGTACAATGCCGGGGAAGGTCGAGTGCCCGATCGCGTCGCCGATGAGGCTCTGTCCCTTGTAGACGCTGAATGCACCCACGGGAGCAGCGGCAACGGCGAGGATGACGCTGCCGAGCGCGACAATCTGGAAGGTGTAGTTCGTCAGAATATCCATCGTACTCACTCCCTCACGCGGTAGGCGAGCGCAAGTGCCGCCTCCTTGTCCAGGTTTGTGAGATAGTCCGATGCCTTGACCGTGCGGTTCAGCACGACGAGATAGTCGAAGTAGGCATCGAGGGTGCTGAGATCGTGGTGGACGGCGATGACCGTGCGCTTTTCCCGCTGCAAATCCATGAACTTATCCATGATGATGTGCTCCGTCGTCTCATCGACGCCCGCAAGTGGCTCGTCCATGATGTAGAGCTGTGCGTCCTGCGCGAGTGCGCGTGCAATAAAGACACGCTGTTTCTGCCCGCCGGACAGCTCCGAGATCTGACGATCTGCGAAATCCGCCATCTTCATCTTTTCGAGCGCGTCCATCGCAAGTAAGCGATCTTCCTTGCCGGGGCGGCGCACGAGTCCGAGATGGGCATAGCGTCCCATGAGTACGACATCAAAGACTGTCGTCGGGAAGTCCCAGTGGACGGTGCCGCGCTGCGGCACGTAGGCAATTTCTTTGTGGACGGCAGAGAGAGGCTTCTCCCAGAGGCGTACTTCACCTGAGACGGGCTTTAGGAGACCGAGAATTCCTTTGAGGAGGGTGGATTTGCCCGCGCCGTTCGGACCTACGATTGCGCAGCGCACGCATTCCGGAACATCGAGGTCGATGTCCCAGAGCACGGGCGTCTCACGGTATGCCATTGTGAGGTCTTCGACGTGTATGACGCTGTTTTGTTGCATTGAGTATCACCTCGCTCATAGTATTATCTTCCCTTATGTAAATGTTGCTGCTGATCGTTCAAAGCGCCCCTTTCGGCTCGCTGCGCTCGCCACTTCCCCCGTTTCGACGGGGGAAGCTTTTCACCTAAGGCGAGCCTACTTCAAATGCGAAACAATTAGATCGACATTGCTGCGGTACATCGTAATGTAGGTATCGCCCTTCTGTCCCTCGGGTGCGAGCGAGTCGGAGAAGAGTTCATTGCCCTCGCCGCCGACGATCTCCACATCGAAGCCCTTCGTCTTGCAGACCTCCTGCAGCTTCTTCATGCGCTCGGGATTCGTCGTACTCTCGGCAAAGACGGCCTTAACCTTATGATCGACAATGTAATTCGCCGTCTTTTCGATGTCCGCATTTGCAACCTCAGAGTCCGTGCTGACACCCTGCGGTGCGATGACGTTTACGTGGTAGCGATGGGAGAAGTAATTGAATGCGTCATGTGGAGTGACGAGATTGCGCTGTCCCTCCGGGATCTGTGCAATCTTTTCTGTGATTTCCTTATCGAGTGCATCGAGGTCAGCAAGATATTTTTTCAGATTCTCCTGAATTTCCTTCTCATGCGTGGGGAGCAGCTTGATGAGCTGCTCTGCTGCCTCCTCTGTCGCCTGCTTGTAGAGTGCGACATCAAACCAGAAATGCGGGTCGACGATCTTCTGGCCGTCCTCCTCCATGTAGTTGATGTTCGCGTCTGCAAAATTCTTTGTGACGGCAGCGCCCTTCTTTTCGAGCACTTCTGCCATCTTGCCCTCGAAGTGCAGGCCGTGGTAGAGGAGGAGGTCGGCCTTCTTGATCTTTTCAAGGTCAGCGGGCTGCGCGACGTAGAGATGCGGATCCTCACCTGCGGGGATGATGAGCTCGATGTTCACGTAGTCGCCCGCAAGCTGCTTTGTCATATCCTGCAGGAACGAAGTTGTGACCGTGACCGTTTTCTTTGCGTCGGCTGCCTTATCACTGCTTCCGCCGCCTCCGCAGCCGACAGCAACCAGCGCCGTCAGAGCGAGTGCGAGGGTGAGCAGAAGTTTGAAATAATTTTTTTTGATGTTCATTGGAGACACCGTCCTTTCATTTGTATTGAGAATAACACAAAAAATTAATCTTGTAAATGAGAAAATTTCTCAATAGTGAATTTTTTTGGGGAGGAAAGAAAAAGCCTCCCCCGTTCGATACGGGGGAGGGGGACCGCGCAAGCGGTGGAAGGGGCGCTTGTTTCAGTTCCCGAGCAGTTTTGCCTTCAGTGCGCGATAACGAATTGTCTCATACGCACCGATCTGAGACTCGGGATGGTCGCTGCCGTATGCGCACCCGCTGACGGACAGCAGCGGCGGCGACTGGATGCGCTTGGCGACGGCCATACCCGTATAGAGCCTCCACCAGCGCTCAAGGTCGGAGATAAAATCTGCCGCTGTGGAGAAATATTCTGCGACAAGGCCTTTCTCACAACCAATGTACTCCTCGAGGATGCCGTCCGCATAATGTGCGAGGATGTCCTCGGGGATGCAATTCTCTTCGGTAAAGGCGCGGAAGAGGTAGTCGTGATACGGGTAACGAATGGGGTCTCCCTTGCCCTCGTCGACGTTCTGTGCATCGGAGAGTTCTGCGCTCGGTACGATGTCGATGATTCCTTGGGGGATGACTTCGCGTCCGTAGACGGTATCATTCAGATAGCGTGCGAGATCGTAGATCTGATACTTCCAGAGGTCGGCGAGCGCGGAGAGGAAGCCCGCCTGATCACCGTAGAGGGTCGCGTAACCGACGGTGGACTCCGCCTTGTTTGCGTTGCAGGTAAAGCCTGCGCCCCATGCGGCGGCAACGGCGGAAAGGATGCGTGCGCTGCGGTCGCGCGCCTGTATATTCTCGCGCACAAAGGAGGAAATCGTGAGGTGCTCGCCCTCCGCCGCACATTTCCCCATGATGGGAACAGTCGTGAGCTGATCGACCGTGTGCGTAACACTCTCCTCAATTGGTACGATCATGTGTCGGCAGCCGAGGTTTTCGGCAAGCCGCGCCGCAAGCCCCTTTGTCGTTGCGGAGTTGAAGCGGCTCGGCATATTGACGAGCAGGACATTCTCTGCGCCGATTGCGTCCACGTAGACGGCGGCGGCGACGGCGGAGTCGATGCCGCCCGATATGCCGATGACGACGCGCTCCATGCGGATGCGTGCAAGGAACTTCTGCACGGTGTAACGGATCATGCGGTGGATGGGAGCGATGGGAGGCTCTGCAGGGGACGATCCGGCAGAGGGAAGCGCGTCCGTGTTGACGATGGTCACACCCTCTGTATAGGCAGCGGACATAAGGACGCGTTCACCGTTTGCACTGAATACCTGTGCCCTGCCGGGGAATGCGTAGACGGTCTTGCCCTTGTCCTGCAGTCCAAGTGTATTGATATAGCAGATCGCCTTGCTTTTTTCGTGTGCCGTCTCGCCAAGGGCGGATGCGCCGAAACAGATGGGGAAGGGACTCGCATCTGCGGCGAGGATGATGTTCTCGCCGGGCAGTTCATAGAGCAGCGGAGCAAAGTGATTTCCCGTGCCGTGCAACGGCGTGCGCACGACCTCCGTGAGTACACCGTCCCGTGCTTTGACAAGTGTGCGGCAAACACCGGTACAGCTGTCCGCCTGTGCAGCACTGCCAAAGACCACGGTGATGCCCTCTGCGGCAGCGGCAATCTCCTCGGAATAGTCCGCGAGGTCGCGCAGGAATGCGGACTGCTTCCATACACCGCCGAGAAAGAGCCCCGAGAGACTAAGCGCGGGGAAGAGGGCAAGCTCTGCGCCTGCCGCCTTTGCCTCTGCAATCTTCGCGCGTATCGCTGCTGCATTGAGGTCGGGGCGTCCGGGAATGACCTCCATTGAAATCAGTGCAATTTTCATAGGGAATGCTCCTTAGGTTTGATTTTTATTCCATAGAAATGGTATAATTCAGTGATATAAGTATAGCACACATCATTCGCGAAAGGATGTATACAATGGACTATTTCAGCACGCGCGGTGCGGAGGAACGCGTCTCCTCGGCGGCGGCGATCCTCCAGGGTCTTGCCTCCGACGGCGGTCTCTATGTGCCCGCCGCATTTCCGCAGATAACGCTCTCTGAGATTGCGGCGTTTGCTCCGCTCTCGTACGAGGAGCGTGCCGTGCGGATCCTGCGCCTCTATCTGACGGACTACACGGAGGAAGAGCTGCAGGGCTGCGTCAGCCGCGCCTATGGCCATACGTTTGACGATGTGCGGCGTGCGCCCGTGCGTGCGGTCGGTGCGCTGGAGGTGCTCGAACTCTGGCACGGCCCGACGAGCGCATTCAAGGACATGGCACTGCAGCTGCTTCCGCAGCTGATGAGTACCGCACGGAAAAAAATGGGCGAGCAGGATACCATCCTCATCCTCGTTGCGACATCGGGCGATACGGGCAAGGCGGCACTTGAGGGATTTGCAGACGCCGAGGGTATCCGCATCATGGTGTTTTACCCCGATGGCGGCGTCAGTCCCATGCAGCGGCTGCAGATGGTGACGCAGGAGGGCGCGAATGTCAGCGTCTGCGCCGTGCGCGGCAACTTCGACGATGCGCAGCGCGGCGTGAAGGAGATCTTCGGTGATGCGGCGATGGCAAAGGAACTCGCGGCGCTCCATACCAAGCTCTCGTCCGCGAACTCGATCAACTGGGGACGCCTTGTGCCGCAGATTGTCTACTATTTCAGTGCGTACGCCGACCTTCTCGCCGAGGGGAAGATCGCGGCGGGCGATGCGGTCAACTTTACCGTACCGACGGGGAATTTCGGCAACATCCTCGCGGGCTACTATGCAAAGCGCATGGGTCTGCCCGTCGGAAAGCTCATCTGTGCCTCGAATGCCAACAATGTGCTCACGGATTTTCTGCAGACGGGCATCTATGACCGTAAGCGTGATTTTTATCAGACGATATCGCCGTCGATGGACATCCTTATTTCCAGCAATCTTGAGCGCCTTCTCTATCATCTGACGGAGAATGCAGGACAGGTCGATGCGTGGATGAGGTCGCTTACCGAGGAAGGCAGGTATGACGCGAGCAGTCTCCTGCCCGCGCTCAAAGAGAATTTCTGGGCGGCGTTTGCGGACGATACGGCGACGGAGGCGGAGATCCGCACAGTCCATGAGCGGACGCAGTACACACTTGACACGCATACGGCGGTTGCCTATCGCGCAGCGGAAGGGTATCGGAGCGAGACGGGGGATACGCGCCCGATGATCGTGCTCTCGACGGCAAGCCCGTACAAATTTGGCGCAAGTGTGCTCCATGCATTTGGTGAGACTGCGGACGGAATGGACGAATTCGCGCAGATGGAACGCCTGCAGGAACGGAGCGGTATGGTAATTCCGACACGTCTTGCGGCTCTGCGCGGGGCGAAGATTCTCCACGAGGACAGCTGTGCAAAGGATGCCATGCGAGCGGCAGTCCTCACGTTTGCGCGTGCCTGAGAAAAATAAGCGAACAATAAAAATTTTCACAGAGAAGAAGGATTTCCAGAGTATGTGAAGAATTCACACTATAAGATGTGTTCGTCCATAATAATAATGATGTGAGGCGGTATTTCCGCGGCGCATCAATGAGCCAAACTTTTTTGGAGAAAGAGGTTATCATATGGCAACGATTGATCTGACACAGTATGGCATTACAGGCACGACGGAGATCGTTCACAACCCTGACTATGACCAGCTGTTCCGCGAGGAACTGCGCCCTGATCTCGAGGGCTATGAGCGCGGGCAGGTGACGGAGATGGGCGACGCCGTCAATGTCATGACGGGTATCTATACAGGACGCTCCCCAAAGGATAAGTACATCGTCGATGATGAGACATCACATGATACGGTCTGGTGGACATCCAAGGAATATCCAAATGATAACCATCGTGCGACGCAGAAGGCATGGAACGCCGTGCGCGAGATCGCGATCCGTGAGCTCTGCAACAAGCGTCTCTTCGTTGTCGATGCATTCTGCGGTGCCAACAAGAATACGCGTATGGCCGTGCGTTTTATCGTAGAGGTTCCCTGGCAGGCACACTTCGTCACGAATATGTTCATTCGTCCGACGGCAGAAGAACTTGAGAACTTCAAGCCTGACTTTGTCGTCTACAACGCAGCAAAGGCGCGTGTCATGCACTTCGGTGATCTCGGACTCAACTCTGAGACGGCGGTGATGTTTAACCTCACGAGTCGTGAGCAGATCATCATCAATACGTGGTATGGCGGCGAGATGAAGAAGGGTATGTTCTCGATGATGAACTACTACCTCCCCCTCAAGGGCATCTCCTCCATGCACTGTTCGGCAAATACGGACAAGCAGGGACAGAATACAACGCTCTTCTTCGGCCTCTCCGGCACAGGTAAGACCACGCTCTCGACGGACAACGAGCGCCTTCTCATCGGCGATGATGAGCATGGCTGGGATGATGAGGGGGTCTTCAACTACGAGGGCGGCTGCTACGCGAAGGTTATCAATCTCGATCCTGACGCAGAGCCCGATATCTACCAGGCGATCCGCCGCAACGCTCTGCTTGAGAATGTTACGGTCGATCTCGCCGGCCGTGTGGACTTTGCGGATAAGAGCGTGACAGAGAATACACGCGTCTCGTATCCGATCAATCACATTGAGAACATCGTGCTCGGCCATGTCGCGGACAAGTCCGCAGGCCCGCATGCAAAGCACGTTATCTTCCTCTCGGCGGATGCGTTCGGCGTTCTGCCGCCGGTCTCGATTCTGACGCCGGAGCAGACGAAGTACTACTTCCTCTCGGGCTTCACATCGAAGCTCGCTGGCACCGAGCGCGGCATCACGGAGCCGACGCCGACGTTCTCGGCATGCTTCGGACAGGCGTTCCTCGAGCTGCATCCGACGAAGTATGCGGATGAACTCGTTCGCAAGATGGAGGAGCACGGCTCGCGCGCCTATCTTGTGAACACGGGCTGGAACGGCACGGGCAAGCGTATCTCCATTCAGGATACGCGCGGAATCATTCATGCGATCCAGGACGGTTCGATTGACAGTGCGCCGACGAAGAAGATTCCGTATTTCGACTTCGAGATCCCGACGGAGCTTCCGGGCGTTGATCCGAAGGTCCTCGATCCGCGCGACACCTATGCGAGCCGCACGGAATGGGATGAGAAGGCAAAGGATCTTGCCGAGCGTTTTATTAAGAATTTCAAGAAGTATGAGGGCAACGAAGAGGGCAAGGCTCTCGTATCCGCGGGACCGAAGCTCTAAGTTTTACCGTAGAGAGGAAGCTGCTGCAATGATTGCGGCAGCTTCTTTTTTGAGACAATGGAGGAAGGAGGAACGGGGGTGCAGCTCACTGACAGCATTAACAAGGTTCGCGGTGTCGGCGTAAAAAAGGCGGCGGCGTTTGCGCGTCTTGGGATTTGTACGGTTTATGACCTCCTGACCTACTATCCGCGTACCTATGAGGATCAGAGCCATACAACGCCGATTAACCGTCTGCGACCGGGTGAGCGATCGACCGTGCTTGGCGTTATTCAGTCGGTGACAGAGCGGCCGACACGGCGGCGCTCCTTTACTGTCCTGACGGCGATGGTCGGAGATGGAACCGGCTATGTCCAGGCAGTTTGGTTTAATCAACGGTTCCTCAAGTCAAAGCTGCGTGAGGGACAGCGCATCCTTCTTTCGGGCAAGGTGGACTATGCCTACAACACCAGAGGACAGCTTGCTATATCGGGCATAACCTCCTTTGAAATACTCGGCACGCAGGATGCGCCAGAGGAATATCTCGGCATCCTGCCCATCTACGGAGCGACGGAAGGACTCACGCAGAAACAGCTGCGCCAGATGGTGGAGTATGCTCTTGTGCAGACGGAGGGCGCGCTTTCAGAGACGCTCCCTGCGCGTATTCGTGAGGAATATCGCCTGATAGGGCGTACCGCAGCGTTTCACCGTATTCATTTCCCAAAACAGGAGGAAGAACTGCTTGCAGCACGCCGCCGCCTCGCATTTGAGGAGCTTTATCTTATCCAATGCGGTTTGCTCGCGCTCAAAAAGCGTACAGCAGAAGAGCAGGAGGGGATCACTCATGCGACGGGCGGGGCGCTTGCTGCGCGCGTGCTGGCGGCGCTTCCCTTTGACCTGACAGCAGATCAAGAAAAGGTGTGGGAGGAGATCAAGCGTGATATGGAGTCGCCGCTCCCGATGCGGCGCCTTGTACAGGGGGATGTTGGCTCGGGCAAGACGGCGATTGCCCTGCTCGCACTCGTTAAGACGGTCGAGAGTGGACAGCAGGGGGCGCTGATGGCACCCACGGAAATCCTCGCGCGTCAGCACTATGAGTATTTGCAGGAACTTCTCGCACCGCTCGGTGTGCGCGTGGGTTTCCTCTCGGGACGGCTCACAAAAAAAGAGCGCACAGAGATCGCAACAGCGCTTGCCGCCCATGAGGTGGACATTGCTGTTGGGACACATGCGCTGATTCAGGAGTATGTTGCGTTTGATAAACTTGGACTGGTGGTGACGGATGAGCAGCATCGTTTTGGGGTGGCGCAGCGTGCAGCGCTTGAGAAAAAGAGCACAGTAACCCCAGATGTGCTTGTCATGACGGCAACGCCGATTCCCCGCACAATGACGCTGACCGTTTACGGTGATCTTGATGTTTCGCGCATAGAGCACCTTCCTCCGGGGCGCCAGCCGATTCGCACATTCCTCCGCGATGAGATGGCACGCGAAAAGATCTATGCATTTGTCCGCAAAGAAATCGAGAGCGGACGGCAAGCCTATGTCGTCTGCCCCCTCATTGAGGCGAGTGAGGAAAGTGATCTCCCGTCGGCAGAGGAGGTCTATGAGGAACTTGCACACGGTATCTTTTATGGAATCTCATGTGGACTGCTCCACGGGCGGATGAAATCAGCGGAGAAGGAGGCGGTAATGAGTGCCTTCTATGCGGATGAAATCAAACTGCTCGTGTCGACTACGGTCATTGAGGTCGGTGTCAATGTGCCGAATGCAAGCATCCTCGTCGTCGAGCATGCGGAGCGTTTCGGACTCGCGCAGCTGCATCAGCTTCGTGGACGCGTGGGGCGTGGCTCCTATGCCTCCTACTGCATCCTGATTGCGGGGCGCAGTGCATCCTCGCAGGAACGGCTGAAGGTGATCGAGCAAACGAGTGATGGGTTTCAACTTGCTGAGGAGGATTTGCGTCTGCGTGGTCCCGGACAGTTCTTCGGTGCAATGCAGCATGGTCTGGGGGATCTCAAGATCGCGAATGTATTCACCGATATGGATCTCCTGCTGCTCGCACGGCGAGCGGCACTCGCTACCGTCGATGATCCTGCTATGTTCTCCTTTGTTCTGCCTGCACTCATGCGTCAGTATCGCGAACAGTTCGCATATATTCGGGAGGTTTGATGAGAATCGAGGAGCATACACGTTGTATTCCTTGACATGCGGGGATTCTCTGGGCTAGAATAGCCACATATTGTTTTTGGGAGGAGATTGTCTTGACTAAGGTTTTGGTAAACGGTGCTGCAGGACGCATGGGGCGCGCGGTACTCAAGGCTGTGATCGACGATGCAGATTTGACCCTCGTCGGAGCGGTGGACATTACGGGCGGAGCGGATGCAGGAGAACTTGCGGGTACGGCGAAGAACGGTATCATCGTAGAGACTGATCTCGCGGCTGCACTTGAACGCCTGCATCCCGATGTGATGATCGACTTCACGCGGCCAGACGTTGTCTATGGGAGCGTCTTGACAGCACTTGCACATAAGGTATCCCCTGTGGTTGGAACAACGGGACTCACAGAGGAGCAAAAGGCGGCGATCAAGGCTGCTGCAGATGAGCATGACACCCCCGCGTTCATCGCACCCAATTTTGCCATTGGTGCTGTGCTCATGATGCTGATGAGCCGTATGGCTGCGAAATACATGCCCGATGTCGAAATTATCGAACTCCACCATGACAACAAGCTGGATGCCCCCTCCGGTACAGCGGTACAGACAGCGGCAATGATCGCTGAAGTTCGTAATGAGCACAGGCAGGGCCATCCAGATGAGGAGGAGAAGATCGCAGGGGCGCGTGGTGCAGCCTACGAGGGAATGCGTATCCACAGCGTCCGTCTGCCGGGCTACGTGGCGCATCAGGAGGTCATCTTCGGCGGACTCGGGCAGACACTTACGATCCGCCATGACTCGCTGAACCGCGAGTCTTTTATGCCGGGCGTCGTGCTCGCGGCGAAGAAGGTGCGCGGGCTCAAATCACTCACAGTCGGACTGGACAAACTGCTGTAAGAGATAGATAAGGGGAATAGATTATGAAGAAATATCGCGTCGCCATCCTCGGTGCAACGGGCGCCGTCGGTCAGGAGTTTCTGAACCTCATCGAGGAGAGGCGGTTCCCGTTCTCGGAGTTGCGTCTCCTCGCGTCCAGCCGCTCGGCGGGCAAAAAGATCGCATTCATGGGAAAGGAGTACACGGTTGAGGAGGCGACGCCAGACTCCTTCAACGGAATTGACATTGCTCTCTTTGCGGGCGGCGCAGCGGGCAAGGATCTTGCACCCCATGCGGTAAAGGCGGGCGCTGTCGTTATCGACAACTCGAGTACATTCCGGATGGATCCGGAGGTGCCGCTTGTCGTGCCCGAGGTCAATCCCGAAGCGATCAAGAAGCACAAGGGAATCATTGCAAATCCAAACTGCTCGACCATCATCATGGTGATGGGACTGAAACCTCTCTATGATCTCGCGAAGATTCGCCGCGTCGTCGTCTCAACGTATCAGGCGGTCTCCGGCGCGGGCAAGGAGGGGATGGCAGAGCTTGAGGAGCAGGTCGCTGCGCTCGCTGCGGGCAAAGAAGCCAAGGCAAGCATCCTGCCCGTCGGCAAGCTGCCAACGCACTATCAGATAGCGTTTAACCTCATCCCGCAGATCGATGTCTTCATGGACAACCTCTACACAAAAGAGGAGATGAAGATGATTGACGAGACGAAGAAGATCATGGAGGATGACAGCCTGCGCATCACGGCAACCACGGTGCGCGTGCCTGTCTACCGCAGTCATGCTGAGTCCGTCAACGTCGAGTTCGAGAGTGAGGTCTCACTCGATGCAGCGCGCAAAGCGATCGCTGCATTCCCCGGGATTGTCCTGCGTGACAATCCGGCAGAGCAGGAGTATCCGATGCCGCTCTTTACCTCAGGAAAAACAGATGTCGAGATCGGACGTCTGCGCCGTGACGAGTCGACGGAGAATGCATTGAACTTCTGGATCTGCGGTGATCAGATTCGAAAGGGCGCCGCACTTAACGCCCTTCAGATTGCGGAGTATATGATCGCGAACGAGCTTGTCTAAGTAAAACGATGGAAGGACTTATTTTCGTATAGGCGATAAGTCCTTTTTATATTTTCAATGAAATGTATACGAAATCCCTCTGCTCCTTTTATATCAAGGGGTAGAGGGATTTTTTTATGATTCATAAACAAAAAAAGAATACTTGTTTTCTTGAAAAAAAAAGGCGTTTTTGCTATAACTGTTAGTAAAAGTGGTGATTTGTGGTGGAAAGTGCCATAAGGTGGTGCAGAAAACCAGAAGGGTGGTGAGGCAGGATGTTCATGGGGGAGTACACCCACAGCATTGATGCGAAGGGACGCGTTATCCTGCCTGCCGATTTCCGTCAGGAACTTGGCGTCTCCTTCATCATCACGAAGGGGCTCGACGGCAGCCTCTTTCTCTTTCCACAGGCTGCCTGGGACGAGTTCGCGGCAAAGCTGCGCACGCTCTCCATTGCGGATCCGAATGCACGTGCTTTCGCTCGTTTCTTTATTGCGGGAGCACGCACGCTCGAATGCGATAAGCAAGGACGCTTTCTTGTGCCGGCCAACCTTCGTGCCTATGCAAATATTGGGCTTAAGCAGGATGTCATCCTAACGGGTGCAGATGCGCGTATCGAGGTGTGGGACAAGGAGAAGTGGCTGCGCTATGCGGGTGAGGTCGATCCAAACATCACGGAGATATCGACGCAGCTGGCGGGCTATGGGATTTCGATATGAGCGGCTTCCATCATGTGAGTGTTCTGCCGGAGGAAACAATCGAGGCGCTTTCCATTCGGTCGAATGGAATCTATGTGGACTGTACCCTTGGCGGGGCAGGACACGCAGGGAGAATCGCGTCACAGCTCTCTGCTGAGGGGCGTCTGATCGGCATCGATCAGGACGAAAACGCGATTGCAGCAGCGTCCGAGCGGCTCGCGGATGTCTCATGTAAGGTCACGCTCGTGCGGGACAACTTTCGCCATCTGCAGGATATTCTCGCGCGCGAGGGGGTCTCTGCCGTGGATGGCATTCTCTTTGATCTCGGTATTTCCTCCCCACAGATCGACACAGCAGAACGCGGCTTCTCCTATATGCAGGATGCACCGCTCGATATGCGCATGGACAGACGTGCGGTGCGGAGCGCATACACTGTTGTAAACGAATATACGGCGGATGAGCTGACGGAGATTTTCTACACATACGGTGAGGAGCGTTGGGCGAAGCGAATTGCCGCATTCATTGCAGAGGAGCGAAAGTCTCACCCCATCGAGACGACAGGTGAGCTTGTCGCCGTGATCGACCGTGCCGTACCAAAGCAGGTGCGTGCAAAGGGCGGGCATCCTGCCAAGCGCGTCTTTCAAGCGATCCGCATCGAGGTCAATGAGGAACTGACGATCCTCGCGGATGCTCTGACGGATGCTGTGCATGCACTCAGAGAGGGCGGACGGCTCGCGGTCATAACATTTCACTCGCTTGAGGATCGGATCGTAAAGAAGACACTGAAAGAGCTTGCGCGTGGCTGTATCTGCCCGCCGCAGACGCCGGTCTGCATCTGCGGACATGCGCCCGAATTGCGGCTGATCGGAAAGGCCCACGCCCCAAGTGCAGCGGAATGTGCTGCAAATCCACGGGCAAAGAGCGCGAAGCTGCGTGTTGCAGAGAAACTATAACAAATAGGTCGGTCAAAGGAGGTGAGGGCATATGCTGGCCCGCAGAGAAGAGGAATACGACTACGAGCCACTCGTCGCTGAGCCTGCACCACAGCTGGAGGAGGCAAAGGAACCGCTGATTCGGCGCGAGGTGAATACGAATCTGCGCAACTGTCTGCGTGCACTCTTCTTTCTTATCGCATTCGGCGCTATGGTTGTGACGCTGCTCGGCGGTATTGGCGCGAAGAACGGTTATACACTGCTTGATACGCAGCAGAGAGCAGACCAACTCGAGCAGGAGAATGAACGGCTGAAGATCGAGATCGCACAGCTGAAATCACCCTCACGTATTGAGGCCATTGCGGTGGAACAGCTGCATATGCAGGTGCCGCAGAATATGTATTTTTCGCATGAAGGGGAATGATGGCGCATGGTGAAGCGGTTGACAGAACTCGCGGCACTCGTGCCTGGGGCACGTATTGCGGGCAATGACGCTGAGATCAAGAGCATTGAACGGGATTCGCGCCAGGTTCAGGAGGGGACACTCTTTGTCTGCATCAGCGGTGCTCATGTGGATGCACACAGCTTTATACCGAATGCGGCGCGGGCGGGAGCTCGCGCTGTTTTGACGGAGCGGGAGACGCTCGATGTGCCCGCAGGGATCTCTGTTCTCCACGTACCAAACCTCCAAGAGGCACTGGACACGATTGTTCCGTATTTCTATAACTATCCGGCGCGTTCCATGCGTGTCATCGGTGTTACGGGCACGAACGGCAAGACGACGACGAGCTATCTCGTGCGTGCAATTCTGCGGTATGCAGGAAAACGCGTCGGGCTGATCGGAACGATACAGGTCATGATGGAGGATGAGGTGTTCCCTACGGCGAATACGACGCCGGACGTCATCGTCATGCAGCAGCTGCTTGCCGAGATGCGAACGCGTAAAATGGATGCCGTCGTAATGGAGGTCTCTTCGCACGCGCTCGATCAGGGGCGTGTCGCAGGCATCGAGTTTGATACGGCAGTGTTTACGAATCTGACGCAGGACCATCTCGACTACCACAAGACGATGGAAAACTACGCGCAGGCAAAGGCGCGCCTCTTCGATCTTGTATCGGAGGCGGGGACAAAGACGGGAAAGACGGCAGTCCTCAATGCGGATGATGCGGCGAGCGCGACAATGCGTGCGCATACGAGCTGTCCCATCATCTCGTACGGTGTAGAAAACAGCGGGGACCTGACGGCGCAGGACGCAGATCTCGCGCAGGATGGCATGGAATTGACTATCGTGCATGGTGGGGCGGAGTTTTCTCGTCTGCATATTGGCATCACGGGGCTGTTCAATGTCTACAATGTGCTTGCCGCAACGGGCGCGGCCCTTGCAGAGAAGGTGCCTGCAGAGGATATTTTGGCGGCGCTCAAGGCGTTCACGGGTGTACCGGGGCGGTTTGAACTCGTGCGCGAGGGACAGGATTTCTCCGTGATCGTGGACTATGCGCATACGCCGGACGGCATGGAGAATGTCCTGCGCACGGCACGTGCCGTAACACGCGGACGGATCATTGTTGTCTTTGGCTGCGGCGGTGACCGCGACCGGACGAAGCGTCCCATCATGGGACGAATCGGGGCGGAGAGTGCGGACATCGTTGTGCTGACGTCGGACAACCCGCGTACAGAGGATCCCGCCGCAATCCTGGACGAGGTGGAGACGGGCGTCCTGCCCGTGATCGGTGAAAAGCCGTATGAGAAGCTGGTCGACCGCCGCACGGCGATCTTCCATGCGGTGCAGACGGCGCGCGCGGGCGATACGGTCGTTATCCTCGGCAAGGGACATGAGAACTATCAGATACTGAAGGACGGGACGATTCACTTTGACGACCGTGAGACGGCGCGCGAAGCGATCAGGGGGCTGTGAAATGGCGATGACATGGGACGAGATGCTTGCGGTGACAGGAGCCGAGGTACACAGCGGGAAAGTTCGTGAAAATGACACGATTCCTCATATCACAACGGATACGCGGAAGATCGCCGAGGGGGATCTCTTTATCGCGCTGCGCGGGGAGAATTTTGACGGCGCAGACTTTGCTGCGGACGCACTTGCAAAGGGCGCAGCAGCGGTTCTCATTGGCACGCCAATCTCAAAGTCGGTGGAAGAGGACCTGAGGAAGCAGCAGGGTGCTGTCCTCGCGGTGGAGGACACGCTCAAGGCGTATCAGGCGATTGCGCACGCGTGGCGCATGAAGTTCGATATTCCCGTCGTTGCAATTACCGGCTCGAACGGAAAGACGACGACGAAGGATCTGACGGCTGCCGTCCTCTCGGGACGTGGGGCGGTCTGTCGGACAGCGGCGAACTACAACAACGAAATTGGGCTGCCGCTGACGCTGCTGGGCATCACTGAGGCGGATACCGCAGCCGTCGTGGAGATCGGCATGCGCGGCCTTGGACAGATTGCAGCACTTGCGCCCGTTGCCGCACCGAATATCGCCATTGTGACAAACGTGTGCGAGGTGCACATGGAGCTGCTCGGCTCCCTTGAGAATATCGCAAAGGCGAAGGCGGAACTCGTGCAGGCAGTCCCTGTCGGCGGGACGGTACTCCTCAACGCGGACGATGAACGCGTTGCCGCCATGCGCTCCTGCGCGGCGGACGGCGTGCGCGTTCTGACGTACGGTATCAGCGCGGAGGCGGATATCCGTGCGGAGGCACTGCGCTGCGGCGTGGATGGCTCGCGGTTTATGGTGACATGGGCGAATGAGCGGCATGATTACAGCATACCGCTCGCCGGACGGCACAATGTCAGCAACACGCTTGCGGCTCTCGCGGCAGGATTCGTGCTCGGACTCACGCCGCAGGAGATGCAGATGGGGCTGCGCGGGCTCACCCCGACGAAGATGCGCTACGAGGTACATGAGGTCGGCGCATGGCGCTTCATCAATGATGCCTACAACGCGAGTCCCTCGTCCATGCGCGCGGCGATCGAGACAACGGCAGCGCTCTATGAGGGGCGCAAGGTTGCCGTACTCGGTGATATGCTCGAACTCGGTGCTGCTGCCGAGGAGGCACACAGGGCGATCGGGCGCAGGGCGGCGAAGCTTGGATTTGCGGTGCTCGTGACCTATGGTGTGCAGGCACGTTGGATTCATGAGAGCGCAGAGGCCGCAGGCTGTGCCCTCTGTCATCATGCAGAGAGCCATGCGGCGGCGGCGGCGTTTCTGCGCACGGCTCTTGCGGACGGTGACACCGTGCTCTTCAAGGGGTCGCGCGGCATGCGCATGGAGGAGATCATTGCACTCCTGACAGGAGAGGAAGCGGGGCACTGATGGAATATATCTCGGATCTTTCGCCGTGGCTGCTCCTGCTCCTGACGCTTGTGACGGCACTTGCGATCGTGCTCTTCAGCGGCGTCTATTTCCTCCCGTTTCTGCATCGTCTGAAATACGGGCAGAGCATCCGGGAGGAGGGCCCCGCGAGCCATCAGAAAAAAAACGGGACACCGACGATGGGCGGCGTGATGATTGTGCTCGCCGTGACGCTCTCGACACTTCTCTTTGCGCCGCTCACGGTAACGACACTGCTCGCACTCTTCATCTTTCTCGGGCATTTTCTGCTCGGCTTTGCGGACGACTACATCAAGGTGGTAAAAAAGCGCAACCTGGGTCTGCGTGCTTATCAAAAACTCCTCGGTCAGCTCCTCATATCCCTGGTCACCATCCTGATCGGACGCAGCCTGCTCGGACACGATACGAGCGTATGGGTGCCGATCCTCGGAGAGATGTGGGACATCGGCGTGCTCTACTACGTTCTCGTCGTATTCGTTCTCGTCGGTACGTCGAACGCGGTCAATCTGACGGACGGACTCGACGGGCTTGCCTCCGGCACGGTCGCCGCAGCGGCGATCTTCTATGCCGTGCTCATGTACGGCACAGATCATGGCTTGATGGTCTTTTCTGCGGCAATAATTGGTGCATGTATAGGCTTTTTGTGGTATAATCATCATCCGGCGCGTATCTTCATGGGAGATACGGGATCGCTCGCACTTGGCGGCGCACTTGCGGCGGTGGCGATCCTCTCGCATACAGAGGCACTTCTGCCCATTGTGGGCTTTGTTTTCGTCTGTGAGGCACTGTCCGTGATTCTGCAGGTCATCTCGTTTCAGACGCGCGGCAAGCGCATTTTCCGCATGAGTCCGATCCACCATCACTTCGAACTCGGCGGATGGAGCGAGACGCGCGTCGTCTACACATTCTGGGCGGTTGGCGCGACTGGTGCGCTCCTTGCGTGGATCGTGGTACTCATATCATAAAAAGACTTTCATCAACATAAGGGGGACACAGGGAATTGTCCTATAACAATCAGTCTGCGCTCGTCATTGGGGCGGGCATCAGTGGTTTTGCAGCGGCGAAGTACCTCGCGTCTGCAGGGGCGTGCGTGACGCTCTCGGATGCGAAGGACGAGGCGGACGCAGAAAAGGATCCGCTGACACAGCAGCATATTGAGGATTTACGGACGCAGGGAATCTCCTGCGTCTTTGGTGCACAAAGGGAGGAACTGCTGGAGGGGACGGATCTCATCGTCCTTTCGCCCGCCGTGCCGGAGCGCATCCCTCTCGTGCAGGCAGCACGTGCGCGCGGGATCCGCGTCACCACAGAGGTGGAACTGGCGGGGGAGATCGCGCGTGCGCCCATCTATGCCATTACGGGGACGAATGGGAAGACAACGACCACGACCCTCCTCGGCGAGCTTTTGCGCGCGCATTTCCCTGCGGTCGGTGTCGGCGGCAACATTGGTGTGCCCCTCATCGATGTAGCGCAGGAGACGCCTGCGGACGGTGCGATCGCGGCGGAGATTTCGAGCTATCAGATGGAGGCGACCGCACATTTTCATGCGGCGATTGTTGCGGAGCTGAATGTGACCCCCGACCACATCGTTCGTCACGGTTCGATGGAGGTCTATCAGGCGATGAAGGAGAAGCTCTTTGCTGCGCAGACGGCAGAGGATGTTCTCGTGCTGAACTATGATGATCCGCATACGCGCTCCATGGCCGACCGTGCGAAGGGGCGGGTCTGCTTCTTCAGCCGCCGGGAGGAACTCGCTGAGGGCGCGGTCGTGCGCGCGGACGGCATGATCGTCATTCGATGGAACGATGAGGAGCACGTCCTGATCAGGACGGATGAACTCGGCATTCCGGGCGGGCACAACGTCGAGAACGCGCTTGCGGCGGCGGCCATGGCATTCTTCGCAGGTGTGACGCCGGCAGAGATGCGTCCCGTCCTGCGCGCGTTCAAGGGTGTGGAGCACCGCATCGAGTTCGTGCGCACGCTGGACAATGTCAGCTACTACAACGACTCCAAGGCAACGAATACGGACTCAGCGATCAAGGCCCTTGAGGCGTTCGACGGACATATCATCCTGATTGCGGGCGGCGATGACAAGCTGACCGACCTCACGGAGTTTATGGCGCTTGTGTGTGCGCGTGTGGACGAGCTGATTCTCGTCGGCGATGCGGCGGAGCGTTTTGCGGCTGCTGCACTGGACGCCGGAATCGCAGCGGAGCACATCCACCGTGCGGGCTATCATATGGTGGAGGCAGTGCGCATCGCACATGAACTCGCAGCTGCGGGGCAGACGGTACTGCTCTCTCCTGCCTGCGCCAGCTTTGATATGTATGGAGGCTATGAGGAACGCGGGCGTGACTTCAAGAGGATCGTGAACGAGCTATGAACATCATCGTATCCGGCGGAGGGACGGGCGGACATATCTATCCGGCGCTCACGATTATCCGCGCAATCCAGGAGATGGAACCCTCTGCGCGTATCCTTTATGTCGGCGGAAGGAACGGACTCGAGGCAGACATTGTGCCGCGCGAGGGAATCGACTTCATTGCGATGGATCTCGCGGGATTTGAACGCAAAATAACACTTGAGAATATTGGACGTGTATGGCGTGCCCTGCGTGCCGTGGCGCGTGCGCGCGGTATCGTGCAGGGGTTTCAGCCCAACGTTGCGATCGGGACGGGCGGCTATGCTGCAGGGCCAATCCTACTCGCAGCGAGCCTTGCGGGGGTGCCGACCCTCGTGCAGGAGCAGAATGTCTTTGCGGGGGTGACGAACCGCATCCTTGCGAAGTTTGCGACAGCGATTGCCGTCGGCATGGAGGATGCACAGAACGTCTTTCCGAAAGAAAAGACCTACGTGACAGGCAATCCGATTCGTCCGGAGGTGCTGACAGCAACGCGTGCGGATGGCGCACGAGCATTTGGCTTTGACCCTGCGAAAAAGACAGTACTCGTCTCGGGCGGCAGCCGTGGGGCACGTTCAATCAACCGCGCAATGGTCGAGGTCATTGCGCGTGCGGCAGAGCAGACGGAGGTACAGTACCTTCATGTGACGGGGGCAGATGAGCACGGAGATACGCTCGCGCGCATTCGGAATGCAGGCGTGCGGCTTGAGGAGCATCCGCATCTGCGTGTCCTGCCGTATCTCTACAATATGCCCGAGGCAATGGCAATGGCCGATGTAGCTGTCTTTCGCGCGGGCGCGACAGGGCTGGCAGAGCTCGCGGCACGGGGGGTGCCGGCGATCCTCATTCCATACCCGTACGCAGCAGAGAACCATCAGGAGAAGAATGCGCGCTCTGTGGAGGCAGCGGGAGCCGCAGAGGTGATCCTCAACAGCGATCTCAGCGGCGCCGTGCTGGAGCAGTCCCTTCATGGGCTGCTCGCGGATGACGCACGGCGGACGGTAATGGCAGCGGCGATGAAGCGCCTTGGAAAACCGGAGGCAGCGGAGGAGATTGCAGCGCTTGCGCTGCGCATTAGTAAAAGAGAAGGGTGAAGGGCGATGCTCAAGGATTTGAAGGGGATTCACAGCATTCATTTTGTCGGAATTGGCGGTGCCGGGATGAGTCCGCTTGCGAAGATTCTCCTCCTGCTCGGCTATCAGGTATCCGGGTCCGATCAGGGGTCATCGCCCATCATCGAGGAACTCGTACGTCTCGGTGCACGCATATGGACGGACGGGCAGCGTGCTGAGAATGTGCGCGGCGTCGATGCCATCGTCGTTTCCACGGCGATTCCATACGACAACCCCGAGGTGATTGCGGCGTGGGATCTGCGCATTCCGAAGCTGCACCGGTCGGACATCAATGCCGCCCTCGTCAACGAGTATGATGGGATTGCTGTCGCAGGCTCGCATGGCAAGACGACGACTACCTCCATGATCGGTGTGACGCTCGACCGTGTGGGTGTATCACCGACCATCATTGTCGGCGGCGAGGTGCCCGATCTCGGCACGAATGCGAAGCTCGGCACGAGCCGCTTCCTTGTCTCTGAGGCAGACGAGAGTGACGGTTCCTTCCTCAAACTGCATCCACACATCGCCGTAGTGACGAATGTCGAGGATGACCACATGGATCATTACGGAACGATGGAGAAGATCATCGCGGCATTCCATCAGTTCATCGACCAGGTGGATGAGGACGGCACAGCAGTCCTCTGTTTCGAGAATGAGATCCTGCGCCAGATTGCGGCCGAGACGACGCGCAGGGTGGTTTCGTATGCGATTGATCAGGAGGCAGACTACCGCGGTGCAGACATCGAGACGCATGGCCCCATTATTTCCTTCACCGTCTTTGAGCGCGGCGTGGAGATGGGGCGTGTTTCCCTTAATATTCCGGGACGTCACAATGTGCTCAATGCGCTTGCCTGCATTGCTGTTGCGCGCCTTGCAGGTGTCGGATTTACACAAATTCAGGATGCTCTTGCGGGCTTTCATGGAGCGAAGCGCCGTTTTCAGACGAAGGGGAAGGAACGCGGCATCTGGGTTGTAGACGACTATGCCCATCACCCGACAGAGATCGCTGTAACTCTGGCGGCAGCACGTCAGACGAATCCCGGACGACTTGTCTGCGTATTTCAGCCGCATCGCTACTCTCGGACGAAGCTGCTGCGTGCAGAGTTCGGGGCATGCTTTGCCGCTGCCGATTTGCTTCTCCTCACCGATATCTATGCAGCGGGGGAGGCGCCGATTCCTGGTATCAGCGGGCAGACACTGATGGAGGAGGTTGCAAAGCAGACAGGGCAGGATACCGTATATTTGCCTGCTCGCGAAGATCTGGAGCACTATCTCGCGCACAATGTGCGCGCGGATGATCTTGTCATCACGATGGGCGCAGGCAACATTCTCGAGGTCGGCGAGGCTCTTGTTGAACAGTTAAAAAAAGGGGCGGCAGGTACGGGAGAGCAGCCCATTGTCGTCGTCATGGGAGGTCCCTCCACCGAGGCTGAGGTATCACGGCGCTCGGGCGGTGCGATCCTCGATGCTCTGCGTGGGAAGGGGTACCCTGCTGTCGGGATGGAACTGGAACCCAACACCTTTGCCGAGGATATTCAAAAACTCCACCCTGCGATCGTATTCAACGCACTTCACGGGAAATACGGCGAGGACGGCGTCTTGCAGGGGACACTCGACATGCTTGGCATTCCATACACTGGATCGGGTGTACGTGCTGCTGCCCTTACAATGGACAAACTCACGGCGAAGCGCCTCTTTCAGGCGGAGGGGATTGCAACGCCGCGCTTCTGGTGTGTTTCCGCAAATGAGCGGGATGCACACACGGCGGAGCGCATCACTGCAGCATTTGATCTGCCCGTTGTCATCAAGGCGCCGGAGCAGGGATCGAGCATCGGCGTCTACATCATTACGCGGGCAGAGGATGTGCAGCCAGCCCTCGACAAAGCGTTCTCCTATGGCGATACCGTGCTTGTGGAGGAGTTCATTCATGGACGGGAGCTGACCGTTGTCGTCTGGGGAACAGCCTCTGACGCAGAGGCGCTTCCTGTTATCGAGATCACGACGATCTCTGGACGCTATGACTACGAGAGCAAATATACACCGGGCGCATCTGCTCATATTGTTCCAGCCAATCTCACATCAGAATGTACGGAGAAAGTCCAGGACATTGCCGTTCGAGCCTTCAAAGTGTGCGGCTGTGCAGGGGTGGCGCGTATCGATGTCATGCTGAGCGAAGCAGGGCAGCCCTATGCCATCGAGGTCAACGCCGTGCCAGGCATGACGGCAACATCTCTTGTTCCCGATGCTGCGCGTGCGATCGGGTTGGAATTCCCGGAACTCTGTGAGAAAATCCTAACGATGGCGGGATACCGCCGATGAAATCGCGTCGTATCCTCAAGGGAGCATTCTACCTTCTAAGCATTGCTGCGATTATTGCCGCGCTCATCTACTCGCCGCTTTTTACCTTTCAGCAGCTTGTTGTGCGCGGCAACGTCCATCTGGATGAGGCCGAACTCTGTGAGATTGCGCGGATTCAATACGGCCAGCGCCTGTTTGAGCTAAAGACCGATGCCATGACGACCAATTTGCTGCATGATTTGCGCATCGAGTCGGCAGTGGTACGGCGCCAGTTGCCCAATAAAATTGAGATGGATATCGTCGAGCGCATCCCTGTTGCGACAGTCGCCTGCGACTATGGCTATCTGGATTTCGACCGGCAGGGTAAGGTCATTGCTAGCTATCGCGCCCTCAAGGGGGCAGAAATCCCCATTGTCACGGGGGTGAGGCTGCGTGATCTCTACATCGGCGATGACAATGACAATGCACAGGTTGCAAAGGTCATCACATTCCTCGGCAAGATCGATCCGGCGGATATCGGACAGATCTCCGAGGTTAACATCACTGCGCCGTCCGCTGTCGTCGCATACACGAAGAATGCCCTGCCGATTCGTCTGGGGAAGCTGGAAGAGCTTCCCGAAAAGGCAAGCCTGACACAGGATTTTTTACAGGATCAAAAGACCACGCGTCATACAATAGAGTATGTTGATTTCAGTTATGAAGCACCATTCATTAAACTTGCAGATAAGACAACCACAGAGGGGAAATAAATGAGACAGTTTTGGCAGGGCGGATGGCTTATTGCACTCGTCTGCATATTGATCGGATTCATGATTGCGGTGCAGTTTCGTACAGCACAGGATGGAAAGGGGAGCCTTTCTCAGCAGCGCATCGAAGAGATCTCGGATCGACTGCTCCAGACCGAGCATGAGCGCGACGAACTTGGTGAAGAGCTGCGCAAGATGCAGGCAGCGGCAGCCAATGCGGGGAATAATCAGGATCAGGAAATGCTGCGTTACCGTGCAGCACTCGTACCTCTTGAGGGCGAGGGTGTCATTGTGCGCATGGACGACAGTACGAAGCCTGTGAAGGCGGGAGAGAATCCGAACCTCTACGTCATCCATGACGACGATCTCCTGCGTGTTATCAACGAGCTGCGTGCAGCGGGCGCAGAGGCGATCTCCGTCAACGGGCAGCGCCTCACGGGCATCTCTGAGATTCGCTGTGCGGGGCCGACGCTTTCGGTGAACAATGTGCGTTCATCCGCACCGTTCGAGATTCGTGCCATCGGCGACAAGAAGTCACTTGAGAATTCACTGCGTATGCGCGGCGGCGTCGTTGAGACACTGAGCGTCTGGGGCATCCAGCTCGACATCACCGTCAGCGATGACGTCTACATCCCGCCTTATCGCGGAAGCATACGCCAGAACTATGCACGTGAAACGAAGGAGCGCGAGGAGGGAAGCAAATGATCTACATCGTTATTGTCAGCCTTGTGATTGGGCTTCTCATCGGCTATACCAGTCCGATCGTCATTCCGCTCGCGTACTCGAAACTCTTCTCCGTTGCGCTCGTCGCCGCACTGGATGCCGCATTCGGCGGCCTCAGAGCAGCGGTTGCGGAGCGCTTTGACAAGCACGTCTTTGTCACGGGATTCTTCTCAAACACGCTGCTTGCCGCGGCACTCGTCTTTATCGGTGACCGCCTCGGCATCGATCTCTACTATGTCGCGTTACTCGCGTTTGGCTTCCGTATTTTCAAGAACCTTGCCATTCTGCGCCGTTATCTGCTCAGGGATTATCGGGACGGTGCGAAATAGCATCAGAACCAATTCTTCCATACGTTCATCTGCCTGTTTGCAGCAGTGATAAGATCATTTTTCTTAGGATGATTTATTTTGTTTGAGAATTTGCGATGAAAGAATTGACAAGAATATTGGCGAGTGATATTCTTCTTAAAAGAGATAATTCCTTAAAAACAGCATAGTGTTCAATCAGGTGTCGCAAGACTTAATAGGGAAGTCGGTTGAAGCCGACGCGGTCCCGCCACTGTAACAGCGAGTGCCTCTGTGAAATGCCACTGGAAAAACCGGGAAGGTGCAGGGAAAACGATGAACTGAAGCCAGGAGAACTGCCTGATTTGGAATCGCCGATTGACCTACGAGTGATGGGGAGGAGATTACGTACATCGAAATTTTTTGGTGTATTAGTTTTACATGGCGCTTTTGCCATAATGTGATGAAATATTCAGCCTCATTTCTCGTTTGGGAGAAATGAGGCTGTTTTATATGTAATGATCTCTGTGTTATTTTTTAGGAGGAGAAAGGAAGTCTTTCACAAAAATGAATCCATGGAAAAAGAAATGTCTCACGTTGGCGGTTCTCTGCGCATTGACAGGAGGGAACACCTCCATTGCAGGCGCAGCTGAGAGTGATTTTGCTGCCGATGTATCATATGCAGAAAATGGAACGGAAGCGTCTTCTCGTTCTTTACAGAGTGAACGCGATCTTGGTGAGACCATCGTCACAGCGACCCGCATTTCAGAACCACTGATGAAGGTTGCCGCCAATGTCACAGTCATTACATCAAAGGAACTCGAAAAACGGCATGTGTTCAGCCTGCGCGAGGCTCTGGCACGCGAGGCGGGGATCTATGTCTCGCCGACGGCTGATGTCAAGGATGGTGTCATGCTGCGCGGCTTTTCCGGGACCGATATTCTCGTCATGTATAACGGGCAGATGCTAAACACCGCTTTTGACGGCGGTGTGAACTGGGATTCCATCCCGCTTGCCAGCATTGACCGCATTGAGATCGTGCGCGGTGCGGCATCCTCGCTCTACGGAGGCCATGCCGTTGCAGGTGTTATCAATATCATCACCAAGAAGCCGGATGCATCAGAGCGCACAAAGATGGAGCAGATTCACGGACAGATCGATGTCCTGCGCGGCAGCAATAATACCTGGCAGCGCGGGCTTCAGGTCACAGGCGGTGATCAAAACATTTCCTACCGTGTTGGCTATGAAAAGCGCACCTCGGATGGCTGGGTCGGACACGCTGTCACGGCGGAAGAGGATGATAGAAGCTATACGCCCAATGCAACCGGTTCCTTCCAAAAGCGGTCTAGCGGCGATTATATTGTGGGAAGCCGCGGAGCGAAGAAGAAGGAAAGCGAGAATACTTATGTTGATTTGAATTATGCGTTCGACAAGAACCGCTCGCTTGGTTATACCTATCTGCACGCGTCGTATGAGTATTCCTATCACGATCCCATCACCTATTTCCGCGATGCCGCTGGAAATCCCACGTTTTCGGGCATTGTGCAGCTGCCGAACAGCAACTACATTATTGTCACGCCCGACGACTTCCTAGGCTACCTTGGCAAGAGAGAGCAGGATATTCATAAGCTGCGCTATGAGGACACAAAGAACGATTTCAAGGCGGGGATTGGCTACAGCAACGCATGGAAGGATGGGTATTCCAGCGCTGATAGACCAACAAGTATTGATTGGACGGGAGCCGGAGACCGTGCAGAGTACCCGACAAAGAACTATAATGCAGATCTGCAAAAGAAGTGGATGGTTGGGAACAATACCGTGCTTGCCGGATTTTCGTGGATGAAGGATAAGATGCGCTATCGCAGATACGATCTCCTGCACTGGAAGGATTGGAGTTCAGTCTATGCAGCACCGTATCAGCAAAGTGGCGGCTCCGTGATGTCCACCGCACTCTTTGTGCAGGATGAACTGGCACTTGACGCACGTTGGAAACTGCAGCTCGGAATGCGCTATGACCGCTTTGACAAAAAGGACGGCTACTCCTATATCAATGCCGTACGCAAGGACTACGAAGATACATCGTTCCATGCGTGGAGTCCGAAGCTGGCAGTTAGTTACGAGCCGCAGAAAGATACCATGCTCTATGTGAGCTATGGGAAGTCCTTTAATCCACCATCGATTTATCGGCTGTATCGTCGTGCGGGGGACAGTGCGCGCTCCATCCAGGCAAATCCGAATTTGACCCCGGAAATCTCCCGTACACTTGAGCTGGGAATGAAGCAGAAGATTGATAAGAATACCTCCTATGGTCTGACGCTCTTCCGTGTGGACACTGCGGATAAGATTGCGATTGAGACGAGGAATCGTGTGCGTGCATACTACAATAGGAACGAGTCGATGATCAAGGGAGCGGAGTTCGAAGTGAAGCACCGTTTCCATCGCAACTGGCGGACGTATTTCAACTACACCTTTGAGTCCGGCGAGGATACGAGCGGTGGAACAACCTATCGCAACTGGGACCTGCCAAAGCATATGATGCGTTTCGGTATCGAGTACAACCGCGATAAGTTTAACGGCACACTGGATACACAGTACGTCGCAGAACGTCAGAGCATGGATACTGTGACGGGCGAATATGGCTCGGAGGACAGCTTCTTTGTTACCAACCTGTATCTCAATTATAAGATCAATGAGAACTTTAAGCTGCAGTTCGGCATTGAGAACCTTTTCAACCGCAAATACTATGCGGGTGAAACGGCGAACGACAGAACCTATACCTTTGGTACGTCATACTCGTTCTAAGACGATGTACGTCTGTCTTGAGGCCCCGACGGAGTGTCGGGGCTTCATTTGCTATCATCATTAATACCTAAAACAAAGAGTTTGTTTCGATATTCATTTTATCGATTGTGTTGCAAAGGATGATTCGATGAAACTTCTTTATCGTCTCCACCGATGGATTAGTGCAATATGTGCACTGTTTTTTCTCCTGCTCTGTCTGACGGGGCTTCCACTCATTTTCAGTGGGGATATCTATCGTTGGAATGAAGTGGACGAGCGACCAAGCTTCGGAGAGCTTTCCTATCAAGAGCTATGGAGCGGAGGAGCAGCAGGGCTGGACAGAATCTCGGCGGAAATGCCGGGGCGCAGTGTGGACGCGATTTCTGCCTATGCGGATCGCGGTGTGCTTTTGTACAGCCTGACGTGGCAAGAGGAAAATGGAGGTATGCGCAGAGCACGCTTTGCCTATGCGCCGGTAACGGGGGGGCTCGTTCCATGGCGCGGTACGCATGTCAAATCACCGATACTTGCTGATTTTATGGGGACGATGCACAATCTGCATTTGAAAATGTCAATGGGGCGGGGCGGCCTGATTTTTCTCACGATCATGTGCTTTCTTTCCTTCCTCTCCATCGTGGGGGGCATCTTGCTCTATCCGTTTTTTATGCGCCGGCGTCTTTTTGGCGGGACACGCGGCGGAACGTCTGCAGGGAATTTCTTCGACTGGCATAATTTTCTCGGAATGGTCACTGCGGTATGGGCAGGGCTGATGACACTCAGCGGCGTTGCGATCGCCGCCTATATCATTGGGCATGGAAGCTATCGGGCAGATGTGGAGGCGACGCTTCCCACCCATATTCACAATCAAGCACCCATCGGATATGAGGAGATGATTGTCTATGCAGCGGAGCATTTCCCGACACAGAATCTCCTTTATCTGGCAAATGCCGGAGAGGATGAGCCTGCCGTTATGACGCTGACGGATGAGGGGCGTCCGTCGATGTTTCGTGGGCAAGAAGTATATCTCATCCGTACGGAGGAAGGGCTGACGCATATCACACAGCCCATGCCGCGCTGGCTTGCACTGTGTGATTCGCTGCGTACGCTCCATCTCTATAATCACGCGACAATGCCGCTCAAGCTGATCTGGACAGTGCTTGACATCCTCACCATTGTGGTCATCGTGAGCGGCTTTGCCGGTTGGCTGCAGCGGCACCGACGAAAAAAAGAAATTCCGCCGATTCTGACGGATGAAACAAGATCTATTACAGGAATGTGGTCGATGCCTGTACTCTTTGCACTGCTTTCCATCATAGGCATGGCGGCGCCGCTTTTGTATGCGGAGATGGGCGATCATATTGGGATAGCGGCATGGGGGTGCGCTCTATTGCTCGCCATCGTGCTTTGGCGCAGAGGGAAAAAGTAAATTTGCTAAAAATGTTTTCTAGCTATGGAAATGAGAGAGGTTTCATGGTAAAATAGGCGAGGATAATTACTGTTTTTTGATAAAAACATGATGCAGATATGGAGGCTGAAGCTGTGTTCGAAATGGATGATAACTTTGAAGAACTCGCAAAGATCATCGTTGTCGGTGTGGGCGGCGGCGGCGGTAATGCTGTAAATAATATGATCGACTCCGGTCTGCAGGGGGTCGAATTCGTTGCCATCAATACCGATGCGCAGGCACTCCTGCAGTCGAAGGCTGCAGTTCGCATTCAGATCGGAGAGAAGCGCACGCGTGGGCTCGGTGCCGGCGCACGCCCCGAGATCGGTGAGGCTGCCGCAACGGAGAGCCGTGAGAAGATCGTTGAGGCTTTGCGTGGGTCTGATATGGTATTTATCACCGCCGGTATGGGCGGCGGCACGGGCACAGGTGCCGCGCCTGTCGTTGCAGAGTGCGCCCGTGAACTCGGAGCACTGACCGTGGCTGTTGTCACACGGCCTTTCTCCTATGAGGGCATGACGCGCGCACGAAATGCGGACTCCGGCATTACGAATCTGCAGCAGCATGTTGATACCATCATCACCATCCCGAACGATCGCCTCATGAAGATCATCGACAAGAGCACGCCCGTCACCGAGGCGTTCAGCAAGGTAGATAATGTTCTCTGGCAGGGTGTCAAGGGGATCACTGACCTCATTACAAATCAAGGCGTCGTGAACCTCGACTTTGCCGATGTCAAGACCACGATGGAGAATGGCGGCGCGGCTATCATGGGCATCGGTGAGGCGCGTGGCGAGGGAGCATCCGTTGCGGCTGCAAAGGCTGCTATTGAGTCGCCGCTGCTTGAGACGAGTATTGAGGGCGCAACCTCCGTCATCATGAACTTCACAGGATCGAAGACACTCAGCATGTTTGAGGTCAATGAGGCATCCGAGTGGCTGAACAGTGTCATCATGAATGCGACCAATGGACGTCAGGCCAATATCATCTGGGGCATCGGTGTGGATGAGAACCTCGAAGACAGTGTTCGCGTCACTGTAGTTGCAACGGGGTTTGGTGCAGATAATAGCGGAACGACGGGGGCAGCAGAACCCTCTACGGGACTTTCGGCAGACTGGATCTCTATGCCGGGGATGAGCATGCCAAGCGCGAAGCCCACTGCACCATCAGCGCAGCCGGCCCAGGCTCAGGCACGTCCTGCGACGGCGATCGTACCACCGCCGAATACAGCCGCTGCAGCGAATAACCGCCGCATGAATGTCGTTGAGCCGAATACAGGCTCCAGCGGGACAGATATCATCGATATTCCTGCCTGGATGCGTCAGCGCTGATAAACGAGCAAATAAAATAAGGTATTGCATGGATGAAATGCAATACCTTATTTTTATGTCCTTGTCTCAGATTATCCCTCGAGATCAGGCCGAAGGTCTGCGGCCTCCCTCAGGTAGACGTGATGAATGTCTGCCTGTGCTTTGTCTGTATTGACGAGGAGGAGAACGCGGATGCATTGGGGGAGACTGTCCTCAATGGCACATTGTCGTGCATCGAAGAGGGGCACCAGGTCGAATCCCTGGATACGGCGTGCACCCGCTGTAGGAAAGGCTGCTGTCAGATCCTCAGTTACACTAAAGATCGCCGCACCGATGTCGGCGGCGGTAATAGCATTCGTATGCAAAAGCTCCGTGATAAGCTCCTGCGCTGCCTGCCAGATTTCCTCTTTGTCATTGTGCCGGACAGTAATGGCGCCACGTATACCGCGCATAGACTACACCCCCTTATGTATGTCCCAGATAAGCCGAAGACTCAGGATAAATGCAATGAGATAACCAAGCATGCCGAGGAAGGGAATACCGCCAATCTGCGGTTTCATATCCGTCGTACAGATGGTGCTTGAGGCGATGAGAAGGGCGGCGCACAGAAGAGCGATGATGAGCTTGTTGATCATCTTGTCGAGGCGCTGTACGGGTTCTTCTGAGCCTGTGAGATCGATGTTCAGCTTTGCCTGGCCGCTCATCGTCATCTTGAGGAGATCGGCGAGCTGCTCAGGAATCTGGACTGATTTGCGCAGGAGCATGATGCCCTCCTGCCGGACTTTTGCAAGTCCCTCACTCCATGTCATGCCCTCCACAAGGCCGAGTGAAAGGCTGCGCGCGAAGATTTCGAGGAAGCTGACCTCGGGGGCGCAGCGACGCATGACAATCTCGACCGTCATCACGCCGCGCGCAAACATGGCAAGTCCACTCGGGCAGCCGATGTTGTGCATACGCAGAATGCCAAGAATTTGGTTCGTCAGCACGCCCATGTGAACATCGCTGAAATCGAGCGAACCATACTGCTCCATCATAACATCGATGTCCTGATAGAGTCGGGCATGATCGATGCGCCCCTTCACAATGCCAAGAGCAAGGACAGCAGCCTTCATCTCAAAGGTATCGTGGGTCGCGAGCGCAAGAATGGCGCGCCGCAAGGCAGTGCGGTCGCGGTTGCTGAGACGCCCCATCATGCCAAGATCCAGCCATACGATCGTGCCGTTTCGGATGCGGATATTGCCGGGATGTGGATCGCCGTGAAAAAACCCGTCATCGATGATCTGCTTCGCATAGTTCTCGCCGAGGCGACGTCCGATCTGGGTGACATTGATACCTGCTGCATGCAGGGCGTCAGTCTGATCGAGCGGAATGCCGTCAATGTACTCCATGACGAGGATGTGCTGGGTGGAGAGATCGCGCAGTACGCGCGGACAGGAGATAAAGAGACTGTCTCGGTTCAGATGGGCAAACTCCTCAATGTGACTGGCTTCAATGAGAAAGTCCATCTCCTGCTTTGCAATATTCCACATCTCATCCATGAGGGTGCGGAAATCCACTACATTGTTGTCGCGGTTGACAAGACGAATGATGGTGGCGGCACGCTTCATGAGCGTCAGGTCCATACGCATGATCTCGTGGATACCGGGACGCTGTACCTTGATGACGACATCCTCGCCTGAGGTGAGGGTCGCACGATGCGCCTGTGCAATACTTGCAGAGCCAAGCGGCGTGCTGTCGATCATGCGGAACACCTTGTTCCACTCGCGCTTATATTCCTGCTCTACAATGGAAAGAATGAGGGAAAAGGGAAGAGGGCGGGCACTCGTCTGCAGCTTCATCAGCTCGTCGCAGTACTCCGTTGGGAGAAAGTCGGGGCGCATGCTCATGATTTGACCGAATTTGACGAAGGTGGGGCCGAGGTCCTCAAAGATGGCGCGCAGCTTCGTCGGTGTCAGACCATGCACGATGTCGTGGCGGCGCAGGACCGTGACCATCTCGCGCAGGCGCAGAGCAGCGTTCTTGTTGTCCGTGCCCTGCAAGAGTGTGCCCAGCATTATCTCACCTCCCGTAAATGTCGCGGAGGAGCTGCCGAGTTGCTCCAAAGCGAACCCTCGCGGAGCACTCGGTATTCCCCTTTTTTGAAAAATTACTCTGCCGCTTTATACTTCTCCGCAAGCTGCTGTTTGACCGTCTCGTTGCTGAGGTATTCGTCGTAGGTTGAAATGCGGTCGACGACGCCCACGGGCGTGATTTCGATGATGCGGTTTGCAACCGTCTGCGTAAACTCGTGGTCACGCGAAGCGAAGAGAATCGTTCCGCCAAACGACATGAGACCATTGTTGAGTGCCGTGATGGATTCGAGATCGAGATGGTCGGTCGGCTCGTCGAAGAGCAGGACGTTCGCACCAGAGAGCATCATGCGCGAGAGCATACAGCGGACGCGCTCACCGCCCGAGAGCACTTCGGCACGCTTCTGACTTTCCTCACCAGAGAAGAGCATGCGGCCAAGGAAGCCGCGCACGAAAGTCTCGTCCGGATCCTTCGAGTATTGGCGCAGCCAGTCAACAAGGTTCAGTTTGACATCATCGAAGTATGCACTATTGTCCGAGGGCAAGTAGGCCTGTGTCGTCGTCACGCCCCACTTGAAGGAGCCCTCATCTGCCTCCTCCTCACCCATGAGGATCTTGAACAGCATGGTCTTTGCGGCCCCGTTCGGTCCGACAAAGGCCACCTTATCACCCTTCTTAAGGGTAAAGCTGACATTTTTAAGAAGCTGGCGGCCATCGATCTCCTTGGAGAGTCCTTCGACCGTCAGCAGCTGATCGCCTGCTTCGCGATCTGGCGTAAACGCAATGTACGGATAGCGACGTGTGGACGGCTTGATGTCGTCAAGTGTGATGCGCTCGAGGAGTTTTTTTCGCGAGGTTGCCTGCCGGGACTTCGATGCATTTGCCGAGAAGCGCTGAATGAACGTCTGAAGTTCCTTGATTTTCTCCTCTTTTTTCTTGTTTGCATCCTTTGCCATCTGCAGGGCGAGCTGGCTGGACTGATACCAGAAGTCATAGTTGCCGGCGAAGAGGGAGATCTTTCCAAAGTCCACGTCACAGATGTAGGTGCAGACCTGATTGAGGAAGTGGCGGTCATGGGAGACGACAATGACCGTATTTGGGAAGTCCGCGAGGAAGTTTTCGAGCCAGTTGATCGAGGAGACGTCGAGGTGGTTCGTCGGCTCATCAAGGAGCAGAATGTCCGGAGAGCCAAAGAGTGCCTGTGCGAGCAAGACACGCACCTTCTCAGAGGGAGAAATTTCATTCATCTTGAGCGTGTGTTTTGCATCTGGAACACCGAGACCATTGAGCAGCTGCGCCGCCTCCGTTTCTGCATTCCAGCCGTCGAGCTCGGCGAACTCTGCTTCAAGCTCCGAAGCACGCATGCCATCCTCGTCGGAGAAGTCCGGCTTTTCATAGAGGGCGTCCTTCTCGTCCATGATCTCCACGAGGCGTGGGTGTCCCATGATGACTGTACGCAGGACTTCAACCTCGTCATAGGCATAGTGATCCTGCTTTAGAACGGCGAGGCGCTCACCTGGCGTGATGTCCACAATGCCGCCCGTTGGTTCGATATCTCCTGAGAGGAGCTTGAGGAAGGTGGACTTTCCAGCACCGTTTGCGCCAATGATGCCGTAGCAGTTGCCGGGGGTGAATTTCAGATTCACGTCCTTATAGAGGACGCGCTTGCCGAATTGCAGACTCAGATTGTTGACGGTGATCATCTTTTCGTTCTCCTTCCCTACTTGCGCAGGATTGCACGGAACATCGACAGAATACTCTGCCCGTAGGAATCGCCGGGAACGGCCCAGCGTCCATTGAGATCCTGCCAATGTCCGAGTGTATTCGTACCGTAGACGTTGCGCACCAGGTTATATCTGGGATCGACGACAGGGGAGATGGGGGGGCGTGTTGATGCGTAGGCGAGTAAATGCTGGATGTGCGCACGCACGCCGATCTGTGAGGTGGCGAAGTAGGCCCCCTTGATGGTTGCGCTCGTCGTTCCAAGTCCACAGTAGTTGTTCTGATCTGGTGTTACCGTACCGCCGTAGCGGAAAAAACCTGTCTCCTTGAGCGCCTGCGCAAAGGCAACATCTGGGCGAATGCCCTCACGAGCTCCCTCCTCGTAGTAGTAGGCGACAAGCTCGTATGGTGAGACGGAGATCGCAGGGTGTGGATTTACGCTTAGGAGATAGTTGACGCACTGTTCCTGACTTGCCAGAGGTGTGCCGATGATGGCAGTATCGTATTCGGAGAGTGTCTGGGGGACACTGAAGAGCGGCTCGTACTTCGATTTTGCGGGGGATGCAGCCTCATTCGCCCGTTCCGCCTCCTGGATGAGCAGGTCAATACGGCTACGGAAATCATTCTTTTCCTCAGCCTCAGTGCCGCGCTCCGAACGAACCTTTGTTGCCGTACCTGGATCGTGTGAGCGACGTGCCTCACCTGATGCCGCAGTTAGAATGAAAAGCCCTGTGAGGGCTGCGGCTAGAGAGCCGCGCAAAAGGATATCTTTTCGCAAACGATGAACCTCCTATTATTTATAGTATCCATTTCAGCAGGTAGAAAGCTGTGAACAGTGCCGTAAGCCCCCAGGTCATAGAGGGGACACGCTCTCCGCGCGCGGCCGTGAACAGCGTCCATGTGAGGAGTGCGGCCGTCAGACCCGTCTTGATATTGTATGAGGCAAGAAGAAATGCTGCGATGACGGCACCCTCGCGTATCGTGAATGCCTCAATGTTTTTCATCAGATGCAGAGCTCGTACGAGGAGCAGCAGTCCCGTGACGGCAAGTGCTATCGCAGGAGCGGCAGGAAACTCCATGAACGCCTGCATCAGAGGGGCACAGGGGAGTAGGATGGCAAGAAGCAGAACTGATATGCCGGCTGTCAGAGGAATACCAACAATGCAGCGTTCTTCTCCCCCTGGAAGCACCGCAGAGAGGGGCATGATGGTGAGCGGAAATGCTCCTATAGCTGCCCCGCCTGCACTGACTGCAAAAAGTCGTGTGAGCGGCTTTTTCGGCATGGTGGTGCTCTGCTCTGCCCCCAACACTGATATGTTCTCAATCGTAACGCCAAGCAGCAGCACACAGCCGACTCCTGCGGCCGATAGTACATCGGTCTGAGGCAGGCTCAGGACAAATGGCAGAGAGATGATATCCGGCGTAAAAAAGGGCGCCGTTGGAATTTCCCAAAATCCCTCTGCCCATGTAAGCAGAGCGATGAGGAGTATGCCGAGCGGCAGAGCTGCATGCATATTGCGCACATATAGGAGAAGTACCAGCAGGATGCCTGTCACTGTAAAGTAGGTGAGGGGATCGCTGAGCGTACCGCCCATTGTCAGTGCCCATGGAGATGGCAGAAGAATCCGCGCATAGAGCGCCGATGTCACGAGCATCGAAAGGGCAAGACCGAAGACAAGGCCGGTACGAACCGCCGGAGGGAGTGCACGTATTAATGTGTCGGCATATAATGTGCGTGTCAGGATTGCCCCCAAAAGAGCGGCAATGAATGTGATACCGAGTGTCTCCTGCCACGTGAGCCCGTGTGCAATGATCTCCTCATAAACAAGCCAGCTCATGATGGCGGGTGATGGGAGGGCAATGCGTGTTCGCTCTCTGCAGGAAACGGCAAGTGTTCCAACTATACAGGCGACGATGGAGACTGTATATGATGCTGCAAAGGGGATGCCTGCGCGCGTGAGCAGTGATGTGGTTAGAACAATCGTCAGAGCCCCAGCTGAGACAAGTACGAACGCATGACCGAAGGCTGTATACAGTTCCCCGCGTTCACACCTCATAACATCCTCCTGCAATATCCCAAAACATTTTTATTTTACCACACGGAGGAGAATTTCACAAATAAGAATGCGTAATGGCGGGAAAACTGTGTGCTTCATAATCATACAGAAAATCCCCGCAAAATGCGGGGATATAAAACTTTGTATTACGCCATATAGATGCGGGAGACGTGCTTCGAGACAAGGCAGAGCACCTCATAGCTGATCGTGTTTGCACAGTGAGCAAGGTCGTCTGCTGTCAGCGTCTCGGAGCCAAACAGCGTTACGACATCGCCGAGTTTTGCCTCCGGAATGTCGGTGACGTCAATCATACACTGATCCATACAAATGCGTCCGGCAATCGGCGCGCGCTTCCCGCGTACCTCTACGCATCCGCCGCCATAGGCACGGATATAGCCATCGGCGTAACCAACGGAGATGGTAGCAATGCGGCTCTCGCGTTTCGCGATGAAGTGACGCCCATAGCCAATGGATGTGCCGGGAGGGATTGTCTTGATGTAGACAATGCGTGCACAGAACTTCATCGCTGGGCGCAGGTCGAGCGGGCGTGTGACTTCGTCGGATGGCCACAGGCCATATTGAACGATACCGGCGCGCACCATATCAAAATGCACATTCGGCAGATCGAGGATTGCTGCAGACTCTGCAATGTGGCGAATCGGGATATCAATTCCTGCCGCCTTCACACTCTCACACGCCTCCTGAAAGAGACGAATCTGCTCCATCGAAAATGTCTTATCCGCGATATCTGCGAGTGCGAAATGGGAGAAGATGCCCTCGAGTTCGATGCCGGGCATGGCGGTAATGACGCGGGCAAAATGCGCGGCATCCTCGGGGCGCACGCCGATGCGTCCAAGCCCCGTATCGACGGCAAGATGCACTTTCACACGCTTTCCCTGAGCGACTGCCTCGGCCGAGAGGGCCTGCACGAGATCGAGGCGACAGACCGTCTGTGTGAGATCTGCGTCTACGATGTCAAAGGAGCTGTCCGGCTTTGTGAGACCGAGGATGAGGAGGGGGGTTGTAAAGCCTGCTTCGCGCAGTTTTTGTGCCTCCGAGATTGTCGCGACGGCGAGGTAGTCCGCTCCTGCTGCGATTGCCTTGCGTGCAACGGCAATCGCACCGTGGCCGTATGCATCTGCCTTGACTATGGCGCAGAGTTTTGCTCCTGGTTGGATATGGCTCCGAATCTCTTGATAGTTGTGGGCAATCGCGCCGAGATCGATCTCCACCCACGCCGCACGACTGGGCATAGGGCACTTCCTTTCTCATCTGCTCGAGTTCGTATTTAAGGAACCGCAGATCACTGTCGGATCCGTGCTTTCTTAGTTCGCTTATTTTAGCGTATGCAGAGCATTTATGCAATGAATTTTTCTTCGTCGAGATTGTGCTGGAGGATTTGCAATAGAAAACAGCCCGTCCTTATAGACGGGCTGCAGCTGTTTCTGTATGAAACTTATTTCTTGCTTTCCCAACATCTATGCGAAGGAGCATAGGCGTTGTAGAAGAAGAAGCCAACAATCATCAGAACGATGAAGGTGATGTTCGTCTCAAGGGAGAGTGCCCAGATGAGGTAGAGGCAGACGACCATACCAATCGGGGCGAGCACGTAGAGCATCGGGAACGTGAACGTGCGCGGCAGGTCGGGGGAGTTGCGGCGGAGCGCAATCAGTCCGACGAAGACGATGAAGAATGCCGCGAGAACACCGGTGTTCGCAAGCTCGACGATGTAAAGCATCGGAACGCAGCCTGCAATGAAGGCGATGATGACAGAGCCCACGAGGGTGATGAAGTACGGCGTGCCGTATTTCGGATGGATATTCGCCATTGCCTTCGGGAGGAAGCCGTCACGCGACATCGCGTAGAAGACACGAGCCTGACCGAAGATGTAAACGATGAGGGTCGTGATCATACCGAAGAGGATACCGACCGTAACGAGGTTCGCAAATCCCGGGTAGCCGATGAGACGGAGGCAGTATGCCACCGGGTCGGCACGGTCGAGATCTGCGTAGTTGACCGTCGCCGTGAGTACGAATGCCACAACGGCGTAGATGCAGAGGCAGACGAAGACGGATGCGATAATGCCGATCGGGAGACTCTTCTCAGGAGTCTTGCACTCCTCTGCGGAGGTTGCGACCGTATCGAATCCCATGAAGGAGAAGAACACGACCGCTGCACCCGTCATGATGCCGGCAGCACCGAAGGGAAGGAACGGATCCATGTTCTTCGCAATGTCCATGTGGGGGGCCGTTACGACGATGTACCCGAGGATTGCACACAGCGTGAGCGAGATGAGGATTGCGTTTAGGCGCGAACTCTCCTTCGTGCCGTGTGCGAGGATGAAACCAATCACGAGGGTAATGACGACAGCGGGAAGGTTGATGATACCGCCCTCCGGCGCCGTTGTGAGGAACGCCTTTGGTATCTCCATCCCGAGGGACGCCATCATTCCTGAGAAGTAGGCAGAGAAACCGACGGCAACCGCACTCGCGGTAACGATGTAGCCGATGATCAGCGACCATCCGCACAGGAACGCCATGCCCTCACCGAGGGATGCGAACGTATAGGCGTACGCACTGCCCGCAGCGGGGATGAGAGAGGCAAGCTCAGCGTAGGCAAGTCCGACGAGCATACAGAGGAGACCTGCGGCAACGAAGGATAATACAATACCGGGGCCTGCGTAGCGTGCGGCACCGATACCTGTCAGAACGAACACGCCCGAGCCGATGATGCCGCCGATGCCAAGGAAGGTGAGGTCCAGAGTGCTCAGCGTGCGGAGCATTCCGCTGCCTTCGCGCTGCGCACTGAAATCCTCCAGTGTTTTTTTCTTAAAGAACATACAAAAACCTCCAAGCAAATCCTTTCAGTTTTTTCTAAGAAAAGGGGCTGTTTCACGGCACATATGGAAGCATATGGGAGTGAAACAGCCCCTCTGCAGTCAGAGAAAAGAATTACTTAAGGAACTCATCGATGGACTTGAACGGAATGTTCAGAGCCTTACCGACAGCCTCGTTTGTTAGGTGTCCGTCGATGGTGTTGAGACCGTACTTGAGACCCGGAACCTGCTGGAGAGCAGCCTTGTAGCCCTTCGTTGCGATGTCAACCGCATAGGAGATTGTTGCGTTCGTGATGCCGAGCGTGGAGGTACGGGAGACTGCACCCGGAATGTTCGCGACGGAGTAGTGAACGACGCCGTGCTTCTCGAACGTCGGATTCTCATGCGTCGTGACATGGTCGCAGGTCTCGATTGAGCCGCCCTGGTCAATAGCAACGTCAACAATAACGGAGCCCTTCTTCATCGTCTTGACCATCTCCTCGGTGACGAGAATCGGCGTACGAGCGCCCGGGATGAGAACCGAGCCGATGAGAAGATCTGCTTCCTTGACCCATTTTGCGATGTTGTAGCTCGAGGAGTACTCGGTGACAATGCGGCCGCCGAAGATATCGTCGAGCTCACGGAGACGCTCGATGGAGAGGTCGATGACCGTAACGCGTGCTCCAAGACCAACCGCGATCTTTGCAGCGTTCGTACCGACGTTGCCGCCGCCGATGATGACGACCTGACCCGCTGCGACACCTGCGATGCCGCCGAGGAGGACGCCGCTGCCGCCATAACGGCTCTCAAGGAACTGTGCACCAATCTGAACGGACATACGACCTGCAATTTCGCTCATCGGAGCGAGCAGGGGGAGACCACGACCGGTCTTGCCGAGAACCGTCTCATAGGCAATGCCGACAACCTTCTTCTTGAGGAGAGCTTCCGTCAGAGCGGGCTCAGCTGCGAGATGGAGATAGGTGAAGAGAATCTGGCCTTCATGGAAGAGGTCATATTCGGACTCAAGGGGTTCTTTTACCTTAACAATCATTTCGGAGCGATCAAACAGAGCTTTCTTGTCCGAGACAATCTCTGCACCGACAGCCTTGTAATCGGCATCCGTGAAGCCGCTGCCAACGCCCGCGCTCTCTTCGATCAAAACTGTGTGACCGGCGCGGCGCATCGCCTCGACACCTGCAGGGGTCATACCGACGCGGAACTCATTGTTTTTGATTTCCTTTACAACGCCAACAATCATATTTTTGCCTCCTATTACATAAAGAAAAATACGGAAGACTTGATATGGCATTCCACTTTCAAAAAGTACGCCATGTTTGGCATTTTAGTATAATTCAGATATTTTTGTCAAGCGTAAAATCCCATTTTTTAAGCCTTTTTTTGTATACATAAGCCGTGAAATCATGTGAAAAAAATCCCATATCGGATTCTTTCAATATGGGAGGGTGTTTGGATGATGTTTTGAATTGTTCAGCCTTCAATGCTGCGCTGTGCAATAATTGAGTTAATTTCACGCTGCTGCTGTGCTTCCATACGTCGCTGGATGAAAATATTTGGGATCGAGACACCGACGACAACGGCAAGAATGATGGTAACGCCGTCCACGCCGAAACGAAGTGCCTCCAAGAGCTCTTCGACGGAGATGGTTTGAATGTGCAGGACGGCGAAGAGGAGGCGGTAGAGGAGGACGCAGGGGATGAGCGGAATGACAGGCGGAATGATAAGCAGGGTGTTCGGTGTATGGACGATGTGGATGATTTTGAGCGCGGCTATGCCAACGACGGCAGCAGCGACGAACGAGCCGATTGCCTGCGGAAGTCCAAACTCAAGCATAATGACGTTGCGGATGAGCATGGTGACAATTCCCTCGAACGCGACGATAGCGAGCAGTTTTTTCGGTGTGTTGAACATGATCGAGAATCCACCTGCTGCAAGAATTGCAGCAATGGCCTGATTGAGATAGGTGTCCGTCGGCTGTATATGGACATCGGAGATGTTGTGGATGCCCGCAACGAGGATGGCGAATGCGATTCCGAATGTCATACCGCCGATGATGAGTATGGTGTCCATTGCACGTGTCATACCCGATGTGGTGAAGCGGTTGAGAAGGTCACTCGCGGCATTGATGGAGGGGAAGCCCGGCATGAGAAAGATGGTGCAGGCGACGAGTGCGTACCACATAGTTGGCAGACCCAGTGCAGCGGGGATTGCCCACGCTGCGAGCGTCGCCACGAAACCTGTGATCATCGCGCAGGCGTAGGGGTTGAACTCGTATTTTGTGCTTGTTCGGTGCGCGATAAAGCCGAATAGGGCAGCAATGGTCGCGACAAGAGCCTCGAACCAACTGCCGCCGAAGAGTTTGCAGGACCCCCCCGAGCCGACGGCTGCGCCAAGAGCAATGACCCAGACGGGATAGCAGAGAGGACGCTCTCGAATGCGGTTGACGGCGCGCTCAATCGCATGGATCGGCGTGTTGCCGCGCAGGACGCGCCATGTGAGTTTGCTGACGGCAGCGAGAACCGCGAGGTTGACGGCGTGCTTCAGGCATTTACGGAACTGCGTGAAGGAACGCTCGCCATCGCTGACGCAGAGCATAAGTGTCGTGTAGGTAACGTGCGACTGGATGTCCTTTGCAGGAATCCGCAGATGTGCTGCTGCGCGGCGCATATCGCGTACGATACGTGTACAGTCGGCCCCGTTCTCCATCAGCGTCTGCCCGATGTCAAGCAGGATCTTCATCTTATAGTTGAGCATCTTGTTGCTGTCCTGTGATGCATTATTGATCAGATTTGAATCCATAGGAATACGCACACCTCTTCACTTTATTTTATTTTTTTCATTATAACATAGACAGCCCTTCAGGCGAAGAGAGAAATGTACTATGAATGTAAAACCAAAGCGCAATGATACATTTTTCTTACCACGCAAGGCGCAGCATAGAGAAAAACAATCGCAAGAATAGTTTTCAATTATAAAAATTTACAAATCTGTGATGTTGCTCACATCCACGTATATACCAATATAGTAAAATTATATCGTATGTATAAGTCCTTTCAATGAGTGATAAATTGATGGAGGGGTGAAGGCGTGAGCAGTATCTTCAAAAAGTTCAAGTATCTGATTCCTACGTCGGAGCTTGCGGGCGGCCATGCCCAGATGAATGAAGGCGGGCGCACATGGGAGAATATGTACCGCGACCGCTGGTCGTTCGACAAGACGGTTCGCACGACGCACGGGGTCAACTGCACGGGTTCGTGCAGCTGGAACGTCCACGTCAAGAACGGCATTGTGGCGTGGGAGAATCAGGCGACCGACTATCCGGAGACAGCGCCGGATATGCCGGACTTCGAGCCGCGCGGCTGTCCGCGCGGGACGACGTTCTCGTGGTATCTCTATAGCCCGCACCGCGTGAAGTACCCGTATATGCGCGGGGAACTCGCGGCTCTTTGGCGTGAGGCGCGTGCGGCGCATCCGAACGCGTACGAGGCATGGAAGAGCATCGCCTCCGATCCCGCAAAGAAGAAGCAATACAAGCAGGCGCGCGGTATGGGCGGCTTTGTGCGCTCGAACTGGCAGGAGGTCAGCGAGCTGATCGCCGCCTCCGTGCTCTACACGGCGTATACCTACGGCTCCGACCGCATCTTCGGCTTCTCTGTTATCCCAGCGATGTCGATGTTGAGCTATGCGGCGGGCATCCGCTTCATGCAGCTGATGGGCGGCGTCGGACTCTCGTTCTACGACTGGTACGCCGATCTGCCGCCCGCGAGTCCGCAGATTTGGGGCGAGCAGACGGACGTGCCCGAGTCGAGCGACTGGTACAATGCGGGCTACCTCATCACATGGGGCTCGAACGTGCCGCTCACGCGCACGCCGGATGCGCATTTCATGGCGGAGGTGCGCTACAAGGGTACAAAGGTCGTGTCGATTGCGCCCGACTATGCCGAGTCCTCGATGTTCGCGGATACGTGGATCCCGCTCAAGGTGGGCAGCGACTCCGCAATGGCAATGGCGATGGGGCACGTCATTCTCAAGGAATACTACGTTGATAAAACCACGCCGTTTTTCCTCGAGTACACGCGGAAGTATACGGACTTCCCGTTCCTCGTGCGCATCGAGAAGAAAGAGGACGGCACCTACATCCCCGGGCGTATGCTCTCCTCGCGCGACATGGGACGCGACGAGAAGCACGCGGACTTCCGCTACTACGTCGTAGATGACAAGACGGGCGAGATCGTCATTCCGAACGGCACGCTCGGCGAGCGTTGGTCGACGCAGGAGAAGTGGAACATCCGCGAGGAGAACCGCGACACGGGCGCGGAGATCTGCCCGCGTCTCTCCGTCTGGGATGACAAGACGGGGACGGTTGAGGTCGAGCTGCCGTACTTCGGCAACGACCGCAGGGAGCGCACACTGACGCGTGCTCTGCCTGTGCGCAGCATCAAGACGGCGGACGGCGAGGTGCTCGTCACGACGGTCTACGATCTCACGCTCGCGAACTATGCGATTGATCGCGGCATCGGCGGCGAGAGCGCAGGCTCGTACGAGGACGACACGCCGTATACGCCCGCATGGCAGGAGAAGTACACGGGCATTTCGCCCGATCTCGTCATCAAGACCGCACGCGAGATCGCGGATAACGCCATCAAGACGAACGGCAGAACCATGATTATCATGGGCGGCGGCATCAACCACTGGTTCCACGCGGACGCGGTCTACCGCACGATCATCAACCTCCTGCTCTTCACGGGCTGCGAGGGACGCAACGGCGGCGGCTGGGCGCACTACGTCGGACAGGAGAAGCTCCGTCCGAACGAGGGCTGGGCGCGCATCATGACGGGCACGGACTGGCAGGCGCCGCCGAAGCTGCTCAACTCCACCTCGTTCTACTACTTCGCGACCGACCAGTGGCGCAGCGACGAGATCCAGACGGACGCACTGACGGCGGCGAACGAAAACGCACGCTACAATCACGCGGCGGACTATGCTGTGCTCGCGGCGCGTCTGGGTTGGGCACCGTCCTACCCGACGTTCAACCGCGGCTCGAACGACCTCGCTGCGGATGCAAAGGCGGCGGGCTTCGAGGGCGCGGACGGCATCAAGGAATACATCGTCAAGAGCCTGAAGGACAAGAGCCTGAAGTTCGCATGGGAGGATCCCGATGCACCGGAGAATTTCCCGCGCAACCTCTTTGTCTGGCGGTGCAACCTGCTCGGCTCGTCCGCGAAGGGCAACGACTACTTCCTCAAGTATCTCCTCGGCACGGAGAACAGCATCTTCCAGGAGGAGGACTGTGCGACGCGTCCGCAGGAAGTCAAGTGGCGCGAGAAGGAGGAACTCATGCAGCCGGGCGGTGCGCTCGAGGGCAAGCTCGACCTCCTCGTTTCGCTCGATTTCCGCATGGCGGGCAACGCACTTTACTCCGACATCGTGCTGCCGACGGCGACATGGTACGAGAAGACCGACCTCTCCTCGACGGATATGCACCCGTTTGTTCACCCCTTCCAGCCCGCGGTCGATCCGCTCTGGGAGTCGCGCACGGACTGGGACATCTA
The DNA here is from genome assembly GCF_000468035.1 of Selenomonas sp. oral taxon 892 str. F0426. Lineage (GTDB taxonomy): Bacteria > Bacillota > Negativicutes > Selenomonadales > Selenomonadaceae > Centipeda. The sequence continues at coordinate 255,713 of NZ_KI260539.1, forward strand.
CCGCACACTGGCACAGGCGGTGTCCGAGGTCGCAAAGGACGCGGGACTCACGCCGTACACGAACATCGCTGCGACACCGCTCGGGCATGACAGCGAGGCAGAGCTGGCGCAGCCGGACGGCATTGTGCGCGACTGGAGCAAGGGCGAGTGCGAGCCGATCCCCGGCAAGACGATGCCGAACATCGCGTCCAACACCATCGACTACACGAAGCTCTATGAGAAGTGGATCGCGCTCGGCCCGAACGCGGGCGGCAAGACGGCAAGCCACGGCAATACGTGGGACTCGGCGGAGGACTACGAGGAGATCCGTCAGCGCAACGGCATCATTCAGAATAAGGACTATGTGTCCTACGGCTGTCCCTCCATCTACGAGGCGCGGCAGGCGATTGAGGCGGTGCTCGGGCTCTCGCCGACGACCTGCGGACGCACGGCAGTCCGCGCATGGGAGGCGGTGGAGAAGCGTACGGGTCTCGACAACCTCGTGAAGCTCGCAAAGGATCGCGAGGAGGAGCGGTTCACCTACGATCAGGTCATCGCGCAGCCGCGTGAGACAATCACGGCACCGACCTTTACGGGCAGCAATCAGAACCGCCGCTATACGCCCTTTACGAACAACGTGGAGGAGCTGATCCCGTTCCGTACGCTCACGGGGCGCCAGCATTTCTATATGGATCACGAGGTCATGCGCGAGTTCGGCGAGGCACAGGCGGTCTACCGCCCGATCCTCGACTTCCGTCCGATGAACAAGTCGCTGAACGGCACGCAGAAGGAAATCACGCTGAAGTACCTCACGCCGCACAACAAGTGGAGCACGCACAGTATGTATTTCGATGCGCAGCAGATGCTCACGATGTTCCGCGGCGGACAGAGTGTCTGGATGAGCGAGAAGGATGCGGCGGAGATCGGCGTGAAGGACAACGACTGGATCGAACTCTACAACCGCAACGGCGTCGTCGCCTCGCGCGTCGTCGTCTCGCCGCGCATCCCGCACGGCGCGGTCTTTATGCACCACGCGCAGGATCGCCACATCAACGTGCCGGGGTCGAAGATCTCGGGGACGCGCGCGGGCACGCACAACACGCCGACGCACATTCACATCAAGCCCACCCACCTCATCGGCGGCTATGGGCAGCTCAGCTACGGTTTCAACTACTACGGCCCGACGGGCAATCAGCGCGACTCGTACGTCGTCGTGCGGCGCATGGAGGAGGTAGATTGGCTTGAAGATTAAAGCGCAGATTGCGATGGTCATGAATTTGGACAAGTGCATTGGCTGTCACACGTGCTCCATCCTCTGCAAGAACGTCTGGACGAACCGGCGCGGCGCGGAGTATATGTATTTCAACAACGTCGAGACCAAGCCCGGCATCGGCTATCCGAAGCAGTGGGAAAATCAGGAGAAATGGAAGGGCGGCTGGGAGCTGAAGGATGGCGAGCTCGGACTCAAGACCGGCGGCATGACGACGCGTCTTGCAAAGCTGTTCTACCATCCGCAGCAGCCCGAGATGGACGACTACTACGAGCCGTGGACATACGACTATGAGACGCTGATTCACACGAAGCGGCGCAACCATCAGCCCGTCGCGCGTCCGCGCTCGCTGATTACGCAAAAGCGCATGGAGATCAAGTGGGGGCCGAACTGGGAGGACGACCTCGCCGACGGCGCGTCCGCACGCAAGGACTACAACCTCACGAAGATGGGACAGGAGATCACGCTCGAGTTCCACGACATCTTCATGAAGCACCTGCCGCGTCTCTGCAACCACTGTCTCAACCCCGCGTGCGTGGCGGCGTGCCCCTCGGGTGCGATCTACAAGCGCGACGAGGACGGCGTGGTGCTCATCTCGCAGGACGGCTGCCGCGGCTGGCGGCACTGCGTTCCGTCGTGTCCCTATAAAAAGATCTACTACAACTGGGAGACGAACAAGGCGGAAAAATGCACGTTCTGCTTCCCGCGTCTGGAGAACGGTCTGCCGACCGTGTGCAGCGACGGCTGCGTTGGACGCATGCGCTATATCGGTGTCCTGCTCTACGATGCGGACAAGGTCAAGGCGGCGGCATCCACTCCCGACCCAAAGGACATCTACAAGGCATACCTCGGTGCGCTCTGCGATCCAAACGATCCGAAGACGATCGCGGCGGCAAAGGAGGCGGGCATCCCTGACCGCTGGATGCGTGCGGCACAGAACTCGCCCGCACACAAGCTGATCGCCGAGTGGCAGCTCGCGTTCCCGCTCCATCCGGAGTACCGCACGCTGCCGAATGTCTGGTACGTCCCGCCCCTCAGCCCGATTGCGCGGCGCGTCGAAGAGGAAGTATTCTTCCCCGGTGCGGCGGAGATGCGCATCCCTGTCGCCTACCTCGCACAGCTCCTCACGGCGGGCGATGAGGCGGCGATCGAGCGCGTGCTGCATGTCCTCCTCGAGCTGCGTGCCGTCATGCGTGCAAAGCAGACGGGCGATGCTCTGCCTGCGAATCTGACGCACGACGTGGAAACCTACGAGGCGATGTACCGTCTCCTCGGGCTTGCGAAACGCCGCGAGCGTTTCAACATCCCCGCAGGGCTTCAGGATGTCACGCATGAGAAGCTGCGTGAGCTGCAGGGCTCGGTCGGCTATGCGTGCCCCGGGGGGTGCTGCTGATGGAGACGAATCGCATACAGACACCGCTCCTCCTCACCTCCTATCTGTTCGAGTACCCCTCGGCGGATTGGTGGGAGGGCGTACCGACGCACGCGGCGGCGGTCGTGGATGTCGAGCGTCCGCAGTCGCGTGAGGTGTTCGAGGAGTTCTTCGGCTACATCGGCGAGACCGAGCGGCAGGAGTTCGAGGATGCCTATGTGCGCGCCTTTGACTTTTCGCAGAACACGAACCTCTACCTCACGATGCACAACCGCACGGATTTCGGCAAGCAGTCCGAGGAGATGCTGCGCTACAAGCAGCTCTTCCTCGATGCGGGCTATGACCTCGAACGCGAACTGCCGGACTATCTGCCCGCACTCCTCGAGCTCGCGGCGGCCGTGCCCGAGCGCACGTCTCTGCACATTCTGCATGAGATTCAGCCGAAACTGGAGCTGCTGCGTGACCGTCTGATCGAGGCGAAGCTGCCCTATGCGTTTCTCCTCGATGTCGTGCTCACGGAGGTATCCGCTCTCGAAGGGAGGACAGCATGATGAAACAGTTCGCATGGGGCATACTCCCCTACATCGCGTTCACGTTCCTCATCGTGGGGACGATCGTGCGCTACACCGTCTCTGAGAGGAACTGGACGACGAAGTCGAGTCAGTTCCTCTCCAAGAGCGACCTGAAGATCGCGGGGCCGATGTTTCACCTCGGTCTCGTCATGGCATTCGGCGGGCACGTCATCGGCGTGCTCATCCCGAAGTTCATGACCGAGGCGGCGGGCATCGACGAGCACCTCTACCACATGATTGCGCTCGGCGGCGGAGCACCTGCGGGCATTCTCTTCTTCGGAGGCTTTGTCCTGCTCCTCATTCGCCGCTTCGGCAAGGATCGGATGGCGGTCAACACATCGGGCGTGGACAAGTGGCTCTATTTGTTCCTCTTCCTTGCGATCTTCACGGGCTGCGCGTCCACGACGCTGAACGCCGTGCAGGGCGGGTTCGACTACCGCGAGACCATCTCGCCGTGGTTCCGTTCCGTCCTTATGTTCAGCCCCGAGATCGACTACATGGAGAACGTGCCGCTCATGTTCCGTATCCACATGTTCTCATGGATGGCAGTCGCGTTCCTCTTCCCGTTCACGCGCCTCGTCCACTGCCTCAGCGCACCGTTTGAGTACCTTGTGCGCAGTCCGATCATCTATCGGAAAAAATAAATCGGTGCATAGAAAATCCCCCTTCGCGCGAAAATCGTGCGAAGGGGGATTTTTAGCGGGGTGCGTGCATCAGCATTTGATGCCGCTGCCCTTGCGTGCGTAGAATACATATGTAATAATGATGGTCAGGAAGGTGAATCCAATGAGGAAATAGAATGCGGGGATAACATTGCCCTGCGTTGCGTACGAAAGTCCGAAGAGTTTCGGGATGAAGAAAGCACCGTATGCTGCAATTGCTGCTGTGAAACCTGTGACGAGCGAGGCGTGCACCGGGTTTTCGAAGACGAACGGAATCATGCGGAAGGATGCGGCGTTGACGAAGCCCGTCGAGAAGAAGAGAACGAGGAACGAACTGAAGAAGAGCGCAAAGTTGTGCGCCTCGATGCCGAGCATCGTGACAACGCAGGCGACGAGCATCAGAATCAGTGAGTAGAACGTGACCTTTGAGCCGCTGTCCACCTTGTCCGCGACCCAGCCGCCGATGGGGCGCATGCTCGCTCCGATGAAAGGACCGAGGAATGCAGCGTAGGCGAAAGAAACTTCAGGGAACTCGCGGTTGACGAGGAGTGCCAGTGCGGCAGAGTAGCCGATGAACGAGCCGAAACCGCACGTATAGATGACCGTGATGAGCCATGTGTGCTTATTGCCGAAGATGGACATCATGCTGCGTGGGCTTTGCTTCGGGATGGGCAGATTGTCCATGAACATCCAGACGAGAACGAGGGTGAGTGCTGTCGGAATTGCCCAGAAGTAGCAGACGCTCTGGAGGTAGACCTCCTTGCCCGCTGCATTTATGAGCGGTGGGCCGAAGAACCCGCCGAAGCTCATGCCGAGCAGAAGCGGTGCGGTCAGGTAGATGATCGAAACGCCGAGGTTGCCGATACCAGCATTGATGCCAAGTGCAAGCCCTTTCTGCGCTTTTGGGAAGAAAAAACCGATGTTCGCCATCGACGAGGAGAAGTTCGCGCCTGCGATGCCGATGGCGGCAACGAGCAGGACAAAGGTGTCATAGCTCGTCGATGTGTCCGTGACGGCCCCACCAAGCCCAATGAGCGGCACAAGGAGCAGGGCCGTCGAGATGAATGTCCAGTTCCGCCCACCGACGATGGCGGGGAGGTAGGTGTAGATGAGACGCCCTGTTGCGCCGACGAGTCCCGGCAGTGCAGCGAGTGTAAAAATCTCATTGTCCGTAAAGTGGAAACCCACCTGATTGAGCTGCGCCGCCATTGTCGCCCACATCGTCCACGCGATGAAGGAGAGGGTCAGCGCCCACGTCGAGGTGTAGAGGTTTTGCTTGGCGATGCGTTCGCCGTACTTCTTCCAGAAAGTCTCGTTTTCCGGATCCCAGTGCGCGAGAATCTCGCGTCTTGACGGGGTCTCGCCGAGTGAGGCGAGGACATCCTTGCTTTCCATTTGCATCTCTCCCCTGTGATAAATCTGCTCTGTATCAGAGTTTCCTATAATATCTATACGAAAAAATTATAATGAAAAAAATGCTCTTTGGATGTGATTCATGTCACAGGTTTTTTCTACTTTTTTCGATAACATAAAAATACCTAAATCATCTATTTGAGGGAGATGGAGGCGAGGCTTGTGGATCAGGGGGAGCTCATTCGGGAAATGATGTCGATTCCAGGCAAGGTAATTTCGCTGCATGACGGCGCGTACCTGTTTCGTGAGGGGACATCAGCACGCTATTTCTACATTGTACGCTCAGGGCATATCTTCATTGTGAAATACGGCGCGTCGGGGCGCGTACTCTCTCTCCGCCTTGCGACAACGGGGAGCATCATCGGCGAACTGCCAATCTATGAAGAGAGGCCGACCTATATCTTCAGTGCACTCGCGCGCAGCGCGTCAGAGGTTTATGCCATTGAGTTTCCTGTCCTGCAGGCGTATCTTGAGAAGCATCCGCATCTGTCGATTGCGCTTCTCAAACTGATTGGGATACATATGCGAAAGCAGCATCTGAAGTTTCGCGATCTTGTTCTCTACGGGAAGAAGGGCGCACTCTATTCGACGCTCATCCGTCTTGCGAACAGTTACGGGATGGAGACGGAGGAGGGGATCCTGCTCTCCGTACCGTTGACGAATCAGGAACTTGCGAACTATTCCGCCTCCGCGAGAGAGAGCCTCAATCGAATGCTCGCCGATCTCAAGCGGAGCGGGGTCATCGCTATGCGAGGACACCTCATCCTCATCAAGGACATCGACTTTCTAAAGGAAGAGATCCACTGCGAGAACTGCGGCAAAGAGATCTGCAATATTGAATAGAAAAAGCGCCTTAGAAAGGCGCTTTTTCTACGTAAGGGGAACAGCGACATACTTCCGCTCCCCCAATTTATATCGTGCACGACCTGCCGTGAGGTCGGTCAGAGCGCGTTGATGCAGTTCGATGTCACTCGTCGGGATGAGCAGGGTGAGTGTCACCGCATCTGCGTAACTTGTCTCCTCTGTCTGCACGCCCGTTTCGCGGATATAATGCTCGGCAGCGCTGAGGAGATCGTAGTCAATCAGCACATACAATGTATGCAGAGGGGTCATGCGTATCTTTGCCGCTGCGTCCAGTCCAAGTCCTGCCGCATGGGCGTATGCACGAATGAGTCCGCCCGCACCGAGCTTAATGCCGCCGAAGTAGCGGACGACGGCGACGGCAGCATTCGTGATGCTGCGCGCTTTGATCGCCTCCAGGATGGGGCTGCCTGCCGTGCCGCCTGGCTCGCCGTCGTCGCTCGAACGCTGTCGTTCGCTGCGTGCACCGAATACCATTGCGTAGGGAACGTGACGCGCTTCAAAATGCTCTTTCTTTACCCCCAGCAGCCATGCACGTGCCTCCTCCTCGTCTTCCGCATGGATCACATAGGAGAGAAAGCGTGAGCGCTGGATCTCGTACAAAACAGGGGAGATACCACTCGTCGGTATCTCCCCTGCGATCGTCGTATAGGAAAGGCCTGTACTCATTTGTTCTTGCGGTTGAAATAGTCAACAATGCTCGCATCAAGCAGAATGTAGGTCGGCCCTGTGCTCGCTGTCAGTTCGCCCGCCTGGAAGATGGGGCAGACGAAGCCGCGCCCGCCGAGGAAGTAGTTTGATGGCACTTCGCGTACGGACTTTTCCGGCTGAATCGGAGTGTTGCGTCCCTGTTCGTTGTAGAGATGGCCATTTGCTGCCTCACTGTCGAGATCGGACGGCGTGACGTGGACGAAGAATGCGAGCGGCAGACGCTGTCCCGTCTTCTTGTAGTAAACCATACCGTAGTCATGCCGTGTCGGTTGGTTTCCACGCAGCTCATAGCGCAGATCCGTGAATGTCACAGAGAGAAAGTTGTCATCGTCGAGATGTACGCGATAACCGAGTTCACCGCGGTAGAACGCACCGCTCTCGTACTCCGTACGAACACGTGCAGCAAGTGACTCGATGTCGGTGTTGATGAGACTGGCGACGGATGTGTCATCCAGGCTGAGAACAGGGTAGGCAATCGAGAGATTCGTTGTTGATTCTCGATGCTCGACAACAGCCGCATCTGCAGTGGCAGAGACTGAGATGGCAAGTGCAAGGCCGAGCAGCAAGGCTCTAAATTTCATAATAATAAATCCTCCTTTGTATACTTGGTACGATGATAATAAAAATTTACTGCTTTGTCAAATAAATCATAGTAATTCATGCGTTCTTGTAGTATGATGAGAGCGCATTTTTTTGCATCCATATCGAGCAGGAAGGTTGTGTTAAAAAGCCCATGGGCGAATCAACAATGAAACGGAAGCTGAAGAACAGACATCTTCAGTTTATCTCTCTCGGCGGGGTTATCGGGAGCGGATACTTTCTTGGAACAGGCTATGTACTCGAGCAGGCGGGGCCTGCCTCTATCATTTCCTATCTTCTCGGGGGCATCATCGTCCTCGCAGTTATGTCATGCCTCGCCGAGCTTGCGGTGGAAAAGCCGCTTTCCGGCTCATTTGTCGTTTACGCGCGAGAGAACATTTCTGCAACATGGGCGTGCGGCGTCGGTTGGTCGTACTGGGTGACATGGGTGTCCTATGTCCCCTCGGAGATGATTGCCGCCGGCATCATCATGAATGGATTTTTCCCAGAGGTTGGGACAATCTGGTGGGCGGTGTTCTTCGGGTTGATCGTTACGATCCTGAATCTATTTCGTGTCGATAAATTCGGGGAGAGCGAGTTCTGGCTCTCGCTCATCAAAGTCACCGCGCTCGTGGCATTCAGTGTAGTTGCGCTCCTCATCTGTCTCGGCATCATTGGTGATGAGGGCTATATCGGGACGCGCATTCTCCTTGGCAGCGGCGGCTTCGCACCCAACGGATATGCGGCGATCGTGCTCACGATGGTCATTATCCTCGTCAACTTTCAGGGAACTGAGATTATTGGTCTTGCGGCAGGGGAGACCGCCGATCCTGCACGCAGTATCCCGTCAGCGGTACGCAACGTGACCTGGCGGATCATTGCGCTCTATATTGTGCCGATTACACTGCTCATCTCGATCTTGCCATGGGATCATGCATCACTTTCGGAGAGTGTCTTTGCGGCAGCACTTGCAGAACACGGATTGTCCCATCTGGCAGCGCTCTTCTCGCTCGTCGTTCTTACGGCCGCAATCTCCTGCTCGAATTCGGGGCTCTATGGCGCAGCACGTACCGTCCATGCCCTTGCGACGATGGGGATGGCTCCGCGTGTTCTCGAGGGGCTCAGCAGTAAAGGGGTACCCTCGCGCGCGATTTATGCTTCCATCATCTTTTGTTGGGGCGTTATCGCCATTTATGCGATGAACCCCAATAGCCAGCTCTATACATATTTGCTTGCCCTGTCGGGCTTTTCCGGCGCGATGGCGTGGATCTCGATCTGCTGGAGCCAATATCGTCGTCGCCGAAAACTGGAGGCAGAGGGGCAGGTTTCTCTCCTGCGCTATCGTACCCCCTTCTTTCCCTATGTAACGCTCTTTGGCATCTGGGCACAGGTCTTTTGCCTCATCTTTATGATCTTTGTGCCGGAACTGCGTTCTGCACTCTATCTTGGTGTTCCTATGCTCGTTGTCCCGATGATACTTTATCGTTTCTTGCGGCGTGGATAGTCCTGTGTTATACTTATATTAAAGAGTCTTTGTTGATGGGGAGGTAAATTATGTTTGGTTTGTTTGGGAATAAGAAAAAAGAGGAGGTTTCGCTCGCTGACCGGATCAAGGCAAAGCCTCTGGCAGCGGAGACACCTGCGCACGAGGAGAACGCAAAAGTACGTGCGCCGTTTGCGAACCTCGGCACTGTGGGGGGCGGGGATATAAAGACCGCCTATCTTTCGCGCGGGGAGCTGACGGCGGAGCGGCTGCGCGAGCTTTACGATGTGCCGGGCGGCCCCGCCATCGTGCTGGGCTTTATCTCGGCGGATCTCGCGATGGATGATGTTGCGCGCGCCGTACAGTCGGCCTCGCCGCCCGATGTAAAGCTCCTGCTCATGACGACCTGCGGCGAGCTGACGCATACGCCGGGGACACGCTCCTACTATATGGAGGCGGAAGACGGGCGTGCAAAGGTGCTCCTGCAGGTGTTCAGCAAGCGTATGATCGCTGAGACGTATATGATGACGTTGCCCCTGCACAACGAGGATATGCGGCGCGGTGAGGTGACGCTTACGCCCGCCGAGCGCGTGGCGAAGATCGCTGCCGACGTGCGTGCCGAGCGCATTCCCTTCCCCGTGCGCTTCGACGACACCTTTGCCTTTGTCTATGTCGATGGCGTGAGTGCATGCGAGTCCTTCGTACTGCGCGCTCTCTATGAGGCGGAGAGCCTTCCTTGCCCGTATATCGGCGGCTCGGCGGGCGGTGCACTTGACTTTTCCCACACGTATATCTACAACGGGAAGCAGGTGCTTGAGCATCATGCCGTCGTTCTCGTTGTGAAACTCGCTGCGGATTATCGCTACTCCATCTTTAAGACGCAGGCAGCGGAGGAGACCGGGAAGAAATGGACGGTCATCGGCTCGGATGCGACGTTCCGCACAGTGGATACCGTTGCCGATGCCGAGGGGCGCCCCGTCATGCTTGCGGATGTCCTGATGGATGAGCTGCATGTCGCCGATCCCTCTGCGCTGACCAATGCGCTCGCGGACTATACCTTTGCGACCCATGTCGGCAATCAGTTCTATATCCGCTCACTGCAGCGCATCGAGGAAGATACGAAGCGCATGCACTTCTTCTGTGACATTGCAGCAGGTGAGGATCTCCACCTCATGCGCCGTTCGCGCTTCATCGAGGCGCTGAAGGCGGACTATGCGGGATTTGCCAAGGGGAAACCGACACCCATCGGTCTGGTGATGAACGACTGTATCCTGCGTCGCCTGACCTTTGCGGGGGAGCTTGCGGGCGCCGATCTCTTCGACGGCATGCCTGTTGCAGGGTACTCGGCACTCGGCGAGATTGCGGGAATGCACATCAATGAGACGTTGACAGCGATCTTCTTCTATCAGATCTCCGGCGGTTCGTTTTATGACGGCTATATGGATCGCTTCCCGTCCGTCTATGCCCTCTGCCAAAAATCCTTCTTGGAACATGAGATCAGCCGTATGCAGATCATCAACCGCCTCAAGGACGGAATCATGAATGAGTTCCAGGAATACCGCACAGAGATGGCGGGGATGTCCAAGACGATGGCACGCATCGGGGAGAGCGCCGAGAGTGTTTCCGCGCTCATCGACAAACTCAGCAGCGGCCTCGGCGGACAGGGCGATATGACAAAGGAACTGCTCGGACGGAATGCAGAGATCACGCCGAAGCTGGAGCGGCTTACGGAGAGTACGAAGAAGATCGAACAGGTCATGAACATGATCACGGAGATCTCCGCACAGATCAACCTTCTAGCGCTCAATGCCGCCATCGAGGCGGCGCGTGCGGGTGAGATGGGACGCGGCTTCGCCGTGGTTGCGGGCGAGGTGCGCAAGCTCTCCGAGAACACGCGCGAGCGTCTGGAGGCATCCGATGAGGCGATTGGAGAACTTCTGCGCGACGTGCAGGAGATCGACAAGATGCTCGCAACGAATCAGGAATTTGAAAATCAAGTCGAGGACTTCGAGCATGGATTTGACGGTCGGGTGGAGGAACTGAAGAAAAATCTGGACAGCGGACTCGGTGCAATTCGCCGTTCGACCACATCCATCGACCGCATTGCAGAACTCAGCACACGCCTGACGCAACGCTATGATGAGCTGGAGGCTGTGCTCCGCTCGATTCGGTGAGAAAACACAAAAAAGCGCGGCTCAGCAGCCGCGCTTTTTTGGAATCACTGATAAAACAAAGTCCGTCAGAATGATTTCATCAAAATGGAAACAATCGTATAGATCGAGGCGACGTAGAGCATCGCGAAGATGAGCTTTCGAAAGAGGGCAGCGGGCATAAAGCGCATACTTTTGTGACCGATGATGATGCCGAGAGCGAGCGCGGGCAATAAAAAAATGAACTCATTCCATGCCGCCGCCAGCGGAAAACCACCGATGAGATAGCTGATGAGCGAGGTCGCGTTGCCGAGGAAGAAGTAGACGAAACATGTCGCGCGGAATACGTTCTGCGGCATCGTACTGTACGCAAGGTAAATGAGGAAGGGGAGTCCGCCCATGCCTGTTGTGATCGCAGTGAATCCAGAGAGTATCCCTGCGATGATGGTGTTGCGCCGGCATTCGCGGATACGCCAATGCGAGACTTGCATGAGGACGAGACTGAGAAGAACAATGACGTTGATGAATACCTTCAGCGCGTCATTGGATATGTAAGTAAAGAAAAAGAAGCCGACTGGCTGTCCTGCGAGCATACCGAGATACATCCAGCGTACGAGCGGAAAATTTGCTTCGCGCCGCATGAGGAACCCCTGCACCGAGTTGCTGCTGCATGCAATCAGCAGCATGATGGGGACAGTGAGCTTCGGCTCGTAGAAGAACATGAGAAGCGGTGCTGCAATAATGACAAGGCCAAAGCCTGTAATGGACTGAATGAACGCTGCGAAGAAGATGGCGAGTGCCGGAGCAATGTGCATAGCGACACCGGAAAGATAATGATCCAAAGAGTCGCCTCCTTTTATTTCGCCAATGACAATACACGTTCATTGTAGCACGGAATAAATGGAAATGCACGAAGAATTTGCAGAATTCAGACATATATAAATAAGTATACATACATGGGGCGGAACTATGAATAAGGATTGCGCATACTCTTTCTTTCATGTATAATGAATCGAAACTATTCTTATGCAATATTGCTGACAACAGCGTGAATCGATACTGGGAGGAGCAAGAGTATAGTGGAGAGATATTGCCCGCAGGAGATCGAAGCAAAGTGGCAGAAAATTTGGGAGACCGATCACACCTGCCATACGGAGATGGATGATACGAAGCCGAAATACTACGTGCTTGAGATGTTTCCCTATCCGTCAGGAAAACTCCACATGGGTCATGTCCGCAACTACTCGATTGGAGATGTTGTCGCACGTTTTCGGACAATGGAAGGCTACAACGTCCTGCATCCGATGGGATTCGACTCCTTCGGTATGCCTGCAGAAAACGCTGCGATCCAGAACAAGGTACATCCTGCAAAGTGGACGTATGCGAATATTGAGAACATGGAGCGGCAGCAGCGTACGCTCGGTCTTGCCTATGACTGGGAACGTGAGGTCATCACGTGCCGTGAGGACTACTACCGCTGGACGCAGTGGCTCTTCGAACTGTTCTACAAGAAGGGGCTGGCATACAAGAAGGCGGCCTCTGTCAACTGGTGTGATACCTGCGGCACAGTGCTTGCAAACGAGCAGGTTGAGGACGGTAAATGCTGGCGCTGCAAGTGCGAGGTACACAAGAAGAACCTCGCACAGTGGTTCTTCAAGATCACAGACTACGCCGACGAACTCCTTGCAGATCTCGTGAAATTGCCGGGGTGGCCGGAGCGCGTCAAGACGATGCAGGAGAACTGGATCGGCCGCAGCGAGGGGCTGGAGTTCCGACTGCCGGCACCCGCGCTTGAGACGGAGATTCCCGTCTATACGACGCGTCCCGATACCGTGTTCGGCATCACCTTCCTTGCGCTCGCACCTGAGCATCCGCTCGTCGAGAAGATCTGTGCGATCAGCGACAAGGCAGACGAGATCCGCGCATTCTGTGCACGCGTGAAGAAGCAGTCCGACATCGAACGTGCGTCGAGCGAGTCGGAGAAGGAGGGCATCTTCACCGGACTCTACTGCATAAACCCGTTCAACGGAGAGCAGGTAGAGATCTGGATCACGAACTATGTCCTCTTCGAGTACGGCACGGGTGCGGTCATGGCGGTGCCGTCCGAGGATCAGCGCGATTGGATGTTTGCGACGAAGTACGGCATCCGAAAGATCCTCACCATCCGTCCGCCGGAGGGCGAGCTGCGTCTCGAGGATATGACGGCAGCCTATGTCGAAAAGGAAGGTTTCCTCATCAACTCGGGCAAGTTCACCGGGATGGAGATGCACGCAGCGATGGGCGCGATCATCGACGAGGCGGAGGCGCAGGGCTTCGGCAAACGCCGCGTCAACTACCGCCTGCGCGACTGGCTCATCTCGCGTCAGCGCTACTGGGGCGCGCCCATTCCCATCATCAACTGCGAGAAGTGCGGCGAGGTGCTTGTGCCCGAGGAAGAACTCCCCGTGCGCTTGCCAGAGGATGTATCCTTCGAGCAGGGAACTGTGTCGCCGCTGTCGAGCAGCGAGCACTTCCTGCACTGCAAATGTCCGAAGTGCGGCGGTTCAGCAACGCGCGAGACGGACACGATGGACACCTTTATCTGCTCCTCGTGGTACTACTATCGCTACGCCGATCCGAAGAACACAGATCGCCCCTTTGATCGGGACAAGGTGAACTACTGGGCGCCCGTCGATCAGTACATCGGTGGAATCGAGCACGCAATCCTGCATCTCCTCTATGCGCGCTTCTTTACGAAGGTGCTGCGCGACGCAGGGATGCTGGACTTCGATGAGCCGTTCACGAACCTCCTCACACAGGGGATGGTCATCAAGGATGGCGCGAAGATGTCGAAGTCGCTCGGCAACGTCGTTTCGCCCGAGGAGATCATCGAGAAGTACGGTGCGGATACAGCGCGGCTCTTCATCCTCTTCGCGGCTCCAGTGGAGCGTGACCTTGACTGGAGTGATCAGGGCGTTGAGGGAGCATATCGCTTCCTGAACCGCGTCTGGCGCATCCTGCTGCAGTTCGAGGACATTATTAAGAGCGCGCCCGAGTCCTATGATCCGACCGGGCTCACTGCAGAGGAGTCCGACCTGCGCCATATCCTGCACGTGACTACGAAGAAGGTCACGGAGGACGTGCGTGACCGCTTCATGTTCAATACAGCGATTTCCTCCATTATGGAGCTTGTTAATGCGATCTACACTTTTCAGGAGAAAACGCTTAGCCCTGCGCTTGCGCGTGAGACGGCAAGTGCACTCCTGCGCATGCTCGCGCCCTTTGCGCCGCACATCACGGCGGAATTATGGGGACGCCTGTTTACGGGGAGCGTGCATGCACAGCGATGGCCTTCGTATGATGAAGCTGCACTCGCACAGGATGAGATCGAGGTTGTCCTGCAGATCAATGGAAAAGTACGTGACCGCGTGAAGATTGCCGCCGATCTCGATCGGGCAGCGATGGAGCGTCTCGTCACTGAATTGCCGCGTGCGAAGGAACTCACAGAGGGAAAAACGATTGTCAAGGTTGTCTGTGTTCCTGGCAAGCTCGTCAATATTGTTGTCAAAGGATAAATTGGGAAACGCTATTCAAGGAAGAGAAAAGGGAGAGAGTACATTATGTTAAAAGCCTTTGCTGTCCGAAGCCTGCTGCCGGAGATGCTCCTTGGGCGTACTGTTTACGACGGAGACACCGATATCGTCCTCGTCGAGGGCGGTACCGTTCTGGATCGTGATATGATCAAACTCCTCAAGGAAAAGGGCGTTGCATCCGTTTACGTCGATGAGGATAGTATTCTTGCTGCCGTTCAGAAGGAAAAGGCTATCAAGAGAGAACGGGAAGCGGCATCTGAGGACACCGCACTGCCCGAGCGGGATGCCAAACTGGACAGCAAATACGAGGAGGACTACCGCTACGTTTATGGAGAGATGGAGAAGCTCTTTCAGGAAGCCGCGCTTACGGGGCGGCTCAACATGGACATTCTCCAACCTGTGATGGCAAGCGGACGTCTCCGCGATCTCTATAAAGAGGGCGCGACGGCGGTTTCCATGATCTACACGATGAACCAGGATGGGGATTACAACATCCATCACTGCGTCCATCTCGCCATCCTCAGCGGACTGATGGCAAAGTGGATGGGGCTTGTGGGCATGGATCGTCAGAACCTTGTGCTCGCGGGACTCTTCCTCGACATCGGCAAGCAGTTCATCGAGAAGGATCTGCTCGAAAAGAAGGGGCGTCTCACGGAGGAGGAGTTCGATATCCTCAAGAATCACGTGGTTGACAGCTTCAAGCTCCTTGAGGGGAGCGAACTCTCGGGGCGTACCGATCTCATGAACGGCGTCATTCAGCACCACGAACGTAACGATGGCTCGGGCTACCCGTCCGGACTTGAGGCGGATCAGATCAGCACATTCGGCAAGGTGCTCGCTGTACTCGACAGCTATGACGCTATGGCATCCAGCCGCAGCTATGCGGAGAAGCGCTCGCCGTTCGAGGTCTTCAAGATTCTCTACGCAGACGTTTTGGACGGAAAGCTCGATTCGGAATACGCCGTGCTCTTTATGCGCAAGCTCAATGCCGCACTCAATGGCTGCTGGCTGCGTCTCTCGGACGGAACGGCGGGACGCATCGTCTATATCGACGAGTCGCGTGTCACGGCAATGCCCGTCGTGCAGCTCACGGACGGCGGCTTTATCGATCTCAATACGGTAAAAGATATCACCGTTGTTGAGATCATGACGGCGGCGGATGTCAGCAAACTCTAATTCACGAGATAGGAAGCACCCTGCGGGGTGCTTTTTTATGCGCGGCTATTTCCATCACACGTTGAATGCGTTATAATGACAGAATGACTTTTTGCAGCACGAAGGAGGGCAAGCTATGGCGATGGTTCCGAAACTCAATACGACGATCTTCGAGAAGGAGATTCCGTTCAAGGTCGCCGCGCCCTTCGAGCCGATGGGCGATCAGCCGCAGGCGATTGCAGATCTTGCGGGCGGCATTGAGAACGGGATGGCGGCGCAGGTGCTGCTCGGTGCGACGGGGACGGGCAAGACCTATACGATGGCAAAGGTCATCGAACGCGTGCAGCGCCCGACGCTCGTCATCGCGCACAACAAGACCCTCGCGGCACAGCTTGCGAGCGAGTTCAAGTCCTTCTTTCCCGACAACTACGTCGGTTACTTTGTCAGCTACTACGACTACTACCAGCCCGAGGCGTACATCGCGCAGACGGACACCTACATCGAGAAGGACGCGTCCATCAACGATGAGATCGATGAGCTGCGCCACTCCGCGACCTGTTCGCTGTTCGAGCGGCGCGACGTGATTATCGTTGCGAGCGTGTCCTGCATCTACGGCCTCGGTTCGCCCGAGAGCTATCATGAGATGGTGCTCTCCGTGCACAAGGGACAGACCATCCCGCGTGAGGCGATTCTGCAGAAGCTCGTCTCCATCCGCTACGAGCGCAACGATATTGCCTTTGAGCGCGGGCGCTTCCGCGTGCGCGGCGACGTGGTCGAGATCTTTCCTGCGGGCTACAACAACCGAGGCGTGCGCATCGAGATGTTCGGCGACGAGGTGGAGCGCATCATCGAGTTTGATGCCATGACGGGCGAGGTATACGGCGAGCGTCTGCATTCGATGGTCTTTCCTGCGTCCCACTACGTCACCGAGGACGAGGATATGAAGATCGCCATGGCGGATATCCGTACGGAGCTTGCACAGCGTCTGGATGAGCTGAAGGGGGCGGGCAAACTGCTCGAGGCGCAGCGTCTCGAACAGCGCACAAACTACGATCTTGAGATGATCGAGGAGATGGGCTACTGCTCCGGCATCGAGAACTACTCACGCCACCTTACGCACAGGAACGCGGGGGATACACCGTATACCCTGCTCGATTACTTCCCCGAGGACTTCCTCATCATGATCGACGAGTCCCATGTGACTCTGCCGCAGATTCACGCCATGTACGGCGGCGACCGCAGCCGCAAAATCTCGCTCGTGGACAACGGCTTTCGTCTGCCGTCCGCATTCGACAACCGTCCGCTGACGTTCGAGGAGTTCGCCGCGCGTGTCAACCAGATCGTCTACGTCTCCGCAACACCGGGAAAATACGAGATGCAGCAGGCACAGCAGGTCGCACAGCAGATCATCCGCCCGACAGGGCTTCTCGATCCTGTGGTGGAGGTGCGCCCGCTCGACGGACAGATCGACGACCTGCTCTCGGAGATCCGCGTGCGGATCGAGCGCAATGAGCGCGTCCTTGTCACAACCCTCACGAAACGCATGGCGGAGAACCTCACCGAATATCTGCGCGAGGCGGGGGTGAAGGTGCGCTACCTCCACTCGGACATTGCGACCATCGAGCGTGCGGAGATCATTCACGACCTGCGCGCGGGCGAATTCGACGTGCTCGTCGGCATCAACCTCCTGCGCGAAGGTCTTGATATGCCGGAGGTGTCGCTCATCGCTATCCTCGATGCGGACAAGGAGGGCTTTCTGCGCTCCGATACCGCGCTCATCCAGACCATTGGACGTGCCGCACGCAACGCGGGCGGGCACGTCATCATGTACGGCGATGTCATCACGGGCTCGATGCAGCGTGCCATCGACGAGACGGAGCGCCGCCGCACGATACAGAACGAATACAACGAGGCACACGGCATCACGCCAAAGACGATCGAAAAGCCCATCGTCCCACTCATTGAGATGACGCTCGTTGCCGCCGAGGACAGAGCGCCCTACGGCAAGAAGGACGGCAAGTCCAAGAAGAAACTTGGCAAGAAGGAGCGCGAGAACCTCGTCAAGAGTCTCCTGCGCGAAATGCAGCAGGCATCTCGTGCGCTCGAATTCGAGCGTGCGGCGGAGCTGCGCGATATGATTGTGGAACTTGAGGGCGAACTGCCCAAGAAGAAAAAATAGGAATTATAATGAACGAAAGCATCAAAATCGAGGGCGCACGCGCCCATAATTTGAAGAATATCAATGTGGAGATTCCGCGTGATAAATTAGTTGTGGTGACGGGGCTGTCCGGCTCGGGGAAATCCTCGCTCGCCTTTGACACGATCTATGCCGAGGGGCAGCGCCGCTATGTGGAGTCGCTGTCTGCGTATGCGCGGCAATTCCTTGGGCAGATGGACAAGCCCGACGTGGACAACATCGAGGGGTTGTCGCCTGCGATCTCGATTGACCAGAAGACGACGAGCCACAATCCGCGCTCGACGGTGGGCACGGTGACGGAGGTCTATGACTATCTGCGCCTGCTTTACGCGCGCGCGGGACGCCCGCACTGTCCGAGCTGCGGCAAACCCATCGCGCAGCAGAGCGTCGATCAGATGGTGGATGCGATCCTGACGCAGCCCGAGGGGACGAAGCTGCTCATCATGGCACAGCTTGTGCGAGGGAAGAAGGGCGAGCACCGCAAGATCCTTGACCAGATTCGCCGCGACGGCTATGTGCGCGTCCGCATCGACGGGGAACTGCGCGACCTCGGCGAGGAAATCGCCCTTGAGAAGCAGAAGAAGCACACAATCGAGATTGTTGTCGACCGTCTCGTTGTACGCGCGGGGATGGAGAGCCGCCTGACGGATTCGCTCGAGACGGCACTGCGTGCGGGCGGCGGCGTGGTTTACGTGCAGGTGGTGGACGGAGAACTGCTCATGTTCAGCGAGAATTTTGCCTGCGTGGACTGCGGCATCTCGCTCCCCGAGATTGCACCGCGCATGTTCTCGTTCAACAGCCCGTTCGGTGCGTGCCCCGTCTGCACGGGACTCGGCAGTCACAAGGAGTTCGATGAGGAACTGGTTGTGCCTGATCCAACACTCAGTGTGGCGGACGGTGTTTTTGCACCCCTGTCCAAAAATCCGAACTCCTACGGGATGCGTGCGATTACGGCGCTCCTGCGTGCGCATGACTACGACGAGCATACGCAGTGGAACCGCATGGACAAGAAGACGCAGAAGATGCTGCTCTACGGCTCGGAGGAGTATGTTTCCTTCCAATATACGAATATGTTCGGCGAGGAAAAGGAGTACAACGTCCCGTACGAAGGGGTTATGCCCGCGCTTGCGCGCCGCTACCGCGAGACGGACTCGGAGGAGATGCGCGAGAGCTACGAGGACTATATGACGGAGACCCCGTGTACGGCGTGTCACGGCGCACGACTCAAGCCTGAGACGCTTGCCGTGACGATCGGCGGCAAGAGCATCGCCGAACTCACGGCGCTCACGATTCGCGAGGCAGACGTATTCCTCGCGGAGGCGGAGAAGGACTTTTCCCCGCGTGAGGCAAAGATCGCCGTGGAGATTCTAAAGGAAATTCATGCACGTCTGAATTTCCTCCTTGATGTGGGACTCGACTACCTCACACTCTCGCGTGCTGCGGGGACGCTCTCGGGCGGTGAGGCACAGCGCATTCGTCTCGCGACGCAGATCGGCTCGGGGCTGATGGGGGTGCTCTACATTCTCGATGAGCCGAGCATCGGCCTGCATCAGCGTGACAACAACCGCCTGCTTGCGACCCTGCGCCATCTGCGCGACCTCGGCAATACGCTGATCGTTGTGGAGCACGACGAGGACACGATGCACGCCGCCGACCACATCATCGACATCGGCCCCGGTGCGGGCGAACATGGCGGCGAGGTGGTCGCGGAGGGGACAGCGGCGGAGATTATGAAAAATCCCGCATCCATCACGGGGCAGTATCTCGCGCGCAGGAAGTTCATCCCTGTGCCGGCAGAGCGCCGCAAGGGGAATGGCAACGTTCTTGAGATCGTTGGCGCAGCGGAGAACAATCTCAAGGAAATCAACGTGAAATTTCCGCTCGGGACGCTCACCCTCGTGACGGGGGTATCCGGCTCGGGCAAGTCGACGCTCGTCAACGAAATCCTCTATCGCGGCGTCGCCTCACGCCTCTACCGTGCAAAGGGAAAGCCCGGCAAGCACAAGAAGATCAAGGGGCTTGAGCACATCGACAAGGTCATCAACATCGACCAGCAGCCGATCGGGCGCACGCCGCGCTCGAATCCTGCGACCTATACGGGCGTATTCGATGCGATCCGCGATCTCTTCAGTCA
Organism: Selenomonas sp. oral taxon 892 str. F0426; assembly: GCF_000468035.1. GTDB lineage: Bacteria > Bacillota > Negativicutes > Selenomonadales > Selenomonadaceae > Centipeda. The sequence continues at coordinate 275,823 of NZ_KI260539.1, forward strand.
GGTCTCCGAGTCGCGCATGCGCGGGTACAAGGCAGGGCGGTTCAGCTTCAACGTGAAGGGCGGGCGCTGTGAGGCGTGCCGCGGCGACGGCATTCTCAAGATTGAGATGCAGTTCCTCCCCGATGTCTATGTCCCCTGCGAGGTCTGCAAGGGCGCACGATATAACCGCGAGACGCTTGAGGTACACTACAAGGGCAAGACCATCGCCGAGGTACTGGACATGACGATCGATGAGGCGGTGGACTTCTTTCAGAATGTGCCGCGCATCGCGCGCAAGCTTGAGATCATCCGCGATGTGGGGCTTGGCTACATCCGTCTCGGACAGCCCGCGACGACGCTCTCGGGGGGCGAGGCACAGCGCGTGAAGCTCGCGACGGAGCTGTCGAAGCGCAGCACGGGCAAGACACTCTACATTCTCGATGAGCCAACGACGGGACTGCACGCGGCGGATATTCACAAGCTGCTCGTCATTCTGCAGCGGCTCGTGGACGGCGGAGATACGGTCGTTGTCATCGAGCACAACCTTGACGTCATCAAGGCGGCGGACTATGTCATCGACCTCGGTCCCGAGGGCGGTATACGCGGCGGGACGATTGTCGCGAAGGGGACGCCGGAGCAGATCGTAGAGGCTGCAGAGTCCTATACGGGGAAATTTTTGAAGCCGCTGCTGGAAGAGATACACAACTGATTTTACGAACTGAAATAAAGAAGGTAATGTAATGCTGATTTTGGGTCAGATGATCGTATTCTTTCTGATGATCTTTGCGGGGGCGCTCGCACGCCGCTATAAGATCATCATTCCGAACAATCAGGAGCAGTTTTCCTCGCTGATTGTCAACATTGCATGCCCCTGCCTTATCATCTCGGCGGCAATGCACGCCGAGGAGCACATGGGGCTGGAACAGGTCATCGAGACGTATACCGCATACGCTGTTCTCCTTGCGATGATGTGTCTTGTCGGTTTCATCCTGCCGCTGCTCCTGCGCTTTCGCGGGCGGCTGCGCGGGGCGGTCAATCTCTCGTTCTGGTTCAACAACTCCCTCTTTATGGGGCTGCCGCTCGTGCAGGGTGTATACGGCGATCAGGCAGTCGTCTACATGACGCTCTTCTTTATTCCCGTGAATCTGCTCTTCTTTGTCTACGGTGTTTCCTCCATCAGTATTCACAAGCGGCGTGGGCTCGAGATGTTCCGTATGCTGCTGAATCCCGGCATCAGTGCCTCGCTGATCGCGTGCGTGATCTACTTCGCCGAGATTCCGACGCATCCGCTCCTTGCGCAGACGTTCGCCATGCTCGGAGCGATGACCGCGCCGCTCGCGATGATGATGATCGGTGCGTCGCTCAAGGACATTCACGTACGTCACATGCTGACGGATCGGAAACTCCTGCTCTATACCTTTCTCAAGGCAGTGGTGCTGCCCATCCCGATTCTCTTTATCATGAAACTCTTCGTGACGAATTCCTACATTCTCGGGTGCAGCCTCGTCATTGTCGCCGCACCGACGGGCGGTATGGTGGCTATGGTGGCTCTGCTCTACAACAAGGTTGCCTATCCTCTGATGACGGAGATCATAGCCCTCTCGACGTTGATCTCCGTAGCGACGATACCGTTCGTCTCCATGATTACGGGGCTTTGACAGCTTAGGAGGTAAAATTGCCCGGTTTTTTTGTGATTTTCCTGCTGGTCGTACTCGCCTGTCTCGGATTGTGCCTGTATGCGCTGCGCTATTTGGCGACGGGGCAGCGGCTGCGTATCCTGCGCATCGCGTTGACTGTCGCTGAGCTCGGGGGCGTGGGTCTGCTCTACTATTTGTTCAGTACCCATCAAACGGAGGGCTGGGCAGGCATGATTGCGCTGCCCATCATTCTCCTGCTCGTGGGGCAGATGATTACCCTTGGATTCGTCGTCCTTGCTGTCGTTGTGCGTGCCCTCCGGCGCAGGATCGAGGCTGTTCCGTACAATGCCGAACGGCGCCGCGTACTGAAAAATGCGGCACTCTATCCTGCGGCGGGATTTCTGCTCAGCAGCTATGGTGCATTCATTGAACGCCATCGAACGGTACGGCGCGACTACACCATTCCGATTGCGAATCTTCCACATGAAGCGGACGGCATGGTGATCGCACAGATCAGCGACGTGCATCTTGGTACATATTTTTCGGTTGAGGATTTTGATGCACTTCTTACGGAAGTCGCGGCGGGCGGTGCGGACTTGCTCGCCGTGACGGGTGATATCTTCGATGATGAGCGATTGAACGAGCCAGCAGCAGCGGTACTTGCCGCGCATGCGGGGGACTGGCGTGACGGGATCTGGTACTGTATCGGCAACCATGAATATTATCGGAATGGGCGCCCCCTCGTTGATCACATGGCGCGTGAGGGGATAGTGCATGTCGTCTTAAACAGTGCAGCGCGGGTCACGGGGCGCGGAGGACTCTATATCGCGGGCGTCGATTATCCCTTTGCGCGCGGGGATGCATTTTATCCGCAAAAGGCAGCCTACTTTGCAGATGCCATGAAGGTGGTTCCTGCGGATACAATGACGATATTGCTCGCGCATCACCCCGAGTTTATCGATGATGCGGCGGCACATGGCAGCGTGCCGCTGACGCTGACAGGTCATACACACGGGAGTCAGTTCGGCATCCTTGGGGTGCCCCTGTTCCCTGTGTTCAAATATACGCGCGGCATGGTGCGCATTGGTGAGAGCTATGGCTATGTCCATACGGGCAACGGCAGCTGGTTCCCCCTGCGTATCGGATGTCCGCCCGAAATAACATATTTTAGATTGGAGAGAACTGAACGATGAGTTGGATGGATGATTATACAGCGATTCGCGAGGACATTCACACGGGATATATCTATGAGGCGATTGAGGCGATTCTCTATCTGCGCGCCCATGAAGAGATCCCTGCGGACGAGCAGTGGCGCTTCTCTGAGATGATGGGCGCGTGCTGCGGTGCGCTCGCAGATACAGAGGGCGCGATTGCGGCGTATTTCGAGGCGGCGACGGAGGATAAGTTCCTGCGCAGTCAGCGCTCGCATTTCTCGAACTATCTCTACCTCTGCCACGCCGCTGCAAACCTGACTCCGTCGCAGCTGAAGGCACAGTTCGATATGTATGCAACACTCTATCGGAACGAGGAGCCACTTGCTCCGCGCGCGAATGTACGTCATGACCGCCTGCGTATCGGATTCCTCGCACAGCATTTCCTCAGCTCCTCCTCATCACTCTTTTACGAGGCGCTGCTGCGCAGTCTTGGAGCGAAATATGACGTTTACGCATATGCACTCGACGACCGTACAGATGCCTTTACAGATGAGTTGCGCGGCAGTGTCAGTTACCAGGCACTTGCAAATCTCTCCATCGAGGAACAAGCGCAGCGTATCCGCGCAGACGAGATCGATGTTCTCTTTGACCTCGGCGGACATACGGACGGCGGCATGACCCTCATGGTGCTCGCACGCTGCCCAGCTCCTGTGCAGATCTCCGGCATTGGCTGGTTTGCCACGACAGGCGTGCCCTTCGTGGACGCTTTCCTCACAGATGAAGTGCTCTCACCTGCGGGGGTGGAGGAGTTCTATAGCGAGCAGCTGCTCCGTCTGCCGCATGCGTTCCACTTCACGCCTGATGCGGGAATGCGCGCAAGTACAGTAGCGGACCGCCCTGCCGATGCGCCCATCACCTTCGGAGTGCTCCAGAACTTTATGAAGATCAACGAGGAGTGTCTCAAATCCTGGGGACGTATCCTCAAAAAACTGCCGAAAGCACAGCTCATCCTGCAGGACGCATCTGTGGACAGTCCGCTGCGCGTTACGACCATCCTCGAGATGATCGAGGGGCTGAAGCTGCCTGCGAAGCGCATCTTCGTCCGTACGGGAAAGCACGACTATCTCGGCGACTACGGCGATATCGACATTGCCCTCGATACGTTCCCGTATACGGGCGGCGCCTCGACGGCTACCTCTCTATATATGGGCGTGCCTGTCATCACCCTGCGTGGGCAAACGCATCATGCTGCGCGTCTTGGTGCATCCATGCTCACGGCGGCAGGAAAAACGGCATGGATTGCAGATGATGTGCGTGCATATGAGCAGATGGCCGTGCACATGGCGGAGGACATCGTCGGTGTTCGGACGAACCGCACGGCACTACGTGCGGAGGTGGAGGCCTCTGCGCTGATGGATAGGACGGCATATCTCACAGCATTTACGAGCGAGATTGAACGTCTGTGGGCAGAGCGCGGAGATTTTATACGTTGAAAAACGAGCTTCTTGACCTCCTCGTACCGAGTGCAGAAACACTCCGCATCCTCATCGTCGATGGATCGGCATACCTCAGGCGGCTGCGGCAGATGCACCCAAATGCGGAGATTCACGCCGTTACGCCCTATGCGGAGGTTGCGGAACATGCCGTTCTTGCTGATCTCCGTGTGCACTGGCATGTACTTGATTGGCGGCGTGAACCGCTGCCGTTTGCAGAGCTGTTTTTTGACCGCATCGTTTCAGAATTTGCCATTGAGTCTGCATACGAACCATATGACAGTCTCATGGCGCTGAACCGTGCACTCAAGGAGACGGGAACGCTCTATACGAGCTACACGAATATCCGCTATCACCGTATTCTTGCAGGTCTGCGCAATGGGGAATTTCCCGTTCGAGGTGACCGTCATCTCTACGCCAAGCCAGAGATCGTACGACTTCTCAACGACACGCTCTACAAGGAGATTCATTTCTTTGCGGGCGAGCGTGACGATGATCCGGCGGGTGGAGAATCGTGGGCAGAGGAAGGGTTTTTGAACATCAGCGATGATCTCACGACACGCACATGGCTCGTCCGTGCGGATCGGAGTACAGCTGCCGCGGCCAACCTTAAGATGTTCTTTTCCTATGAGACACGCCGCACGATCGCGCGCCTCTTACACCGCATCGAATACAATATTGATGTGGAAGAGGCGGTGTCAGCCCTGCACGACCTGTGCAAACGTGAGGGAATTTTCGACGAATATTTGGCCGACTTTATCACAGAAGTCTGTGTGCATGATGAACGCGTGCGTTTTCTGGTGGATGAATATAAAAAGTAAACCATAAATAGAATATTTAGTTGACGCAAATAGATTCCTGCCTTATAATGGGAAACATAAAAAAGATTTATTATAAGGCAGGGATTTTTTTCATGCGAGAAAACCGTATTGCAGAACTCACACAGAAGATTATTGCGGGCTACCGCATCAGTCGAGATGATGATCGGTCGATCTTTATGGATACACCGGTTGAGGAACTGGGCGAGGGAGCCCATCGTCTGCAGAAACATTTCTGCGGCAGCCATATCGACCTATGTACGATCGTCAACGGGCGCAGCGGACGCTGTGGTGAGGACTGCAAGTACTGTGCGCAGGCAGGGCGTCATAAGACGGGTGTCGATACCTACAACTTCCTCCCACAGGAGGAGATCATCGCACATGCAAAGGCGAATCAGGATGCGGGTGCCAACCGCTTTTCCATCGTGACGTCAGGCGGTGCGCTCTCGGGCGAGGAGTTTGAGAAGGCTCTGGATACCTATGACACGATGCGCCGCACACTCTCCATTGATCTCTGCGCCTCGCATGGCCTTCTTACGCGTAGCCAGTTCCGCCGTCTGCGTGAGGTAGGCGTGACAAGTTATCATCACAACATCGAGACCTCGGAGCGTTATTTCCCTGAGATCTGCACCACACATACATATGCCGATCGTATCCGAACGATCAAGATGGCACAGGCAGAGGGGCTTTGTGTCTGCTCTGGCGGCATCATTGGCATGGGAGAGACATGGGAGGATCGCTTTGATATGGCGTTTGCCCTGCAGGAGCTCGGCATCGAGTCCATCCCTCTGAACTCACTCATGGCGATTCCAGGGACGCCGCTCGAACACCTCGCACCGATTTCGGGCGAGGACATCCTCAGAACCATCGCGATTTTCCGCTTCATCAATCCAACTGCGAATATTCGCCTCGGTGCAGGGCGCAAGCTGCTGCCCGAGAACGGCGCGACAGCGTTCCTTGCGGGCGCGTCCGCATCCATCACGGGCAATATGCTCACGACATCGGGCACGACGATCGCCGAGGACATGGAGCTCATCCGCGAACTTGGCTTTACGAACCGCAACGAAGACTGCAGTGTGTCAACAGGCACTTGCGGTGCACATTGATTCCTACAACATTTACATAAAAATGGGGCTGCCGTACATACGGCAGCCCCATTTTTATGTCCGATATATCGGTAAAAACGCGCCTAAAGATACGATTCAAATTGCTCCATGTCAAGGATATGAATCGTGCGCCCGGCCGCCTCGATAATGCCCTCACGCTGCATCGCACTCAGTTCACGCGAGAGGGAGGGGCGGCTGACGGCGAGATAGGAAGCCATGAACTCACGGCTGACGGTGAGGGTTATATTTCCATGATCGTCAATGTGGGGAAAGAGATAGCGCACAATTTTTTCGCGCAGCATCCCGCTCGCGAGAATTTTAAGCTTTGTGTGCATCCCATATGCCTTGCCCGCAAAGATCTTCATGAGATTTCGCTGAACGATCAGCGCAGAGCGCCGAGGCGTCTCTCCGAGATCAAGTGTGAAGAGATGGCTCGAGACCTCAAGCAGCTTTACTTTTGTCACAGCACGGACATACATATCATACGGCCGTTTCAGCACCTCGTAGACTTCGCCGAACATATCGCCCGGGCGATCGATCTCCGAGATGAAGATCTGCCGTCCGGAATACGTGTCCTTGAGAATATGCACCTCTCCCTCGAGCAAAATATAGAGCGAGTGGGGCATCTCACCATCGTGAAAGACAATAGCTCCCTTCGGGTATATGCGCAGTGCCACATCACTCGAGGCGAGGAGCTCAGCGATTTCTTCTTTGTCCATTCCCTCCGCCAGAGAGGTCTGTGCGAGGATATGGGCTGCATTTTCCTTATCATGTGTCATTGTTGTTTGTACTCCTACATATACGAAAAAACCGCCCACATGGGACGGCTGTCATATACAATGGTGCTCACTGAGGGATTCGAACCCCCGACCCCCTCCATGTGACGGAGATGCTCTACCAACTGAGCTAAGTGAGCCTAAGAAAATCACTGATAAAAAAATCCGCACAACTGCGGATGAAAAACAAATGGTGGGGTTAACAAGATTCGAACTTGTGACCTCCTCGATGTCAACGAGACACTCTAACCAACTGAGCTATAACCCCATTTTTCGCCGTTCATGTCCAAACGACAAGATGAATTATAACAATGGATAGAGATTCTGTCAAGGAATATTTTTGCAATGAAAGCTGGAATCAGGGGATTAAAACGACCTTGACAGAATGTTTATGTTATGATAATCTGCTAAAAGTTATTAACAATAGAATCATAATTGAATATTTTGCCGATTGGGTGCGCGTTGCGCTTAATAGAGAAGCAGGTGAAAGACCTGCGCTGTCCCGCAGCTGTAATGTGGAGTCGACCTCAATATGTCACTGGGAAACTGGGAAGGCGAGGGAGACGAGGAAGCAGAGCCAGAAGAACTGCCCGATTGGAACGCTGAAATCATTCCTGCGAGAGACAGGAAGGCACGATTATTTTATGTGTTTCGTATGCCTTTTTGCGCTTTTGCAAAAAGGTTTTTTTATATGACGAAGGGGGCATGACAGTGAGGAAGTTTCTGATGTGTATGCTGATGGCGATGACAATGCTCATCGTCGGATGCGGCGGAACGGATCAGCCGAAGAACGAGCGCGCCGAGAAGGGCGAGATCGTAATCTCGGTGGGCAAGTACATGGTCGGCGAGGGCTTTGACCCGACGGCGGGATGGGGGCTGTGGGGGCCGGATCCGTTTCACAGCGCATTGATGATGCATGATGCGAAGAATCAGCTCGTTAAGGATTTGGCGACGGATGTGCAGCGTTCGGCGGATGGGCTGAAATATACCTTTACGATCCGCAGTGATGCCAAGTTCTCCGATGGTCAGCCGCTGACGGCGGAGGATGTTGCATTCACCTATGAGACAACGAAGAAGGCAGGCAGCGCCGTCGATCTGGCAGTGTTGGAGTCCGTGCGCGTGCTCTCACCGACACAGGTAGAGTTCACACTCTCCAAGCCCTGGTCGGTCTTCCTTGAGACGACAGCCTCGCTCGGTATTGTTCCGAAGCATGTCTACAAGGAAGGCTATGCGACGGCTCCTGTGGGCAGCGGTCCGTGGAAAGTGGTATCCTTCCAGAAGGAGCAGCAGGTCATCATGGAGCCGAATGAATACTACTATGGAGAAAAACCGAAGCTGAAGAAGGTTACGGTGCTGAACCTCGGCGATGATGCGATTCTCGCTGCCGCCCAGTCGGGACAGGTGGATCTTGTGTTTACCCCGCCGGAATTTGCTTCTGCGTCTGTTCCTAACATGAAACTGGTTCTGATGGATTCCATCGACAGTTTCTGCATCAATATGCCGCAGGAACCGGAGCATGACGAAAACGGAATGCTGATCGGCAACAATGTGACGAGTGATCCTGCGATTCGCACCGCGCTGAACATCGGCATTGACCGCAGGACGATTATCGAAAATGCGCTGGCAGGCTTTGCAAAGCCGACGATGAACTTCGCAGAGGCACTCCCATGGGCGAACAACGCGCTGCAGGAGAAGGACAACCGTGTTGATGAGGCTGTAAAGATCCTTGAGGCGGCGGGATGGAAGGATACGGACGGCGACGGCATTCGCGAGAAGAACGGCATGAAGGCGGAGTTCGTTATCAACGGGCGGGCGAATGATCTGCAGCGCTATAATACGGCTGTGGCTCTTGCACAGGATGCGAAGAAGCTTGGCATCAATATCATTGCAAAGTCGACACCGTGGTCGGAGGCGCGCAAGATTGCGCGAAATATCCCGACAACGTGGGCATTTGGTGACTTTACGCCGCAGACAATCTACAATTATTTCCATTCTGCACAGATCGGTGTCAATGTGATTAACAATCCTGCGATCTATCGCAATCCGACAGTCGATGCGCATATCGATCGCGCACTTGCGGCAACCTCGGAAGAGGAAGCGCTGCGCGAGTTCAAGGCAGCACAGTGGGATGGAACGACAGGGCCGAAGGCAGATATTCCATACCTCTGGATCGCAACGGTTCAGGTTCCGTATCTTGTCAATGAGCGTCTTGAGCTTGGACATCTGCGTGTTGGTGAGCGCGGACAGGGGATGGGGATTCTCGCGAACTTGGATGAATGGCAGTGGAAGTAAATGGATAAGCGCGTACTGTTTTTTCTGGGAGGGAATCTCGTTCGTTTGAGCCTTCTTCTCGTTGCTGTGAGTACGATCAGCTTCATTCTGCTCGCAAATTCACCCATTGATCCAATTGACGCATACTTCATCAACAAGGCGGCCTCGGCAGAGCAGCACGCGCTTGTTGCCGCTTACTGGGGCTTTGACAAGCCGCCGCTCGAACGCTTCCTCATCTGGGCGGGAAATATTCTGCATGGGGACTTCGGCACGTCGTTTATCTATCGTGCGCCGGTGCTCGAAGTCATTGGGGAGAAATTCCGTCTGACGCTCCTGCTGATGCTGACGGCATGGATGCTCTCGGGTGTGATCGGCTTTGTACTCGGCGTGCTTGGGGGGATGTATCGCGGCAGCCGTTTCGACAAGGTGATACAGGGGTTCTCCCTGCTCTGTGTTTCCGTGCCTGTGTTTTGGCTCGGTCTGCTGTTCCTGATGGTGTTCGCGGTCAAGCTGCAGTGGTTCCCCCTCGCGCTTGCCGCGCCGATCGGGAAGCTGCATGAGGAGGTTACGCTCGCGGAGCAGATCCATCATCTGATCCTGCCTGCGCTGACACTGAGCGTTACGGGGATCTCCGCGATGACGCTTCAGACGCGTGAGAAGATGATTGAGGTGATGGGGACAAACTATATGCTCTTTGCCGAGGCGCGGGGCGAGTCGCTCTGGCAGCGTGTGCGGCGGCATGGTCTGCGCAACATTTTGCTGCCCGCGATCACACTCCAATTTGCTTCGTTTAATGAGCTGTTCGGCGGCGCGATTCTTGCAGAGACGGTGTTCTCCTATCCGGGGCTTGGCGGTACGGTCACGATGGCGGGGCTGCGCGGTGATCTGTCGCTCCTGCTCGGCATTGCGATTTTCAGCGCTGTGTTTGTCTTTGCCGGAAATCTCATTGCCAATATTCTGTACGGTATTGTCGATCCGCAGCTGCGTGAGGGGAGGGGAGGTTCTTGATGAAAGAGAATTCCCTGCGCAGCGGCATGAGCGTTCGTCAGCGTCAGCTGATCTTTGCCGTGCTGGCGGGCTGCTTTATCCTCGGGATTCTCGTCTGGGGGACGACGATGCCGGAGAGCGCGTATGCAGTTGACTATGGGCAGAAGAATCTTGCGCCGTCTTTGGCGCATCCGTTCGGTACGGATAACATGGGGCGCGATATGCTTCTGCGCTCGGTCAAGGGAATGTCCATCAGTCTGCAAATCGGCTTTGCTGCCGCATTTGTCAGCTCCTGCATTGCGCTGCTCCTCGGAACGCTCTCGGCGGCATTCGGCGGCAAGGTCGATCAGTTTGTACTCTGGCTCGTGGATCTCTGCATGGGGATTCCGCATATCCTGCTCATTCTCATGATCTCGGTCATGATGGGCGGCGGTGTTATGGGGGTGTCCATCGGTGTCATTGTTACCCACTGGCCGCGCCTGACCCGCATCATCCGTGCAGAGGTCATGCAGCTGCGCGCACAGCCCTATATTCTGGCGGCGCGGCAGTACGGGTACTCGTGGGTGACTGTGGCACGGCGGCATTTCGTACCACATGTGCTGCCGCAGTACATCATCGGGCTCGTTCTGCTCTTTCCCCATGCGATCATGCACGAAGCCGGAATCAGTTTTCTCGGGTACGGGCTGCCGCTGGATATGCCGGCAATCGGCATCATCCTCTCGGAGTCGATGCGTTACCTCGCACTCGGCATGTGGTGGCTTGCGTTCTTCCCGGGATTTTTGCTGCTGCTCATTGTGCTGATCTTTGACCGTCTCGGCGCGGCTCTGCGCGATCTGTTCGATCCGCAGTCCGGACAGGAGTAGGGCGATGGCAGAAGAACTTCTTAGTGTAACGAATTTGTCTGTTTCCTTTCGGATGTACCAGGGGGCACTGACCCATACCTTGGTGGCAGGGATGCACGATGTCAATCTGCATCTGAACCGTGGAGAGATCCTTGCCGTTGTCGGCGCAAGCGGCTCCGGCAAGAGTCTTCTCGCACACGCAGTGCTCGGTATTCTGCCGTACAATGCAGTGACGAGCGGTGAGATGCGGTATCGTGGGGAACTGCTCGACGCTGCCCTCCAAGAGCAACTGCGCGGGCGGGCGATGGCACTGATTCCGCAGTCCGTGACCTATCTCGATCCACTCATGCGCGTCGGCAGGGAGGTCTGCGGACTTTACGGTTCGCCCGCCGATATGGCGGCGACCTTCCGCCGTCTGCACTTGGAGGAGCGGGTGCAGCGTCTCTATCCGTTCCAACTCTCGGGCGGTATGGCGCGGCGCGTGCTCTTTTCGACCGCCGTCATCACCGATGCTTCGCTCATCATTGCGGATGAGCCGACACCCGGCATGGATGTGAAGAGTGCCGTCGAGGCACTGCAGCTCCTGCGCGAACTTGCCGATGCGGGCAAGGGGATTCTGCTCATCACGCATGATATTGATCTTGCCGTCGAGGTTGCAGATACCGTTGCCGTTTTCTACGAGGGGCGAACGGTGGACATGGCTCCGGCTGCTGCATTTCACGGAGATGGGGCTGAACTCGTGCATCCGTATACGAAGGCACTCTATCATGCGCTGCCCCAGAATGATTTTACCGTTTACACGGCGGCAGAGGTGACGCAGATGATTGCGGCGGGAGGTGTGTGAGATGCTGGAGGCAAAGGAACTGTCCTATCGCTATGGGGAGGACAGCCCTGTTCTGTGCAATGTGTCGCTGCGCGTTGCGGATGGGGAGCGTCTCGCACTTCTCGGACCGAGCGGGCGCGGCAAAAGCACATTGGCACTTCTTCTTGCGGGGTATCTTCCGCCGCAAAAAGGGACGATCACCTTGGACGGCGCGCGGCTGCCAAAGGATTGCTACAATCCCGTTCAGCTCATCTATCAGCATCCTGAAAAGGCGATGGATCCGCGCTGGAAGGTTGGCGATACGCTGCGTGAGGCGTGGGATGTGCCGGAGGAACTTCTTGCGGCGATTGGCGCAGAGCCGGACTGGCTCACGCGATGGCCGCATGAACTCTCCGGAGGGCAGCTGCAGCGTCTCTCGATCCTGCGGGCGCTCAGTCCAAATACGCGCGTACTCATTGCCGACGAGATCACCGCGAGTCTTGATCCGATCACACAGGCGCAGATCTGGTCTGTTATTTTGCAGGAAGTTGAAAAACACAATATGATCCTGATTGCCATCACGCACAATGATGCGCTGGCACGACGGATCTGCAAACGCATGGTACATATTGAGGAATTGCAGGGAGAATAAAAAAATCCGGCGTATGTTGACCTGACCCCCAAAAGTTAGACTTAGAGAATCTAACTTTTGGGGGTCAGGTCATGTAGCTGACGCCGGGTTTTTGTTCATTTTTACCCTGTGATGCGGATATCTGCCTCTGGATTTGTAATTTGGAGTATGTGAGGACAAATGTTAATATCGCGCTTGAGAGTTACCAGCTGCTTATTAGAAGGAGGTTGCATGGAAATTACATCGAAAATAGTACGACTTGACAGTTAATTTGGAATATGATAATCTACACTAAGACTTTGTTAATTACATCATTTGCCGATGAGGTGCGCGCTGCGCTTAATAGAGAAGCAGGTGAGACTCCTGCGCTGTCCCGCAGCTGTAATGCAGAGGCTCTCCCCCTATATGTCACTGGGCAACTGGGAAGGCGGGGAGGGACAATGAAGCAGAGCCAGAAGAACTGCCTCACCGGAATGCTGTGTCACCCCTGCGAGAGACAGGAGGGCGCGACGGATGATTTGCTTCGTATGCCTTTTTGCCTTTTGCAAAGAGGCATTTTATTTTGCGCCTAATGCGGGATGCCACGACGCAACATATGCGTACGGACGAACTGCAGGGAGGTGGATTGGAACAGAAACTGTCATTGTTTGATCTCGTTGCGTGAGCTTGTTAGGGAGGAAGTTACATGAAAAAAAGTGTTTTGACGCTAGGAATCTTGACCTGGTTTTTGTTTGCGGGGAATCATGCGGTGCAGGCAAATGCTTCGGCAGAGTTGCCGGCAGTGCATCCGGAACAGGAACAAAATACGGCGGCAACAGAACTATCTACGCCGACCATCTACGTTGAGGCGCCTGGACAGAAGGACAGTCTGCCCGGGGTATACAATGGGGAGCGGATCGGCTTTGGACGGCTGGGCAATCGGAGCATCATGGAAACCCCAATGACCGCCTATGTCCTCAATGAACGCGCACTCGAAGATTATGCAGAGCCCCATGGACCTGTCAACGGCATCCTTCGCAATATTCCGTCGGTAAAGGCGGGAGAAAGCCTGATGTTTAATGATTTTTCCATTCGCGGACATTATCTGCAGGGGGGATCATTTTATGTGAACGGCATTCCGGGACTGTATTCGCAGATGATCGCGCCGACGTACAATGCCGAAAGGATCGAGCTGATCTCGGGACCCAGTCTGGTTGGTGGGACGCAGATGGAGCAGAATGCGGTCGCTGGCTATGTTAATTTTGTCTCAAAGAAGGCAAAGGAAACACCGACCCTTTCATTTAAGCAGACCTTTTCGGGACGGGGACATTGGGGCGAGTATCTTGATATCGGACGACGTTTCGGCAAGAACAGCGAATGGGGCGTGCGCGTCAACGCAGCCGTTTCCAACGGTGAGACAGCGATTCGGGACACGCGTCTGAACACCAAGGGGATTTTCATCAATTTGGATCATGAGGGCAAGAACAGCTCCTCAAATCTCCTCTTGGGATACCAGTATCATAAGGTAAGCGGGGGAGGACAGCGGCGGTTTAAAAAATCTGGCAACTTTACGCAATGGCCGTCTCCGCCGGATCTTTCGACCAATATCGGTTTTGGGCAGATGCTGAAGGAAGAAAATGAGAAGCTGCTTGCATTCAATCATAAGCAAAACATCACAAAGAATCTGAACGTCTTCCTCAACATCGGTCTCTTGGACAGCGACCTGGAGCGCAACATCAGTCCTGAGTCGAGCGCCTATGAAATGCGAAATGCACAGGGTGACTATCGGTTTAAAACACGAAACGGCCGGACACCGAACAAATATTCATACTATGGGCTTGGTGTTTCACAAAAGTTTTTTGTGAAAGGAGCGGAGAATCAGTTCACGCTTGCCGTTGACCATATCGGACAAAAAACATATACGAACTCCACCATCAGGAAGGTAAGCTCCGGATATTTTTCCGGCAATATCTATCGCGGTATGCCCAACATTCCCACGCAGAATTTTCCTTATATTGATAAGAAGTTGAAAGTAGATACGTCACTAAATGGTATTGCACTTACCGACAGCATAAAAATGAACAAACTCCAGTTCACTGTAGGTGTTCACCATCATAAAGCCGATGTCAAAGAGTATGATATCAATGGCATCCAGACAAAGCGCACCACGACCAATGCAACAAGCCCGATCTTTGGGATCCTCTATCAGCCCACGAAGGAGCTGACCTGGTACGCGAGCCATACCGAAGCATTCTCGAAAGGGAGGATGGTAGGAAGCGGGTATGCGAATGAAGGGGAGATGCTTGCGCCGACAAAGGCGAAGGAAAATGAAATTGGCGTGAAGTGGCTCCGCGGAACGGACTATGTTGCGCTCAGTTTGTTCGACATCAAAGAACAGCGCTATATGGACGAAGAACGCTCTTCTAAAAAGTACCTTACGCCAGATGGAGAGCATCAGTTCCGTGGTGTGGAGCTCTCATTCACGCATGACATCAATGCAAAGTGGAGCTTGTTCGGCGGCGCGATGTATGTGAATGCCGTGCAGACTAAGACGAAGGGCGGCAACCATGATGGGCTAAGGGTGGACGGTTCGTCTCTCTGGAACGGAGTTCTTGGAGTGAACTATCGTGCGGATCGGAACACAGAACTATTTGCCCGTATGCTTTCCAATGCGAAAATGTATACTTATAATCAGTCGATTACGCTGCCCGGGTACACCACCTTTGATGTGGGCGTCCGACATAAGTGCAGGGTTGGCGACACGGATATGACCATTATGGCCGCCTGCTACAACGTCACAGGAAAGAACTACTGGATGACACGCAGCCGCGGGGCAGAGGTTATTCTTGGTACGCCGCGGACGTTTATGCTCTCCACGAAGTTTGATCTATAAGGTTAGGGAATCGCTGATAAAATGAAGTCCGTCAGATTGGCGTAGATTTTTTCTCCGAACAAGGAGACAAACCGGATGCATAGCCAAAGCTATGTGGAGGATTTGTCGACACAGTGCGGGCAAAAAAGATGCGCTAAGATGGCGTGGCTGAATTTATCAGTGCTTCCTTAGGATAAGTTCCATGCGCCCTACAAGAGAAGTATCTTGTAGGGCACATTTTTAGGAGCATTATGAGCAAGCGGTATTATATCTTTTTCGCGTTCATACTTCTGTTCATCATAGGCATGCGGATCTATGCATCCAATATGTTTGTGGAACTCACGCAGAAGGATGAACCTACCATTCAGATTGTCGACTCCAAAGGGAGACAGGTGGTCATTCCCTATCCGCTCACGAATGTTGCAGTGATGAACCCCTATACAGCCGAGCTGATCACTGCCGTGGGGGCTGCCGATGCCATTCGCGGAGTGGATCAGGACATATACGAAAACAGAGAGGCATTTCCGATACCGATCACCAAGGATATGGTGATCTGCGGGCATGGTGAGGCGCAGATCCATTTTGAGAAAATCATCCGCCTGCGTCCGCAGGTACTGTTCATGGATGCCGGAAAAGACATTGAACGCGTTGAGAAAGTGCTCGGGATGTTTGGGATTCCCGTGATCGTTTTGAAGGCAGACTCCGCGCCGTATTTTTCGTCAAACTGCAGACTCCTCGGGAAAATTTTTCAAAAAGAAGAGCGTGCAGCAGAACTGGACGCCTATTTCACCTATTGGGAGCAATATGTGAGAGAGCGGCTGGAGCATGTTCCGCAAAAGCGTGTGTACTATGAATGCCGCTACTTTGCACGTGCTGTTGTGCCCGGAGAGTTCTTTCATGAGATGCTGAAGCCGGCGCACGCAGAGAACATTTTTTCCGATGCGCTGAGTATCTATGTGTCTCCAGAATATATCCTTTTACGGCGCCCGGAATACATCGTTCGCCTGTCCGATCTCAAGGATCCCTACTCCTGCAATCCGCCGTCACAGGCCCGATTTGAAGAGATCGCCGAGACGATGAGCGGATATCCGTGCTGGGCGCATATGGATGCTGTTGAGAAAAACCGTATGTTCCTGTTTTCCTATTACTCGCACGGCGGTGCAGGAAAACTCGTCGGGGCAATGTTTTTGGCGAAATATCTGTATCCGGAGTACCTTCCCGATCTTGTTCCGGAGGAAATCCTTCGTGTCTGGATGGAGAAATATCAAGGAATTCCGTATCGGAGCGGCCATACATTCACACCGGAGGATCTCAGATGAATATCATACAAGCATATCGGGACTCGAAAAAAAGAAAGCGGATGTATCTTTTGTTTGCCGTGAGCATCCTGCTTCTTGTCATCGTTATTGCGAGCACTGTTCGCCTGGAGGGGAGCAGATGGCAACTTTTTTATGCGCTCTATCATTATTTCACCGGGACGGTGTCCATCGTTCATCAAGAGATCGACGGCATTCTGCTGGTGATCCGCCTGCCTCGCATTGTGATGGCGCTTTTTGCGGGCTGCGCACTGGCTGTCGCGGGGTGCGTAATGCAGTCCGTGACACGGAACGCTCTGGCAAGTCCCTTTACGACCGGTGTGGCGGCCGCTTCTACCTTCGGCGCAGCAGTGGGCATTGTGATCGGTGCAAATACCTTGCTGGAGGTGATACTATACTCCTTTTCCAGCTCGATGACCTGTATCCTTCTCGTCTATATCGTAGCCTATAGGAGTGGGATCAGTGCGGCAAATGTGGTGCTCGTCGGGATCGGTCTCAACTATTTGTTTTCAGCATTTACGGAATCCATTCGGTTTTATGCAAAGGGATATCAGCTCGAGGCGCTGATTCAGTGGTCTTTTGGTACGCTCGCCCGTGCGCACTGGGATGGCGTGTTCTACTCGGCGCTCGCGACGACAGTATGCTGTTTCCTCCTATATCGCTACCATGTCCAGCTTGACATCCTGTCGAGCAACGGCGATGAGGCGGCCAAATCCCTTGGGGTGAATACCGATAGGATTCGGTTTATCACGGGGGCAATCGCGGTGTTTATGACAGCAACCGTGATTTGCTTTACCGGGGTAATTGGGTTCGTGGGTCTGATTGCACCGCATATCAGCCGCAGCTTGATCGGTGCAGAGCATCGCTATGGGCTTCCTTTTTCTGCCTTGGTCGGGATGATCTTGGTTTTGACTGCCGATACAATCGGGCACTATGCACTCCCGCCGAATGACATTCCGGTGGGCGTTGTTATGTCGTTTTTAGGAGTGCCTTTGTTTATCCATTTGGTATTGAAGAAGAGGAAAACAGACCATGCTTGAAGCAAAAAGCATTGTGTTCTCATTTCAGCAGAAGCAGGTGCTTCAGAATCTTTCATTTCATGTAAAGAATGGGGAGGTTCTGACCGTTCTCGGTGCAAATGGAACGGGAAAGACAACGCTGCTGAAGTGTATGTTGGGGCTTCATACCCTTTCTGCGGGGGAGATTCTCGTAGACGGTCTCCCGATCCAGAAGATGTCCACGCACAGCATGGCAAAGCATATTGCGTATGTCCCCCAGTTTTTTCCGACAGGCACGGGAGGGGGCTTTTCCGTCATGGATTTTATTCTGATGGGGCGAAGTGCGTATGTGAGTCATGGATTTTGCAGGGATGATGAGGAAAAAGCCGCCGCTGTTATTGAGGAGATGGGGCTCGCACACCTTGCCCTGCGCGATGTCGAGATGCTCAGCGGCGGAGAGCGGCAGAGGGTACTGATTGCCAGAGCCCTCGTACAAGGGACTAAGACGATCCTTTTAGATGAGCCGACCAGCAGTCTCGACTTGAACATGGGGGTTCTTGTGCTGGAGCAGATACAGAAGATCGCCCGTGAGAGAGACGTTGCTATTGTTATGACAATCCATGATGTGAATCTGGCCAGTTTATTCTCCAATCGTATCCTGCTCTTGCACAATCAGAGGATCTTCGCACAGGGGACACCTGCAGATGTCATTACAGAGGAGAATATCAGCACGGTTTATGGTGTTCGGAACAAAGTGATGATGCTGAATGGCGTGCCTCATCTGCTGATCATGAGGGGAGAGCAGAGGAAATGAAGCATTCGGCGTGGGACAAGATAGATTATGGTGAAATATGGCTGCAGGAAATGGGGTTCTATGATGCCGATCCTGCAGGAAGGAAGGTGAATGATCGGACGGAGGAGGCGTTCTGGGAGGGGATCGCCCCGCAGTATGCCCAGACCAACAATTTGTTCCGATCTGTTCCGGGGCTGGGGGAGGCCATTCTCCAGCTTTTGGATGAGGATGATGTGGTTTGGGAGATCGGGAGCGGGTCTGCCAACTTTACCATTCCGGTGGCTCAAAAAGTGAGGCGGGTCTTGGGGCTTGAGCCTTCTGCGGCAATGCTTGCGGCAGCGCGGGCGCGGATTCATGCAGAAGGCATAGAGAACGTCTCCTTCGTTCAAAAGAAATGGGAGGATTTTTCCTCGAGCGAGAGCGCCGATGTTGTCTTGTCGATCAATTCTTTCTACCGCATTCGGGACATCCATGCCGCGCTGGACAAGATGACGCAGTATGCAGCACGACGGTGCATCGTCGTCCGCAGCGTCAGCCGCTCGCCGCTTTTCGGGATTTGTAAAGAGGCAGGTATACCGTATCGTTGCTGCAAGGACTATATCCTGATGCCCAACATCCTTTGGCAGCAGGATATTGCTGCCCATGTGCGGTACATCAGCAAAGAAAGTACAAAGAGATACGAAAGTATGGAAGACGTGTGCAAGGAGTTTCCGCCAGGAATCACGCCCCAAGAGAGGCGTATGCTGCAAGAGCTGTTTTTATCCCGTGCAGAGAAGGATCACAGCGGATATATATCCGTTCCGTTCGAAATTCGTCATCATGCGGTGGGATCGTGATAGATAGGGGCATACTGCACGTACGCTAGCGAGGTTAGCCGACTCGCAGAGGAACAAACGAAAACGTCAACGGATTATTGAGGGAGCACTTTCTCGAAAAAGAGTGTTTTTAAATAATAATTCGTCTTGACACGTAATTTGGAATGTGATACTCTACATGGAGTTTTTTGAGAGCTAAATTACAATTAAATCATAGACCGATGAGGTGCGCGCCGCGCTTAATAGAGAAGCAGGTGAAAGACCTGCGCTGTCCCGCAGCTGTAATGTGGAGTCGCCCCCAATACGTCACTGGGAAACCGGGAAGGCGGGGGAGGACGAGGAAGCAGAGCCAGAAGAACTGCCTCATTGGAACGTTGTATCGTCCCTGCGAGAGACAGGAAGGCGCGATGATATTTTTATTTTGTATGCCTTTTTGCAAGCGAGCAAGAAGGCTTTTTGTTTTGTGGCGACTGTGACGATCAGGCGATTCTCACCGGATTTGCCGATGGCATTACTGGAAACGAAATGTGGATGTATGAATTCGGACATTGTTTCCATAAATGTATAGCCGTACTTGTGATCTATGTATGATAAGGAGACCGATTGAATGAAGAAGAAACTGAAGAAGTCTGCTGTGTTAGGCATCTTACTGTCAACTGTTACGTACGGGGGGGTTGACGTTCATGCGCAGGAGATGAATGCAGCTGAACCCGCCGAAGAAACAGCTGCAGATGCAACCTATACAACCAAAGACATCGAAGTCACTGAGGCTTTAAAAGATCCGTTTGGCAATATTATAACAGAGCAGTCCTACTACCGTACGGGCGGCGATGTGAATGTCATTGATCGCGATATGATAGAGAAACGTCATTATGAGCAGCTGACCGATGCACTGCGGCATGTACCGGGGGTTTTAGTCCGCACGCCAGGATTTCGCGGCGGTGAGTTCCAGATCGCCAACAATCATAATGTTGTGAGCATCAACGGTGATGACCGTGTTGTCGTACTCGTTGACGGACGGCGTGTTGATAACTCCGTGAGCAATATCTTTGGGACCTACTCCGATGCTGAGACAAAGGCAAATGTTGATATCAATCAAGTCATCAATATGAACGGGGTTGAACAGATCGAGGTCATCAAGGGTCCCGGCGCTTCGATCTATGGCTCAGATGCAACAGGCGGTGTCATCAACATTATCACGCGCAAGGGCCTCGACAAGACGGAGGGGACACTCGACATTTCGACGGGCTCGTGGCATCGTCATAACTATAAACTCAGCTATGCAGGCAGTCTCGATGAGAACCGCCTCAAATACTTTGTCGGGCTGAGCCGTGAGATGAGCGGTGATTCCAAATATAAGGACGGTCTCAGCGGCAACACCTATACCTTTGTCAATACGGGGTATAAGGATGAGGCTGCGAATATCCGTATCGACTACGATTTCGACAAGAATCATACGCTGCGTTTTGCACATAATCACATGCAGAGTGATGCAGACTATCCGATGGCGGCACCCGACCATAAATACTTTAATCCGATGGATTGGGAGCGTATTAAGAACATATGGAGGGATAGGAACGGGGCACGAGGGGAATCTCGATTCCATGGATTCCGTACCAAGTGGGCAATTTGGGCGGCTACGGGAGCATACAGCGCCTATAACAAGAACAATCACGATTTGACCTATGTGTTCCATCGCGACAGCGGGATGGAGAGCTTTGTGCGCGTCTATCAGCAGAATGAGCGCTATTGGGGATCGAACGGAGAGGAGGACATGCTTGAAGATACGCCTGTTCCGGAGACCCCAGAATGGTATGCATGGGCGAAGGCTCATTACAAAGGGCGAGATTTTCGGAAGTGGTATGACCGTCTCGGCAACGAGGGGATCCAACTGCAGCTCGGTAAAGCATTTGGGAAGCATAATGTACTGACGACATGGACGTATGACCGTTCGGAGTTTGATCATACAGTCCTTTCCACCGGAAAAAAATATCATCTGGAGCGCAGCACGCTGACGGGATATCTTCAGGATAAGATTTTCCTCTCGGATAAATGGGAACTGACCCCTGCAGTACGCTATGCACGCTATAACGATATCGGGCAACGGACAACGACTGGCGTAGAATCGACGATTCGAACCTCAGGCGGTGCTATTTTTACACCATCTTTGAACACGCAGTACGCCTTTGACAAGGCGACGAGCGCGTATTTTGGATATAGCCGTGTACATCGTCCCATCAAGGTGGACGACTATACGAGCGACTTCGGTCCGCGCCCGCTCGAAGATGAAAAGGGCGATGTATGGACGATGGGCGTTCGTCACGCATTCAGCAAGGACACATCGCTTGCCGTTCACTACAATTATACGCATATGGCCAATGCAATTACGGAGTACAGCGTTTGGGACGATGATGAAGGAGATTTTACTGCGAAGTCCATCAATGCAAAAGAGGGAAAGAAGGCGTTCAACCTTTCTCTTTCGCACCGCTTCCGTCCGCATTGGTCGTTGACACTGAATTACACCCATGCCTTTGACAAGTTCTCTGCAAAGGATGGACTCGTCTTTGACCCTGCGCTCACATGGGCGAACGGAAATGTTAATGCTGCCATCAATGACATGCGCCCTGCAAATGTCTATATGGCGGATCTTGTCTATGAGAACGGCAAACTTAATACATCGTTGACGGGAACGTGGTATACGGGCTGCAATACGGCGGCATTTACGAGTGCGCGTGCCCTCCTGCTCGATTTCAACATCAATTACAAGCTGCATGACGACATGACGATCTATGCATCGGTGTCGAATCTCACGAATCAATCCTATGAAACGATTGTGTCAGAGTATCATGGAAAAGGCTCTTGGCCGGAGGCGGGACGTCATTTCATGATCGGTGCGAAGTATAAGTTCTAAGAATTCCATAGAATATAATGGCAAGTTGGTTCGATAACCACTTGCCATTATGTTTGAGGTGTTATTGCAATGAAAAAATCTATTTTGTTGTTGTTTGTTATGGGGGGTATTATCATAGCGGCTGCAATGGTGCGAGAGCCGACTTCTGTTATGGACGAGCCGCGCAATAATTACGTTAATGATATACGACGCGAGTCAATCGAGATCCAAACCATTGATACGAATGAGGAACCACGTTCCATTTATCTTACCCAAATACCTTCCCGCGTTTTTGTATGCGATGGCGTTTTGCTGAATACACTGATCCCGCTGGGGATTGGGGATCGGATTATTGGGGCATCAGTCAGCAGCACGGCAAGCGGCCTTTATGAAAATTTGAAAAAGGAGTATCCGGAGGAAATCAAAAAAATACCGCATATCTCTTCTCGGCTTATCAGTCGTGAAGAGCTGATTTCCTATCAGCCGGATTTTGTTATTGGGTGGAAATCTGCATTCTCTCCGCACCGATTTGGCAGCATCCAATGGTGGGAGGAGCGCAGTATCCCATCCTATATTATTGCAACCTCCAATCATGTGAAAAAATCCGCGACCATTGAAGATGAGTGTAAGTTCCTAGATGATATGGGGCGGATTTTTGACGTGCAAGAGAAAACGAATGCTGTCATACGGGATATTTACGCGGAGTTGGAGATTGACTGGACGGATGACAGGGTGAAGCAGCAGGATGTCATGGTTGTGGAGGTTGATGGGAACGAGGTCATGAACTATGATGAGGGCTGGATCGTGGGAGATATGGTACGGCGTTTGGGCGGGCGTATGCCCCTTCAAAGTGAATCGGCAGGTATGGAGGAGATGATCCTGCAGAATCCTGATGTGATATTTGCGGTATATTTCAATGAGCGACATCGTGCACAGTCGGAGGCATTCTTTCGAAATGTGCGCCTGAATTCTCTGCGTGCGGTGCAAAACAATCGTATTTATATGATCCCCTTCGGCTATATATACACACCTGGACTCAAGACACTTGAAGGTCTGCGTGCCATCAAAAAGGGGTTGTATCCCACTTTGTAACTCAAGCGAATACGAGTCGATGTAAAGAGCGTTTGCTTTTTCACAACAATTTTATCTGTCGAATTTCCGGATTAAGCAATCGCTGATAAAGTCAGCACCGCCGTCTTAGTACATCTTTTCTCACTTTTGTCAGCAAATCGGACGAAAAATCCACGCCAATTTGGTAGCCTTATTTTATCTGCTGTTCCTTAGGTAACAGTACACGCCCGCCTTCAAATTGCTTGAAGGGATTCGTTCGATTCGGCGAGGACTGTATCCAGACGAATGATAGGCCTTATACACGAAAAAAGCTGCCATTTGATAGGCAGCTTTTTCATATGCAAAATATTATTTTTTTCGTCGCGTCTTCTTTCGCTCGTGTGGTTCTTCTTCTGTTTTTGTTGGTATGGCTTCTTTTCGCAGTCCAAGCCAGAGGAAGAAACAAAGTGCGACAAGACCGAAACCGAGGCTTGTCATCTGGGCGCTTGTGAAAAGCCCCAAATATTTCTCCGTGTAGTCGCCGCGCAGATACTCGAGTGCGAAGCGCACGAGGCTGTAAAGCATGACGTAGAGGGCAAAACACTGTCCGCGTGCATGTCCGCGTGCGCGAAAGATGAGCAGGAGGGCAAAGATGACGATGTCAAGCTGCCCCTCCCAGACCTCTGCTGGCCAGAGCGGCTGTGTGCCGTAGGTGTGGTGGGCAAGTGTCGTGTCCGGGTAGAGGATGCCGAAGCTGCTGCCCGTCGGTGCGCCGAAGGCATCCCCGTTGAGGAGGTTCGCGCACCGGCCGAGCGCCTGTCCGAGTACAATCGCAGGTGCGGTGACATCCATGAAGTGAATGGTGTCGAGTTTGTGCCTGCGGCAGTAAAGGATGCCGGCGAGCACACCGAGAAAGACACCTCCCTGGATCGCCATGCCGCCCTGCCAGACGTTCAGAATCTCGGTCAGGTGGTGCTGATAGTACTCCCAGTCAAAGAAGAATACATCCCAGAGCCGCGCACCGAGGAGTCCCGCAATACCGCAGTAGATGCCGAGATCGGGGACGTGCTTCTCGTAGCCGCGTCCGTCCGCCTTTGCGAGAAAGTAGCCGACGCCCGTCGCGAGCAGGATGGAGAGTGATATGACGACACCATAGGAGCGGATGGGGAAGTCGCCGATGTAGAAGAGGTACTGATGCAAGAGATGCCGCCTCTCTACTGTGCTTCAAAGAGCGGCAGGGCTTCAAGGAAGATGATGTCCGTCCGCTTTGCAGCATCGCCCTCGGCGAGCACCGCCGCCTGCCCGATGACGTGCGCACCTGCCTTTTCGGCGAGGCTGCCAAGTGCCGTCATGGAGCCGCCCGTGCTGATGACATCGTCAAGGAGGAGCACCTTACGCCCCTCGATGCGTTCAATGTCTGTATTCATGAGGTAGAGACGCTGCTTGCCCATCGTGGTGATCGACTCGTCCTCGACCCAGATCGGATCTTCCATGTATGCCTTGACAGACTTACGTGCTGTTATGTAGTAGGGCATGCCAAGCTGGCGTGAAAGCTCCGCCGCGAGGGGGATTCCCTTTGTCTCGGCGGTCATGATGATCTCAGTATCTGCAGGAATCTTCTTTGCGAGTTCGCGCGCACAGTTTTCGCATAGCTCAACATCGCCGAGCATGATGAAGCCAGCAATCGCAAGGTTCTCGTTGAGGTTGAGGATGGAGAGCCTGCGCTCGCACCCAGCAACGGTGAGGTCATAATATCGTTTTGCCATGATACTTTCCTTAGAGTCCTTTCTCTGTGAGGACCAGTTCGAGCGCATTCAGTACATCGTTGATATTGTCCTCGGTGATGATGAGCGGCGGCTGGAATGCCATGACATTGCGCCCGATGCCGTTCTTGCCGACGATAAAGCCGCGATCCTTCAGCTCCTCAAGCACAAGGTCGAGCTCGGCGGCGGCGGGGGATTTGTCCGCGTGGACGAACTCCGCGCCGACCATCAGGCCGAGACCGCGAACATCGCCGATGATGGGATGGCGTTTCTGGATTTCCCTAAGTCCTGCGCGCAGCTGCGCTCCTCGTCGTTCGGCGTTCTCCATGAGGTCGTGCTCCTCGATATAGCGGATGACATGAAGTCCTGCCGTTGTGGAGACGGGATTGCCGCCGAGCGTCGACGCGCCGGGCTTCGTGTAGGTATCTGCAACCTCGGGGGTTGCGATGAATGCACTGATGGGCGCGCCGTTGCCGAGCGCCTTTGCCATCGTCATAATATCGGGAGCAACGCCGAAATGCTCGATGGCGAACATCTTGCCCGTGCGCGCAAAGCCCGTCTGCACCTCGTCTGCGATGAAGAGTACGCCGTAGTGGTCGAGGATCTCCTTGACGCGCTTGAAGTAGTTCTTCGGCGGGACGATGATGCCCGCGTTGCCCTGAATGCTCTCCGCGATGAATGCGGCAGGCCGCCCAGAGGTGGCACTCTTGATCGTTTCCTCGAGCTCATAGGTGCAGTCGATGCCGCACTCCTCGGGTGTATGCTGATGCGGGCAGCGGTAGCAGTAGGGGTTCTTGACAAAGTGGATGCCGCCGACGGGATTCGGATCGGTGCGCCACATGGAGATGCCCGTGAGGCTCATCGTGAGCTTCGTACGCCCGTGGAGACCGCCGCGCAGAGCGATGAACTCGCTGCTGCCCGTGGCAATCTCGGCGAGGAGCGACGCGCCCTCGTTCGCCTCCGTGCCCGTGGAGCAGAAGAAGCTCTTTTGGAGATTTCCCGGGGTGATGCGCGCAAGCTGCTCGGCGAGGTTGACGAAGTTCTCCGTAAGGTAGATGTTGCAGACGTGTTGGAGCGTGTTCAGCTGCTCCGTGACGGCGGCATTGATCGCGGGATTGCAGTGTCCGCAGTTGATGACGGAGACGCCTGCGAAGCAGTCGAGATACTTTCTGCCCTCACTGTCGTAGAGATACTGCATCTCGCCGCGGACGATCTGGCGCGGGTCGCTGTAGAAATGCCCAAGGCAGGGCATGATGTATTTCTTCTTCTTTTCAAGGATGGCGGCAGCGCCGATGTAGTTGTTCTCGTTCGTGGAAGCTATGTCCATGGAATATGCTTTCTATCGTGCTCAAATGGAATTTCGGCTTTGGCGGAAACGGTATGTTCCAATGCCAAGGGGGCGCGGCGAGATCTCTGTGAGGCGGTCAAAATCTGCCGCACGATATCCGTCGCCGCCCGCCGCGAGGCGATCGAGCGCGGCGCGGTAGATGCGGACAATCTCAGACGTCTCCTCTGCCGTATAGTCCTGCGCCTCAATGCGGTAGGAGCCGAGGCCGTTGAACTTCTCAAGGTAGGGGTAGAGGCAGAGATCTTTCGCAAAGTAGATATGGTTGCGCCCGTACTGATCGATGCGGATGGGGTGTACGCCGCCTGCCTCGTCGCGGAACGCATAGTGCGTATCCATCAGTTCCGGCGCGGCAAGATCGCTGTAGTTCGGCAGCGACATCGCGGGGAAGTTGTAGTCACAGATCATGGACTCGTACGCCCCGTGTACGACCGCCTCGATCGGGAGCACTGCGTTCTCGACGATCTCGCGCAGCTGACGGAAGGACAGCTCATAGGAGGCAGCAGCCATCGTGAGACCGTTCTCCTTGAGGAAGGTAACGGCGAGATGGTTGAAGATGTTAAATGAGTGATCCGCCTGTACGGGCAGCTTTGTCAGCGTTCGTGCGAGTTTCAGCGTGCCGAGGTTGCCAACCATGATGCCATCCACAGGCATTGCGTTCAGCGCGGTGAAGAACTGCTCAAGTTCGCCGCACTCACGCCGCATGGTCGTGCGCGACGTGTTGACGACCACGCGTGTGCGACCCGCCGCATAGCGTGCAATCTCCTCATAGTCCGTAAGTTTCCACGGGCGGTTGGGGCGGAATGCCTCGCCGCCGACATAGATTGTGTCTGCTCCGGCATCCACTGCAGCACGTGCAGCATCCGGCGTACTGACGCGTACGCTGAGGTGACGGCTCGGTGTGTTTTCCTTTTCGATGGAGCGTTCCTCGCGCAGCACCTCGTCGGCAAAGCCCGCCTCCTCGATCGCCTGACTGAAGAAGCGCGGTTCGCGTTCCCCCGTCATCCCAATATCGATGGCAGATGGCTGACCGAATGCGAACGTCGTCGTATAGTCGCGCACGCGGTTGTCGTAGAGCGTGCGCCAACCCTCCTCGTCCGTCGTGTAACCGTTCGGATCAGCGATATAGGAATCGATCGCCTTGCGATATGTGGAGACAAGGCGGCTGATGAACTCCGGCGAGCGCATACGTCCCTCGATCTTGAACGAGTAGACGCCAGCCTGTATGAGCGCAGGGATCGAGCGGTACATGCACATATCCTTCAGTGCGAGTTTATACGGTCCCGGACTGTCCTCATCGAGTACCTCACCCGTTTTCTCGTCGATCATGGAGAACGGCCAGCGGCAGATCTTCATACAGCGCCCGCGGTTGCCGCTCTGACCGAAGAGAACGCCCGAGTGGATACATTGTCCGCTCTCGGAGATGCACATGTCGCCGTGCATGAAGTACTCGACCTCAATACCCGTACGTGCGCGGAAGAGCGCCAGCTCTGAGAGCGTCATCTCTCTGCCGACGACAATGCGCGTAATGCCGTACTCTTTGAGCTTTTCGATCGCATGCTCGTTGTGCGTATTCATCATGACGGACGTATGCAGGGGGACAGTAATGCCCATCTCGTGGACCAGTTCCAGCACAGCAAAGTCCTGTACGAGAATCGCATCGGGGCGAATCTCCTCGAGATAGGCGAGGTATTCGCGCAGCGCCGGAAGTTCTTCATTGCTGATGAGGTTGTTGAGCGTAATGTAGAGCTCAACATTGTGGGCATGCGCGTAGTTTACCGCAGCCTTTAGCCGCTCGTCATCGAAGTTAAAATCACCCTCATGCAGGCGCATATTAAAATGTTTGCCGCCGAGATAGACAGCATCCGCACCGGCCGCAATGCCCGCAGTCATGGCATCCCATGTGCCGGCCGGGGCAAGCAGTTCGACGGATTTTCGGTGTAACAGCATTGTGAAAGTAACTCCTTCTGGATGGAGAATTTGTTGCTTCAGCCAATGAGGCATTCTCCTTTATCGCCTATGATTATAGCAGGAAAAAACATTTCTTTCAAATGATGTCACAAATAGCAAAAAAGAATGAATATAAATAGAAGTTTTTTCGTTGCTTTCCTTGTAAAAGAAGTGCTTTTTGGGTACGTTATACATAGAATTTATCACAGGTGATAGAGGATATAAATTTTATATAACATACACCGCAGTTGGTGTATTTTTGGTCGCCGAATAGGTATAATAACCCCCCAGTTCAACTGGAGGTAGAGAAAAAATTCTTATAGAAAAGTGTAGTACAAATACGGGAATCGACATTTTTGGTGTCGCGGATATTATGTCGATACTGTTGGGAAATGTGAAAATGCAATCAAGAATTATATCAAGAATCAGTTACAGGAGGATATTATGGCAGATCAACTAAGCCTAAAGGAGTTTGTTGACCCGTTTACGGGTAGCAGGAGTGAAAAAGGCAAATAAAAATGCCCCCAAGTAGGGGGCTGCCCGTGACAATAGTGTGGTTGTCAGAACCCATTCGATGCATCTTTTAAGGTGCTACCACAAGCATTTGGCCCTTATAGGGCCTGTTCAAATCACCAGTTCAACTGGTGGTTTTGATTAATTGTTTTACTGTGTCTGTTTAGAACGTCATGCGTACGCCGCCGCGCCAGATGCGGCCGTCGTAGGCGAGCGCGTCGCTCTCCTTGTCGAAGATGTTGTCGATACCGAGGTAGGCGCTGAACTGGTCGTTGAATTTCTTGGTAACAACGAAGTTCGTGAGTGCGAGAGCCGCGTCCTTATAAACGGTGCGCGCAGCCATGCCTCTGCCGACCTGCTCCGCATAGCGGTAGCCTGAGATCCAGTCCTGCCAGAGTGTTGCGTTCCAGCCATGCCGCGGGTCATCGTAGCTGAGCTGGAGGCTCGCCTTGTGGCGGGCGCGTCCCATTAGGCGCGTGTTAGTCTTATCGTCCTGTGCGTCGAGGTAGGTATAGAGCCCACGCAGGGCGAAGCCGCTGCCGAGATCCTGTTTCGCCTCAAGCTCGACGCCCTGTATCGTGGCGTTGTCGATGTTCTGATATGTACCGGTTGAGAGGATAGTAGGCGGCGGGGGACCGGGGATGACGGTATTGACTACATTGACGTTGATCAAGTCTTCCACTTTGTTGTGGAAGTACGTGAGCTTACCGAAGGTCTTGCCGCGCTCGCCCTCGACTCCAAGGTCGAAGTTCAGCGCCTTTTCGGGCTTCAGATCGGGATTTCCAACAATATGGACATTCACCCGCGCAGCAGGTGTATGCCGCCAGTCAAAGTAGAGTTCGCTTGCCGTCGGAGCGCGGTAGGCAGTGCCAACATTCGCCTTGAAGCGCAGTCCTTTGCTCATTTTGTAAGTTGTGCCGAGCTTACCCGTCACCTCGCTGCCGAATACGTCGCTGTGATCCCAGCGCACAGACGGGATGATCGTCCAGCGCGGGCTGGCGAGCCACTCATCCTGCACATAAAGTGCGGCAAAATCCATCGAGCTGTCGCCGAGCTGATTGGTCACACCCTCAAGCGTTGTTGTCCTGGAGCCTTTGATGCGTGTACTCTCATAGTCCTCCTTGCGGTATTCGCCGCCGACGGTCATCAGGTGGTTTGGAGCGAGCTGTATGGAACGCCTGCCGTCAAAGATCAGCGAATTGTACGTCATATCGTCAAAGCTGCTGAGTGCGCTGTCGGCACGTTTTCTTGTCCGCTGGTTTTTGTCGAAATAGGTATAGTATACCTGCATCTCGTAGTCGCCGCGGCTGTCGCGTCCCGAATACTTTGCGCCCGTCGTGATGCGGTCATGGTCGTAGGTTGTTTTCTGCGTGGCAGAGTCCTTCATATCGAGGTCTTCCTTCAGATAATCAAAGAAGACATCGAGATGTTTGTCCTTTGTTATCTCCATACGGCCGTCGATGTTGAAGAAATACTTCTTACCGTACATATTGCTGATGCTGTTCGTGCCGCGCTCCCGCACGCCCATGTGTTTGAAGCTCGTGCTGAATGCCCATTTGCCCACCTTGCCGGAGTCGAGGCGGAGGCCTTGATCGTTCTGGCGCGTTGTCCAGTCGAGCGTAACAGAGGTCTGCGCCTCGGCGGGGCGCTTCCGAATGACGTTGATGACGCCGCCGAGCGCTTCTGAGCCATAGAGGGAGCTGACCGCGCCGCGCACGATCTCGATCCGTTCTACGTCGTCTATGTTGACGCGCTGCAGCTCATAGTAGTTCATCGTCTCACTCGTGTTCTCCGTACGGACACGGCGCCCGTCGATGAGGATGAGCGTCTGGTTCGTGTTCATGCCGCGGAGGGCAGAGCGATTACCGACCATTGCGTTTTCCTGTATGTCGATGCCGAGCGCGAGCTTCAGTGCCTGTGCGAGGCTCTCTGCGCCCATCTTGTCAATGTCTGCGCGTGCGATGACCTCGACGGCGCTCGGGGTCTCCTTGACCTCCTGCTCCGTGCGGGACGCTGTGACAATGACTTTATCTGTAACGACAGATGTTCCACCATCGCGAGCGGCTGCGCAGGCGGGTACGGTTACTGTACTCAGTACGGCTGCGGTCAGAAGAATGCTCTTCCGCGTGTGCTTGTGTGACATTGTTCTATCTCCTATCACTATATGTCAAACATGGCGTGTGCAAAAACTTCACGTGCGAAATTTTTGCACATCGCCGCTGCCGCCTCGTTTTGCTCTCCTGAAAGCACGTCTTTTTCCTTTGTCAATCACTCCCTTCACTGCGGCGTTGGATACATGATATCCGCGATCGTCTGGAGTGCATCCGCGGCGCGGACGCCGGGATTTACGGCGAAGAGTTCGTACGGGAGTACATAGACACGCCCGTTCTTTACAGCGTCGACATCTGCCCATGCCTCGCTCTCCTGCAGGTCGCGGCGCATCTTGGGTTCGAGCGTCTCTGCAGGACCGTGCACGACGATGAAGATCACGGCGGGATTCTCGCGCGCGACGAACTCCATGGAGAGCGGCAGATAACCGCCGTCCCCCTCTGCCCGGTCGGCAATATTGCCGCCGCCGAGCATATCGATCAGACCGCCGGTAAAGCATTTCGATGTGCCCATGTTAAAGCTGTCGGGCGAACCGAAGACGAGGAGATTCTTTGGTGGTGTGCGGCCCTCCGCGCGCGTCTTTACAACATCGAGCTTCTCCTGAATCACTGCTGCCTGCGCACGCGCGTCCTCTTCATGTCCTGTGAGTTTCCCATAGAAATCAAGTGTGGAGAGCAGGGAAGGGACGTCGTCGAGCGCCTGTATGTAGAGCGGTACGCCGGCATTGCCAAGTGTCTCCACGAGTCCCGTATGGAAGGGGACGTTTGTGCCGATGACGAGATCGGGCTGCAGCGCGAGGATCTTCTCAATGTCGGGCTGGTGTATGATGCCGACCTCCTCTGCGGCTGCTGTTTTTTCCTTGACCGTCTCCGAGAGCACCTGCGAGGTCGGCTTTCCAACGATGTTGTCGGCGCCGCCCGCTGCGACGTAGAGGTCGAGGTTCGACGGGTTGAGGATGACAACGCGCTGCGGATGCGACGGAAGTGTGACCGTGCGCCCCGTGCTGTCCGTCACCGTGCGTTCCTTTTGCTCCGGCGATGCCTGCTCCTGCGGCCAGAGGAGAAAGACTGCGGCTGCCGCGAGACAGAGAAATGCCGCAATGATACCGATTTTTCGCATAAACACCTCCAAAAACGATAAAGCCATCCTGTTGGATTTCGGCGCTCAATGTTCGTGTGCCTTCCGCGCAACGCGCTCCGGGAGGCAGAGTTTCGTGTGCCGCCCAGCGATCTCAACATCGCTGACGCGGCTCTCGACACCGTAGAGATCACGCACGAGTTCGCGCGTGAAGACGTCGTTTGGGGATCCGTCCGCGATGATCTTGCCCGCGTGAACGGCAATGAGGCGTTCACCATAGCGCACGGCTTGGTTGAGGTCGTGCAGCACCATAATGACAGTGAGACCGAGTGTTTCGTGGAGATTTTCCACGAGCTCCATGAGCGCGAGCTGATGGCGGATGTCGAGATACGTGGTCGGCTCGTCGAGGAGCAGTGCCTCCGGCTGCTGTGCAAGTGCCATCGCAAGACGCGCACGCTGACGTTCGCCGCCGGAGAGCGCGCGGATTGGGCGCATGGCGAAGGACTCCATGCCTGTTCGTGCCAATGCCTCACGACATATTTCCTCGTCCTCTTTGGAGAACATGTCCCAGAATTTTCGATGCGGCAGGCGTCCCATGCGAACGAGGTCGAGTACTGTAATATCGCCGGGCGGTTCTGCACTCTGGGGCAGGAAGGCGATCTTCTGTGCAATATCCCGTTCGCTTTTTCTCCATATATCCGTTCCCAGGAACTCAATTGTTCCGCTGTGCGGCTTGAGGAGGCGGGCGAGCGCCTTTAGAAGTGTCGACTTGCCTGAGCCGTTGGGGCCGATGATTGCTGCGATCTCTGCGCGGTGTATGCAGACATCGACCGCATGTATGATCTCCGTGCTCCCGTAGCCGAGTGAAAGAGCGTGTGCCCGCAGCAGTTCTTCCATAACGTCACTCCCTTCGCATGCTCTTTTTGAGCAGGTAGAGGAAGAACGGCGCGCCCAGAAAGGACATGAATACGCCGACCGGAACTTCGACCGGTGCAAAGGCGACGCGTGCCGCAGCATCCGCACCGGCGACAAGCGCTGCCCCCCAGAGTGCTGACGCCGGCAGGAGCCAGTCAAAGTCAGAGCCGGTCAGGAGGCGCACGATATGCGGCACGACGAGTCCAACAAAGCCGAGCATGCCTGCAGCACTGACAGCGGATGCGGCGAGCAGCGCGGCAAGCACGAGGAGGACAAGGCGGGCGCGTGCGACATTCACGCCGAGGCTCCGTGCCGTCTCCTCGCCGAGCTGCAGGGCGTTCAGCCAGCGACTGCCGAGCAGCGCTCCGGCAATGCCGATGAGTGTGTAGGGGAGTACCATCTCCGCATGGCTCCAGCTGCGCCCCGCGAACCCTCCTGCCATCCAGTTCACCGTGCCCTGCACGCGATCGGAGTAGAATACCATCAGTGCAGTCATCGCTCCGCCGAAAAATGCGGCGATGGCGACACCTGCGAGTACCATGCGCATTGGGTGTACGCCGTTTTCCCATGAGAGGGCAAAGACGAGCGCTACGGCAATCATCGCTCCAATGAAGGCGCCGAGTGGGACGAACTTCGTCTCGGCAGGCAGCAGGATCATGATGCACATGGCAGCAAGTCCGGCTCCTGCGGAGACACCGATGATGCCCGGATCGGCGAGCGGATTTTTCAGAATACCCTGCAGGATACAGCCTGCGAGTGCAAGATTGATGCCTGTGAGTGCGCCTGTGACGATGCGCGGCAGACGAATATGATAGAGAATGCGGTAGTCCTCCGGTGTGCCGTTTCCGAGCAGTGTCGGAAGAATATCGCGCGGGGCGATCTCGACCGCGCCCAATGAGGCACTCGCAAGCAGTGCTCCAATGAGTGCGAGGAAGCCGATGCCAAGTGCCAGCCGCCGCAGCAGTGTACGCGGATGAATGTCGGTGGGGAGGTTTTTTCCAGATGGTTCCATAGAATCTCCATGCTGTAAGAATATGAGATATACAATTATTATCAATTGATAGGTAAAAGAAAAAGGGGAATCCCCCCTTTTTCTTTTGCCCGTAATACGGTCGATACCGCAAGCGATAACGACCGTGTTTATAATCGTTCCTTCATCTATCTGTCGCTAGAATACAGTATTGCATTTCTCTTGTCAACTCAAAATTTACACAGAAAAAAGCGCTGCGGCATGAGGAGGTTCTTGCTCTCGTGCAGCAGCGCTTTTAAGGAATCGCTGATAAAATGAAGTCCGTCAGATTGGCGTAGATTTTTTCGTCCGAACAAGGAGACAAACCGGACGATAGCCAAAGCTATGTGGAGGATTTGCCGAAACAGTGCGAGCAAAAAAAGATGCGTCAAGATGGCGCAGCTGAATTTATCAGTGCTTCCTTTAATAAAGCAATGCAATGCCATAAACAAAAACCCTCCCCGCATGATGGGGAAGGCTTGGAAGATATCATATATCCCAATGCAGATGCTCGGGATTTGGCGTGGCGCGGTCGATCTCGCGCAGGATCCACGGCGCATTTTCGTGCGTCGCGGCGAATGCGTCCGCAAGCCCCTGCTCGTATGCAGATGGCATCTCCATCGCATGAATTGCCATGTGCATATAGTCCTTTGCAATGAGGACGACACCGCGCTCTGCGGCAAGGTGTGCCTTGAAGCGGTAGCCGTAGTAGAGATACGAGTTGTGCGGAACGGCGTCCTCGAGTCCGTCAAACGCAGCGATGCGCTCGTCCGCCTCCGCCTCTGCTTCCTCAGTCATGCGCAGCTTGTGCATGAGGTTCCAGCGATCTGCCCACAGCTCGCCGCGCAGGATGTACTTGTAGAGAAAATCCGTGGACTCGGCGCACTCAATTGCGAGGTTGATGTGTTCGAGCGCCGCTTCTTGCGTTTCCGTTTCCGTCGCTTCAAGGGCGCTCAGTCCCTGCATGGCGTAGACTTTTTCCTCCACATCCTGTGCGAGTTCCTCGTTCGGCTCTGCATCCACGACGCTCTGAAAGAGTTCGAGCGCCTCTGTGCGGTATTCCGCGCGTTGGGCAAGAAAGTGGGCAAGGCGTGCGCGTGCGTGCCAGTCGTCCACGCCGCCTGCAAAGAGATCGTGGGGCGGGGCAGCACTGCCGAGGCTGTCCAGAACAATGTGGATCAGCTCGTGAAATCGTTCCTGTGTCATAGTTCTATCACCTGCTTCATACGGTCTAGGAGGGGGAGGTCATGCGTGATGACAATGAGTGTTCCGCCGCGCGCATCAAGCGTTTCCAGAACAGCAGCAATCAATCGTTCTCCGCGTGCGGCATCCAGTCCTGCGGTCGGCTCGTCGAGCAGGAGGAGGTCTGCTTCGGCGGCAAGTGCAAGTGCAGTGAGCAGACGGCTGCGCTGTCCTCCCGAGAGCCGTGCGGCATTTGCACCGAGCGGCTCGTCGAGTCCTGCGGGGAGCGCCCGCACGACATCGGCAAGCTGTGCCGTCTCAAGTGCCTGCCAGATATGTGCCTCATCCATATTCTCGTGCAGGCGCAGAAAGTTATCACGCGTGGAGGTGCTGAAGAGCCAGCTCCCTTGCAGGGAGGCACCGAAGAGGGTACGCGTGCCGTCGGGCGACAGCTGTGTATGCGGTACCCCGTTATAGGACAGCGTGCCGCAGTCAGGCTCCCAGAGGCGCAGCAGGAGGCTTGCGAGCGTGGTCTTGCCCGCGCCGCTCTCGCCGATGATCGCCGTATGTTCGCCGCGATGGATGCGGAATGAGAGATCGCGCAGGATGGGGACGTCGGCGTGGTAGCCGAAGGAGAGGTGATATGCCTCGATGAGCGGAGCCTGTTCCTCTGCGCTGTACTCTGTGTCTGTGTGCGCGGGGTTCAGTGCGGCACAGGGGGCTGACGGCAGAATATTCTCCGCTGCCTGCACTGCCTCCACCGTGCCGAGACTCGCTGCAGGCAGAGGGCGGTACTCGCTGAGCACAGCTTCGAGGACGAGCACCCAGACGGCATACTGAACGCCGGAGAGCACACCGTCTGCAGCGTATGGCGTCAGGAGTGCAATCAGGGCGATCCAGACCGCGACGCGTAGTACGTCGAGCAGGGTGAAGAGGCGCTCGCGCTTCGTGCGCTTGTGACTCTGCTTCTGTTGAAAATCCTCTGCTGCTGTGTCAAGCTGTCCCTGTGCCTGTGTGAGCGTACCCGCCGCCGCAAGCTCCGCACGCCCGTCGAGGAGATCGAGCAGAACCTCGCGATAGGCCGTGCTCTCCGTCCGCAGATCCGTCTCGTGCAGGAGGTGGGGGAGGACGAGGTGGAGCAGATAGAGCGCGATGATGAGTGGCACGCCCCACGGGCAGAGCGGCGCGAGTGCCGCACAGGTCACAGCGGTGAGAATGCCCGCGATCAGCGGCTGCGGGACGGTGCGCAGGTAGAAGTTGCGCAGGGTCTCACAGCCCGTCAGAAGATCGTGCAGAAATTCGCCCTCGCGCGCGTTTCCCGCACGCAGAGGAATCGCTGCGGCAGAGCGGCGATAGGTTGCCTGCTGCAGGTTCTCATAGCACGCGAATGCAAGCCGATGGGAGAGCAGGCGGTCGAGATAGCGAAAGACGGCACGCCCGATACCGCACGCGCGCACCAGTGTGATTGCAAGGGCAAGCGCGGAGAGCGGCGGCTGCAGTGCCGCGCTTGCGATGATCCATGCAGCCGTTCCGATGAGTGCAATGCCCGAGGCGGCGGCGAGCACACCGGCGAGGAGTGCAGGCAGCGCCTTTGTCGGTGCTGCAATAGCAAGCAGTCGAAAGAGTGTCCCTGTCATCCGTGCGCACCTCCCAAGGTAATGACGTGATCCGCCCATGCGATGAGGGCGGGGCGGTGGGATGTCAGAATCAGCGTGCGATGATGGGCAAAGCGCGTCAGTGCCGCAATGACCTCTGCCTCCGTCTCTCCGTCCAGTCCCGCTGTGATCTCGTCGAGAAGCACGATGGGACGGTTTTGAAAGAAGGCGCGTGCAAGCCCGAGGCGATGGCGTTCTCCCGCAGAGAGCGGATGCCCGCCTGCACCGAGCGGGGTGCGGAGTCCATCGGGCAGGGCGCGCAGGAAATCGCCGAGTGCGGCCGCCTCAAGTGCTTCCGCAACGGCATCGTCCGTGGCATCCGCAAGCCAGAGACTGACGTTATCGGCAAGTGATGCCGTAAAGATATGCGGTTCCTGCGGCACGTATGTGATGAGGTTTTGTTTTGTTTCCTCCGAGAGCTGTGCGAGGTCAAATACATTGGCACTCCCAGCTCCGTCCGTGAGCAGAATGCTTCCCTCGGTCGGTGCAGTCTGCCCCGCGAGCAGGAGGAGCAGCGTGGATTTTCCGACGCCGCTCGCGCCTGCAAGTACGGTGGATTTGCCTGCGGGAAACGAGAAATTCAGCCCCGTGAGCACGGTCTCTTCGGTCAGCGGATAGCGATAGGAGAGGTTTTTCGTATGCGGCGCCGGCGGCGAAAGGATTTGACTGCGTGCGCCGTCTGAGGGGGAGGGGAGATCCAGATAGGGGGTGAGCGCCGCCTCTGCCGTCTTTGCATCCATCGCCGCGTGGAACGCGATGCCGCCCTCACGCAGCGGCTGATAGAAGAGCGGAGCGAGAATGAGCACGAAGAACGCCGTCTGGAAGGTCATCATGCCGTCCAGAAGCCGCAGGCCGATGGAGACGGCGATGAGCGCAATCGACAGCGTCGTGATAAGCTCGAGCGCGAACGCTGAGACAAAGGCAAGACGCAGGACAGAGAGGGATGCCTCGGCAAAGGAGTGACTCATCTGTGCGAGATGTGCTCCCTCGGCGTCAATGCGGCGAAAGATCTTGAGCGTCATCGCCGCACGCACGAGTTCGCCGAACCCATCCGTGAGCGACTGCATCTTGTCCCACTGCCGTTCACTCGCACGGCGTGTCGCCTTGCCGATCAAAAAGAGCAGGAAGGGAGCAATCGGAAGAGTCGCAAGGAAGAGCAGCGCTGAGAGTGGGTCTGCAACTGCCGTGACAACGAGAATCAGCGGGATGAGAACCGCGCCTGCTATCATCGTGGGCAGCACCGTATGGAAGAACGGATCGAGTGCATCGACGCGCTCCAGCGTGAGTGTCAGCGCACCGGAGGAATTGCGGCCGTGCAGGAGCATTGCTTCGTGCAGTGCTGTGCGTGCGGAAAGGCGAACGCGATGGGAGAGCTGCGCCTCGATGCGTCCCTTGGGGAGGCGCAGCAGTGCCATAGAGAGGACGCACAAAAACAGCATCAGAAGATCTGATGCTGTTTCGGTAGGTCCGCCGTGCTCCATGAATACTGCATTCACGATGACGGCAGTTTCCCATGCCGCCGCGATGACGAGCCCCCCGTGGAGGAGTTCGATCACCGCGCGTATGAGGAGGCTGCTGCGTTCGGTGTGCAGCACAGAGCGTAGAATGGACTTCTTTTTTTTCATTGTGATTAGTATGCCTGATGCCCCGCATCGTTTGGAGAGATGCGTTTGCGGAAGATGTAGTACGTCCAGATCTGATAGCCGAGGATAATCGGAACGAGGATGACCGCTGCGACTGTCATGATGGAGAGTGTGTACTCCGTCGAGGACGCATTGTAGATCGTGAGGCTCCAGCCCGCATTCAGGCTTGAGACCATGAGGCGCGGGAAGAGCCCCGCGAAGAAGCCGACCGTCGTGCCCGCGATGGCAAGACCGCCAAGGATGAACGCTGGTTTATGTGCCTTGGCATAGAGCGCACCGATGGCAGCGACAAATGCCGCAGCGGAGAGGACAAGTGCGCCGGCTGCAAGCGGGCTGCTGTAGAGGTCGGTATTCGTGTACGTGAGTACCATGCAGAGTACGTAGAGAAGCGCTGCAGCGACGCCGAACTTCAGCCCATAGCTGCGTGCACGCTCCAGCAGATAGCGATCTGTGAGGCGCAGGTTCAGGAATGTCGCTCCGTGGAATGCAAAGACTGCGAAGAATGTCACGCCGCCGACCACCGTGTACGGGGTCAGGAGATCGAAAAAGCCGCCTCGATAGACCATATTTGCGCCGATGGGCAGACCCGCGATGAGGTTCGTGACGACTACGCCCCAGAGGAACGCGGGGACGATGCTGCCGAACGCAATCGCACGCGACCATGTGCGCTGCCATTTTTCATCCGTGCGCTGATGGCGGAACTCGAACGCGACCGCACGCAGGATGAGCGCGACAAGCATGAGAAAGAGCGCGATATAGAACGTGCTGAAGAGCGTGGCGTAGACATGCGGGAACGCCGCGAACATCGCGCCGCCCGCCGTAATCATCCAGACCTCGTTGCCGTCCCAGACAGGGCCGATGGAGCGAACGAGCTGAGAGCGGTCGCTCTCCTTGTCCGAGAGGAGTGTGAGCAGTGTGCCGACACCGTAGTCGAATCCCTCGAGGAAGAAGAATCCCGTGAAGAGAACGACGATGAGCACAAACCAGAGAATATTGTAGTCCATGCTTACTTCCCTCCTTCGATGGCAGGTGTGATCTGCGTGCGGCGGATGAAGCGGAAGGCGATGTAGAGCGCCGTGATGATGAGCAGCAGATAGAGTACGGTAAAGCCGATCATCGTGAACATAATCTCTGCCGAGGTAAGGTTCGGCGACACACCGTCAACGGTTTTTTGCAGTCCCATGACGAGCCATGGCTGACGGCCCATCTCCGCGACGATCCAGCCGCAGGAGTTCGCGATAAAGGGCACGATGACGAGCCACGGGAGCGCGTAAAGCAGCTTCTTTGCCGAGAATAGCTTGTCCTTTTTTGCCAGATAGAATACGACAAGTGAGACGAGTACCATGAAGAATCCGGCGCCGACCATCGCACGGAAGGAGTAGAAGAGCATCGTTACGTGCGGACGGTAGTCGCCCGGGCCGAACTTCTCGACGGCCTCCTTCTGAAGGTCATTGATGCCGCGCACCTCGCCCTTGATGTTGTCATGCACCATGATGGTGAACATATAGGGGATCGTGATCTCGAAGTCGTTGTGCCCCTTCTCCATGTTCGGATAGGCGAGTACGGCAAAGGGCGCGGGATCCTCCGTCTCCCAGAGCGCCTCCATCGCCGCGAGCTTCATCGGGCTGGCCTGAGCGAGGTACTGCGTGTGTAAATGTCCGCTCATGATGACACCGACGACACCGACGATGGTGTAGATCGCACCCGCCTTGATCGCCTGTGTGAAGGCGTAACGCGACTCCTCATCGTGGAGCAGCTTCCATGCCGAGACCGCCATGATGACGAAGCCTGCCGTTGTGATGCCCGCGAAGAGCGTGTGCGACTGTTCGCCGAGGATGTAGTGGTTCGTGATGAGTTCAAAGAAGTTTGCCATCTCCGCGCGTCCGTTGGCGATCGTGTAGCCGACGGGGTGCTGCATGAATGAGTTGGCGACGAGAATCCAGAATGCCGACAGGTTGCTGCCGATCGCGACGAGCCAGATACACGCGCAGTGTGCCTTTTCGGACAGCTTGTCCCAGCCGAACATCCAGATCCCGAGGAACGTCGACTCGAGGAAGAACGCCGTCAGCGCCTCAAGTGCGAGCGGTGCGCCGAAGATGTCGCCCATGAAGCGCGAATACTCCGACCAGTTCATGCCGAACTGGAACTCCTGCACCAGACCGGTAGCGACACCCATCGCGAAGTTGATGAGAAAGAGCGTGCCAAAGAAATGCAGCAGCTTCCGGCAGGTCTTCTTCCATTCCGGCTTCTTCGTCCGTACGTAGCACGTCTCGAGCAGGGCGACAAAGATCGCCATGCCGAGGGTGACGGGGACGAAGAGAAAGTGATAGATAGTGGTGATTGCAAACTGCCATCGTGACAGCAGCACTTCTTCCATTTCCAAACCCCTCCTAAATAAAATAGCCATGATAATAACAGCACCGTCTTCTGTCGCTTCAATCGTGACAAAAGACCTTGATTCGGTGAATTATATCATAGGTCAAAATGAAATACAAGTTAGATGGATATTTTCAACTGATTAGGAATAAATATCTGTTATCCTCATTTTCGAAGGGCATTCACAATAAGCAAAATGAAGAGGAAAATAAGCGTGCCGCCGACGAAAGGATAGGACAGCAAGGCGCCGTCGAAGAAGGTCAGTGCCCCTGCAGCCGACGGCGTAAAGAGGAGGACGAAGATGATGCTGAGCCAGAGATTTTGTCGGGCACGGGCGCGTGACCCATTGATCGTATCCCAGAGCGTGACAAGGCTTGGAATTCCCTGTGCATCAAGCATGATGTCGGGAGTGAAGTTCGTCGAGCGCCCCTGATTGCGCAGTGCCTGTGCCTCGAAGTAGGCGGCATCCTCGGGGGCCATCAGCGGTTCGATCTCCTGCGGCACATCCTCTCCGTCCGGCCCGCGCAGGAGTTCCTCGTGCAGAGGATCGTGCCGTATCTCGTTCGCTTCGATTGCGGGCGGCCTGTCGAGTGAGGAGGGGCAGCCAATGCTGATGTCTGCCGCGCGCATTGCTGCCTGATCCGCCATCGGGTCGCCGACCATCGCGACGACGGAGCCGCGTGACTGCAGAAGGCGGATTTCACGAGCCTTGTCTGCGCTCGTAAGATCGGAGCGTACCTCACTGATTCTCAGCTCCTTGCTCGTTGCGTTTGCAAGGCGTTTTGTCTCTCCCGTAAGAAGAATGAGGGAAAGTCCGCGTTCCTTGAGCTGCTGCAGGGCACGCCGCACCTCGGCGCGTATATCGTCACGGACGGCGATGATGCCGCGCGCGTACTTGCTAGAGCTGACGAAGAGCGGTGTCTGCCCGCTCGTTGCGAGCTGGTCGGCGCGCGTGAGGAGCGCGGCGCTGATCTCGATATTCTCCTCCTGCAGCCACTCCTTTTTTCCGACGCGTACGGGTGTACGTGCGATCAGCGCCTCGACGCCAAAGCTCTCTGTCTCGTGCGCGGCAGAGTGACGCTGGAGATGCAGACCACGCTGGACAGCCGTGTCATAGAGCGCGTGGGCGTAGGGATGTGTTGCCTCACGCTCGGCACTGGCAGCGAGCGCGAGGAGTGAGCCCTGCGTCATGCCCTCGGGCACGAGCGCGGAGATGAAGACATTGCCCTCTGTGAGCGTACCATTGCGGTTGAACGCAATGGTATCGACGTGCATCAGTTCGGTCAGCGCTCCCATGCGGCTGCACACAATACCGGAGCTGCGCAGGCTGCGCTTGATCCGCAAAGCAAGTACAACGCG
Source organism: Selenomonas sp. oral taxon 892 str. F0426 (assembly GCF_000468035.1). Classification (GTDB taxonomy): domain Bacteria; phylum Bacillota; class Negativicutes; order Selenomonadales; family Selenomonadaceae; genus Centipeda. Next base: position 317,928 of record NZ_KI260539.1, read on the forward strand.
TGATAGGATAAAGGGCAGCGGTGAGGCGGCAAGAAAGACACCGAGGAAAATTTCAGATGCCGTTTCGACGGAGACCTCATCTGTTATATACCAGTATCCCGCAGCACCGACCGCAAGGACAACGCTTGCGATGAAGTGGAAAAATGTCGAAAAAAATTTCTTCAAGGACGTTCAGCTCCTGTCCTGTTACTTTTTACAGAGGCATTATAACATAGGCAAAGGGCTGTGACAAATCCATTCGCATATACTTGCCCCTTGCGATGAGAAGGTGATAATATGGAAGAAAATGGGTCATGATATAGATGCAGAACCCCTCTCTTCCTGCAGAGAGGGATTTTTCATTTGCATGACATTCTCATCTGTGATATAATACAATTGTGATCGAATATATTACATTTTGGAGATTGAAACATGGAACTATTTCAGGCAGTTCTTTCAATTTTTGCAGAGCGCAGTACATTTTTCGTGCAGCTTATAATCGAGCATCTTTGGATTTCGGGTGCAGCAATCGGTATCGCAATCGTACTCGGCGGGGCGGCAGGCGTGCTGATTCACAAATATGAACGGGCAGCGGCGCCAACGCTCGGGACAGTGAACTTCCTCTATACGATCCCGTCGATCTCGATGCTCGGCTTCCTCATCCCGTTCTTCGGCATCGGCAACCGCTCGGCAATCATCGCCCTCACGATCTACGCGCTGCTGCCAATGGTGCGTGCGACACATACGGGGCTTTCGCAGATACAGCCCTCTCTCGTGGAGGCGGCAATCGGCATGGGCGGCTCTCCGCTGCATGCGCTGATACGTGTCCAGATTCCGCTTGCGATGCCCGTCATCATGAGCGGTATCCGCAATATGGCGACGATGACGATCGCACTTACAGGCATTGCATCCTTTATTGGTGCAGGCGGGCTCGGTGTTGCAATCTATCGCGGCATCACGACGAACAACCCCGCGCTTACGATTGCGGGAAGCCTGTTGATTGCAATCCTTGCGCTTGTGGGAGACGGCGCACTCGGATGGGTGGAGGCGTGGCTGAAGCGCCCCGTACGCGTCAGCGGAACACCCCGCGCTGCCTATGCCGGTGCAGCGGCTGCCCTGATCATTGCCGTGAGTGGGGTTACCTACGGATTCTTTGGCAGGGCAGACATCGTTCACATCGCTACAAAGCCGATGACGGAGCAGCTTATTATGGGCGAGATGCTTAAAATGGTCATCGAGCACGATACGGGGCTCGAGGCGCGTATTACGCCAGGTGTCGGCGGCGGAACGTCGAATATCCATCCCGGCATGGAGAGCGGCGCATTCGACATCTATCCCGAGTATACGGGAACGGGATGGAATATGGTACTCAAAGAAGAATCGAAGTACAGTGAGGCGTTGTTTCCAACGCTGACCGAGGAATATGAGCGGCGCTTTGCCATGCGTTGGGTCGGGATGTACGGCTTTAACGATACGTTTGGCATCGCCGTGCGCAGGGAGATTGCGGAACGCTATGATCTGCACGACTATTCCGATCTGCGTCGTGCTGCCCCACAGATGACGTTCGGCGCGGAATATGACTTCTTTGAGCGCGCAGATGGTTATCCTGCACTCTGCAAGGAGTACGGGCTCGATTTCGGGCGCACGGTCGATCTCGATATCGGGCTGAAATATCAGGCGCTTGCAAATGGGCAAATCGATGTAATGATCGTGTTCACGACAGACGGGCAGCTTGCGGCAGCAGATGCACGTGTGCTCACGGATGATCGGAGCTTTTTCCCGTCCTATCGCTGCGGCAATGTTGTGCGTGCGGATGTTTTGGATCGGCATCCGGAGCTGGGAGATGCGCTTGAAAAGCTGACGGGGATAATCACAGACGAGGAGATGGCGGCGATGAACTACGCTGTCGAGACAGGGGGCAGGGAACCGCGCTCCGTTGCGGAGGAATTTCTGCGTGGAAAGGGAGTACTGTGAGTGCTCCCGCAAACAGTGGGCTTTCTTGAATTTCCTTCTGCTTAATGCTAGAATACAGAAGAGTAAAAATATTGGAATCGCGGAATTTATCAGTGATTCCATTACGCAGGAGGACGCGATATGAGCATAAACATGGCAAAGACGGAGCAGGAAAAGGTGCTCCGTCTGATGGCGGAGAAGTACCCGACGAAGGAAATCGTCTACGAGAAGATCGTCTACCTAAAATCGCAGCTCATGCTGCCGAAGGGCACGGAACACTTTATGAGCGATCTCCACGGCGCATACGATTCCTTCTTTCACATCCTCAACAACTGCTCGGGCGTTATCAAGGAGAAGGTCGACTACTGCTTCGGCGAGCGTATGACGGAGGAGGAGAAGGCAGAGTTCTGCACGCTGATCTACTATCCGCGCGAGAAGGTGGAGCAGCTGACGGCGGAGGGCAGGGCAGACACGATTTGGTATCAGCAGAACATTGCCAATCTGCTCGAACTGACCAAGCTCATGAGCTGGAAATTCCCCGCAAGCAAAATGCGAAGCTACATTCCAAAGCGCTACGAATCCGTCATTGTGGAGCTGCTGAGCACGCGCCCCGAGCTGGACGAGGCGCAGCTTTACTACTATAAACAACTGATCGAAACGATTGTGGAGATCGGCGGCGGCACGGACTTCATCGATGCGTTCAGCGTGCTCGTCAAACGCCTCGCAGTCGAGCGCATCCATATCGTCGGTGATTTTTTCGATCGCGGCGATCGTCCCGACGGCATCCTTGACCTCCTCATGCAGCATCCGTCCGTCGATATCCAGTGGGGGAATCACGACGTGCTCTGGATGGGCGCGGCGCTCGGCAGTGAGGTCTGCATTGCGGCGGTCATCCGCAACTCGCTGCGCTACCGCAATACGGATGTGCTTGAGCGCGGTTACGGCATCAGCCTGCGTCCGCTCTCGACCTTCGCATCGCGCATCTATCCAGACGAGAACCCAATCAAGGCGGCGGAACGTGCAGTCTCGATGATGATGTTCAAAATCGAGGGAGCACTCATTAAGCGCAACCCAGACTTTCAGATGGAAGATCGTCTGCTCCTTGACAAGATCAACTTCAGCTCATCGTATGTCACGCTCAACAACGGGCGGCGCGTGGAGCTTGAGAGCGCCTATTTTCCGACGATTGACGACGGAGCGAACTGTTATGAGCTGACGGAGGAAGAGCAGCACATCATCGATGATCTGCGTTCCTACTTCATCGAGAGCAAGACACTGCAGCGCCATGTAGACTACCTCTACGAGCGAGGCAGTATGTATCTGTGCTGCAATGGCAACCTGCTCTTCCACGGATGCGTTCCCATGAACGAGGATGGGAGTTTCCGTACGATCACCTACAAGGGCAAGGAATACACGGGCCGCGCATGGATGGATTTCTGTGAGGAAAAGGCGCGTGAGGCGTGGCTCGAGCATACGCAGGAGGGACAGGACTTCATGTACTTCCTCTGGTGCGGATTGCTTGCGCCGACCTCGGGCCGCTCGTTCACGACATTCGAACGCTCCTTTATCTCCGATGAATCGACGTGGAAAGAGCCGTCCGACCCGTATTTCCGTCTCATCAAGGAAGAAGCGATCTGCGAGAAAATCCTTGCGGAGTTCGGCCTTGACCCGAAGCATGGGCACATCATCAACGGGCACGTTCCCGTCAAGGTGAAGAAGGGGGAGAGCCCCATGCGTGCGAATGGGCGGGCGATCATCATCGACGGCGGCTTTGCGACGCCATACCATTCCAAAACGGGGATCTCGGGGTACACGCTCATCTACAACTCGCGCGGGCTGCGCCTCCTCCAGCATCAGGAAGTGGCGAATGTGCGCGAGGCACTGCGTGAGAATCGCGACATCGAGTCCGTCTCGCAGACCGTCGAACTGCAGGCGCGCAGCTGCCTCGTACGCGACACCGATCGCGGTGCGGCGATCATGGATGAGATTGCTGACCTGCATACACTCCTGCGCGCATATCAGACAGGGCATATCAAGCCGCAGTAAGAGAATAAGAAAGCCCGCACATTGCATTTGATGTGCGGGCTTTCTTATTCTCTTATGGATTCTTTTTCAGCCACATACTCCACGGCACGGCATAGTTGTCCTCGTGATTCTGCTGAACGTAGTCGTAGAACTTTGCGATCATTTCTGACTTGTGATGGTAGTCTATATCCTCCCATCCCATCGGTGCATGCTGCGTGGTCGGGTCGTAGGCGAGGTATGCTCCGCCGAGCAGGTACTGACGATAGAGAATGTCCTTCAGCGGGACGGAGGGATTTTTCATCATATCGTACATCGCCATAAAGCTGGTCGTGCGTCCCTTGCCTGCCTGACAGTGAAAGTGCATCCATGTGTCCGCAGGCATTCTTTTCACGAGATCGACAAATTCGTCGATGGTCTGTGGGTCTGCCCATTTGTGGTCGATGACGGCGAGACGGACGTAGCGCACGCCCGCATCCTCGACCAGCTCACGCTCCGTCATCGCCGCCGTGACGCGGACGGTCTGCTGATTTTTTGGCTGCTTTTTCTTGTCGAGGTGCGCGAGCACGACATCCTTGCCCTGTGCACTGCGAATGCGCATGTTCTCGTCACGCAGTGCCTCGTGCTTCGTCCGGCCGATATTGCCCCAGTCGTGCTTGCCGTACCAGCTGACGGCGTTCCCATTCATGAAGCCGTGCGACTCCTGCCGCAGATCGACGATACAGATCGAGCCTTTTGCGCGCGTGTGCAGGTCTTTCAGCAGCGCGTGAAAGGCAGGGACGGAGAACTCCGCGCTTCCCGAGAGCGGCAGGGCGTCTAGCCCCTCGCGAGAGGGAGTGTAGTTCGGGTCGACACCGAACTTCGCTGCGTCTGTCCGCATTTGGAACGGCGATGCCGCCGTGCGGAAATTGTGCGGCAGCTCCGCCACATTGCCTGTCGCCATATCGATGCGCCAGAGATAGCCCCGGTAGTCTGCATTCGTGTCGGCGGCAGAGGCGGTGTATGGGATGATGCATAATAGCAGGGCAGTCAGTAAATGTTTGAATGCGTGCATGAGATCCCTCCACTGTGTAAACCGACGATCCTTTCGGAATCGCTGATAAAACCTTTGCTAAAATTGGAGTGAATTTTATCTGTGCTTTCTATATCTATCGTTGGTTATAGCACTCTTTGCATCAAGGTGCAAGGGAAATCTTGGGCAGATGCCGTCTGTTCCTTGAAAAATCCCCTTCCGTGTGCTAGAATGACGTGACTATGCTACGGGAGGGGTTTCTTTGTACGAGAAAGTAGATACCAATCTGAATTTTGCCGCGCGTGAGAAAGCCGTTGCGGATTTTTGGCGCGAGAATCATATTGCACAGCAGGCGGTGGACCAGCGTGAGGGCTGCGAGACGTTCACGTTCTATGACGGCCCGCCGACGGCGAACGGCCGCCCGCACATCGGGCACGTATTGACGCGCGTCATCAAGGATATGCTGCCGCGCTATCAATCAATGAAGGGGCGCAAGGTGCTCCGCAAGGCTGGCTGGGATACGCATGGCCTGCCTGTCGAACTCGAGGTTGAGAAGGCGATCGGCATCAACGGTAAGGAGCAGATCGAGGACTACGGCATCGAGCCATTCATCAAGAAGTGCCGTGAATCTGTCTGGACGTACAAGGCGATGTGGGAGGAGTTCTCCGATGTCGTTGGTTTCTGGGCGGATATGGAGCATCCCTACATCACGTATGAGAACAACTTCATTGAATCTGAATGGTGGGCACTCAAGGAGATCTGGAAGAAAGGGCTGCTCTATCAGGGGCACAAGATTGTTCCGTATTGCCCGCGCTGCGGCACGCCGCTGTCCTCGCACGAGGTGGCACAGGGCTACAAGGATGTGACGGAGCGCTCGGCGATTGTAAAGTTCAAGGCGGTGGACGAGGATGCCTATTTCCTCGCGTGGACGACGACACCGTGGACGCTCCCGTCGAACCTCGGTCTGTGCGTGAACCCGAACGTGACGTACGTCAAGGTGCGCGTCTATGGCAAGGTCTACTATCTTGCCGAGGCACTGATGGACAGTGTATTTGCAGACTCGTGGGGTGACCGCGAGATTTTGGAGACCATGAAGGGCTGCGATCTCGAGTACCGCAAGTACGAGCCGCTCTATCCGTTTGCGGGCAAGGATGTGCAGGACAAGGCATTCTTCGTCATCTGCGACGACTATGTCACGACTGAGGACGGCACGGGCATTGTCCATACGGCACCCGCATTCGGTGAGGACGATAACCGCGTCTGCCGCAAGTACGGCATGCCGTTCGTCCAGTTTGTCAATGACAAGGGTGAGATGACGGAGGAGACGGACTGGCCGGGGGTCTTCGTAAAGGATGCCGACCCTCTGATCCTCGAGGATCTCGATAAGTCGGGCAAACTCTTCAAGGCACCGGAGTTTACGCACAGCTATCCGCACTGCTGGCGGTGCGATACTCCACTGATCTACTACGCGCGGGCCTCGTGGTTCATCCGGATGACGGCGGTGCGCGATGCGCTCGTAGCGAACAATAACACGGTCAACTGGATTCCAAAGACGATTGGCGAGGGGCGGTTCGGCAACTGGATCGAGCATGTGCAGGACTGGGGCATCAGCCGTGACCGTTACTGGGGCACTCCTCTCAATATCTGGAAATGCGACTGCGGGCATGAGCACGCCGTCGGCTCCATCGAGGAGCTGCGCGGACTTCAGCCGAATTGCCCTGCGGATATTGAGCTGCATCGCCCGTACATCGATGCGGTCACATTCCCATGCGAGAACTGCGGTGCGGAGATGCACCGCGTGCCCGAGGTCATCGACTGCTGGTTTGATTCCGGTGCGATGCCGTTTGCACAGTGGCACTATCCGTTTGAGAACAAGGAGATCTTTGAGAAATACTTCCCCGCAGACTTCATCTCCGAGGCGGTCGATCAGACGCGCGGCTGGTTCTACTCCCTGATTGCGATTTCGACGCTGCTCTTTGACAAGAGTCCGTACAAGAATGTCATCGTCCTCGGTCATGTGCAGGACGAGAACGGGCAGAAGATGAGCAAGTCGAAGGGAAATGCGGTCGAGCCGATGGATGCACTGCGCCGTCACGGTGCGGATGCGATTCGCTGGTACTTCTACGAGAACAGTGCGCCGTGGCTGCCGAACCGCTTCTCTGACGACGCGGTGCAGGAGGGTGCGCGCAAGTTCATGGGGACGCTCTGGAACACGTATGCGTTCTACGTTCTCTATGCGAACATCGACAATTTCGACCCGACGGCGTACACGCTCGACTATGATCGCCTTTCGGTCATGGACCGCTGGGTCTTCTCGCGCCTGAATACGATGGTGCGTACGGTGGATGACTGCCTCGGCAATTACCGCGTGACAGAGGCGGCGAAGGCGGTGCAGGCCTTCGTCGAGGAGCTGTCGAACTGGTACGTGCGCCGCAGCCGCAGCCGTTTCTGGGCGAAGGGCATGGAGCAGGACAAGGTGGATGCCTACCTCACGCTTTATACTGCGCTTGTGACGACGGTGAAGGCGGCGGCGCCGATGGTGCCGTTCATCACGGAGAGCATTTACCGCAATCTCGTCTGCTCGGTCGACAAGACGGCGCCGATCTCGGTGCACCTCGCTGATTACCCGACGGTGAACGAATCGTTAATCGATCCTGCGCTCGAGGAGAATATGGAGATCGTGCTCGAGGTCGTGACGCTCGGGCGTGCGGCACGCAACGCAGCGAATATCAAGAACCGCCAACCGGTCGCGAATATGTTCGTCAAGGCGGAGCACGCACTGCCGGAGTTCTTCGTCGCGATCATCGAGGATGAGCTGAATGTCAAGGCGGTCACGTTCCGCGACGATATGTCGGACTTCCTCGCCTATCATGTGAAGCCGAACTTCCGCGTGCTCGGCGCGAAGGTCGGTAAGCAGATGAATGCGGTCAAGAAGGCGCTCGAAGAGAGCGACGGCGCAGCGGTGAAGGATGCGCTCGCAGGCGGCAGCTACACGCTGCATCTTGCGGACGGCGATGTTACAGTCACGTCCGAGGATGTCGAGGTGACGGTCTCCCAGCAGGAGGGCTACAACTGCCAGAGCTATGGCGGTGTCACCGTTGCGCTCGAGACAACGCTTACGCCGGAACTCCTCGAGGAGGGGTTTGTCCGCGAGATCATCAGCAAGGTGCAGACGATGCGCAAGGAATGCGGGCTTGAGGTCACCGATCATATAGCGCTCGATCTTTCGGGTAACGCGAAGCTCACGGCGATCGCAGCGAAGAACGAGGCGTTCATTTCCGAGATTACGCTTGCTGACAGCATTTCCTACGATGCACCGGCGGGCACAAGCAAGGAGTGGAACGTCAACGGAGAGAAGCTGACGCTCAGCATCAAGTAAGAGTTTGACTGCAAGCCGCTTCGTTCGGGGGGACCGCCTGAACGAAGCGGCTTTTCTATTGACATTGTTTGGACAAATCGTATAATAAAAACAACGAAGAATTGTGAAAACAGGGGAGTGGTCGCAATGGTAAAATTCAGTTACTACGGTCATGCGGCTTTTTTGCTTGATGACGGAACGCATAAGGTGCTTGTGGATCCGTTCCTGACGGGGAATCCGACGGCGAGCATCGCGGCGAACGAGGTGGACTGCGATTTCATCCTGCTTACGCACGCGCACGGGGATCACCTTGGCGATGCACCATCAATTGCGGCGCGCACGGGAGCGGCGATCGTCGCCATTCCAGAGGTCATCTCCGTCTGTGAGGGGCAGGCACTTGCAGAGATCAAATCCCATCCAATGAACATCGGCGGCTCGCTTGATCTGCCGTTTGGCAAGGTGCGCATGACATTCGCCCAACACAGCGCAGGCGTTGCCGGCGGGATTGCGTGCGGCTTCGTTGTTTACATCGGCGGCAAGGTCGTGTACTATTCAGGCGATACCGCACTTTTCAGCGATATGCAGCTGATCGGGCGCAAGGATGCGATTGACTATGCCGTGCTCCCCATTGGTGATAACTATACGATGGGTCTTGAGGATGCAGCGATGGCGGCGCAGTGGGTCAACGCGGGACATGTCATTCCCATCCATTACAATACATGGCCGGTCATCGCGCAGGAGGTCAGACACTATAAGGAGGTCACGGAGGCGATGACGCGTGCGAAAGTGAATGTTGTTGCGCCCGGCGAAACGATCGAGCTTTGACGGCACGTTTCAAAAGCCCCCTTCTCGTACTGCTTGGCCCAACAGCGGTCGGTAAGACCGCGCTGTCACTCCACCTTGCAGAGAGCCTTGGGACGGATATTATCTCAGGTGACTCGATGCTCGTCTATCTTGGTTTTGACATCGGCAGTGCAAAGCCGTCAGCAGAGGAGCGCGCACGTGTCCCGCATCATCTCATCGACATTCTTGATGCGGATGAAACATTCTCTGTGACGGAATTTGTTGGGCGTGCCTCTGCGTTGATCGCCCAACACGAAGCGAGGGGGAGAATCCCCTTCGTTGTTGGCGGGACAGGACTCTACATCAAGGCACTTGTCGAGGGGTATGACTTCAACGAAACGCGTGAGCATACGGCGTTTCGCCGTGCTCTGGAGGGCATTGCGCGCCGGCGCGGCAATGCACGCGTCCATTCCTTTCTGGCGCATCGTGATCCCGCTGCAGCAGAGCGCCTGCACGCCAATAATCTCAGGCGTGTGATCCGCGCACTCGAGGTTGTACGCTATGGAGATGAACAAATCTCACAGGAGAGTGCACTTGCGTGTGGTACAGCTCCCTACGATGCCTTTGTCATCGGACTCACACGGGGACGTGCCCATCTCTATGAACGCATCAATGCTCGGGTGGAAGCAATGTTTGCGGCGGGACTTACGGATGAGGTGGCGGCTCTTCTCGCATCTGGAATAGATCGCGATGCTCCTGCGATGAAGGGGATCGGCTACAAGGAGACCGTTGCTTATCTTGCTGGGAGGATGAGTAAGTCACAGGCGATCAATGCTATCCAGACGGCGACGCGTCACTTTGCGAAGCGTCAGCTGACCTGGTATCGGCGTATGCCCTACATCCACTGGTATGATGCGGATGCGCGAACGGAGACAGAACTCCTGCATGAGATCCTCGCGGATGTGCGTGCATGGCAGGAAGTAAGAGAAAGGGGCGCTCAGGCGTGACGGCAAAAATCATCAATCTGCAGGACAATTTTCTTAATCAGGTGCGTAAGGACGGTATCTCTGTGACAATCCATCTCGTGAATGGGTTCCAGATCAAGGGGACGGTACGAGGCTTTGACAATTTTGTTGTGCTCGTTGATACGATGGGGAAGCAGCAGATGATCTATAAGCACGCGATATCAACCATTACGCCCGGACAAACGGTGAAGGTTCTGGCCGATGAGTCCTGAGGGGCAAAGAAATAATGCTGCTGCACCGGTTCGGTGCAGTGTTTTTCTTTTTGAGGAGAACATATGAAGACACGCGGATTTGAGATCGTTTCCATGTATGAATCGACGGGAATTCATCTGCCGGAGCGCAAGACGGGGGCCAGCACGGGATATGATTTTGCGGCGGCGGAGTCTGTCGAGATTCAGGCGGGTGAGGGCTGTCTCGTTCCCACGGGGGTTAAGGCGTATATGCAGCCGGACGAGGTTCTGCTCATCTATATCCGTTCGAGTGCGGCACTCAAGAAGCATCTCATGCTCATGAACAGCGTTGGCGTCATTGATGCTGATTACTATGGAAATGCGGAGAATGAGGGCCATATATTTATCCCGCTTTATAATTATGGAACGGAAGCTGTCCATATTGCGGCAGGCGAGCGAATTGCACAGGGCATTTTTACCCACTATCTGACCGTGGACGGCGATACGGCGGGACATGGAGGAGCACGTTCGGGCGGATTCGGATCGACGGGCTCATGATGCATGCCATTTTTGACAGGAAAACGAAACTCATTTATAATGACCTGAAATAGACTGATTTTTATTGGGATTGATGGGGAATCCATCCATCCGGGAGATGATATGAAACTTTCAACGAAGGGGCGCTACAGTGTGACGGCGCTCTATGAACTTGCCCTGCACTATGGTGAGGGGGTTGTTCCTCTCAAGACAATTGCAAAGACGCAGGGAATCTCAGAGAACTATCTCGAGCAGCTGATGGCGCCGCTTCGGCGTGCAGGACTTGTAGAGAGCGTACGCGGGGCACAGGGCGGCTATACACTTGCACGCGCGCCCGAAGATGTTACCATTGGGCGGATTATCACGGCCGTTGAAGGACCGATTGCCCTCGTGGACTGCGTGCTCGCGAGTGCGGAGGCAGACGATCAGAGCTGCGTACGTGCGGGCAGCTGCGTCACACGTCAGATCTGGGTAGAGGTCTGCGACAGCATGAACGCTGTCCTAAATAATATTTCACTTGCTGATCTTGTGCAGCGCAATCGACATCGCATTGGGTGCAATCAGTGAAGCGTATCTATTTCGACTATGCCGCAACAAGTCCTCTTGATGCGCGTGTCCTTGCTGCGATGCAGCCGTATTTGACAGAGGCCTATGGAAATCCATCGAGCCTCCATCACTTCGGTCAGACGGCGCGGCGTGCCGTTATGTGCGCGCGTGAGCAGGCGGCAGCCTTGATTGGAGCTGCACCCGACGAGCTTTTTTTTACAAGTGGTGGAACGGAGAGCGATAACTGGGCGTTGTGCGGAATTGCCGCGGAACGCAGGGCGGCGGGCTGCGGCGCGCACATCGTGATTTCGGCGATCGAGCATGCCGCCGTGCGTGAGACGTGTCGCTATCTGGAGACGCTTGGCTTCTCCATCACTTCAGTTCCTGTTGACTATGAGGGGATGGTTGATCCCGATGACATCGAGGCGGCACTCGGTACCGATACGGCGCTTGTCAGCGTCATGACGGCGAACAATGAGGTCGGAACCATCCAGCCGATTGCGGAGATCGGTGCGCGTCTGCACGCACGCGGCATTCCGTTTCATACGGATGCGGTGCAGGCGGCTGGACATATTCCACTCGATGTGAATGCACTGCAGGTGGATGCTCTTTCCTTTTCTGCGCATAAATTCTGCGGGCCTAAGGGCATTGGTGCTCTCTATCTGCGGCGCGGGACAAAGTGTGCACCGCTGCTTCACGGCGGAGCACAGGAGCGTGATTACCGGGCGGGTACGGAGAATGTCGCGGCGATTGTCGGATGCGGTCGTGCGGCGGAGATTGCGCTGGCGGAGATGGATGCGGAGGAACGGCGCATTCGGTCGGAAGCCGACTTTCTTCGAAGCCGACTCAGCGCTATTGATGGGATTGTATTTCATGGTGCGCAAAAACATTGTCTTGCCGGGATCTTGAATTTTGGCACACAGGCCCTCGCACAGGATAGCTTGCTCATTCGTCTTGATCTCATGGGCTTTGCAGTATCTGCTGGAAGTGCCTGCAGTGCGGGCGCCGCACACCCCTCCCACGTCCTGTGCGCAATGCATCTCTCAGAGGAAGAGGCGCGCAGGGCGATCCGTGTTAGTATTGGGCGCTTTACCGAGCATGCGGACGTGGAGGAGTTTGCCGATACGATGACACAGATCGCATCGGAACGCTGAAAATCCGGCAGACCTTATTTTATCTGTGATTCCTTGTCTTTGTAAGATAGTTCATGTATAATCAATTTATATACCGTAAGTGACAAAAGTCAGGGAGGGAGTCTCATGGTAGGGGACATCTTGCGAAGAGAGCGCGAGAAACAAGGGCTGACAATTGCCGATATCGAGCAAGGGACGAGTATTCGTAGGCTTTATATCGAGCATATTGAGCGAGGCAACATTGATGAATTGCCTGGAATGGTCTATGCGAAGGGTTTCGTACGCAACTATGCAAAGTTCCTGCACATGGATGCGGAGATGCTCGTGCAGCAGTTTGCAGAGGAGAATGGAGCAGCACCTGTACCGGTTTCTCCGGAGCCAGAGAGCAGCGCACGGCGCATTTCTCTGAGCAATGTGGGCGATGAGTCTCTCTCTCAGATCTCTATAGGAGGCACGAGTGCATCCTATGCTGGGATATTTGCAAAGCTCGCGATCGGGATCGTCGTTTTGGCCGCACTCGTGGGCGGAGGCGCGGCCGTCATCTCGGCGATCAATTCTCCTGCGAAGGAAACAGCGCAGGTTCCGGCAGTCAAGACGGAGCAGGCAGGACCCTCTAAGGCGTCTGCTGAGGCTGATGCGACCGATGCAGCGCGTGCAGAGGCAACGTCAGACGGGGTGCGTGTGAGCGTGACTCTTTCAGAGCGCTGCTGGACGGAAGTAAGCATCGACGGAAAGAATGTTTTTGAGGGGATCATCGAAAAGGGGAAAACAGAGAACTGGCAGGGCAAGGACTCTGTTGTTATTCGCGCGGGCAATGCGGGAGCCCTGGATGTATCGCTGAACGGGAGAAAACTCGGCAAATTCGGAGATTACGGAGAAGTGGTCGAGCGCCGCTTCACAAAGACGTCAAAGGACTTGAAGGATACCCTGCCCCCTGCACGTACGCAGGAATCCGTATCGGCTAAGGACCAGCAGCCCTCCGGGCGCGCGGAGCGCAGTGCCGCAAACGGGGGAAATGCGCGGGATACGAGGAGCACGGCAGGCGCAAAGAATACGCAGTGAGAACGGCAATGAGGAAGGATGAAGTACGATGAAATGTCCTTTTTGCAAGCAGCCGGACAGCCGGGTGATCGATTCAAGAGCAGCCGATGATGGGACGACGATCCGACGCCGCCGTGAATGTGGTGAATGTGGGCGGCGCTTTACGACCTATGAGGTAGTGGAGAAGCTGCCGCTCATGGTCGTCAAGCGGGATAATCGCCGTGAGCCGTTCAGCCGGGATAAGCTGCTGACGGGGATTATTCGTTCCTGTGATAAGCGCGACATCTCGATGGAGCAAATCACGAACTTTGTCGCGGAGATCGAGCGCGATATCCGCAACCGTACGGAGCCTGAGGTGCCGTCTGAGAAGATCGGCGAGATCGTCATGGAGCGGTTGAAGGACTTCGACGAGGTCGCCTATATTCGCTTTGCTTCCGTCTATCGAAAATTTGATGACATTACAAATTTCATCGAGGAGCTGGAAACCCTGCGCGCGCATCGGGGGAAGGAGTAACGAGAACGAAAGAGGCAGGATTTGGATCACCGTCTGAAGAGCAGTTTACAGGATCGGTTTGCACAGGAGCGTGGGTCTTACCGCTATCCAGCAGGAGGACGAACGCGCTTTGCGCTCGTCTATCCAAATACCTACTTCGTGGGTATGTCGAACCTTGGACTGCACATTATCTACGATCTTCTCAACAAGCGTGTGGATACTGCATGTGAGCGGTTCTTCCTGCCCGACCGTACAGAACTTCCTCGCTATGAACGCACGCAGACGCCGATGATGAGCGTGGAGACGCAGACGCCTCTTGCGGACTTCGCTCTCATCGGCTTTGCCGTTTCCTTCGAGATGGATTACTTCAACATCATCAAGATGCTGGAACTCAGCCATGTTCGACCTCTTGCGGCAGAACGTACGGGACGTGATCCCCTTGTGATTACAGGAGGGCCATGTGCGACATTCAACCCGGAACCCCTTGCAGAGATTGCCGATGCCTTTGTGATCGGCGAGGGCGAGGTGATTATGCCGGCCTTGATGGATGCGTATCATGAGGGACTTCGCCAGGGGCTTGATCGGACGGCACTTCTGCACCATTTGGCCCTCGTTCCGGGGGTCTATGTTCCTGCTCTTTACACTCCGGTCTATGATGCGGACGGACGGTTAACGGCACTTCGCTCAACAGATGATGCGCCCTCCAAGATCGCACGACAGTGGGTGGAGAATCTGGATGCATATCCAGCACATACGGTCGTTGTCACGGAGGATACGGAGTTCAACTTCTATCTCATCGAGACGGCGCGCGGCTGTGGCCGTCATTGTCGCTTCTGTATGGCGGGGTATTGCTTTCGCCGCCCGCGCAATCGCTCTCTCGCAGTCATTGAGGAGCAGGTGCGCGCAGCACTCCCCTACGGCAAGAAAATTGGCCTCATGGGTGCAGCGATCTCGGACTATCCGGAGATCGATGCTCTTTGCCGCTCTATTCTCGGAGAGGGGCTGTCCATGTCCGTTGCGTCGTTTCGTGCAGATTCGGTGACGCAGGAGCTGGTTGAATCCCTTGCAGCTAGTGGGCTGAAGACGCTGACGCTCGCCCCTGAGGCCGGGAGCGCACGCATGCGTGCCGTCATCAACAAGGGGATCGAGGAGCATCACCTCTTCACGGCGATCGATCTCGGGGCAGCGGCACACATTCCAAATTTCAAACTGTATATCATGGTCGGCCTCCCCTTCGAGGAAGATGACGATATTGCGTCGATCATTGATCTTGCGGAGCGCCTTCGCAGATATATGGACGAGAGGGGCTGCCGCGGAACGCTGACACTCAGCATCAATCCCTTTGTTCCAAAGCCGTTCACTCCGTTTCAGTGGATGCCGATGGCGGACAAGAAGCGTCTCGATGCGGTGATGAAGAGAATCACACAGGCACTGCGCCGTCAAAAAAAGATTGTCGTCCACTTCGAGTCGCCGAAGGAGGCGCTCGTCCAGGCCATTCTCGCACGAGGCGATCGCCGTCTTGCTGCACCGCTCATACGGGCGTCAGAGGGACGTGGGGCAAAGGATCTAGTGCCGGAGATGCAGGAGGCGGGGCTGTCCCCGGACGACTACCTGACGCGGTCATGGACAGCGGACGAACTGCTCCCCTGGGAACACCTGGACATGGGGTTTACAAAGGGGTATCTGCGGCAGGAATACGTGCGCGCGGAGGCTCTGAAAGCAACGCCGAGCTGCTTCGATGGATGTACGCGCTGTGGTGTCTGTGCGCCCGACAAAGAAA
This sequence comes from Selenomonas sp. oral taxon 892 str. F0426, assembly GCF_000468035.1. Taxonomy (GTDB): domain Bacteria; phylum Bacillota; class Negativicutes; order Selenomonadales; family Selenomonadaceae; genus Centipeda. The sequence continues at coordinate 333,760 of NZ_KI260539.1, forward strand.
GGACGATCGTATGAGTTTCGTATTGAAGCATCTGCGGGACAACCTATGGAGTGGTTCGCTCGATATCTTTCCAGAGGATCGCCTCATACACGGATTTTCTGCGCGTCAGGGAGGCGTAAGCCCTGTGCCGTTCGATACACTCAATATGGCGCTCCATGTTGGCGACGAACCAAGCAATGTGTGGGAGAATCGGCGGCGGTACTTTGCGGCTCTGGGGCTTGATGCGGAGCGAATCTGTACGATCCGCCAGATACATGGCACAGAGATCGTGCGCGCCTTTCGGAGAGATGCGGGGCGAGGCGCACATGACTATGCCGATGCCCTTGCCGATGCGGATGCCGTCATCACGAACGACAGCGGTGTTGCACTCATGCTTTGCTATGCGGACTGCGTTCCTGTTCTCCTCTACGATCCCGTACACAATGCGGCGGGCATTGTCCATGCAGGATGGAAGGGATCGCTGGAGCGGATTGCAGTAAAGACACTGGCGCGTATGGGCGAGGAGTTCGGCACAGTGGCCTCCGATGTGCTTGCAGGGATTGGTCCCTCTATTGGGGCAGGGTGTTATACGGTCGGACGTGAGGTGGCAGACCGATTTCACGCTGCATTTCCGAGGTATGCAGAGAAAATTGTCCAGGATCAGGACGGCGAGATCCACCTGGATCTCTGGACGGCAAACACGATGCAGCTCATTGAGGCAGGACTCACAGAGCGCAATATTGATCAGGCGGGCATATGTACCTCCTGTGACCGAAATTTCTTTTACTCCTATCGTGCCGCAGACGGCAGGACAGGACGGCTTGCGGCGGTGATGGAACTAAGATGAGTGAAGATATGACGATCGAAGCGCGTCTTCAGCAGGTATACCATACGATTGCGGCAGCACGTGCCCGACGTACCCACGTGCCGAAGGAGGCACCAGTCGAGCTGATTGCGGTGACGAAGAATCATTCTGTAGAGGAAATGCAGACGGCAATCGACAAAGGTGTCATGAACATTGGAGAGAATCGTGTGCAGGAGGCGCTAGAGAAGGCGGAAACACTGGAGCGTGAGGTCAAATGGCATCTCATTGGACATCTGCAGACGAATAAGGTGAAGCACGCCGTGCGGCAGTTTGATCTGATTCATTCCGTAGATTCGATACGCCTGGCAGAGGAGATCGATAAGGCGGCAGCGAAATTTGGCAAGGTGCAGAATATCCTGGTGCAGATCAATCTGGCGCGCGAGGCAAGCAAGTCGGGGATTGATTATACGGAGCTCGATGATCTTCTGGCGGCAATTGATGGACTGCGTTCTGTCCGTTTGCAGGGTTTTATGTGCATGGCGCCGAATTATGATGATGTGGAGGAGTGCAGGCCGCTCTTCCGCACGATGTATGAAATCTTTCAGCAGGTCAAGGCGGCGGAACCGCGCACGGCGGACATCCGTTATCTTTCGATGGGGATGACGCATGACTATGAGATTGCGGTTGAGGAGGGCGCGAATCTGGTTCGCGTTGGCACAGCCATTTTTGGTGCACGTCAATATGCCCTAGGAGTGTGAGGGATCAGTGAGTATCTTTAAGAAAATATCAACGAAGTTCATTGGTGTTACGCCGGATGATGAGATGGAGGAGAGCGAGGTCCACGAAGAGGAGAAGAAAAGCTCTCCTGTGACAGGGATTGGCTCGCGTGCTGGTCGTCGCTCGGAGACTGGAACAAACGTCTCCTCCTTTCCAGATTTTTCTGTGTCCACAGGTGGAACGGGCAATGCGGTGATCGATAATGTCGTAGCCGCATATCGTATGAATGTCGTGGTCATTGAGCCGCAAACATTTGATGATGCTCAGCAGGTGGCCGTTAATCTCCAAAAAAAGAAACCCGTGGTGCTGAACTTTGAAAAGACAGAGAAGAGCGTAGCAAGCCGCATCATAGACTTTATCAGCGGAACAACGTATGCGCTCAATGGCGATATCAAGAAGATCAGCAACAATGTGTTTCTCTGCGCACCAAACAACGTCAATGTGAGCTACTCTGAGGAGGAGCACCGTCTTGGCGACGATATGTCTTTTCTGAACAGGTAGCGGCCGATGTGTGACGAGATTCGGATCGGAATCATCGGAGGCGGCGCGATGGCGGAAGCTCTGATCGCAGGCATGCTCAAAGAGAGGGCAGTGCTGCCGACGCATATTTGCGTATCTGAGCACAAGGCTGTGCGCTGTGATGAGCTCACGCACAAATACGGCATACAGGCGCAGGTAGGGGCAGAAGTCTTTCTGCCCCATATTGACGTGCTTATTCTGGCAGTAAAGCCAGCAGCAGCTGCGGCAGCAATGCAGGAGAGCGCGCCTCTCCTCAAGGAGGGCGCCCTTGTCCTCTCTATTGTAGCGGGACTTCCTATCCAAGCGATTGAGGCAGTTTATCCGGAGCACCCTGTTGTTCGTGCAATGCCGAACACGCCGCTTGCCGTCGGTGCTGGGATGAGTGCCTATGCGTGTGGTACCTGTGCGGGCGCGTTGGAGTGTACGCGCACAGAGCTGCTGCTCGGAGTCGCCGGACGGACGGTTCAGGTGCAGGAGAGCGATCTCGATGCCGTGACAGGACTATCGGGCAGTGGCCCTGCCTATGTGTTTCTGATGATGGAAGCTCTGATTGAGGGCGGTGTTGCTGCAGGGCTGAAACGGGAGACTGCGACCGAACTCGCGGCGCAGACCATGCTTGGTGCGGCACAAATGGTGACCTCAGGGGAGCGCTCTCCTGCAGAGCTCCGCGCTGCGGTGACGAGTCCTGCCGGAACGACTGCAGCGGGACTGCGTGTCCTCGAGCGTGCGGGTGTACGCTCGGCTCTGATGGAGGCTGTCCTTGCGGCGGCCGAGCGTTCAAGAGAGTTGGGGAGTAAATAATGGCAGAGCAGCAGAAGGAGCGGATTCTCCGCTTTTATCGTGGCAGCGAGGGGGAGGAGACGGCGATTCGTCTCATCGATCTTGCGGAGGCAGTAGTGAAGACGGCCAAATTTCGGCTCAGCCCCTTCCTGGATCCCTACGGACAGGAAATTGCGGAGACCATTTGTGCCAGCTATGACGGACTGCAGCTTGACTTTGACGGCGGATATCCTGGTGCGGAGCGTCAGCGTGCCATGCTGCGGCACAGAGATTTTGCGGGGCGGCCGGATGGCTTTGCGATTGCCTGTGTGGAAGCTGCTTGGAATGGTCAATTTGCCCGCCTGACACATCGTGATGTGCTCGGTGCCGTCATGGGGCTTGGCATTGAACGCGAGCTGATCGGAGATATCCTGCCGATAGCGGACACGGCAAAGATTCTCTGTGATACGAAGATTGCTGACTTCATCATCCAGAATTTGACGATGATCGGCGCGGTCGGCGTTAAGGTGCAGCTCGGTGATGCGTCAGAGATTGCACCGCGTGAAGAACGAATGAAAGAGATCCGTGCAACAGTGGCCTCACTGCGGCTTGACGCTATTGTTGCGGCAGGTTTTGGAATCTCACGCAGCCGTGCGGCAGACGATATTGCAGCGGACAAGGTGAAACTCAACTGGCAGAGTACGGCCAGCCCATCCAAGACAATCAAGGAGGGCGATGTCCTCTCTATGCGTGGACGTGGGCGTGCCATCGTGACTGAGGTGCGCGGACAGACGAAGAAGGGACGCACGGTCGTCGTGTTAAACCGATTTTTTTGAGGAAAGGCGGGAGCAGAATGCTGACACCGATGGATATACATGCGAAGGAATTTGGCAGAAGCTTTCGCGGATTCGATGAGACCGAGGTCAACGATTTCCTCAATGAAATCATGAAGGCATATGCCGCGGTGCTCGATGAGAATGAACAGCTGCGTGCGGAGCTGGCACGGGAACAGGCTGCGAGTGACGAGTTTCGGCGCATCGAACAGAGTATGCGGGAGACACTGATCGTCGCGCAGAAAACAGCAGAGGAAGTCACGGCAAATGCCAAGAGAAACGCAGACCAGATGCTCGAGACCGCGGCGAAGGAGGCACAGAATCTCAAACGTGAGGCGACGCTGCAGGCAAAGGCGCAGGTGGATGATGCGGCGGACAGAGTGCGCGGCATTGTAGCGGAGTACGAGCGCCTGGTGCGGGAAAAGCACCAATTCCTGCGCCGCATGAAGGGAAACGTACAGGCAGAACTCGCACTCATTGAGGATGCGATTGCACAGATGCCCGATATGGCCGTTGAAAAGAACGCGAGCCGCACCAAGGACAATGTGAAACAGGGCGAGGAGGATATTTGAGAGCGATGAGCGGATGTGTGAAAGCCGCATTTTCCTTTCTTGGCATCGTACTAATCGATCAGCTGGTAAAATACTATGTGGAGATGACGATGCTGCCGGGGGAGAGCATCCCTGTTGCGTCGCCTTTTTTCCATATTACATTTGTGCTCAACCCTGGAGCAGCATTCGGTATCTTTCGTGATCAGCAGTGGCTGTTTCTTGTCACGGCGGTATTCTTTGTCGTGGGATTTCTTGCGTCCTATGCACGACTGCGGCGTAGCGGATGTCTCATCCACTATGGCAGCGTCGCACTTGCAGCCGGAGCCGTGAGCAATCTGATCGACCGCATACGGATCGGACACGTGGTGGATTTCTTCGACTTTCGCGTGTGGCCGGTGTTCAATGTGGCGGATATTGCGATTGTCCTCGGGGCGGCAGCCGTTCTCTGGGCGCTCTTCATACAGAAAAAGGAGCTTCTCTCATGAGTGAGACATATATCTCCGACCGTGTGGGCGAGCGCTTGGATCTCTTTCTCGTGCGTCATATCCCTGACATCTCGCGCAGCTATGCGCAGCGCCTCATCGAGGAGGGGCAGGTCACCGTGAACGATATGCCCCGCAAGGCGAACTATAAGCTGCGTGTGGGGGAGCAGGTCGCGTGTACGATGCCATCGGCGGAAGAGGTCTCGATTGTGGCGGAGGACATCCCGCTCGATATTCTCTATGAGGATGCGGATATCATCGTCGTCAACAAACGGCGCGGCATGGTGGTTCATCCTGCTGCGGGTGTCATGACGGGGACGCTGGTCAATGCGCTGCTCTATCACTGCAGGGATCTCTCGGGGATCAATGGAGTCCTGCGCCCTGGCATTGTCCATCGCCTCGACAAGGATACCTCGGGCGTCATGGTCGCGGCGAAAAATGATATGGCGCATCACGTCCTCGCCCAGCAGATACGCGTCAAGGAGGCGCGCCGTGAATACCGCGCCATTGTGCACGGAAATATTGTGCCGCGTGCGGGCGTCATTACAGGCGATATTGGGCGTCATCCGACAGATCGCAAGAAGATGGCGATTGTGCGGGAGAATGGAAAGCCTGCGACCACGCATTTTGAGGTACTGGAGCGCTTTGGCGATTATACTTTTGTTGCCTGTCGTCTTGAGACGGGGCGCACACATCAGATTCGTGTTCATATGACGAGTATTGGACACCCCCTCGTTGGCGATATGAAGTATACAGGGAAGAAGAACCCCTTTGCGATTGGGGGGCAGGCACTGCACTCGCTGACACTCAGCCTCACGCATCCGCGCACGGGAGGCGAGATGATCTTTACAGCCCCCCTGCCCGCAGATATGGAGGAAATATTGTGCAGCCTGCGGCATATGAGCTAAGGAGATGACGGTATGACAGAGTTTCGTGAAAAGGCAGTCCTCATGGACAGTGACGCCATTCGGCGCGCACTGATGCGCATTGCGCACGAGATTGTCGAAAAGAATAAGGGCACGGAGAATCTCGTGCTCGTCGGAATCCGCACGCGCGGCGTCCCCATCGCTGCGCGGATCGCGGAGGAGATTGCGCGGATCGAGCAGCGTGAGCTGCCGCGCGGCGTGCTTGACATCACCCTCTACCGCGACGATCTCAATGAACTGTCGTATCAGCCCATTGTGCATCCGACTGAGATGCCGGTGGATATCTCCGGCAAGACGATTGTACTTGTGGACGATGTACTCTATACAGGGCGCACGATACGTGCAGCCATGAATGCTCTTCTCGATATTGGGCGCCCCCGAATGATCCAGCTGGCTGTGCTCATCGATCGCGGGCACAGAGAATTGCCTATCCGGGCCGATTACGTTGGCAAGAATGTCCCGACAGCGGCGCTTGAGGATGTTTCTGTCCTCTTGCATGATGTCGATGCAGAAGAGAAGGTTATCATTCGAGAACGTATCTAAAATACGGCAAAATGGAGAGTCACGGCATGTGCTGTGACTCTCTTTTGTCTCTTGACGGAGGTTTTAAGATCGAGGTATAATATAAAAGTAACTAGGACGATTGTAGGGGAACTGCCTTTACATTGCATGCCTTGAGGAGAATCCTTTGAAAGTGACGGAGCGATCGTATGATTTTTTACGGCGATAAGCAAAAGTCCATGTTGGATGAGGAACAGGCGGTACCAGATGAACTCGAGACGGGAGACCTCGACGCAGAAGAAGAGGAACTGGATGAGTCGTCGATAGAGAGCAGTGCCTATGATGGGTACAGCGATGAGGAACTGCTTGTACATATCCGCTCCTGCCAGGGGGACGAGGCACTGGACTATCTCATCAACAAGTACCGTAATTTTGTGCGCTCTAAAGCACGCTCCTATTTTCTCATCGGTGCCGATCGCGAGGATATCGTACAGGAAGGCATGATCGGATTCTTCAAGGCGATCCGTGACTTTCGTGAGGACAAGCTGTCATCGTTCCGCGCCTTTGCTGAGCTCTGCGTGACGCGTCAGATCATCACGGCGATTAAGACGGCCACGCGGCAGAAGCACATTCCTCTAAACTCTTACGTATCACTCAACAAGCCGATCTATGATGAGGACTCCGATCGAACGCTGCTTGATGTGCTCTCGGGTGCACGAATCAGTGATCCGGAGGAGCTTGTGATCAGCCGAGAAGAATTCGTTGACATTGAGCAGAAAATGGAGGAGATCCTCAGCGATCTTGAGTGGCGTGTACTCATGAGCTATCTCGATGGGAAATCTTATCAGGAAATCGCCGTCGATTTGCACCGTCAGGTAAAATCGATCGACAATGCCCTGCAGCGTGTGAAGCGCAAGCTGGAAAAATACATGGAGTCACGTGGGGATGACTTGGATATCAGTACGGTCTACCGTGGTCTTACGACGATCAACCGCGGCGCACATACACCGGAGGAATAGGGGGACTCTATTTTTAGGTACTCCTTATATTTGCAATCAGAAAATAAGTAGAAATACCTTTTTGAACCTGATATGATATTTACTAGGTGGTTGACTTATTGATCTGCAAAGGAGGCTTTATCATGTGGAATAGAATCCGATGTGCACTGCTCGTCTGTCTCATGTGCGTAACGGCTGCGAGCGCTGCTGCGGCACCGGCCGAGAATGCACGAAAGTCGATGGAGAGACCGGAACGCATTGAACTTGTGCTTGTTCTCGATAAGAGCGGATCCATGCAGGGGTTGGAGTCCGATACGATTGGCGGATTCAACTCAATGATTGAGAAGCAGAAAGCCCTCGATGTTCCTGTGCGTGTGACGGCCGTCCTCTTTAACGATAAGATGGATATACTCTACATGAGCCGGAACATCCGCGAGGTGAAGCCCTTGACGGGGAAAGAATATGAGGTCGGCGGCACGACTGCCCTGCTTGATGCTGTGGGCAGTACGATCCTGAAGGCTGAGAAAGAGCCTGCCGTTAAGGACAAGGGAACGAAGGTGATCTTTGTCATCATTACGGACGGTATGGAAAATGCGAGCATGGAGTTCACGAAGCTGAAGGTAAAGCAGATGATCTCGGACAAACAAGAGAAGGATGGCTGGGACTTCATCTATCTTGGGGCGAATATTGATGCGGCTCAGGAAGCAGGCGCCATTGGTGTGAAGAAGGCAAATGCCGTGACCTATCGGAATACAGAATCTGGTGTGCGTGCGAACTACGATGCGGTTTCTGCCTATGTCGAAGAAGCTGCGGAGATGGGGGCCGTTTCCTCAAGTAAATGGCGCTCGCATGTAGAAGAAGATCGTGCGAAATAAGCAGGAAAAACGATTGACAATCTGTGTCTAACGATGTATTCTATGTATATTAACTGAATTAAATGGAAACAGGTGCATGCGTAAATGCGCATGCTTAATAGAGAAGCCGGATGAGCCGGCACGGTCCCGCCACTGTAAGGGGAGCAAACCTGCATTGTGTCACTGGGAGGGAGATCCTCTTGGGAAGGCGCAGGGGCGCGATGAACCGAGTCAGGAGAACTGCCTGTTTGAGCATCCACCGCGTGCCGAGGGCACAGACCTGCGAGTGACAGGAAGGGGATTCATGACCGATGCGGATCATGGGCTTTCTTGCTCTTGCAGGAAAGCCTTTATTTATATCTTTTGGGAGGAATTCGGATGAAGAATTGGAAGAAAATGCTGGTTGCTTCGCTTGCGTGCTCGGCGGTTCTGGGACTTTCGTACAGCCCGGCAGAAGCTGCATATGAGCTGAACCCCGAGGTGAAGACAGCAACACCGGCACTCATGGAGGCATCGGAGATCGGTGTGCTGAAGTATGAGAATCCGCAGATGCGGAACTATACGAACAAGGATGCCATCGTTGTGACGAGCTTCGGTACGACGTTTAAGGAGACGCGTGAGAAGACGATTGAGGCAACGGTGGATGCGATCAAGGCAGCACATCCTGGCGTGAAGGTTGTGACGGCGTTTACCTCCCACATCATCATCGACCGCATCGCAAAGAAAGAGGGAGTGAAGTACCCAACCCCCGAGGAGGCGCTTGCGCAGCTTAAGGCGGACGGCTACTCACGTGTGGCGCTCGTCTCGCTCGACGTTATCCCGGGTATGGAATATGCCTATGTCAGAGGGGTATTCCACGGCTACAAGGATCAGTTCAAGACGATGACCTGCGGCACTTCCCTCATGTACTGGCAGGGACAGGAGGAGCAGCCGGATGATATCATCGAGTTCATTCAGGCATTCGCCAGCCAGTTCCCCCAGCAGAAGAAGGACGATGCCATTCTCATCATGGCACATGGCACGCCGCATATCTCGAATGCGTACTATGCTGTGATTCAGGCGAAGCTCGATGCGCTCGGCTACAAGAACGTCTATGTCTATACGGTCGAGGGCTGGCCGAGCCTTGAGGATGTCATCCCGAAGCTCAAGGCGAACAAGATCAAGCATGTGACGCTTGTTCCGATGATGATGGTTGCGGGCGATCATGCGACCAACGATATGGCGGGCGATGATCCGGATTCGCACAAGAACATTCTCATGGGCGAGGGCTACAAGGTGGATGCCTATCTCCATGGAATTGGCGAGAACAAGATGGTCCGCGATATGTATGTGGAGCGTGCCCACGACGCATGGGCTGCGCTGCAGGGCGATAAGGGCGCGGACGCAGATCATATCAAAATGATGAAGTAAGGCGCATATATCCGCCCTTTGTATGATGAGGGGGCTGTCGCAGGAGTGTTTGCTTCTGCGGCAGCCCCTTTTCTTTGCGGAGATACCCTGCTATAATATGTGCAGAAGCGAAGGGATCCGCACATGAAGGAGCGTACGGCAATGAAGATTGCAGTTGTTGGGACAGGGATGATTGCGCGGGAGGCGCTCGCAGCCCTGCGTAAAGTGGAGAATGTCGAGGTCACCGGGCTATGCGCACGCCCTCACAGTCTTGATAAAGCACGCGCCTTGGCACAGGAGTTCGGTGTATCCGAAGTGACGACGGACTATGAGGAAATGCTCGCGAGGCATAACGCTGACTTTGTCTATCTCGGCATTGTCAACAGCGCACATTTTGACTATGCACGGCAGGCGATAGAGGCGGGCTGGCACGTTATTGTGGAAAAGCCCTTTGCCTCGACACTTGCTGAGACGGAGGAGCTGATCGCGCGAGCCCGTGCAGCGCACTGCTATCTCTTTGAGGCGATGACACCGCTTTTTCTGCCGAACTACCTGGGGATTTTGGAGGCGCTTCCAAGTCTTGGACTGATCCGACTTGTGCAGGCCAATTTTTCGCAGTATTCGAGCCGCTATGACCGCTATCTCGCACGCGACGTGGCTCCGGCATTCGATCCGTCTCTCTCGGGGGGCGCACTTTACGATCTGAATGTCTATAATGTCTCACTCATCACTTCTCTCTTTGGCCGTCCCAAGTCGGCCACGTATGCAGCAAATATTGGATTTAACGGCATTGATACCTCCGGTGTACTGACGATGCGGTACAATGGATTTGTTGCGACTGCGGCAGCAGCGAAGGACAGCTCCAGTCCATCCTTCTTCATGATACAGGGAGAGTCTGGTTGGATCCGCGCCGAGGGGATACCGAGTGAGCTTTCCTCCTTTACGGTAGGTCTGCGCGGCCGAGAGCCGAAAACTTATGCGATGAATCGGCACGCGCACCGCATGGTACACGAGTTTGAGGCCATGCGGGACATCTTTGCACGACAGGATTATATGAGTGTGGAGGAGGGGCTGCAGACATCGCGAACTGTGATCGCCGTCATGGAGAAGGCTCGCCTCATGGCCGGGATTCAGTTTCGGGCGGATTGATTGATATGGACAGTATGATGATCGAGATGGAGGATCTCGTCAAAAAATTTCCGCATACGGACATGGCGAAGAAAAACACCTGGAAAACGGCTGTTGCAGGCCTCTCTCTCTCTGTACGGCGCGGTGAAGTCTTTGGTCTGCTCGGACCCAATGGTGCGGGTAAGACGACGATCATCCGCATGCTTACGATGCAGACGCATCCAACGAGCGGAACAATCCGCATCAACGGACGTGATATTCGTGCAGATGAGCGGGCAACCAAGGAAATGATCGGTGTTGTGCCGCAGCATGTAAATTTTGATCAGGAGCTGAGCGTGTGGGACAATCTGGAACTGCATGCACGCCTGTATCACATGGAACGTACCGAGAGAACGGCCCGCATTGAGGAACTTCTCACGGAGATGTCGCTGAACGAGGTGCGCAATGATGGAGTGCGCCGGCTTTCCGGCGGAATGAAACGACGTCTGCTGATCGCTCGTGCGCTCATTCATCGCCCGCAGCTCCTTTTTCTCGATGAGCCGACCGTGGCACTCGATCCTCAGATTCGACGGCATATCTGGAACATCGTTCACGATATTGCACAGAGCGGTGTGACCGTTCTCCTGACAACGCATTACATTGAGGAGGCAGAGGCCCTCTGTGGCCGTGTCGCCATCATCAACAAGGGCCATCTGATTGATGTGCAGTCCCCACGGAACTTCTGTAAACAGCTCGGGGATCATGCAGTCGAGTGGGATGGTCCGGAGGGCAGAGCCTATCGCTTCTTTCATACGCGTGAGGAGGCAGGAGTCTATGCGCGCTCCATTGAGGATATGCCGCGCGTCCTCCTGCGCCCGACAAACCTCGAGGATGTATTCATCGAGTTGACGGGACGAAAGGAGGGGCTTTGATGCTGGGGGATATCTGGACTGTGTTCTGGCGCGACTGGGTCGTTCTGCGCCGCCGCCTGACGAAGTATGTGCTGAGTCGTATGGTCTCACCGCTCATGTTCCTCATTGCCTTTGGATGGGGGCTTGGACGCAGCATTGATGTCGGGACTGGCTCGTATCTGGATTTTCTCGTGCCGGGGCTCCTGGCGATGAACTCGATGAACATCAGTTTTATGAGCATCATACCCGTGCATTCTGAGCGCGTCTATCACAAGAGCCTCGAGGAGTACTTGATCGCGCCGATTCGGCCAAACGCCTTTGTAATCGGGAAAATCGCAGGGGCTGTCCTGCGCGGAATGATTTCATCGGCCATCATCATCGCTCTGAGCTATCTCTTCGGGGCGCACTTTGCCATCACACCGCTCTTTCTCTTCGTACTCGCACTGAACTGCATGATCTTTGCCGAGATTGGCTTTCTTGCAGCGATGTACATCTCATCCTATGAGGAGATGAGTCAGGTCAATCTCTATGTACTCCTCCCGATGTCCTTTCTCTGCGGGACATTCTTCGCCACGGCAGCGCTGCCGGATCCAATGCGTTACTTCGTAGAGCTGCTGCCGCTGACACATACGAGCCATCTCCTGCGCAGCCTTGGGACTGCAGGGGATTTCTCGCCACTCTCGTTCGTCGTGGTCATTGCGTATGCAGTGCTGGGGATTGCGGCGGGAACGTGGAAGTTTCGAAGGCTGACGGATTAGAAAAAAGGATCACCATGCTCAGGCATATCTTTCATCACAGAGGAGCGGCAGAGGGCTGCGCGCAGTTCTGCTGCACCAAAATTGAGGACTTCGGCGTCTCATTCGGGACGTTCGAGGTCTTTTCGCATGTCAATCTCCATTTTCACTGCGGGGAACTCACCGCGATTATCGGTCCCAACGGTGCGGGCAAGAGCACGCTCCTGCGCGCCATTCTCGGTGAGGTGGGGCATACGGGCAGACTTCGATTCGTCGATGCGGATGATCGCCATACAGGGCATCCTATCATTGGTTATGTGCCGCAGTATCTGCGCCTCGATGTGAGTGCGCCAACCACGGTACAGGATCTATTCATGGCATGCATCTCGGCGCGTCCTGTTTGGCTTTTTCCCGCACGCCGCTATCGTGACCGCATTCTCGAGAATCTGGCGCGTGTGTGCGCAGATCATTTGATCGACCGGCGTCTCGGAGCACTCTCGGGAGGCGAGCTCCAAAGGGTGCTGCTTGCACTTGCGCTCGATCCTATGCCGAATCTCCTGCTGCTTGATGAGCCGGTATCGGGGGTCGATCAGAATGGGCTTGCCCTTTTCTATGACATTGTCGGTCAGCTGCGTGCCAAGGAGGATCTGACGATCCTCCTCATTTCCCATGATCTCGGTATGGTTGCACGTCATGCGGACAAAGTTGTCCTCATGGAGCATGGGATCGCGGCGTCAGGAAGCGTGATGGAGGTCTTTACCGATCCCCAGATGGAGCGGCTCTTTGGAATTTTGCCCGATGTTCGTCATCTGCAGACGAACGATAGGGAAGGAGGAGAGCCCGCATGGAGCTGATCTACGACACTATGGATCTGCTGCTTCCATTCGCATGGATGGAATATACCTTCATGAAAAATGCGCTGCTTGCGATTCTCCTCATGACGCCGCTCTTCGGGCTGCTCTCCACGATGGTTGTTTCAAGCCGTATGGCATTCTTCTCAGACTCGCTCGGACATGGTGCGTTTACGGGCATTGCCGTCGGTGTTCTTGTGGGGATGGCCTCGCCGCTTACGGCACTCCTCGTCTTTTCCATCTTCTTTGCACTTCTTATCACCTACATCAAGCACAGGACAGCGGCATCTGCGGACACGGTGATCGGGGTGTTCTCCTCGACGGCGATCGCAGTCGGCCTTATGATAATGAGTCACGGCGGAGGATTCTCAAAGTATTCACCGCTGCTCATTGGGGATATTCTAAGCATCACGTATGCCGATCTCGTGGGTCTTGCCGTCGTGGACGGAATCGTCCTGATCGGATGGCTGCTGCTCTTCAATCGACTTCTCTTACTCTCGGTCAACTCTTCGCTTGCACGCAGCCGCGGTGTTTCCATCTTTGCCGTGGAGGCGACGTTTGCCGCACTGCTCGCCGTCGTCGTTGCCGTCAGCATCCAGTGGGTCGGTATCCTCGTCATCAATGCACTGCTCGTCCTGCCCGGCGCGACAGCGCGAAATATCGCAGGCAGCGTCAAGGAATATCATGTCATCTCAGTTGTATGTGCGCTTTTGGCGGGACTTGTCGGGCTCTTTTCGGCATATTATCTCGGCATTGCGGCAGGGGCATCGATCGTTGCCGCCGCAGCTGCGTCGTTCTTCCTGTCGCTTGCGCTGCGGCCGCGTTTTCGTCGCTAGCGGCACTATTCTTTTTCAACGACTTGTGATAAAATACAGAGTATAATGGATATGTGAAGGAGGGAGCCGCCATGAACATTACGATTGGAAGCGACCATGGGGCAGTAGAGCTCAAGGATGAGGTCAAGATGGTGCTTCACGAGTTTAGCGATGTGCGTGTGACGGATATTGGCACGTTTGGAAAGGAAGCGGTCGACTATCCTGATATCGCGGAGAAGGTCTGCGCCGATGTTGTTTCCGGGAAATCGGATCGTGGTATTGTGCTCTGCGGCACTGGCATTGGGATCTCGATTGCAGCGAATAAGATCGACGGCATACGTGCGGCTCTCTGCACCGATGTCTACTCTGCCATCATGGCACGCAAACACAATGATGCGAATGTCCTCGCCCTCGGCGGGCGTGTGACAGGCTTTGGTCCTGCAGGCGAGATCGTGCGTGCGTGGGTTCGCACAGAGTTCGAGGGCGGCCGTCACGCTCGCCGCGTCGAAAAGATGATGGCCCTGCAGGATAAGAAAAAAGACTAAGGAGATTTTTGCATGAGCATTATGGATTCGTTGAAGCAGGTTGATGCACAGGTATCTGGCGCAATCGATCAGGAACTAAACCGCCAGCGTACGAAGCTGGAACTCATCGCCTCGGAGAACATCGTTAGCCGTGCCGTCATGGAGGCACAGGGAAGCGTGCTCACGAACAAGTATGCAGAGGGCTATCCCGGTAAGCGCTACTATGGCGGCTGTGAGTATGTTGATGTCGTGGAGCAGCTGGCCATTGATCGTGCGAAGGAACTTTTCGGCGCGGCGTGGGCGAATGTGCAGCCGCACTCGGGGGCACAGGCCAACATGGCGGTATTCTTTGCTCTTTTGCAGCCAGGAGATACGATCCTCGGCATGAACCTGACAGATGGCGGCCACCTCACACACGGAAGCCCTGTCAACATCTCTGGCACCTATTTTAAGGTCATTCCCTATGGTGTGGATCGGGAGACGGAGTGCATTGACTACGATGCCCTCGAAGCGCTCGCGAAAGAGCACAAGCCGAAGATGATCATTGCAGGTGCATCTGCCTATGCCCGCACGATCGACTTTGCACGCATTGGGTCGATCGCAAAGACTGTCGGAGCGCTCTTCATGGTGGATATGGCGCACATCGCTGGGCTTGTTGCCGCTGGAAAGCATCCAAGTCCCGTTCCACATGCTGATGTTGTGACATCGACCACACACAAGACGCTGCGCGGACCGCGAGGGGGCATTATCCTCGGACGTGATGAAGAGCTGGGCAAGAAGATCAACAAATCGGTATTCCCTGGCATTCAGGGGGGGCCCCTTATGCACGTCATCGCAGCAAAGGCGGTTGCTCTCGGTGAGGCGCTCCAGCCATCGTTTAAGGAGTACGGCGCACAGGTCGTGAAGAATGCCGCTGCACTTGCGGATGAGCTGATGAAATGCGGTTATCGCATTGTTTCCGGCGGTACAGATACACATGTGATGCTTGTCGATCTTACCAATAAGGATATCACGGGCAAAGACGCGCAGACCCTGCTCGATGAGGTGAACATCACGGCGAACCGCAATACGATCCCGTTCGAGCCGCGCAGCCCGTTTATCACGAGCGGCATCCGCCTCGGATCACCTGCGCTCACGACACGCGGCTTCAAAGAGGATGATATGCGTGAGGTTGCACGGATCATAGCTCACGTTCTCGATGCGCCGACCGATGAGACTCGCCAGGAGGAAGCGCGGCGCCGTGTCGCTGAACTCTGCAGCAAATATCCTCTTTACGAGTAATTTTTTAGGAAAGGAAGCCCCCTTCTATGGCAGATAAATTTTATCCATCCGACATTCCCAGCCTCCACCTTGTAGATCATCCGCTCATTCAGCACAAACTGACGATCATGCGTATGAAGGAGACGGGGACGAAGGAGTTTCGCGAACTACTATCGGAGATCGCCATGCTCATGGCGTATGAGATCACGCGTGACTTCCCCCTGTGCGATGTGGAGGTCGAGACACCCGTTGCAACGTGTCATGCAAAGATGCTCGAGGGCAAGAAGCTCGGCATCGTCCCCATCCTGCGCGCAGGACTCGGCATGCTCGACGGCATCCTGACACTTGTGCCCGCTGCACGCGTGGGACACATCGGACTCTACCGTGATCCGGAGACCTTGGAGCCGGTCGAATATTATGCCAAACTCCCGAGCGGTGTGGAGGATCGCACGCTCATCGTTCCGGATCCCATGCTCGCAACGGGCGGCAGCGCATCGGCAGCGCTCACGATGCTCAAGCAGAAGGGGGCAAAGAACATCATCCTCATGTGCCTCGTGTCGGCGCCCGAGGGGATTCGGCGCGTAGCTGCCGACCATCCGGATGTGCCGATCTACGTTGCTGCCGTGGACAAATGTCTCAATGAGCACGGCTACATTGTACCCGGACTCGGCGATGCAGGTGACCGTATCTTTGGGACGCTGTAAAACCTTCAGCCTTCCCCGTATGACGGGGAAGGGGGACCGCGCAAGCGGTGGAAGGGGGACAAAAAAGAGACTGCTACATTCGTGTAACAGTCTCTTTTAAGTTTCAAAGTATGGCGGAGAGGGTGGGATTCGAACCCACGGTGCGTTGCCGCATCACCGGTTTTCAAGACCGGCTCCTTAAACCACTCGGACACCTCTCCGTGTTCAGCAGGATTTATTCTATCAAAAATTAAGCCGCGCTGTCAACCCTCTGACATGCGAGGATGAGTCCTCCGATGATGAGCCCAGCAAGAGCAGGGAGCACCCAGCCCATGCCAATAGCGGCAAGTGGGAGAGTGTCGCCGACAGAATAGATCGATTGGATCGCAGGGAGTGCCTCGTGCAGCCCCGCAGGGAGCGCACGCAGGAAGTCGAATGCTGCTGCTGGCGCGGTGCCGATCATGGAACATACGTAGAGCGGTCGATGATAGCCAACCATGCCCTCGATAAGGCAGAGGGCAATCAGAACGATGGAAATAGGGTAAAGAAAATAGAGCACAGGCAGTGCGTATGCAATGATGCGACTGAGACCGACATTTGAGACCACGAAGGAGAAGACGGAAAAGAGTACAGCATATTTCGCATAGGAGAGGGAGTTTGGAAAGAGTTCGGAGAACGTCGTACTGCATGCCGTGACAAGCCCAAGGGCTGTTTTGAGACAGGCACAGGTGATCGTAATGCCGAGCAGTACACCGCCAAATGCACCAAAGTAATGTGCAGCGATATGGGCGAGTATGTCGCCGCCGTTCGCGTCAATGCCATAGACAGCACGGCTTTGCGCACCGATATACGTGAGCGCAAAGTAGATGAATGCCATCAGCGCAGTACTGAATGTGCCGGATACAATCGTGCTGTAGGAGAGATCCCTTGGATCGGACAGCCCCAGACGCTTGATCGCATTGACTAGGATGTTGCCAAACGCGAGTGCGGCGAGCACATCCATCGTGTTGTAGCCCTCGATCAGCCCCGTAAAGAAGGCATGTTCTGTATATGCGTTTGTCGGTTCTACGTCCCACACCGTACCCATCGGATTGAGTACGGCAGTGACAATCAGAATGCCGAGAAAGAGCAAAAAGAGCGGGTTGAGTACCTTTCCAATCCAGATGAGGATGCCTGAGGGGCGCAGGGAGAAGTAGAGTACAATGGCAAAAAAAATCAACGTAAAACTGAACAGTCCCAATGGCTGTCCCTCGAGCGGGACAAAGGGGGCAGCGCCCACTTGAAAAGAGACTGTGGCGGTGCGCGGAATTGCAAAGAAAGGACCAATGCAGAGATAGAGGGCACAGGTGAACGCATAGGCAAAGCGTTGGTCGATCTTCATTCCAATGTCAAATAGACTTTCACTCTCTGTAATGCTGATCGCTGCGATACCGAGGAGCGGCAGCCCTACTCCTGTGATGCAGAAGCCAATGAGTGCCGGCAGCATCGACGCTCCGGCAGCCTGCCCCATGGACGCGGGGAAGATAAGATTGCCGGCGCCAAAAACCATCCCAAAGAGCATGGATGCGACAAGAATGTATTCGTGTTTTTTAAGACGGTGTTTCATCTGTAAGGATTTCCTATCAAAAAAATAAAATATTATAAAATTTCAATACAATAATTATAACAGGGAATGAAGCCGTTTGTCAAAGATGGAAGAAGTTGCTATAATAGATCCGTATGATTCGGCGCAGTGGAGGAGATGTCTGTATGCGCATTGCTCTGTTTGATTCGGGGATTGGCGGACTGACGGTTCTCAGTCATGCACGCCGCGTACTGCCATCCGAGGAGTTTCTGTTCTTTGCCGACCGCGATCATGTTCCCTATGGAACGAAGTCCGTTTCTGCCGTTCGCGGTTATGTACGGGAGGCCTTTCGCTTTCTCGTCGAGCGACAGAAGGCGGATGCTGTCGTTGTCGCTTGTAATACGGCGACCTCCGTCGCAGTGGAGGAGATGCGGCAGCTGTACGATGTGCCGATCATCGGCATGGAGCCGGCCGTAAAGAAGGCTCTTGCACAGGACCCAGATCGGCGTGTGCTCGTGACGGCAACGCCGATTACGGTCAATGGGGAGAAGCTGCGTCGTCTCCTATCGGACTATGATACAAAGGGGCTTGTCGATCTCCTTGCGCTGCCAGGCCTCGTAGAGTTTGCAGAAAGTCGAGAGTTCTCGTCTGCGCGCGTGGAGGAGTATCTATGGAATACGCTTTCACCTTATGAACTCAGCAAATATTCCGCCATCGTGCTTGGCTGCACGCATTTTAACTATTTCAAGGACACCATGCGCAGACTTTTGCCGAAGACAATGGGCTTTGTGGATGGAAACGAAGGCACGGTAGAAGAGCTTGCGCGGCGTACAGGCCTTACGACGGCGGCCGCAGGTACGGAGATGGCACCCTGTGAGTTTTTTGAGTCCGGTCGTCCGATGGCGGGACAGGAAGCCCTGGCGCGTATCGAGAGCTATCTTGCGCGAGCCGCGCGCATGGAGCAGATTGTTTGAAGGAAGGGAGCATTCATGCCGATTAGGGTTGAACATCGGGTGAATTTTTACGATACGGATGCGATGGAGGTCGTACACCATGCGAACTACATTCGCTGGTTTGAAATTGGGCGGGTGGCCTACCTGCGCCGTATTGGCATTACGCTCGGCGCACTGATGGAGGCCGGCTATGTGTTTCCCATCACGAAGGTAGGTGCTCAGTTTCATGCACCGGGGCATTTCGATGATGATCTCATCATTGAGACGACTGCGACGGCACTGACCAAAGCGAAGATGGCCTTTTCGTATCGTGTTCTAAATGCGCAGGAGACGGTTCTCGTGACAGGTTTCTCCGAGAACGTATTCACCGTACGCGAGACGGGGCGTATCACGCGTCTGCCAAAGGAGTTTTATGAGCCGCTCGAAGCGGCAATGATACAGGAGAAAGAGGGACGGGACATTGGGATCTGAACTTGGATGGTGGATACACTTACTCGTCGTCATCCTCATTGTCGAGGAGATTGGGCGGCGTGTACTTTTTGCCTATCTCGGCACGGAGAAGATCGTGCCGAAAACGGAGGAGATGACAGCATACTCTGTCGTTGAGCGTACCGATGAGCGGCTTGTGATCGGTGCGACGATCCCCTTTGCAAATGAGGGGAAGCAGTGCGCGACGATCATGGACGCAATTTTGCGTGTGCAGCTGCCCTATGAACAGTATGATGGAGCACTTGTGCGCGGCAAGGTGGAGCTTGCGGGGGCGCCGCGCGAGGACGACTACTTCGAGGCGGTGCTCATTCAAAAGCGTGAGTGCATCGACCTTGTTCTCAAGCTCTCCATCGAGGGCCGCAAAGGCAACAATTTGGAAGAAGCGATTGCACATATGCCGGATTTCCGGATGGATCTCATCTATCAGGAGACGGGCCGCATTCCGGCGCATTACTCGAAAATCATGCTGAAGATTACGGCAGCAGAGATCGCTGCACTTGCGGGCGTTGCGCTCGTCGAGGAAGGGGGAAGGAAGAATGGCTGAGGTGGAGATTCTTCCCGTTCCAACGCGGATCCTGACGGATGCGGACGACATTGTGGATGCCATCGAATACTATGCAGGAGCACGGGTCACAGCGGATGACCTCGTCTGCTGTGCCGAGAGCGTGGTTGCAGTGACGCAGGGGCGGATAGCACGCCCAGAGGAGCTGAACATCTCGGGTGCTGCACGCTTTGCGTGCCGCTTCATCCCCGATTACGGCAGTCTTGCAAGCCCCCACGGCATGCAGGCGCTGATGGATGTAGAGGGAAAGTGGCGTGTCCTGTTCGCACTGTTTGCAGGATTCCTCGGTAAACTCGTCGGCAAGAGCGGACTTTTTTACCAGTGGGGGGGCAAGGAGGCGGCGCTCATCGACGATGTGACAGGCACGATGCCGCCGTTCGACAAGGTGATCGTCTACGGACCTGCCGAGCCGGATCAGGTTGCCGCACGTATTCGTGACCGTGTCGGTGCGTTCGGCGGGATGATTGCTGATGTGAATGATCTCAAGCGTTCGCGCGTAGTCGGTGTATCAGATGGGGTCAACGGCGAACTTGCAGCACAGCTGCTGCTTGATAATCCGTTCGGCAACGCCTCACAGAAAACACCGATCTGCATCATCAAGAACTATCGGCAGTATCAGGAAAGTCATCGGGTGTAAGTTAGGTCCCCCCCTTCCACCATGCTGCGCATGGCCCCCTCCCTCATTTCGATGGGGGAGGCTTTGCATTACGGCATATTAGCTTTCCCCGCCGAAGCGGGGAGGCGGCGGGAAAAGCGAGTCGATAGGGGACTCTGCATAAACTTCCAAAGGAGAAAATTTCATGCCAAGAAGAGATCTGAGGCGTCCTGATCAGCTGCGTCCCGTGCGGATTGAGCGCGGTTATCAACGATATCCTGCAGGTTCAGCGCTTATTGAGACAGGACATACACGCGTCCTTTGTGCAGCGAGTGTGGAGGAGCGTGTGCCGTTCTTTTTAAAAGGCTCGGGGACTGGCTGGGTGACGGCGGAGTACTCGATGCTGCCCGGTGCTGGATCCGAGCGCACGGCGCGTGAGGCCGTGCGCGGACACCAGTCTGGGCGCACACAGGAGATTCAGCGCCTCATCGGACGTGCCCTGCGTGCGGTCGTCGACATGAAGGCCCTTGGTGAGCGCACAATCCACATTGACTGCGATGTGCTGCAGGCGGACGGCGGAACACGGACGGCATCGATCACAGGTGCATTCGTTGCGCTTGTTGAGGCGTGTGCGAGCTTCTATACGAAGAGCGGGGTTTTCCCCGTTCGTGATTATGTGGCAGCGGTCAGTGTTGGCATCGATGCTGAGAGTATGCCTCTCCTCGATATCTGCTATGAGGAGGACTCCTCTGCCATGGTTGATATGAATCTCGTTATGACGGGAGCAGGGGAGTTCGTTGAAGTGCAGGGAACGGGCGAGGGACGGTCATTTTCACGCACAGAGATGAATGCTCTTTTAGATCTTGGTGAACGCGGAATACGTGAGCTCATCGACCATCAGAAGGCGGCACTTGGCGGGATCCTGTCGTGGCTGCCGGGACGGGAGGGGTAATATGGAAAAAAAGATCATCCTTATTGCGACATCGAATGCGGGGAAGGTGCGTGAGATGGAGAAGGCCTTCGAGGGACTGCCCGTGCGCCTTGTCCCACTCTCCCGCATACGAGAAGTCCTGCCGGATGCCGGAGAAATCGAAGAGCCTGTGGAGGATGGGGAGACCTTCCTCGAAAATGCGCGTATTAAGGCCCATTACTATCGTACACAGACGGGCCTTGCAGCGCTTGCTGATGACTCAGGCCTTACGGTCGAGGTCCTCGGCGGCGCGCCCGGCGTCTACTCAGCGCGCTATGCAGGCGTGCATGGAGATGATGCAGCGAATAATACGAAGCTGATCGCGGAGATACGAGCGCAAGGGACAGAGAATGCTGCTGCCGCCTATCATTGCGCGCTCGTACTCGTTCTTGAGGATGGCCGCGAGCTCGGTGCAGAGGGAACATGTGCCGGCTTTATTCGTCCAGAGGCACGCGGTACAGAGGGGTTCGGATACGATCCGCATTTCTATCGTGCAGACGGGAGATCCATGGCAGAATTGTCGCGTGCGGAAAAGCACACGATCAGTCACCGTGGTGCGGCACTTGATATGATGAAGAAAATGTTGGCGGAGGCATTATGAAGATCGGAATCGTCAGTGACAGTCACGGTGATGTCCGTGTATTTGAGGATATGCTCTCTGCATTCGGTGCAGCGGATGCAGAGATGTGGCTGCACGCCGGGGACTTTGCGCCAGATGCAGATGTTCTGGAGGAAATGACGGGAAAGCCCGTGGTACGTGTACTTGGAAACTGCGATTTTCATATGGAGGGCGTGTATGACGAGACCGTTGTTGAGATCGCCGGGCACCGTATCTTCCTGACGCACGGGCATCTCTTCAACGTACGCTTTGACACGGCGATGCTTGCGGAGGCGGCACGCGAGTCGGGGGCAGATATTGCGGTATATGGACATACGCATATTGCACTTGAGGAGCGCGGAGATATTACAGTTCTCAATCCCGGCAGTATTGCACGGCCACGCGATGAGCGGCGTGGCTCATTTATGCTTGTGGAGCTCAGCGAGGATGAAAAACCAGCGGTGACCCTCATCCGTATCTGAGCATAGGCTAAAGTTTGGTACCAAATAGAAAAATTTCATAATGAGAATGCATAGCAAATCCATATCCTGCGATATGGATTTTTAATGTTCTATTATAAAATTTATAAAAACAATAAAGATAATAAACGGAGAATTCGGTATAAATAATTGTATATAAGTTAATAATAATAGATTGTTTTATCGTGTGAATATCATTCCCAATTTGAATTGTATTCAATTTTTTCAAGGCTTTGCACCATGTTTGAAAGACTTGAAAGCATGAAAAAAATATGATATAGTCTAACTAACCTGTGTATAAGTTATATTTATAGGAGGGATTATTTTGCGAGAGCTAAGCGCAAAAGCAATCACGGAGAACGTCGCCGAGATGTGCAAAGAAGCGGCGTACTATCTCCCGAATGATGTCTACGAGGGGCTCAAAAAGGGACGAGAGACGGAGGAGTCACCCGTAGGAAGGGTCGTTTTGGATCAGATCATTCGCAACGCTGAGATCGCACGCGAAGAGGATCGTCCCTACTGCCAGGATACGGGCATGACGATCGTGTTTGTGGAGATTGGGCAGGATCTCCATATCACGGATGGACTCCTTGAGGATGCGATCAATGAGGGCATCGCGAAGGGGTACACGGAGGGCTATCTGCGCAAGTCGGTCGTTGCAGAGCCTCTCTTCAACCGCAAGAACACGCAGAACAATACGCCGGGTGTTATCTACACGAAGATTGTCGCGGGGGACAAGCTCAGCATCACGATTGCGCCGAAGGGATTTGGTTCGGAAAACAAGTCCGGTGTCAAGATGCTCGTTCCTGCCGACGGTGTGGAGGGCGTGAAGAAGGCGGTCATGGAGATCGTCCAGCACGCAGGTCCGAACCCGTGCCCGCCCGAGGTCATCGGTGTCGGCATCGGCGGTACGATGGATCAGGCGGCACTCCTCTCGAAGAAGGCACTCACGCGTCCCATCGACCAGCGCCACTCCATGCCCGAGTATGCAAAGCTCGAGGAGGAGATTCTCGAAATGGTGAACAAGACGGGCATCGGACCGCAGCTTGGCGGAACGACGACCGCGCTTGCCGTGAACATTGAGTGGGGCGCAACGCATATTGCGGGCCTCCCAGTTGCGGTGACGATTTGCTGCCATGCACTTCGGCATGCACATCGCGTCCTGTAACAGCAGTTCCTGTGTATTATTGTTAGGGAGGAATACTCATGGCGGAAAGTATCCGTATTACGACTCCGTTCACGGAGGAAATGTCGCGTAAGCTCAAGGCAGGCGACAGCGTTCTCATCACGGGCACGATCATCAGCGCACGCGATGCGGCACACAAGGCGATGACAGAGGCACTCGCAAAGGGAGAGCCTCTGCCGGTTGACTGGCAGGATCAGATTGTCTACTACCTCGGACCGACGCCGGCGAAGCCAGGCGATCCGATCGGCTCGGCAGGTCCGACGACCTCCGGCCGCATGGATGCCTACACACCGACGATGCTTGAGCAGGGCATCAAAGGCATGGTGGGCAAGGGGTCGCGCTCGGCTGCGGTCGTGGAGTCGATGAAGAAGAACGGCGTCACCTATTTTGCCGCCGTCGGCGGCGCTGCTGCGCTCATCGCGAAATCCGTGAAGAAGTACGAAGTCGTAGGCTATCCCGAACTTGGACCTGAGGCGGTTGCAAAGCTGACGGTCGAGGACTTCCCCTGCATCGTCGTCATTGACTCTGAGGGCAACAACTTCTATGAAATGGGGCAGAAACCCTACCGCAAACTCTAAGGAATCGCTGATAAAATGAAGTCCGTCAGATTGGCGTAGATTTTTTCGTCCGATTGAGGCAGCAAACCGGACGCATAGCCAAAGCTATGTGGAGGATTTGCTAACGAAAAGCGGGCAAAAAAGATGCGCTAAGATGGTGCGGCTGAATTTATCAGTGCTTCCTTAACTAGAGTGTTCATACCGATGGTTTGGCGCATGACAAATCATCGCGGGGCTGTTCCAAACAGCGTTCGGGGCAGCATATCCAAAGGTCTATATATTTCAGGAGGTATGAAATGTTCCACACAACCTTTTACATGCGGCGGCTGCACTCATTGGTCGGACTCGTTATCATTGGTGTGTTCCTCTTCGAGCACATCTTTACGAATTCGACTGTGCTTCAGGGGGCAAAAGCCTTCAATGATGCGCTTGCCATGATGGATCTCATCCCGCGCCCCGTGTTCTACGCGCTCGAGATTTTTGCCATCGCCGTGCCGATTCTTTTCCACGCGGTCTATGGCATCTATATTGCAGCGCAGGCGAAGAACAATCCCGGCAATTATGGCTACATCCGCAACTGGCAGTTTGCCGTGCAGCGCTATACGGCATGGCTGCTCATCCCCTTCCTCATCTGGCACGTTGGCTATATGCGCGTGTGGGAAAAGGGCGTCATGGGAACTCATATCAACTATGACCTGCTTTACACCTACTTTGTGTCCGGCGATTATGCAATCCTCCATACCGTACTTTATACGCTCGGCATGATTGCCGCGATCTTCCATTTCTGCAACGGCATCTCGACGTTCTGCATGACGTGGGGCATTGCGAAGGGCCCGCGCGCACAGTCAGTGATCAACGCGCTGTCGATGGGTCTCTGCACGCTGATGAGTCTTGTTACGCTCGCCTTCATGGGCAGCTATTTCATGTAAGAAGCGCAGCAAAGGAGAGTAAGAATGGCTAAAGTACCAGAAAATAACATTGCGATCATCGGCGGCGGTCTGGCGGGGCTTCTCGCTGCGCTGAAGATCTGCGAGGGCGGCGGCAAGGTCGACCTCTTTTCCTATTGCCCGGTGAAGCGCTCTCACTCGCTCTGCGCGCAGGGCGGCATGAACGCCTGCATGGATACGAAGGGCGAGCACGACAGCGTCTATGAGCACTTCGACGATACCGTCTACGGCGGCGACTTCCTCGCTGACCAGCTTGCCGTCAAGGGCATGGTTGAGGCGGCGCCGCGCCTGGTCAAGATGTTTGACCGCATGGGCGTTCCGTTCAACCGCACACCCGAGGGCGTGCTCGATCTCCGCAACTTCGGCGGACAGAAGAATAAGCGCACGGTCTTTGCCGGTTCTACGACGGGGCAGCAGCTTCTCTATGCACTCGACGAGCAGGTGCGCCGTTGGGAGGTCAAGGGCAAGATCACGAAATACGAGTTCTGGGAATACATCCGCGCGATCAAGAACAAGGACGGCATCGTCCGCGGTCTGGTCGCACAGAACATGAACTCAAACGAGATCAAGGCATTCCCTGCGGATGTCGTCATCCTCGCGACGGGCGGCCCCGGACAGGTGTTCGGCCGCTGCACAGCGTCCACGATCTGCAACGGCTCGGCTGTCTCCTCTGCATACCAGCAGGGCGCGCACATCGGCAACCCCGAGTTCATCCAGATCCATCCGACCGCAATCCCCGGATCGGATAAGAACCGTCTCATGTCCGAGGCGTGCCGCGGTGAGGGCGGACGCGTTTGGACGTACAAGGACGGCAAGCCTTGGTACTTCCTTGAGGAGATGTACCCCGCATACGGCAACCTCGTTCCGCGTGACGTTGCCTCACGCGCGATCTTCAAGGTCTGCGTGCACATGGGGCTCGGTGTCAACAACGACCGCCGCGTCTACCTCGACCTCTCGCACATCCCTGCGGACTACCTTGAGCACAAGCTCGGCGGCATTCTCGAGATGTACTCCGAGTTTGTCGGTCAGGATCCGCGCAAGGTGCCGATGGAGATCTTCCCGTCCGTGCACTACTCGATGGGCGGCATCTGGGTCGACCGTATGCACCACACGAACATCCCCGGTCTCATGGCGGCGGGTGAGTGCGATCACCAGTACCACGGCGCGAACCGCCTGGGCGCGAACTCCCTCCTCTCGGCAAGCTACTCCGGCTACGTCGCAGGACCTGAGTCGCTCCGCTGGGCGCGCAGCGGCGAACTTGGTGCGGCGCTCACGGAGGAAGAACTCGAGGCAGCGCGCAAGGAATGCGTTGCAGAGTTCGACAAGATCCGCAATATGACGGGTTCTGAGAATGCGCATAAGCTCCATCAGGAGATGGGCGAGATTATGTATGACTACGTCTCCATTGAACGCGACAACAAGGGCCTCGACATCTGCCTTGAAAAGCTCAAGGGGATTCTGAAGCGCTGGGACGACATCGGCGTGACCGACCACGGCACATGGGCAAACCAGGAGGCGATGTTCGTACGTCAGCTGCGCAACATGATCCTCTATGCGATGGCGGTTACGAAGGCAGCACGTGCACGTGATGAGAGCCGCGGTGCACATGCGAAGATCCTCCTCGACGATAAGGGCGAGCGTATGACGGATGCCGACGGTGAGCTGATGTTCTACGGACGCGATGATGAACGTTTCATGAAGACCTCCATCGTGGATTACGATCCGCAGACGGAGGAGCCAATCATCAGCTACATGGATTTCGAGCATTCACTCATCAAGGCGCGTGCGCGTAACTACGCAGTTGCCAAGAAGGAGTAAGGGAGGATAGAAGTCATGGCAGAACAGAAAAAAGTTCGTTTTATCATCGAGCGTCAGGATGGACCGAACGAGAACCCCTATACGCAGGAGTTCGAGGTCGACTATCGCCTCGGTCTTAATGTGGTTGCGGCTCTTATGGAGATTCAGAAAAACCCCGTGACGGTGGACGGCAAGCGTGTCCCGCCTCCAGTTTGGGAGTGCAACTGCCTGGAGAAGGTATGCGGAGCATGCATGATGGTCATCAATGGCCGTGCACAGCAGGCGTGCTGTGCGCTGGTGGATCATCTATCACAGCCAATCCGTCTCCAGCCGGCGCGGACATTCCCGGTCATCCGTGACCTTCTCATCGACCGATCGGTTATGTTCGAGAGCCTCAAGCGTATACATGGCTGGATTGAGGTTGACGGTACCTGGGACAATAAGGATGCCCCCATCCAGAACCCGTACACGGCGGAGACATGCTACGAGCTGTCACACTGCATGACCTGCGGCTGCTGCCTCGAGGCGTGCCCGAACGTCGGCCCGCAGTCAGACTTCATCGGTCCTGCACCGACGGCACAGACACTGCTCTTCAACCTCCATCCGCTCGGAAAGTTCGATGCGCCGAAGCGTCTCAATGCGCTGATGGAAAAGGGCGGCATCACGAGCTGCGGCAACAGCCAGAACTGTGAGCGTGTATGCCCGAAGAGCATCAAGCTCACGCAGCATCTCGCCCAGCTCAACCGCGAGGTTAACAAGCAGGCACTGCGCAATATGTTTAACCACTAATCCGACTCCTGCAGGGGATCGGAGCATAGAGAAGGGGCTGCCCCATTGGGGCAGCCCCTTTTGTCTTCTGTTTTATCTGAAGGAATCGCTGATAAAATGAAGTCTGTCAGAACTGAATTTATCAGACAGTATTTAAAGCTTGAAGCCTCCGACAATGCGCTGCAGATCCTGCGCAAGCTGTGCAAGGGTCTGACTGGAAGCAGCGATCTCCTGCATGGAGGCTGCCTGCTGTTCGGAGACAGCAGAGACATTCTCCGCCTCCGTATGGACGGCATTCGAGACCTTCTGGACAGCTTCGACTGAGCTCATCATATGTTCGCTGCCCGCCTTAATGCCCTCAGTATTCTTCAGGATCGCATCCACCTTCTCAGTGAGCTCGTTTACAACGTCTGCGATGCGGTCAAACTGTTCACCTGCCTGATTGACTTGCTTGACGCCCTCACCGACATGTTCCTTCTGCTCCTGCATGACCTTAAACGTGTCCTCAATGCGGTTCGCATTCTCGGTGATCAGCCCAGTGATCTCCTGTGCGGCAGTTTCGGACTGCTCGGCAAGCTTTCTGACCTCCTCGGCAACGACAGCAAATCCGCGGCCCTGTTCTCCCGCACGCGCTGCTTCAATAGCGGCATTGAGGGCGAGAAGGTTCGTCTGTCCCGCAATCTCGGTGATCATTTCAACAATCTCAGAGATGCGCTTGGAACTCTCGTAGAGAGCCGTGACCGCTCCGGAGACATCCTTCGCACTCTGATCTAGGATACTCATGCCCTTTACTGCAACGCTCAGCCCCTGCTGGCCCTCAACCGTTGCAGTTGAAGCGCGGTGGGTTGCAGCGGAGACATCCGAAATGCCCGCTGTGATCTCGTTGATTGCGTGAGTAATGCCATCCACCGTTTTGAACGACTGATCAACCACCTCATTCTGCTCCACCGTACTGCCTGTAATCTTGACGATGGCCTCGGCTGCACTCTGTGCACCTTGTGCCGACTGATCCGCAGATGCGGTGAGCTCTTCCGATGCGGCAGCAAGCTGCTCGGAGGTCTGCGCCGTCTTCTGAATCAGTTCACGCAGATTTTTGACCATCGTGAGCAGGGAGTTGTGGAGCTGTCCGATCTCATCGTCGCGATCCATTTGGGGCGGGACGATGGCAAGATTACCCTTTGCCACCTCCTGCGCCGCACCTGCCATATTCTCAAGAGGGCCTGCAATCGAGTCGGCAATCTTATAGAGCAGACTGCCAATAAGGGCGAGGGAGACGAGGAGTCCAATGATCATCGTCCATTTGAGGTTATTTACATCAGCAAGCACCTCATCCTTCGGGACAAAAAGGACGAGTGACCAGCCCGTTGTGCCGACTGGATGGACTGCGTAGTAATTCTCAACACCTGCATATGTGTTGGTAAAGAAAATAGGCGTCTTTGAGAGAAGGCGACGCGCGTCTTCCTCGCCCTGTGCGTGCACATTGTCGTTGAGTCCGAGAGCAGAGTGGTAGATGAAGCGACCATCCTCATCGAGCAGGAAGGCCGCGCCATGCTCGCGGATCTTGATCTTTGCGACGATATTCTGAATGTCGGAGAAATTGGTCTCGAGCCCCATCACGGCAAGCAGCTGTCCTTCGTGACGGATGGCGCGGCTCAAGGCAAGCGTCGCCTTGCCGGTGCGTTCGTTCGTGGAGACCTCGTTGAGCTGCACGCCCTCCTTGGATTCTGCGAGTTTGTACCACGGACGGCTCGTTGCGTCGAACTCATTAAGCGGTACGATACCCTCCTCACTGTAGAGGAAGGGGCGGTTTGTCTCGCGCGGGAAACCCATATAGATGGAATCAATGTCCGGACGTGAGGTGAAGTCCTTGGCTGTTTCAAGAAAACGCTCATCCGTCGGTATATTCGTCGACCATACACGGCCGATACCCTCGAGGATCCCCTTCGGTCCCTCGACCATGCGGTCGACCTCCTCGGCGTGGAACTCCGAGAGCGCACGCATCTCGCGTTCCGTTGCCTTCTCAATCATGTTGCTCGCTTCCCAGTAGGAGAACACTGCCATCGCGGTAAAAATCACGACGAGTGGAGTTCCGATCCACAGGAGCATTTTCGTCTTTAATTTCATTCCGTCACCTCTTTTGATAATACGCACAAACGGCCCTGACAACCTGTATCCAATAACGTGGAAGCAAGGATTGTTTCCCTCGGTATATAATTTAATTCAATATAAATAAAAAAACTCCTCCAAACGTCCTAGATTTTTTTGGAGGAGCTGCAGGGAACTTTTACTCGTTCGGTTTTTTCATACGACTGGACAGATAGTTCGCGGCAAGCGATCCCGAGATATTATGCCATACACTGAAGAGTGCACCCGGAATTGCCGCTGCCGCACCGAAGTGCAGGAGGGCGAGGGAGGTCGCAAGTCCTGAGTTCTGCATGCCGACCTCGATGGAGACTGCTTTGACCTTTGCAATATCCATGCGAAGTGCTTTTGCAACGACAAAGCCAAGCGTGTAGCCAAGGAGATTATGGCACATGACGACAACCATGATGAGTGCACCTGTCTCGATGATGCGCCCTGCGTTTGCCGAGACGACGCCGCCCACGATGAGGACAATGGCAACGACCGAGATGAGCGGGAGCACCTTGACAACTTTTTGTACGGGACGCGCAAAGAAATGGTTGATGAGGATGCCGAGGAAGATCGGCGCGATGACGACCTGTGCGATGGAGATCATCATCTTCTCTGCCGGAATGTCAATCCACTGACCTGCCAGCCAGAGTGTGAGGAGCGGGGTCATAAAGGGGGCGAGGATGGTGGAGGCCATCGTCATGGAGACGGAGAGCGCGACATCGCCGCGTGCGAGATAGGTCATGACGTTCGATGAGGTGCCGCCGGGACAGGTGCCGACGAGGATGACGCCCGCTGCGAGCTCAGGCGGGAGGGAGAATGCGTGTGCCAGGCCCCACGCGAGCAGCGGCATGATGCCGAACTGCGCGACCGTTCCGATAAATACATCGCGCGGACGCTGCAGGACGAGCTTAAAGTCCTCAAACTGCAGTGTCATACCCATGCCGAACATGACGATGCCGAGCAGAATTGTGATCCAGGGAACCGTCCAAATAAACGTCCACGGCTGAAAGAGTGAAATACCCGCGATGAGGATAACGAATAATGCCATGTAGCGGGAGACGAAATTGCTGAGTTGTTCAAGTGTCTGCATAGATGCAAACTCCTTTCGATTTAAAGAGAGATCTTGATGAAATCCTCAAGTTTCTTGAGTGCCGTACCATCCGCAATGCTCTGACGTGCTGCCGCAATGCCGTCCGCGATGGAGGATGCCGCGCCGCCGATGTAGATTGCAGCTCCAGCGTTCATCAGGCAGATGTCGGCACGTGCGTCTGTGATTTCGCCTGCGAGAATGCCGCGTGTAACGGCTGCGTTCTCCTCGGGAGTGCCCCCGCGGATCGCGTCTTTGGATGCAGGTACCATGCCGAAGTCCTCGGGGCAGATCTCGTAGGCGCTCTCCGTGCCGTTTGCAATTTCGCGTACGAGGGTCGGTGCACCGATGGAGATCTCGTCCATGCCGTCCGTGCCGTGGACGATGAGCGCACGCTTGATTCCGAGATCCGGCAGTACCTTTGCGAGCGGGCGGAGCAAATGCTCGCCGTAGACACCCAGGAGCATATAGGCAGGGCGTGAGGGGTTCGTGAGCGGTCCCAGGATATTGAATACCGTACGAATGCCGAGTTCGCGGCGAATTGCGCCGACGTGCTTCATCGACTGATGATAGCGCTGAGCAAAGAGAAAGGCCATGCCGACAGCGCTGAGCTCCTCGCGTACCTTTGCGGGCGGCTGATCGATGTTCACACCGAGCGCCTCGAGACAGTCTGCTGTGCCGCTCTTCGAGGATGCCGCGCGGTTGCCGTGCTTGCAGACCTTGAGTCCTGCCGCCGCCGCAAGGAACGAGGCAGTGGTTGAGACGTTGATGCTGCCCGAGTGGTCGCCGCCCGTACCGACGATGTCGATGACCTCCATGTCATGCTCGACGAGTTCTGCGTGCGCACGCATGGCGGCAGCAGATCCGGAGATCTCTGCGATGGTCTCCATGCCGCTGCTCTTCGTGGAGAGCGCGGCAAGATAGGCGGCGTTCTCGACCGCAGAGGTCTCGCCTGACATGATTTCATTCATGACGGCATATGCCTCATCGTAGCCAAGATCCTGCTTGTCTACGATCTTTTTGATCGCTTCTTTGATCATTCCATTTCCCCCTTGAAAAAGAAAAAGACAGGGCAGTATTATAGCATACATATTGTAATATGACAAAAGTGTATTTGTGAGGACTGCTCGAATGTGATATAATCTCTTATCCTGTGTATTAGTACTTTGACAATGAAATAGGAGAGGCTATGTTTGAACCGCGTTTTACGACGCTGAATATGAACGAAATCTTGAAGTACCTTGGATTCCGCGGACAGGAACTGACGGAGGAGATTGCGGCGCAGATCAAGCGCTGTACGGACGAGGTGCTCGCCGCAGCGACACCGCGCCTCACGTATCGGCAGGCACCTCTTGTGGACGGTGCCGTGCTCGGTGTTACATTTGCGGGCAAGGATATCCCGCAGATGCTCGCACCATGTGAGGAGGCTGTGCTCTTCGGAGCAACGCTCGGCCCTGGTGTCGAGCGGCTGATGATGCGCTATGAGGTGACGAATGCCGCTGACTCCGTGATCATGGACGCATGTGCGAGTACGGCGATCGAGAATATATGCAACAACTTCGAGAGCGATATGCGCACCGCCGTCGAGGCGGAGGGGCGCTATCTGACAGATCGGTTCAGCCCCGGCTACGGCGACCTACCGATCACGGAGCAGCCGAAATTCTTTGCGCTGCTCGACATGACGCGGCGTGTTGGTGTCTCGCTGACGCCGACAACGATCATGGTGCCGCGCAAGTCCGTGACGGCGATCATGGGGATTGCGCGCACGCCGCAGCCGCATCGGCCGCCGGACTGCGAGCACTGCCTCATGTTCCGCAACTGTCCGTTCCG
Organism: Selenomonas sp. oral taxon 892 str. F0426; assembly: GCF_000468035.1. Taxonomy (GTDB): domain Bacteria; phylum Bacillota; class Negativicutes; order Selenomonadales; family Selenomonadaceae; genus Centipeda. Next base: position 366,533 of record NZ_KI260539.1, read on the forward strand.
CAAGGCGGGACGCAGGTGCAGGGAAGGGGCAAAAACACAATAACGGTATGAAAAAATATGGGAGATATGGAATGAACGATATCATTATACTGGACGGGGGCATGGGAACGGAGCTGCAGGCTCGCGGGCTTGCGCCGGGGGAGCGCCCCGAACTCTTCGGCATGGAGCATCCCGATGTGATCGAGGAGGTTCATCGCAACTACATCGCCGCGGGCAGCCGCGTCATCTACAGCAATACCTTTGGTGCAAACGGACACAAGCTTGTCGGCACGGGAAAGACGGTAGCAGAGGTGATCGCTGCGAACGTCGCGACTGCACGCCGTGCTGCGGAGAACTCCGGCGTCACGGGCGTGCGCGTTGCACTCGACATCGGCCCCATCGGGGAATTGGTCGAGCCGCTCGGCACGCTATCGTTTGAGGATGCATATGAGCTTTTCCGCGAGATGGTGACTGCGGGCGAGGAGGCGGGTGCCGACCTTGTGATCTTTGAGACGCTGACCGACCTCTACGAGGCCAAAGCGGCGGTGCTGGCGGCAAAGGAGCATACGAAGCTGCCAATCTGGGTGACGATGACGTTCGAGCAGAACGGGCGCACCTTCCTCGGTGCTGCCGTCCCGTCCGTTGCGGTCACGCTCGACGCGCTCGGTGTTTCGGCGCTCGGCGTCAACTGTTCGCTCGGTCCCGTGGAGCTTGTCCCGATTGTAGATGAGCTTATGGAGTGGACGGATCTGCCGATCATTGTAAAGCCGAACGCGGGACTTCCTGACCCGCGCACGGGCGCGTACGAAATGACAGCGGAGGACTTCGGACGCGAGATGACAGCGTTTGCACAGCGCGGTGCAGTTATCATGGGCGGCTGCTGCGGCACGACGCCCGACTTTATCCGTGCGCTTTCGGCCGCTGTCGCGGGCGGCGCGTCGGAGCGCCCTGCGCGGAAGAAGCGCAAGGGGGTCGCCTCCCCGGGGCGCGTTGCGGAGTACGGTAAGCTCAACGTCATCGGCGAGCGCATCAACCCGACGGGCAAGAAGCGCCTCCAACAGGCGCTCCTTGAGGAGGACTACGGCTACATCAAGAAACTTGCCATCTCGCAGCAGGAGGCGGGGGCGCAGGTGCTTGACATCAACGTCGGCGCACAGGGCGTGGACGAAGAAAAGATCATTCCGTACGTTGTCAAGGCGGTACAGAGTGTCGTTGACTTGCCGCTCCAGATTGACTCGGCGAATCCAAAGGTGATCGAGGCGGCGCTGCGCGTGACAAACGGGCGCGTCATCATCAACTCGGTCAGCGGCGAGCGCGAGCGCATGGACGCCATCTTCCCGCTTGCGAAACACTACGGCGCGGCAGTGCTCGGTCTCGCAATGGATGAGCGCGGACTCCCAGAGACGGCGGCACAGCGCGTTGCCATCGCTGAGCACATTGTCGCGGAGGCAGAAAAGTACGGCCTTGACCGCGAGGACATCATCATCGACTGTTTGACACTCACCGTCTCGGCACAGCAGGAGCAGGCGATGGAGACCCTGCGCGCAGTGCGCGAGGTTCATGAGCGCCTCGGACTCCACTGTGCGCTCGGCGTCAGCAACATCTCGTTCGGACTGCCCGCGCGCGGACACATGACGGAGAACTTTCTCATTCAGGCGATGCACGTCGGACTTGATTTCCCGATCATCAATCCGAACACGAAGGGCGTCATGGATGCCGTTGTATCCTTCCGCGCGGTGTCGGGGGAGGATGTGGACTGCGCCGCATATATCGAGCGGTTTGCTCCCGAGCAGGCAGAGATGCGCCGCCGCAAGGAACTCGGCATTACGGGCGATGAGGCGGCGGGAGCGGTACAGACTGCCGCAGCGGACAGTGCGGGCGAGGTCGATCCTCTGATGGACGCGATCATTCGCGGACTCAGTGACGATGCGGAGCGCATTACGCGCAAACTCCTCACGGAGATGGCGCCGATGGAGATCATACAGGAGAAGGTCATCCCCGCGCTTGACATCGTGGGCGACCGCTACGAGAAGGAGATCATCTTCCTGCCGCAGCTCATCAATGCGGCGAATGCGGCAACGGCGGGGCTTGAACTCATTAAAGTACGCCTCGCCGAGGAAGGGCAGGGCGTATCAAAGGGCAAGATCATCCTCGCCACGGTAGAGGGGGACATCCACGACATCGGCAAGAACATTGTAAAGGTCGTCCTCGAGAACTACGGCTACCAGATTATCGACCTCGGGCGCGACGTACCCATTACGCGCGTCGTAGAGGTCGCCATCGAAAAGCAGGTCGGGCTGATCGGGCTTTCGGCGCTCATGACGACGACGGTCACGGCGATGAAAAAGACCATTGAGGCACTGCACGAGGCAGGGCATTCCTGTGAGACCGTCGTCGGCGGCGCTGTGCTGACCGAGGACTATGCGAAGGAGATCGGCGCGGACTACTACGCGGGAGATGCGCGCAGCATTGTCGAGATCGCACGCCGCGTATTGGGATAGTAAAAAACAGCAAGGAGGCTTATGGATATGGAGCAGGAGCGCGTGAATATACGGGAACATATAAAGAAAGAGCCGCTCATCTTTGACGGCGGCATGGGTACCTATTACGCCCAAAAGACGCATACGCGCGGCAAGGGCGTGGAGCTCGCAAACATCGAGACTCCGATCGTGGTCGAGGAGATCCATACAGAGTATCTGCGTGCGGGTGCGCAGGCGATCAAGACCAACACCTTTGCGGCGAACCGCATTGTCTATCAGGGGGATACGGCGCTCGTCGAGCGCATCCTGCACACGGGCTTCGAGATCGCCGCGCGTGCGGCAGAGCCGTTCGGCGCGTATATCTTTGCCGACATCGGCCCCGTCACGGGACTGCCGCCTGCTGACATCATCGAGGAGTATTACTTCCTGGCCGACTCCTTCCTTGCGGCGGGCGCGCGTCACTTCCTCTTTGAGACAAACTCTTCCGCAGAGGGGCTGGTCGAGACAGCGGCACACATCAAGCAGGTCTGTCCTGATGCATTCGTCCTGACATCCTTCTCTGCCTTCCCCGGCGGCTATACGCGCGACGGTTTCTTCGTTGAGGAACTTGTTCGTGTGGCTGTGGAGAGTGGCTACATTGACGCTGTTGGCTTCAACTGTGTCAGCGGCGTCCAGTCGATGAAGGAACTCGTGCATCTCCTCGGCACATGCTCCTTGCCGCTCTCTCTCATGCCCAATGCAGGCCATCCGATCGTCGTTGATGGGCGTACCTTTTATGAGAGCGCACCGGATTATTTTGGCAAGGGGCTTGCCGCCATCGTAGGTGACGGTGTATCCATCGTCGGCGGCTGCTGCGGTACGACGCCGGATCACATCCGCGCTCTTTGCGGCGCATTGAGAGACGAAGGAAGTGTCACGGCAGAAGCGGAAGAACGGGCGGTGCGTACTGCACTTGCACCGTCGCGCAGCCCGTTCTTTGATGCACTGAGAGCAGGGGAAATCCCCATCGCTGTCGAGCTTGATCCACCTGAGACCGGTAATGCAGATAAATTCATGGCGGGGGCGCTGGAACTTCAGGCAGCGGGTATTCATGCCATCACAATTGCAGACAACCCTATTGCGCGTGCCCGCATGGATGCGGCAATGCTTGCGGGGCGTGTTTACCGCAGCCTCGGACTCGAACCGATTCCGCATATGACCTGCCGTGACCGCAATCTCAACGCAATCAAGTCCATCCTCCTCGGCCTGAGCGCCGAGGGCATTCACAACATGATCGCAATTACGGGGGATCCGATTCCAACCGCAGAGCGCGATGAAGTGAAGAGTGTCTATCAGTTCAACTCACGCAAACTGTCCGCATTCATTACGAACCTCGGAGAGCGCGGCGATGTCGTGCCATTCCATATCTTCGGGGCACTCAACGTCAATTCCCAACATTTTCCTTCACAGCTTGGGCTTGCAAAAAAGAAGATGGAGGCAGGGATGACGGGATTCTTCACACAGCCCGTCCTCAGTGCACGGGCAAAGGAGAATCTGCGTACGGCACGCGATACCTTGCCGGGGGCGCTTATCATAGGCGGCATCATGCCCGTTGTCAGTGAGCGCAACGCGCGTTTTATGGAGAGTGAGATCTCGGGGATTCATGTCGAGGAGCGCATCATCAATGCCTATCACGGACTCGATCGTGAGGCGGCAGAGGAACTTGCCGTGCAGCTTTCACTTGAGATTGCAAAAGATATTGCGCCATACATTGACGGCTACTATATCATCACGCCGTTTTCGCGGACATCACTCGTCGCGCGCATCGTAAAAGAGCTGACTGCAAGGAGACTGGCACAATGAATACCACCATTAAAGACATAATTGAACGCCGCAGCATCCGAAAATTCAAGCCGGATGAGGTGCCTCAGGCACTCATCGACGAGGTGATCGAGGCGGGGCTTTATGCCGCAAACGGCAAGGGGAAACAGGCCCCGATCATCATTGCTGTGACGAATCCTGACCTCAGAATGCAGATCATGCGTGACAACTGCCGTATCGGCGGCTGGAAGGAGGGCTTTGACCCGTTCTATGGCGCTCCTGTCATCCTCATCGTACTCGCGCCGAAGGACTGGCCAAACGGCGTCTACGACGGCAGCCTGGTCATGGGAAATCTCATGCTTGCAGGGCACGCACTTGGACTTGGTACGATCTGGATCAACCGCGCGAAGGAGGAGTTCGAGGAACCTGCCTATCAGGCGCTGCTGAAAAAACTCGGCATCGAAGGCGAATACATCGGCATCGGGCACTGCGCCCTTGGCTATCCGGACGGCAACCCGCCGAAGGCGTCGGCACGCCGCCCGAATCGCGTGTATTACGTTTCGTAAAAAGGGATGTTGCACGAAGTTTTCTAGCTTCGTGCAACATCCCTTTTTCAGTGTGGTTTGGTATTCTCAAGCGCCATCGGCAATGTATGTGCCGCAGCTGCCATCTCGCGCAGATCAGCGGACGATTTCTTCGCCCAGACAGCGGATACCTTTTTTTGAAATGCAAGCGCCGAAAGAGGCTCTTCTTTTTGTGTACGTACATTCTGTCGTATGATCTCTGCGAACTCCTCGGGCACATGTGCCGTTCGCTGCGCAAGCAGAATCTTTAAGTTCGTATCGACGAGATAGAGATGGATCGTCGGATCAACGAGACTCTTTTCATCCGGCAGCAATTCCTTCTTGACGAGCGAGAGGGAGAGCGGTGCATCGCCCCAACCATCCTTGAAGATCCCGTCAATGCGATAGAGAAGGAAGAGAATGCCGTCGACCTCTGTCAGGGCAAACTCAATTTCTCCCGTACGGAACGCCTCGACGGCGATGGCATCCGTGTGCGAGAGCTGGAGCAGGAACATTATGCCGTTCCGATCCACCTGAAACATCCCGCCGTCCGCCTGTGCCAGTATGGGCATAGGGAACGGGTCACCAACAGAAAAATTCACCGACGTACTCATGACATCTCCTTACTAACATTCATGCAAAAAATATCTTGGAACGAAAGCCATTGTATTTTATAGATACATTATTATATAATGATAGACAGAATTCTTCAAGAACGCAGAAGAGGTGACGGGATGATCAAGAAGGGAATTATCCTCGCAGGAGGATCGGGCACGCGGCTCTACCCGCTGACAAAGGTCGTATCAAAGCAGCTCATGCCGATCTACGACAAGCCGATGATCTACTATCCGTTGAGCACGCTGATGCTCGCGGGCATCAAGGACATCCTCATCATTACAACGCCGAGCGACAGCGCGCTCTACAAGGAACTGCTCGGTGACGGCAGTCAGCTTGGCATTTCCATTTCGTATGCCGTGCAGCCGAGCCCGGACGGACTTGCACAGGCATTTATCATCGGCGCGGACTTTATCGCGGGTGAGGGATGCGCACTTGTACTCGGTGACAACATATTCTATGGTTCTGACTTTGCTCAGGTCCTGCAGTGCGCTGTGCAGAGCGAGGACGGCGCAACCGTGTTCGCATACTACGTGTCCGATCCAGAGCGCTATGGTGTCGTCTCCTTCGATGCGGTGGGGAATGCGCTCACGCTCGAGGAAAAGCCCAAAGAACCAAAATCAAACTACGCCGTTACGGGACTTTACTTCTATGACAGCGACATCGTAGAGATCGCACGCGGCATCCGTCCTTCGGCGCGTGGAGAGCTTGAGATTACGGACGTGAACAAGGTATATCTTGCGATGAACAAGCTTCGCGTGGAGCGCCTGAGGCGCGGCTATGCGTGGCTCGACACGGGAACGCATGAGTCCCTGCTGTCGGCGGCGACATTTGTCCAGACCATCCAGGCACGGCAGGGACTCAAGATTTCCTGCATTGAGGAGATCGCCTACCGCATGGGGTACATCGACGCCGAGCAGGTGCTTCGCCTTGCCGAACCCCTTGCAAAGAATGAGTACGGCATCTATCTGAAACGCATGATTCAGGATGCATAGGGGAGCAGTTAAATGAACGTAATTGAAACGGCACTTCCCGGTGTCCGTATACTCGAACCGCAGGTGTTCGGTGATGCACGCGGCTGGTTCATGGAGAGCTGGTCGAAAAAGAAGATGGAGGATGCAGGGATCTTTGTCGACTTCGTCCAGGACAATCATTCCTTTTCTGCACAGAAGGGGACGCTGCGCGGTCTGCATTATCAGCTGAACCCCATGGCACAGGCAAAACTCCTGCGCGTCTCGCACGGTGCAATCTTCGACGTTGCTGTCGACATTCGACGCGGCTCACCGACGTATGCCAAATGGGTCGGCGTGGAACTCACGGCGGAGAATTATCGGCAGCTCTTCATCCCGCGCGGCTTTGCCCACGGATTCATCACACTGACCGATGATGTCGAAGTACAGTACAAGGCAGATAATCTCTATGCACCCGACTGCGATGGGAATATCCGCTGGAACGATCCAGAGATTAATGTGCAGTGGCCGCTTGCACCGACGGTACTATCGGACAAGGATGCTAATGCACCCCTTCTTGCCGCACGTACAGAACTCAACTTTACCTACAGCACATAGGCATGGCAGGATTTTCTTAAAAAGAATCACAAAAAATGAAAAAAGGGGGTTGACGAGAGTCAGCCCCCTGTGTTATATTATGACAGTCGCGCCGATGAGGGCAACGAAAGCGGAGAGAAACGCTGAAAGCCTCTAAATGGCGCCGGATGTACCCTGAAAACTACACAATGC
>NZ_KI260540.1:0-12370 GCF_000468035.1 Selenomonas sp. oral taxon 892 str. F0426
GCCAGATACACCGAAGCCGGATACGCCGAAGCCGCAGCCACAGACCAAGTTCACGACGGGCATCGGCGATACTGCGGATGCCGATTATACGAAGAGCGGCATAAAGAAGGCGGACAATACATATGTCTTCGATCTTACGTCGACCATCGTGGCAGCAAAGGGCATCACAGCCTCGGCATCCGCTCCAATCACCGTAAAAACGGGAAGCGATGCAACGCTGAACATTCAGGCATCGAAATACGGCATTGATGCAGGTGCAAACAGCCAAGTGAACATCAGCGGAAACCGCGTTTCCATTGATACGGGCAGCGTCACCAGCCGCCGCACCATTCATGCTGCAGCAGGCTCTCTCGTTAACATCGCCTCCGGATTCGACATCAAGGGTGCCGTCGAGAACAAAGGCGGTACCATCACACTGGACGACACCGGCAAGAAGAGCACATTCGACGGTGACATCACGCAGACAAACGGGACGCTGAACCTGAAGCTCAAAGGTGAGGGTTCCGCACTCCGGAGCAACATCCGCGCGCGTGGTATGCTCAATATCGATCTCACAGGAAAGAACACCGTCTTTACAGGCAGCCTCACTGAGATGACGCAGGTGCCGTCGCTCCTGCGTTCGGCAAGGATGACCCCCGTTGCAGCAACCGCCCCCTCGGAGCGGAGCATCACCATCGGCTCTACGTCGACGTGGAACGTCACAGACGCTTCGGACATTACCAATCTCACAGCAGAGGGCGGACGCATCGTTCAGCAGTCGGACGGTCTGCTGAACATCAAGAATTACACGGGAAATGCGACCGTATTCTACGAAGGAACGGCGGACAAGGACGGCAATCTGACGCTCGCACACAAGGGCAAACTCCAGGTGCAGAACGTTACGGGCACAAAGAATCGTCTTACCTTCGCAACGAAAGCATTTGGTGAAACAGGCGAAGCAGAAAAGAAAGTCGCCGCTGCACTTGCAGGTCAGTTCCGCTATACGGGTGACCCCGCAACGAACATCCAGAACAATGCGCTCAAGAACCTCGACCTTGACGTCGTCATCGGCGAGGGCATTCTGAAATCCGAAGTAACGTACCAGATGCTCCTCGATCCTGCGACGGGGACAGCTGGCGGTGTCAAGGAAATCGCACGTCCCCTGATCGGCAGCTACGAGACGCAGGTCATGCGTGGGGTCAAGTCCGCCATGGCATCGTCTGCAACGGCATGGCGTGCCGAGGCGAACGACCTCATGAAGCGCATGGGAGATCTCAGACTTTCTCCCGAGGACGCAGGTCTCTGGGCACGCGTCTATCGCGGCAAATCATCCAGCGGCAAGGACGGCATGGACTATAGCCTGAACTATACGACCATCCAGATCGGCTATGACAAACAGGCGAGCAAGGACTGGCGCGTCGGTGTCGCGGGCAGCTACATGAGTGGCAGCTCATCCTATACATACGGCAGCGGCAAGAACAAAGAAGGCAACTTCGGCGTTTACGGTACATGGTCGGGCAAGGACGGCGCATACGTCGACCTTATCGCAAAGATCGGCCGCCTCTCGAACGACTTCACCGTCTCCAACCCCGACGGCCTCTATGTCAAGGGCGACTACAAGACATTGGGAATGTCCATGTCCGCAGAGTATGGCAAACGCATCGCCATGGCGGGCGGCAGCTACATCGAGCCGCAGGCAGAGCTCATCTACACGCATCTAAACGGTGCGAACTACACGGGACTCAGCAGCTACACATTCCATGGCGGATCGTATCCGGATCTCGAAATCCGACAGGGCGCGATGAACAGCTTCATCGGGCGCATCGGCATCGGATTCGGCAGGGAGACGGAGCGCAGCACCTGCTTCGCGAAACTCTCTCTCTATCACGAGTTCGCGGGCAGCCTCGCGACGGACTACGTCGTACCGACGCAGACGAAGAGCACGCATCTGGACTTCAAAGACACATGGATCGGCGTTCAGCTCGGCGGCACGATGAAACTCAGCGACCGTACGAACATCTACGGCAGCTTTGAGAAGACCTTCGCCGGCGACATCAAGACCGACTGGCGTGTCGACGCCGGCATGCGCTGGAATTTCTAAGGATTTTGGCATCTCATAGGAGCAGGAAGGAGATCCCCTCCCCTTCCTGCTCCTATAAAATCAAAGGAGTGCAAACGATGACGAAAGGTTTTTTTCGTAAACGAAGTCGCCTGCAGCTGAGCGCGCTCGTGCTCGGCGGCCTCTTCTACGGATCGACTGCCTGTGCAGCCGATCTCGTGGCGACCGTGCCATCGGACTATACGAGCAGTGACATCGGTGCAGTCACGGGTTCACGCGTGACGACGAATGTCGATGCAGCGCCACGCAAGGCAGTCATGAAGGATCAGGGCGGCGATGTCTCTCTGTTCAACTTCCATCAGGATGGCACGAGCCGTCTTATTTGGCGTAAATACGGGTTCAGTGCCACAGCACTGCCGAGTCTCCTGCTCGATCCCAATACGCTCGGCACAGACGGTGCAAAGCTCGCGGAGGGGGCGATTTCCGCCTCACCGAATACACACAGCGTCGCAGCAAGCGGCAATTTCATCTATGCGACAGGGTACGACCTCGGCAAAATCGGCGTAGCAAAGAAAACAGGTGCATCCCTTGTGGAGGATGCATCTGCCACGATCGACCTCAAGAGCGACATCAAGAACCACGCAGGATATGATTTCAACGGCACATATGAGATCACGGCAAACGACGGCTCGACCACCTCTAAAACGGGTTCGGAGTCGGCAGCCAAGGTACACGGCGAGGCATTGTTCGTCGACGGGAAAAACCTCTATGCCGCCGCCTCGATTAACCCTGACGGCACATGGAAATTCTATGATGACGGCTACCTGCTCCACTACGAGATCCAGAGCGACGGCAAGCTTGAATACAAGAGTTCTGCACGCATCGGGCGTAATGTCGGCAACCGCATCAGCAAGTTCAATGATACGCTCTTCGTCCCCTCTTTTGGCGGAATGCAGACAGCGGCGGGCAACAAGCATCATACAGAGATAACGGCAGTCACACGCGATAACGCAGGTAAACTTACCGCCACGAAGCGTATCATGGGCAAGGATCTCATGGGGACGGGTGAGGACATCCGTGACATCAAGGTGATGCCGAACGGCACAGCGTATATTCTGGCGTTCAACATGCCGGGATCCGCAACGGGGCATGTGTATCAGACGACGGTATCCAATCTGCTCTCGAATACGCCGGACAAAGTGGATACCCCTATCGCTGAGTTGAAAGACGGTGGTGCCATCGGACAGTTTGACGCCGAGTATTATACAAAGCGTCTCTGGGTCTCCGACGGGGCGAATCTCAAGGTCTACACCGACGGCGATACCACACCCAAGAAGACGTGGGCGGCGACAAATTTTGCATCAAGCAGCGCCAGAGGATTTTTTAACAACATGGCAATGCTCGCTCCCGACCATGTGACGGGACCGCTTGCAACGGTCAACCTCACTCCTCCCGCAGAGATCGGCGGCGCGCCGGAGGCAGCCGCTCCGAACCCGAACGCCGTATGGAAGACAGGCGGCGACTATACGGATACGATTGCGAAGCGTCCGACTGAAAATTGGATGGCAGACAAGCTCGTCAATATCGGTACGGACAAGATCGGCGACAAAAAGACCAATGTGCTTGCCGCCATCTCCAACACCAGCCTGGCTCGTCTCAATCTTGGGAAATTCGCCCTCGCCCTGCAGCTGCAGGTGGAGAACAGCGTCGGTAATCCGACGGGCATCTATGCCGGAAACGGCAAGAATGTCATCGTAAACGGCAAAGAAGTCAATATCATCACGCGTGGACGTGAGGGCGGCAATACGCTGACGAATGCCGTACATCTTGATGCGGCAAAGGATACAGAAGCGCAGATCACCATCAACGCGCCGCTGAACATCTCGATGACGGGCGGTCTCGGCGGCAACGGTGTCGCTATCCAGAAGAGCGACCGCCACGGCGAGAAATCCTACGAAGCAACAACGGCTTCCAAGATCCAGATCAACGGAAACCTCAAGATTGCGGGCGCGAATACGAACGAATGGGGTATTCCAATCAATCGTGAGAATGTCTTCTCGCGCTTCAACAACGCCGGCATCCTCACACAAGTCGAAAAAGCTCAAGTGGTTGTAAGCCAGATGAGTGATACTAAGCCGGGCGGTAATGTCGATATGACCGTCTACGGCAACGGTGTCACGACGAATGCCGTTGGCAGCGCGGTGCGTATCGCGGGCGGCGGCTCCATTCAGGTACCCGCAGGGACGAAATACAGCTACTATGCCCTTGCCGCCTATCAGGGTGAGATCTCCATGAATATGGGGCAAGACGGCACAAAACCTGGCAACGAAAAAACAGGCAGCAATATCGCCGACGTGAAGCTCGACGGCGATCTGTTTGCGCTGTCCACAGGCAAACTGAAGGCGGCGCTCCTCACGGACAAGTCCTATCTGCACGGTCTTGTCGATAACGGCGGCGAGGCAGACCTCTATCTGAAGAACGGCGCGAAGTGGATCAACGAGAGCCGCAACGAACGCTATTATCAGGACATCGAGGATGTCGGCGCAGGCACGGTCTCAGAGGGCGCAGGGAAAAAAGTCTACACGCCCAAGACGCGCGTCACCCATTTCCACGGCGGCGATACGGCGGAGACGCACGGCATCATCTACCAAAAGGACAAGCAGTCACTCGACATTGACGAGTACAGCGGACATACGACCGTCGTCTATGAGCATGACACAGCCACACCGACCACGATCAAGGGCGGTGATATTGTCGTGGACAAGGCGGTTGGCACAGAGAACGTTATGACCCTCTTCACCGACAACAACGGTGTGTCTGGGCAAGAGGATGCTGTGCTGAATTCGCTCGCAGGAAAGCTCACCTACAAGAGCCATGCCGACGGCAAGCTCACGGGCAAGCTCTCCCTCGCCGAGGGACTGACCGCCTCTGCCGCACACAAGAACATCACCTTTAAAACCAGCGGCAAAGGCAGCTACGTCTCCCCTGCCGCAGAGCACCATGCCCCCATCACGGCGGAGGATGCGACAGGCGGCACGTATACGCTGCTGAAGGACGAGCGGCGTGATTTGACACATGATGATCCGACGCAGCTGGAGGGTGGTTTCGGTTTTGGAGGCAAACACGCTGCGCTTGCAAACTATACAAAAAATGCGAGCGGCAACGCTGTCACCGATCTCACCGTCGATCTTGCAGGACATAAGCTGACGCTCGGTATGACCTCGAACAAAAAGCCGGTTGGCACGGTATTTGCCGGCGAGGGAAAGACGCTGACGATCAAAGACAGCGCAGGCGGCGGTGTACTCCACCTCAGCGCCAATGGTACTGCAGCAACTGCACGAGCAGCTGATGCAATTCACGCAGCAAAAAATGCCACACTCAAGATCGAAGCCCCTGTGGAAATTGACTCCGTCAAGCTGACAAAGATGAACGCGCACGGCGTATATGCGGGAATTGACTCCAAGATCACGCTAAAGAACCTCTCTATTCGGGATGTCAGCGGCGATGAAGATCATGCCTCTGCTTTCAATGTATATGGCATAGGAACAACAAGAGGCGCTGCTGTAACCGTAACGGAAGATGTTGATATTTCCGGCGTTGCAGGAAGTGCAGTCTATTCGTCAATGATCGCATCAGACGCCACCATCAACATCGGCGGCGGTAAAATCATCGCTGCGAAGGACGATACGAAGCAGAAAAATTATTGGGCTGTCTATGCGGGGAAAGGAAGTATTTTCCTCAATCAGGCAAAGAACCGCGATCTCACTATCGAAGGCAATATGTATGCGGGAGGCAGTTCCGGTTATGACGGTACGATCGACGCATCCTTTACGACGAAGGATTCGTCATGGACGGGTGCTGTACAGAGAGAGGGCTATGCGGCAAAGACAAACCTCACCCTCACCAACGGCGCGACATGGATGCATGAGATACAACCCAACAAGCTCGCAGGCGATGCTTCTTTCACCACTTCCAAGCTGACGAAGCTCACGGGCGGCGATACGGCAGACAAAGCAGGCGTTGTTCGTCAGGGCGAGAAGAAAATCGAGATTGACAACTACAGCGGTCACACGCGCTTCATCTTCGAGCAGAATGGGGCATCTACGCCGGCGATCAAGGGTGGAAATGTCACGATCAAGAGCGCCGAGGCGGGCTCGCACGTCACATTCAGCACGGATCCCGGCGCGAACATCACGGACGGCAATGTCAAGTCCGTGCTCAAGGCCCTCGCGAACAAGCTCTATTATGCGAAGTACAAGGAAGGCGAAACGAATCTCTCCGGCACCGTCGAAGTCAACGAGGGGCTTATTTCCTCTGCTGCAAAATGGGCGGGTGCGATCACCTATGACGGCAGTACTGGACAGGGTACATACGACGAGAACGCCACACCGTCTCAGCCGTCGAACGAGCAGCAGAAGACGGAGTTCACGAGCCAGATCACCTCGCGCAATGTCGGCGAGTACGTCACTGGCAAGGTCGAGAAATCCGAGGGTGTCTACACCTTTACGAAGGACACGACGATCAAAACCGACCGCTACAACGGCGCAATCCTTGGGGGTTCGGAGCCCATCACCATCAATGCCGCTGATAAGACGCTGACCATCGAGGCGAAAAAGACAGGCAACGGTTTCCTCACTGGTATTTACCACTACGGCTCCGGCATGGGCGGAGAAACTGCCGGAACTATCAATATCACGGCAAAGGCGCTCAATATTAACGCTGAGGGTATTGGCAAGACCTACGGAATCAACAACCTTGGCAACAGCCTTCTGCGTGTTCATGGTGATACAAACATCACCGTCAAGGGCGGTACGGGCAACGAGGTCACAGGTATTGAGGCGAGCGGTTCAGGTATAACTCAGCTCGACGGACTGACGCTCAAGCAGGAAAAAAGCAGCAACGCCGAGCATCGCGCCATCCGCAACGTGGGCAAGGGTTCGCGTATCTTTGTCAATATGGACGAGGCGGGCGTTCTCGGCACGAGCAAGGTCGAGATTCAGGGCAATGTCCTGACACACCGCGAAGATGCCGAAGAGGGAAAATACCCGCTGACAAGTCTTGCCCTCACAACCGCGGACTCTAAGCTCACGGGCACGATCGTCGCCGGCGCAAAGGGCAAAGCAGATCTCTATCTGCAGAACGGCGGCTCGTGGTACAACGAGCACTACGGCACGCGGCCGGGTCTCGTCGCAAGCCGACTCACGAAACTCACGGGCGGCAGTGACACGGCGCACGCCGGCAATGTCTACATGAAGGAGGCGAAGGATCTCACCATCGCAAACTATGCGGGGCATACGAACTTCTTCTTCGAGCATGACGCCGGCACGCCAAACGCGCTCAAGGGCGGCAATGTGAAGGTCGAGAAGGCGGAGGCAGGCAGCCACGCGACGATGATCACCGAGCATACGGGTGTCACCTCGTCCAATCTCACGAATGTCCTCAAGGCGCTCGCAAAGAAGCTCTACTACATGGACAGCTCTGACAGCCGCAACCTCAGCGGCACGGTCAAGGTGCTCGAAGGCCTGACTGCATCGAGTGCGCAGATGACGGACGGCTTCGGCTACATTGCATTTGGCGCTGACCATCGCGGTGAATACAGTGCGACCGCGCCCGTTTATCACGATCAGACGATCGAGAACTTCACAGCGCCGATTACCAATACTGCTGCCGATACGGTATATGCAAGCGACGGTGTACGCAAGATCGATGGCAGCTACGTCTTTACGAAGGACAGGACATCGATCACAACGAACGGCGTCCCTGCCGCCATCACGAATAACGATATGATGGCTCCCCTCTCCATCGATATGAAGGGGCATGATCTCACTGTCTCAGCAGGCAACACCGCAGCCGTCGCAGGCATCTCTGCCGACGGCAAGGAAATCACCGTCAAGAACGCGGGCAATCTCGACATTGCGGCGCAGTCTGCGGGCAGCTCTGCTGTCGAGGCGAAGGACGGCGGCAAGGTTACAATCGAGTCGCGCGAGGGCAAGACAGTGAGGCTCCGCGCCGAGTCCAGCACACCTGCAAATACCGCCGTGATCAAGGCTGCCGCGACGGGTGCACGCTCCTCTGTCAAGATCAACGGAGCTGCGGACATCGAGGCGGACGGTGCGAAGGCAGCGGCGGCGCTCGACGCATCTTCGTCCGACATCAGCGTTGCGGGTGGCACAATTCGGGCGACGAACGGTGCGCTCATGGCACGCTCCTCCGGAACAACTGACAAGAAAGGTCGCATCGACATCAACGTCACGACGGACAGTGCAGGGACTGTAACGGGTGCGGGCGCGAATAAGACCGTGCTCGAAGGCGATCTCAGCACAGAAAACGGCGTCATCAACATCGGACTCAACACCGCGGATTCCTCGTGGAAGGGGAACAGCGCAGGCGAGGTCCATCTCCGCATGGGCAATGACGCCCTTTGGGAGGGCAGAACGGGAACCGCTTCCCAGCTGAACTTGACTCACCTTGCGTCCGGCGCTCGCTGGAATCTCACGGGCACAAGCCATGTGAAGAATCTCGCGGCGTCGAGCATGGGCGGACGGAGCGTCTTCGACATGACGAGAACGGCAGCAGGAGACAAGCTCACGATTGACAATTTCAGCGGCAAGGGCTATTTCCTCTACGGCAATACCGTCACAACGACGCACGACGCGGAGACGGAGACGGATGTGAAGCACGTCACCGTGAACGGCGGTGAAGTGCATGTCAAGAAGGCGGCAGCCGGCAGCGCGATCACCCTGCACACGGACGCCAAGAGCAACGCGACGGGCGGCTGGAACTGGACGACCTCGGGCACACCCGCTGAGAAGAACCTCACCTCCGCCGTGGTCAAGCAGCTCGCGAATAAACTCTACTACGAGGATGCAGCAGCAAACGGCAGCAATCTCGCCCTCACGGTCAAGGTCGGCGAGGGACTCACGACCTCAAGCACTGCACGCACCTACACAAAGAGTGACGGACTGCGCTACAATGCGTCCACGGGACAGGCGGACTATGTCTATACGCCCGTGCCCGAGCCGCCGCCGACGACGGAAATCAAGCAGACGAAGACGCTCACGAAAAACTATACAGCGAGCGCAACAGAGGCGCATGCAAAGGATGACGGCGGCAATCCGATTGTCTCCGCGCTCTATCCCGGTGCGTCCTCCTATGACAAGACAACCCCGATGGTTGTCGACATGAACGGTCATAGCCTGCGCCTTGAGGCACTGAGCAGTGAAAAGCTTGCACGTGCCATCAGCCTCTCTCCCAACTCCGCTGTAGAGATCAAGAACGATGCGGGCAAGGAGCTGACAATCAAGGCGACGAACACCAGCTCGCGCGCCGCGACTGCAATCTACACGGGCGCGAACGCCTCGCTCAAGGTCAAGGGACCGGTCGTCATCGAGGAAGTCTCAAGCTCGAACCCGAGTGTCTCAGGCATCACGACGGGCGGCTCCATCGGCAATACGAGTGACGTCCTCATCGACGGCAGCCTTACCATCAAGAAGCTCGAAGGCGGGACATCGGGCGGTGCCGGTGACGGGCGCAATCTCTCTGCCCTTCATGCACTCAACGGTAAGTCCACGATCACGGTGACGGGCAATGCCGACATTCAGAACGTCAAGGGCAGTGTGCTTCGTGTCGCAGGCTCTACAGGCTATGAGGCGGGCGGTACAATCAACATCAGCGGCGGCATTCTCTCAGCAGCGGCAGATGCGGACAAGTCGAAACAATACCACGTTGTCAGCCAGACGAGCGGCAAGGTCAACATCAATATGAATGGCTCTGCTGTTGGGGCAAAGAAGACCGTCCTCAAGGGCGATATGTATGCCGTCAGTTCCTATGGAAAGCGAGCCGTTGAGTATGGCGGCGGCACATTAATTGACTACCAAAACGACGCCCTATTGAATGTGGCTCTGACGACAAGTGATTCCTCATGGCACGGCGCACGTCTCTACGAGGAAAACTCCACTGTGCCGGGCGCAGGAGGCTTCTCCGCGCTCAAGGCAGCGGACTTCAATTTCTATCTGCAGAACGGCGCACAGTGGACGAATGAACAGCTCTCAAAGGCGGATCAGACATGGGCAGGAAGCCGCGTGACCAAGTTCACGGGCGGCAGCGATGCCGATCATGCGGGCGTGATTTTCCAGAAGGATGCAAAGCCCATCACGATCGACAGCTACAGCGGCCATACGAAGGTGCTCTATGCCCACGAAGCCGGTACCCCGACGAACATCATCGGCGGCGATCTGACGATCGGCAAGGCAGCGGCAAACAGTGCCGTCACCCTCACAACAGACAGCACTGGTCTGAACACTGCATCCATGCAGGCGGCGGACAAGAACCTCGTGAGTGCGACGCTCAACGCCCTCGCGAAGAAGGTCTACTATACGGCCTATACAACAAACGAGCGCAACCTCACGGGCAAGGTCGAGATCGCCGAAGGCCTGACGGCATCGTCCGCAAGCAAGCGTCTTGAAAACATCACGTTCAGCGCAGCCAGCGGGCAGGGCAGCTATGCCTATACGCCGGCAGCCGATCCGCAGCCGAATCCTCAGACACAAACCGAGTTCACAACCCCCATCACAGGCGATGCAGCGCATGATATCCCATACGTGAACGCTGGTATTCGCAGATCGGATGGTCAGTATATTTTCACGAAAGATACGACAATCCGTACGGACGATACCGAGACTGTAAGCGGCGGACCGTGGGCAGCGCCGACCTCCCCCGCCATCTCAAACGTCAATACCGGACGGGCACTCGACATCGATCTCAACGGCAAGAAGCTGAACATCGAACACAGAGGAAACACTACCGTCGTTGGCATCAACGCGATCGGCAAGGACAGTCAGGTCAACGTGAAGAATCCCGGTGCGATAACGATCAGCGGGACGAATACGGACAGTCTCTACGCGCCAACCCTCTACGTCAACGGCGGTGGCTCCATCCACATCCAGAACGGCGGCGACAATCTTGAGGACAAGGTTCTCACGCTGCGCACGGTCGGCAAGAAGGAGGCAAGTCCTGCCGTCATCAAATCGATGAACGGTGCATCGGGCGTAGAGTCGAGCATTTCGATCGACGGTCTCGTCGATCTCCTCGCGGACGGAACGTATCCGGGGGGGCTCGGAGCAAACGAAGGCGTCAGTGCTGTCGCCTCACGTGTCGACATCGGCGGTGGCTCCATCCGCGCAACTGGCAGTGCCTGGGCAGCGATCCGTGCCTACGGCGAATTCGTTACAGAAAACTACGGCACCGTCAACTTCAATGTCACAAAGGGTGCCGACGGCCTCGCCAACGGTGCAGGAAAGAACCGTGCCGTCCTTGAGGGCGATATCGTCACGAACGGCGGTATGGGAACGAAGGGACGCGTAAGCATTGGTCTTTCGACACCGGAGTCGCACTGGATTGGCAACTATGCCGATACGCATGGCTATGGTGTAACGCAGGGGCAGCTTGGCGTAGTCAACCTCTTTATGAAGAACGGCTCCTATTGGAAGGGCTTCTCCAACGGCGTCATGAACATGGAAATGAGTGGAGCGGGCACAAGATGGACTGGCTTCAACATCGGGGAAAATTTGCAGCTCAATCTCGCGAACGGTGCCGTATGGTACAATGCGATTACTCCGGAGCAGAAGAATCAGGATGGTACTTCTGCAATCAGCCGCGTTAAGCATTTCTCTGGCAGCGGTGGCTTCATTGATATGACGGGCACAAACCGCTTCCTCGGAGAAAGCACAAGCCTGAGCGGTCATTTCGTAAAGATGGAGCCTCCTTCATCAATCATCGAAAAAGGTCTCGGCGAAACAGGCGATCTCACAATCAACAGCTTCAGCGGAGATACGAAGGTACTCTACCGCCATGATGCCGCATCACCGACGACCGTCTACGGCGGCAAACTCACGGTTGAAAAAGCTGCTGAGGGCAGTACGATTACTCTCTCCACGGACAGTGTCGGACTCAATACAGAGTCGACAAAGGCCGCGGACAAAAACCTCGTGAGTGCGACGCTGAATGCTCTCGCGAATAAACTCTACTATACGGCCTATACCACGGGAGAGAGGAATCTCACGGGTAAGGCTGAGATCGCTGAGGGACTCACGACGTCATCTGCAAGCAAACGTCTGGAGAACATCACATTCAGCAAGTCGAACGGCCAGGGCAGCTATGCCTATACACCGGCGGTTGATCCGAAACCGGATACGCCGAAGCCGGATACGCCAAAGCCAGATGTTCCGAAGCCGGATACTCCAAAGCCGGATACTCCAAAGCCGGATACTCCGAAGCCGGATACACCGAAGCCAGATGCGCCGAAGCCGGATACTCCGAAGCCGGATGTTCCGA
>NZ_KI260540.1:12470-94690 GCF_000468035.1 Selenomonas sp. oral taxon 892 str. F0426
AGCCGGATACTCCGAAGCCGGATGTTCCGAAGCCAGATACACCGAAGCCAGATACACCGAAGCCGGATACACCAAAGCCGGATACGCCGAAGCCAGATGTTCCGAAGCCGGATACACCAAAGCCGGATGCTCCGAAGCCAGATGTTCCGAAGCCGGATACTCCAAAGCCGGATACGCCGAAGCCAAATCCGAAGATCGAGTACGGCGACTATGAGACGAAGCTCATGAGCGGTGTCAAGTCGGCGATGACGGCATCGACGATGGCGTGGCGTGCTGAGGCGAACGACCTCATGAAACGCATGGGCGACCTCCGTCTCTCGCCGCAGGATGCGGGTATCTGGGCGCGTGTCTATCGTGGAAAGGCAACGAGCAACAAGAACAACGCCAACTTCCGCATGAACTACTCCACCATTCAGGTCGGCTACGACAAGAAGGTCGGAGATGACTGGCGCGTCGGTGTTGCGGGCAGCTACATGAGTGGCTCATCTTCCTACACCGCCGGCAACGGCAAGAACAAGGAAGGCAACCTCGGCATCTACGGTACATGGACGGGTAAATCCGGGCAGTACGTCGATCTCATCGCAAAGATCGGCAGACTCCAGAACGAGTACACGGTCTACAACGACTTTGGTCACTATGTCAAGGGCGACTACACGATGTGGGGCGGCTCGCTTTCGGCAGAGTACGGAAAGCGCATCGCTATGACAGGCGGCACCTTCGTCGAGCCGCAGGTCGAGCTCATCTACAGCCACATGCAGGGTAAGAGCTATGTCGGCAGCACAGACTTCCGCGGCATGAGCATGTATGTGCACCAGAAGCCGTTTGACAGCTTCATCGGACGTGTGGGCTTTGGCATTGGCAAAGAGACGGAGCGCAGCACCTGCTATGCGCGTGTCTCGCTCTACCATGAGTTCGCGGGCGATATGCACACGGACTACTCCGACGGCTTTACTCCGAAGAGTACCGTCCAGCGCGGCAGCGACACATGGGTCGGTGTCCAGCTTGGCGGCACGATGAAACTCAACGACCGTACGAACCTCTACGGTAACTTCGAGAAGACCTTCGGCGGCGACATCCAGACCGCATGGCGCATGGATGCCGGTATGCGCTGGAACTTCTAAACCGACGGGAATTTCCCACATAAAAAGACGCACTCATAGGAGTGCGTCTTTTTATGTGGAGTGCATTATCCCCCGAGCACCTCGTCCATCGAGAGCTTCATACGTTCGATGGCAATTTCGAGATCGTCTCTGCTGATATTCAGCGGCGGATTGAAGTAGAGCACGTTGCCGAGCGGGCGGAGAAGCAGTCCATGTCTCAGCGCACGGCGATAGATCGCGTAGCCGAGACGGCGTTTCCCGTCAAAGGGGCGCTTTTCTGCGCGATCCTCGACTAGCTCCACTGCGTGGATCAGTCCGATGTGGCGAATCTCGCCAACGTTCGGATGCGTACCGAACGCCTCCGTCATGCGCTCGGTCAGCCATGCCGCCGTGTTCTCCGCCTGCTCCAATATATTTTCCTCATCGAGAATGTCGAGTACGGCGAGTGCCGCCGCACAGCCGAGTGGATTGCCCGCGTAGGTGTGACTGTGCATGAACGCCTTGCCCTCGCACCAGTCGGCGTAGAATGCTTCGTAGATCTTCTCTTTCACGACGGTGATCGACATCGGCATATAGCCGCCCGTCAGCCCCTTCGAGAGGCACATGAGATCGGGCGTGATCCCTGCGCGCTCGCACGCAAAGAGCCGTCCCGTGCGGCCGAACCCCGTCGCGATCTCATCGGCGATGAGAAGTACGTCATGCGCATCGCAGAGCGCACGCAGCTTTCTGAGATACGCCTCGGGATAGATGCGCATGCCTGCGCTCCCCTGCAGGAGCGGCTCAACGATCATCGCCGCCGTCTCCTTGCCGTGCTCCGCGAATGCACGCTCTGCGTGTTCGATGCACGCGCAGTCACAGTCCTCGCGCTGTTTCCCATACGGGCAGCGATAGCAGTCGGGTGCCTCGACGTGGATGTTATCCATCATCATCGGTTGATACATCTGGGCAAAGAGATCCATGCTCCCGACCGAGAGTGCGCCGATGGTCTCGCCGTGATAGCCCTCCGTGAGGCACATAAATCGCGTCTTCTCCGTGCGTCCCGTCTGCTGACAGTATTGGAATGCCATCTTGAGCGCCGCTTCGACCGCTGAGGAGCCGTTGTCATTGAAGTGAAACTTCGTCAGCCCCGCGGGGACGAGAGATGCGAGCCGCTCAGCGAGTTCGATGGCGCTGCGGTGGGAGAAATTCGCAAAGATGACGTGCTCCAAGCGGTCAAGCTGCTCCTTGATCCGTGCATTGATCTTTTCATTTGTATGCCCCAGGAGATTCGCCCACCACGAACTCACGATGTCGAGGTAGGAATGCCCATGCACATCGCAGAGCCACGCCCCCTTTGCATGGTCAATGACCATCGGCGGCAGTTCCTCATAGTCCTTCATCTGTGCGCACGGATGCCAGATATGGCGCAGATCGCGCTCCTCAATCGTCGGCATAGCTCTCTCTCCTTTTCTCTCCGATCAGTCATACAACGCGGCGAGTGCGTCTGCCGCCATCGGCAGCGCTGCATCACCGTGCTCCACACGGGCAAGTACAGGCGCTCCCGTCAGTGCCTCAACCATCTTGACATTATCCTCCTGCATCGTGCCGCCCGTCCAGTTGTTGAAGATAAAACCTTTGAGCGGAATGCCGCGCATCTTCAAATGCTCTGCCGTCAGCACAGCCGCGTTGATCGTGCCGAGTCCTGCGTCCGCGACGACGAGTGCAGAGAGTCCGAGGCGAAGGGCGAGATCGTCCAGAATGACGTGTTCCTCGTTGTCCCAGCGCAGGGGGCATATAATGCCGCCGCTCCCCTCCACCGTCAGATAGTCCATCCGCTCCTTCGCCGTATGGAAGTCCTGCTCCACCTTGTCGAAATCCATGGGGCGCCCCTCGATCTGTGCGGCGAGATGGGGCGATACGGCATCGCGGTAGATGTAGGAGACGGCGGCATCCTCCGGCGCAAGTCCCGCAGTATGCGCCACATGGAGCGCATCGCCCGGCAGCAGCGTGCCATCCGCGAGGGTCTCTGCTCCCGAGAGCGCCGCCTTGTAGTAGCCCGCCCGAAGTCCCGCATCGCGCAGTTTTTTCACGATCAGCCCTGTGACATAGGTCTTGCCAATATCCGTACCTGTGCCCGTGATGAATAATGCCTTGCCCATGCTATACTCTCCTTACAGCCAAAGCCCTGCCCTCTGCGTCCGCACACCGATGTACGCCGCTGCCACGCAGAGCAGGAAGTCCGGCACGAGCTGCAGAACACCACAGTACCAAATTGCCACCCAGAACCCGATCGGCGCGTCGATGATGTAGTTCGACGCAAAGTAGAAGTACGAGATACCAAACACATAGACCACCGCCATGCCTGCCAGACACGCGAGAAGCGCGCGACGGAACGTCGGCCTGCCTGTACGGCTGAGTGCCCCCGTCAGCCAGCCCTGCACAATGAATCCTACGAGATAGCCGAACGTCGGCTGAAGCACATAGCCCGGCCCACCGCCCGAGGCAAAGACCGGAATCCCGACAAGCCCCATCAGGACGTATGTGCCCACCGCAAGTGCCCCGAGTCGTGCGCCGAGCATCAGCCCCGCAAGCAGCGTAAAGAGGAACTGGAGCGTATACACATCCGTCCCGACCGGAATGCGGACGAATGCACCGACGGCAACGAGTGCAATAAAGAGTCCGCAAAGAATTATTTCTCGTAGCTTCATAATGTTCAGATACCTCCAAGCGCATTTATCATTGAAATAAACTTGCTTTATCATACACGTTCCACATTTTACTGTCAACTGTTTTATTTTATTCTGGTTTACAAATATTTTCGTGCATAGAAAGAGGCTTCTCTGTCACCACGTATGAAAGAGAAGCCTCACACAATTTAGGAAGCACTAATAAATTGAGCCATTCCTTTACTTTTTCGTCACGCGCACGCGATCCATCTCAGTCCCATCGGACAGGAAGCACGCAATTTCGAGCGCGTCCCGCGAGACCTCCATCGTGAGATAGTTATCCGTCTCGGGCTGCGGCAGTGTCACCTCGTCAAAGGCGTGATCGATCCAAAGATTCGGATAGCGCACATTGCCTGCAACCCCCGTGAGGATGTAAAGCGGCCCTTTCGCGTCCGGCGTCTTCTCAAAGCCGTAGATATGCCCGCGATTCCGATACGTGTGCAGATGCGCCGAAAAGACGACATCGATCGCGAGTTCATCGAAGATGGGCATCCACACGCGTCCGTTGTCCTCATCAATGCCCTCCTCCCGCTCGGGACGTCCGTTGATCCGATATTGCAGCACATCCTTGTGCATGAGAACGACGTTCCAGCGTTTCCGATGCGCCTTCAGATCGCGGCGAATCCACGCAAGCTGCTCTTCGAGCAGCCCGCTCTTAAAGGTTCCTATCTCCTTTTGCTGCGTGCAGAGCACGACATAATGCACATCGCCGTAGTCAAAGGAGTAGTAGTAGCGCCCGAACGCCTTGCTCCCGTTCGTAGGTGTTTGGAAATAGCGCAGATACGCCTCCGGGAGGCGCGCCTTCCAGTCAAGATTGTACGTCTCGTGATTCCCCATGACAGGCGCCATTGGGATCGATCGCTGCATTTCCTTGATGCCGGCAAAGAACTCCGTCCACTGCAGGCGATCTTCACCGTTGTCTACGAGATCGCCCATACAGGCAAAAAGCTCCGCATCCGTATTGCGCGCCCACGCGAGATGTGCAATCTCCTTCCAGTCCGAATAGTCGGAGGACTGGGCGTCGGGGAAGATCAAGATCTTGTACGATTCGCTTTCTGTCGGCGTGTAGAGAGTCTGCCAGTCCGTCGCCGCATCGCCCGCGACAATGCGATACTCATAATGCGTGCCCGACGTTAGTTTGTCCAGCTCTGCAGTGTATTGATAGACCTCAATGCCATCATCCGTAAATCGATCATCCATGCCGGGATAGCGATGCGCAGCCTCCTTCGCCCCCTGCACACGGAGCTCGACCATTTGATTCTCCATGGGCGAAGAGAGCTCCCACATAAGAGCACGTGCTTTTGTGTTATCCTGTGTCACGATCTGACGCAGACGTTCTGTGTAGAGCACTCCCGGGAACTGACGCAGCGCCGCCTTCCTGAGTCCGCGCAACCCGCCGAGATACCAGAGTGCCGCACCTCCCACTGCAAGTACTCCCGCTGTCGCCGCCGCTTTGATAAATGTGCGGCGTTTTATATTTTTTCCATTTGCCATAGCTTCATCCTTCATTTATTTATGCCGCACATCATACCCCTTTGTACGGATTCCAAGTCAATCTTTTTTGCTTCAGTCCGCCCTCATGCCGATTGTATATAGCAAGAGGCAAGATCCTCTGCTGTCAAAGCTGCTCCATGCGAACGCAAGGTAAGATAGCGTGCGATATCCACGCAGCTGAGGCACCCGCCGGAGAGAAACGCTCCTGTATCACAGGCGATGATGTTGTTCGGCAGAAAAAGGGGCCTATTGCGGTTCCTGTCACGGCTGCCAATCGCCTGCGTCGGCGTATGTCCGACGACAACGAGCTCCGGCCCACAATAGTTATCGAAAAAATCATCACGAATCCACAGTAGGTCACGTGATGTCTGCTTCTTCCGCCGCGGATGCACACCCGCATGGACAAAGAGAATGCTTTGCCCCATATATGTCATACGGAAATAGAGCGGCCGCGCTTTGACAAAGGCAATGAGCTCCTCCGACTCCTCCTCAGGGAGAGCAGAGAGCTGCCGCTGCGTCATATTGCCGCCATTCATCAGCCAAATACTCATGGGATCGAAATCATCGAGTCCATTCGTCCTGATATAGCTGAGCATCATTGCCTCGTGATTGCCAAGGAGCGCGTGCACATTCTCACAGCGCTCTGTCTGCCCCCGCACAAATTGGAGTGTCTCTACGGACGCCGCCCCACGGTCGATATAGTCTCCAAGGAAGATCAGCAAATCCTGCGTGTCGTCGAACGCGATCTGCCCCCACAGGGCCTGCAGACGCTCTAGGTCGCCGTGAATATCTCCCACGGCGAGAATACGCCGAAACGCCATTGGAATCGCCTCCTTCTTTTTTCTATTATATCGCAAATACTCTGAAATGAAGCTGATAAACCCCCGTATCTTTTTATATTGTGTGTATTTTATGCCAAATCACCGCGCATGATTGACATTCTAGACCTACCGATATATGATAGGAATGTTGATTTATGTCTTTCATGCACCTAGGCAGGAGGAAGCAAATGATAGAACGCTATACGCGGCCGGAGATGGGCCGTCTCTGGTCGATTCAGAACGAGTGGCAGACCATCCTGAATGTCGAGATCGCCGCATGTGAGGCGATGGCAGAGCTGGGTGAGATCCCCGCCGCCGCCGTGGAGAATATCAAGAAAAAGGCCAAGTTCGACGTTGCCCGCATCAACGAGATCGAAAAGACTACCGATCACGACATCATCG
Source organism: Selenomonas sp. oral taxon 892 str. F0426 (assembly GCF_000468035.1). Lineage (GTDB taxonomy): Bacteria > Bacillota > Negativicutes > Selenomonadales > Selenomonadaceae > Centipeda. The sequence goes on from NZ_KI260540.1 coordinate 18,993, forward strand.
CCTTCCTCACGAATCTCGAGGAAAACGTTGGCGAGGACTCGAAGTACATCCACAAGGGACTGACCTCGAGCGATGTCAAGGACACGGCATACTGCGTCATGATGCGCGACGCCGCCGCTATCATCCTCGACGATCTGCGCGCGTTCCGCGAAGTTCTGCGCCGCCGAGCGGAAGAGTTCCGCCACACGCCCTGCATTGGGCGCACGCACGGCATCCACGCGGAGCCGATGACATTCGGGCTGAAGCTGCTCCTCTGGAGTGCGGAAGTCGAGCGTGACATTGAGCGCCTGACGCGTGCGAAGGAAACCGTCTCTGTCGGTAAGCTCTCGGGTGCCGTCGGTACCTACTCCAACATCGACCCGCGCATCGAGGAGCTAACGTGCAAAAAGCTCGGCATCACACCTGTGCGCCTCGCGACTCAGGTCATCCAGCGCGACCGTCACGCCGAGTTCGTCACGACGCTTGCCATCATCGCGGGCACGATGGAGAAGATCGCGACCGAGATTCGCAACCTCCAGCGCACGGACATCCGCGAGGCAGAGGAGTTCTTCAAGGCGGGGCAGAAGGGTTCGTCCGCGATGCCGCACAAGCGCAATCCGATCAACTGCGAGCGCGTCTCGGGCATGGCCCGTCTCGTACGCGGCAATGCCCTCGCAGCACTCGAGGACATGACGCTCTGGCACGAGCGTGACATCTCGCACTCCTCCGTCGAGCGCGTCATCCTGCCTGACGCGACGATCAACGTTGACTACTGCCTGCACAAGCTGACGGGCATCGTCGACAAACTCCTCGTCTACCCCGACGCCATGCTGCACAATATGAACCGTACGGGCGGGCTGATCTACAGCCAGCGCATCCTCACGGCACTCGTGAACAAGGGCATCCTGCGCCAGACCGCATACGTCTGGGTGCAGCGCAATGCCATGAAGCGCTGGCTTGAGAAGGAGGACTTCCGCACGAATGTCGAAAAGGACGCGGACATCTCCGCGCATCTCACAAAGGATGAGATCGACGCATGCTTTGACTACACCTACTTCCTGCGCCATGTGGATTCCATCTTCGCGCGCTTTGATCTCTGAGGGAAAGATTTAAGGGGGACTCTATCATGTCAACCATCGTTATCACAGGAACGCAGTGGGGCGACGAGGGCAAAGGGAAGATCGTCGACTATCTTGCGAGTCAGGCGGACACCGTCGTGCGTTTCCAGGGCGGCTGCAACGCGGGGCATACCGTTGTCGCAGCCGGCGAGGAGTACAAGCTGCGCCTCCTGCCGTCTGGGATCCTCTACAAGGGCACGCACAACATCATCGCGAACGGCGTTGCCTTTGACCCCGAGGTCTGTCTGCAGGAAATGGACGCCATGGCGGCGCGCGGCATCGACACGTCGAACATCCGCATCTCCGACCGTGCCCATGTGGTTATGCCCTACCATCGTCTGATGGACGGCATCGGTGATGCACAGCGCGGCGCGGACAAAATTGGTACGACGGGACGCGGCATCGGCCCCTGTTACATGGATCGTGACGACCGCATCGGTATCCGTGTCTGCGACCTCATGGAGAAGGACGAGTTCGCAAAAAAACTTAAAAAGAACCTCGATGTCAAGAACGGTGAGCTTGCCGCCGTCTACTTCCACGAGCCGCTCGACTACGATGAGGTGCTCGCAGAGTACGAGGGATATGCAGAGCGGCTGCGTCCCTTCGTCACCGACACGATCCCCCTGATCAACGAGGAGATCGATGCGGGACGCAAGGTGCTGTTCGAAGGTGCGCAGGCAACCATGCTCGACATTGACTACGGCACCTATCCCTATGTCACATCCTCGCACCCGATCTCGGGCGGCGTCACCATCGGCGCAGGCGTTGCGCCCAAGAAGATCGACAAGGTCATCGGCGTTGTCAAGGCATACTGCACGCGCGTCGGTGAGGGTCCCTTCCCCACCGAGCAGCTGAATCCGATCGGCGAGAAGCTGCGCGAGGCAGGGCACGAGTTCGGCACCGTCACAGGGCGCCCGCGCCGCACGGGCTGGCTCGACGCCGTCGTTGTCCGCCACGCGGGACTCCTCTCCGGCATCGACTACATGGCGGTCACACGCCTCGATATCCTGGACGGCTTCGACGAGATCAAGATCTGCACAGGCTACAAGTACAAGGGGGAACTGATGAAGGGCGTCCCCGCAAGCCTCAACGTCCTCGCAGAGGTCGAACCGGTCTACGAGACCTTCCCGGGCTGGATGACGGACACCTCCAGGATCCGCAGCTACGATGATCTGCCCGAGAACGCACGCAAATACCTCGAACGCATGGCAGAGATCACGGGCATCGCCCTCGGCATGGTCTCTGTCGGTCCCTCGCGTGAGCAGACCATCGTCCTCGCCAAGGACCTTTTCTAAAATCTATAAAATTACGGCACGCTGTGCGTTTTGCACACAGCGTGCCATTTTTGTTTACCTATTATTCTGCTCTGCCACCGCAAAGCCTGCCTCCGCAAAGAAGTTCCGATATGCCTCAGCCTTCTTCTCAAGTTTCATGGGATAGGCGCGCGAGGTGGACGGAAGTCGTGTGATGAGGAGGTCTCGATCACTGCAGCGCGCGGCGATGGTCATACCTGTCTTGAAGTCCTTTGCCTTGACATCCGTCTCAAGCAGCGAGAGCAGGATCTCTGTCGCCTTGCCGCCCGTCGTACAGATGCGGCGGCAGTTCGGAATCTCCGCGAGGACGGCGGGCAGATCGACCTTCTCCACCACCTCGAGGAACGCGTCCGAGGCGTTCCCATGTCCGCGGATGGCACGGCGCACGGTCGGACACGAGGCGATGCCGCGCTCCGTCATGAACGCCTTGATCTTCTCCGCGTCAAACGCCTTTTCTCCCGCACGCTGAAAGTGCATTGCGTCACCGAAGAATACCAGCCCGTAGACACGCCACATATCGTTCTGGAAATTCGGATAGTGGAACTCCATCGTCCTCTTCTCGGGCGCGGGCGGGAACGTCCCCATCATCATCACCGTCGCATTCGCAGGCAGGAACGGCGGGAACGGGCGCAGTTCGATTTCATGTTCTTCCATCATTGTACCTCCTCAGAGCAGACCCAATGCGTGCTGCACGATGAGCGATGTGCCTGCGACCGCGATCCAGCAGACCATGCCAAGAGCCAACGGCCGCGCTCCGTTCTTGATGAGCGAGGGCAGATCGGTATTCAGCCCGATCGCACTCATCGCAAGCACAATTGCGAACTTGCCGAGCATTCCGAGTCCGCGTGAAACCTCTGCGGGAAGAATGCCCGTCGTATTCACAATGCACGCGAGCACGAAGTAGAGTACGAACATCGGGAAGATGCGCCGGAGTGAGAAGCCTGCTCCGCTCTTCGCCGCCCCGCGCATCATGAGCAGGGCAAAGAACAAGCAGACCGGCACAATCATGAGCGTGCGCGTCAGCTTGACGATCGTCGCATACGCGCCTGCGTCGTGGCTGTAGGCATAGCCCGCCGCAACGACCGATGAGGTATCATTGATCGCCGTGCCCGCCCACATACCGAAGCCTGCGTCCGACATCCCCATCGTATGCCCAAGAAACGGAAAGATGAATACTGCGAGCACATTGAAGAAGAAAATCGTCGCGATCGAGATGACGACATCCCGATCCTTTGCCCCGATAACGGGTGCGACCGCCGCAATCGCAGAACCGCCGCAGATCGCCGTGCCCGCGCCGACGAGCGAGGTCATATCGCGCTCCAGCCCGAGCAGCTTCCCCATCAGGAATGCCGCACCGAATGCAGCGAGCAGGGTAAACACCATGACATAGAGCGACTGCTCACCGACCTCCACAACATGGAAGAGATTCATCTCGAAGCCGAGCAGGATGATCGCGTACTGCAGAATCTTCTTGCCCGTGAACTGAATCCCCTTCTCCACCGCCTCGGGACGGCGTTTCTTTGCGAACAGCATGCCGAGCAGGATACCGAACACGGGACCGCCTACGATGGGAAAGTACAGCCCCAGAATATACGCCGGTATCGCAAAGAGCAGGGCATAGAAAATGCCGTCCATGTATGCGTACTTCATGAAATCCCTTCTCTCAGCTGAACAGCGCCGCCCACTCCTTCTCGCGGAATCCTGTGAGAACGCCGTCCTTCGTGATGAGCAGCGGGCGCTTCACAAGCATCCCGTCCGAGGCGAGCACTGCGTACTGCTCCTCCTCCGTCATTGCGGGCAGCTTGTCCTTGAGCGCAAGTTCACGATAGATCATGCCGCTCGTGTTGAAGAAGCGCTTCAGCGGCAGTCCGCTCTTCGCATGCCACGTGCGCAGCTCCTGTACCGTCGGCTTCTCCGTCTTAATGTCGCGCATCGGTGCCTCACAGCCGTGCGCGCGAAGGAACTTCTCTGCCTTTTGACAGGTCGAGCATTTGGGATATCCTATGAAAAGAATGTCTTTATCCATATATCATCTCTCCTTGCATGAAATCCATCTTGTTACATTCTCCATTATAATCCCTCCAAAAAATTTTTCAAACTTTTTCTTTTTGATATATTGACTTTTTGACTATTTGAGGTATAATAACAATCGAAAGGTAATTCAAAATACCTTCCACATCAAAAGAAAATGAATGGCATATCGAATACCAAACATCGAATATGCCGCAAAGACTATAAGGAGTTGATTATCATGTTTGGACTTGTACCTTTCGCTGGACGCCGCAATCTCTCTCAGCGCGATGCCTCGAATCCGTTTGCTCTCTTCGACGCGATGCGCGACTCCTTCTTCCGTGACGATTTCCCCGCCGCGAACTGGGGTGCCGCCTCGTTCAAAGTGGACGTGAAGGACGCAAACGATCACTACGAACTGACTGCAGACCTCCCGGGTATGACGAAGGAGAACATCGCCCTGCACTACGAAAACGGCTATCTCACGATTGCTGCCTCACGTACGGAGTCCAATGATGAGAAGGACGATGCGGGCAACTACATCCGACGCGAGCGCCACACGGGCGAGGTCAGCCGCTCGTTCTACATTGACGGCATCGACGACGCAAACATCCACGCGGAATTCAAGGACGGCGTACTGCAGGTAAACCTGCCGAAGACAGCAGAAACGCCGGAACGCAAACAGATCGAGATTCACTGACCTGCGTGAATTCTCTCATCCATAAAGAGCGGAACTGCGCTCGGGAAATTTCCTGAGCGCAGTTCCGCTCTTTTCATTTTATCAGCGCTCCTTTTATTTTCAAAAAACATTTCTTTTTTATATTTTTATGGTATACTGTATACAATTGTTGATAACTTTAAGGTGCGGAGGAGTGATTGCTATGAGAATCGAGCACGATTTTCTCGGTGACCTAGAAGTTCCCGATGATGTCTACTATGGCGTACAGACCATGCGTGCTGTCGAAAATTTCTACATCACAGGACAGAAGCTCGATCCTGACTTCATCGTCGCACTCGCACAAGTGAAGAAGGCAGCGGCGCTCGCGAACATGGATACGGGACGGCTCACGCGCGAGATCGGCGATCTCCTCGTGCAGGCAGCAGACGAGATCATCGCCGGCGGTCTCGTCGACCAATTCCCTGTCGACCCGATTCAGGGCGGCGCAGGCACATCGGTCAACATGAACATGAACGAGGTGCTGTGCAACCGCGCACTCGAACTGCGCGGCGAGGCAAAGGGGCGCTACGACATCATCTCACCGAACAACCACGCGAACATGGCGCAGTCGACGAACGATGCATTTCCCACGGGGATCAAGGTCTGCCTCTCGGCCAAAGGCACGGTCTTTCTCGCCGCCCTCGAGCGCCTTGCCTCAGAACTAGAGAAAAAGGCGACTGCATACCGCGCAATTCTCAAGATGGGGCGCACGCATCTGCAGGATGCCGTTCCCATCACGCTCGGGCAGGAGATGGGCTCGTATGCGTCCGCCGTGCGCCGCTCCATGCGCCGCATCCGTTACGTCCTGCGCCACATCCACACGATCAACATGGGCGGTACCGCCGTTGGTACAGGGCTAAACGCCGAGCCTGCCTACATCAAGGCAGTTGCACTGCGCCTCTCAGAGATCACGGGTGAAAAATATCGCACGTCGCAGAATATCATCGACGCGACGAACAACACAGACGCGTTTGCCGATTTCTCCTCTGCACTCAAAAATGCAGCACTCGTCCTCATCAAGCTTGCAAACGATTTCCGCCTGATGGCATCAGGGCCGCGCTGCGGACTGAACGAACTGCATTTGCCCATGCGCCAGCCGGGCTCATCGATCATGCCGGGCAAGGTCAACCCCGTCATCGCGGAGGTGCTCGATCAGGCATGCTATCAGGTCATTGCAGGCGATCTCGCCGTGACGCTTGCTGTGGAGAACGGACAGTTTGAACTGAACGTCATGGAACCGGTCATGGCATTCAATATGTTCAACTCGCTGAACTACCTCACGCGCGCCGTTGACACCTTTGTCGAGAAACTGCTCGTCGATCTGAAGCCCAACGTCGAGCAGTGCCAGAAATGGCTCGACAACAGCGTCGGCATCGTTACCGCTCTCCTGCCGCACATCGGCTACGAGAAATCTGCCGAACTCGCACGCGAGGCATATACCACGGGCAAACCCATCCGCGAGATCATCCTCGATCAAGGCATCCTCTCGAAAAAGGAGCTGGATCACATCCTCTCGCCGCGTCAAATGACGCGGCCGGGAATTGCCTAATAATACAGAACGAACCGGCAAGAGAACAGCGTCTCTGCGGCACGCCAGAGACACTCCTGACGCCGCGGGAAACAGCATCCAAGTTTACCTGTTGCTAACGCTCCTGCCAACGTGCTATAATCAACCGAACAAGATGGAAGCGGGTGATATTTTGGCGACAAACGAGAGTTACCGCAGCGGCGGTGCGCCGCAGATGGGCGTTCCTGCCCGGCGCACAGAGAGTACGCTCGGCAATGTACGGCGCATGGGCGAGGTCGCGGCAAACGTACGACAGGATGCCATCACGCCGGAGTATTTCATCACCCACTTCTACGAATATCTACCGCGCTACATCGCGGGCGGCGCGCCAACATCTGACACGCGCGACACCTACGAACTCGCCATTCGCCTCTTCCTCCACTGGTGCATGGAGCAAAATCTCCATCCGCTGAATGATGTACATGACTACCAGATCCGCATCTACATGGAGGAGCTGCGCATGCGCGGCTACAGTGCAGCAACCCTCATGATCAAGGGGGCAGCAATCCGCGCCTTTTACAAGGTCGCAGAACGGCTTTCTTTCATCGCCGAGAACCCCTGTGCCGACCTGCAGCTGCGCAACCCGCAGCATCTCGACGAGGACTATAAATACCTCACCGTCGACCAGATCAAGGAAATCTGCGAGGGACTTGCCGCGGACAAAAACACCCTGCGCCGCCTCCGCAACCTTCTCATCGTCTACCTCATGGGCGTCGAAGGCCTGCGCGTCGTCGAGGTCATGCGCCTCTCGGACGAGGACATCGACTGGCAGCGCGGACGCATCGAAATAAGGGGTAAGGGACACGCAGGCATCATCTACCCATGCGAGGAGACTTTTCAGCTCCTCAAGGCATACATCGAAACGCGCGGTGCCATCCCGCCGGAAAATCGCCTCACGCCGACCGTGATCTCCTGTTCGCCGAACAATCGGAACGGGCGCATCACGCGCGTCGGCATCCGCTACGTCATCAACAAGGCACTCAGCGAGGCGGGGCTCAAACAGCCCGGCTACGCTTGCCACCTATTCCGCCACAGCTGCGGCACAAACCTCTATCAGGAAACGAAGGATTTGCGCGTCGTACAAGAAACCCTGCGTCAGCGCAGCCCCAAAGTCACCGCAAAATACGCCCACGTCCACGACCGCATGGAGCGCCGCTATACAAGAGGGATTACTCCTGGAATGAGTGTGAAAGATATGCAGCAGACCTCTTCTGACGCAGAAAAAAAATAATCAGCGCATACAAAAGCCCGACCATAAAGCATTGCTAGTATGGTCGGGCTTTCCCTATATCTTCTGCAGGATTACTCCACTAAAGTCCAAGACATAGGCGTCCCTCGCTTTACATCACACCTTACTCTTTGACCGAGCAGTACATCATAATGCTTTGGCGAAAGCCCATGCCCTGGGCGGATGCGGCGCAGATTCTTTTCCGTCAGAACATCTCCCGCTCTCATATCCTCTGCAATGTATAGGCTGCGCCGGAATTGCAGAGATTTCTTTTCCTGCTCTGCCATCTCATAGCACACCTCACCCATTGCAAGTGCAGCTGCACGGCACTCACGCACGAGCTGCGCCATCTCATCCGGCTCCAGCGAAAATGCCGCATCGACACCGCCATCGGCACGCGACAGGGTAAAGTGCTTCTCGATCACGGTCGCCCCAAGCGCGACGCTCGCCACGCCTACTCCAATGCCGAGCGTATGATCCGACAGCCCCACATCGCATCCGAACAGCTCACGCATATGTGGAATCGTGCGGAGATTTGTCCCCTCCGGAGAGGATGGATAGCTGCTCGTACATTTGAGTAGGGTCAGATCTGTACAGCCATTGTCCCGCGCCGTCTGAACGAGATCGGCAAGTTCTGAGACGGTCGTCATCCCCGTCGATGCGATAATCGGTTTGCCCGTGCGCGCAGCCTTCCGAATGAGTGGAAGATCCACATTCTCAAAGGAGGCAATCTTATAGCAGGGCACATCGAGTTCTTCGAGAAAATCAACAGATGTATCATCGAAGGGCGTACTGAATCCCATGATGCCGTGTTCTTTACAGCGATCAAAGATCGGTTTGTGCCATTCCCACGGGGTATGAGCCTTCTCATAAAGATGGTATAGCGACTCGCCCTTCCATAGGCTGTTTGGATCCGCAATAAAAAACTCGCCTGTATCAATGTCGAGTGTCATTGTATCCGCGGTATAGGTCTGAATCTTAATCGCATCGACACCTGCAGCAGCTGCCGCATCGACAATGGCGAGCGCACGCTCAAGCGACTGGTTATGATTGCCCGACATCTCTGCAATGATAAAAGGCTTCTGTCCCTCCACGACCTTTCCTCCCTATCTATTGTCTGCTTCCCCGATCACTTTTTCGTATCGAAGAAGATCATTTTCACGACTCTCATGATAGTGTAACGACGCAAATGCTCTCTGAGAAGCAACGTTCTCTTCTTTGACGTAACCGACAAGAGTAAGACACACATGTTGATCTCTCAAGTTTTCTTCTGCCATCTGCAATATCATACGACCATATCCACGACCTCGATGCGCTGCATCAATGCTGTAGCTGATCAGAGCCATCTTATTTTCAACTGCCAGACGAATTTGACCAACCGGCACAAGATCTGCCATCAGAATAAAGAAATATTGTGCCTTCGTCGTTCCGAGCACATTCTCCAACCATCGGACATGATCCTCATAGACGAGTTCTTCACTATGAAGAGAATTTGCACGTGTCTCCTTCTCGTTACGCCACTGAAAAAGCAGCCTTGCATCAGACAGTTCAACAGGGCGCAGGTATAGCCGTCTTTCATCTGTCACAATCATTCACGTCCAATCTGCAGCTTCGCTGCATCTCCCGCAGAGTTTGCGGCATAATACATCTCTGCACAGCCGCCGCAATATCCTCCTGCCTCACTTCATCCCATCTGCCGAGATAGCAGATATATCCCGCCTCTGCGCAATCCTCGCAGATCTGAATCTGGTTTTCGGCAACAGCAGTCACGATAGCAGGAAGTCCCAGGAAACAGCGTTCCCATGTGGTCGTACCGCCTGCGCCGAGACAAAGATCAGCATGTGCCATTAGTTCTGCCATATTGGAAACTTGACAGTGATAGTGAAGGAAGTCATGCGCGGCGCAAAGCTTCTCGATCTGCGTGCGACGTGGATTGCTCCCTCCAACGACGACATCCACAGCAACGGAGGAAAGTTGAAGCTGCACGAGCGCACAGATTGCCTTTTCGGTCTCCCGCGTCACATCGCTACCGCCGTAGAATACAAGAATACGGCGCAGGATACCATCCCGCTCTCTCAAATGTTCTCGTGCTTCATAGAACTCCTCGCGCAGGAGGGCATGACGGGGGCCGAGCAGGAGTTTACAGTGCGGCGGTACCAGCCCGTCATAGCGATGCCGCATCTCCCGATAGTAGTTCTGATCGAGGAGCACATCACAGTCATGCGGGCGATTCGCCAGATCGTCAATGACGAAGATCTCTCGCACAAGTGGACGCATTCTTTGCTCCCACACCGCATCGAGCGCATAGCTGTCTACGATGAGACGGTTGACAGGCTGCATACGGGACAGAATCTCCCCTGTCTCCTCTGCGTCCACCTCCTGCGACACGGTCAACCACGCCGCATAGCCTGTGAGATTTGGATCCTCCTCATGCTGCGGCAGGAGATGCAGGGGAAATCCGTGCTCCTCGACCAGTCGGTGCAAACTCCCTGCAAGATCACGCGAGATAAAATGAACGTCAGCGCCATCCTTCCGCAGTCGCTCCGCCAGTGTCAGGCAGCGCATCAGATGCCCGCTTCCGATCTGCTCGGATGAGTCCACTCGAATCGCCGCAACGTCGTTCATGACATCCATCCGATCTGTTTCAACACAAAACATCACCCCAGAACGATCTTGAGCGGCTCGCCCTCCATATAGGTTTCGGGATGCCCGCTCTTCAGCGCTTCGCGATAGACCTTCATCGCATCCTCAAATACGTTGAGCGTGAAGTCCAAATCCTCCTGTGTATGCGTATAGCACGGGAAGATATGCCAGCCAAGGAGAACGCCGCGCTTGACGCTTTCCTGCATGAAGATGGAGTTATAGAGCCAGTCCTTTTTCCCCTCATAGTCCGTGTATTCGAGGTTCAGACGGCAGGGGTAGCCGCTGAGATCAATCGGCACGTCAATGTCCCTCGCGAGATGGCGGAAATTATCCTGAAGATATCTGCCCTTCTCCCAGATGGCCTTCGTAGCCTCACCGGATTCGAGTTCCTTCATCACGGCAATACCGGCGGCAAGAGACAGGCAGTCACCGCCGAAGGTAGTGGAGATAAAGATCTTCTTATCCACTTCCTCCATGATGTCCTTGCGTCCCGCGACGATGGAGAGCGGCATTCCGTTTGCTGCCGCCTTGCCGAACGTCGAGAGATCGGGCGTCACGCCGAAATACGCCTGCGCCCCGCCGATCGAGAAGCGGAAGCCGTTGACAACCTCATCGAAAATCAGCAGAGCCCCGTTCCGATGGCAGAGTTCCTTCAACTGCGCAAGGAAACCTTCTTTGGGTGGCTCGACCTCAACCGCCTCGGTAATGACTGCGGCGATTTCCCCCGGATAGGTTTCAAAATACTCTTCGACCTTCGCCAGATCGTTGTAGTCAAATTTATGGACGAACTGACGCACCTCGGGAAGGATGCCCCCCTGACGGACGTTCTCCGCCGCTGTCGTCCATTCATGCCAGCCATGATACTCTCCGCGCACGATGTGCTTGCGCCCCGTATAGCAGCGCGCAATGCGGACAGCCGCCTCCGTCGCCGAGGATCCTGTCTTGAGGAAGCGCACCTTGCCTGCGCTCGGGATGTGCTTTACACACAGCTCAGCATACTCCACTTCCTCGGGTGCAACGAGGGAGTAGCCCATGCCGCGCCGCAGCTGCGCCATGACTGCATCATCCACCGCCTTGTACTGATAGCCGAGCAGGATGGGGCCAAGCCCCATATCATAGTCAATGTATTCGTTGCCGTCCGGATCCCAGACGTGCCCATCCTTGCCATGGTCGATATAGATGGGAGACACGCCCTTGATGTGTGTCTCAGGCCCCTTACTGTAGAGCTGACAGCCCGAGAGGATGGTATCCTGTGCCCGCTGCCACAGTTCATCTGACTTCTTCAGACTTCTTTGATTGATCTTCATAATAGATGCGCCTCCCATATTTATCCCGCTTACTTCGTATCTTCTGCCAGAGATTTCAGCAGCCCCTCATTTCGAACAATCCCTCGATTGAACGTCCGAAGGTCAGGCTGTTCTTTCAACAGGGAAAGAATATCCTGCATGGAAAAATCGTTGTTCTTCGCATAGAGTTTTTCATAGACCGCTTCCACAAAAGCAAAGTCGCACGGCTCATCAACCGTCCAGCGCAAATCGCCATAATCCTCCGCACAGTCCACAGAACCAATACGAAAGCGCTCCGGATGATTCCGAAAATAGAGTGTGACGTGTTCCCGCTCAGAAGTCAGTCGTGCCTCCCGATGTGCCTGTTCCAGAGCAGCGAATGTCATGATCTCGGTATCAAGCCCGTCTGGAAAGCGTTCTGTTGTATGCGTATAGTCATTCTTCTCAGTGAGGTGACGCGCAATCACATCATCACTCACACGCCAGTCAATGAGCGGACAGTCCCCCGTCACGCGAACGATATGTTCCGCGCCATATTCTTTTGCACAGGCATAGTAACGATCCAGAACATCATCAAGACTGCCGCGATAGATGTTTACGCCCGTCTCTTTTGCAAGAGCACAGAGCGGATCATCGCTCACATCTGTGCTCGTCGCGAGAACAAGCTGGTCAATGTATCGGCTGCGTGTCAGACGTTCCATCTCCCGCAGCACCATCGCTCGTCCAAGCAATGGCTTCAACACCTTGTTCGGCAAACGATGCGAGGAGCACCGCGCCTGCAAAATGGCTAGCACCAATATATATCAGTCCTTTTCCATAGGAACATCAGCCATAAATAGATACACATTCATAATAAAAAATCAGAGGCTGACCTTCCACCGCTGCGGCTCGAGTATATTCACATCTATATCACGAAATGCACCATACAGTTTTTGATAGGTTGCTGAAAATGTGTGACACCTTGACAGAAGATCCGCATTCTCGTTCAACTGTGCACTCGTATCCACACCGAACACGACGTAGGAAATTCCCGCATGACAGAGTGCGTAGAGCATCGCTGCCTCACGCGGGAGGAATCCGTCCTCTGCCGCCATGGCTTGAAAGCGCTCCACATAGACACCGCTTCCCGCAACCTTTGCCTCTGCATCCGCAGGAGACATGAGCAAAAGTCCCTGCAAAAACGAGCTCCGCGCAAATACTTCTTTTCTATTTTCCTTGGCACACTCAAAAAAACCGCAGTCGTCAAGACGCTGATCAAGCACGTTATACGGCACCTGTATGACATCAATGCGAGAATCCTCTGCCGCACGCATGGCGTCATCTGGACTGTAGATACTCACACCGATCTTATCCATCCATCCACGCGCCTTTGCCTCCTCCATCGCGTCCATAACAGAGGCATCATCGAGATCCTCTACGCGATGCAGCATATAGCAGTAAAGGCTGGTCACGGAAAGACGTGTCAGGGAGCGTTGGATTTCCTGCTGGACATCACGCCGCTCTCCTTCCAGCGCAGGATGCAGTTTAGAGATGATCTGTCCGCCATGTGTGGCTAGCGCATAGCGACCGAGCAGTTCCTCCGACGTTCCGTATGCGCTGGCGGTATCAAACATACGAATGCCTGTATCAAGAGCGGCATCCAGGATCCCGAAGACCTCTTCTGCGGTCGGCTGGCGCCCCAAGGTGTTGTGAATGCCATAGTGCATACCGAACTGCACCGTTCCCAGACAAAGTTGTGCCATATGTCCTCCCGTTTCCGACATCGCTGCTCGAATCAGCACCGCCGCATTCAGCCGCCGATCAGTACCTCGCGCAGCGCCCGTGCGGCCATTTCCTGCTCCGCATCCGTCATGCATGGATAGAGCGGCAGGGTCAGCGCCTCACGATAGTACTCCACAGCAGCAGGACAGTCCTCTGCATGGAAACCGAGCGCCTCATAGTAGGGCTGCGTATGCACAGGGATGTAGTGCAGGTTCAGCGCAACGTCTTTCTCTCGCATTTCCGCAAAGATTTGCTGCTTTGTCTTGCGTACGCGGTCAAAGTCAATGCGGACAATATACAGATGCCACGACGGCTGCGCCCCATCCAAAACAAACGGCGTTTTAAGAGGCAGATCCCGCAGCAGTTCATCGTAGCGCGCCGCCAGGAATCGTCTGCGTGCAACGAATGCATCGAGACGATCCATCTGGCTCGCCCCGAGCGCCGCCTGAATGTCCGTCATGCGATAGTTGAAACCGAGTGCAACCTGCTGATAGTACCAGTCTCCATCGCTTTCCTTGGTCATGTGCTTTGGATCGCGCGTAATGCCATGGCTGCGATAGAGACAAAGCTGCTCGTAGAGGGCAGCATCGTTCGTCAGAACCATGCCGCCCTCACCCGTCGTGATGATCTTGACGGGATGGAAACTCAGCACCGCCATATCCGAATAGGCGCAGCTTCCCACCTTGGTGTCAGCATAGTCCGCGCCGATGCAGTGCGAAGCATCCTCGAGCAGGGTAAATCCGTACTCCTCCGACAGTTTCTTGATGGCACGCATATCGCAGGACTGCCCCGCCATATGCACGGGAACGACGATCTTTGGCAGTCTGCCCCGCCGCTTCGCCTCCTGCAGCTTCTGCTCCAGTGCAGGAACGCTCATATTGTAGGTATTTTCATCGATATCGACGAAGTCCACATCCGCACCGCAGTAGCGTGCACAGTTCGCCGAGGCGACAAAGGTAATCGGACTCGTCCAGAGGAGATCGCCCTTCCCAAGGCCTGCCGCGAGACAGGCGATATGAAGCGCAGAGGTCGCGTTGCAGACAGCGACCGCATATTTCACACCGCAATACTGAGCAACGCGCTGCTCAAAGCGCTCGATCGCAGGCCCCTGCGTCAAGAAGTCCGAACGCAGAACCGCCTCAACGGCCTGTATATCCGCCTCGTTGATATCCTGTTTTCCATAGTAAATCATGGGTTCATCTCCCGTAGTTCTTTCACTGTCAAGAAATGGGGATTGTTTCCGGAGTTGTAGTCAAATCCATCCGGTACAAGCGTACCGACTTCGCCGATCGCATTGTGTGTATAGTCCACGGTCTGCTCCTGCGTGGAGGGCATGATGACAAAATGATCCGCGAACTCCAGCGTCTCATAGTAGAGATCCGACGGGCACATCACCTCATGTAGTTTCTCCCCGGGACGGATGCCGATGATATTGACCGGCAGACCCGGTGCAATCGCCTCCGCGAGGTCGGTAATCCGCATCGACGGGATCTTCGGGATGAAGATCTCACCGCCCTTCATGCGCTCAAAGCTCTTGAGCACGAACGCAATGCCGTCCTCCAATCGAAGCCAGAAGCGCGTCATGCGCGGATCGGTCACGGGAAGTTCCTGCGCTCCCTCCGCTACGAGGCGTTTGAAAAACGGTACCACAGAGCCGCGGCTGCCGACGACGTTGCCGTAGCGTACAACGGCGAACCGAGTCTCTTTTGCACCGACAAAGTTGTTTGCTGCGGTAAAGAGTTTGTCCGAACAGAGTTTTGTCGCGCCATAGAGGTTGATCGGATTCGCCGCCTTGTCCGTGGAGAGTGCAATAACCTTCTTAACGCCTGCATGAAGCGCCGCGTCAATGACGTTCTGCGCACCATTCACATTCGTCTTGATGCACTCCATCGGGTTGTATTCCGCCGCCGGCACCTGTTTAAGCGCCGCAGCATGGACGACGTAGTCCACGCCCTCCATCGCATACTTCAAGCGCTCTCCATCCCGTACATCGCCGATGAAGTAACGCATACAACTGTCGTTATATGTCTGCTGCATCTCAAACTGCTTGAGTTCGTCGCGTGAGTAGACAATGACTTTGTTGGGCCGATACTGCTCAAGCAGGATCTTGATGAACATTTTGCCAAACGATCCTGTCCCACCTGTGACAAGGATATTTTTATTGTTGAACATATTCTACTCCTTTTCTCCTGCGACCTTGCATCGGTGCGTCTCTATATAGGGGATGATGAACCGGAAAAACTTCTCCAGCTTTTCATCATTCTTCTTGGCGTCAAACGCCGGCATAGCCTCCTGAACCGCTGGTGAGTAAACGGCATCCACCGTCTTTTCCAAATAGCAATGCAGAGCTTGCTCCAAAGCATCATGATCGATCACATATGATGTGATGTCCTCCAGGTGCAGCCCCTCATGATACTGGAATACACCGGGAAACGTCTCGTACCATATGCGCCCGAAGATCAGGGCATTCTTTCCTCCGCTGATTGCCTCCCACCCGGCCGTCCCCGTAATAGTCGCGACAAATTTGGCATGTTCCATAAGCGCATAGGTATCGATGGAGCGATCCACATACTTGACGTTCGGAATGAGCTTCAGACGCTTGAAGAAGTAATCCAGCCGCATGCGTTTCGTCTGCTTTGGATTTTCCTTAACGTAGATCATCCAATTCGGCGGCAGCATTGCGCGCAGTTTCTCAATAGCGAGCAGCTGATCGCAATATATTCCGCCTAATACATCCGTTGTCATTTCAGGCTGAAGATGAAGCGGAAAATATACGTAATCGCAATTAAAATCAATATTTTTTTCAGAACATTTTATTGCATTTGCCTGATACTTCTTCTTTTCGTCATAGTTCATAGCGCATGCTGCGACTTTTTTTAAAAAAAACTCTTGAATGCTGCTGTATTTTTGAAGAGTACTTTCAAAAATATCCTTTTTCCGTTTTATGAATACCCTTGGCGACGCTAATTTTCTCAAGTGATATTGCAGAGTCTTTCTTTTCTTGGGTGCATGTTTCCCTTTCATATAGTACAGGTCTTTTTTATAGTCCTGACGAACCTCTGTCTCCTCAGGATGCGGCGTGCGAAACATCGGAACATCCGCGAAGCGCCCATAATCTTCTATCGAAAAACAGTATGCAAAGGTTCCGAAGGGACCGGACGGTACTAAAATCAAGGTAGGTATTCCCATGGCCCGTGCCATAGGATACAGAATGCTCCGCCCCCCCTCATGCGGTATATCAGCAAAAACGACAATATCAATTTGATTCCGTACAAGCATTGTATAATAATATCTCACCCAAATCTGTATGATATTCATGAACTCATAGACAGGAAGGCGATCATAGAATAACTGACGGGCGAAATTCTGTAAAATGACAGGGAAGTAGGGGCGTATTTTCTCATCCAGCCAAGTCGGCGGAAAATCCAAATCCTCCTGAGAAAAATTCAGTTCAAGTTTATCCTCGATGATTTCGACACCCTCTCTCTCCATGAAGAACGGCGTCTTACTGTCACTCTCACCAACAATCCACTTTTTTACACAAAATACCCCCTCATCATGAAGGCGCGCAATCAAAGGAGCAGCAATCGGTTGATCCAACCCCCAAATCAATGTATTTAACATCCTATCGCCTCCTTATCATGCATCGCCCGCTATGGTCTTTCGTTTCTCACGAATTTGCCCCATTCAATTTGACGAACAAGAACTCCATCGCTTGGAGCATATTTTTATGGTTTTCCCCTGCATCAAAATCCTTAGCGTCACGCAGGCAATCACTGCGGAAGATCCCTTTCAAAGCCTTTCCTCGATACGCAGAGAATGCCTGCTCCACGGCACAATGCTCAATGGAATAGTCAGCCACTGCCTCTGCGTCAAGCTCATCTGAAAATGGGAAAACACCAGGAAAATTTTTATACCAGCACTGCCCAAAGACAACCACGGGCTTCCCGCCTGAAATCGCCTCCCAGCCCGCCGTTCCACTGATGGTCGCAACGAACTGACTGTGCTTCATGAGCTGATATGTATCTACCGAGCGTGAAATATACCGCACCTGCGGCAGACATGACAATCGTTTGAAAAAATATTTTTCCCGCATCCAGAACAACTGCTTCGGATTCTCCTTGACGTAAATCAGCCAGTCTTTCGGAAGAATGCGTGCCAGCTGCTCGATTGCCAAGAGTTGATCACGATAGCAGCCGCCAAGCGTATCCGTAGTCATCTCCGGCTGTAGGTGCAGCGGAAAATATACATACTTTTCACTCCAGCTGATATTGCTCGCCTCTGCACGTCTTGCTGCTCTATGATACTCTTTGGTGCGAAAATATCGGCTGATGCCGAGGACAATACGCCGCTCAATGAAATCCGCAACAGAATCATATTTATCCCCATGACGCTTTAACATCGCCCATCGTTCTGCAAACCATGTACGTGGGTGCATAAAGAGCCGAAACTTTTGTTTGGCAGACTTTCCTAAATCCTCTCGAATCCGTTCTTCTGTCATATATGCCAATTTTTTCTGATAGGCCTTTTCGACATGTATCACACTTTGCTCTTTTTCCTGTAATCGGGGGCAGATTTCAAAGATACCATAATCCTCTATTGATGTGCAAATATGAAAAAAATCCGTCTGCTCAGAGGGAACCAATGCGTATGTCCGGATCCCTAAAATACGTGCTGCCGCATAAATGACACTGTCGACAGGACCATGCGGCAAATCTTGAAATAGAATCGCTTCCGCACGAACGCGACGCATGACATCCGCAAAATAATTTGCCATCATATGTACAACATGCTTATATTCGTAATATGGAATGCGATAAAACTCCGTGTCACGTGCAAAGTTTGCCAAGATATAATCGAGTTCGGCAAAAAGACGACGCTCTTCCGTTTCTGTTAATGTCGGAGTATAAGACAAACCTCTCCGCCATGATGTGATAAACACCTCTGCCGAAGGGAAGTCAGAAAACGCCGTCCGATTTTCTTCTGCAATATACCATTTTACAATCTCTATCGTTCCATTCTTATGAAACTCCTTTAAAACATCACGGATTAGATCTGCATCCAGTTCCACAATAACAAAACGTCTCATGACACACGCCCTCTCTATCACTGCTCATATGCCTGATCATGTGCTTTAGCAAATCAAAGAAATTAAGCATGCAATCACTTAAAAGGAAATCATGAGAGCTTTCACCCTCTCCTCGATCTCCGCATCCACCTCATCGAGAAACGCAAATCGCCGCCGATAAACGGCGCGCTTTCGGGTCGGGATATGATCCATCTCCTTGCGCGACAGGGTAAGAGGAAGTTCATAGAAGCGCTTATCCTCCGTCTCCCATCCGCCCGCTTCCTCCCAAAAGGCACCGAAATCGGTCTTAAGTTTACGATCACGGCGGATATGGTTGTTTGCATAGTATCCCACGTTCGAGACGGCAAGGATTCGCTGCACACCGAGAGAACGCGCGACCGCCTGTGTCATGTAGAGGATGAGATTCTTCGTACGGAATCGATGTGCACGCTTCGTCATCTCACGCACAAAGTCCTGTGCATTCTCGGTGTTGGGTCCCTGCATCGCACCAATCACGAGTGTCGGCACTCCATCACGCTGTTCAATCCAAAACATGATCTGATAGAGCGTAACGTGATCGACTGCCATCATGACGGAGAGCAGGCCCTCCTTGCGCTGTCCCGGCTCTAGTTTCAGATGGGCATTCCACGCAATATCCGTTTCCGATGAGCGCCATATTTCCCGTGCATGCTCCAGTCCAAGATCTACAAAATCCGCTTGGTTCAACCGCTCTTCCAAAAAAGAATAATGTGATTTGATGAGCTTGATGCGTGCAGCGACGGTCGAACCTGCATAAAAAAAGGCGCGTGTCGCCTGCTCCAAGGGAAACGGATTACGCTCATAGAGCTCTTTACGTGCCTCTGTTTCATGAAAGAAATCATAGAGCTCCCGCAGAGTATTCCAATGCAGGACTGCACGCACCATGAAGATCACTGCGCGCCGCCCCTCGCTCGTATGACGAAAACGATACGCCCGGCGCGCAACATCATAGATTTCTGCGATCATGAAAAATCCCCCGTATGACGGTTCGTCTTATCCAGGTAGTAGAGTTTTACATACTTTTCCATTGTATAAAAGTAGTGGAATACGGAAAGGATAAACCCAATGCGCCCGTCGAGAAATCCGCCGCGCAGGATATACATACGAAAGCTTGCCCAAACAGGGTGCAGGATGACGTCTGCGAATTTTGCACGGCGACCGCTGTCATAGGATTTCTGAGCAGCAAGAGAGGTATACGTATTCATCTTGCTCAGATGATGTGTCCAATCACGATAGGGATAGTGAATGAGATATTCATTCTTCGGCAGCTTCACCTCACGATACGGATGGCATATTTTAGGATGAACAAGCCCCGTGACACTCGTCCCCTCGCGCGGCAAAAGGCGTACTACATAGTCAGGAAACCAGCCACCATGGCGAAGCGGCTGTTCATAGTAATAACTCAAACGTGAATTCGCATAAGCACATTGTCGATCGTCCGCTTTGACAAGGGCTGCGAGATGATCGGCGAGCTGAGGTGATATACGTTCATCTGCGTCCAAAAAGTAAATCCAATCACACGTGGCCTGTTCCACCGCAAATGTTTGCTGTGCGCCCCAATCGCCGGCAAGAGCGCGCTGAACAATGCGCGCGCCAAGAGCTTTTGCCAACTCCGCAGTACGATCCGTGCTAAAGTCATCGATCACAACAACTTCGCCTGCAAAGGCAGCACTGCGAATGCAGTCCTCTATATTCTTCTCCTCATTCTTCGCAAGGATGAGAACAGAAAGATTTAGAGCCATAATGCCTTCCTTCCCAGACGTGTTATACATCTTTGTTTTCTGTAATAATTTCTATGATACGTTCAGCAAAAGCCTTCGGCGCATATGCACGACCAGCGTGCTCAAGCGCTTCTTGCCAGCCCTGTACACGCACATCATACTCGTTGATGAAAGTCTCCAATGCCGTACCAAGTGCAGCAGGATCTCCACTCTGGAACGTCACTCCAACCGGATAGTTTTCAACCACACAGGGATTAATATCATCGCTGACAAGCACCGGTTTTTGAAAGCCGATTGCCGTAAAGAGCATTGCACTGCACTGATAACGATAGCGCTCCGCCGAATACGGAAGGAGAAGTGCATCCACGGAGGCAATCGCTTTTTGCCACTCCGCCCCAATGAGGCCGCGATGTAAGAACGTAATCCCTTTTCCCTCGTAAGATGCAATAATACGATCAAACTCGGCTGCATCCTCTTCGTGCATCGTCGAGCCCTGTACAAGAAGGTGAACAGGACGCGTATAATTCCCCGCCAGATAGACATTAAGCAGATCTTCAAGATGTTTTTCTCTGCGGAACTGCCCGAAAAACCCGATGGTGAGGGGTTCATCTGCTCTCACTGCAGGACGCTCCGTGACCACCACATCGCGAGGAATGTACGTAGGAGGGAAAATAAAGCGAAGATTCTTTGGCTGATTCCCAAAGATAGTATCCTCAAACGTAATGACGGTCGGCCGAATATTAGGATATTCCAGCAGCCCATGAACTGCATCAAAAAAGTTCTTTGCATCCTTCGGGGTGATCCCATGATGGAAAAAAAGGACGGGTACGGGAGAGCGCCGTAGAACGCTATGCCGAAGTGCACGCAAATAACGATAGGTTGCTGTTGGCACAATAATGGCATCCATCTCGCCCGCCTGCGCAGCTTGATAGAGTTGCCGATACCAACTGAACCGGCGTTGTGAGCGACGGAGAGAAATCAGAAATTTGCCGATGCCTCGTGCATGTGTATAGGATACCGATGAGCCGGAAAGATAACGCACCTCCGTATGATAGTCCATACCAAAATGAAAGCCTTCCGGTACATAGAATACAACCTCATGACCGAGTCTTTTCAGTTCTTCGACAAGAATACGATCAAAATCGACCTCGTGTCCGCCGGGCGTCATGATGTTTTCAAAGATGGCTATTTTCATACGTACATCTCCACCATATCTATGTGGTCAGTCCTCTACTGCCGCTCGTACACACTCCAACAAACTGCCGCCCGTATACCGAACACCTCGGATCCCCGCATTCTCAGCAGCAGCAACATCGCTCTGTGCATCGCCGAAAAGATAGGAAACGACAGGATCGATATCGTGCTCGGCGATTGCCCGCAGGAGCATACCGGGCGCTGGCTTTCGGCAATCACAAGATTTCGTATAGGCGGGGACACTGCCATACGTATGGTGGGGGCAGTAGTAAAATGCGTCGATCCGTGCGCCATGCATCGCAAGTTCTGCGTTCATCCAGTCGTGCAGACGATGTACATCCGCCTCGTCATAGTAGCCGCGCGCGATACCGCTCTGGTTCGTGACAACGATGACGAGGTAGCCGCGTTCGTTTGCCCAGCGGATCGCATCGACCGCCCCCTCCACCCAAACGAAGTCCGCCGGATCATGGAGGTAGTGAGTATCGATGTTGAGCGTGCCGTCACGGTCGAAGAAGAGTGCCTTATTCGGCATAGGAGAAGTACCCGCCCGCATTCAGGAAATCGCAGTACTCCTTGACTGCCTCCTCCATCGGGGTAAATCCGCCGTCATAGCCCGCCGCAAGAAGGGCCGATGTATCCGCCTGTGTGTAGTTTTGATACTTTCCGCGCAGTACCTCTGGGAAGTCACGGTAGACGATCTTCCCCTTGCCAAGTGCTGCGATGACGGCACCTGCCGCCTCATTGTAGCTGTGTGCAACGCCCGTGCCGCAGTTGTAGACACCGCTCTCACCGCCATTTTCGAAGAAATGCAGATTGACACGCACAACATCGCCGACATACACGAAGTCACGGCGTTGTTCACCGTCTGCGAGGCCATCCGTTCCACGGAAGAGGCGGGCCTCACCGGTCTCCATAATCTGATGGTAGAGCTGATAGAAAATCGACGACATCTTCCCTTTGTGATGCTCCTGCGGACCATAGACATTGAAGTATTTGAGGCCGACGATGGGGCTGCGTGCCTCCGGGATGACCTGACGCACATAACGATCAAACGCAAGCTTTGAGAACGCATAGGGATTGAGCGCATCCTCGCAGAGATCTCCCTCTGTGAAGCCATGCTTTCCACCGCCATAGGTTGATGCGGAGGAGGCGTAAAAGAACGGGATACGCGTGCCCATCGCAAAGTGCAGGAGCGCCTTGGAGTAGGAGTAATTCTCCTTCATCATATAGTTGACATCATACTCCATCGTGTCCGAGCATGCGCCCTCATGGAAAATCGCATCGATATCCGTACCGTCGAAGTCCCCCTCCTCAATGAGGTGAAGGAAGTCGTCCTTATGCTGATAGTCGATGAAATGCAGCCCGCGAAGGTTCTTATAGTTCTCGCCATCCTGCAGATCGTCGACAATGAGGATATCCTTGTGTCCACGTTCGTTGAGGGCATGAACGAGATTGCTGCCGATAAATCCAGCACCGCCGGTAACAATAATCATAGTTTTTCCGCCTCCTGAATCTCAATGACACGCAGCAGCTCTTCTCTGCTTACCGCATATGTTCCAAGCTTCGATACGACGACGCTCGCCGCGAGGTTCGCTAGATATGCACCGTCTGTTGGCTTCAGTCCGCCCGCGAGTGCGAGGCCAAAGACAGCAATGACCGTATCCCCTGCACCAGAGACATCGAAGACCTCCTGTGCCTTCGTCGGAATGTGCACGACTTCGTCCCCATGGATGAGCGACAGCCCTTTTTCCGAGCGCGTGAGGAGGACGTTGCGCAGGCTGAACTTACGCATGGCATAACGTGCCGCCTTCTCGACATCGAAATCATCGTTGGCGATAGGCTCGAGGAGGATTTCGTTGATCTCCTTCAGATTCGGTGTGATGTAGTCGGCATCCTTGTATTTCGCCCACTGCACTCCTTTCGGATCGACAATGACGGGCACTCCATGGTCGTGCGCCAAGCGTATGATGCGCTGACATGCATATTCGGTGCAGGAACCTTTGCCGTAGTCCGAGATGATGACGCAGTCCATGCTCTCGTTGAGTTTCTTTTCGATGAAGCTGAGATAGGTCTGTGCATCATCCCCGTCAATTGGACTGGCATCCTCAAAGTCAAGGCGGAGCATCTGCTGATGTCCGCCGATGATACGGATCTTAGTCGTGGTCGGGCGATTTGTATAAACGAGTCCCGTATGGTCAATCCCGCGTGCGGAGAACTTTTCGAGCAAGCTCTTGCAGTGTGCATCGTTGCCAACATAGCCTGCGATGGTGACATTCGTTCCAAGGAGTGCAAGGTTATGCGCAACATTCGCCGCGCCGCCAAGCGTCTCACGCGTCCCCGTCACATGCGTAATCGGCACAGGTGCTTCAGGCGAAATACGCGTAACCTCGCCCGAGTAGTACTTGTCAAGCATGACATCGCCGACGACGAGGATGTTGCTGCGTACACTCTTCTCCGCAACAGTTGCGCGGATCTTTGCCATATCCATGAGAACACTCCTATCTCTTGCAAAACCTCTTAATGAACTCTGTTCTATCTCATTGTTTCCGTGCCGTCTTCGGCAAAACAGGGCGAACGACACGCCCCGCGGCGCCCTTAGGCGAGAGGATGAAGCTGCCATCCACCTGCTCCACGACCCGTGTCTCAAAATCCGACGGCCGCGGCAGCTCGTATGCCGGTTTCTCCCCATTCTCCGCAAGCATCTGATCCGCATATTTCAATATGAGATCGGGGGGCATCTGCTTCATGCACTGCATATGTTCCTCGCGGCTCAGCGGGCATTCATGAATGCGGCAGGGATGACACGGAACGGGTGCACGAACAGAGATGCTCTTTGCATCATATGGGTAGAACCCTGGAATGGGTGATGCACCAAACATACACAGAACGGGAACATTCATCGCGACACCAACGTGCATGGGGCCGGAGTCCGTCGTGATGAAGAGAATGCAGCGGCGGAGCAGTCCGGCGAGCACGCCGAGGCTGACCTTCCCGGTGAAGATATGCAGCCGAGGGTTCTCCCTCTCACGCATCTGTACTCGACAGGCATCGACGATCTCCACGTCCATCGGTCCACCCATGACGGCAACGTGATAGCCACGCACGAGATATGTATCCGCAACGACAGCGAAGTAATCCGCTATCCAGCGCTTCGTCATCCAGCTCGCTCCAATGTTGAGCGCAATCACCTTGTCTCCAGGGGAAAAATGCCGTTCCCAAAGGCGCCCCGCCGCCTCCTCTGCACCTGGCGGAAGCCACATCTGGAGCCCGGCATCATCAAGCTCTCCAATAATCCCAGCGGCACGCAGAGCCGCATAGTGTGAATGAATTTCGTGCATGATGAGGTTCTGGTCAGGACTCACATGATCGAACATGAGAGAGAAGCCGGGCTTTGCATACCCCACAATCCGCTTCCCTCCACTCAACGCTGCGAGCGCAGACGCACGTTCGTTGCGATGCAGATTGATCACAAGATCATACTTGTTTTTGCGCAGGCGGCGTGCAAAACGCAGAATGCCCAGAAAGCTGTCATCGCGTCCCTTCTTGTCAATAAAGAGGCAGTCATTGATGTGGCGGTTTTCCTGCACGATATCCGCGAGCTTCAGATCGGCGAGCAGTGTGATATGCGCAGCAGGATAGTTGTGACGGATGGTACGCAGGACAGGCGTCATGAGCATGAGGTCGCCAAGGTGCATGAGGTTGATAACGAGAATGTTCTGATATGAGCTCACATTCTCCCTCCATCCCATTCTTCTCTCATAGCTGGCACTCCCGCCAGTATGTTTTCTGCCCGCGCCATAACTCTATCCGGTGTAATATCAGCAAGACAGTCAAGCCCTAGCGGACAGATCCGCTTCATGCATCGGCGGCAGCTGCGCTCAATTTCGATGACATTTTCAGGCTGCCGATATAGCCCATTGCGGGTCGGAGGCCACGACCCCATCATCATCAAGGTGGGCACATCAAGGGCATCGGATAGATGTGTAGGCCCTGTGTCTCCGCCAATCACAACGGCGGCACCGCGGAAAAGTGCTGCGAGCTCTGGTAGGCTTGTCTGCTCCACCAGGGATGCAACCGGAGCATTGGCTGCCTGCTGAATCTCCTCTGCACGCCTCACATCATCGGCACCGCCGCCGACGAGAATCGGCATGATGCCGCGTCCCCTCAGCTGATCGGCTAGGCGAGCAAAAAACGTCGTTGGCCACCTTTTATTTGCACGGCTGGCGCCAACGATGAGAGGCGCATAACGCGTGTTCTGACCACAGACAGCCAGCCGTTTTTCCTCTGCAGATTGGACATCCTGCGCTGATATGCAAAACGAAAAAACAGCCTTATCCGCAGGGCATCCAAGAGCGCGTACAA
The DNA here is from genome assembly GCF_000468035.1 of Selenomonas sp. oral taxon 892 str. F0426. GTDB lineage: Bacteria > Bacillota > Negativicutes > Selenomonadales > Selenomonadaceae > Centipeda. Next base: position 45,000 of record NZ_KI260540.1, read on the forward strand.
CATCGAGATTCTGCTCGACGATATGTCCATCCATATGAGCCCCACGGATTGGACGGGATATGAGAGATGCTCCCTCGCGCATAAATCCCGTACCGATTTTTTTTTGCGCGCGGACGAAAAAAGCAATCGCTGCTGATTTGAACAACCCCTGCAAATCCATCGAAACATCGTAGTGGTGCTTCTGTAAAAGCCGCCGAAAGGGGATAAAATGACGAAGGAATCCCTGCCGTGTTTTCAGTTCCTTTTTCGGAAAGACAATGATTTCATCGACATCACTGCACATCGCCACGATATCCCTGGCCGCAGGCTCGACAACCCAGGTGATATGTACGCTGGGCCGATATTCTCTCAGAGCATGTATTGCGGGGATCGCATGGATGACATCGCCGATCGCAGAGAGCTTAATCACAAGAATGTTGTTCAATCATACCGCCTGCATTCTCTGGATGATATTCGTTGTGGATTTGCCCGCAACAAGGGGGATAAATGCGACCTCTCCGCCATAGCGCTCGACAATGCGCGCCTCTGGCAGCGTCTCCGGCGTATAGTCACCGCCCTTGACATAGACCGCAGGATGCACCTTTGCGATCAGTTCCTCGGCCGTATCCTCGTCAAATATCACAACTGCATCCACGGATTTCAGCGCTCCCACAACCTCTGCACGCTCCTCAGCAGTATTGACGGGGCGCGTCTCCCCCTTGAGGCGGCGCACGGAGGCGTCACTGTTCAGCCCGAGGATAAGCACATCCCCGAGCGCACGTGCCGCAGCAAGATAACGCACATGACCCGAATGGAGGATATCAAAGCACCCATTCGTAAAAACGACACGCTGTCCTGCTGCGCGCAGAGTCTCAGAAAACTCTGCAATCCGATTGTTTGGGATCAGCATACCAGTCTCTCCCCACCCACTCGTCCACGTATCTTTACCATGGCGTAAACTCCCATTTGACCTTCCACGAATCCTGCTTCGAGCGATAGCGCAGGATAATCTGCGAGCAGTGCAGATCGTGGAACCAGTAGTAGTCCACATCCGTCCACTTGTGTGGCTCCACAGCATACTTCGTGCCTACCGCGATCCGATTGCGCTCGTCGAGTCGATAGCTCAGTCCCGCCTGCAAGACTTTAGAGTAGTCCTCCTGATCGTAGTCAAAGAGTGATTTTTGTTTTGATTTCTGCGTATAAACAGCCCCGACGTATGCGGCAAATCGATCATTGAATGACTTTGTGAGGTAGGCACTCGCATCGAAGCCCTGCACCCGCGATCCGTCATAGCTCTCGCGCGTGACGGAGTACCCCGTTGCCAGGTCGATCCGAAAACCGTGAAAGGGGATCGTATCATGCACAACGGAAATGCCGTACTGCCAGTGATTGCTGTGGATACCACTCCCATACCAGCGGCCATACTCGGAGTAGAGGCGGTAGGTAACCGGCGTCTTGCCGACCCGCTTCCCGTAGCTGAGTGTCAGGGACGGCTCCTTCTTGATCCACGCGTTATCCCCGTCCTCAAAGACACCATAGGTCAGGAGCGCACGCATTCCTGCATTTGCCCAGTCAAGATCGTAGTGACTGCGCCAGCCCTTGTTCGTCGTTGCATAGATGTCCGCACGCGCCGTCACACGAGGCATAAGATCATGTTCAAAGGTCTGCTCCACCCAAAGGCCGTCGTCACTGTCATAGCCGGCACGAGGGAAATTTCGCTGTATGGGCTTCGACGTATCCACCTCATAGCGTTTCCTCGCAAAGATGACCTTGTTCTTGAGCCAGAACTTCACATTCGTCAGCACCATGCGGTTCCCAGGATAGACTTCCGTTACATCTGCGCTCAGATGATAGTCCGGCTTCTCTGCGCTGCATTTCGTCTGCGTGCCATCATAGACAACGATTTTGTCCGGGTAGAACTCGAACCGCTTGCCTGTCATATAGTAGCCGCCAACCTTGCCCGCAGTCTCCTCCATCGTGCCCTCGTGCGTTTTGTAGTTATAGTTGATGCGGTAGCCGTCGAGCGTTACGCGCGCCGCGCCCTCCGTGAGCTGGAGCACATGTGCACGGTCAGGAACGGAGACGTCGCCTGATACCGTATTCCCCTCCACATAGTCGCCTTGGAAGCGCCGTGCCGCCAGCTGCACGATGTCCACGTGTCCCTTGGCCGTAAATGCACCCGTACGCTCATCATAGGTGAGATCATCACCCTCGAACGCAATGGGGGACGGCGCATCCTCCGTCACGGGATGGCGAAGATACTTCTCCATCGCCGCCACATCGGCAAGAAGCTTCTCCTGCTCCGGTGTGAGCCGGTTTGCACGTTCCTCCCGCCGCTCGTTCTCGATAAAGTCCAAATGCTGAAAGCCCGTATCCGAGTCCCCGCGGTAGGCAGCATGAGTTTCCAACGGGAGCACTGTACAGGCAGCAGTCAATGTGAGTAGGATGCGCGTTTTTATCGGCTCGGTCATCAGCGCGTTCTCCTGTCTTTGTAAAGTAGTTTGACGTTATTATACTACATCATAAACGGAATTTTCGCAACTGAAAAGAGCGCATACACATTGTGCATCCACATCATCTCATACAAGATAAATTTGACGCACAAAAATTTTTCCTCTATAATAGACGCGAATTAGGAAGGATCCATAGAGAAAGGAGGCGCTCATCGGAATGCAGCGTTTCACAGCGAGCGGATTACTGCTTGCTGTCACTTTATTGATCGCAGGTGTGAGCACATGCAGCGCAGCAGAGGATATGCGCTTCGTCGATGCAGAGGATGACACGGGCTACTACGTCGATGCCGCAAGCATTGTCCGCGTCTCGGATACGGAACGCGATGCAGTTGTTGCCGTTGTCAAGGCAGGCGAGAATCGCCGCTATCTCTACCGTACACGACTCAACCCACACGCAGGAACATATCAGTTTGTCTCCGCTCAGGTCGAGGTCTATGATACAAAGGAGATTCTGCGCACGACGCAGGGCATGGATGTGCCACGACCATATACGCCGGCTTCGCCGCTCAGAAGCATTGCTGACTTTATTGAAGAACTGCTCACATCCAAGCAGCAAGCCAGATAGAAGGAGGATCATTCATGCGACAGAAAATCTGCGCCCTCATGTTGACCCTTGTGCTCGCGCTCACATCCTTTGGCACGGCACTGGCAGCAGAACCGCCCAATGCCGTCCAGTCCAAGCTTGCGCTCATTGAGCAGGACACCTATGGACAAGAGCAGACGGGTGCGCTCATTGACCGCATCAACCGGCTTGAACGTGACTATGACGGCAAGCACCGCAGCGGGAGTCTTATGGCGCGAATTGACGCCATCTATGACGAGGTCTACACAAACAGCACCGCACCATCCGTCCTGATGAACCTAAATGCCATCGAATGGAACATCAACCATGAGACGAGTCTGCGCTCCGTGCAGGAGCGCGTCAGCGAGATGGAGATGGCCCTCCTCGGCAAAACGAGTGAGGGAACATTCAAAAAGCGCATCTCTGCACTCTCGACAGCATCCTTCGGCACGAAGGACATCCCCGTCACCCCCGTCTCCGTTCCTGCAAATACACTCGTCAAAGTTACGCTCGTGACGCCTGTCAATGCAAAAAACCTAAAGGTCGGCGACACAATCGAGTATCAGGTCGCGGATGATGTCTTCGTCGGTGATGTCCTCGTCTTTACGAAGGGCTCGCGCGGTGAGGGCACCGTTACGAAGGTGAAACAGGCGAAGAACTTTGGCCGCAACGCCGCCGTTGACGTTGACTTCAAGAATACAAAGGCACTCGACGGAACCTACGTCACTACCTTCATCGGCGAAGAGGCAAAGAAGGAAATGCAGCATCTCGCGATGGCAGCTGGTGCGTCGCTCGCGGGCATTGCCGTCCTCGGCCCTCTCGGTGTTGTCGCCGGTGCATTTGTCCACGGCAAAAACGTCGACCTCCCTGCGGGTACGGAACTCTACATACAGACTCAGAGCGAGACAACCGTCTACGGTGTACAGACAACCTACGACAGCGCCGCTCCGTTCCAGTCTGCGGCAGCGCGCAATACTGCTAATGACAGCGACAACAGCGTCTACGATGATGAGGTATAGACATCACTGATAATTTCGACAGCGTTTCTGATAAGATCCGCATCTGTCCCCTCTGTGGGTGTGACAGATGCGGCATTTTTGTATCATCAGGAGGCACGCATTGTTCAGATTCACATTTGATTTTACAGAACAGGATGCACTTCACTTCACCCTCTTTTGTATTTTGAACGCCCCCTTGTTCAAATGGGCAAATCGAGTGGCGCTCGCTGTCCTGCTGACGATCCCGCTGCTCCCCATCCTGTTTTTTCTCCAAGATCTCCTGAGCGATGCCCCAGGGGAGTTCGAGGAGCTGCTCATACGAACCGTTCTGACCACCGTCCTCTGTATTGTACTCTACCGCATTTACACCCATCTCTTGGAACGTACCACCACACGAGACGTGCTGCGCCGCCTTGAAGCGATGCGTGCTGCGCATATGTTTGGCATCCGTATTGTCATCTTCGAGGAGATGCACATCGTCGAACGCTGCGAGCATACAGAACGCACAATCGCCTATCGGAGCATTACCGATGTGAGTCTCTCCGACAATGGCATCTATCTCTTCACTGCACCAACAGAGGCAATCGTCCTACCCCTGTATATCTTTGCATCGGAGGAAGAAAAAAGGGAGCTCCTTGCTCTGGTTCGGGCAAAGGTGTCGCCGTAACACAAAGGGCTCACATGCCAGATGCCATGTGAGCCCTTTGTGATGATAACTTTTTCAGCGGACGAAGAATCCTGCAAGCTTCATATCCTCATCGTAGCTGAGACGATAAACGACAGCTGTTGCCTTGTACCCCACGGCAATCTCACAGATGACGTACCACTTGTCACCCTCCTTGCCTGCTGTCATGAGCGGCTTGCCGACACCCGCACGCGCGCCCCACTTCGGCGCGAACTCCGCCTTTGCTCCCGTGACTTGCTCCGCCGTCAAATGCGGGCGCAGCTCACGCGTCGCCTCGAGCTGAAGCCCCGTCACATCATCCTTTTCAAAGCGCGTGATCGTCGCCATCACATGCTGCTCAACGGCCTGCACATCAAACGGTGCCTGTTCCTGCTGTGTCTGTTCCTGCGCTGCAGGTGCATCCTCAGCGTAGGCCGCAGGCGCTGCTGCAAATGCGCTGCCCGCGATGAGTACAGCGGCAAGAAGACGGGAAAGCATACGGATTTTCATAAACATCCTCCTATGAGTAGATCAACGGGGAGATGTACTCCCCTAAAACACACACCCTATTTAATGCATGAGAAACACGCGAGCGACTCGACGCACTCAACTGTCACGTCGCGATAGAGATTTTCCAGCCGCGCTTTGAGGCTCTCTTCCGTGTCGTACGGCGGTGTAAAGAATCCCATGCGCGTATAGAGATGCTTTACGACGAACTCTGTGCGCGGATTTCCTCCGAGCACGAATACGGAACCGGTCAGACGCCCGCCGGGACGCAGCACACGATGCACCTCGCTCCATGCAGCCTCCTTGTCCGGGAATGCATGAAAACCGTTAATCGAGACTGCCGCATCAAAGAAATTATCCTCGAACGTCAGCTGTCCGACATCTCCCTCGACGAATGCAATATTGTGTACCCCGATCGCATCGGCACGTGCACGCGCTGCCGCGAGCATCGCCGGTGAATAGTCGAGACAGGTGATGTCTGCGTTCGGCAGCTCGGCATAGACAGGCAGCGATAGGCATCCCGTCCCCACTGGCACCTCTAGCAGACGCCCGTCAAAGCCCTCATGTGCTGCGCGCAGTGCAAGGCCGACGTAGCGGCTCACGCCATTTCTGTCCAGCCCCCACACGAGCCGCGAGACGAATTTCCCCGACCACGTCGAATACGTCATCATCCCATCGTAGAGACTTGCAAGCCGCCCCACCGAGTGATACGCGCCCCTTATCTTTTCATACCGCCGTAATTCCTCGTCCATCGTGACGTCCTTTCTCATTGCCATTGGGATATATTCTAGCATAAAATACGCGAAGGTTCAAATCACACAACCTTATAGACACACTTTATATTCGGTGGTAAACTTTAGGTAATCAATGAAAACGAAAGGGAGATCCATCATGCAGCAGTGTTCCTATATCACGATCATCCTGGCATCATTGCTTGCCCTCTTTGCGGGATGCGGCAACGAGCAGAGTAGGGAGTCGCCGCCTCCTCTTGTGCGGACGATGACGGTGGGCGATGCCGCTGCATCGGAGGCAGGATATACGGGCACGGTGCGCGGACGCTATGAGACACGGCTTGCCTTTCAGGTCGGCGGTCAGGTTCTCTCACGCAACGTCAATGTCGGCGCACACGTCCGCGCGGGCGATGTGCTCATGGTGATCGACGCACGCGACGTGCAGCAGCAGGTAAATGCAGCGAACGCCGCCGTCCAAGCCGCGCTCTCGCGCTACGACCTCGCGCGCACGGAGCGTGCACGCTACGAGCAGCTCTATGCCGCGCAGGCGATCTCCGAGGCGATGCTCGACCAGTACCGTACGAACGAGCACGCCGCCGAAGCTGCCTATCGGCAAGCCGTCGCGCAGGACAGTGCGAGCCGCAACGCGCTCGGCTACACGAACCTCGTTGCGGGCGCGGACGGCGTGATCTCGAACATCACGGCAGAGGAGGGACAGATCATCGCTGCAGGGCAGACGGTCATGACTCTCACGCAGGAAGGAGAACGCGAGATCGAGATCGCCGTGCCTGAGAGCAGTCTCGCGGCGGTCGCCGTCGGTATGCCCGCTGCCGTTTCCCTTTGGGCGAACAGCGCTGCCTACACGGGCACACTGCGCGAACTCTCGCCCGTTCCGGACGCAGCGACGCGCACCTATACCGCACGCATTGCACTCACAGATGCCCCCGCTGACCTCCCGCTGGGCATGACGGCACGTGTCCGCCTCGGTGCATCCGTGCAAAGCGGTGCTGCGATTCCCCTTTCCGCACTGTACCAAACGGATGACACGACAGCCGTCTACGTCGTCGAGGACGATGCGGTGCGCCTTTACCCCGTCACCGTCACGGCATTCCGCACGAATGACGCCGTTGTCGCAGGGCTGCCGCCGGGCGCACGCATTGTGACAGCGGGCGTACACCAGCTCCACGAGGGAGAGAAGGTGCGGACGAAATGAGAAACCTCACAGAGCTCTCCCTGCGTCACCGCGCACTCGTCTGGTACTTCATCATTGTCTTTGCGGTCGGCGGCGTCTTTGCCTACAACAGCCTCGGACGCATGGAGGATCCCGCCTTTACCATCCGCCAGATGGTCGTCTCCGCCGTATGGCCGGGCGCAACCGCCGAGGAGATGCAGGAGCAGGTCACGGACAAACTCGAGCGGCGCTTTCAGGATACGCCGGGACTCAAACAGATTCACAGCGAGACGCGTGCGGGACAGACTACGATCTACGTCCAGCTGCGCGACGAGGTCGACGCATCGCAGATTCGCCCGACATGGCGCGACGTACGGAACTTCGGCGAGGACGTAAAGCGCGACCTGCCGGACGGTGTCTACGGGCCGTTCTACAACGACCGATTTGACGATGTATACGGCTCCGTCTACGCCATCACAGGCGCGGACTACAGTGACGAGGAACTGCGCGCAATGGCAGAGGCGGCGCGACGCCGCATCCTCACCGTCCCCAGCGTGCAAAAGGTGGAGCTGATCGGCGTACAGAGTGAGCGCGTCTACGTCGAGATCGCCCTCGAACGCCTCGCGCAGCTCGGCATCCCCCCGACGGCCATCACAGATGCACTCGCCGCACAGGATGCCATGATGACGAGCGGCAGCATTGAGACGGCGAGCGATACGGTGCATTTACGCGCCTCTGGCGTATTTCACGACATCGAGGATATCCGCGCGCTTCCGATTGCAGCAAACGGGAAGGTCTTCCGCCTCGGCGATATTGCGTCGGTGGAGCGCAGAGCCGTCGACCCGCCCGAGCCGCGCATGCTGTACAACGGTACGCCCGCCGTCGGCATCGCCGTCTCGATGGAAGCGGGCGGCAACATCCTCGCCCTCGGTGCAGATCTCAGAGATCTCACAGCGGCGATCCAGCAGGATCTCCCGCTCGGCGCTCAGCTGCACGAGGTATCAAATCAGCCATCCGTCGTACAGCACTCCATTCACGACTTCGTCGAAACGCTTGCACTCGCCATCCTCATCGTACTCGGCGTCAGCTTCCTCTCGCTCGGTCTGCGTACCGGGCTTGTTGTCGCGGGCTGCATTCCGCTCGTTCTCGCAGGCACCTTCGTCGCCATGTACCTCCTCGGCATCGACCTGCACAAGGTCTCCCTCGGTGCACTCATCATTTCCCTCGGCCTATTGGTTGACGATGCCATCATTGCCGTCGAGATGATGAGCGTCCAGCTCGAGCGCGGCATGGGACGCTTTGACGCCGCGTGCTACGCCTTTACCCAGACGGCGAAGCCCATGCTCACAGGCACGCTCATCACCTGTGCGGGCTTCATCCCCGTTGCATTCTCCAAGGGCATGGCGAGTGAGTTCTGCGCCGCACTCTTCCCCGTCATCGGCATCTCCCTCGTATTAAGTTGGGTAGTCTCCGTTATGGTTGCGCCGCTCTTCGGCTACTATCTGATCCGTGTGAAAAAATCCGAGGAGGGCGCACACGATCCGTACAGCAGCCCCTTCTATCGACTCTTTCGGCGCGTACTGACACTCTTTCTCTCGCACCGCACCGCCGTCCTCATCGACACCGTGCTCATCTTTATCCTCTCCCTTGCGGCGTTCCCGCACATCAAGCAGACCTTTTTCCCGCCCTCCCTGCGCCCCGAACTGATCGTGCGCCTGACCCTGCCGCAGGGCGCATCCATACAGGCGACTGCGGCGGAGGCGGATCGTCTCACGGCAATCCTCGCGGCGCACAGCGACAAGATCCAAAACTATGCCGCCTACATCGGCCGCTTTACACCGCGCTTCGTCCTTACCGTCGACCCGAAGGCGGACGCGCCGAACAGCGCCCAGTTCGTCATCACGGCCAAGGACACCGATGCACGTGAGGAGCTTGCCGCCGTAATTGCAGATGCCCGCCGCAATGAACTCACAGGCGTGCGGGTATCCACACAGTACATCCAGACCGGACCGCCCGCCGACTTTCCCATCATGCTGCGCGTGTCTGCACCGACGACGGACGAGGTGCGCCGCGTCGCCGAGGAGGTCGCCGCCATTGTCGCCGCCGATCCCGCCGCGACGAACGTCCATCTCGACTGGATCGAGAAATCCAAGGCCATTCGCATCGACTTTGACAAGGAAAAGCTGAAACTCTACGGCATCAGCGCAAAAATGGTCAAGCAGATGCTCTACACCGAGCTGACGGGTGCCGAGGCGGCGGAGTTCTACACGGGCGACCGCACCATCGGCATTGTCCTGCGCCTCGCAGAACGCGACCGCACGAACATCGAGCGCCTCGGTGAACTGCCGATTGCGACAGCGGGCGGCAGCGTCCCGCTCGCACAGATCGCGCATCTCTCCTACGGCGCAGAGGACGGTCTCATCAAGCGGCACAACCTCCGCCCGAGCATCCTCGTGCAGGCAGAGGTCACGCAAGGCGAGGGGAACGATGCTGCGCTGCGCGTCTACAAGGCAACCGAGCAGCTGCGTGCCAGCCTCCCCGCGGGCACAACAGTCGAGACAGCGGGCGCACTCGCGGATTCCGCCGACTCCATGCACTACCTCATGCAGCCCATCCCCGCCATGATCTTCATCATCATGACCCTGCTCATGCTGCAGGTCGGCACAATGGGCAAGATGGCACTCACCCTCCTCACCGCCCCGATGGGACTCATCGGCGTCGCGCTCGCCATGCTGCTCACAGACTCCGCGCTCGGCTTCGTCGCCTACCTCGGCGTCCTCGCCCTATTCGGCATGATCATCCGCAACTCCGTCATCCTCATCGACCAGATCAAAAAACATGAAGAGGCGGGTGAAAAGCCCATGGACGCCATCATCGACTCCGCCGTCCTGCGATTCCGCCCCATCATGCTCACCGCTGCCGCCGCCATCCTCGGCATGCTCCCGCTCATGCGCAGCATCTTCTGGGGGCCGATGGCGGTCGCCATCGCGGGCGGCCTCATCGTCGCAACCGTGCTGACACTCTTGGTGCTGCCCGTCATGTATGCAGTCGCGTATCGGGTGAAGGAATAGGAGAATACCATTGATTACCGGCGAACTCAAAAGCAAAATTGACAAAATCTGGAACGATATGTTTTCCTACGGTATGTCAAATCCGCTCGTTGTGATCGAGCAGCTCACCTATCTGTTCTTCATCAAGTCGCTCGACGACATGGAGACGGATAACGAAAAGGCGGCAGCAATCTTCGGCACCGACTTCACACGCATCTTCCCTGCGGACGCAGCGGGGCAGGAGATGCGTTGGAGCGTCTTTCAGAATCGGAAAGCAGAGGACATACACGCCATCCTGCGCGACAAGCTCTTTCCCTTTATCAAGGAGCTGAAGGGCAGCGCCAAGGGCGCAGACGCGTGTGCCTATGCCCGCTATATGGAGAATGCCGTCTTCTCCCTGCCGAATCCACTCATCACGGAGAAGGTTGTCACGGCAGTCTCCGCGCTGCCGCTCAGTGACCGCGATCTCAAGGGCGACCTCTACGAGTACATGATCTCAAAACTCCAGACAGCAGGGCGCGTCGGACAGTTCCGCACCCCGCGCCATATCATCCGCATGATGGTGCGACTCATGCGTCCGCAGCTGAGCGACCGCATCGTCGATCCCGCATGCGGAACGGGCGGCTTCCTCGTGGGTGCGGGCTCGTTCGTGCGCGAGCACTACAACAGGGAACTCCGCACGGACAAGTGTATGCAGGAGCATTTTGAAAACGAGATGTTCACGGGCTACGACACCGATCAGACCATGCTCCGCATCACGGCGATGAACACCATCCTGCACGGCATGGACGGTGCAGACATCCAGTTCAGCGATGCCCTCTCGAAGAACAACACGGACACGAACAAATATACGCTCGTTCTCGCAAATCCGCCGTTCAAAGGCTCGCTCGACGGGCAGAATATCGCGGGCAGTCTCACTGCAAAGGTCAAGACCACGAAGACCGAGCTGCTCTTTGTCGCGCTCTTTTTGCGGATGCTCGACGCGGGCGGACGCTGTGCGTGCATCGTCCCCGACGGCGTTCTGTTCGGTGCGTCGCGGGCGCACAAAGATCTGCGCAAGGAACTCGTCGATCACAACCTCCTGCAGGCAGTCATCTCCATGCCCTCGGGCGTATTCAAGCCGTATGCGGGTGTCTCCACCGCGATCCTCATCTTTACCAAGACAGGTACGGGCGGCACGGAGCGCGTCTGGTTCTACGATATGAAGTCGGACGGCTTCTCGCTCGACGATAAGCGCGAACCTCTCGACCACACAGACGATATCGAGGACATCGTCGCGCGTTTCTCCCGCATGGGGGATGAGGCAGCACGCGCACGCACAGAGCAGAGCTTCCTCGTGCCTGTGGAGGAGATTCGCGCAAACGGCTATGATCTCTCCATCAATAAATATAAAGAAATCGAATATACGCCTGTGGAGTATCCGCCTGTGAAGGACATCATGCAGGATATTCGCCGTCTTTATTGGGAGTTGGACGGGTTACTAGGAGAATTGGAGCGGAAGATTTAGGGGGGACAAGATGAGCAAGATGTTCTTAGGTGATGTCTGTCTGCCGGAATCCTCCAACATTGCACAAAAGGATTTAACGGACAAAGACGGACAATACCCCATATACGGCGCAAGCGGGTTAATTTCTCATGTCAATTTTTATCGACAGGAATGCGAATATATTGCCGTGGTAAAAGATGGGGCAGGAATCGGTCGTGTCTTTCTCCTTCCGCCTTATTCATCCGTCATTGGAACAATGCAGTATATCCTGCCAAAACCGAATATTGATGTGCATTATTTATATTTTGCGATGCAGTTCATGAATCTCGCAAAATATTATAGCGGGTCAACAATTCCACATATCTATTTCAAGAACTATAAGTACGAGCCTATCAAACTTCCTCCCCTTGAGAAACAACGAGAAATAGCCGATACACTCGAAACAATCAAGCAAACCGAAGACAATCTAAACGAACAAATAACGCATTTAGATGAACTCGTCAAATCACAATTTGTAGAGATGTTCGGGGCTCCTGTGACGAATCCTATGGGGTGGAAAACCTTGAAAATCGCAGATACCCTTATAGTTGAGCCACAAAATGGCTTATATAAGCCGCAATCCGATTATGTTCACGATAAGTCAGGAATACCAATTCTCCGAATAGATGGGTTCTACGAAGGGAAGGTATCGAATTGGCTTGTACTAAAACGATTAAAATGTACAAAAGAAGAAATTCAAAAATATCTCCTACATGAAGGTGACATAGTTATCAATCGTGTGAACAGTATTGAACATCTTGGAAAATGTACACACATTTCAAACTTACATGAACCTACAGTTTACGAATCTAATATGATGAGAATGCACTTTGACCCAACACGATTTAATCCTGTATATATCACGAGACTGCTGTGTACACAGTATATATACAACCAAATTATCAATCATTCAAAAAAAGCAGTGAATCAGGCAAGCATCAACCAAAAAGATGTGATGGATTTTAATATTTATCACCCTCCCCTCTCGCTCCAAAACAAATTTGCCGCCTTTGTCGAACAAGTCGACAAATCGAAATTAGTACTCCGTCAGCTCCTCGAAAAGCAGCAAACGCTCAAAGCAGCCCTCATGCAGGAATATTTTTCCTGATTTTTTGCGGTGTCAGAGGTCGGTCGAAAGGAACAACGGCATGAAAGACCACCTCATTACAGAGATATTGCAGGAAATGCTCCCTCATCTGAACAACGCTCAAATGGTGCAGTTGAGAGCAACGCTTACGCGCTGCCTCGCCGCGCGTGAGGTGACAGCACACACGAACGCAGTACTCTCCCCGACGCACAAGAACAACGAACTCGTCCATATGTTCATTGCCGCGAAAAAGGTAGAGGGGTGCAGTGAAAAAACAATCCGTTACTATGAGACAACCATCCGGAGACTTCTCTCCTCCTCTGATCGGCATCTCACACATCTCACGACCGATGACCTCCGTGCCTATCTGTCCGACTATCAGGAGAGCCGTGCGTGCAGTCGGGCGAACATCGACAACATTCGCCGCATCCTGTCGAGTTTCTTTGCGTGGCTCGAGGATGAGAACTACATCCTAAAGAGTCCCGTGCGCCGCATTCACAAGATCAAGACGGCGAAGATCATCAAGGAAACGTACAGCGATGAGGCACTGGAGCAGCTGCGCGACCATGCGGAGCATATCCGTGATCTCGCTATGATCGATCTGCTCGCCTCCACGGGGATGCGCGTTGGCGAGCTTGTACGTCTGAACCGCAGTGACATCGACTTTGAGCGGCGCGAATGCGTCGTGTTCGGCAAGGGGAGCAAGGAGCGCCCCGTCTATTTTGATGCACGGACGAAAATTCATCTGAGTGCCTATATGGACAGCCGCACCGACGGCAATCCCGCGCTCTTCGTCTCGCTGCAAAATCCGCACAATCGTCTCGCAATTAGCGGCGTGGAGATCCGCCTCAGAAAGCTCGGTCGACGGCTCGGCATCGCAAAGGTACACCCGCACAAGTTCCGCCGTACACTCGCGACACGCGCAATCGATAAGGGGATGCCGATCGAGCAGGTACAGCAGCTCCTCGGTCACAGCAAGATCGAAACAACAATGGCGTACGCAATGGTCGATCAAAACAACGTGAAACTCGCCCATCAAAAATATATCGCATAGGTGTCAAATCACAATTTGTAGAGATGTTCGGTGATCCAATATTGAATACTCATGGCTGGCAGAAAGTCTCCTTATCAGCCTTAGCCGAAATAAAAATTGGACCATTCGGCTCACTGCTCCACAGAGAAGATTACATTGTGGGCGGGCATCCCGTAGTGAATCCCTCGCACGTACATGATGGCAACATCGTTATAGATGAAAAACTAACAATCTCCGAAACAAAATATAAAGAACTATCTGCATACCATCTTTTTGAGAATGATGTTGTTCTAGGCAGACGGGGTGAAATGGGTCGCTGTGCCGTCGTACAAACATCTGGTTTGCTCTGCGGAACAGGAAGCATGATAATACGTACTCTTGGAGAAGTCAGAGCAGACTTTCTGCAAAAAATCATTTCCTTTCCTTCATTCAAGAAGATGCTTGAAGATATGGCAGTCGGACAAACCATGCCAAACTTGAATGTTCCTATTATTTCACGGCTTGAAATCATTAAGCCCCCCAATGAAGTTCAAAACGCTTATTATGCCTTTGTCGAACAAGTCGACAAATCGAAATTCGTCGTGCAAAATCTTGCAAAAATCTTAAAAACCTATCATAATAAAAACTATCAACACAGAATGTAGAAACCGCAGGGAGGGGAGCACGCACATGACGAATTTTGACTTTCTGAGTGCCGAAAAGAACTTTACAGCGTTCGCGGATGCGTGCATTGAGGCGGAGAAATCCATCGGGGTCAGCCCCGCACTCTGTGCGCTCGGCGTACGGAAAAGCGCCGAGCTCGCGGTAAAGTGGCTCTACTCCGTGGACAGCTCCCTGCGTCTGCCGTACAAGGACAATTTCTCTGCGCTTGTCTACAATCCATCCTTTACCGCCTTTGTCGACCAAAATATCATCAACAATCTGCGCTTCATCATCAAGCTCGGCAATTTCTCGGCGCACACGAACAAAAAGGTCGCCTACCGCGAGGCGGTGCTCTCACTTCAAAATCTATTCGAGTTCGTCCTCTTTATCGACTATTGCTATGGGTCGTCCTACAAGGAACGCGACTTTGACGAGACTCTGCTCGCAAGCGAGGCAAAACAAGCCGTATCTGCTGCGGAGCTCACACGTCTGCGGGGGGAACTTGAGACGAGATCCGCCGAGCGTGCAGCTCTTGCGAGTGAGATGAAGGCATTGCAGGAGGAGCTGGCGGCTCTGCGTGCACAAAATACCGCCGCGCACAGCTATGTCCCGCACACGAGGACGGAGGAGGAGACGCGCCGCACGATCATAGACCTCGACCTCCGCGCGATGGGTTGGACGTTCGATGTGGACTGTATGCGCGAGGTGCCCGTGATCGGACTGCCGAACGGCTCGGGCAAGGGGTTCGCCGACTATGTGCTCTATGGCAGGGATCACAAGCCGCTCGCGGTCGTCGAGGCAAAGAAGACGTCGGTCAGTCCCGAGGCGGGACGCGAGCAGGCTCGGCTCTATGCAGACTGTCTCGAGCAGATGACGGGGCAGCGGCCGCTTATTTTCTACACGAACGGCTATGATACGTATTTCTGGGATGATCTCTCCTATCCGCCGCGTCAGGTGTACTCTGTCTTTTCGCAGGACGATCTCGTGCGTATCATCAGCCGGCGAACGCAGGCACGGGGATTGGATACGCTGCAGATCAACGCCGCCATCACCGACCGTTCCTATCAAAAGGAGGCGATTCACAGCGTCTGTTCGGCATATGCCGCACGAAGACGCAAGGCGCTCCTCGTCATGGCGACGGGCACGGGCAAGACGCGCACGGTGATCTCGCTCGTGGATGTGCTGCTCTCCGCGGGTTGGATGACGAATGTCCTCTTTCTCGCCGACCGCACGGAGTTGGTGCGTCAGGCAAAGCAGGCATTCACGGAGCATCTGCCGAATCTCTCGACGTGCAGTCTCCTTGATCGTGACGGAAGCAGTCCCACGGCACGCGCCATCTTTTCGACCTATCCGACGATCCTGAACGCGATTGACGAGATGCGGACAAAGGACGGTGCACGGCTCTTTACCCCGGGGCATTTCGACCTCATCGTGATCGACGAGGCACACCGCAGCATTTTCAAGAAGTACCGTGCGATCTTCCGCTATTTCGACGCGCTGATCGTGGGGCTGACGGCAACGCCGAAGACGGACGTGGATCACAACACCTACGATTTCTTTGACATGGAAAACGATATGCCGACGTTCGCCTACGAGTACGAGACCGCGCTCCGCGAGGGGTATCTCGCGGACTATCACTGTATGGCGACGATGCTGCGCATCCCAACGAAGGGCATTAGCTACGAGGAGCTCACGCCCGAAGAGAGGGAACGATACGAGGACGCATTTGACGAGGGCGAGGAACTGCCCGACGTGATTACAAGCGGCGAGATTAATCGCATCTATTTCAACGTAGATACGACGCGTCAAATCATCTCGGATCTGATGGAGAAGGGGCTGAAGATCGAGGGCGGCGACAAGCTCGGCAAAACGATCATCTTTGCCCGCAGTCACCGCCATGCGGAGCACATCGCGAAGGAGTTCGATCTCCTCTATCCGCAGTATTGCGGGGCGTTTGCACGGGTCATTGACCACGCGGTCAAAAACCATGTGAAACTGCTGAACGATTTCCGCGATCCTGCGAAGCTGCCGCAGGTCGCCATATCGGTCGATATGCTCGACACAGGGATCGACATCCACGAGATTCTGAATCTCGTCTTTTACAAGCAGGTCTTTTCCAAGGCGAAGTTTTGGCAGATGTTCGGTCGCGGGACGCGGCTGTGCAAGGATCTGTTCGGCGCGGGCATGGATAAGACGCAGTTCTACATCTTCGACTATATGGGGAATTTCGCATTCTTCGCGCAGAATCCGAAGAGTATCGAGAGCACGGGAACGGTATCGCTCGCAGAAAAGGCGTTCGGATTGAAGGTTCGCATTCTACAGGAGCTGCAAAATGCGGCATATCAGACAGCAGAGCTGTCTACGTTCCGTGCGGAGATCGCCGCCGAGGTGCACGCCGCCATTGCGGCTCTGAACAAGGAGCGGTTCGAGGTACGAGCGCAGCTTGCGGCAGTCGATAAATACGCCGCCCCTGCGGCTCTGGACGCGCTCGATACGGCTGCGTCCGAGGAGATTATCACGCGTCTCGCGCCGCTCGTCCCCGCCACGGGCGACGATGAGAGTGCGCGGCGGCTCGATGTCATCGTCTATCGGATGATGCTTGCACACGCGGCGCACGAAACAGCCGCCTACGAGCGTACGGCGAAGATGGTGCAGAAGATCGCCGCGCGTCTGGAGCGTAAGATGTCGATCCCCCCTGTGAAGGCGCAGGCGGCGATGCTCGCAGAGATTCGCACACCCGCATTTTGGACGTGTGCCACTCTCCCGCAGATCGACTGCATCCGCCGCGACCTGCGCGGACTGATGCAGTATCTGCACGAGGATATACGAACACGAGAGATCAACATTTCGGATGAAATCATCTCCGCAGAGGTGGGTATGCGACTCACGAAGAGTACCGCGCTGGACGCCTACCGCGAACGCGCGAACCGCTATGTGCACGAGAACGAGCACCATCCCCTCCTCACGAAACTGCGGAACAATATCCCGCTGTCTGCAAAGGAGTGGGAGGAACTGGAACGAATCTTCTGGGAGGAGGTCGGCAGCGCGGCGGAGTATGTGGATATGCTGCGCCGTGAACAGACGGCGGATGCGGCCCGCCCGCCGCAGGATACGCTTGGCACATTCGTCCGCTCGCTCACGGGGCTATCGGAGGAGGCCGCACGCGCCGCGTTCTCCGAGTTCCTCGACACTGCGCTCTACAACGAGGAACAGATCGCCCTCATCCACAATATCATGGAGTGGGTCATGAAGAACGGCACGATGGAGATCGCGGAGCTTGGCAATGCCAAGAACTTCGGTGGAGCAAAGATTGTTGAAGTCTTTCATGGCAATGCCAAGACACTCCAAGCCATCGCCCGTGTCTTGAGCAACATCCAGACGAACGCCACACCAACGGCGGCATAAATTCTCCTGATGGATCACATATGGTTACAATCTCAAAGGGCTGCTGCATGAAGTTTTCACCTCACACAGCAGCCCTTTTCATCTCCCTCGCTCACTCTCTCCCATACGGATAGACAACAAGCGCGCCGTCCTTGTACTCGCCGATGTAGACATCCTTGAGTTCATAGCCTGCGGTGTGCAATTCGCCCTTGAGCCAAATACGATCCTTGTCGATGAGCTCGAGGGCATCGTCATCGATCTGTCCGTCAAGGATAAGCGGATAGCGTGCGTTCTGCTCGCCGTACTGGATAACGGTGAGCTGCCCGTTCGGCTCGAGCACGGCACGTTTGACATCCTTGATGTAGTAGACGCCCGCCATACGGAGCTTCAGCGTGATATCGTGCGCGAGCAGTCCGTGCCGCATACACGCGTCCATGATGATTTTCCCGCGCTCAATCAGAATGGTCGGACTGCCGTCCACGAAGTCCTTGACCGCGATGCTGTTTGCCTTGAGATATTTCAGAATCAAGACGAGCAGAGTCCATGCGATGAGAACGAGCAGGAAGTCCAGAATCGAGATGGCGTTGTTGTAGATCACGCCGCCGATGATGCCACCGAGGACATAGTTCTGCACCTGATCGGTTGCAGAGTTCGGCGCGAGGTTGCCCTTGCCGAGCAGATTGATCTGGAGGACGAGACACAAGAGACCGAGCGCAAGCTTGCCCAGCATCAGAGAGTAAATGAGCATGTCAGTCCTCCTTGTCCACAATCTTTACGTCGCGGCTCAGAAGATGCGTCTGCTCGTATTGAAATGACGTAAAGTCCGCGTTGAACGTCACCGCATAGAATGTCCCCTGCACATCGACGAGCATCCCCTGTTTCAAATACGTCGAGTTCGTACGAATCTCCCGCACGGGCACATCGACATCCTCACTGAGACTGTGGAGAAACGCCGCCATACGCGAGGTTGCCTCCACATCGCTCTTTGTGCGGCTGTAGTCGCTGTACTGCACACCGCCGAGGAAGGCGACCGCGAGGAATAGGATGACGATGAGGTCGCGGTAGCGCGTCACGAGACGATTGCGCAGATATTTGACGCTTACGAACAGCAGCGCCGCGAGCGCAAGGAATGAGAGCACGTACCAGACATTATTGCCAAACTGGCTGTGCGCTGCGATATAGTCATAGGTATAAAATGACAAAGGACACACCTCCTGTAAAGTTCTGAATTACGGTGGCACATTATCACTTAGAAAGACGTCTGTCAATCCCCCTCACCAGATTCCTGTATACTGTATAATGCCATACATGTCACGCTGGCGTTGAATTTTTCTATGGCTTCCGTTATAATGTTTTTCATCTTTATCACGGTTACTCAATAAAGGAATCACGGACTTCATTGTATCAGCGATTCCTAAAGAAAAAGAGAACCGCCTCCGTATTCTGTGTATGATGGGATGTTCTTCCACATCCCGGCGGGAGTTGAACGCCATGAAGGGTGAGCTGTTTATCAAAGAAAAGCGGTGCAAGGGTTGCGGCATTTGCGCTGCGTTCTGTCCAAAAAAGGTGCTCGAGGTGAGTCTGCTCGGCAAGGTCACGCCCGTCCGTCCCGAGGACTGTATTGCGTGCGGGCAGTGCGAGATGCGCTGTCCAGACTTCGCAATATTCGTCGAGAGGAGGGCGTGAGATGGCTGAAAATAAAGCACGATTGATGCAAGGCAACGAGGCGATCGCCGAGGGTGCGATCGCCGCAGGAGTGACGTTTTTCGCGGGCTATCCGATCACGCCGTCGACAGAGATTGCCGAGCAGATGGCAAAGATGCTGCCGCAAATCGGCGGCACATTCCTCCAGATGGAGGATGAGATCGGCGCGATGGGTGCGATCCTCGGCGCATCGCTTGCAGGTGCAAAGGTGATGGACGCAACGAGCGGCCCCGGTTTCTCACTGAAGCAGGAGCTGATTGGCTATGCGGCGTGCGCAGAGATCCCGTGCGTCGTGGTGAATGTGCAGCGCGTCGGTCCGTCGACGGGACAGCCGACCGCGCCGTCGCAGGGGGATGTCATGCAAGTGCGCTGGGGCACGCACGGCGACCATCCGATCATTGCACTCTCGCCATGGAGCGTGCGCGAGGCGTTCGATATGGCAGTGATGTCGGTGAACTACGCCGAGCGTTTCCGCTCACCCGTCATCCTGCTGACGGATGAGATCGTCGGGCATCTGCGTGAGAATGTCACACTCCCATCGGTGGATGAGCTGAACATCTACCCACGCCGCCTGCCAACAAAGACGCGCGCCGAGGGCTATCAGCCCTTTGCCGTGGGCGAAGATCTCGTGCCCGATGTGGCGCGTTTCGGTGACGGCTACCGCATCCACGTCACGGGGCTGCTGCACGACGAAACGGGCTTTCCCTCGGGCAGCCCCGTCGTCACGGAGACAATGCTGCACCGCCTCCATGAAAAGATCAATCGTGTGGGCGAAGAGATCATCCACACGGAGGAGTCCTTCATGGAGGATGCGGAGTTCGCCGTCGTCAGCTACGGCGGTACGGCTCGTACGGCATACGAGGCAGTACGTACGGCGCGCGCCGATGGAATCAAGGTCGGATTCCTGCGCCTGAAGACCATCTGGCCGTTTGCAGATGCGGCAATCGGTCGACTTGCTGACCGCGTAAAGAACATCCTCGTCGCGGAGCTGAACTACGGGCAGCTCGTGGGCGAGGTCACGCGCGCGGCGCACGGCACACCCGTCCGTCCCTGCCTCAAGTACAACATGCTCGACTTCACACCGCATGAAATCACAGCGGCAATTCGTCAGATGAGCGAGGAGGTGCGCGCATGAACACAGATATGACAACACACGCGGAGATTGACCGCGGCTTTGAGCATTTTTTTCGTCAGAATCGCCTCCCCCACCTCTGGTGCCCGGGCTGCGGCAACGGCACGGCACTGAAATGCATTGCAGAGGCGATAGAGGGTGCGGAGGGCTTTACACAGGACAATACCGTCATTGTCTCCGGCATTGGCTGTTCCTCGCGCGGCTCGGGGTATATGGACTTTGACACCGTACACACAGCACACGGGAGAGCAATTCCGTTTGCAACGGGCATCAAGCTCGCACGCCCTGAGCTCAACGTCATTGTCATTACAGGAGACGGCGACTGCACCGCCATCGGCGGCAATCATTTTCTCCACGGCTGCCGTCGCAACGTCGATCTGACGGTCGTTCTCTTCAACAACAACATCTATGGTATGACGGGCGGACAATCCTCGCCGACGACCCCACCGGGCAAAATGACGACGACCGCACCATACGGTACAATCGACCGTCCACTCGACGCGTGCCGCATCGCCGAAGCAGCGGGTGCAACCTACGTTGCGCGCTCGACGGCATTCCACGTCAAGCATCTCGCGCAGATGATCGCGGGCGGACTCAAAAATCACGGCTTTGCTCTCATCGAGGCGATGGTACAGTGCCCTACCGCCTACGGACGCAAGAACAAGATGGGCACGCCTGCGGCGATGCTCGAGTGGATGCGGGACTCCGCCGTCATGAAGGCGGCATGGGACAAGCTCCCGCCCGAGAAGCGCACGCCGGAGAAGTTCCCGATCGGGCTACTCTACGAATGCGCGGGCGAGGAGTACGGCATGGCGAACGCCGAGATTCAGCGGCGCGCAGGAGGGCTGTGATATGCAGAAGGAACTACGTCTCTCAGGCTCGGGCGGACAGGGCGTCATCACCGCCGCCATCATCTTTGCCGAGGCGGCGACTGCGTGCGGCATGAACGTCGCACAGTCACAGTCCTACGGTCCCGAAGCACGGGGCGGTGCGTCCCGCTCGGAGGTCATCGTCAGCGACGGCATGATCTACCATCCGCACGTCGAGCATCCCGATATCGTACTCGCCATGACACAGGCGGCAGCGGACAAATACGCAGGCGATCTCGATCCCGAAAACGGCATCCTGATTATCGACAGCGAACTCGTCCCGAACGTGCCTGCAGCATCGCACGTCGTCTCCGTCCCCATCACAACACTTGCGATTGAACAAATCGGCAAGGCACTCTTTGCCAACATCGTCGCCCTCGGTGCGATCACGCGTGTATCGGGCATCGTCCCGCTCGACGCCGTGAAAACCGCCGTCAGCCACCGTGTCCCACCGCACACCCTCGACGCAAATATGCAGGCGCTGATGGTCGGATATGAGGCGGCGGAGGGGTAAGACACTTTTCCGTACACAACATCAGGGGCTGCTGCACGAAGCTAAAAAACTTCGTGCAGCAGCCCCTGTTTCACTTTCCCTTGCGTAAGTACCCCACAAAAAAGTGCGTTCTTGTGCCCCACCCCTCCATACGCTATCATTCAACGATAGAAATGGAGGTTTTCTTTATGAAGACATTGATTATCGCCGCGCACCCAAATATCGATGAGTCCGTCATTAACAAGCGATGGCTGACGGAGCTGCGCAAATATCCCGATCAATGCACAATCCATATCCTTTCCAAGCATTATCCCGACGGTCAAATCGATGTAGAGCGTGAACATCGCCTCGTCGAGTCACATGGCAGTCTGATCTTCCAGTTTCCGATCTACTGGTTTTCCAGTCCGCCACTCCTGAAGACGTGGTTCGACGAGGTACTGACGCACGGCTGGGCGTACGGAAGGAACGGCGGGGATAAGCTGGAGGGGCGCAAAGTCGCACTCGCCG
Source organism: Selenomonas sp. oral taxon 892 str. F0426 (assembly GCF_000468035.1). Lineage (GTDB taxonomy): Bacteria > Bacillota > Negativicutes > Selenomonadales > Selenomonadaceae > Centipeda. Next base: position 67,551 of record NZ_KI260540.1, read on the forward strand.
TCACAACAGGTGTGCGCGCAGAGGATTACAGCACCGAGGGGCGATACCACTATACGCTCGCGCAGCTGCTCGCCCCGTTTGAGACAACACTGCGGTACTACTGCCGCGCCGACTGTCAGCCGTTCTTCGCCTTCTACGGTGCGGAGATTGTACCGGGCGAAGACTATCACTCGACGGCAGAGGAAATCGAACGCAGCGCGGAGAACTACGCGCGTTTTGTGGCGTCATTGTCGTAAAGAGTCCGCATCGCTTCTATGGCGTTCACCCCAGTCGCACATGCTGTACAGGATCGGGATGAGCGACCGCCCGCGCTCAGTGAGGGCGTACTCCACCTTTGGCGGTACCTGCGGGTACTCCGTCCGCACGACAAGGCCGTCCACCGCGAGTTCCTTCAGCACGGCGGCGAGCGTCTTATACGGGATTCCCGCAATCCGCCGATGAATCGCATTATGGCGAAGCACGCCGTGCTCGGCGAGCAGATAGAGAACTGCCATCTTATACTTGCCGCCAATCAGGGACAGCGTGTAGTGAAATCCTGTCTGCGTGATCTCCGTCCCCTGCGGCACACAGCTTTCATGTTCCATATACCCCACCAATCACATATACATAACAAAAGCCGCCCTCAGTGACCAAACCTAGGCGGCTAATCTTAGTTCGTTTCCAGCAAAGGGGCTGACCGTTTACCGGCAGCACCTTTTTCTATGCTTATTATACGATTTTAGCGTGGGTTCGTCAACCCTTGTCCGACGCCGCGTTGTAGACATCCTTGAGCAGTGTCTCCTTGCGCAGGCTGCGGCATTCACAGTCGCTCTCCTCGGCGGGAACGCTGCGGATCGTCGCGAGCAGAATGTCGCCGATCATGGGCGCATCATCATAGAAAATCTGTGAGAGTGTATCGTGCGACCACGGGCGGATGCCCTCTCCGTAGTTGACGACGAAGTACAGCCCTGCATAGCATGCGCCGATCTCGCGCGCGAGATAGACCTCGGGCGCAAGGCTCTGCCCGACGATGTCCGCATGCCCCTTCAGCATGGCGATCTCGGCAGGGCTCTCAAAATGCCGCCCATCTGTGACGGCGTAGATGCCGCGGTCAAAGATGCGCCCCGTATAGCGTTTCTTTGTCTCCGCAACGAGTGTCGTACGAAGTTCCGAGCAGAGTGCGTCGCGCATCACAAGCAGGTAACGCCCGTCGAGCATGACATCCTTTCGTACGGAGAGGTCAAGGTAGTCATCGGGGATGAGGAAGTCGCGCGGATCGAGCAGAGGGTTCACCGTCCCGACGCCGCCCTCGGAGAGGATGCGCCGCACACCCGCCTCCCGCAGCACCCAGAACACCTGCCGCGACGCATCCGCACGCGTCACACCGCTGCGCCAGCCGTGCATACGGCAGGTCAGCACGCGCCGCCCCGCAACGGAGAACAGGCGGAATGCGGGACTCTCGCCATACGGCGTTGCGAAGTGCAGCCCGTCCGCAAGGATCTCCACATCGTCCGCCATCGACGCACGCGGGAAGTCGCTCGACAGCGTCCCCGAGCCGCCGATGATGGCGTAACCCGCCGCAGGAACCTGTTGCTCTGCCATACTAAAACCTCCGTATCACGCGATACTGCGTGTCGCGCTGCGCCGGCTCTCTGCCCGCGCCGCGGATCAGATCAATCATCTTCTTAATCGACATATTGTACCGCGTCCCCGCCGCACGCACGACATTCTCCTCGAGCATGATGCTCCCGAGGTCGTCCGCGCCGAAGCCAAGCGTCAGCTGTCCGATGCGCTCGCCCTGCGTGACCCACGATCCCTGTATGTGCGCGATATTGTCCATGTAGAGACGCGTGACGGCAAGCGTCCGCATATAGTCCCAGCTCGACGTCTTTTCCCCTCCGAGTGCGGTATTGCCCGGCTGGAACGTCCATGTGATGAACGCGCGGAATCCGCCCGTCTCCTCCTGCAAGCGGCGGATATGCTCCATGTGCTCCACACGCTCCGCCATCGTCTCGCCAAAGCCGATCACCATCGTCGCCGTCGACTCCATGCCGATCTTGTGTGCCGTGCGCATGACACGCAGCCAATCCTCGGTCATGATCTTTTTCGGTGCGATGAGCTTCCGCACACGATCCACAAGGATCTCCGCCCCGCCGCCGGGGAGCGAGGCAAGCCCTGCATCCTGCAGACGACGCAGGGTATCCTCAATCATAATGCCCTCCTTTTCGGCAAAGTACAGAATCTCCGTCGCCGTAAAGGAGTGGATCACGATGGAGGGATAGCGGTCACGGATCGCACGCAGCATATTTTCATAGTAGGAAAGCGGCAGATCGGGGTGAATGCCGCCCTGTATCATGACCTGCGTGCCGCCCGCCGCCGCCGTCTCGCCGACCTTTGCGAGAATCTCCTCCATCGGCAGGAGGTAGCCGTCCTCCGCGCCCACCTTTGTATAGAACGCACAGAAACGACATTCGTTCACACAGATATTCGTGTAGTTGATGTTGCGGTCGACGATGAACGTCACCGTATCGCCGAACCGCCGCCGCCGCTCCGCATCCGCCGCGCGTCCGAGGTCGATGGGGTCGCCGCTCGTGAGGAGGTCTGTCGCCTCCAGCTCCGAAAGTCTCATGCGCCCTCCCCTGCCGCAATCGGCTGATAAAATATATCGCGCTCCACAGGCACATAACCCGCCTCGCGAATCATCGCATCCAGTTCACGCCGCGTGATGCCCGTCTGCGTCTGTGCGCCTGCCGCATGGATGATCTTCTCCTCACCGATCGTGCCGTCAAGATCATCCGCGCCAAATCCAAGGGCAAGCTGCGCGATGGGCTGCGTCAGCATGACCCAGAACGCCTTGAAATGCGCCACATTGTCGAGCACAAGGCGTGAGAGCGCGAGCATCTTCATATCCTCCCACGAGCCGACGCGCGCGAGCTTCTTCTCCGCACCGAGCGCCGTGTTCTCGGGATGGAACGGAAAGAGCATGAATGCCTGAAAACCGCCCGTCTCATCCTGCAGCTCGCGCAGGGCAAGCAGATGATCGATACGCTCCTCCACCGTCTCGATGTGACCGTACATCATGGACGCATTGGTGCGGATGCCGAGTTCGTGCGCCGTGCGCATACAGTCAAGCCACTCCGCACGCGTCGCCTTGTTCGGGCATATAACCGCGCGCACACGATCGGACAGGATCTCCGCGCCGCCGCCGGGAAGGGACGACAGCCCTGCCTCCTGTAGTGTGCGCAGGATGTCACGGACGGACGTCCCCTCCGTCTTTGCGAAGTTCACAACCTCCACGGGCGTGAACGCCTTGATGTCCGCATGGGGCAATGCCGCGCGCACCTGCCGCACCACGCCCTCGTAGTAGGAGAAGGGACGGTCGGGGTGCAGCGCACTCACGATATGGATTTCCGTGAGGCGCGGCGTATTTTTCGCCAGTTCCAGCACGCGAGCCACATCATCCGTTTCCATAATATAGCCGCGTGCATCCCCCTGCTCCACTTGGAACGCGCAGAGCGGGCAGTTCGCGCTGCATATATTCGTGAGGTTGATGTGGCGGTTCACCGTATAGTAGACGTTCTTCCTGCTCGCTCGCTCCTTCGCCGCACGCGCCCACGCAGCGAGCGCGAGGAGGTCGTTGTCCTCATAGAGGAGGAGTGCATCCTCCTTCGTCAGCCGTGCCCCGCGTTCGGCGGCGGCACGGGCTTTCTTTCGATCACTCATGTACGATATTCTCTCCTTACAACACTCCCGCAAGTGTACCAAATGCGGCGGGATTTTGCAAATTCCCCCACTTGCACACCCGTGTTGCTTTGTGCTAGGATAGCAGAACTACCAAAAGGAGGATGTTCCGTGGCGCAGCTATCTCAGCCCATCACCTACCGCACACTGCTCGCGTTCGCCGTGCCGATGATCGTGTCGCAGCTCTTTATGAATGTGAACTTCATCGTCGACGGCTTTTTTGTGGCGCACGCCGTCGGGACGGATGGGCTGTCGGCAATCAATATCGTCATGCCGTTCATCCCGCTCACGATTGTGCTCGCGACCATGCTCGGCACAGGTGGCAGCGCCCTCGTCGCGGCGCAGCTTGGCGCGGGAAAGCACCGTCATGCGCAGGAGAATTTCTCCCTGCTCGTCCTCGTCTGCGTCATTCTCAGCACGCTTATCGCTGTGCTTGGGCTGAGCTTCCTGCGCCCGATCCTCTATTTCTTCGGCGCGGACGATGCCCTCTATCCGCTCTGCGCCGTGTACGCCGTTCCTCTCTTCGTCTCGACACCGCTCACGATGGCGGGGCTGATCCTCGACATCTTCCTCGTTGCGGCGGGACAGCCGCGTCTCGCGATGCTCTCCTCCCTCGTCGGCGGCATTGTCAATATGGTGCTCGATTACATCCTCCTCTTCGTTCTCGGTTGGGGGCTTGAGGGCGCGGCTGTCGCGACGGCGACGGGCTACTCCATCTCCGCATTCGTAGGACTTTACTACTTTGCCATCCATCGGTGCGGCACACTGCGGTTCGTACGTCCCGTCTGGCGGCTGCGTGCCGTTCTCTCGGCGATGGGCAACGGCTCAAGCGAGATGGTGATGCAGCTCTCGATGAGCCTCATCATGATCGTCATGAACAACACGATGATGCGCCTCGCAGGTGCGGACGGCGTGGCGGCAATCACCATCTCGGAGTACATCTCCGGTCTGCTCACCGCGATTTACATGGGCTACGCCGAGGGTGTCGCACCTCTGGCAAGCTTCAACTACGGCAAACGTGACACGCACGCCCTGCGCGGAATTCTGCGCCGCAGCCTCACGCTCATCGCCGCATTCTCCCTCTTTACCACCGCCGTCAGCATCCTCATCGCCGCGCCGATCACAGGCATCTTCGCCGCCGAGGGCACGCACGTCTACGAACTCGCCGTGCACGGCTTCCGCATCCACGCGATCGCCTTCCTCTTCCTCGGATTCAGCATGTACGGCTCGTCGTTCTTCACCGCGCTCGGCGACGGACGCACCTCTGCCCTGCTCTCCGTCTGGGACACACTCGTCTGTCTGCTCGGCTTCCTGCTCCTCCTGCCGCACATCTTCGGCGTGGACGGCGTATTCATTGCGACCCCCGCCGCTGATCTCCTCGGCGCAGCGCTTACATTCCTCCTGCTCTGGCACAAACGAAAGAAATACGGATATCTGTAGAGAAACGGGGCTGTTGCACGAAGTTAAAAACTTCTTACAACGCCCGTTTCTTTGTGCCCCTTCCACCGCGTTGCGCTCGCCCTTTCCCCGTTGAAACAGGGGAAGTGGCGAGCGTAGCAAGCCGATAGGCGGGCATGCAGCAGTCCGTTTTTATTGCCCAACTTTACCCGAAAGACCTATTGAAGCCGTAATTCATCTATACTATCATAAAACAGACGAATATTCCCACAACAGAAATCATGGAAAGGAGCCGATCATGACGCTTCCCCACCAATGTCCCGGCTGCGGCACGGGACTCGGCTACAAAGGACTCTGCTGGCGGTGCAGGACGGCGGCGAACCGCCATGCGGCACTCGCATGGACGCCCGAAGAGATCGCGGCAAAGGAGCAGGAGATCATCGCGCAGATCGAGGATGTTCCCGATGATTTCTGGTATCTGCTCTGCTGTCGCGGTCGGCTCTCGCCAGAGATCCCACGCGCGGCACTTGCGGCACGCTCCTTCTGGCCCTCGGCACTCTACTATCACGCGCCGGCGGATGTGCGGGACGGACTGATCGCAGCACTGATGGAGACGGATGCCGCGCATGAGGCGAATCTGCTCATGATGTGCCTCGGTATGCAGGGAGACGATCAAGCCCTTGCGACACTTCTCAGACTCGAACGCAATCCACGCCCGTGGCGCGGGAATCTGCACGTTGATCCCTCCGTCTATGCGCAGTGCGGCGGCTGGACGTTCGACGCAGAGGGGCGGCGCCGCACGCTGAACTTTGACACCTGCTATACGCTGGTGCATGCCGCATCGGAGGAGGAGCTCCGCCGCTCGCCCGTCCGCATTGCCCGTCCACGGGAGGAGAACTGCCCGCACTGCGGCTGCCGCATGGCGGATATGCTCGTACTGGACGGGCGGGATGAGCGTCTGCATTTCCTCGGCATCGACGGCATTCTCACGGCAACCTGCTGTCCGAACTGCGTTTCGTATGCGGAGCCGATGCTGAGCCGCTATACACTCGATGGCGGCAGCGAGGTTCTTTCCTGCGAGGATGCGGGCGATACCATGTATATCGAAGAGGAGCTTGTCAGGATTTTTGAAAACAATCTCATTCTCGGTGAAGCCCCCGTGCCGCTGTTCTACGGCGCACGCTTCGAGGACACCTGCACGCTGGGCGGCTTTGCGCTCTGGTGGCAGGACTGGGCGTATACGACGTGCCCCGACTGCGGGCAGCCAATGAAGTACCTCATGCAGATTCATTGGGAGGCGCTGACGGACTACATGGAGGGCACACTCTACATCGAGTTCTGCCCCGACTGCCGCATCGTCTCCATGCAGCATCAACAAACATAAGGAGTTCCACGATGAAAAAAATTGGCAGAAATGACTCTGCGCATAAAAAGAAAGCCCCGATGCCCACGGAGGTCTATACCGAGGAAGAACTGGACGCCGTCGAGAGGCACATCGAGACGAACTTCGGCACGTATGCGAACGTCTTTCACGAGATCGTCTCGCCGGACATCCATCTGGACATCTGCATTATCGAGCCGACCGAGGAGCGCAGTTACTATATGCTCGTCACCCTCGGGATGGGCGCGCACCGCATGAACGTGCCCGCAGAGCTCGCAGAGCGCAAACTCGAACGTGCCGAGCTTGCGATTGCCCTGCCGCGCGACTGGAACATCCACGAGAATGCAGAGGAGCATTACTGGCCGATCCGCCTGCTGAAGACGCTCGCACGTCTGCCAATCGAGGACAACACTTGGCTCGGCTGGGGACACACGATTGACGGCAGATCTCCCTACGCAAAAAGCACTGCACTCTCCGCCGCACTGATCGTCAGCGGTCAGGTTAAAAAGGGCGGCAGCAACGTCTGCGTTCTCCCCGATGGAGATGAGGTCAACTTCTATCAGATCATCCCGCTCCACAAGGACGAACTCAAATACAAACTAGAACATAACGCAGATGCCCTGCTCGACCGTTTCGCCGAGCGTCATGTGCGCTTCGTCATTGATCCGCAGCGGCGCAGCGCACTTGCACCCGAGGACTTCACCGATCTCGTGATGGACAATGCACAATGGCACCTCGATACGCTGCGCGAAAAGAAGCTGCCCGTGGATGAGATCACAGCATACAACCACCTCGCGATCTATCTGCGCTGGTGCATCGAGCACGAACTGATGGCAGATTGGTTCGTCCGCCAGTACGCGGCGACCATCCGTGCCGTACAGGAGCATCCGGCAGATACCGACCTGCGCCCCTTTCTCCGGGACGAACTGCACGGGATTCTGATGCACGGCTTCTTTGGCGAGGAGGGCACGGCATTCGCAGAGTATTACTACGACGGTGATGCCCCCTCCTTCCCCTCGGACATCGACAATCATGCCTTAGCGTACTTCGGTGCGGAGCAGTACTTCTCGGAGGAGTTCGACGACGAGGCATATCTCTTCGTTCTGTTCGATGAGGACTACTATGCGGCAATGGCGGCGACCATTGCACAGCGGTGGGACGCTTGGAAGCGGAACAGCGCCGAGCGGAAGGAAAAAGAAGATGAGAGGCCAAGCGACGTCGCTGTCGCGATCATGCAGTACCTGAATTGCGGCAGGGCAGACTGCGCACTGACATACTTCCCACCGATGGCGGACGACGATCCGATTATGGCGGCGTACAGCTATGCCGTACGCCGCAGTGTGCACGACGGCTATGTTCCTGTGCTCATCGTACCGAGCGATACGCTGTGGGAGATTCTGACGATGAACGCAGGGGCAGAAAAGGGGGCGTTCGAGGACTACGACTTCGATGCCGAAGCTGTGGCGCAGTACCGCGAAAAAGTGCTTGCACAGCCTCTGCCGGACGGCAAGACGATACTGACGGAGCGGCTTCCTATGAGCTTTGAAGGAAGCCGTGCGGAAGATCCGGACGATGTAGATGCGGAGGAGTTCCGTGAGACTGACCACTTTATCAGCTATTGGGACTACGAGACGCAGGAAACCCAGCCGATGATTCTCGCCAAGATTCCCGTAAAGAATCCGTGGGAGGTGTTCGCCTATCTGCCGTTCGGCGGGTGGAACGACTGCCCCGATACGACGGCACTCATGGCGGTATCGAAGTACTGGAACGAGCAGCACGGCGCCGTCCCCGCCGTCCTCACCTACGATACGCTCGAGTACAGCGTGCCCGCGCCTATCGCAGAGGAAAGTGCTCGTGAGCTTGCGGCAGAACAGTACGCGTTCTGCGCCGACATCATCGAGCAGGGCGCGCCCAGCATGACCGTCGGCAAGCTCGCTGCCGACCTTAAGAACTCAAATATCTGGTATTTCTGGTGGGACTGAGGAATCCGTCTGTCTTGACACGTCTTTTCCGCCCGATCTTTACGGACAAATCCTCAATGCAGCTTAAAGATATTGCGGAATACAAGACTATAGTTAAGGGGTTACTGCAAAACCAACTGCTGAAGTTAGGATACATACGGAGAACATATGATACAAAAAATAGCTGTTGTCAGCCTGTCTGCCGGAACGATAGGTGAAGATTTCGTCAAGCATGAATTGGACATAGGAGTGAAAAGGCTTGAAAATTGGGGTTTAAATGTTCAATTTATGCCGCATGCGCTTAAAGGAATTGAATATATCAAGGAACATCCCGATAAGCGTGCTGCTGATTTATTAGAAGCACTGAGAGATCCTGATATAGATATGATTCTATGTGCCATAGGCGGAGATGATACATACCGTCTGCTTCCTTACTTGTTTGATAATCATGAATTATCTTCGGCTGCATCTAATAAGGTTTTTCTTGGGTTTTCTGATACAACAATAAACCACTTCATGCTGCATAAAGTGGGAATGAAGACATTCTATGGACAGTCTTTCCTTGCGGACGTGTGTGAATTGGAGGAGGATATGCTTCCATATACAAAGAAGTATTTCGAAGAGCTGATAAACACAGGTACAATTAAAGAAATTAAGCCAAGTGATTTCTGGTATGAAGAAAGAACGAGCTATGGCACGGATCAGGTGGGCGTGCCGCTGAAGAAACATGTTGATCATGGCTTTGAATTATTAAAAGGCAATCCTGTTTTCTCTGGAGAGATTCTCGGTGGTTGTATAGATTCCATCTATGGCATCTTCAATGGTGATCGCCATGCAGATATGCCGCTTCTTTGTCAGCAATACAGGCTATTTCCAGAGAAAGAATGCTGGAAGGGGAAGATACTTCTGCTGGAAACCAGCGAAGAAAAAATGCCTCCATTGACATATAAAAAGGCTGTCGAAATAATTAAAGACCATGGTGTATTCGATGTCGCTGCCGGCGTACTGATAGGAAAACCGATGGACGAAGCGTATGCCAGAGAATACAAAAAGATTCTTCTTGAGGCCATTGATAATCCAGACTTACCGGTGGTTTTTAATGTGAATATCGGACACGCGCAGCCGCGTTGTATTATTCCGTTCGGCGTTAAAGCAACAGTTGATGCTATTAAACAAGTGATAAAATTCGAGCCATAAAAAGCAGCAGGCGTTGCTTGAAAGAGAATTGTTGAATTCAAATCCTCCACGTGGCATTTCAGGCTTTTCCGTGCCTCCGGTCTGTCGCCTCGATCGAACGAAAAGCCGGAGCCAATAGCTGAACGCATGTATAAGACAGGAGCAAACGAATGACACTACTCGAACAGTGCCAACGCTGGCACGAAAACGAAGAGTATCAGAAAATCATCACAGAGATCGAGGCGCTGCCCTCCGACGAGCGCACACCGGAGCTCGACAGCGAGCTTGCACGCGCCTACAACAATGCGGCGAGCGTCGAGGATCGTCCGTATTTTGAAAAGGCGATCGCTCTCCTCTCTCCCCACGCGGAGCATTTCAAGGGCGATCACCTCTGGAATTTCCGTATGGGCTATTCGTACTACTACCTTGACCGCGAAGACTGCGCCCTCCCCTACTTCGAGGAGGCGCTTGCCGCGCTCCCCGGCGATGCGGATACCGAGCGTATGATCGAGGGTTGTCACAAAGGTCTTTCCCTGCCGCTCTTTCGACGCCCGTTCCGCATCCGTGTGCAGGAGGCATGGGCAGCCTTTGCGCAGGCAGAGACGGAACTCCGTGCGCTGATGAACAGTGATGAGGACTGCGGTGAGGAGCTGATTGCGCGTGTGGAAGAGATTCTGCGTATCGCCTTTGATGATATCTCATTCGAGCTTGGAAAGGGCGGCGCGAAATATGAGCTGATCCTCACGCCCGAGGGCATGCGTACCAAGCTTTTTTCGCTCGTCTATTTCGCACGCCTCGCCCCCGCCTCCGTGCGGGAGCACTGGGACATACGCGTCGGGCGCACAGCCTCTCTTGGTTTTGCCCTGCGCAGGGGCGACTGCACCGTAGCGATGGAGGATGTCACCGTCTGGTTCGCACAGGAGGGAGCGGGGATCGCCCTCACGCTCTACTGCGAAAAACTCCTTCCTCTCCTGCATGAGGACGAGGATCGCGCATGGTGGATGCTCTCCACGATCGTCGATCAGGCACTCGGCGAGATTGCCGCCATTCGCCTCATCCATGATTTCGAGATCATTGATACGCCGAAGGAAGAGCCTTCGATTACGCTCGCCGGCCTTCCAAATGCTCTCTCGGAGGCGGGATTTTCGCTCGACAGCGACGCAGAGGACTATCTGGAGCACTCCTATCTCGCCTACGAGCGCGAACCGGACACATCTGCCGAGACGGACTGGCGGCTCGATGTCTATACGGGCAGTACACGTCTGCCCGCCCTCCTCAGCGCCTATATGGAAAACGACGCGACACTTGTGAATATGTATCATGCGGACGGGATTGCGGCGGGCTTTCTCGCCTATCCGCTGCCGGATGATCTGCACGGGAAATCCGAGGAGATCCTTGATTTTCGCGATACGCTCATGGAGGCGATCACGGAGACGGCAGGAGCGGACGCCGTGACCTTCCTCGGCGGTGCGACGGGCACGGGCTGCGGCTATCTCGACTTTATCGCATGGGACTTGCGGGCTGTGCTGGATGCGGCGGTTCACTTTCTCACAGAGACGACACTGCCGTGGGCCCTGTTCCACTCGTTCCGGCGGGACGCGAATCCCATCTACCTTCTCGACCGCACAGAGGAGGATCAAGAAAGCGACGCCCCTGCATCCCCCTCCCTGCTCTCCCCTGCTGCAGTCAAAAAGATGGAAGCGATGGATGACGGTTCCACGGGATATTTCTACAAGATGCTCAAATATCTGGAACAGTATATCAAGAACGGTGTCATCAAGGGGAATTTCACACGCGAGGAGGCACACGCCGATCTGGACATCGCGCTCTGGTATGCGTACGCGTGCAATAACATCGATGCCTACGAATACTACTACCGCACAACACAGTGGATGCCGGCGGCAGAGAAGAATGCACGCGGCTGCGGGACATACTACTACCGCTACGCCGTCGCGCTCATGTACTGCGGGCGTCTCGAGGATGCGCTCCGCACTGCCGAGCAGGGTGCGCAGGAGGAGCTGGACTACCCGTGGACATATCTGCAGCTCGGCAAACTCCGCGCACACTTCGGCGACCGTGACGGGGCGCGCGCGGCGGTGCAGAAGGGGCTTGCCCTCGTGCCGGACGATCATGAATTCCTGACGCTGGAGCGTGAGATCGAGGAGGGCGCGACCATCGAGCAGATGTCCTACCACTGGATCGATCCCACGTTTGACGAGGAACTGCAGGAGGCGTCCGCAGAGGAGGCGCTCGGGCTGCGTGACGGCGTGGATGCAGATGGGGAACGCTATGACAAGCAGCGCGCCATTGCCTGCATGACGCTGAACGAGGCGGGGCTTGCGTACTTCCGCCAGCTCTTCCGTCCCGATCCGAAGAACTACGAGAAGGATGCGCCCTATTGCAGCTTCGACTATCCCTTGCAGGACGCGCACATCCGGCTCGTCTTCCACATGAACGAGGCAGGGCTGTCGAAGCGCAGTCCCGCATGGCTGCGCACGCAGAAGGAACGCCTCGACGACGGGCGCTGGCTGAGCCGCGTCGACGAGAAGGGCACGGGGGCACTGAGCGCAGTGCATTTCGAACTCGACAATCAGGTCACACTCGAGTACCAGTACCCATGGCAGGAAAAAGCCGTCTTCGTCCCGCTCGATACGGATGGGAATCCCGCCGAGGAATAATTTCTCTATAAAAAAGACGAACTCCATGAAGCAGAGTTCGTCTTTTTGAATCCGTAATCGGCGGATCCTCAATACTTCTCTATAATATTAAAGTTCGAATCACACGCGGCGGGCGTGCGCCCGATCTCGCGAATCACACGGATGATATGATCCTCCGAGAGGGCGCGCGGACTCTTCGCGCCCGCATCGTGAAGGATCGTCTCCTTGTGCACTGTACCGTCGATGTCGTTCGCACCGAAGCAGAGTGCAACCTGCGCCACGGGCACGGTCAGCATCACCCAGTACGCCTTGATGTTGCGGAAGTTGTCGAGCATCAAACGCGAGATCGCAATTGTCCTGAGATCATCCCACATCGTCGTCTGCCGCACCGTCTTCCCAAGCTCCGTATTCGACGGCAGAAACGGGAATGGGATGAACGTCTGGAAGCCGCCCGTCTCATCCTGCAGATCACGCAAACGCATGAGATGTTCAACACGTTCCTCAATCGTCTCGATATGCCCGTAGAGCATGGACGCATTCGTCTTGATCCCGAGTTCGTGCGCCGTTCGATGCGTCTCAAGCCATTCGTCCGCCGTCGCCTTGTTCGGGCAAAGTTCATCGCGCACACGGTCGGTCAGAATCTCTGCACCGCCGCCCGCAATCGACTGCAGCCCCGCCTCACGCAGCCGCACGAGAACCTCCCGGACGGAAAGCCCCGAACTCTTTGCAAAATGCGTGATCTCCACACCCGTAAAGCCCTTCAGATAGAGCGTGGGAAATGCCTCATGGAGCGCCTTCAGCCGCACCAAGTAATCCTCGAACGTCCAGTCCGGATGCAGCCCACTCACGACGTGAAGCCCCGCGAGATGCGGATCGCGCATCGCATCCGCGACGTGCGCCACCGCCTCCTCGACGCTCATCTCGTATGCGCCCTTGTCACCCGCGTCGCGCCCGAACGCGCAGAACTTGCAGTGCGCGAGGCAGATATTCGTGAGGTTCACATGGCAGTTCACGTTATAGTAGACGATGTCGCCGCACTTCTCCGCGCGCACACGGTCGGCAAGCGCGCCGATCCATGCAATATCGCGGCACGCAAAGAGCCGCAGCCCATCCTCACGTGTCAGACGTTCACCGCGCTCGATTTTCTTTTCAATCTCCAAATATTCGCTGTGCAATCTTGTTCTCCTAAAAATAAATGACCTAGAAAAATTCGACGCCTCGAACGAAAACTCCTGCCATAGCCACCAAGTCACCGCATCTCCTCAATAATTCCCAAAAGTTTTCAAAATCATGCTTTTTAGGTATTGACAATTTTCTGATATTTGATTATACTAAAGATAGTTAAGGAGGATTCGTCGACGATCTGATTCAGGACAGGTTGTCCCCCATATGATCCGTAAGCATATGGGCAGAGTTCTCCGGAGTTTCCACAGTGTTGACCGACGGTTGTTGGAGAGGGATAACGATAGTACAGCTCCGCTGGCTGAGCGAAGTGTGTACGCTCGGAATTCCCCGACGGACTGGGAGGAGATTCCAATGGGCCATTGAGCAGCCGCAGGGTGTCCGCATAGGAGCGTCATCGCCTGGCACGTGACGGGCAGAGGCGCCGAACGAAGGTGCGGCAGGAAGATGCGGCAGCCCGAAGAGGACGGGCGCAGGGGGGCGTATAGGACGCACATCGGAGATCGTTTTCCCACAAGTGGAGTTGTGGCGTGTGCGTTGCAGTATGCCGAGGTAGTTTCTCAGCGTTTTGAAGGAAAGTTCCGTATCTCATGCTAGCTGGGATATGGAACGAAGCAAAGACCGTTTGGATGCAAGAGAGTTATCTATCACTTCCCGTATTTTCCTCAGACCGCCGACGGGTGACGAGAAAGCCTGTCGGCGGTTTTGTATTGCACACATACACCAACAGAAGGCTCACTTCCTTCTTCTGTTTTTCACAAATTTTCTGTATACATACTCCTTTAGACGTTTACATTCCTTTTTTCTATGTTATAATGTTTCTGTTATTTTTCAACTTATTGTTTATAGAAGGACAGGTGGTTTCTGCATGAAAGATGCGCATAACGAGTTTATGCAGCACGAACTGAAGCTCCCCGAGCTCACCGTGCGCGGCATGCTGCTCGGTGCAATCCTCACGATCATCTTCACCGCATCGAATGTGTACCTCGGACTGAAGGTCGGTCTGACGTTCTCGTCGGCGATTCCAGCTGCAGTCATCTCGATGGCTGTGCTCAAGATGGCAAAGGACGCGAACATCCTCGAAAACAACATGGTGCAGACGCAGGCGTCAGCAGCGGGCACGCTGTCTGCCATCATCTTCATCATCCCCGGTATGCTCATGATCGGCTACTGGCAGGGCTTCGAGTTCTGGCAGACGCTCGTCGTCTCGGCGTGTGGCGGCTGTCTTGGCGTTCTCTTCACCATCCCGTTGCGTCGTGCGATGGTTGTGCACAGCGACCTCGCATATCCTGAGGGCGTCGCTGCCGCAGAGATTCTAAAGGTCGGCAGCCAGACAAAGGAGAGCGGCAACTCCGACTCCGGCATCAAGGAGATTCTCTCCGGCAGCTTCGTCGCAGGCATCATCGCCTTTCTCACGAACGGCCTGCAGGTGCTCGGCGGCTCCCTCTCCGCATGGTTCCATGTCGGGCGCGGCATGACGCAGCTTCCCCTTGGTTACTCAACAGCGCTCGTAGGCGCAGGCTACCTCATCGGCATTGCGAGTGGACTCGCCATGCTGACGGGCATCGCCATCGCATGGGCGGGGTTCGTCCCCTACTTCACCATGACAGAGGCTCTGCCTGATGGCATGACGATGCAAAAATTTGCGGGCGTGGTCTATCAGCAAAAGGTACGCCTCATTGGCGCAGGCGCGATGGGTGTTGCAGCGATCTGGACACTCATCACCCTCGCACGCCCTGTCATCGACGGCGTGAAGGAATCCATTGCGGGCACGCGCATGGACGAGGCAGAGAGAGGTCTACACCGCATGGACATCGACATGTCGATGAAGAGCATTGCTCTCGTCTTCGGTGTAACCGTCATCGGACTCCTCGGGATCTTTTACATGTTCGTAAACCCCGAGCAGATCCCGCCAAGTCAGAAGCTGATCTTCACGATCGTCGGTGTCGGCGTATCCGTTCTCATGGGCTTCTTCGTCGCCGCTGCCTGCGCCTACATGGCAGGACTCGTCGGCACATCCGCGAGTCCGATCTCCGGCATCGGCATCCTCGGCATCATCGTTTCCTCGCTTGTCATGTACACACTGTGCTCCTCATTCGGCATCTTTGAACTGCCGGGCGGTGAGAAATTCGCGACAGCAACTGCCATCTTTACGACATCAATCATCCTTGCGATCGCCTGCATCTCGAACGATAACATGCAGGATCTCAAGACCGGCTGGCTCGTCGGTGCAACCCCATGGCGTCAGCAGGTCGCACTCCTCATCGGCTGCATTGTCGGTGCGTTTGTCATTGCACCTGTGCTGAACCTCCTCTATGAGGCGTATGGCTTCCCGGGCGCGATGCCGCGCGCGGGTATGGATCCCGCACAGGCACTCTCCGCGCCGCAGGCAGTGCTCATGACAACGATTGCACAGGGAATTTTCTCCAGCAAGCTTGCATGGGAGTATATCTACATCGGCATTGGTGTCGGTGTGGTTCTGGTTCTCATTGATCAGTTCCTCAAGCGCAGCACAAAGAGCCTTGCACTGCCGCCGCTTGCTGTCGGCATGGGCATCTACCTCCCGCCCGTCATCCAGACGCCGCTCGTCGTCGGCGCCATCCTCGGCTACTTCCTCAACCGCCATCTGCGCAGCAGCGGCGGTACAGAGGCAGAGGCGACGGGACTCAGGCGCGGCACCCTCTTTGCCTCCGGACTCATTGTCGGTGAATCCATCGTCGGCGTCCTGCTCGCGGGCGTCATCGTTGTCTCCGTCTCGAACGGCGGCGGCGAGGCACCGCTCGCAATCGTCGGCAGCGACTTCGCCGACACCGCCGAGATGCTTGGCCTCCTCGTCTTCCTCGGCATCCTTGGCCTCTTCAGCAAGGTCGTACTGAGCGGGAAGAAATCCTCGTAACCTCATACAACACGACAGCACGCCGGCAGAAATGTCGGCGTGTTCTTATATAGGAAGCACTGATAAATTCAGCACCATCATCTTGACGCATCTTTTTTGCCCGCACTTCGGCGGAAAATCCTCCACAGAGCACCACTCTGCGTCCGGTTTTCCGCCTTGTTCGGACGAAAAAATCTACGCCAATCTGACGGACTTCATTTTATCAGCGATTCCTATAAAATAAATGGATTCTGTGTTACAATACTCTCACAGGCCAAATTTACGCACGTATGTCCATAGACATATCAGATACAAAGGAGACTTCCATGCGGCCATTTCTTCGCACACTCCTCGCCGTGTTTACTCTTCTCTGCTGCGTGCTGCCCGCCGTGAGCGCAGGCCCTGCCCCCGCACTCTCACGCGTCGAGCCGGTCGCCCTCTGGGCGGAGGAGACATCGCCAATTCCAGCGGAACAGAACTATCCGAATCGTCTGCCCGAGGGCACCATGTTCCGCGGGGAGAACCTTTTTATCAAAACACGCTTTATCGGCTATCCCGCATGGAATCTGCTGACGTATCGAAGCGGGTCGGAGACAGGGCGCATGCTGGACTATAGGGAAGTCGAGCGCACACCGCTCACGGACGGCACGCGCACGATCATCGGCTATGAGCAGGTCGTCAGAATCCCATTCGCAGAGCTTGGCACAGCGGAAATCGATATCTGCATCGCCGCCTTCGATGCGGGAAGCGGCATGCCGCGCTATGCCTATGTCCGAGGAATACGGACGAAGAAGTAACAGCATAAGAATAGAGGGAAACAAATGAAGATGAGGGATGAATTCGAGCGCATGATGCGTGAACAACGTGAAATTGCACTCGCAACGACGACGGACGGGCTGCCGCACGTACGCATTGTGAATTTTTACTATGCGCCCGAGGAGCACCGCATTTACTTCGCCACGTTCAAGGACAACGAAAAGGTCGTCGAACTCGCAGCGAATCCGAACATCGCATTCACCACCGTCCCACACAACGATACCACAGAGCACGTCCGTGCGAGCGGCCGCGCTGTCAAGTCCGCACACACCGTCTATGACCTCGCGAAACTGTTTGCCGCGAAGATCCCGGGCTATCAGGAAACCATCGACGCCGTCGGCGACGACCTCATCCTCTACGAGATCGCCTTCGACATAGCGGTCGTCACCGTGGACATGGAGCACATCGAGCGCATCCGGCTCTGAGATCTGCTGCAAATATTTTGAGGGGAAGCCACATTCCGGCTTCCCCTCATTTTCTTATGTGTTTTTCTTCATTCGTGAATCTCAAGCGCCTTCTCCGTCCACGTATTGATGTCACGATAGAGGCTGCGCAAGGGGCGCACCTTATCACCATATACGAGCAAGAGCATACGCGCAAACGCACTCAGAGCCTCCTGTGAGCCAATGCCCATCTTCGCACGGAACAGTTCCTCGGTCACATTCGTCATCTCATGTGCGACACTGTTCCGCAGTTCCCGCACACGCGTGATTTTCGTCAGCTCCGTCATCAGTTCCGTATGCAGTTCAACGTCACGCGCAGAGCCACGCTCCTCAGCATACGTGCAAACATGATGGAGGATGTAGAACGAGAGCGGCTGCTCGCTGTAGCCGCGTGGGAATTCCGCATCTAGGTGTGCGAGCAGAGCAGGCTCACGTGCCGCCAGTTTGTCCCGTACGAGATAGGGCACGCCGCCGCGTCGCTCGGAGAGTTCCCGCAGGGGGAGGACGTTTTGCTCCACATAGTCGCGCAGAAACTCATAGAGAAACGGGATCATGCGCAGCATGAGATTCGAGAGCCGTCCCGTCTCCTGATCCACCTGCATGATGAGGAAGTACTCCACCAGAGTTTCCGCGCGTCCCGAAAGAGGGAAGAGTTTCTTGCCCTTATACTCACGCAGAATCTCCTTTGCCTCCTCCGTACGGAGCGCACACCGCTTTTCCGCATGAGCGAGCAGGGTGACCGCCACATGGGGAACAAGGGGACTGCGCCGTGCGATCTTGAGTGCTGCAGCATACTCATAGCTCTCAATCAGCGATCGGATACGGCTGCGTTCGGCGTAGTAGCGGAAGATTCCGAGCGGCGGAGCATCGCAGCGATTCTTCGCGCCCTCCTCCTCATCGAAGTTGTTCTCAAGCAGTGCCGCAACATCCTCCGCATCCTGCGTCGCTTCGTTCGTACGATTCGAACGAAGTGCAGGCGAGGCGACCTGTATGCCGACGCAGCCTTCCATATCCGCTGCAAGCATCGCGAGAACAGTCTTCATCTGCGGTGTTCCCGAACTCAGATTCAGAAGGATCTGCGCTCCCTGATTCTCCGAACGAAGACGCAGAACCTCCTGCGGCAGAATCTTACTGAAGGACTCATAGAGATGTGCCTCCTGTATGTTCGTGAAGATTTCCTCGATCACACAGTCCGGTGCCGTACGGCGAATCGCACGCGTATAGCGGTGGTCGCGGCGTTCCTTCTCCGCCATATCATGCGTATAAAAGAGCACGACGCGCTCCGGCTGATAGTGCCGCACGATATGCAACATTGCGCCATCATAGCAGCCGCGTACGGGATCGGTATCGCCCAGCGGTGAAAAAAGGATCCTCATCCGTCTCGCCCCTTCCAAACATCCACCTCCACGGCGCCCATGCCGAGGGCAGTCTTGATGCCGATGCCCGCATACGATGCAAACGACATGAGCATCCCAAGGATACGGCGCATGCTGTCCGTCCCCGTAAAGCCCACGGTGAGCGACCCGCGAAAGCCGCGCAGCGGATGCCCGTCCACGGAGAAGGTCGCCGTGCGCAGCGCGTACTGCCGAATCTGACATCCGGCGGCGAGATGTACGGCAAGCTCCTCCTCCTCCATGTGGACGTGCGGGCAGAAACGCCCCCACCGCATGAGAAGGCTCTGGACGATCAGTAGCATCTCCGGCAAGAGGACGTACTGTCCATCCCGCTTGAACGCCGTCGGCGCATAAAAGGTCAGCTCCGCCCCGCGCGGCGCTCGTGCAGGGAGAAAGAACGCATCGGCAAGTGCTGTGTCTGTACTCTCAGATACACAGCGAAAGTCATGCAGCGAGACCGCATAGCCCTTCTGCCGCAGAAACAGCTCCGTCGTCGTGCCGAGTGCCGCCGCAGCCAGCTCTCCCATCGCCTCCGTGAGTGTCCCGATGCACCAGAATACACGCCCCGACTCCCGTTCGATGCGGATACTCTGTCGGTACGGGCGCAGGCTCTGTGTATGTAGGACAGCCGCCGCATCCTCGGGCAGACGCTCCATCAGAGTGCCGTGGAGGATCGAACCCATCGCCGAAACGGCACGCTCCCCTGAGGGGAAACGGAGCTCCGCCTCATATCGTCTGAGCATCGCCAATCCCCCGAATGGAGCACAGCCCCATAATCCAGTCCGCACCGTCCGTCTGTGCTCTCTTTAACGTACGTGGTGTCAGAACCTTATCTATCGCCCTATGTTTATGTGATGGGTTCGTAAACTGCTCATCAAAATAAGCAGCAGCAAAACGGCGCGCCTCAGCTTCCGCACCTGCTAACGTATAGATGATGGTCTTTGAAAGGAATCCCGTGCCCCCACCAAGGAGCGCATTCGCCTTGTATGCCGTAACATCATCAAAAAGATCCCCATAATACTTTCTATCAATGGCTTCAAAGGCGCGCTGTTGGAGCTTTAAACCATCAAGTGTATAAGAACGCAGCATGGCAAGGATGGCCGGTAATGACTCGATCCCCGCCGTGTGAAGCAGGCTAAGGTTCGCCGTGACGGCAAAACGCAGCCTGCTGCCGGCAGGGATGCACTCACGAAAGAGACTGATCGCGCTTTCCCCTCTCCTCGCACCGCGTTTGATGAGTGTCGTGGCATCGATTTTCTGGACGATAACAGTTGGTGCTGGTGCCTTACATCCAACAAGAGTCGCATCACTAACAGAGAGTCCGCGCAGTGCACTCACAACCGCATCCTTTTTCTTTGCACCGTCATAGGTGAGCGTATGCAGAATCTCCTGTTCCAGCCGCAGGATGATATCATTCCACGCAGCTGCTTTATCTGGCCCCCGTACAGAAGAAATTTCCTGCCAATAAGAATCAAATCGTCTGGGATCTTTGCGAATAAAGTGGTAGAGAATCCCTGTACGCAGTGCACCTTTAATGGTACTGCCTGGAATATAGGGATGCGCGTTGTCAGAACGTACGAGTTGACATGTGACATTATTGAGTGTAGGCTTCTTGGCTCTTTGGTCTGAAGGCTTAGCGACAGGAATCTTGCGTCGGATAGCGCCCGCCTGCCGGAGATCTGCCAGTGTCACATGGTTGACCTTTAGCCATTCAAGCAGATTGCGTGATTTTCTCCCCGTTGCTTCCGTCTCAAGATATTGAACAAAAGCATCTGAGAGATCACGATCCTCGAGAAACGAAAACCATTTAGCCCCATGTAAAAAGTATGCTTCCAGTTTATCTCTGTCATAAAGATATTCAAAGGGTCTCAATACCTCTCCTGAGCCGACATGCACCGGAGCAATGCACGTGAGCTCGTACTCCTGACGAACGATTTGTCCGCTCATGCCGTCACCCCCGCATAGAGACCGAATCCATACCGCCACACAGGATGCCCGTCCTGTGCTCCGAGATCACAGAGCGATCCCGCGACACGCGTCCTGAGGCAGGAGCCCGCATCAATGAGGCAGATACTGTTCTTTTTCACCGCCGCATGACGGGGATCCGTGATAAATCCGCCCGCACGCCGCAGGCGATAGGCGCCCTCCTTGACCGCGGCGATATCCTCTGCCGTCGGCAGGACAGGAGAGAGCGCCATCTGCCACGGCGCATCCGCTGCGGCGAGCAGTGCGCAGAGTGCCGCATCGTCCGTATAGATGCCGTCCTCCGATGTATCGAGGCGGATGTCACCCTCCTCCTCGATATGGAACTTGCCGAGACCGCTCGACCGCTTTCCGCCGATCCCCGTCATGCCGAGCCACGTCAGCAGCTCTCCCATCCAGTCCGCAAGCTCCTCATCCCCTGTCTCGAGCAGGAGGTAGAGTCCGGCATCCGCATGGAAATCAAACTGCCCGACATAGTACGGCAGTGGCACCTCGCCGCGCGTGTTCACGCGCGGGCGCAGGGATGCTGCACCGACCTCCGCCCCCGAGGCGAGCGCTTTTCCCGTGCGCATTGCACGGACATAGGCGTCCATCTCGCCCGCTCGGATGTACTTCATCGACTTCTGCTTTTTTCGCGCACTCGCATGGCAGCACACCGTCTCATATCCCTCACCGGGCGACACAGTGTCAGCGGGAATCGACAGAACGGGACGCGGGAGATAGAACGCCATCTCCCCCTCTCCGTCTCTGCGCCACGGCATGAGGTCGGAGAAACGGATCTCTCCCTGCATCACCTGCTGATACAGGCGTTCAAGTGCGGCAATCTCGTCTGCCGCTGCCAGTTCCGCACAGAGCGCGCTGAACAGCGTATCCGCCGTATAGGACGCGCCTGCCGCATCGAGCCGCCCCTCCTGCCCCGTCGGAGCGAAATGCACCGCCGTGTCAAACACGAGCGGATAGATCACGCAGCTCACGACGTCTGCCCACCCTTCGCCAGGACTGCCGCGATCTCATCCAGCTTCTCCTGCGTGAGTGCATCGGGTGCAGAGAGAGAGAAGTAGCACACAGAGAAGTCATGCAGCGAGACCCTGCCATAGCCGCGCGAGCCGTGCCCGCCGAGATAGTCCATCTGCAGGAGATGCAGACCATCCCCGAGGAGCGCCATGTCCTCCGCGACCTCATCCTCGTGTTCGATATTGTAGACCAGCCGAAAATCGAACTCCGCCCCCGCAGGCACGCGCTCGATCTGGCGCGGATTGGCCGCCGCCGTGATACGGTTGATCGTATTCTCCCACTTGATCTCACCGATGTACGTCTCCAGCTCCATCCCCGTGAACCGCTCGACCGATGCCGCTGACATCCGCAGGTCGAAGAACTGCAGGCGTGCTGCCTTTCCTCCGCCCTCTCCCTGCAGCGCTGCGCCAAAGAGACGGCGCACCTCATCGCTGTCATCCTTCACATCGGGCAGGACATACCCCGCCGTCATGCTCCGCACGAGCAGGGTGCGAATTTTCCCCTTCAGCGAGCTGCCGGGAATGATCGGCTGACGCGAGAGCGGGTCACGCACGAACGGGCTGTCCACCGCACCGATCGGAGCAAAGTCCGAGGATGAACCAATGTGGAGCCCCGTATCGATATGCAGGCGTGCCCGAATGTCCAGTTTGCCCTTGAGTGTACTCTGCTGCTCCATATTAGTCTTCGCCTCCGTAAAACTTATGATAGGCAACGAGTGCCTCCACATAGTGTGCAAAATCCTCATAGGCGCGAAGATCCGTACCGATGGCGTCAATGCGTTCCTTCAGGCGCGCCGTCTCCACAAACGGCTTGACCTTCTTCGGCTCGCGCCCCGCCTGATAGGCAAGCTGCACCTTCAGATACTTCACGGCAGAGGCAAGCTCAGGGCTGAGCGCCGCTGCCTCAACATGCTGTACACGGTAGACATCCACCTTGTTGGTCAGGGCATTCACCGCTGCCAGGAACTTCCGTATCTGACTCTTCGTAATGACCAGCTTCCCGCCGCCATTCTCTTTCATCCGCAGGATAACATTCTCCGCCTCCTGCGCGATATCCTTAACCTTCTCCTCAGCCATCGGCATTCTCTCCCTTCTCGCGAATGCTGTAGATGATAAATTCCAGTGCTGTCCGCAGCTGCCGCCGCTCCTCCTTGTCCCGATACCATGCGTAGAGCTGGCTGCGGACGCGCTCGTATGCCGCCTTCTGCTCTGCATGAAGTCCCGCTGCAAGACGGGCAAGCACATAGGCGAACCGTGCAATCTGAATATCGTCGCCGCCTTCCTCCAGCAAATCCAACAGCTGATATGCCTTGGACTTTCCGAAGGGAACACGTGTCTTATCCTGTGCCTCGTTCCATGCGATATTCTCCCGCAGGAAGGCGATCTTCTCGCCGCAGACCCCGTCGATGAAATCGTCCCAGCCATAGGCTTCCGCCCGCTCTTCGACCGTATCCGCAGAGCGCCCGCTCAGCGTCGTGCCAAAGAGTGCCACCGCATCCTTTGCGGGACGCAGTCCCTTCGCAATCGACTCCAGTGCTCCCGTCTGCCGCGCCATCTCTGCCACAGGACATTTGTCTTTGAAAAAACCGATGCCTGCAGAGAAATGCAGCTTTCCGCCCGTAAAACGCTGGAAGGCACGCCGCAGGTCAACGGCAAGCTCCACAATATCGTCCCACGCGCCGAGAAGGAAAATATCGTCACCGCCGGAGTAGACGATATGCACATCGCGCTCCGACTTCTTCTCCCGACCGAAGAGAGAGAACTTCTCCGCACCGCGCCCCACATTGCCGCGGCAAAGCTCATTGATATATCGCTTGAAGAACAGGGACAGCTGACGCGACAGCGATGCCGTCCGTGTCAGCGTCGCATACTGAGCAGGGAACCCCGCGAGGAACGCCGCGCCGAGATTATCCACATCCGCGCGCAGTACGCCCAGGCGACGGATCCCCGCCGCATCCTCTGTGCCGCCGCTGCGTGCGGCAAGCTGCCCCAGCTCCATCACGCTGCCATCGTCCTTGCGTACCGTGTAGTCACCCAGCCAGAGATGCGTCGCCAGCTGTGCCCCCGTATACACCTTGTTCTTGATATAGATCCGCCGCAGGGTCTGCGGCAGATCGTCCGTTTCCGCCAGCTTCTCCGCGGTGAGATAGAGCGTTCCCGAGAGCCCGGGGAGCGGCAGGGCATCCGCCGCAGCATCTTCTGACACGGCAAACACATCGCCCGCCAAAATACGCTCACCGAACGCATACAGCCCGCTGCACATCGGGCACACCTCGATCTCAGATGCATCACGATACGGTGCGAGTTCCGTCGTCGACGTGTGGCAGATCGCACACTCACGCGAGGCGTCACGCACCTTGTTCAGTGCACTCGACGGGGAAAAGAGTACCGCCAGCTGATCCTCAGAGTAGCGGCAGAGCTTCTCCGCGGACAGCAGGTCGCTCACGCGGCGAAACGCCGCCTGTGTTCCATGCCCGCCTTCCTTAGTCACACCGAACTCTGCCGCCGCGCACGGCGTCCATGCCATCGCCAGATAGAGCCGTGTGCCAAAATGTTCCAGCAGCCAAGCATTCACCGCCTGACGGCATTTCGTCAGGATCTCCTGCACTGCATCCGTATTCGGCAGCAGCAGATAGAAATGACCGCCGCCCGTATAGAGGAGTGCACTGCGGCTGATGCCGCATGCCGTAAGGATCTCGTCCACCACATTCTCAAGCAGAATCTCGAGATAGAACGACCGCCCGCGCAGGCTCTTGAGTGCACCCGCCGATGGAATCCCATAGATGAACGGCTGAATCCCCGACACATCGCCCGAGACGAGGAGATACATCGGCTTTTCCCGCCATGCACGCCCCTCATCGCCCGTCGTACAGCGACGATAATCCGTGATCCCATGCGCCTCGAAATAGCGGTACATCGCCGCCGCATACGCAGCCGTCAGGCGCACATGGTCATAGAGCGAGATGTCCGCAGCCTCCGCACGCGCCGTACTCGACGGCACATAGCTGAGTACCCCCTCCAACACGCGCAGGAGCTCCCCCACGGTCATCTCCAGCGGAGATCTACGCTGAAAATTCGCCTCGAGATGCTGACAGAGATCTTGATACGCCGCCTCCGTCGCCCGTATCTCGGCGGACGAACAGGGCATCTGCATCTCATAGGTCTCTGGATCCAGTCCACGCAGATGGAATGCTTCCTTCGCGGAGTGCACCCCGCCGTCAGCGAAAAGATAAAAGACGCTCTGAAGATTCGCGGAGGCGGAAAAGCCACCCGCCCCCTCCTCTGTCTCGCGGCGATCCGTCGCCGCTGCCAGATTATCCGCCTCGTAGATAATATAGCTGATATCATCCGCATCGGCGCGCAGATCCTTCAGATCACTCCAGTGATGATGTCCCACAGCACGCAGAATATCTCGTCCCTCGCCGCCGAAGAACCGCTCGAGGAACGCTGCGCCGCACGCCGCATGCGTCTTTGCCTCCGGATGTGCCCGTCGCACCAGTTTCCCGATATCATGCAGCAGAGCCGCCCGCTCAATCCGTCCACACAGATCATCCATAGCCTCATCTCCCTTCTCTATCAATATCATATTGCTTTAATAATTCGCTCAAAAAAGAAAATCTCCTTCAAAGCAAAAGCCAATCCATCGTGCTGTGATCAAATCTCACACACGACGGATTGGCTTTTGCTAAAAAATAACAACATCCTCGACATGTCGGTCTCCGAGCCCCCACGAGCGTACCGACGTATGATTGGCGAGCAGATAGATCCGCAAAGAATCCGTCGCAGGATCGATCAGACCGCTCGCCATCTCAACCATGCGATCGTATTTCTTCTCCGTCAGGAATGCCTCGAATGCAGACTTCTGTACGCGGATGCCGTAACGCTCGAGACACTTCACCATCCGTGCGCGACGGCGATTATCCGTAATATCGTAGATCACAAGGACGATATAGCGCCGCTCATCCTCCACCAGGAACTCATTTTCCTCGTACTCCATCATGACAGTCACCTCAGCGTAGCGAGATCGGCTCGTACATCTCCTCATTTTTCGCGAGCAGTGCCTGTGCGTACTGCCGTGCCTGATAGGCGAGCGTACGGCGATAGGAGTGTTTTCCCTCCACATAACGGTTTGCCGTCCGCAACTTCTTCTCGTATGCACGCAGAAAGATCGCACGCCCTTCCCGCATCAGGATGATGCCCGGCTCCTCCTCCTTCATTGCAGCAAAATGCTCTCGCTTGATCTCATGATGGCTCACAAGTGAGAGTACCATTGCGTCGACGAGAACCGCGCGCCACTCCTCCATCAGATCAGATGCAAGCGCGGGGTGACGATTCTTCAACGCATGGAGAAAGCCAAAGTACGGGTGCAGCCCCTCGTTCGAGAGCGCTGTATAGATATCATACATCAGCAGCGTATACCCAAAACTCAGCATTGCATTGAACGGATCGAGCGGCGGAAGCCTGCTGCGCCTCGTGAAGGTAAACTCCCCCGGTACGAGAAGCCCCAGTGCACGAAAATACACCTTTGCAATCGCCCCCTCGTAGCCCATTAGCTGCTCACTCGTCTCTGCCGTTGGAATACGTTTCCGCAGGGCAAGAATCTCGTCGATTGCCTGCTACACCCCCGGGAGTTCCGCATTTCGGTTGTAGCGGCGCAGAAGTGTGAGCTGGTTGTGTACCTTGGCCGCGATCACCTTCCTGCCCATACGGAGATAGAACCCCGAGCCTTTCATGAGCACCTGCCGTTCCTGCCGGAAAACATTGACGTGACGCGTAGATTCGAGTCGTCCGAAAAAGAAGCCCGCGCGTGAGAGCCATGTAACCGGAACGCCGAGCCGCAGCAGCTCCACCATCGCCTGTGAGGACACCTGTACACTGTCGATCAGCGTCAGCGACTCTAGTACCTCCTCGGGAATCTCCATCACGCATTCATTGTTGCGACCGATGACGAAATTCCCGCCGCGCTTCTGAATGTACGCCCCTTCCTCCGTAATGTAAGCAAACATCACATCGCCCCCTGATTTGTTGACAAAATAGACGTTTCCGTCCCCTTGCGGGGTGCTAGTGCTTAAATCTTGTCGAGGAGGTCTATACCGTCCGTCCGGGCGAGTTTCCGTCCCCTTGCGGGGTGCTGGTACTTA
>NZ_KI260540.1:94790-95393 GCF_000468035.1 Selenomonas sp. oral taxon 892 str. F0426
TTCCGTCCCCTTGCGGGGTACTGGTACTTAAATTGCAACGACGGCGAAAACATGTACGTCTACAATCCGTTTCCGTCCCCTTGCGGGGTGCTGGTACTTAAATTTCCGGTTCGATCTACAATATCAAGCGCGCCTAAGAGTTTCCGTCCCCTTGCGGGGTGCTGGTACTTAAATTTACGTCAATGCAGAGGCGTTTGATATGATTATGGAGGAGTTTCCGTCCCCTTGCGGGGTGCTGGTACTTAAATTAATTTATCCACACACATTCGTTGCTCTCACTTCTCGGTTTCCGTCCCCTTGCGGGGTGCTGGTACTTAAATTTGATGACATACTGGGTGAAAGGAGATACAGAATGGTTTCCGTCCCCTTGCGGGGTGCTGGTACTTAAATTTTATCGAGCATATCGAGCACATGATGAAGTATCAGAAGTTTCCGTCCCCTTGCGGGGTACTGGTACTTAAATTTATCAGTAGCATATGTGGTAAATGAATATTCTCACTATTTTCCGTCCCCTTGCGGGGTGCTGGTACTTAAATTGGTAACAGTCTCAAGCATTGTATCATCTTCATAGTTTCCGTCCCCTTGCGGGGTACTGGTACTTAA
>NZ_KI260540.1:95493-137857 GCF_000468035.1 Selenomonas sp. oral taxon 892 str. F0426
TCCGTCCCCTTGCGGGGTGCTGGTACTTAAATTCCTCGCCGTGCAATCCCTTGCGGAGTCTCGCCGAAAAGAGCAGTTTCCGGCGCGGATGAATTTTGAGCCGCACAAGTGCAGTCCATTTGTGCTAAAAAACGCTGTGCCCCTTGTGCTTGTTGGGGCGGCGCGAATTTCTCCTCGTTCATATTGCACAACAGGGTTCGCTTTAAGTCCATTAAGCTTCCATCCCGCATTCACGACGAATCGCGTTCTGCAGAAGCTGAGAGAAGTTAATGTTGTGCTCGCGTGCGAGCGTGTCCATCCAGGCGGGGATGGTGAGGGTCTTCTTGACCGAACGGTTGTCCGTACGGCGCAGGTACGCTTCCTCGTCCCATTCGATGAGTGTGGTGAAGTCGCGCCCATGCGTCTCAATGTCAGCAGGATCCGTCGCGGGCGGAAAGGGCTTCTTGTCCGCTTTGAGCGTATAGAGATAAAGCCCGAGTGCATCACTCGCCATATAGAGCGCTTCGCGCATGGTGTCCCCCTGTGTATAACAGCCCGGCAAATCGGGAAAAAAAACAGAATACCCTCCCGCCTCCGGTTCAGGATGAAAAACTGCAGCATATTGTTCCTGTAGCATCTTATTGCCTCCTACTTCAGACCTGCATCGCGCAGAATAGAATGCAGTATTCCCGGCTTCATATCTGTATTGTGCAAAGGAAGCACAATCGTCTGCATGATTTTATCATGTTTAAGAATGTGATGCGATCCATGTACTCTCTCAATATACCAGCCGTTTTTCTTGAGAATTTTCAGCAATTCCTTCGAGGTCGTGATGATCGCCTCCTCACATCGTGTGTATTCACATTTTAACACATATCAACACGTATATCAATCCCGCCGAATCTTGGGCAGCAGGAAGCCTAGGAGGACGTAGGCGAGAAGGCTGCCCACACCCGTGGAGAGGAGGAAGGGGACAATATAGACGGTGTAGTTCGCGGGGTTCAGCCCCATGAGGAAAGCCGCAACAGGGTAGGCGGCGAGTGCACCGAGAAGCCCTGTACCAAACGCCTCGGCAACGCAGGTAACCCCGATCCGACGCGTATAGTAGTAGACCATTCCACAGCAGAGTGCGCCAATCATGCTGCCCGGAAATGCCATGAGACTGCCAACGCCTGCAATATTACGCAGCAGACTCACGGAGAAGGCAACACCGACAGCCCAGAGAGGTCCGAGGAATACGGCGGCGAGGATGTTGACGAGATGCTGCATCGGTGCACAGCGGCTCCCCATCACAGGGAAGCTGAATATGCCTCCGAGGACAGCCGCCGCGACAAGGATGCCGGCGAGGGTAAGTTTGCGGGTGCGTGTGTCTAGCATATAAATTCGCTCCTCAGATCAAATCCATGTGCCAGGGGGCCGCTGCCTGCGCCGAGCTCAAGCCCAGCGGCGAGTGCACCTGAGATATATGCCTTCGCACGCTCGACCGCACGATCAAGTGTCATCCCGCGTGCAAGATTCGAGGCGATTGCACTCGAAAGCGTACAGCCCGTGCCGTGGGTGTTCTCAGTCGCAATGCGCCGCCCCTCGAACCAACGCGTGCCGGCACCATCGACGAGGAGATCGTTCGCGTCGTCGATGCTGTGTCCGCCCTTCATGAGCACCGCTGTGTGTGCACGTTCATAGATACGTGCCGCTGCCGCAATCATGCCCTTTCGGTCGGTGATTTCCGTATCCGCGAGCACCTCCGCCTCGGGGATGTTCGGTGTGATGATCGCCGCACGCGGCAGGAGCAGTGAGACGAGCGCCTCAACTGCATCCTCGCTGATGAGACGTGCGCCGCTGGTTGCGACCATGACGGGATCGACGACGATGTTCCGCGCATGGTATTCGTCCAGTTTCTCGGCGATCACGCGGATGAGTGCAGCATCCGCGACCATGCCGATCTTCACTGCATCGGGCGGGATGTCGGTAAAGACAGCATCGAGCTGTGCCGCAAGGAATGCGGGCGTGACGGCGAGGATGTCCGTGACGCCTGTGGTGTTCTGTGCGGTGAGGGCGGTGAGTGCGCTCATGCCGTAGACGCCGTGCGCGATCATGGTCTTGAGATCCGCCTGAATGCCCGCGCCGCCGCTCGAATCGCTGCCCGCGATGGTAAGTGCCGTATACATCTTCATCATGTATCCCTCCTCAGAGTTTTGTGATCTTCATATACTCTTTAAGATCATCCCCTGTTATACGATCAATCGCATCAATGATGCGCGTGCGGTATGCCGCATTTCCGTCATACTCGTTCATGTGCGCCCACGCAAGTTCACCCGCAATTCCCATCAAAGCAACGGTCTCAGCGGCTGCCGCGAGCAGATTGGACGACGCAGAGGCATGAGCCGCCGTAAGGAGTGCAGAAAGCTGACAGCCTGTGCCCGTGACTCGGCCCATTTCGGGGCGCCCATTTCGTATCGCATATACGGCCACGCCGTCCGTCACAAGGTCGATTGCCCCAGTGACGGCAATGATCGCCTCCGTGCGTGCCGCAAAGCCACGCAGGAAGTCCGCCGTTTCCGCAAGGTTCTCCTCCGTGATGGCATCCGCCGCATCTGCATCGACCCCCTGTGTTGTGCCGCTCCCGACCGCCAGTGTACGAATCTCGGAGATGTTGCCGCGCACAACGGTCGGATGCACCTCATCGAGGATGCGCAGAGCAGTCTCGGTGCGTAGCCTGCTCGCACCCGCGCCGACGGGGTCGAGTACGACGGGATGTCCCAGCGCCCGCGCACGCTTTCCCGCCGCGAGCATACTCGGGATGGTGCGCGCGTTCAGCGTGCCGATGTTGAGGCAGAGTCCCGCACAGAGTGCCGTGATCTCCTCTGCCTCGTCCGGGTCATCCGCCATGATCGGGCGCGCCCCGATGGCGAGGAGGACATTAGCAACATCATTCACGGTGACGTAGTTTGTAATGCAGTGGATAAGGGGTGCGGCGCAGCGCACCTTTTCGAGGATGGAGGTGTTCATCGGGAGTTCCTTTCTTACGCAATTTTCCCTATATCGTCCAAAGCGCCCCTTCCACCGCTCACGCGGTTCCCCTCCCCCGCTTCGGCGGGGGAGGCTTTGCGCTGCGGCATTTTAGCTTCCTTGTCACGGCGGGAGAGGCTTTGCGTTACGGCTTATTGTTACGGCTTTTTCCCCCACACATGATTCGCAGCAAACGCAAGCACGAGTGTGATTGCCATAGTCGGCAAGGTGCTCCCGACGGGAGTATCGAGCGTCATGAGACAGCGATAGCAGAGGAATCCAATAAACCAGACGACGAGGTTGATGACATGAACAGAGCGAGCAGCTGCATCCTCACGCAGGAGAAAATAGCTCGCAATCTGAACGGCAATCATGGGGGCAAACACCGAACCGATGATATAGAGGAAGCCCGTGATGTCATCCATAGGATAGAGGGCTGCCGCTGCTGCGCCGAACACGGTCACGCCAATACCAACTGTACGCCCCGATACGCTGCGCACAATGCTCTCACTTGAGACGCCCGCCGAATATGCATCAAGGTAGGTCGTCGTCACCGTGGAGAGGATGACGACACCAAGCCCTGCCGCACCAAGCCCCGCATGGAGCATGATCTGCGCGATGTCCGACTCTCCTGTAAGGATCGCCGCGCCCATGCCGATGAAGTACATCCAGCAGCTGACCAGCCCATAGACAACTGCGCTGACAGCGGCGGCAGCAGTCGGCTTCTCCGCCTCACGCGTATAGTCCGAGATGAGCGGCAGCCATGAGAGCGGCATAGCAATCGACAGCTCGAGCGCCATTGCAAAGCTCATCGCCTCTCCTGCGCCAGAGGGTGCTGCGCTGCTGCCCTGCATAATGACAGAGCAAAGAAGCACCGTGAGGAGGAAGAGGCCCATCATTGCAGCAGCATTCACGCGTTCGATGCGCAGGATTCCAATGCGGATCCAGACAATGATGAGCACACCGATGACCGCGCACCAGAGCCAGTGTCCCGCATGCATCGCAGTATTTGCCGCAAGCGCACCGTCATAGATCATGATGCTCGTCCATCCGATGAGCTGCAGGACGTTCAGTGCGGCAAACAGCAGCCCGCCCCGTGCACCGAACGCCATCTTAACCGTCTCCATCGAACTTCGCCGCGTGCGTGCCCCGATAAGTCCCGCAAGGAAGAGCAGGATACAGCCGATGGTATGCCCGACGATAATCGCAATGCCGCCATCTCGAAAACCAAGCGGTGCAAAGAATGTCCCCGTGAGTATCTCCGCAAGCGAGACCCCCGCACCGAACCATATCAGGGCATTTGCGGGTATGTTTGTGTGTTTTTTCATGTAAATTCTCTCCATACAAAAACGCGGCCATGCCAATGACATAACCGCGCTGTGCGTTCATATATCCCTACGTTGGCATTATCCAAATCAGGTTATGGGTCGGGACGCATTGCCCCCTCTCAGCCGACTGCTGTCAGCTCCCCGTATGAAGTTGTATAGGACTCGCCGATAAAATAAAGTCCGTCAAGATGACGCGGCTGAATTTATCAGCGAGTTCTATGATCTCTTACTGTGCGCTCATCGAAAGCTCGATGAACTTGTTGCCAAGCTTCGCCTTCTGCAGGACTTCCTCGGTGATGTCGGCACCTGCCTCAACGATGACAACGCCGTTGTCCATCTTGATCGTGCGCGTCGCCTTCTTGCCGAGCAGGAAGCGGCGGTGACGGTCCTCGTTCACGCGCTCCGCGTTCTTTTCCTCCGCAGGCTCTGCCGCAGGAGCGGGCTCCTCCGCCGGGGTCTCCTCTGCGGGAACCTCAGCCGGAGCCGCAGACTCATCCGCAACGGCGAGCTCCTCGATCGTCGGTTCCACCACGGATTCGGGCACTGCAGGGGCCTCCTCCGCCGGAGCAGGATCCTCTGCGGGGACCTCGGCCGGAGCAGCAGGCTCCTCGGGCGTTGGTTCTGCCACCGGCTCAGCCGCAGCAGGTTCTGCTGCAGGCTCAGTCACAGCGGGTGCCGCCGGTGCAGCCGCTGCATCAGATTTTTTTCCGGCATCGCCCTCCGGGCAGATGACCGTAACTTCCTTGCCAAAGATCGAGACCTGATCCGCCGTCACCTCAGACGTAGAGCCCTCCGGCGTCGTGATCTCACACTTTTCAATGCTGCCGTCTTCACCGATAAAGATCTCGGTGATATTGCCCTGGATGACACCCGAGCGTGTAATCGCCTTCGTGCCGATCACGCGGATATTGTCGTCGAGCAGGGTCTCGAAATCACCTGCCGCATCCAGCGTCAGGATGTTCTCGCTGTTGTTGATCGTAACGGCGTCCTCGCCGACCGCAATGACATTGTCGTAGGGGATGAGCTTGACCCCGCGGTACCAGTCCTCGTCCTCAATCGTGATTGCCGCCACGACGCGGTTCGGTGCATCGATGAGCAGTGTCTTGCTCATGCCGAGTTCGCGTCCCTCGGTTATGCTGATGACCGGAAGTCCCAGGATGTCAACGCTTTTTTTCATTTGTATTCCTCCATTTTACTAAAAATGTCAGATGTTGTCTGCGCATCCGCACGCCGATCCGCTTCCGCGAGCAGTTCTTTTGGAACCTCTCCAAAGGGGAGTGCAGGCGTACCCTGTGCTGCAAGCATATGAGAAACGGCAGCCAGGGCTTTCTGGGAGCGCCGAAACTCCTGTGCCATGGCGGCGTTCTTCGCAATGAGGGGGAGAGCCAGCGCCTGATCAAAGAGCGCCAGTGCCGCATCGTAGTTCCCCAAGCGTTTGTAAAGCGTGGAGAGTTCGATGATGAGATACGGCATATAGGAGTCGTTCGGATACCGTTCCAGCGCCCGCTGATATGCCGCAACCGCATGCAGAGGATCCTCCTCCGCCGCCTCGAACGCCATATCGAGCAGGTCGTCAAGATCATCCGGCAGGAGCTCCTCTGTCATGACGACCTGCTCCTCCGGCACATCCTCAGTCGGATGCAGTACTGGGATATCGGACGGCGGCACCTCCGCAGGTACCGCATCGACAGACGCTGCCGTATACATATCTGACGAATCGGCAGCCAGTGCGCTCTCCTGGAAGGATGGTTCGACAGGGGAGCGACGACGCGTTAGGAGATGGTTGTAGGCTGTCACAAGGAGTCCTGCACCGGCAATGAGCGCTACAAACTTGATATAGAGCGTCTGCGTGAGCGCTGGCCGCAGAAGGATGCTCCCCACGACGAGCCCGATGCTCATAAAAAGCGCAAGGACGATGGCGGAGATACGGATCTGCATCTGCAACACATCTCCTCCCTGCCCCAGGTCATCCATAACGACCATACTCATAAAGGTATTCTAAGAGATTTTCGACATAAATGCGAAAATTCCTGCTTGTTACAGGAAATATAAAAAAGTCTCTTTCTGCCCTTTTTTCATTTCTTTTTTTATAGTATAATGACGGTGACATTCATTCGCGTGCGCAGAGAAACCCGTGCGTGCGAGGGGGAATACAGGCTGATCAACTATTCGGATGGGAGAGGTTCACATGACGCAGGAAACAGTTATCATTGAGAACAAGACGGGCATCCACGCTCGTCCCGCATCGGTGTTCGTCCAGACGGCAACAAAGTTCAAGTCCAAGATCCAGATTGAGGCGAAAGGCAAGAAAGTTGATGCCAAGAGCATCCTCATGCTGATGAGCATGGGGCTTGTCAAGGGCACAGAACTCACCATCATTGCTGAGGGCGAGGATGAGGCCGCGGCCGTGAAGGAGCTGGCCGATCTCGTCAACTCGAAGTTCGGGGAAGAATAATCAAGAAAGTTGGAGAGCGCCCGAGGTTTTGCAGTGTACTGTTTGCCTCGCGGCGTTTTTTCATAGGGGGGTATAAATATGGCGGAAAACATTCGCGGAAAAGGGGTTATCTCCGGCATTGCCGTTGGTAAGGTCATGCTCGCAGGTCAGAACCTCGACGGCTATCTGTCGGCGTACCAGCCTGGCTCGATTGCCCAGGAGCAGAGTAAAGCGAAGGCGGCGATTGTTGCCGTCACCGAAGTTCTTCTCGCGACCATTGAACGTCTCAGGAAAGAGGCGCAGACCGAGCAGGCAGCAATCCTCGAGGCGCACCGTATGATGGTGCAGGATCCCATGATGGCAGACAACATCAGCTCCAAGATCGAGGCGACAGGCAGTGCCCCACGCGGCATCCTCGATGCGGCAGATGAGCAGGCACAGCTCTTTGAGCAGATGGAGGATGAGTACTTCGCTGCACGCGCGGTCGACCTGCGCGATGTTGGCAACCGTATCGCAAAATACGTCCTTGGCGTCAAGGAACCTGAGATTGGCGCGGGGCAGGTTATTCTCTGCGGAGAGGAGATCGAGCCGTCCGTTGTGGCAGGCATGCCCACCGAGCAGATCGCAGGCGTCATTCTCGGCTCCGGCAGCGCAACGAGCCACGTTGTCATCATCGCCAAGGCACGCGCCATCCCGACGGTGCTCGGCATCGGCGACAAGATCAACCTCATTCATGATGAGGACGAGATCATCCTCGACGGCAGCCGCGGCGATATTATCATCCGTCCAAGCGAGGAAGAACGCATCCTCTATCAGAGCAAGATCGAGGAGCAAAAAAAACTTGCGGCACACTACGCCGCACTCAAGGATCTGCCCGCCATGACGAAGGACGGCGTACGCATCGAGCTGACGGCGAACATCGGCACGCACATGGACGTGGACAATGCACTCACATATGGCGCGGAGGGAGTCGGTCTCTTCCGCTCCGAGTTTGTCTTTATGGGCTCCACCACGATCCCCACCGAGGAGGATCAGTTCAAGGCATACCGCCAGGCCGTTGAGAAATGCAACGGCAAGATCTGCGTCATCCGCACGATGGACATCGGCGGTGACAAGCCTCTCCCCTATCTCAACATCGCCCCGGAGGAGAACCCGTTCCTTGGCTACCGGGCCCTCCGCATCAGTCTCGATCGACACGATCTCTTCCTCCCTCAGATCAAGGCGATCCTGCGCGCAGGACTCTACGGCAAGGCTGCGATGATGGTGCCCATGATCATCAGCGTGAGCGAGATCCAGCGCGTACTGAAACTCGTCGAGCAAGCAAAGGTGGAGCTTGCCCACGAGGGCAAGGAGTACTCCGACGATGTGCAGATCGGCATCATGGTTGAGACGCCGGCAGCAGCCGTTGTCTCCCCTCTCCTCTCCCAGTATGTCGACTTCTTCAGCATCGGCACGAACGACCTCATCCAGTATACGCTCGCGGTCGACCGCGGCAACGCACAGATCGCGAACCTCTACAACCCATTCAACCCTGCCGTCCTGCGCCTCATCCAGCGCACGATCCAGAGCGCGCGCGAGCGCGGCATCTGGGCGGGCATGTGCGGCGAGATGGCGAGCGACCCGTATGCCGCCGTCATCCTGCTCGGCATGGGCATCACGGAGCTCTCCATGAGCGCACCGTCAATTCCGCGCGTCAAGGAGATGATCCGCTCTGTCACATCGACACAGGCAAAGGAACTCCTCGCCGATGTCATGAAGATGGAGCACGGTGTCGAGATCCGCGCCTACCTGCACAAGATGCTCGAGGGCTCAGACGCGAGCGCAGGAATCTGAGGAATCGCTGATTGTTGCAAAAGGCACAGACAAGAACGTCATTTTACGCCATACTGTAGGCGTGTGTTATATTTTGAGAGAATTTCCTGCTGCGCTCAGCACAGCAGGAAATTTTCGTTTTGGGAAACGCTTATGAACCTATCCATCGACCAAGCCGCATGCGTCTGCTGCGGCATGTGTGCAGAGCGCCTGCCCGCCGTCTTTCGCATCGACCATGCAGCACGGTCTGCTGTACTGATACGCCAGCCCATACCGACAGAGCAGGACGATGCCCTCGAGGCGGCGGAGGACTGCCCCACAGGTGCAATTATTTCTTCGTTTTTCATGGCAAATCCCTAAAGATATGATAAAATAAAAGGGATTTTTCGATTGTCATTTTCAATGGCGGCACAGCTGCTGCGGAGGGAATCTACAATGACAGAGCTGAAGAAGGAACTGTTCGGCACGATGCCGGGCGGTGACCGAATCGAACTCTATACGCTGACAAACGAGCGCGGCAGCTCCGTCGCCATCACCACCTACGGCGCGCGTCTTGTGAAGTTCGAACGACTCGTCGGGGGAAAACCGCTCGACATCG
Source organism: Selenomonas sp. oral taxon 892 str. F0426 (assembly GCF_000468035.1). Taxonomy (GTDB): domain Bacteria; phylum Bacillota; class Negativicutes; order Selenomonadales; family Selenomonadaceae; genus Centipeda. Next base: position 104,654 of record NZ_KI260540.1, read on the forward strand.
TGCTCGGCTATGAGACCGGCGAGGACTACGTCGCAGACACCGCCTCGATGGGCGCTGTCGTCGGACGGCACGCAAACCGCATCGCGGGCGGACGCGTCACGATCGCAGGGCGCCCCTATCAGCTCGAACTGAACACGGGTTCCAAGAAGCAAAACCACATCCACGGAGGCTCGAAGGGGCTGCACTACCATCTCTGGACGGCGGAAATCGTGGACGGCGGCGTGGAGTTCGCCGTCGTCAGCCCCGACGGCGAGGGCGGTTACCCCGGCAACTTCGCGGCAAAGGTTGCCTATCGCCTCACGGACGACGATGCACTCTCGATCTCCTACCGTGCCGTCAGCGACGCAGATACGATCTGCAACCTCACAAACCACACCTACTTCAACCTCGAGGGCGCGACTGCGCCAAGCGTACTCGACCACGAAGCACAGATCTACGCCGACGAGTTTACATGGGCGGATGCGGAGTCCCTGCCCGACGGACGCATTCTCCCGGTTGTCGGCACACCGATGGACTTCACGGCACCGCACAGGATCGGTGAGCGCATCGATGCGGACTACGACCAGCTGCAGATGGCAGGCGGCTACGACCACAATTGGGTCCTGCGCGGCGACTTCGCCCCCGAACCGTATTCCCACCTAAAGAAGGCGGCACGCGTCACATCGCAGAAAACGGGACTCGCACTCTCCTGCTACACAACGCAGGTCGGCATGCAGTTCTACACGGGCAACGCGCTTGCGAAAAAGCCTCTCATCGGCAAGGGCGGCATCCCCTTTCCGCGTCGCGGCGGCTTCTGCCTCGAGACACAGTTCTTCCCGAATGCGCCCGCCAACCCGACGTTTCTGCAGCCCAAGCTGCGCATGGGCGAGGTATGGGAGGCGGAGACCGTCTACAAGCTCGATGATGTATGAACACTTCATTAGGACCACGTCATATCTATAGAAATAACTTATAGCAATCCAAGTTTTTTCAATCACCCGTTTATACAAAATCGCTAGACATTTCTATGAAAGAAGGGTAAAATAGTATCTATAGATAAGTTCTGCTCACAAAAATTAAGGGGAGGATGACTAGATGAATATTCATGAGTACCAGGCCAAACAGCTTCTGCGTGAGTATGGCGTGAACGTACCGAACGGGCTGCCGGCACTCAGCGTCAGCGAGGCTGTCACCAGCGCAGAGAAACTGGACGTACCCGTTGTCGTCGTTAAGGCGCAGATCCATGCGGGCGGCCGCGGCAAAGCGGGCGGCGTCAAGATTGCCAAGACGCCTGTGGAGGTAGCTTCGTTCGCCCAGGAACTGCTCGGCAAGACCCTGGTCACCCATCAGACCGGCCCCGAGGGCAAGGTCATCGAACGCCTCCTCATCGAGGAAGCCTCAAAGATCAAAAAAGAATACTACCTCTCCTTCATCGTTGATCGTCAGACTGCAAACATCGTCATGATGGGTTCTGAGGAGGGCGGAGTCGATATTGAGAACGTGGCTGCAGAGACGCCGGAAAAGATTTTCATGGAGTACATCGATCCCGTGACCGGGCTTGCTGCATTCCAGGCAACACGCATGGCATACGCCATCAATATCCCAGAGCCGGCAATCCGCAGAGCGGTCACAATCATGCAAAAGCTATACAGCGCCTTTATTGCCAAGGACTGCTCGCAGATTGAGATCAACCCGCTCGTCCTCACCGAGGATGATAAGATGGTCGTGCTCGATGCAAAGATCAATTTTGACGACAGTGCCCTCTACCGTCACCCCGAGATCGCCGTTCTCCGCGACGAGAGCGAGGAGGATCCGAAGGAGCGCAAAGCAGCCGCCTCCGGCCTCAACTACGTCAACCTCGGCGGCGATGTCGCATGTATGGTCAACGGCGCGGGACTTGCTATGGCGACCGTCGATATGCTTAAGTTCTATGGCGGTGAGCCGGCGAACTTTCTCGATGTCGGTGGTGACTCTGAGCCTGAAAAGATCGCCAAGGCGTTCAAGATCATGCTTTCCGGAGGACAGGCAAAGGGCATCTTCGTCAACATCTTCGGCGGAATCAACCGCTGCGACAACATCGCGAAGGGCATTGTCGAGGCTGCGCACATCGTCTCCAAAGACGGCCATTCCCTCCCCGTCCCTGTCGTCGTACGCCTCGAAGGTTCAATGGTCGAAGAGGGACGCGAGATCCTCCGAAACACCCCCATTGCGAACGTATTCACCTGCCCCACAATGGAGAAAGGCGCCGAGCAGATCGTTCGGCTTGTCGCAGAAGCGCGGGAAAAGGAATAAAGGGAACGGGAGGTCAAGCAATGTCAGTTCTGATTGATAAAGATACCAAAGTCATCGTCCAGGGGATCACTGGTAAGGCGGCACAGTTCCACACGAAGCAAATGATCGCCTACGGCACGAAGATTGTCGCCGGCGTTACGCCCGGCAAAGCAGGTCAGACCATTGAAGGTGTGCCCGTATTCAATACAGTCGCAGACGCAGTCAAGGCAACGGGTGCAACCGTCTCCGTCATCTACGTCCCCGCGCGCTTTGCTGCAGACTCCATCATGGAGGCGGTAGATGCCAAGCTCAACCTCGTCGTCTGTATCACTGAGCACATCCCCGTGCTCGACATGGTCAAGGTGCGCCGCTACATGCGCGGTAAGAGCACGCGCCTGCTTGGGCCAAACTGCCCGGGCCTGCTCACCTCCATGCAGTCTAAGGTCGGCATCACGCCGGCGACCATCAGTAAGCCAGGTCATGTCGGTGTTATCTCTCGCTCCGGCACCCTCACCTACGAAGCAGCGTTCCAGCTCACGAATGCAGGCATTGGTCAGACAACAACTGTCGGAATCGGCGGTGATCCGGTCAAGGGGCTCGACTTCATTGATATTCTAAAGCTCTTCCGTGATGATCCGGACACCTACGCGGTCCTCATGATCGGTGAAATCGGCGGTCATGCAGAGGAAGACGCTGCAAAATGGATCCAGGAGAATATGCAGGACAAACCGGTCGCCGCATTTATCGCCGGCCGCCAGGCGCCTCCAGGCAAGCGCATGGGGCACGCTGGCGCGATCATTTCCGGTGGTAAGGGAATGGCCTCGGACAAGGTAAAGGCACTCAACAGAGCGGGCATTCCCGTTGCCGAGACTGTCGCGCATATCGGTGAGACTATGGTGAAACTCCTCAAAGATCGCGGCATCTACGAAAAATGTCACACCTGCTGAGGCACTTGATAACATAACGAAGTCCCCGCACAGCCGGGGACTTTTTTCGTGCTGATTTTATCTTCTAGGTCTTTTGAACCTGTCATTTATGACAGGTTCAAAAATTCTAAAAGTATGCTACAATGACATTAAGTATGTATGTAAGCGACCGCCATGAAAGGATGTGAATGATTATGAACGGTGCCAAAGAGGGGCGCGGATTCCTCGCACTCCTCCTTGTACTCATGCTCCTGCTCACCATCGGCAGCCCTGCGGCGGATGCCGCCCAAAGCCGGCTGCGCGGTACGACGACCGTCACGGCGAGCGATCTGCTCGCAAAGCCCGCGCAGCGCGCGTACATTGTTGACACGGCGGGTATGGTCTCGGCCGAGGATGCCGCGCAGATCGCGAAGATCGGAGCGGAGCTGCGCAGCAAAACAAAGGCGGAAGTCGTCGTCGTCACCGTACCGACGCTCGGCGACACGGACATCGAGTCGTACGCGAACGACCTCTTTCGCAGCTGGGGCATCGGCGACGCGCGGCTGAACAACGGTGTCCTCCTGCTCATCGCCAAGGATGACCGCGCATTCCGCATCGAGGTCGGCTACGGTCTCGAGGGCGCCATCACGGACGGCTACGCCGGCAGTGTCCTCGACGCGATGAAGGGAGAGTTCCGCAAGGAAAACTACTCTCCCGCGATCCTGCAGGCGTATATCACGCTCGCACAAAAGGCAGCTGCGGAGTACGGCGTTGGCCTCGAAAGCCTTGGTGCCGCCCTCGGGATCCCCGCGAAACCCACGCATTTGGGCAGCGTAGCAGACTTTGGCGAAATGCTGATGCCGGAGGATGCGACAGCGATTGAGCGGATGGGCGGCGATCTCACGAACGCGGCCGATGTACAGATGATTGTTGTCACCATGCCGACGCTCAAAGGCGTGGATGCAAGGCGGTTTGCGCAGCAGCTCTTTGCCGACTGGCAGCTGAAGGATGCGGCTCACGGGAACACAGCGCTGCTCTTTATCGCAAAGGAGGAGCGCGAGGTGTTCTTCCTATTCGGGTCTGCCCTGACCGAGATGGAGCAGGAGCACGACACGACCTACGCCGTCAACCGCATTCGCTCCGAGTTCCCCTTTGACAAGGACGATATTTCCGAGGAGGTCCGAAAGGGCTACGCCACAGTCGGCGCACGGCTGTGCGAGAAAGCGCATGTCGCCGTGCCGGACTCCGTCGACGAGGGCGGCAGTGAACCCTTCTACGTCTACATCTTCGGCTTCCTCATCTTCATCCCGCTCCTCCTGCTCCTCCTCTGGATTGTGGGGCAGGTATTCGGGCTTGCCTTCTTCTCGCTGGCCGCTCTGTTGAACCTCCTCAGCTCCGGAAAATACGGCAACATGGGCGGTGGATCGGGCAGTGGCAGATATGATGAGGATGACCGCCCAACCTATCGCAGCGGCGGTGGCTCCTCGGGCGGCGGCGGCTACGGCGGAGGCTCCTCGGGCGGCGGCGGTGCGTCAGGCAATTGGTAGTTGAAGGCTACTATGCTCAATCCCAAAGCCTCCCCTGCCAAAGCGGGGGAGGGGGACCGTGCGGCAGCACGGTGGAAGGGGCGCCTTGAGCGATCTAGGCTGCATTACACGAAAGGAAGTTTTTACGATGAACAACAAGGGCTTTATCTCCGTCGGGGTCGTCATTCTCGTCGTCATCCTCATCGCCCTCGGCGGCTTCTTCTCTCTCTATAACGGACTGAAGGAGGCAGAGATCCGCGTCGACGCCTCCTACGGACAGGTCGAGAACCAGATGCAGCGGCGCAGCGACCTCATCCCGAATCTCGTGAACACGGTCAAGGGCTATGACGTACACGAAAAAACCATCATCGAGGAGGTTGTAAATGCGCGTGCCAAACTTGCGGGTGCGCAGGGCGTGGAGCAGATGGACGCGGCGAACGCAGAGCTGACGGGTGCACTTGGCCGCCTCTTTGCCATCGCGGAGGCCTATCCCGATCTCAAGGCAAACACGCAGTATCTCGAGCTGATGCGTGAGCTGTCCGGCTCCGAGAACCGCATCGCCGTCGCACGCCGCGACTACAACGAGGCAGTGCGCGAGTACAACGTCCGCATCTCGACCTTCCCCGGCATGTTCCTCGCGGGCTTCATGGGCATGACGCAAAAGCCCCAATTCAAAGCAAAGGAGGGCGCGGACGCCGTCCCCGAGGTGAAGTTCTGATGTAATTTCGAACCGCGAAAGGGTGAGAACAATGCTCCATACCTACGCTGCAAAATGCGCATTTGCCGCTCTCACAGCCCTCTCCATCTGCACAAGCGCAGCATTCGCCGCGCCCACGGTCCCAGATGCAGAGGCACAGCTGGATGTAATCGCGCGCTCCCACGCCCTAAAGGCGGAGATTGACACAGTCCGCATCCGCAGCCGCGAAAATATGACTGCATATAAATTCTGCGCTGCCGTCACGGATCTTGACGGCGACGGGCGGCTCGAACTCCTCATCAGCCGCCGGACGCTCAGCTATGAGCCGCTCCTGCGTGCGGGAAACGAGATCTCAGAGGAGCAAAAAGAAGGTCTCACAGAGCTTGCGGAGATGTTTCCCCGCTATATCCACGGTGCGGCTTATGAGATCAACGCGGACGGCACACGTCTTGTGCCGCTTGACATCGTGGACAGCAGGACGTCTGCAGAGCTCCCCTATAAGGGCGGCGGCTTTCCCGACCTCATGAGCATCCATGTACGGCCGACAGGGACAAACGGCACTCCGGTCTATTTGGCATCTGCCGCGCGCCTGACCGGCGAGAGCAGCCTGGAAGACGGCCAAGAACGATACGGCATCGTGGGCGAGGGGTACACGATCCGTCTTGAGGACGGTGCGCTCATCGTTGCGCAGACGAGCATCACCAGTGGGACTGCCGGGGTCTACGGAGCATACGTCGAGCCGTACTATACATGGAGCCAGGACCTCGTCACAGGCCGCACATACGATCCGAGCAGCATCCCGCCTGAGAGCCTCCGCACCGACGACGGGCCCACGCTCGATCCCCTCTCATGGGAGTATCTTGAGCAAAATCCACACGAAGCGCTCACGTCCTCATGGTACAGCTGGACGCACGACGGAGCGGCGGTCAGAGGATGAGCGCACGAAAGGTCGTGCCGTAATGCTTTGCACGAAAGGAGGATCCCCATGAAACACTTCAAGAAAGGATTGCTCGCGGCAGCTGCACTCCTTGTTCTCAGTGCGGTTACCGCATCCGCCGCTGCTGCCCCCTATGCCTCATCCTCTACTGCAGCGCACATCAAGCATCCCGCCGATGCGAATACGCAGCTGAAGATCATCGCCGAGGCAGAGCCACTCTGGAAGGACGAATTCGTCGCTCGGTGGGACGAAGGGCAGACACCGCAGCCCCATCTGCTGAACTATGACTCCACCCAGACCCGCTTTGCCGTCACCGACCTCGACGGCAACGGACGCCTCGAACTGCTCTTCCGTCACGCCGCCATGCTGCCTGTTGCTGAGGGCATCACCCCATATCCCTTTCGCAGCATCCCCACAATGGTCGAGATGGCGATCTACGAAATCGGCACGGACGGTCGCCTTGCACGCCTCCCCGAGACGGAAAACGGCTACGGCGCCCCCGATCTGATCGGCCTCTGCGCACTCCATCAGATTAGCGCCGACAACACACGTCCGTACAACATCCGTACGCGAACCATCACAGCCGACGAGCACGGTCACTATCACTATACCGTCGCCTATCAGCAGGTTGCCATCGCGCGCGGCATCGTCACGTGCAAGCTGCTCGCAGAGGAAAACGGCTATTACAACGTCTATGACATCGACCGCATCGAGGAGGTTCCCATCTATGCCAGCATCTACGACGGCAACCCCTCGCATATCGAGATGCCTTATGCGGCCTTCCTGCAGACGGGCTTTTGTCAGGACTTTGACCGAATCTACACGCCGCCCAGTGCCGTACATTGGATGACCGGCGACGAACTCAACCGTGATCCGCGTGAGGCGCTTGCCGCTTCTTGGCAGGGTTTTGTCTACGGTGTCATCGACGGCAAGGGATAAAGATTTTTCACGAAAGGGGTACGGCAATGACATTCATTTCACTCAAAAAAACCATTCTCGCAGCACTTGCCGCGCTCTCGTTGACGGCATCTGCCGCCCCCGCTCCCGGCGCAGCCGCGCCAAGCCCGGAGGCACAGCTGCAGATGCTCGCGGAGGCAGAGCCGCTGTGGAAGGATGAGTTCGTCGCGCGCTGGGACGAGGGGCAGACACCGCAGCCCTATCTCATGCGCTTCAACCGCCGTCTGACGCACATCGCCGTCACCGACCTCGACCACAACGGCAGACTTGAGCTATTGTTTCGCCATGCGATGACGCTGATGGATATATCCGGCCCCCATGCGGCGGGTGTTGTGGATATCCCGATCGATATCAGCCTGTCCGCCTACGAGATCTCTGCGGACGGACGGCTCGAACGCCTCCGCGCAGAGAACGGCTACGATTGGCCCGATCTGATGAACCTCCAGCCCCTCAGTGAGATTGACGAGCATGGCACGCGCTGGCATCATGTCCGCACCGTGACCGTCTCCCGGGGCAGCTGCTTCACGGACAATGATCCTTCATACTCCTATACAGCGTCCTATCAGCGCGTCGCCCTCGACCATGGAACCCTGCGCTGCCAGCTGCTAGCCGTGGAAAAAGGCATCTATCGGGACGTGGACAGCCCCTCCACCTGCAGGAAAATACACGTCTCCGCCAGTGTCTTTGACGGTGATCCCGCTCATACGAATATGAGTGGACGGGATTTTCAGCAGACCGATCTGTATCAGACCTTTGACGAGGCACTCCTGCCGCCAAACTCCATCCGCTGGGTGAGCGGCGACGAGCTCAACCGCGATCCGCGTGAGGCGCTTGCCGCCTCTTGGCAGGGCTTCGCCTACGGCGTCATTGATGGCAGGGGATAAAGGAAGCACGGATCAATGCAGCAATTCCTAAACCATTTTCCACGAAAGGAGCATGACGATGAACTACAAGGCTCTCAAAACCGTGATCGGCGCAGCACTTGCCGCGTTCACCTTCACATCAGCCGCCGCTGCCGCTCCGGCACCGATTGACACGGAGGCACAGCTCGATGTGATGGCGGCATCGGGTGTGATACAGGAGGAAATCAATACCCTCTACCACACATGGGACGGCATCCTAAAGAGCGGTATGAGTAAGCGCAGCCACTATACCTTCTACGCCGCCGTCACCGACCTCGACCACAATGGGCGGCTCGAGCTTCTCATCAGCCGGCACTTCCTGAACAAGGATCCGCTCTACTATGCGGGGGACGGCATCTCGGAGGAGCAGAAAAAGGGACTCCAATACCTCTGCAACAACTATCCGAGCGAGGTCTACGGCGCGGCATACGAGATTAGCGCGGACGGATCGACGCTCGAGCCATACGCCATCAATAATGCGAACACGCAGTTCCCCGACCTCACACGCCTCCATATCAGAGGGAAAAAGAAGGACGGGGTCTACGTCTACGACGTCGATACGCAGCGGATGCCGCGCAACGAGAGCTGGACGAGCGCAACGGATCGCTACGGCATCGTGTGCGATGCCCAGATCGTCTGGGCAGAGGTCGACCTCGGCGTCGGAACGAGCGCCCATACAGAGGGGACTGCAGGCATCTACGGTGATCAGGTCGAGCCGTTCTACACCTCGATGCAGCTCCTTTATCTGAACAAGGATGTCGATCCCTACGGCAGCGAGGCCGAGGCGTTCCTGCGCAACCGTCTCGACAGCGGACGCCGCGTCAACTTCGTTGACTGGCAGGCACTCGACGCGAACGCGCGCACCGCCCTTGCATCCTCATGGTACGGCTGGTCCTATGACGATCAGGACTGACAGGATGCCTGCGCACAGCCTTTGCCGAAATGAGTCCCCCGAAGATCGGCGAAACCTACGGAGGTAATTCCCCATGAACATCAAATCATTTCTATCTGCCCTCCTGCCCGCACTTCTCCTCTCTGCCCCCCTCTGCGCGGCAGCGTCACCTGCGGGCACGGAGATCGTGCTGCACGATACCGTCGAGGAGACGACACAGCCAGCGCAGACTTTGCAGGAGGGCGAGGTGCGGGACTGGATGCGCTCGATCGCATCGCCCGTCCCATGGCTGACGGTGGAGGATCACATTCTGACGGTCTATGACGAGAGCGGCAGCAAGGTATTCTGCGGCGTTTATCCGTCGCTCGAACTCACGGATGACAGCGCATCCCCGCTTGCAAAAGCCCTCGACGACTGGAGTGTGGAACAGTCCATGGCTATTTGGCATAGCCATGTGCGCACATGCAGCGAGGAGGATCGCAGGATCGACGGGAGGCTCGTCACCTACTACACCGATACCGTACCAATTTCACAGTGGGGACGCGTCGATGATCGGGTGATCTCGTTCTTCATGGAGGGTTCTGCCTACACGGGCGGGCTGCATCCCTTCCCCCGTATCGAAGCGTATACGTTCGACCGCGTAAGCGGACGGCAGATCGCGCTCGATGAGATCGTCACGGATCGTACGCTGCTGATCGAGGCCATTGCGGCAGCGTTCCGCACGCAGTACTCTGACATCCTCCAGGATGACTTCCCACGCGGCATCATGGAGGCGCTCCTCATCCAGCATCCGGCAGAGCGAGGACTCACGAGCTTCTGTTGGTACATGGCATCGGACGGCAGCCTCACCATCTACTATCCGGCTTCCGTACTGACGTCCTACGCCGCCGGAGACTTCGCCCTCACGATCACGCGGGACGATGCACCGGGACTTTTTACGGGCGCGTATCTGATGGAATAAACTTCTGTCCAATATGAAGGGACTGTTGCACGAAGCTAGAAAACTTCATGCAACAGTCCCTTATCTTGTGTTGAGACTGTTCCAGCCCCATTTTTTTAGCGTATCATTTCATGTTCATCGCGGTGACTGATCACATAGCGGCCTCGTCCGGCCTCTTTCGCCTCATACAGCGCTTCGTCCGCTTTCTGCAGCAGCAGATCAAATGAGCCATGACCGATTTTCCCCTCGGCAATGCCTGCGCTGACCGATAAGGCAGCGAAGCGCTTATCCTCTTTGAAGGCTTCAAAGAAATCATCAATGAACGCCTGCATACGCTTGGGGATATCCTGGCTCACCACGCCATCCGTAAATATGATGAGAAATTCATCGCCGCCGAGACGAACATTCAGCGTATCGGGGAAATGTTTTTTGATTAAATCGGAGGCTCGTACAAGTGCCTCATCGCCTGCCAGATGACCGTATGTATCGTTCACCGACTTAAAATGATCCAAATCGAGACACGCTACAATCATTTCTTTCGTCTGCAGGTTGGACAAGAACTCATCTAACTGACGGCGGTTTGCAAGCCCTGTGAGCTGGTCGTGCAGCGCCATGTGAATGATATTCTGCTGATATTCGTATTCCTTCGTTACATCACGGGCAATACCTACCGTGCCGATGATCGTATCTCCGTCGAAAATCGGGGTTTTGTAGGTCTTGAGCTTACTCAGACTGCCGTCTGCCTTCATGACCTCCTCATCAAGCAGACAGGTTTTTCGGGCGGCTATGACATCGGCCTCAGTTTCAACGCAGACATAGTCGCTCGCTTCGTAGACTTCCTTCGGAATATTCCAGATATAGTAATGATCTCGTCCTCTTACATCTGTCTTTTTCTTAGCGACCGCCGTACAAAACGCATCATTGACATCCAGATGCATGCCGTGCATATCCTTGAACCAAATCAGATCTGGGAGCGTATTGATCGTCGCCTGCAGCCATGTTTCCTGCAGCCAAGCGTGCTTGCGCTCAGCGATATGCGTCAGGAGATTGGCGAAGTGAAACCGAGCCAGCTCCAGTCCATGATTCACCCAGATATCATCGACTGCGTCATAGTCCTCGTGCGTCAACTGATCCGGATTGTCCGCGCACAGAATCAGCAGGCTGTCGCGCACCGGCATACTTTTGCGAACCATGCTTGGTGTCAGGAAACACGCTTGATCCATGATAATGAGCAATTGCTCCTCATCAGCCAGTTCCTGAACCAGATCTTCTTCCTTCGTGATCGTATAGAAGCTGTGACTGAAACGCTCTTTAGGTGCTATTCCCTTCCAGAGATCAACCTTATCTTCGGCAATACCGATGAAGGCAATCTTTAGCTGCACATGATACAAGGCTATCTCTCCCTTACAAGTAAATGATACAAAACGCTTTCTATTTTTATATAATAAGATATTTATAAGAAAAAGAAAAGTAGTTTAGTAACATTTTCTACACAGACTTTACTGTGCCCCCTTGATCGTCTCACATCTTCTCCGCTGGTGCAATTCTATGCAGGAGTATGCGCGCATATTCTACAGTGCGCACAAAATCCGCCCGTGTCAAAACAAGCAGCACATAGCTGTCAGAGCCGATATCCATCGCCGCGAGAATATGATCGTCCCAGAGGGCATTCAGTACCGCGCTCCACTGCGGGATACTTTGCGTTTCCGCGAACATATCCTCGTCAACAGCAAGTCCCGTGCCTGCCGTCAGCGACTGCACAGCAGCAGTAAAATCCTCCCTCTCGCTCTTACCGTCGAGATCGATCGCCCTGCCCCGCTGCACCAGCACCTTATAAAGAGCGAACCAAGCCGCCGCGACGGCATCCTCATCGCTTCGCCGCAGTTTCTTGCGAAGCTGCCGTGCGCGCGCAGCATCCCCGAGGAGGATCTCCGCGAGTGCGCCGAATGCGTCTGCTGCCCTTTTCGGATCATCCGGCGGCAGCTCAATATACTCTCGTTCATCCGGAAGGACAGCTTTCTGCACAAAAGCTCTCATCGCCCGCACTGCATCATCATAGCTCAGATCGGCAATGCCATAGCGCTTCCCGTGGATCTCCATCGTCAAATCCACCCGATCGCGGCGCTTCCCGCCGACGGCTTTCATGGACGTACAGCCCTTGACCGGATGCGGCGGGCGAATCTCCACAAACATATTGTGCCCCTCGCGCATCGCCTTTAGGTAATTATCTATTCCGACAATATGAAATCCATCACAGTTGAACAGGCTGCTTCTCAGATGCCATCCTTCATACGTGTCGAATACTTTTTCTTGAATCAGATTGTATAGACGTGTACCAAATCCTTGTTTCATTGAAAGCCCTCGATACAAAACATTCCAATGTTTTTTTACACAATCACCTTACGATATTTCACGGCACAGGTCAAGCAAACACCTCTCAAATATCATTCATATTTTTTGTTAAATTCCATCAGTTTTATTGATTTTCTCTCTCACTTTCGCTATAATAAGGACAGAATCAATCGATGGTTTCACCTCTCTCTATTTCAACAGGAGGTATGTCCAATGAATCAGGAACAACTCAGACGCATGACGCATGACAAGGGCTTCATCGCGGCGCTCGACCAGAGCGGCGGCTCCACGCCAAAGGCGCTCAAGGCGTACGGCATCGACGAGAGTGCCTACAACGGCGACGAGGAGATGTTCACGCGCGTCCACGAGATGCGCACGCGCATCATCAAAAGCCCCTCCTTCGACAAACACGAGATCCTCGCGGCAATCCTCTTTGAGAACACCATGGATCGCCGGATCGACAGCCTCTTTACCGCAGATTTCCTCTGGAATCAGAAGGGCATCATCCCCATCCTGAAGGTCGACAAGGGGCTTGCGGAGGAGAAGGACGGCGTCCAGCTCATGAAGCCGATCCCCGATCTCGACAAACTGCTCGACCGCGCAAACGAGCGCCATATCTTTGGCACGAAGATGCGCTCCGTTATCAAGCAGGCGAATCCGGACGGCATCCGCGCCATCATCGACCAGCAATTCGAGGTCGGCATGCAGATCGTCCGCAAGGGACTCGTCCCCATCCTCGAACCCGAGGTTGACATCCACTGCCCCGACAAGGCAATGGCAGAGGAGATCATGCTAGGCTGCATGAAGGAACATCTGGCGAGACTGCCCGCAGACGCCAAGATCATGTTCAAGGTCACCATCCCGACCGTCGACAACCTCTATGCGGAGATTATGAAAGACCCGCACGTCATCCGCGTCGTTGCCCTCAGCGGCGGCTACACGATGGACGATGCAAACGAAAAACTCGCGCGCAACCACGGCCTCATCGCCAGCTTCTCCCGCGCCCTCGCGCAGGATCTGCGCGCCAGCCAGAGCGACGACGATTTCAACGTCGTCCTCAAGAAGGCCGTTGACGCCATCTATCGGGCATCCATTACCTGAGGACATTGATATTCCCCCTATATTCTCACGAACAATCCCCCGTCGCAGAGCTGCGGCGGGGGATTTGTTTGTATGCATTTTGCCAGATACAATGGACAGGTTATACAACCTACAACATTTTATCAGATATGGATGGTCTAAAAATATAGCAATAAGTAGTTTCTATACGACGAAAACAGACAGTCCGGACGCATAGCAAAGTCTATACGCTCAATGCAGCACTTCCGCCCGCCCCTGCATCATCATTGCGAGCTGCATTTCCAGCTCCTTGCACTCCGCCATATAGTGCGCGATCTGACGTTTTAGTTCATCTTTTCGCTCATCTATCGCCCGAGGGTTTTCGAGCAGGGCACGGTGTTTGAAGGGGTGTTCCTGCTCCAGTCGTTCGAGCGCAGCGCAGCATTTTCGGATGCGCTCCTCGGTTCGCTTCAGTGCTGCCCGCATCTCTTCGAGCATAGAGGTGCTGGCATCTTGCCCGTCTCCTGGGGCAGCGGCGTCGGCATCCGCATATTTTGACTCCACGATGGCGGCGAGGATTTCGAGCCGCGCGAGATCGCCGAGAGCATAGGCGTCCATCGCCCCCTGCCATAGCCGCTTCATCTCCGCCGACTGCTCCAGCTGGAGATCCGGATGCAGCTTCTTTGCGAGCTGCCGATAGAGATGCTTGAGCCGCTTCGCATCCACATCCGTCAGCTCCTCCGCCTTGAGAATCTTTGCTGCGCGCTCCCGCTCCGCCTCCATCTGCCGCAGCTTTTCTTCGTATTCGTGAAACTCCTGCACGATTTGCGCATCGATCGCCGCCGCATCCGGTTCTGCTCCACGGTTCATATATGCCCGCGCGAGGGCGATCCGACGGCGCAGCTCCGAACTCCGAACAAAGGCTGCATAGCACTGCTGTTCAAGCGCACCGAACGCCTCCGTATACCGCGCTTCCCAGTAGGGCTTTTGCTGCAAAACCTGATCATCATAGGCGCATAGGAGCGTGCTCAGCCGTTTGAGCGCCGCCCGCTGCGCCTCCTTTAGCCATGCATACTCCTCATGAACTACAGTTTCCATTCCCCTACTCCCGCAAAAACAAATCAAGCTCCATCACGAGATCATCCGCATCGACCTGCGTGATCTTCACATAGAGCAGTTTTCCTGCATCCATGAGCCGCGCAGGGATGTGGTTCATGCGGCGCGGCATATAGCCGAGCTTTTTTTGTGCCGCATCGACGACCTTGATCGCATAGGTATCGTGTTCGTTCTCCGGCTCGCGCAGAAGATTCAGCATATCCCCCGCCCGCATATCTTTAACGAGATCGCCCCACCCCTCCACATAGTATGCTCCCGCAATGGGGAAATGCGTGAGATAGATTTCCTGGGCGAACGGCGCGGGCGGGAGTGTGTCACCGCCCCAAGCACCGACCAGCGCACTCGGCATTCCCTTCGTCAGCTGCATCGGATTCGCCTCCTATACATCCCCTACAAGATCTCAAAGAACACCTTCAAATCTCATTCTACTACAAAAATGGGCAAATGGAAGCAGCTAACAGAACAGGATCGTATAAAATAGTATTCAGCATATTTTCCAACTTGCAGAGATGTCAGCTGTGACCACATTAAATTCATTCGCATCCGCTCGTCTCATTTCGCCCTGCATATTTTTTACCGGAGCATCCTCTGTACGTTCTGATAGACCGCATCATCCTGCGCACTGAAGCTCACGATGGTCACGCGCATGTCTGCATCCGGATGCGCGTCAAGCCACTCCCAAATTGTCATGAGTGCGATCTCTGCCGCCGCCTCCTTCGGGTAGCCGTAGACACCGGTCGAGATGGCAGGAAACGCGATGGTATGCAGCCCGTGTGCCCGTGCGAGTTCAAGAGAGTTCCAATAGCAGGAGCGCAGGAATTCCGCATCGGATGCAGTGCCGTTGTAGACGGGACCGACCGTATGAATCACATAACGCGCAGGCAGACGATATCCCTTTGTAATCTTTGCTGCACCCGTCTCACAGCCGCCAAGTGTACGGCACTCCGCGAGGAGTTCTCTGCCCGCCGCCCGATGAATCGCTCCGTCAACGCCACCGCCGCCAAGGAGGCTCCGATTCGCCGCGTTTACGATGGCATCTACGGCGAGCGTCGTAATATCACCCACGACATAGACCATCTCATTCTTCGATGCGTTCGGTTCCAATATCATCATTCCTCTCAATCACTCGTATTTTCTCGATATAAAAAGTATAACACAAGAGTTCCGTGGACGAACGAGCAGGTCTTTTGGGTGTCGGCGCGGAGGATGGAGAAGCGGCGCGGCAGGTGCGCATCGCGGCGAACCGACAGAGAGGACCGCACAACAGCCTCCCCTTCTTTTTCTCAGCCGTTCTGTGACCAGTCCCTTTGGAGAGGTTCGCCGTCGTTCACACGGATGAAAATTTCCTGCCCGCTGTCATCTCGGTGCTCAAACTCGATCGACCAGTCCTGGATTTCTCCGTCCGTCGCTGTCCGCAGGACGTGCAGCCCCATGCCGGGGCCGTCGGCGAGGGCATTGTAGGAGACGACCTCCTGCCCGTTGATGGCGTTGCCGAGAACCTCCAGGCATTTTGTGCCGTCCTCATTGTACCACTCGCCCTGCATCCACGCCATCTGTACGGCGATCTCATCCGCACTCTGAACGCGTTCCGCCGGCATCAATGCTTCCTGCTGCACATCTTGCTCCGGCTGCCGCATCTCTGCATCGGCAGCCGTCACGACGCCGTGCACCGAGAGTGCAAACAGCGCCCCCATGAGCACACATAGCTTTTTCATGATGAACCTCCTATCCTAGTCCACCGTCCACTCGTTGACGTTCCAAAAGATCCCGCTGCCGCGATGGCCGAGCAGCATATCCTCGGTAATGCCGTGAATGCGCGTGTTTGTCACATAGATGGAGTCGACATAGCAGAGGAAGGTATACGGCGGATCCTTTGCCAGCTCCTCCTGAAAGAGTCCGTACAGGCGCATCCGCTCGGCTGGATCGCTCGTCTGCCGTGCCGCCGTGAGACAGGCATCCACGCGCGGGTTCGCATAGCGCCCCTCGTTGGCAACTTGCTGCGTTCCGAACACCTTGTATGTGTGTGCATCTGCGTCGAGCGGATTGCCCCAGCCGATGAGATACGCCATCTGCCCGTCCCAGTCCACCTGCGCCGGCTGCTCAACGGTGCAGTGAATGCCGGCCGCATTCAGCTGCTCTGATGCTGCCGTCACGATTTCAAACCGTCCGAATCGGTCATTTTGCACGGACAGGACGAATCCGACTTCCTCTCCGCCGCGCTCGTAGTATCCATGCGCCCCCATCGTGCAGCCTGCCGCCTCGAGCAGCGCCCGTGCCTGTGCGGGGTTGTAGTCATAGTGCTCGATGTTCGGGTTGTTGTAGCGATTCCTCTGCAAGGGGCCATACGCCGGAATGCCCTGTCCGAACAGAACATCGCGGACGATCGCCTCTCGGTTGACGGCATAGGAGATCGCAGGAATGAGGTCACGGTTCCGCTGCCAGTAGGGATGTTTGAAGTTATATAGGATGGCGCGGTAATCCGTCGTCTTCATATCATAGCAGCGAAAGCCGCTCTTGCCGGCAAAGGCATCGGCATTTTTCGGTGTGAGCCGCGCCATGTCGATCTTCCCGTCCGCAAGCCCTGCCGCCTCATCGTCGTCATTCGCCGTCACGCGAAAGATGACGTGCTCGATCTTCGGCGCGCCCCGGTAATAGTGCTCGTTCCGTACAAGGACAATTTCCTTGCCCGCCGCCCAGCTCTCGATTCTGTAGGGGCCCGTCCCGATCGGATGACGGAAGAATCCTGTCTGGGCAAGATCCTTGCCCGCCAAGAGATGTGCCGGCAGAAGGGGCTGCGTCATATAGTCGAGGAACGCCTCGTTATGCGCGGCAAGACGGATGCGCACAGTGTGCTCGTCCACCGCCGTGATCTCGCTCACATCCTCGAAGTACGGGCGCTGCAGGGACCTATTGTTTGGGTCGAGGATCGCCTCGATGGTGAACTTCACATCGTCCGCGCAAAGAGGCTCCCCATCGTGCCACGTCACGTCCGCGCGGAGGTGAAAGGTATAGGTGTGCGTCGCCGTATCATACACCCACGACTCCGCGAGTGCGGGAACCGTCGCTCCTGTGCCGTCGCGGCGCATGAGTCCGTCAAAGAGCAGCGGGTCGATCTCCCCGTACTCATCGCGCAGCGGATTGATCCATTCATAGTCGTGCGAGCCGCAGACAATCTGCGACCCGGTCACCTCCGCAGACCGCTTCTCCCCGCAGCCGGAAATGAGCACAAGAAATACCGCCATGATGCATAGCAGCGACTTCTTCATCCACATCATCCTCTGATCGAAAGTATTTTGTCCTGCGTTTCTGCAAATAATTTTTGTCACGTATCGTAAAGCGTGAACGTGACAAAGCTGCGGTTTTTGCCAAAATGAAGGGTCTGCCCATGCCCGATGTATGCGGGTGCGATGGAACTCTCTGTCTGCTCCTGCGGCGTACGGCTCAGACCGTAGGCACGGGCGAATTCCTCGAGGGCGCTGTCCACGGCAAGCCCCGAGCGGTCAAAGCGCAGCGGGCTGCCCGGCAGGAGAACGATGGTTGTCACCATGCCGGACTGCTCATAGACCAGAGCCTTCTGCGCGGGGTAATAGGAACCGTAGGGATAGGTGCGTCCTCCTGCCGCGAGGGGTGCCTCCTTCGTCAGCTTGACCTCCGTGCCAAAACGCTGCGTCACATCACGCATGCGCATGCCGGGCGCAATGCCGCCGACCGTCTCATAGTAGGTCGGGGTTTCGCGCAGGAGTCCCTCGCCGCCGGCAACCGTGATGAAATACTGGCCGTCCCCGAAGCTCGTCCATCCGATCTGCAGGCTGCGCGGTCCCGCTGCCTCCATGATCCGAAAGACACCCACACCACGTGCTGCGCTGCCCGCGAAGGAGCCAACCTCGATGACAGGACATCCGTTGATCCTGCCGTCCCCAATCGTCGCAGCCACCCTGCCGTCCGTGTCATACCACGTCCCCGCGAACCGATCGAGCTGGGGCACATCGAGCGTCCCGCCATCCTGTGCTGCCGCTGCGCCCTGCCCCGCAAGCAGGATAAGCGCGCATAGGGCAAGCAAAAGCAATCGTTTCATCGTGCACCTCCTGTTGCTGCAAGTCTTTCGTGGACTAAATTTATCAGTATTCCCTTTATTATAACCGAACGACAGCGGAAAGCATACTGTCATAGATGACAGGTCGGGCAAAAACCTCAAAAATTTCCAAAAACCTGTCATTTGTGACAGGTCACAAACGATTCTTTTTATGCTAAGATAAAATCAATAAGTATAGAAGCAGCTCTGCCGCATGGATCTGTATGAAACGAAGGGAGTGTCTTCCATGAAGATCAAATCATTGCTCTGCGCCGCTATCCTCGCGCTCATTCTTCTCCCCGCCGCCCTGTGCGCGGCAGAAATCACGGATGAGGATATGGCACTCGGCGGCATCCGTATCGGCGATACGCGTGCCGAGGTCGAGGCGCTCTACGGCAAAGGCAATCGCGTCGCGGACGGGGTGGATGTGTGGAACGGCGAGGATGTCGGCATGCACGTCATCGATTACGGCGCGTCGCTCAGCGTGACGTACCGCAGCTCGGACATGGGCTGGCACGTCATCAGCGTGCATCTTGGCGTGAACGATGTAAATGAGTACAACACGGAGCCGTCCGATGAGGCACGGAGCTTCGAGACGCCGCGCGGCATCCATCTGGACAGCACGCGAGAGGATCTCGATGCGGCTTACGGCTATCTGCCAAAGCCGAAGTGCAGCAACAATGCGCCGCCCGTCTGCGGCTATTTCTACGATGGGGAAACGGCACAGCTCGCATTTTACATCTGTGCCGAGCACAGCCCCGGCATCCGCTCCATCTGGCTGCACGAGAAGTAATTCCCCAAAAAAGCATAAGAAAATGGCTGCTGTGATGAAGGATTTCCCTTCGCACAGCAGCCGTTTTTGTGTGCCTAGCAGGAGTTCATAGCGCTTTCAGTACGCCGCTCACATCTTCTCCCACGCAGTAAACTCGTGGGCACGTGCTCCTCCACCGATATCCACACCGTTGTGGTAGTAGTCGTAGTAGCCGTATTCCTCAAGGTAGTCACGCACGGCAATGTTCCCCGTATAGACCGTATGCCTGCCGCTCGGCAGCGCACTCTTGAACTCGCTGACCGCCGACGACGGCGAGCTCGGCTCGAACATCTTGATCGAACTGCCATCCTTGAGGAAGATTGCGAACTTGCCCGACTTCACATAGTTCTGGAAATCGCTCTGGCTGATCGTTCCGCTCCACATCGCAAACGTCATGGAGGACATCGCCAGCATCAGTGTGAATACCAGTGCCATTACCTTTGCTGCCCGTTTCATCGTACATCATCTCCTTTACAGATCAACAACGGGTTGCCTGAGACAAATGAACCTGCGCAGTTCACTTGTCTTATTATAAAACAAAACGATATGACAGCGTACTGTAGCAAATGACAGGTTTTGCAAAAAAATTTCAAAAACCTGTCATTTGTGACAGGTCACACGGAGCTTTTTCTATGCTAAGATAAATGCAATATGAACGGAGGTAATGTCCTATGAACATCAAATCATTTCTATCCGCCCTCCTCCCCGCTCTCCTCCTCTGCGCGCCGCTCTCGGCAGCAGAAGGCATGCCGGGGGATCATGCGGAGCAGTACACACAGCCGCCGCAGTCCCTCGCAGATGTGCAGGACAGAGCGGCGCGGGACTGGTCACGCTCCGTGGAGTCCCCCGTCCCATGGCTCACGGTCGAGGATAGTATCGTGACGATCTACGACCAGAACGACGTCAAGGTCTACCGCGCCGTCTACCCCCAGGTTCAGCTCGTGGATGATGACAGCTCACCGCTTGCAAAAGCATTCGACGCGTGGAATGCGGAGATCGGCATGGGTGCATGGCACAGCCCCATCCGCACGTACAGTGAGGAAGCGCGTGCAGAGGCAGGGAAACTCCCCTTCTATTACAGCGACATCACGCCGATTTCGCGGTGGGGGCGCGTCGATGACCAGATGATTTCATTCTTTATGGAGGGTTCCTCCTATGCGGGCGGTGCACATCCCATCTCCCATGTCGATGCATATACCTTTGATCGGAAAACGGGACGGCAGATCCAGCTCGACGAGATCGTCACGAACCGCACGCTGCTCATCGCAGCCATCGAGGCAGCATTCCTAACGCAGTATCCCGCAGCAGTGGAGCAGAATTTCCCGCACGGTGTCATGGAAACACTTCTCATGCAGCATCCGTCAGAGAAGGGGCTCACGGGCTTCATCTGGTATATGGCGGCGGACGGCAGCCTTGTCATCTACTATCCGGAGTCCGTCCTCGCCTCCTACGCAGCGGGCGCCTTCACCCTCACCATCACGCGGCAGGATGCACCGCGCCTCTTTACGGCAGCGTATCCAATGAACTGACATCGTCGTACAAAAAACAGGTCTTCGAAGTGAGATTTTGCTTCAAAGACCTGTTTTGTTGTTTTTCAAAAGTACGCCGTCAAACTCATTCCGAGAACTTTCTGCCGTGCGCCGTTATAGGTATGTCCAGTGAAAAGGGGCGTCCCAGGACGGGCGGGGCGCAGATCGAATCCCTCGACGGCAAGAGCAACACCGCGTGCGAGCACGATGTCGGCACGCGCACCCCAGCCGCGAAAGCCCGCACGCCCGAAGAAGGTTGGATCGCCATCCATCGTGTGATGGAGATACGTTGCGCGCGGCTGATGATAGTACGCGATCCACGCACCGTAGTCGCCCGCATTCTCCACATTGGGAGATGGACGCAGGCGCAGCCTCGCCACATAGCCGCGCCCGTCATCGTCATAACGGTCGAGGTCAGTGCGCGCGCGCCCGTGCAGATACTCGAACTCGAAGCTGCGGTGACGGTCAAAGCGATAGCCTGCGAAGAGTTCGAGGACACGCTGATGATCGATTCCGTTATGTACGGCGAGCGGATTGCTCCGTGCCTCCGCCATCGTAACGGCAGGGGATTCCGTGCGCAGATCGTAGCCGAACACGCCGCCCATCCACTTTGTCCAGTTCCGTTCGTAGCCGAGGATGACGCCGCGCCTCCGCTGGCTGCCCGTCGGTGCAACGGTGCGCCCATAGAAGATGGAGGTCATGCCGACGTTCTTGTCGCCGTACCGCCAGCGCACGCCCTCAACGCGCTTGTCGAATACGTTTCCCTCAATCGGCGTGAAGATGAATCGGCCGGCGCGGATTCTCGCCCCGTGCCCATTTTCGTGCTCGACGTAGAGACGCGAAAGGTAGAGATGGCGATCGTTCTTGTGCGCGCCGGCGATCGTGTCCTTGTCATAGCGCATATCCTCGAGCATACCGCTCACGCTCCATGCGCGGTTCAGATGGATGGTCGGAGCAATGCGGAAGCGACGTGTGGAGAGGAATACATCGCTCTTTTGGCGTACAGACGGCAGCTCCATGCGTGCCTTGCCGTAGAGCCAGCGGTAGTCTCCCCAGACCTCGAAACGCGGTGCTTTTTTATCTGCAGCAATAGGAGCAGCAGAGGCTGCCGTCACCGGCGCATCGTCAGCTGCCCCAGACTCTGCGGCAGTTCTCTCCTCAGCGACAGAGGGTGCCTCTGACGCTGCACAGGAAACGGGTGCACACAAAAGAGCAAGGGGCATGAGTCCATAAATGCGTCGCACAAAAATCCTCCCATCCGATCCACATCTTCACAGCCCATTCACGCATAAATCAAACTTGTTTCATTTTATCATAAAAGAAATCAATCCGGTAGAAGAAAAACATATTTGCATTCTTAAATTCTTCTAAAACTTCTGTAATGAGGACTTTTTTCTCAAGGAATCTCTTACATTTCCATCGAACTAATACAGAATTCATATATGGATATTGGGAGGGGCGACGATGAAGAGATGGCGTACGGCACGGCTCCTCACCTGCGCCATGATCGCGCTTCTGTGTCTCATCTGCCGTGCCAACGATGCCGCAGCGCTCACGCTCGCCTATGACCGCAACTACGGCACAGCATATATGAACATCCTGCGCAATGCGTGCGAAGAGCCGATGGAGACGCGGGGATATACGCGCAGCCGGCTCGAACTGTTTCAGACGCGGCTTGTGGACGCGATCGAGGTCTATGATTTCGAGGCGGAGCGCTATCGGCGCGGAACCACAGAGGATCTTTACTGGTATCCGCATTTCACGGCAAAGATCGTGCTCGCCGTGCGTGAGGATGCGCTCGTATCCGTAACGCGCTGGACCGATCTGCGGGAGGGGGTCACCATCGTCCTGCCCGACAACTCGCCCGAACGCGAGATTTTTTTCCTGACCCTCGCGCAGCGTATGGGGCCCGACCCCGAGGAAGCCTTTGCCCTGCTCGCACGGATGAAGGCGGCGGGACGCCTCCGCTTCTATCCTGTGCATCAGGGCGTTCGGAGCATCTTTGCCGGCGCGGATGCGCGTGATGTCTATGTGCTCTTTGCCCATGAGGCGGATCGCCTCATTCGGCGCGGCGCGCGTCTGCAGATTATCGAGCCCGCCGATGGGACGCTCTCGTTTACAAAGGGGCTGCTCTCGCGAACGCCCATCACATTCTCTGACACGCTGCCCGAGCGTCTGGCTGCGGCAGGCTATCCGCCCGTCTCCGCAGACACTGTGCCTGCCCGTGCACTGCCGCCCGATTTCCTGCACAGTCTCCGTGCCGTAAGCACTCGCTACCATGCGGAGATTCAGGATCGCCCCTTCCTTGCACCGTCGGAACCGCACAAGCGTTTTATCATTCTCATCTGTGCCCTCATCGTGACGGTCTTCTGGGGTTCCTCGATTCATCATCGCGTACTGCACTACGGCACACGGCGCGCCGTCCTTCTCCTCATCTCCATGCTCATTCTCTGGGAGCTGGACCGCTCGGCAAAGATTCTCACACCCGCACATGCCGATGCACTGGAGCGCATGCTTTGGTACCTCTACTACGTGTTCCGCGGCGGACTCTCGGTCGCGCTCCTGTGGATCGCATGGGCTTCGGATGAGGACGTGCTTGAACGCACGATGCCGCCGTGGCTGAAGACTGTCTTCGGCGTCAATCTCTTCCTTGCCGTGCTCATCCTCTGCAACGATCTGCATCATCAATTTTTCTACTTCACATGGAGCACAGAGACGATGGAGTGGTCGGATCATCTGGCGTGGGGCGCATATGCCTACTGGACGCTCTGGTTCATCGAGATCCTCGCAGCTCTCCTGCTCCTCCTCGAAAAGGCAAAGCGCCAGCAGGTGCTGCGCCCAGCAATGGCACTTCCCTTTGTTCTCCTCATACTCTTTATTGTGTACTCCATCGCCTGTCAATATGTTGAGTGGGTGCAGTGGCCGGAGCTTACCGTCGTGACGGCACTCTTTTTCCTGCTCCTCATCGAAACCTGTCTGCTCACGGGACTCATGCCGTCGAACCGCTTCCATCAGGCATTCTTCACCCACGCACGCCTTGCGATGCAGCTCGTAGACGCGACGGGGCGGACGGTCTTTTCCTCTGCAGCACTGCCGCGGGCAGCGGAGCGTGATCTCCGCAAGTCCCGCATGGATCTGGACGGCGGGGCGCTCCTCTGGCAGGAGGATCTCTCCCTCCTCCACGAACGGCAGCGACAGCTTGCGCTCACACGCGATGCACTGCGCCGCTCTCATGAGCTCCTGCGTGAGGAACACTCCATCCGCAAGCATCTGCTCCACCTCACGCTCAGAAAACAGCTCTCGGATGAACTCGAGGCAATCTTGGCAGCGAAGCGTCCGCTCCTGCGCGAGTACCGCGAGCAGCTGATGGCAGCAGAAGAGGAAGCCGAGGTCACTCGCATCATCCGCCGCCTGAACCTCCTCTCCTCCTATCTCAAGAAACGCTGTGTGCTCTTTCTCAAGGGGCAGGAAGACGGATACATCCGCACGGACGAGCTGTCGATGGCCGTCTCAGAGGTCTGTACCTACCTGCGCCCGCTCGGGCTGCGCGTTGGTGTGGAGTGGAGTCTCCCGCCCTCTGTGCGCACGGGAACGGTGCTCGCCCTCTTCGACTTCTTCGCAGAGTTCCTTGCGCGCGCTGCCCGCGAGGGAATGCCAGAGGTGTTTTGCCGCTTTGCGGATGACAGCGCATTCTTCCTGCTGGAGGCCGCGGATTGGATCGCACCGTGGACAACGCACTGGGGGGAGCAGCATGATTTGTCCATCACGCGCAGTGACCGCGGCTACGCGCTCTCCCTGACGGTGTGCCCTGCAGATAGGAAGGTGCAGGAGCAGAGCGGCGATGCACCGGCTCCCGCAAATACACAGACGGAGGAGGCACCGCCATGGAGCGTCTGACATCGCACAGCTACGAGGCGATTCTCGTCCTCGTCCTCCTCGCATGCTTCGTCCTCATCGCCGAAACGGCCGCACTCTTTTGGAGTGCCGTCCGCCTCGACCGCCATCGCATCCGCCGCAGTCTGCCGGAGATAGCGGCGCTTGCCGTCACTCTCTACATCACAATCCTCCTCGGCGGCGGATGGAAGCTCTTCCTGAACGGACTGCCGCCATATGACTGGATGGCACAGGAGCGCACCCTCGCAGGTGCTGCAGCCATCTGCGCAGGACTCTTCTCCATGCGGCGAACGCCTCGGCGCGGAGGACTGCTCGCTGCGGCGGGGATCCTCTCCCTGCCGCTCTTCGACATCTTCCTGCCCATCTCAGCCCTTTTCGTTCTTGGACTGCTCACGGGGCGTGTTCTGCTCCTCGTCCGGCACGTCCATGCGCGCCGCGCATACGAAGTGACCGTCGCCTCCATCCGCGAGGGACTCGACCTCCTGCCCGACGGACTGCTCTTTGCCCGCGCCGATCACACCGCCGTGCTTGTCAACATCACGATGCTGCATTTCATGGAGCGCCTCTTCGGGCGCCAGTACCGAAACGCAGAGGTGTTCTGGCAGGAGCTGATGGCATTTGATGTTCCCGCCTCAGCAGAAAAGGAACTGCGTGAGGATGCCGCCCTCTTTCGCTTTGCTGCGGGCGATGTGTGGCTCGTACAGCGCGTGCGGCTGCCCGAGGATCTGGATGGCTGGCAGCTGACCGCCTCCTGCGTCACGGAGCTGGACAACGTGACGCGGGAACTCGAGGCGAAAAATAAGGCTCTGGGTGCCACGATCAGCGCGCAAAAGGAACTGCTGACGCGCCTCGAAGAGACCGAGCGGCATCGCACGCTGCAGGAGATCACCTCGCGTGTACACGATGTGCTCGGTCAGCGCATCAGTATGCTCCAGCAGCTCCTCGCAAGTCCCGCTCCGAAGGACGCACTCGACACCATCGTGCGCATTGACAGCCTCCTCGAGGCGGTGCCGCTCACGCAGGAGGCGCACCCTGCCACCCTGCTCGCCGATATGACAGATACCTACACGCGTCTCGGCATCCGTCTCATCCGTACGGGTGAGCTGCCGCGCAATCTGCGCCGCGCACGCGCCTTTGCTGCCATCATCCGGGAGGCACTCAGCAATGCGGTGTGCCACGGACGCGCGAACGAGATCCACATCACCCTCACCGAGCGCCGTCTGCGCATCCGCGACAACGGCATTGGCTGCCGAACACTGCATCCCGGCGGCGGACTCACGGGCATGATACGCCGCGTGAACGACCTCGGCGGTCGCCTGCTTATCACACCTTCACCGCATTTTGAACTGGACGCACAGATAGGGGAGAAACAAGGATGATTAAAATTCTTCTCGTGGACGATCAAAAGATCCTGCTCGAGGGTCTCGAGCAGATCCTC
Source organism: Selenomonas sp. oral taxon 892 str. F0426 (assembly GCF_000468035.1). Taxonomy (GTDB): domain Bacteria; phylum Bacillota; class Negativicutes; order Selenomonadales; family Selenomonadaceae; genus Centipeda. Next base: position 130,931 of record NZ_KI260540.1, read on the forward strand.
GCGCCGCTCGAGGACATCGAGGTCATCGGCGCCTGCACTCTCTCGGAGCTCGCAGAGGAGGCATGCGCACGCCTCGCCCCTGATCTCGTACTCATGGACATCTGTATGGAGGGACGCACGAGCGGCATTCAGATCTGCGAGCGTCTCAAAATGCGCTTTCCGCAGCTGCGCATTGTCCTCATGACGGGAATGCAGGAAGTCGCCTTTCTTGAGTGGGCGAAGAATGCAGGGGCGGACAGCTTCATCTACAAGGAATCCTCAGGCGAGGCATTTGCCGACTGCATCCGCGCCACGATGCGCGGCAAGCAGATCTACCCCGACGTACAGGGCACGTATACCTTCGGCGGCACGAACATCCCGCTGACCGACCGTGAGTTTGCCATTCTGCAGCGCATCTGCCACAACAAGACGTACGAGGAAATCGCCCTCGAGTTTGGAATCACAAAACGCACCGTCCACTTCCACGTCGGCAATATGCTCGCCAAGACGGGCTACAAGAGCGTCGTCGGGCTTGCCGTCGAGGCGACCGAGCGCGGATATGCCGGAGGAGCGATATAAATCGAACCTCTGCCTCATCGAAACGGAGGAATCTTTTTATGTCTTATATACCATGTTTTTTCAAAATTTTTTCAAAACCTGTCATTTATGACAGTACACTTTTTTCCTAAGTATGTTAAACTATAGGAGAACTTTCAGAACACTCGCGTTTTAGCCGGAACAGGAGGAAGAATCATGGGTCTCATTCAAGCAGCCGTTGGCTCTGTCGGCGGCGTTCTCGCCGATCAGTGGAAAGAATACTTCTACTGCGACAGCCTTGATAAGGACGCTCTCGTCGCCAAGGGTCAGAAACGAGTCAGCGGCCGCAGCTCGAACACGAGCGCGACGGATAATATCATCTCGAATGGCTCCGTCATCACCGTCAACGATGGTCAGTGCATGATCATCGTCGAGCAGGGCCAAGTCGTCGAGATTTGTGCCGAGCCGGGTGCATTCACCTATGACAGCTCCACCGAGCCAACCGTCTTCGGCGGCAATCTCGCGAGCGACCTCGTCTCCGTCCTCAAGAACATGGGCAAGCGTTTCACGTTCGGTGGGGACGCGCCGAAGGATCAGCGCATCTACTATTTCAACACAAAAGAAATCATGGGCAACAAATACGGGACGGCGCAGTCCATCCAGTTTGAGACCATAATCGGCACATACACACTGAACGTCAACATCCGCTGCTTTGGTGAGTACAGCTACCGCATCACAAACCCGATTCTCTTCTACACGAACGTCTGCGGCAACGTCGAGGGTGTCTACGAGCGCAGCGAGATTGATTCCCAGCTCAAGAGCGAACTGCTCACCGCCCTGCAGCCCACATTCGGGCGCATCGCGGCGAAGGGCATCCGCTACACCCAGCTCATCAACTACACGAAGGATATCCGCAACGAGCTCTCCGAGGAGCTGTCCGAGGACTGGGGCAAGAAACGCGGCATCGAGATCGTCTCGTTCGGTGTGTCGAGCGTCAAGGCGGACGAAGAGGACGAAAAGCGCATCAAGGAGATCCAGGACAGCGCGATCATGAGCGACCCGAACCTCCGTGCAGGTCGTCTCGCGAGCGCGACGGCGGATGCCATGCGCACCGCCGCCGGCAACGAGGCGGGCATGGGCGGCGCGTTCGGCTTCATGGGGATGGGCATGGCAGGCAACGCAGGTGCCAGTGCGATGGGCGCATTCGGGCCACAGGGCGGCATGCCTCCGCAGGGCAATCCGCTCGCAGGCGGTGCAGCGGTCGGCGGCATGGCGGCAGCACCCGCAGCGGCCGCAGGGTGGTCATGCTCCTGCGGACAGTCCGGCAATACGGGTAAGTTCTGTGCGGACTGTGGAAAACCGCAGCCCGCTCCTGTGAATACGTGGAACTGTCCTTGCGGGCACACGGGCAACACGGGGAAATTCTGCGCCGAGTGCGGCAAGCCTCAGCCGTCCGCCGAAGGATGGTCCTGCTCCTGCGGCACAACGAATCAAGGCAAGTTCTGTGCGAACTGCGGCAAGCCGAAACCGGCCGGCGCCCCCCTCTATGCGTGTGACAAGTGCGGTTGGAAGCCCGACGATCCCGCACATCCGCCGAAGTTCTGCCCGCAGTGCGGCGACGTCTTCGACGAGAACGACAAGCAGTAAAGGAATCGCTGATAAAATGAAGTCCGTCAGATTGGCGTAGATTTTTTCGTCCGAACAAGGAGACAAACCGGACGATAGCCGGGCTATGTGGAGGATCGCGGGCACAGTGCGGGCAAAAAAGATACGTCAAGATGGCGTGGCTGAATTTATCAGTGCTTCCTAAATCTTCCTTTTAGAAGAGAGGTGACTGATATGGCAGATACAAGCGTCAGCTACAAATGCCCCAACTGCGGTGCCCCCCTCTCCTTTCTGCCCGGTCACGACCATGTGACCTGTGAGTACTGCAACACAGAGCTCGACGTAGCAACCGTTGAATCGCTGTTTCAGAAAGCACAGGAAAAGGCTGTCCTCGCCACTGAGGCAAAGGAATCAAAGTGGAAAACCGACGGCGCAGGCAGCGAATGGGATGCCGCCGAAGCAGAAGCTATGAAGATCCAGACCTGCTCCTCCTGCGGTGCAGAACTCGTCTCCGACGGCAACACCATGGCAACCGAATGCGCCTACTGCGGCAGCCCGAACATGATCCCCAGCCAGTTCGGCGGCATGCTCCGCCCCGACTTCGTCATCCCGTTCAAGAAGACGAAGCAGGACGCCATCGCCGCACTCAAGGAGTTCTACAGCGAGGGCTTCAGGAAATACATCCTCCCAAGCGCGTTCACATCCGAGAACCGCATCAAGGAAATCCAGTCCATGTACGTCCCCTTCTGGCTGTTCGACTCGAAAGTGCGCGCGAGCGCAACCTTCCGTGCGGAGAACGACAGCGTACGCGAGACCTCCGATGAGATCATCACCGAGACCAGTCACTACAGCTGCGAGCGCGGCGGCTCCATGGCGTTTGAGCGCATCCCCGTCGACGGCAGCGAGCGCATGGATGATCAATATATGGAAAGCATCGAACCGTTCGACTACAAGGAGCTCGTCCCCTTCTCCGCCGCCTACTTTACGGGGCACATCGCGGACAAATACGACGTGGATGCCGAGGCGAGCGTCCCGCGCGCCGACAAGCGCGTGAGCGAGAGCGCGATCGGCGTTCTTGAGAGCACAGTCAAGGGCTATGACCGCTGCTCCCTCGACGGCGAGGCAAGCGTCGTCAAGGAGAACGGCACCGTCAGCTACGCGATGGCGCCCGTCTGGATCCTCACAACGAAGTATGGTGAGAAGGCTTACACCTTTATGATGAACGGACAGACCGGCAAGGTCGTCGGCTCCGTCCCCATCGACCGGACGAAGGTACTGCTCTACTCCATCATTCCTGGCATCGTCAGTATCCCCATTTTCTACTACCTCGCGAAATTCGTTCTGTCGGACTAAGGAGGTGCAGCGATGTTTACAAAAAACAAAAAGCGCCTCAGTGCACTCCTTGCATTCCTCCTGCTCCTCTGCTTTACCTCCATCGCTCTCGCCGTGCCGAAACAGGCACCGCCGCCGAAAGCACAGACACAGGAGCAGGGAATCGGCGCGGATCGCGTCATCGACGAGGCGGACATCCTCACAGACAGCGAGGAAAAGGAACTTGATGCGAAAATTGCCACAATCGAACAGTCGCACAAGGTACGCATCCTAATCGGTACGATGAAGACTACGGACGGCACGCCGCTCGGCAAGATCGCGAACAACGTTGTCGACCAGATCCCCGGCGAGAGCGGCACCATCGTCCTTCTCCTCTCGATGAAGGAGCGCGACTGGTACATCTCCACCGACACGCAGATGCGTGCGCGCATCACCGACGGCAAGGGCGTGGACTACCTTGCGGGCGAATTTCTCCCCGATCTGAAGGAGAACAAATACGACGCTGCATTCACCACATTTGCGGCGACCACGGACGAGATGCTGACCTACTACGAGAAGGAAGGCGAGCCGTACGATCCAGCGAATGCATTCAACCTCATGGCACTCGGAATTGCTCTCGCGTGTGCGCTGATTCTCGGAGCAGTGATCTACTATCAGCTCCTGGCGACTGCGAGCAACGTCACCTTTGCAGCGGAGGCGGATGCCTACCTGAACCACGACAGCTTCCAGCTCATGCGCAGCGAGGACGATTTCCTCTATACCACCGTCACGCGCCGAGACAAACCAAAGAAGGAATCCTCCAGCAGCTCCAGTCGCGACAGCAGCCATGGCGGCGGCGGCGGGAAGTTCTGATGTACGCCCCAGTCTCCCCTGCCGCAGCGAGGGCTGATGCCCTCCCCCCAGCCTCCCCTGCAGCAGCGGAGGAGAGGGACCGCTTGCGGTGGTGGGGGCGCCTTGAACGAATGGGCAAACATTACATAAGCAAAGCGAGGTAACACCATGCCCGACACAAGCGTCAGCTACAAATGTCCCAAATGCGGTGCTCCCCTCACCTTCCTCCCGGGGCACAACCATGTGACCTGCGAGTTCTGCGACGCCAAGATCAGCATTGCAGAGATGGATGCCCTCTATGCACAGAAAGAGGAGCAGGCGGCACAGGCGGCAGAGAACGCGGAGGAAAAAGAAGCGCAGTGGAACACTGAGAATGCAGGCAGCACATGGGACGGCGCCGAGACGGCGAACATGATGATCCAGACCTGCTCCTCCTGCGGTGCGGAGCTCGTCTCCGACGGCAACACCATGGCGACCCAGTGCGCCTACTGCGGCAGCCCGAACATGATCCCGCGCCGCTTCGACGGCATGCTGCGCCCCGACTATGTCATTCCATTCAAGAAGACGAAGGAGGACGCCATCGCCGCGCTCAAGGAGTTCTACCAGGGGAAAAAACTGCTCCCGAAGGCGTTCCGCGACGAGAACCGCATCAAGGAGATCCAGTCCATGTACGTCCCCTTCTGGCTCTTTGACGCGCAGGTAAGCGCCAGCATGGACTTCAGCGCGGAAACGAGGAGTCGGCGTGAGACGGCGGACGAGATCATCATCGAGACCAGCCACTATCGCTGCGAGCGCAGCGGCGAGATGACGTTCCGCGGCATCCCCGTCGACGCGAGCAAACGCATGGACGACAAGTACATGGACAGCATCGAGCCGTTCGACTACAGCGAGCTCCGCCCCTTCTCCGCTGCGTATTTCACGGGACACCTCGCCGACAAGTTCGATGTCGATGTCAAGGAATCCCTGCCGCGCGCCGACACGCGCCTCACGGCGAGCGTCATCCACGCGCTGAGCAAAACCGTCAGCGGCTATACCAGCACCGCTCCGAGCGGCAGCTCGAAGATCCGAAAGCAGTCGGGCGATGTCTGCTACGCCATGATGCCCGTCTGGATCCTCACCACGAACTATCAGGGAAAGCCCTACACCTTCATGATGAACGGACAGACTGGCAAATTCGTCGGTGCGGATCTGCCCAAGGACACATTCAAGGAGTACGTCTACCCGCTCATCCCGTCCGCACTCGTCTTCGCCGTCCTCTTCTGGCTCGGCTGGCTCATGTTTGATCTGTAGGAGGTGCGGCACATGATGAACAAAACAACCAACGGACGCAGTGCGCTCCTCGCCCTGCTCCTTCTCTGTCTCGGCCTTTTCATTCTCACCGTACCAAAGGCGGCAGATGCGGCGGGCATCGGAAACGCACGCGTCATCGACGAGATGAACCTCCTCTCCGAGGCTGACGTACAAAAGCTCGACGCACAGCTCGCAGCAGTGGAGCGGACACATCACATCCGCATCCTCGCCGCAATCGCCGGCGATTGGAAGGATAAGCCGCTGAAGCCGCTCGCGGAGAACATCATCAAGACCATCGCCCCCGGCGGTGAGCATGGCGCAGTCCTGCTCCTCCTCTCGCCCGAAAACAACACCTACTACGTCGCCACCGATGCAAAGCTCAGGACACGCATCACCGACGAGGGCATTGAGCACCTCACGGAGAAATTCCTGCCCGCCTTCGAGAGCAAGAAATACGCCGATATGTTCACGGCATTTGGTCAAGTCGCGGGCGAAATGCTCACCTACTACGAGAAGGAAGGCAAGCCCTTCACCACGGGTGGCGCACTCAGTGCCGTTGCACGCGCAGTCGCGGCCGGGGGGACACAGACAGGGGATGCGGGACTGGGTGCTGTGCGCGTGATCGACGAGTCCGACCTCATCACCGATGCCGAGGAGCAGGCACTCGACGCGAAGCTCGCCGCCTACGAACAGGCGCACGGCATCCGCATCCTCGTCGGCACGGTCAAGAACACGCACAAACAGGTGCTCGGCAAGGTCGCCAATGCCGTTGTCGACCGCATCGCGGACGGCGGTGCAAACGGCACCATCGTCCTCCTTCTCGCGCCGAAGGAGCGCGACTTCTACATCTCCACCGACAACAAGATGCGCACGCGCATCACCGACGACAAGGGCATCGAACACCTCGCCGGGCAGTTCGTCCCCTCCCTGAAGGAGAACAAATACGCCGAGGGATTCACCGCATTTGCAGCGGCCGTGGATGAGATGGTAGCCTACTACGAAAAGGAAGGAAAGCCCTTCAACCCCGATGCCTTCCTGCTGACCATCGTCGCCCTCGTCGGTGCCCTCATCGCTGCCGCCCTCGTTTACTGGTTCGTCCTTGCCAATCTCTCGGACAGCATGCTCAGTGTCCGAAGCGCCCACGAGGCAGACGACTACGTCGAGCGCGGCAGCTTCCGCCTCACACACCGCGCGGACGTCTTCCTCCGCACCACAGAGTCCCGTGAGACGAAGCACAAGGAGACATCATCATCCTCCTCGGGTTCCTACATCTCCACCTCCAGCCGCGACGAGAGCCATGGCGGCGGTGGCGGGAAGTACTAGGGAAGCACTGATAAATTCAGCCGCGCCATC
>NZ_KI260540.1:137957-138548 GCF_000468035.1 Selenomonas sp. oral taxon 892 str. F0426
TGCCTCCTTGTTCGGACGAAAAAATCTACGCCAACCTGACGGACTTCATTATTATCAGCGATTCCCTGGAGGTACCTATGCCCGATACAAGCGTCAGCTACAAATGCCCCAAATGCGGTGCGCCGCTCACCTTCCTCCCCGAACACAACCATGTGACCTGTGAGTTCTGCGATACCAAGATCAGCATCGCGGAGATGGATGCCCTCTTCGAAAAGAAGCAGGAAAAGGCCGTGCAGGCTGCGGAGAAAAAAGAAGCGCAGTGGAACACCGAGAACGTCTCTGGCACATGGGATGATGCCGAGACGGCGCACATGATGATCCAGACCTGCTCCTCCTGCGGTGCCGAGCTCGTCTCCGACGGCAACACCATGGCGACCGAGTGCGCCTACTGCGGCAGCCCGAACATGATCCCGCGCCGGTTCGACGGCATGCTGCGCCCCGATGTCATCATCCCGTTCAAGAAGACTAAGGAGGAGGCAGTCGCCGCACTCACGGAGTTCTACAAGGGAAAGCGCCTGCTCCCGAAGGAGTTCACCTCCGAGAACCGCATCAAAGAGATCCAGTCCATGTACGTCCCCTTCTGGCTGTTCG
>NZ_KI260540.1:138648-200875 GCF_000468035.1 Selenomonas sp. oral taxon 892 str. F0426
CCAGTCCATGTACGTCCCCTTCTGGCTGTTCGACGCACATGTGAACGTCGATGCAAATTTCAATGCGGAGCTCACGAACACCCGCGAAACAACGAATGAGACCGTCACCGAAATATCCCACTACCGCTGCGAGCGCAGCGGCGAGATGACGTTCCACGGGATCCCCGTCGATGCCAGCAAGCGCATGGACGACTCCTTCATGGACAGCATCGAGCCATTTGACTACAAGGATCTCGTTCCCTTCTCCGCCGCATATTTCACAGGACACCTCGCGGACAAGTACGATGTCGATGTGAAGGAGTCCCTGCCGCGTGCCGACAGCCGTCTCGCAGAGAGCGCCTCCTGGGTGCTCGCCACCAGCGTCAAGAACTACACCAACGTCACCCCCGAGGGCGCGCCGCTGATCCATAAGGAAGAGGGAAATGTTCGCTATGCGATGCTGCCCGTCTGGATCCTTACCACGAATTACAAGGGAAAGCCGTACACATTCATGATGAACGGACAGACCGGCAAAGTCGTCAGCTCCTCACTGCCGCGGGACGAGTTCAAGGAACGCTATTACCCCCTCGTGCCCGCTGTCCTCGTCTTTCTCATCACCTGCTGGATCGGGTGGCTGATCTTGGACTGGTAGGAGGTACGGCACATGATGAACGAAATGAAACACGGACGTAGTGCACTTCTCGCGCTGCTCCTCCTCTGCCTCAGCCTCCTCGCCCTCACCCTGCCGCAAAAGGCAATGGCAGCGCCGGAGGTACCGGGACTCAGAGAGTCCTGCGTCATCGACGAGATCCACATCCTCACGAATGCAGAGATGATGCGGCTCGACGCGAAACTCAAGAAGATTGAGGACGCACACCACATCCGCATCCTCGCGGCAACGGTCAAGGACTGGAAGGACAAGCCGCTCGAACCGCTCGCGCGGCAGATGATCGCCAGCGATCTTGCCGCTGGCGGCGAGAACGGTGCCATTCTCCTCCTCCTCGCACCGGAGAACAGGAACTACTACCTCATCACCGATGGAAAGATGCGCACACGCATCTCTGATGAGGGACTCGAACACCTCACGGAGAAATTCCTGCCTGCCCTCAAAGAAATCCGATATGCAGACGCATGCAATGCATACGCTGCGACCGTCGATGAGATCCTAACCTACTACGAGCGGGAGCAGCGCCCCTTCACCAGAGCGGGCGTCCTCAGCGCAGTCGCTGCCGCCGTGGCGCGCGGAGGCGCGGATGCCGCCCCCATCGGAGCGGTGCGCGTCATGGACGAGGCGGATCTCCTCACCGATGCAGAGGAGCAGGCACTCGATGCCAGCATCGCCGCGTTTGAAAAAGCACACGGCGTACGCATCCTCGTCGGCAACGTCAAGGACACGCACGGGCAAGTCCTCGGCAAGATCGCAAACGCGGCCGTCGATCGGATCATGGATGGCGGTGCGAACGGCACGATCGTCTTCCTCCTCGCGCCGAAAGACCGTGATTTCTACGTCTCCACCGACAACAAGATGCGCCAGCGCATCACCGATGAATACGGCATCGAGTACCTCGCAGACAGCTTCGTCCCCGATCTCAAGGACAACGAATACGGCAAGGCATACACCGCATTTGCCGCCACCGTGGACGAGATGCTGACCTACTACGAGAAGGAGGGCAAACCGTACATCCCTCTCGATCCATGGGCGATCGTCGGGATTCTCGGCACGGCTCTTCTCCTCGCAGCGCTCGTCCACGGTTCGATTTCCTCCTACCTTGAGGAGGGGATGGATACCACCGAGCACGCCTCCGAGGCGGATGACTACCTCTCATACACGAGCGTCCGCATCACACACAGCAAGGACACCCATATCCGCACCTCAGAATCCCGGCGGGCGAAATATGAGCCAAAACCCTCGTCCTCCGGTTCCCACATCACCTCTTCCAGCAGTGACAGCGATCACGGCGGTGGCGGTGGGAAATATTAGGAAAGTCCCAGCCTCCCCCGTCGGTACGGGGGAGGGGGACCGCGTAAGCGGTGGAAGGGGCGCTTGCAGCGATACCGCTGACATAAGGGCAAGGGTCGCCTTGAGCGTCTAGAAAAACTCTCACAAAGGAGCGATCATCATGAAAACACGATTCCTCAGTCTTCTCTGCACTGCCCTCTTTGCCGCAGGCATCCTCCTCAGTGCGGCGACAGCATCTGCCCACGGTATGACCTATTGGGAGGCGACACTTGTTCTGGATGATACGGCTACGGGCGGACAGAATCAACTGGAACCGCGCAAATCCACACTCGGCGATGCCCGCAGGGCAGTCGTCCGCGCAGGACTTGCGGATGACTACCAGGAGAAAGACTCCTCAGGCGACGGCATGCGCTTCGTCACCTTTACCTTCAACGGTGCCGAGCCCTTCGTCTTCCGCGCCGTCACAGGAGCGAAGGACACGCGCGATGCGGGCGACCTCACCATAACGAGCTATGATGTCATGGGGCAGAGCGTCCGCACCCTCAGCGGACTCCGTGTCGGAAAGAGCTACGAGGACATCGAGGAGATGTACGGCGAACCCTCCTTCTCCGAGACAAACGAGGACGGGCTCACCGCCTGCACCTACGCATTTGACGACAAAGCCGCTACGCTCACCTTCGACATCGACGGCGCAGGGATCATTCAGGCAATCCACTTCCGCAGCGAGATCTGAGTATTTGTGCACACAAAAAACCACCCGTAAAGGGTGGTTTTTCTATGTGGAAGAACATATCTGATTTTCTCCACAGGATTCACGGGAGATAGCGTACTCGTCCATCAGGAAGCCTGAAATAATGCGGCTGCGGCTCAGACAGCGTCCGTGGACGAAGACGCTTGTATAGAGAGCGTCCCATCCATTTGGTCAACATATAAAAAGCGGCAAGGATGCATAGGATCATCCCAGACCAAAGACAAAACACGATCAAAACGGCGACCAAATACAGAAAAGCAGCCATGTTCGTCTCCTCCAATCTGACAATGCCCGATTCCTTAAGGAATCAAGGACGTTCGTCACGCCAGCAAAGCACTCCGCCCCTGTGTTCCTCCCGCATCATATCCATCGTTCACCCACACTCCCCTCCTAACGTTTTCGCCTTCATCTATGCTCATTCCAGCAAAACATCCATCGCCGCAGGTCGCCCAGCGGGCGACATTTTCTTTATCGGTATAGTAAAAAGTCTCACGTCACAGCACATCCATCCCCATCTCGTACAGGATTCCGTTCACCGTGTCGATATCGTAGCCCTCCATGATGCAGAACTCCATGACGAGATCGAATTTGCTTGCCGGCGAGATGCTGTACCCCGCGCTCGCGAGGAGATCCCGTGCCTCGTCGATGTTCAGCCTGAGTGCAAAGATAAATGCATAGATGACCTTCGCGGACGGTGCCTGTCCGTTACGAATCTTGGAGAAATACTTGCGATCAACGCCCGCGCGCTTGTACGCCTCCGCATCGGTCATACCGCGCTCGCTGATGAGGCGCAGGAGGCGTTCGGAGAAAGTTTCTTTCGGCTTGTCGAGTTTGCTCTTGAGGCGCGAGAGAATGCCGTCCAGACCAACATGCAGACAGGGAGGCTGGACGCCTAATGCGCGGGGCTCTTCATGTACGCCGGGGCTGCGCGCAATGCCGTGCCGCTCGCGCACCTCCTCAAAGGGGCGCGGCGCAGGATGCTGCATCTTGCACTGTGCTTCCTCAATCACGTCACCGACATCGAGCAGGTGCTCGGCGATATAGCGGCGAATCTTTGCAAGAAGCTCTGCAGATGGCGTTTTGTGCAGCGGTATCATGGACATGCCCCTCTCAGTTTCTTTTCATAAAATTTTAACACAGGGGTTTTGTCCCTGCAAGAGATTTGTTTTCATTGATTTACCACAGATACAACCGTCCTTGTTGATATTTGCGATATCGCAGCAAGCGCCCCCACCGGCTCACTTCGTTCGCCACCTCCCCCGCTGCAGCAGGGGAAGCTTTTCGTTCTCGTTCAGCGGCGACCTCTCTTCTTCTTTGCGAGGTGCTTACCGATCTTCTCCGACCATCCGGTCGGCACTTCGCCCACCGCAGAAAATGCGCAGGTCATCTCCGCAAGCGACGCGAAGTTCTCGCGCACCCCCGCCGCGTCACAGGCAAACTCGACAGCATTCTCGGCGTGAATGCCAAGTCCGCCTGCGACCTGCACTGCGTCGATGTTCGCCCCCAAGAAGACGAACTCCCAACCCGCCTCCTTTTCCTGTTTCTTCACCATCGCACGCACCTGATCCGCCGTATAGCACGTGCTTGCGTTCTCCATGCCATCGGTGGTGATGATGAACATGGTGCGTGCGGGACGATCCTCGGGGCGGGCGTACTTGTGCACGTTTTTGATGTGGTGGATCGCGCCGCCCATCGCATCGAGCAGAGCCGTTGAGCCGCGCGTGTAGTACTCCTTGTCCGTGAGCGTTGGCACCTCTGCGATCCGCACGCGGTCATGAATGACCGCGTCCTCATGGTCAAAGAGCACCGTCGAGACGAGCACATCCCCCCCGTTCCCTTTGTGCCGCGCGATCATGCCGTTGAATCCGCCGATGGTGTCGCTCTCCAGCCCCTCCATCGACCCGCTCCGATCCAAGATGAATACGAGTTCCGTCTGTCCGTTCGTCTTTGCCTCTGCCATGATGATCTCCTCCTCTATACTGTGTGACCTCTTCTATGGTGTCGAGTATAGCAGGGAAGCGAGGACGGGTGGTCGCATGACAGGCGACATTTTGAAAAAGGACACTTTTCTTCTATAATAGAATAACAGCAGGAGGGATTCCAATGATCTACACAGCACACTACAATTCCCCGCTCGGCGGGATCACGCTTACGAGTGACGGCATGGCACTCACGGGGCTGTACTTCGATGGGGAGAGAGATTTCCCTGATCTTTCGCCAGGGCGCAAAAAAGACCTCCCCCTGTTCGGAGATGTCATGCGGTGGCTCGATCTGTATTTCGACGGCAAGGAGCCAGACTTCAGCCCTGCGCTCAATCCCACAGGCACGGCGTTTCAGATGTCGGTATGGGCGATCCTGCGGACAATCCCATACGGGGAGACGACGAACTATGGGGCGATCGCGAAACGTCTTGAGAAAAAGACAGGAAAACGTATGTCGGCGCAGGCGGTCGGCGGCGCGGTCGGGCGCAATCCGATCTCGATCATCGTCCCCTGCCATAGGGTGATCGGCGCAAACGGCAGCCTCACGGGCTATGCGGGCGGACTGGACAAAAAGGAGTATTTGCTAGAACTCGAAGGAGCAATCGACTAAATCCCCCACACAAGAAAGGGGGTGTTGCATGAAGCCAAAAACTTCGTGCAACACCCCTTATCCATTATGTCAGCGATATCGTTACAAGCGCCCCTTCCACCGCTTACGCGGTCCCCCTCCCCCGTGTCTCACGGGGGAGGCTAGGATTATGGTATCTTAGCTTCCCCCGTCACAACGGGGGAAGTGGCGAGCACAGCGAGCCGATAGGGGCGTTCGTGCAACACCCCCTTTTCGTTTACAATATACGAAGTGCTGTTTTTACTTCTTCGCTTCGTTCGGCGTGTGCGCTTCGTTCGCCGCCGTGGTCTGCTGCGCAATGGCCTCACAGACGCAGCCGCCCGCAGGTGTGACAGTGCGGCGCTTGCGTGCCTTGTGCTCTGCGTAGCGGCGCTTGCCCTCCTCGAACGCGGCACGCGCCTCCTCGGTATCGAGCGTGAGCGGCGGCACGGACTTCGGACGTGCATTGCGGTCGAGTGCAACCATGGTAAAGTACGCCGAGAGCGCGAGCTGCGGATCGCCGCCGTCGTCCAGATCCTCGACGATGACGTTGACCGCAACCTCCATCGAGCTGTGCCCGACGTAGACGATGTCTGCCGTTACAACGACGAGATCGCCGATGCGGATCGGCAGATGGAACTCCAGCTCATCCACGCGCGCCGTGACCACGTTCGAACGCGCATAGCGCCGCGCCGCCGCATACGCCGCCGAGTCCATCAGCTTCATAATCTCGCCGCCGTGCACATTCCCGTTCGGGTTCGTCTGACTCGGCATCATGACCTCACTGATGACAATGCGGCTGCCCTTCATCTTACATTCCTTCATATGTATCCTCCATCAAAATTTCTGTCACAGTTTCGGCGTTTACTTTACCACTGCTCTCTGAAAATAATCCGTTGCATTTGCTACGCTCCTTGACATTCATGTACATTTCGGTGATATAATTCGCTCAGGGAAATGATCTTGCAAAGGGGGATTTCTATGTATTTGGAAACGATCACATCGCCCGCCGACATCAAGGGCTATACGGCGGAGCAGCGCAGAGTGCTCGCACAGGAAATGCGCGACGCACTCCTAAAGCGTGCAAGCATTCACGGCGGGCATTTCGGTCCGGACTTCGGCATCATTGAGGCGGTCATTGCACTGCACACGGTCTTTGACTCGCCGACGGACAAGATCATCTATGACGTATCGCACCAGTGCTACCCGCACAAGATGCTGACGGGACGCGTGGAGGCGTACATCAACGAGGCGCAGTACGACGAGGTGTCGGGCTATACGAATCCGGAGGAAAGCCCGCACGACTTCTTCAACATCGGCCACACGTCGACCTCGATCAGTCTCGCCTCGGGTCTTGCAAAGGCGCGGGATCTCGCGGGGCGCAGGGAGAACATCATCGCCCTGATCGGCGACGGCTCCATGTCGGGCGGCGAGGCACTTGAGGGGCTGAACGTCGTCGGTGAGATGGAGACGAACTTCATCATTGTATTCAACGACAACGGGCATTCCATCGCAGAGAACCACGGCGGGATGTACCGCACGTTCAAGGAGCTGCGCGAGACAAACGGCGCAGCGGAGGACAACCTCTTCCGCGCGATGGGACTCGACTACCGCTATGTGGCGGACGGCAACGACTGCGAGGCACTGATTGCGGCGTTCTCTGCGGTCAAGAACAGTACAAAGCCCGTCGTTGTGCATATCGTCACGCAGAAGGGCAAGGGCTACCAGTTTGCCGAGGAGGATCCCGAGACCTGGCACTATCGTATGCCATTCGACATGGAAACGGGCGCGCTGAAACATCCATACACGGATCCATATCAGGAGGCGACAAAGGCCTTCCTCAAGGAACAGACGCGGACAAATCCGAACATCGTCTTTCTCGCGGCGGGTACGATGGGCGCCATCGGACTCTCCCCCAAGGATCGCACGGAACTCGGCAGTCAGTACGTCGACGTGGGCATCGCCGAGGAGCACGCGGTCGCGATGGCATCGGGACTCGCACGCGGCGGCGCGCGCCCGATCTTCGGCACGTACAGCACATTCTTCCAGCGCGTCTACGATCAGATGGCGCAGGATGTCGCTGTCAACAACAGCCCCGCCGTCTTTCTCTCCGTCGGCGCGTCCATCTACTATATGAACGATGTGACGCACCTCGGCTTCTTCGACATCCCGATCTTCGCGAACATTCCGAACCTCGTATTCCTCGCACCCGCAAGCCTCCCGGAGTATGAGGCCGTGCTGCGCTGGTCGGTGGAGCAGACGCGCCATCCCGTCATGATCCGCATGCCGGTCGGCGGCTATGAGGAAAGCCCCTATCCCGTGCGCACAGACTACAGTGCGCTGAACAAATATCAGGTCGTGCAGGAGGGCGCAGATGTCGCCCTCATCGGTGCGGGCAACTTTGCCGCGCTTGCGGGCGCTGCCGCCGCACAGCTTGAGGCAGAGGGGATCAAGGCGACCGTCGTGAGTCCGATCTTTCTCTCGGGTCTCGACACCGCCCTCCTTGACCGCCTCAAGGAAAAGCACCGCCTCATCCTCACGCTCGAGGACGGCATCCTCGACGGCGGCTTCGGGCAGAAGGTCGCGGCATTCTACGGCATGGACGCAGCCGTCCGCGTGCGCTGCTACGGACTCTCGAAGGAGTTCCACGACCGCTACGACGCCGCCGAGCTTGCGCGCGAGCACCACCTCACCGCCGACCAGATCGCCGCGGATACGCTGGCGACACTGCGGTGATACGCGCTGAATGAATTGCGCCCCACATCGAATAATACCTGTACAACGCCTCGGAGATATGTTCCGAGGCGTTTTGCTTTCTGTTCTGTCTGGAAAATAACTAAAATTTATCCGATCGTGCTATTTTCTCAGAATTTATGCTATAATGAGAACGGTTCATTCACAAATGTCAACCTAGGAGGGCATCCGCCTTGTATCTTGAACATATCAGCAGCCCTGCGGACATCAAGGGCTATACTGCCGAGCAGCGACGCCTCCTCGCAGAGGAGATGCGTACGGCACTCATCCACCGCACAAGCCTCATTGGCGGGCACATCGGACCGAATCTCGGCATCATCGAAGCGACCATCGCACTCCACACGGTGTTTGATTCACCGCGCGATAAGATCGTCTTCGACGTGTCCCACCAGTGTTACCCCCACAAGATGCTTACAGGACGCGCCGGTGCATACGTCAACGAGGCAGAATACGGCGACGTCTCCGGCTTCACAAACACGGACGAGAGCACACACGATATCTTCAACATAGGGCATACCTCGACCGCCATCAGTCTCGCCTCTGGACTTGCAAAAGCACGCGATCTCGCCGGCGGTACGGAGAACATTGTTGCGCTCGTCGGCGACGGCTCGATGTCGGGCGGTGAGGCACTCGAGGGTCTGAACGTCGTCGGTGAGTTGGGCACGAACTTCATCATCGTATTCAATGACAACGACCAATCCATCTCTGAGAACCACGGCGGAATGTACCGTAAGTTCAAAGAGCTGCGTGAGACAAACGGCACTGCACCGGACAACCTTTTTCGCGCAATGGGGCTGGACTATCGCTATGTGAAGGACGGCAACGACGTCGAGGAGCTCATTCGCGTGTTCCGCGCAGTCAAGGACACGCCGCACCCCATTGTCATCCATATTCATACGCAAAAGGGCAAGGGGCTGACCTTCGCCGAGGCGGATCCCGAGGGCTGGCACCGTCATGCACCCTTTCATCTTGAAAACGGCATCGCCAAGAAGCCTGCCAAGCCCGACCCATACGCTGCAGCAACCGTGGATTTCGTTCTGGAAACGGCGAAAAAGCACCCGAATTTTATTTACCTGTCGGCAGGCATCGTCGGCGGCATCAACCTCAGCCCCGCCGACCGCGCACAGCTCGGCAGCCAATATCTTGACGTAGGCATCGCCGAGGAGCACGCCGTCGCTATGGCATCCGGACTCGCGCGCGGCGGCGCACGCCCGATCTTCGGCACATACAGCAGCTTCTTTCAGCGCACATACGACCAAATGGCGCAGGATGTTGCGATCAACCGCAGCCCCGCCGTCTTTCTCGCGACAGGCACATCGCTCTACCGTTCGACCGATGTGACGCACCTCGGCTTCTATGACATCTCCATCTTCTCCAACATCCCGAACCTCGTCTATCTCGCGCCGACGAGCGTCGCCGAGCACATCGCCGTCCTGCGCTGGGCGGTCGAGCAGCGCGAGCACCCTGTCATGATCCGCATGCCGTACACGGGCTACGATGAAAGCCCCTACCCGGTGCGTGCGGACTACGGCACGCTGAACAAATCCATCGTGGTGACCGAGGGCGCGGATGTCGCGCTCATCGGCGTCGGCAACTTCGCCGCGCTCGCGTCCGCAGCGGCAGAGGAACTCGCGCGCGAAGGGCTGCATGCGACCGTCATCAATCCGCTCTATCTCTCGGGGCTTGATGCGGAGCTGCTCGATTCGCTTCGTGCAAAGCACCGCCTCATCCTCACCGTCGAGGACGGCATCCTCGACGGCGGGTTTGGTCAGAAGGTCGCCGCGTTCTACGGAGCACAGGACAGTGTACGCGTGAAGAACTACGGTCTGCCGAAGAAGTTCTTCAACCGTTACACCCCCGCCGCCCTTGCGCGTGAGTATCACCTCACCGCCGAGCAGATCGCAGCGGATGTGCTGCGTGAGATGCGGTAAAAAAACCGCTTGCATTTTCCCCGTGTGCGCGTTATAATGTCCCTTGTCAGTCACGGGGACGTAGCTCAGCTGGGAGAGCACCAGGTTCGCAATCTGGGGGTCGAGAGTTCAATCCTCTTCGTCTCCACCATTTTTGACCATATACGGAGGAATCCATTCGGATATCCTCCTTTTTTTGATATGGAGGTGCGTGATGTTCCACAAAATGCGCCGCAAGGTACAGCAGCTTTCACCAGAGGAGACGGAGGCTGTGCTTCTGCGCGGAACGGCAGGCGTACTCGCCCTCACGGGTGACAAGGCATTCCCATACGCCGTGCCCATCAGCTACGTCTATGACGGCGAGCACATCTACTTCCACAGTGCGCTCGAGGGGCATAAGATCGACGCCATCCAGCGGAATCCGAACGCATCCTTCGCCGTGATCGATCAGGATGAGGTCATCCCCGAGAAATACACGACTGCATACCGCAGCGTTATTGTCTTCGGCAGCATCCGCATCATCGAGGACGAGGAGGAAAAGCGTATTGCCGTCCGCAAGCTCTCCCTCAAATACGCGCCCGACAATACTGAGCAGCAGCACAACGAGATGATCGACCGTACATGGGAGCGGTTCTGTATGCTCGAGATGAGCATCGCCCACATGACGGGCAAAGAGGGACGTGTCCTCACAGAGAAAAGATAATACAACGACAAAAACGGTCACGCATATTGCGTGACCGTTTTTTGACGGAGCAACAACATCTATCCCTCGATGTTCAACACGATGAGCTTCTCCTCGGTGAGTTCACGGATGGCATAGGCAGGTCCCTCGCGGCCGATGCCGCTGTCCTTGACGCCGCCGTAGGGCATATTGTCCATGCGGAAGGTTGCGCCGTCACCGATGATGACGCCGCCGACCTCGAGGTGCTCAGCGCAGTAGTTCGCGACAGCGAGGGAGTGCGTGAAGACGCCTGCCTGCAGTCCGTAGCGCGTATCGTTGACCGCTGCAACAGCCTCCTCTATCGTATCATAGGGGATGATGCTGACGACAGGCGCAAAGGTCTCCTCGGAGACAATCTTCATCGCTGGGGTAACGTCCGTCAGCACAGTCGGCTCATAGAACGCACCCCGTCGATTGCCGCCCGTGAGCACGCGCGCCCCCTCATCCTCCGCCTCATCTACCCACTCCTCGATGCGCTGGGCCTCTCGCTCGGAGATCATGGGGCCGATCTGTGTGTGCACATCCATGAGATCGCCGCTCTGGAAATTCTGTGCCGCCTCAACTGCCGCAGTACAGAACTCCTCGTAGATGCTGCGCGATACATAGACACGCTGGCAGGAGATGCAGACCTGCCCCGCATTCACGAACGCATGGCGTGCGCAGTGTTCGGCAACCCACGTGATATCATCCACATCCTCATGCACGATATTCGCGGAGTTCGATCCAAGTTCGAGCGAGATACGGCGAAAACCCACCGCCTCATGAAGCGCCTTGCCGACGGGCACACTGCCCGTGAACGAGAACATCCGAATACGGTCATCTGCTGTGAGGATACCCCCGATCGACTCTCCTGCCCCATATATGAGATTGAGGCAGCCCGCAGGAAGCCCCGCCTCTTGAAACACGTCGCACAGGAGTGAAGCCGTAAGCGGGGTCGCCGATGCGGGCTTATAGACGACGGTATTGCCGGCCGCAAGCGCCGGGCCGATCTTGTGTGCCGCAAGGTTCACGGGGAAGTTGAACGGCGTAATCGCGCAGACGACGCCAAGCGGACGGCGGATCGTGAACGCCATGCGGCCTCCGCACCCCGGTGCACCCGCAATCGGTACGGTGTCACCGCGCAGACGCTTCGCCTCCTCCGCCGAGAGGATGAAAGTCTGATAGGCGCGGTCGATCTCGCCGCGTGCGTCGCGGATCGGCTTGCCCGCCTCCGCTGAGAGTGTCGCCGCGAACTCCTCACGGCGCTCATGCATGAGGTTTGCCGCGCGCATGAGGATCTCGTAACGCTCGTAGGGACTGAGCCGTGCCTCATGAAAGGCTCGCTCCGCTGCATCCACTGCCGCACGCACTTGCTTTTCGCCTGCCGCGGCAATCTCGGCGATCTGCTCCCCCGTCGCCTTGTTGTGGACGGGAAGCGTGTCCTCCCCCGCGACGCGTCTGCCGTCGATGAACATTTTGATGGTCTTCATTTCATCGGTCTCCCTCCGAAAACGGTTCATATTGGCTGTCTTTTTATTTTCATTATAGGGACACTTCTTCCAAAAATCAAGAAATCACAGGCGCCGGATTTTTACGGATATATAACGCTATCCTTACGCCCTCCTCCATTCGATCTGCTACACTATCATTCGTCGATAATAATTAAGGAATCGCTGATCCCTTAGAGAACAACGGAGGAACCATGATGAAGAAAACTCTGCGCGCCGCGGCGCTTACCGCGGCAATGACAGCAATGCTCTCCGGCGCGGCACTTGCCATGCCGACCGTCACAGACGGACAGGAGACCAGCGAGGGCGCAGTCCTCACCTATCCCATCGTCCAAACCGACGCACCTGACGCACAGCAGCGCATCAACACCGTGATCGAGGACGATGTAAAGGCATTCATGCAGGAAATCGATATGGCACGCATGGGCAGCAAAAAGGCCTCTGCCCAGATGAGGTACAAGATCACAAACAGCAGCGGCGACCTGCTCAGCCTGAAAACGGAGCAGGTCATCTCCGAAGAGGGCGCAGCACCTCCGATGTCCTACACGCGCGGCTATCTCTTCCGCCTGTCCGACGGCAAGGCTCTCACCCTCGACGACGTGCAGCAGATGTCGGATCGAAAGGATCGTGCCGGTCGCTATACGCTGGACGCGCTGAACCGCCGCCTCACGGAGCCGAAGAACGGCGCTCCCGAAGGATATAAGGCGCTTGAAACGGCGCCCAAGGACATCTACATGGATGCCGACGGCCACATCCACGTACTCATTCAGCGCTATGAGGCCGCCTCCTATGCGGCGGGCGTCCTCGACATCGACCTCGACGCATAACACTTCCCAAACCTCCCATTTCCCGTCTGTACCCGCGCGGTGCAGGCGGATTTTATTTTGCGAAAGATTTTCATTGACAGCGACTATAAAATGCCGTATTCTCAACATGAATATCATTCGCTTTTAAGAACGTTTCAATGTACTCTCAGAAAGGAGCCTGCGTTGCCTATCCGCCAACTACTCTCCTCGCCCTTCGCGCTCACCATATTTCTCGTCCTCGCAGCTGTCTGTGCAATATCGGCAGGCAGTGTCTCCGTGCCGCTCGCCGATACGCTCGCCATCATCACGGCAAAGCTCGCGGGGCGCATCCCCGCCGTTGATCCTGCGCTCACGGACATTATATGGTCGCTGCGTGTGCCGCGCGTCCTGCTCGCAATGACGGCAGGGGCAGGACTGGCGCTTGCGGGTGTCGTCATGCAGGCGAGTGTGCAGAATCCGCTTGCGGAGCCGTTCATCCTCGGCATTGCCTCGGGCGCATCCGTCGGCGCAACACTCGCGATCCTCATTGGGACGGCGGCAATCCCCTTTGGTGTGCCGGGCGCGGCCTTCCTCGGGGCAATCCTTGCGACGCTCGCCGTCCTCATGCTCGCGGGGATTCATCGGCGCGTCTCGACCGTGAAGCTCGTGCTCGCGGGTGCGGCGATCAGCGCACTCTGCGTCGCAGCGACCAATTTTATCGTCTATATGGCGGCGGACGCGGAGGGGATGCAATCGGCGGCGTTCTGGACGATGGGCAGCCTTGCTGATGCGAAGTGGCACAGCCTCTTCCTCCCCGTCCTCATCGTCACCGCGCTCACCATCTATTTTCTCTCCCAGCTGCGCACACTCGATGTGCTCCTACTCGGCGAGGAGCTGGCCGTGACGCTCGGCATTGATGCGAGTGCAAAACGACGTCTCTACATGGGGCTCCTCGCACTCCTCACGGGTGTCCTCGTCGCAACTTGCGGCATCATCGGCTTTGTCGGACTGGTCGTCCCGCATCTCGTGCGTGCGTTTACGGGTGCGTCCCATCGTCGGCTGCTGCCCGCCGCACTCCTCGTCGGCGCAATGTTCCTCGTTGCCTCCGATCTGCTCGCACGCACCCTCCTGCCGGCGGGCGATCTGCCCATCGGCATCATCACCGCACTCATCGGCGCACCGCTCTTCATGAAGCTGCTCTTCGGCAGCAGCGGAAACTTCGGAGGCGGACGATGAAAAATATTCACATCGAAGGTCTGAAATTCTGCATCGGTGCAAAGGAGATCCTGCACGGCATCACCGCCGATCTCCCCGCTGATCGCTTCGTCGCACTCCTTGGACCAAACGGCTGCGGCAAGTCCACCCTGCTGAAGCACCTCTACCGCGTCCACCGCGTACAGACGGGAAAGATTACGATGGATGGCACACCGATTGCGGACATCCCGCTGCGCGCGGCGGCACAGGAGATCGGTGTCATGGGGCAGTTCCACGCCGTCGACTTTGATTTCAGCGTGGAGGAGATCGCCCTCATGGGACGCGCTCCGTACAAGGAGAGCTTCGAGGAGGACACGGAGGAGGATCGCGCACTCGTCTCTGCGGCGCTTGCGCGCGTCGGCATGACGGACGCGGCCGAGCGCTCCTTCAATGAACTCTCGGGCGGCGAGCAGCAACGCGTCATGCTCGCGCGCTGTCTCGTGCAGGAGCCGCAGCTGCTCATCCTCGATGAGCCGACAAACCATCTCGACATCAAGTATCAGCTGCATATACTTGAGCTGGTCAAAAGCCTCGGTATCGGCGTGATTGCCGCGCTCCACGACCTCAACCTCGCGGCGATGTACGCCGACCTCCTCGTCGTCATGAAGGCGGGGCGCATCGAACGGATCGGCACGCCGAGGGACATCATCACAGAGGAAATGCTCGCACACATCTACGGCGTGCGTGCAAACGTTACCTACGATGCGGCGGGGCTGCCGCTTGTCGACTACCGCACGGAGCAGATGCCATGAATGCGACGCAGACAAAGGGAAGGACACTCCGCCGCATCACTAATATGCTGCGCCTCCTCCCCCTGCTCGCCTTCAGCGCCCTCATCCTATCGCTCGCGGCGACCGATGGGCGCGGCTCGTACGCGAGGGACACGGTGTCGGACGGCATTGCATACACAACATCGGACAGTGAGGGACGTCCTGCTGCGTTCACACTCGCCCATACACCGGAGCGCGTGCTCGTCTCCTACCCGGGGGCGACGGAGCTGCTCATCGACCTTGGCCTTTCGGATCGCATCATCGGAACGATTGCACCCTACGGTGCAGAGCCGCCCGCCTACGCAGACGCATACGCGGCACTTCCGATTCTTGCCGCGCCCTACGTCCCGAGCCGTGAGGAGGTTGTGGCGCTCCGCCCCGATCTCATCATCGGGTGGTCGCATCATTTTACGCCCGAGGCGCTTGGCGATGTCTATTCCTATTTCGACCGCAGCATCGGTGCGTACATTGTCCCCGCCACCGTGCGCAAGGGACACCCGAGCCTAGAGGAAACGGTCTATCCGTTTATCGCAGATATGGGTCATATCTGCGGTGTGGAGGAGCGTGCGGCGGCGTATACCGCAGGGCTGAAGGAGCGCGTCGCCGTTGTGGAGGCACGGACAGCGGCGCGCGGACAGCGCTATACTGCGATGATCTTACAGGCGCACGGCAGCAGTCTCTACAGCATGTACGGCCCTGCCTACATCATCGACGACATCGCACGCAAGGCGGGGGCGGACAACATCGTCGACCGCCAGATGCGCGCCGTCGGTCCCGAGCGCGTCCTTGGCTTTGCGCCCGAGGTCATCATCTATGTGAATCCGGAGGATTGCACGGAGGAGGAGGCACGCGCGGAGCTGCGCGGCGATCCAAATCTCCAAAATATGAAAGCCGTACGGGAAAATCGCATCATCATCGTGAATTTTTCCGATGTCAACAACGGGAATGGGCGCTGTATCACGGCGCTTGAAGATATAGCCGCAGGGCTGGATGCCCTCAGGGATGAATTAGAAGGGATGAAAAGATGAAAAAATCAATACTCAGCGGACTGATTGCGGGCGCACTCACCGTTGGCATGGGCTGTGCAGCAGCACCGGCAAGTGCGGAGGAGGCAGCAGGTGAAGCGATGCAGTCCTACACACTGGACGATATCGTCGTCACGGCGAGCCGCAGCGAGACGGCAATCAGCGACGTGCCGGCGGATGTCACGCTGATCTCGGAGGAGCAGATCGAGCGCGGCAACTACAAGAGTGTCTCCGATGCCCTCAAGGGTGCAAACATCAACATCGTGCAGAAGGGCTTTGCCGCCTACCCGGTCATCAACGGCGACACACGCGTCCTCGTCATGGTGGACGGCAAAAAGGTCAACTGGGATCACCTCATGGTCAGCGGCGATGATAACGCAATCAACGTTGATCAGGTTGCCATCGGCGAGGTGGAACGGATCGAGATCGTGCGCGGGCCAAACTCCTCGCTGTACGGCGAACGCGCCGTCTCGGGTGTGGTTAACATCATCACGAAGCGTCCGGCGGCGGGGAAACCGAGCGGCTCCGTCAACATACAGCTCGGCTCGTGGGGTGAGAAACGTGCGGGGATAAACGTCAGCGGCGGCGATGAAAAGAATATGATCCGTATCGGCGCAGCACATGAGCGCCGCAAGGATTTCCAGTATAAAAATGCCGAAGGAAACAAACGCACCTTCGGAAACAGTGATATTGAGCATACAGACTATAACATCGCCTATGACCGTATCATGGGCAACGACCGCCTGACCGTGGACTACAGCCGCCATGAAGCAGACGACGGCTATGGCATTTTCCTCGGCGACCCGAAAGAAGGCATCCCTTATTACAAATCCCGTCTACGTACGACGGACAGTGTATACGGCATAAGCTATATGTTCGGCGCGAAAAAGGACGGCGAGGGCACGTTCCTGCGCTACTATCACAGCACATCGAATGCCGACGGTCCTTTTGATTCCTCGTTCGGACCGTCCCCCTACACCCACAACCTCCGCCGCGATACCTTCGAGGGACAAAAACTCTGGATGCTCGGCAATAAAAATATGCTCGTCGCGGGAGTCCTCTGGGCGCGTGACAAGATGCACGAGGAGAACAGCGGAACGCTTGATGTGTCCGCCACAACCAAGGCACTCTTCCTCGAAGACGACTGGCAGCTCGGACACGGCTACGCGTTCAAACTCGGCTCGCGCTTAGAGCATCACAACGAATACGGCTCCGATGTCGCGTCGCACATCAGCCTGAACAAGAAGTTTGACCGCAAAACGCACGCCTACATCTCGTGGGGACAGGCAGTCAACAACCCGACGCTCAAGATGCTCCATGCCAATACAGCGTTCATGCTTGGCAACCCGAATCTCAAGCAGGAGAAGTCCCACACCTTCACCATCGGTGCTGACAGTCAGATCACGCGCAAGTGGAATGTGTCCGCTAGCCTCTACCGCAGCAAGGTGAAAAACGCGCTGAACTGGGTATGGAGCGGACGCACAAGCTATTACAACACGGAGCGTGAGGATCGGCGTGGGATGGAACTGAGCACACGCTATCGGGCGAGCGATATGTGGACGATTCGCGCCGCATACAGCTATGCACACGTCGAATCTACCGACCGCTATAAAGGCTACCTCTCCACAAATACCCGCCCGAACGGCTACAATCTCGGACTCTCCTACACGCAGGGGAAATGGGACGCCGATCTCGACCTCAACTATGTAACGGGACGCAGCAAAGAGCGCTTTACAGATTCCCGCTATCTGACGCTCGACCTCGGCGTGAACTATCACATCTCGCCGGAGTTCAAGGTCTATCTGAAGGCACTGAACCTCACGGATGAGAGCTATGAGACCATCGGCTATACGACGCTTGGTGCATATGCCGCGCCGAGCCGTCACTTCATCCTTGGCGGAACGTACAATTTCTGATTTCCCCATCGCACGCAAAAGGGGCTGTTGCACGAACGCCCCTATCGGCTCGCTGCACTCGCCACTTCCCCCGCTCTGACGGGGGAAGCTAAGATTCGATAATTCTAGCCTCCCCCGTGCGTCACGGGGGAGGGGGACCGCGTAGCGGTGGAAGGGGCGCTTGTAGCGATACCGCTGCCATAGACAAGGGCTGTTGCACGAAGTTTTCTAGCTTCCTGCAACAGCCCCTTTATACTTTATTATAACGAATCTATGTGCTATAATGAACCCATCGACTGGTGAATGTCGGTTTACTCCCTTTGTGGGGGTGATGTGCGTAACGCTTTTTGAAAAGCTCTCGCTTCTGATTGCAGCGGCAACGCTCGTGGTCAACATTACGGAATCACTGATAAATTCAGCACTGCCATCTTGGCGCATCTTTTCCGCCCTGTCTGTGTCGACAAATCCTCCACATAGCCTTTGCTATGCGTCCGGTTTGTCTTCTTGACAGGACAAAAAATCTGCACCAATCTAACAGACTTCATTTTATCAGTGATTCCTTATATTTCTGATTAAATAACAGAAAAAAGAACCGTACGCGCGGTTCACGTCGGCTCCTCTTTCAAGAACATAAAATTCTGCGGAGAGACCGGCGGATCCAATCACCAGTCGTCCTTTTGTATTCTCATTATATCCACCCCCCACAAAATGTCAAGCAAGGAGGTACACGATGGACAAGATCGCGAGACTCAAAGAAATCCTAGCAGGAAGCCGCCGCGCAGTGTTCTTCGGCGGGGCGGGCATGTCGACGGAGTCGGGCATTCCAGACTTTCGCAGCGCGGGCGGGATCTACAGCGAGACGCTGCATCAGGAGTTCGCACCTGAGCAGATGGCATCGCACAGCTTCCTCATGGCGCATCCGGAGGAGTTTTTCGATTTCTACCGACGACGCTTTGTCTACCTTGCAGCGGAGCCGAATCCCGGGCACTACGCGCTTGCGGAGCTGGAGCGGCGCGGCATTCTCGCGGCGATCGTAACACAGAACATCGATGGACTCCATCAGGCGGCAGGCTCACAGACCGTCTACGAGCTGCACGGCTCGATTCGCCGTGCGCACTGCATGGACTGCGGGACGCATTACGAACTCGACTACATCCTCCACCACCGCCCCATCCCTCACTGCAGCTGCGGCGGCATCGTCCGCCCCGATGTTGTGCTCTATGAGGAAAGTCTCGACAATGACACCATCGCCGGCGCAGTCGCGGCAATCCGCGCGGCGGACACGCTCATCATCGGCGGCACGTCACTCATCGTCTACCCTGCGGCGGGGCTCATCAACTACTTCCGCGGGGCACATCTCGTCCTCATTAACAAGAGTGAGACGAGTGCAGACCGCCATGCCGAGCTCGTCATCCGCGAGCCGATCGGCGACGTGCTGCACGCGGCGCTGCCGGATGAATAAAGGCTTCATTTGGGGCGCCCCTATCGGCTCGCAAGCTCGCCACTTCCCCCGCTTCGGCGGGGGAAGCTAATATGCCGTAACCTCAGCCTCCCCCGTTCACAACGGGGGAGGGGGACCGCGTAAGCGGTGGAAGGGGCGCTCCGAGAGCAGCCCTCCTTTTGTTTTTCAACGCACCTTCCCCCGCCGCACACTCTGCAAGAGGATCCCGCCCATGATGAGGAAGAGCGCGAGGAGCGCGGCGCGCGACATCTCCTCCCCGAGCATGACGGCAGAGACGACGAGCGAGAGGAGTGGCACAAAGTAGGCGAGGTTCGCCACCATTGCTGCGTTCTGCGCCTCCTGCAGCGCCATCGCCCACCAGAGATAACCCACGGCGTTGACAAAGATGCCGAACCAGAGCATCCCGCCCCACTGCGACCACGAGAGCGGAACCCACGTCTCTGTCATGAGCATCACCGGCAGGGCGCAGAGCGCGGTCACGCCCCACTCGACCGTCATCAGCACCGTCGGATCCGCATTCCGCTTCCGGTTCAGCACGCAGAACAGCCCGTAGCAGACTGCCGCCAGCACGCAGGCGAGCGCGCCGAGGACGGCATTTCCATCCGCACGCCCCTCTTTGCCGAGCGTCAGCACCAGTACACCCGAGAACGAGAGAAGCAGCGCGGCGGCAGTACGCAGGGTGATCTGTTCCCCGAGAAGCAGTGCCGCAAAGAGGACGATCATCATCGGCCAGAGATAGTTGAGAATGCACGCCTCCTGCGAAGTCAACTGCGTCAGCCCATAGAAATAGAGTCCCGAGTAGACAAAGAGCCCGACAAATCCCAGCCCCGCCATCGCGAGGTAGCTGCGTCCGTCATACGCGCGGAATACCTGTAGCCCCCCGCGTACGCCCTGCTGGACAAGCAGGAAGATCGATGCGATGAGGCTACTCAGAAAAAGCGCCTCAAATGTCGGAATCACGGTGAGAATACTCTTTGCTACCGCCGC
The DNA here is from genome assembly GCF_000468035.1 of Selenomonas sp. oral taxon 892 str. F0426. Lineage (GTDB taxonomy): Bacteria > Bacillota > Negativicutes > Selenomonadales > Selenomonadaceae > Centipeda. The sequence goes on from NZ_KI260540.1 coordinate 158,978, forward strand.
GAGCGTTGACCAGATCACTACCGCACTGATGGCGTAAAAATAGACGCGCCCCTGTCCCTTCATCGCAAAGCTCCTCTCATATGATAAAAAGGCTTCCGATCTCTCGGAAGCCTTTTGTTTCAAATGGAGCTGATTATAGGACTTGAACCTACGACCTGCTCATTACGAATGAGCTGCTCTACCAACTGAGCTAAATCAGCATACCGCCTCACAGGCGATAGTGGAATTATCCCCGAGGGCCGTGTTCCTGTCAACCCCGCCGAGAAAAATTTTTAATCAACGTCTGTCTCATCTCTCTTTTACCGTCCTTTAATCACATTTTGGAACAATACAAATGGGAGTGAATATCATGGTAAAACAAATCCTGCGCATGATCCTATGTGCGCTGATTCTTATAGGGGCGGCCAATGTTGCCGTCGCCTCCCCCGAGATCATCGAAGCAGACGGGGTCTATATGATGGGCGACAACGATACGCCGAAGAGTGCCCGCGATGCAGCACGAAGCGAGGCAATGCGCTCCGCAACGGAGCAGGCGGGCGTCTACATCGAGAGCTACAGCGAGACGCAGGACTACACCCTGACTCATGACGAGATTCGCACAGTCGCCGCCGCTGTTCTGCGCGTCCTGCATGAGGATGTGACCCCTGAGCTTGTCGGCGATGCCTGGCGCTACCGTGTCCACCTCGTCTGCTCTGTGGACACCGAGGGGATCGATCTAAAGGCGCTCGCTGAAAACAAGGCAGAGCTCAGGCGCCTCACGCAGGAGCGCGACGCCCTGCAGCGTGAGAACGACAACCTGCGCAGCCGCCCCGCAATGCCGCACGGCGCAATTCTCATCCCGCCCGTGCCCGTCTATGGAGAGGCGTCGCGCTCCCGTGCTCCCACGCCCATCGAAACCATATTTGCGGACGTGGAGGCAATGATCCTGCGCGGCGAGAACGAACACGCCATTGCCGACATCTCCCTTCTCCTGGAGGATCCGAGCATCACGGGCGACGCGCGTGCCTATGCCTATGTCCTGCGAGGCCGTGCCTACTATGAACGACACGCAAACGCCCTCGCACAGGCAGATTTTACAGCGGCAGAGCGCACACCTCATACGAACAGCTCCTACCCCATCTGGCGTCTCTACCAGTACAGAGGCATGATTTCCTACGATGCAGGGCGCTATGAGGATGCAGTAAACGACCTTGTGAGCGCGTGGGACGCCTCGGACAAGACAGACAATGACCTCTGGATGACCCTGCGCCGCGCTGAACGACGTGCGGAACAAGAACGCCGTCACCGTGAGCGTGGGGACGGCGGTGCACGCAGCTGGGGTGTTGTCGTCGTTCCATAACCAATGCGCACAGGTATATTGACTCAATTGTTATAGGACAATCGTCTTATTTTTGACACAAGTGTTTTATTTCGTTATACTTATGAGTGTTATGAGCGTTAGACGAGCCTCCACACGTATCTCGTCTGTTTCATTGACACGTACGCTGCGTGTCCTGTTTCAAAGGAGGATTTTTTATGTTTCATCCCATGCGTCGTACACTCTCCATCCTCGCCGTCGGCGGACTCCTGTGCGCCCCCGCTGTACTCCTCACGGGCTGTTTCGGCAGCGATAAGGGCGACACCCCCGCCGCCGGCGTGAGTGCACTGCTCGCCGGCAACACGACCGAGGACAAGATCGATGCGATCTCGCCCTACCTCGACGCGACGAACGACTACAATCGCTTCATTGTCACGTTCGACTATGCCATCACCCCCTCACTCGAGGAGATGCGCAGCGGCGAGCGTATGACCAACGTCACCCTCCCGCACTTCACCGATCTGAAGAAGAATCTCGAAGAAGCGCGTGCGAATCCGCAGACTGCGGGCGTCTACCCGGACATCGACGCAGAAGCGGACGCCGTGCTTGCGATCCTCAAGGATCTCGCCCCGCTCGCGGACAAGATGGAGAGCTACTACTCCTCCAAGGGCTACATGGCAGACAACTATGCCGCCGCCGCGCAGATGACCGCGCAGTATCTCCCGCTCTACGACGCATTCGAGCCTGCGTATGACAAGTTCGACGCCGCTGTCACGACACATTTCAAGGAAGTGCAGCTTGCCCGCCTCGAAGATATGCGCAAGGAGGGACGTGTGAATGCCGCCGCCTTCCTCGAACTGAACATGAAGGTGCGCGAGCTTGCCGATATGCTCGACAACGAGAACATCGACAAGGCTGCCGCCGAGGCGAAAATCACGGAGATCAACGAACTCACAGCAAAAATCCCCGATGTACCCGCGCTCGGCTCCTACAAGTCGAGCCTCAACCGCTTCATCGGTACGTTCCGCGGCTATGTCGCAGGTCAGGAAGACGGCAACGAGGTTGTGGAGGACTTCAACGACTTCGTGCGTTCCTCGCAGAACCTCGATCTTGCTGAGCTGGATAACAAGAAGAAATAATTCCCCAGACGACGGTGCCGCGGCAATATGCTGCGGCACTTTTTACATATCATCCAATTTCTCCTATATACGTTTGCCCGTTTTTATGGTATGATAAATATGCAGAAAACAAGCGCGTTTCTTTATACAAAAGAAAGGAGCTTCTATTCGTATGAAAAAAATTTTTATCGCACTCTGCCTCTGTATGGCGATGGCGCAGAGCGCATTCGCTCAGACCGTTATCGTCGACGGCGTTGGCATTGACCGGGACTCTGCCATGCGTGATGCGGCACGCACCGCAGTAGAGCAGATCGCCGGCATGTATATCAACTCCAACACAGTCGTCAAGAACACCTCCGTGGAGCTGGACGAGATCCTCTCCCACGCACAGGGCTACGTTCAGAACATCCAGGTCATCAGCGAGTCAAATGTAAACGGCGAGTACCGCATCCGCGCGAACGTCGATGTGAACACCGATCCGAACTCCGCGTTTATGAAGCGCATGGATGCAGTCATGCGCCTGAACGATCCGCGCATCGGTGTCGTCATCCTCACGGATGATTCGGACATTGATCACGACTTCTACGCACTCCCCGGCCATGATACGATCCTCGAGACCGCACTGAACGAGCGTCTCCTCACCGTCGGCTTCAAGCACGTTGTCGACGTGAACCTCCTCTCGCAGCTCCAGGACTCGGCCGTTCTCAATGCCATCTATCGTGGTGACTCCCGCCTCCCATACGGCGGCAGCAATGCCGATCGGCCGATAGACTACCTCGTCATCGGGCGCAGTCATGCGGAAGGCTATGACATCAAGATCCCCAACAACCAAGGCGGCTATATCACGACACCGATGGCATCGGCACGCACCCAGCTTGATCTGAAGATCATCTCCTTCGGCACGAGCACGATCATCGGTACCTACTCCGTCGAGGGTCAGGGCGTCGAGAACAGCCCCAACCTCGCGCGCCGCAAGTCGCGCCAGGCAGCAGCGGTCAAGGCCGCCGAGAAGCTCGAGCAGCAATTCCTGAAGGCGGCTGCAAGCGCATTCTCCGGCATCCAGCTCACCGTCCGTGCGAATAACTTCTCCCTCGTCGAGCAGCTCGTAAAGGAGCTGAAAGAACTGCGCGGCGTACAGGATGTCTACGTGCGCGGCACGAACGCGGGCAAGACGACCATCGACATTGCCTCCGCGCAGCAGCCATTCACTATTCTCCAGATGCTCCAACGAAATACCAGCCTCTCCATCTTCGTAGAGAGCACCAGCGGCAGTGAGATCAATATCGCACTGCGCTGATACACCACTCACTATAGATCACACAAGAACTGCCGAACGGCGTATTTCGTTCGGCAGTTCTTTTATTTTTTCCTAAAAAATTTTTCATATCGCAGCGTACATTGCACTCAAAAAAACCTAATTCCCCGCGTCATAACTGAAGGAATTCAAATAATAGGACTTTTTTACCTGGTGTTTACTACAGTATCAATTCTTTTTAATGTGTGCTAAAATACAGGTGACATGAGAGATGTCAATACGCACCCGTGGCGGGCAGCGCGTTGCTGTTTTCTGCTAAGTCCTCGTTATCCGTCCGTCGACAGTGTGCGAACCACAGCGTCCACAATCATTTTAAGGAGGAATTCTATGTTTAGGAAAATGATGGGCGTGCTTGTCCTTCTCGGAGGGCTGATGATGGGTTCTGTCTGTCAGGCAGGTCTGTACGACAATCCCACCGTTGCCATCATGCCCTTCCAGAACAAGGTGCCGGACAAATGGGAGGGCTTCGGGGACCGCGCAGGCATCGCAAATGAAGCGCTCACTGCCCTCATATGTGATCGCCCCGATGTGTTCCAGGTGGTCGAGCGTATCGAGTTTCAAGGGCTTGTGGATGAGCAAAGCCTCGGCATGACCGGCCTTATTAGCGCCGACAGCGCGGTCGCTGTCGGCAACATGAGCGGCGCAGAGTATAAGATCTTCGGCGCACTCACAAATCTCTCGGCGAAGGAGGACACCTTCGGGCTCGGCAGCCTCACGGGCGGACTGGTCGGCAGTCAGGCAAGTGTCGTTGCAAATGTCACGATCCGCGTCGTCGAGGTCTCGACAGGACGCATCGTCCTCGTCGGACAGGGCAAGGGCAGCTCGAACCGCGTATCGGGAGGCATGGCCTCAGAGGGCGGTGCGTTCATGCTCGGCTCCGCGAACGTCTCCGAAGAGATGGCGTTCAATGCCGTCGTAAAAGCGACCAAGGACGCCGTGAACGGCAAAGAGGGTATCTTTACGAAGATGGGCGTCAACACCAAGGGTAAGAAGCACTAAGGCCGCAGTGTGAACAGATGGATCTGTTTCCGCTGAAACAATGTAAAGGAGCGACAACGATGAAAAATCTGAAGAAAAAGGCACTCGTCAGCGCAATGGCAGGTGTGTTTGCATTTGGTGCGGGCTTCTACACAGCGCCGGATACCGCTGTCCCCGCACTCACCCTGATGCAAGCAGCAGAGGCAGCCGCACAGTGGGAGCAGGGCACGATCACGGCAGAGGGCTTCGGCACGCCGCCGGCGGGCAGCTACGGATCCAAGGCGAGCATCATGGCGCGCCGTGCTGCAATCGTAGATGCGCAGCGCAACCTTGCCGAGCAGATCAATGGCGTGCAGGTGGATGCGGAGACGACCGTCATGAACTTCGTCACGACGAGCGACATCATCAAGTCGAAAGTCAGCGCACTCATCAAGGGTGCCGTTGTCGTCGAAGAGCAGGCGATGATGGACGGCAGTTACCGTGTCGTCATGTCCATGCCGATGTACGGCACACAGGGTCTTGCAACGGCAATCCTTCCCGCCATCCGCGAGAACACGCCGCCCGCGCCGCCTCCGCCGGTCATCTCCGCCACCATTACGGCCGAGATTACAACGCAGGTCCAGACGAGAGGTGTCGGCTATACGGGCGTTATCGTCGATGCGGGCGGCATGGGGCTCAAGCCCAGCTTCTCCCCCGTCATCTATGACACAAGCGGCCGTGCCATTTACGGCGTCAGCAACATCAACTACGATCAGGCAATCTCGCAGGGCATGGTCGGTTACTCCGCCAGCGTCTCCGCGGCACAGTCTCTCCCGCGTGCTGGCGGCAGCCCGCTTATCATAAAGGCGGTGCAGGTGCGCGGCGGCAATAACTCCACGAATCCCGTCAATGTCGTCGTCAGCGTCGATGATGGCGACCGCATCCTTGCAGCAAACGCACAGAGCCAGATGCTCATGAACGGAAACGTCGTGTTCGTACGCTGATCGGCAAGAACGACAGATACGAAACTCCCGAGGGCTGCAGTGACCCCCAAAAGTTAGACCTGAAAGCGTAGGAAAGCAAAATCCTGCGCTTTTTGTTATGCGGCACAGTGTCTACGTCGGTATTCCACTGGACTGATCCAACCAAGAGACTTCTTAATGCGGCGCTCGTTATAGTAGACGATATACTCTTCGATTGCCGTCTTGAGTTCCTCGTAGCTATGGTAGACGCGCCCATAGTAAATCTCTTGCTTTAAGAGTCCAAAGAAGTTCTCCATCACGCTGCGGGACGTTGAGACACTCGGGAAAAAGATACAGGAAGACATTGCCGCTCTGTTCGAGGATTGGAGGGTCTGATATGTCGGAGATGATTTTTTCTTTTGACGAAATAAAGCAGCGGTTACAGCCAATTTTTGCAGGGCATCAGATTTGCCAGGCGATTCTCTTTGGCTCTTATGGAAAAGGGACTGCAACGAAAACGAGCGCCGCGGATTTGCTCGTGGACAGCAATCTGCGCGGACTGAAATTCATGGGGTTTGTGGAGGAGCTGCGGGAGTCTCTGGACGATAAGGACATGGATGTGTTCAACATCACCCATATCGAGCCACGGTCGAGAATTGCCGAGGAAATCAAACAGACGGGAATTGAGATTTATACGCGATAAAATTATTGTTGACAAAATGCTCCGCTATGTTAACAAAGTGTGTGAATACTGCAAAGGCGTTTCCTATGAGGATTTTCGCGCCAATGATATGCTCATTGAGGCTTACGTGTTCAATCTCGGTCAAATCGGGGAACTTACCACGAAGCTAGGGAAGCCCTGATAAATTCAGCACTGCCATCTTGGCACATCTTTTCCGCCCTCTCTTCGTCGGCAAATCCTCCACATAGCTTTGGCTATGCGTCCGGTTTGCCTCCTTGTTCGGACGAAAAATTTACGCCAATCTGACGGACTTTATTTTATCAACGATTCCTTAGAAAAATCAACTTTGTTAACAGGAGAACAATATGAGACTATGGCATGAAAAACTTATCCACTTATTGCCCAAAAATCAGCTTCTTGGACAACATAGGGAATGTTGTGCTCTGAGGGGCAATGGATGGAAAAAGAAACATAAAACTGTGGACTATGTGTTTACATATTCCCCGTATCGTCTTTTTATTTACCATGTATTGGTTATGGAGGAGATGGAAAAAAGAGGATATAATGTTTCTGCGGAATGGAAAGATAAAAATTATAGAGGAAGGACAGCAGAAAAGTACGATAATCTTAAAGAGGAAATTATAGGCAGTCCAATTTACAAAGAGCATAATATGGAATATCTGGCTGATTGCATAGAAAATTTAAGAGGTAAAGGTATACATTTAAAAGTATAGAAGTTGTGGAGGAGTAAATTGATATGATGCGACAAGAACACTTTCGCCTATGACAATGCCCCTGCACCGTTTCGGCGCAGGGGCATTTTGTGTCTATTTATGGTCAATAGCTCGGATACAGCCCGTCCCATACGACGCGGCGGTAGTTCGCGCGGTCAGTGTCACCCTCGGTGGAAATACAGAGGATGCGGGAGTCCTTGCCGAGGCCGATGCGGTCGCGCAGGTAGTCGAGGCTGCGGTTCTGCATGAGCTCTGCGACAAGTCCCGTCGTAACCGCACCGCTCTCACCCGAGACAACGCGAGGGTCATCGTCCAGTGGATTGCCGAGGATGCGCATGCCCTTCGCCGCGACCCACTCGGGCACGGAGACGAAGTGATCGGCATAGTCTTTCAGAATCTCCCACGCAATCGTACTCGGCTCGCCGCAGGACAGCCCTGCCATGATGGAGCTGATCTCTCCTGTCACAATGTGCGGCGCACCGTCGTTCGCGGCAGCCGTGCGATAGATGCAGTCTGCATGATTTGGCTCGACAATCGTGATGACGGGGCGCTTCTCCCCATCATGCGCTGCAAAATATGCTGCAATAGCCCCCGGCATCGAGCCGACCCCCGCCTGCAAAAAGATATGCGTTGGTGGTTCATCGTACTGCTCTGCCGCTTCCTGCGCAAGCGTCGTATAGCCCTGCATAATCCGGAGCGGGACCTCAGTGTAGCCCGTGAATGCCGTATCCTGTACGAGCACCCATCCCTTTTCCTTTGCGAGATTTGCTGCGTGACGCACGGTGTCATCGTAGTTGTATGTCGTAAACGACGCCTCTGCACCGAGACCGCGGATGTTCGCCAGGCGCTCGGTCGAGCTGTCCTTTGGCATGAAGACATGGGCAAACAAGCCAAAGATCTTCGCCGCCCATGCGATGCCTCGCCCGTGGTTGCCGTCCGTCGCCGTGACGAGCGTGATATTGCGCAGCTGTTCGCGATACTCGGGCTTCGTGAGGTTCTCGTAGGTCATCTCGCCCTCGGAGAGTCCAAGATACTGCGCGAGATAACATGCGACCGCGTAGCTCGCCCCGAGTCCCTTGAACGCATTCAGTCCGAACCGCGTACTTTCATCCTTGACCGCAAGCCGTCCGAGCCCCAGCACTGCCGACAGTCGGCGAAGGTCGGCAAGCGGAGTCGGCTCATAGTCCGGCAGACTCCGATGAAAGGCTACGGCATGTGCCGTGGCAGCGGGGCCGAATGCCGAGACATCCGCAAGATCGCTGTCCGTATGAGCAAGATGTACCGCCTTGATGGATTCGTTCATCGTGTATTCCTCCCAACAATCATTGTCCCACGTTTTCCTTCATTATAGCACACACGCAAATCATTGGTAAGGAAATCATCGAATATATCCTTCTATAGTTTATTTATTTTTCTGAATCTTTCGCTTGACAATCGTTTTCGTCATCCTATATAATAAGATTTAATCTCAGTGTTAATGCGGAAGGAAGACATACGCTGCAGACACAGTGTACATCATTGGAAACATAGGCAGGTCTCCTCCCGCAGATGTAAGGGAGCACGGAATCACTCCGCGCTTTCAGAAGGAGGATTTTCCATGAAGAAAACTCTGGTATCCGCGCTCAGCGCGGCGCTCGTCATCGGCGCAGCATCGACGACATTTGCGGCGGCGAATCCGTTCAGCGATGTGCCGCGCGACCACTGGGCGTACGATGCCGTGTCGCAGCTCGCGGCGGACGGTGTGGTCGAGGGCTACGGCGACGGCACCTATCGCGGCGATCGCAACATCACGCGCTACGAGATGGCGCAGATGGTGGGCAAGGCGATGGCAAAGGGCGATATGTCCGCCTCGGATCGCGCGCTCGTCGACCGTCTCGCAGCGGAGTTCGCAGACGAACTGAACAACCTCGGCGTACGTGTATCGAACCTCGAGCGCAATGCCGACATGGTCAAGTGGAACGGCAAACTTGAGTACACCTACACGAGTGAGCGCGTTGAGACCTTGCGTGACAGCGGCAAAAAGCGGACGAATGACGACAATCTCCTCTTCCGCCTTGAGCCATCTGCAGAGGTGAATAGCCACTGGCACGTCAATGCACGCCTCGATGCGGAGACCAAGATGAACAAGGATGCCGGTGAGGCTGGCAGCGATAAAGTCGAGCTGAAGTACGCATGGGCGCAGGGCGACTACGGTGATTTCCAGGTCAAGCTCGGCAAAATGGAGCTGCTCTCGGCAGAGGCGTATGCGAAGCCGGGTGCGCTCATCTTCGATCACCACTTCTCGGGCGCAGAGGTCTCGTTTGGTAAGGATTTGCGTGTAAAGCTCCAGGCAGGCCGCATCAGTGACGAGGAGCTTACAGATCCGGCGAACTATCAGGCTGCAGAGCTTATGTATAATGGGCGTCTCACGGGCGGTGTCGGCTATTACCGCCTCAGCTCAAAAAACTATATCCCCTTTACCGGCGGCAAGGAACAGATAAACATCTGGGGCGTAAACGCAGGATACAGTTTCGATAAGAACAACTTCCTCTCTGCGGCCTATGCACGCAACAACAACCTTGCAATGGACAAAAAATACAAGAAATCCTATCAGGTCAGCTACGACTACAAGGGGGCAAACCCGGAGGATCGGGGCTCGTGGGGTGCATACGTCTCCTACCGCTACATTGCAGGAGCCGCGCTTGGAGCTACAACAGACGGTGCAATGGAATTCACAAAGGGCGTTGAGGTTGGAACGGACTATACACTGTTCCCGAATGTCGTCCTCTCAGCAAAGTATTTCCGCGGCAAGGATCTTAATCCACGTGTTATAGACGGCCAAGACAAGGTCTCGAAGCTCTTCGGACGCGTCGAATTCTTCTTCTGATTTCTCCCTCTCTCCACGAACCGAATACCGCCGGAAAACCGGCGGTATTTTTTTGCGCAGGACTGCGGCAGCCCCTTGACCTCGCCCCCGCCTCATCATGTATACTAACAGAGAAGCAGTCACAGAATACGCTGCATATTCATCGTCACCCGCTTCTGAGAAAAGAAGATGAAGCAATGAAGATCCGTTCCATTCGGAAGATCCTTGCGGCCGCCGTTCTTGCATCCGTCCTCACATGGGCTCCGCAGGCAGCACTCACTGCAGCGTATGAGCAGCCCGCGCACGGTCTTATCCTCACGGACGAGGTGAAGCAGGCATACATCACGGAGAAGATGCAGGCATTCTTCCATCCCGCGCCGTCCGGCAGCTCCTCCTGCATTCGAGCTGCCGGACGGCTGGACGATCGCACATGAGCGCATCAACGGCGTCACGGTCGACCGCATCACACCCGCGGAGAAGCGCTCTGACCGCGTGCTGCTCCAGCTGCACGGCGGCGGCTACATCATGGCACTCACCGACATGCACCGCAGCCTCGCCGTTCGTCAGGCAGTCCTGATGAACGCGGGCGACATCTACTGCGTGGACTACCGCACGGCGCCCCCCACCTCTATCCCGCGGCGCTCGAAGATGCCGTGCATGCATATGAGGGCATTCTTGCGCGCGGGATAACGGCAGAGAACATCATCCTCGTCGGAGATTCTGCAGGCGACAATCTCGCGCGGGGCCTCGCACTCTATTTAAAGGACCACGGCATTGCACAGCCGGGCGTGATTGCGCTCGCCTCCCCGTGGACGACAATGGAACACCGCGCGGGCACATCGCGCACGACGAAGGCAGCGGCGGACCAGGTGCTCGGCATCGGCACGCCGCTCTACGGTCCCGTACAGACGGGCGACTACTCTGGCGGAGCCTTTCCGCGCAGCGACCCGCGTCTCTCGCCGATCTACGCCGATCTCAGCGGGCTCCCGCCGATCCTCATCCAGACCGGCGGCAACGAGCTCTTTCTGACGGAGAACGAGGAGCTCGAGCAAAAGGCGGCTGCGGACGGCGTCACGGTGACGCTCACCGTCTACCCCGGCATGCCGCATGACTTCGCCCTGCTCTTCCCCGAACTGGAGGACTCTGTCCAGTCACTGCAGGAGATTGCAGACTTTGTAAATAGGTACATGGATTGAGGCGTAAACGGCAAAATCCCCCTGCGTTCGTATCGTGAATGCAGGGGGATTTATCATATGCAAAATGCCGTGTTAATACTCTGCCTTCCAGACCATTTCATCCACAGCGGCCTTTACATCCGCGACCGCGCGTCGGTTCAGTCCCTGCTTCACGGCACACTCCGCAACGGCAACAGCGACAGCGGCAGAGAACTCAATGAGACGCGTAACGGGCGGAATGACGGCAGCGCCCTTTGCCTCGGGCGTAAGGAATGCGCCGAGTGAATGCGCCGCGGCCGAGATCATCTCATCGGTCACGAGCTTCGCGTCGACCGCCATGCTGCCGAGTCCGAGTCCCGGATAGATGAGTGCGTTGTTCGCCTGTCCGATCTCGTAGGTCGTTCCTCGGTGGGAGACCGGATCACGCGGAACGCCGGTCGCAACCAACGCACGCCCGTCCGACCAGCGAATGAGGTCCTCCGCTGTCGCCTCGGCAAGCTCCGTCGGATTGCTCAGCGGAAAAATGATCGGACGATCACACCACGATGCCATCGCTCGCACGATCGTCTCCGTGAACGCGCCTGGCATTGTCGACGTGCCGACAAGGATGGTCGGCTTTACCGCCATCACGGCGGCCGTAAGCGTCGTGAGCGAATCCGCATGGTCGAACTCGCTGCGTTTTCGCGCGAATGGCTTTTGCTCCGGCGTCAGGTCGCCCATGTCGTCAAAGAGGAGGCCCTGCTTGTCCACGAGGTAGAAATGCCCGCGCGCCTCCTCCTCGCTGAGCCCCTGCTCGACCATCTCGCGGCAAATACGGCTCGTGATGCCCGCGCCCGCCGTCCCCGCGCCGAAGCACATGTATCTCTGCTCCGTGAGCTTCTGCCCCGTGATCTTCATCGCGCCAAGGAGTCCTGCGAGTGTGATGATGCCCGTCCCCTGACAGTCGTCGTTGAAGACGGGATAGGTCTTCTGGTACCGGCGCAGAATCGGCGCGGCGTTCGGCCGTCCAAAGTCCTCGAAGTGAAGATAGAGGCGTGGGAAAAGCCGCTCCGCCGTCTGCACAAAGGCATCGATGAAGTCGTCGTATACCTTGCCCCGCACGCGTTCGTGACGATTGCCGAGGTAGAGCGGATCCTGCAGGAGGCTCTCGCGGTTCGTCCCGCAGTCGAGCATGACCGGCAGCACCGACGCGGGGTCAATTCCCGCTGCTGCGGTATAGACCATCAGCTTCCCGACGGCAATATCGGCACCGTTCGTCCCCCAGTCGCCGATGCCGAGAATGCCCTCTGCGTCCGTTGCAACGATGAGACGGATCTCCCGGTCGCCCGCCGCCTGCCGCAGCGTCGTCTCGACCTCCTCCGGATGATCGATCGAGAGATACGCCGTCTCCTGCGGATTGATAAACTGCTCGCTGTACTGCTCGATGCTCTCAGCGATCACGGGATCGTAGACGATCGGCATGAGCTCTGCGATATGCTGACGGAACACATAGTAGAACAGACGGCGGTTGCGGTTGAACACATCCATCAGGAAGCGGCGCTTCTCGATCCCCGAGCTCTTGCGCTCCATCTGCTGATAGATGCGCTGCGCCTGCTCCGCAATCGTGTCAACATGCGGCGGCAGGAGGCCCGTAAGTCCAAACTGTGCGCGCTCGTCAGCACTGAACGCCGTCCCCTTGTTTTGGAACGGATCGCTCAGCAAAGCATACCCTTTCTTGTCCATATTTTTCTCCTTTCGCTGACAAAATTTACCTGCATTCGGTATTCGAGAAAAGCCCTCCGTTTTCCTGCGCCGCAGCAATTTATAATCTGCTGCCGCATACTGGACAGGCACATTCCTCATGCGTTACAATACGGGCAAAGGAGGAATCACCATGCAGATCGTATTTGAACCCGAACATTTCCGCAGCGCGGCCTATGACGGCGAAACGCGCGTCGGCGTCGCTGAGATCGAGGACACGCGCGAATGCTGGGTCATCACACATACCGAGGTTGACCCCGCCTACGGAGGGCAGGGCATCGCCCGCCGCCTCATCGAGGGGGTCGTCGCCGAGGCACGCCGTGCGGGGAAGAAGATCGTCCCGCTCTGTTCCTACGCGGACAAGATGATGACGGGCAAAGAGGAGTACCGCGACGTACTGTAATCTCAGTATTCGCTGAACCCGAAATTCAGACCGATCCGCTCGCCCGTCGTCGTATACTCCTTGAACTTGTAGATGATCGGGCGACGCTCCATACAAAAGAAAGGCCTGCACACATCCGAACGTGTGCAGGCCCTTTTTTGCGTATATTGTGAAGATGTTCCGTATCTCAGTCAAGCCGTCACAGCAGCGTCAGCAGCCCCCGATGCACCGTATCCCCGACACGTGTCTCGGTGACGCGGCAGTCGATGTCGTAGTAGCGGCTGAGATTCTCCTCGATGAGCAGCTCTGCGGTTGCACCGAAAAGATACTCCCCGCGCCGCATGAGGAGGCTCTTGTCCGAGATCTTAAGTGCGTTCTCGGGTGAGTGGGTATTCATGACGATGGTCATCCCCTGCTCATGTGAGAGTTTCTGCAAGAGCCGCAGGACAATCATCTGATTGTGAAAGTCCAGATGTGCCTCCGGCTCATCGAGGATCATCAGCTTTGGAGAGGCGGCGAGGGCGCGGGCGATGTAGACCATCTGCAGCTGACCGCCGCTGAGTTCCGTTGCGGAGCGTTCCGCGAGCGGCAGGACGCCGACGAGATCGAGCAGCTCCGTCACACGCGTACGATCTGCCATCGACGGCGTCCGAAAGAGGCCGATGCGCCGCGCACGTCCCATCATGACCATCTCAAATACGGTGTAGGGAAAGGCGGGGGCATGACTCTGCGGAACATAGCCGATCTTTGCGCTGACAGCGGTGGGATCGGGACGCTCACCGTCGACCAGGCATTCTCCGCGCGTCCATGGCAGGATGCCGAGCAGGCAGCGCAGGAAGGTCGTCTTGCCGATGCCGTTGCGCCCAAGGATCGTGAGCACCTCACCCGCCGCGAGGGAGAGGGAGAGCTCGGAAAAGATTTCATGTGTCCCATCGTAGGAGAACGCAGCATTTTTTACCGTGATCATGACCAGTCCCCCCGTTTCTCCCGCGTACGCTTCAGAAGGAAGGCAAAGAACGGTGCCCCGAGCAGCGCCGTGAGAATGCCGATGGGAAGCTCTGCTGCCAGCAGGCTCCGCGCACAGATGTCGACGAGCGCAAGAAAGATCGCCCCCGTAAAGCACGCAGCAGGCAGGAGACGCGCATGATCAACACCGACGATGCGGCGGCACATATGTGGAATGACGAGGCCGACCCAACCGACAATCCCGCAGGCGGTCACAGAGAGCGCCGTAAGGATGGTCGCAGCGACGATGGCGATATTGCGGATGCGTGCAGGGTTCACGCCGAGGGAACGCGCCTCCTCCTCCCCGAGCGAGAGAATGTTGATGCGCCAGCGCATCGCGAGCAGAAATCCCCCCGCGACGAGCATCGGCACAGCGATCACCTGCAGTCGATCAAAGTCCGCCTTTCCAAAGCTGCCCATGAGCCAGTACGTGATGGCAGGCAGCTTGTCATACGGATCAGCGGCGTATTTTACGAGCGAGATGAGCGCGGAGAAGATCGACGATATGATGATGCCTGAGAGGACAAGTGACATCATGGACACGGAGCCGCGGCTGCGCGAGAAGTAATACGCCAGTGCAACGCTCGCCATGCCGCAGAGGAATGCGATGACCGAGGTCTCGCTGCCCGTTCCCCAGAGAAGGATGCCAAGCACCGCCCCGAATCCTGCCCCGCTCGAGACACCGAGCACATCAGGGCTCACGAGCGGATTGCGAAAGATCCCCTGATAGACCGCACCTGAGAGTGAGAGGGCGGCACCGACGAGCATCGCAAGGAGCGTACGCGGCAGCCGCAGCTCGAGAACGACCGTCGACGCCATATCTGTACGCGCCGTCCCCGTCACGGCACACGCGAGGATGTCATAGACCTCACTCGGTGCGATGGCGTAGCGCCCCGCCGTGAGGGAGAGGAGGAACACGGCGACGAACAGAATACCGAATACAGTCCACAGGAGTCCGTTACGTTGTTTCATACACGTCCTCACTCGTGCAGGATCGACCTGAGATCGTCGTCCGTCAGCTGATATGAGAAAAATTTCTGATAGAACTCACGCAGGTCACCCACCAGATGTGCGTGGTCAAAGATCTCCGGATGCAGTTTCTGCGCGATCCACTCGATCATCAACGGCGTCTCGACACACGGCGCATCCCAGCGATAGAGACCGTTCGGTGCCTTATAAACGCGCCCTTCGCGCACCGCCTTGATGTTCCTCCAGTTCTGTCCCGCGAGGCGATCCTCATAAAGGTCGGCGGGCTGGATCTGTGCAAAGTTGCTGAGGATGACGACATCGGGATCCCACGCAGCGACCTGTTCCATCGTGACCGGCGTCCACTGCCCCTGCACAGCCTTCGCGACATTCACACCGCCCGCCGTCTCAATCATCATCGTATTGACGGTGCCGTCCGCCGCGACCTTCAGATCGCCGTCGCGCAGGTAGAGCACCTTCGGCCTTGGCTGTCCCGCGAGCGCTTCCTTTTTCCCATCGAAATAAGCCATCATATCCTGCTGAGACTGGATCAGTGATGCGGCACGATCCTCCTTGCCAAGTACCTGACCGATAACACGGATGCCGTTCTGGAGATCCTCCATCGTGCCGTACTTCAGTGCGATCGTCGGAACCTTCAGCTTCTCAAGCTGTGCAATCTCGTCCTCCTGGTAGTTCCAGACGATGATGGCGCTTGGATTCAGCTTGCCGAGTTCCTCCATGTGGATGGCAAAGTCCTGCCCGACGAAATCCGTCGAGGCATTCGCCATCTCCGGCGCTAGTTTCTTCAGCATAGACGTCTCATACGAGGCCTTTGCCGACGGATGTATGCCCGAAATGCGCTCCGCCGAGCCGTCCACCGCATAGACGACCGATGCCCACGGGATGGGAACGATGGAGAGGCTCCGCACCTCTCCCGGCAGGCGCACCTCGCGCCCCGTCGTATCCGTCACGACACGCTCCTGTGTCGGTGCAGCGGTCTGCTGCCCGCAGCCAACGAGGGCGAACATCGTGCAAATAATGGTCAGCCGTGTGAGATATCGCAAAGCTGTCTGTATCATAGAAAATCCTCCTTCCAATGTGCAGAAAATCCCCCAAAAACCAAGATAGGACGGTGCATTCCGCACCGCCCTGCCCTTTATGCTCAGAGATCGAATGTCGCCGACAGCATGAATGTACGCGGCATCGAGAGGAGGAGCTTGCTCCCCTGGCCCGGCTGGAGGATCCAGTAGCTGTGGTCGAATACGTTGTAGATGGACGCCTGCAGAGACACGGGCGTCGTTCCGATCTTCGTCCGATAGTTCGCAAAGAGATCAAATACTGCCGATGACGGTACGGAGAGTTCACGGCGGCCATTTCCGATAATCGTCCCGCGCGAGACATAGTTCATGCGGCCTGTAATGCTCCAGTCGTTATTTGGCATATACTCAAGACCGACAACTGCACTCCACGGTGCTGAGCTGTCCGTCGGCAGGCCGTCGTTTGCGCCTCCCTGCGTCCGCTGCTGGCGCGCATGGAGATACTGAATCCCGCCGAACACATTCCACTTCGGTGCGGCCGCGCCCGTGATGCTGAGATCAACTCCACGGTAGCGGTTCTCGCCGTCAAGCCGATAGAACGGCAGCAGGGGATTCGCAGGATTCGGAACCTCGACGTAGTTCGGCTGGTTCACATCAAAGTATGCGAGTGCTGCATACATGCTGCCGAACTTATATTTGACACCGAGCTCCTTCTGTGTCACCTTGACTGCCTCTGCAATCTCGCCCTCGTTGGCATAGCCGCTGCCGACAACCTGCCCGCGCGTCGTAGATTTTGCATACGCACCGTAGACCGAGATGCGATCCGTCGGTGCATACGTCACGCCGAATGTCGGCGCATACTGCGTGTCGGACACCTGATTCCAAGCAGCTGCGGCGCGGTAGTTGCCGTGGCGGCGCGTGACGGCTGCGAGCAGGTTCCACTTGCCGATCTGCACCTTGTCCATCAGGTTGATGCTCGTATCCATTTCCTGATACTGGAACTTCTGCCCGAGGCTGTCTGAGATGTCGTAGTTATAGATTGAGGGCTTGTAGATGATGCCGGAGTAGATATTGCCTGTCACATGAGCATTTGGAGCGTCGCGCCGCGTATTGTTGTACTGCACGCGCCAGGAACGGTCCACGGCGAGCGTCACGTCATGCTCCGCCGCCCCGGTCTTGAACTTGTGGTTCACACCGGCCTGCCCGTAGCGGCTCTTGAGATAGAAATACTGCGACCAGACGCGGTTGCCGCGCAGGTTGCCGTCTCCATCAATCGTCACCTGCGACCAATAGATGAAGCGGCGGTTCGTCATATCGTTCGTACCCGCGTTCAGGAACCACTTCGTATGGGGATTGATCCGCTGCTCGTGGTTGAGTGTGATCTGATAACCGTCCCAGGCGCTGTACATGAGATTCGGATCATCGTAGCTGCGGCTCGCATCGGGCGCATTCGGCACCTGCCGCACCGTGCGCTGAATCTGGAAGCGCCGCTCTGTCCCGCGCAGGTGATCCTTGTAATAGCCGCCGAAAAGATTCGTCGTGGTCTTCGGTGTCTCGCGGCTCACATCGACAAAGATGTTGCTCTTTCTCCGTCCCGCACCGCTGACGGAGAAGTTCCCCTCGCTGTGCTCGCCGTAGACACGCACGCCGAACGTACCGTCGCCGAGACCGCTGCGGTTCACATCGATATAGCTGCCGTAGTGGCCGTAGCCGCCCATCGTCTGCCGGTAGCGCGTGAAATCGCCCTTCTCCGGGCGTTTCGTATAGAGATACACGGAAACCGGCTGACCCCCGTCAGGGCCATTGTACGACTGCACCGAGCCGGACAGCGTCGCTGCAGGCCCGACCATCACATCGGCACGTCCAATCGTATTCGTCACGGGACCCGCTGCCATGATGAAGAAGCCTGGCACATTGTTGAGGTACATCGCCGAACCGTTTGCAAGCATGCCGCGCGCGGAGAAGTCCGTCTTAATGAGTGAGGTTCCGACGCGCAGCGAGGGAACATTCGCGAGCACCTGGTTCACGTCCCCCGACGGTGCAGCGAACGTATCAAAATTCTTTGTCGTGAGACTCTGTGCCGTATATGGCACCTGCATGACGTCCTGGTCTCCCATCAGGCCAAAATTTGTCTGCTCCGCCTGGAATCCGCCGGGCAGAGCAGCCTGCGATGCCGCATCGGCATGCAGACGCCTTCCCTCCACCGTCACCACAGGCAGATCATACGTATCGACCTCCTGCACAGCCTCCTCCGAGTGCGGACTTTCTGCAGCACACACCATGCTCCCGCTTGAAAGGCACGCGAGAATAAGTGCAGCGAGTTTTTTCTTCCTTGTCATTTCTGAACCATCCTTTGTATGAAAGTGTATAAATCGATTGGAACGATACCACAATATACGCTTAAATACAATCGAATAGATTCAAATTAACACTTCATTGTTTTTGAATCATCGAGAAATCCCTGCAAAATTTCTGCGAACTGTGCACCAAGCACGCCGCTGCCTGCTCCCGCGCCATCACGGCCCGAGAGAAGCCCGCTCGGCAAAGGCAGGATGCGTTTCTCCCCCATCGCAGGGAGAAGGATCGGATCGGCAATAACAATGTCCGCCGCGTCCCATGCAGGCTGCAGCTCCGCAGCCGTTCGAAAGATCAGCAGATCTCCCTCTGCCGCACTCCGATAGAGTTCCGCCGTCTCACTCGACCACGCATATGCGGCGCAGTGCACCTCCTGCCATCCATGCAGCTTGAGCAGGCGCACAATCGCCGCCGCTGCGATGGGGTCGGCAACAACGAGAATGCGTTCTGGATGTGCCGTCCGTTGTGCGCACGACACATCCCATGACGACGGTGCATCATTCGCTCTGCCGAGCGCCCCCATCAGCTCCGCTCGCCACGCTGCACGTCCCTCTCGCCCGAGCGGCAGAGTGCGGACAACAGGTATGCCATAACGCGTGTTCAGCCACGCGGCCGCCCTCGTGCCGGCTGCAGAGACGAGCCAAACGGCTGCAGGGCGCTCGGTCAGAGCATCGCTCCCTGCAGTCACCATGCTGCAGCCAAGATCCGCAAGTGCAGCGCTCGCCTCCGCGAGTGCTGCTGCATCACCGAACAGGAGAGGACTGTGCCCGAGTACGAGCACCGTCTGCCCGCCTTCTTTCCAACGAGTCGCCGCCTCCTCCACGAGATGCTGCAATAACTCGGCCACACCAAAAACACCATCGTGAAACCCATCTGTAGGGGAGCAGCCCCCACGACAGCCATGCATCTCCGCTGCATCCAGAATAGGGGCAGTCTCCATCGCCATAAATGCGGGCACGGGAGAAGTAATGAGGTGAATCGCCCGATGCCCTCCCTCTGCTGCGAGCTCTGCCACCTCCGCTGCAGCCGTCTCCTCCATGCCAAAGACATAGTCCTCCGCATGCGGGATAAGCGCATAGACATCGTGCCGATCGGGCATGAGATCCATCCGAGCAAGTGCCGTACGGCACCCCGAGGGGGTAACAAGCACCTGTGCGGTTCCCGTCCCGCGCAGAACGTCAACAACGCCCGCAGCATCGCTCATCGGCGGAGGCAGAGCCGACGAGGCGACGACCTCGCCCTCCTCCGGCGGCAGATGTACAAGAAGCTCCTCTGCCGGCTCATGTGAGAGCGCATCCGCCTTGGCAAGAGGACCTCGGAAAAAGCAGCGGATCATACAGCCAGTCTCCTCCGTGAGGCTCCGCTCGATATCGGCAAAGTCCGGCCGCACGAGAATGTCCAGGCACGACAGATAGAGCACGACAACGCGTACGCCAGGCAGCCGCGCCGCATCGCGCACAGCGTCCCGAATCACCTCCTCCGCCGTCCCCAAAACATAGTCTTCTGCAGAGATCACTGCATAGCGCAGACGCGGCAGCGCACCGATCAACGCCGCACGCCGATGGATGGAGCGCAGGCAGATGAGCGCACCCGTTGCGAGAACGACGAGATCACGGCGCGCCCACAGACGATCCAGGCTCGTGTTAAAGTCCTGAATCTCCTCGGCAGCGATCTCCTTCATCCGGCCTCCCCCTCTCTCCTCAGAGCCCCACACTCCTCCGCGAGAATCTCAAGAAAGAGCTCCATCACGGGACTGCGCCATTTGTTCTTATGTACCCCATAGTACGCCGTCAGTGTCAGATGATCGGCGAGGACGCGCCTCAACAGCCCGCGCTCCGCCAGATCGTCCACGGAAAAATCCGGGAGGAGAGCGACACCCATATCGTTTCGGATCAGGTTGATGATCGTCTGCGTGCTGCGGAGCTCAATCAGATTCGTAAACGTGATTGCCTGGCGCCGGAGATAGTCATCCACCATCTGGCGCACCTCCCCCGGATGCGGCATCGTAACCAGCGGCAGTTCATCGATCACCATCCCCCGCTCGCTCAGATCAGGACACCATGGTGCTGTACGCATCGACGCGTAAAAATGCATCGGCGTCTCCTCGAATCTCCAAAGCGACAGCGTGTCCTCGTCGCGCTCCTGAATACTGTACGCAAAGCCGATATCGAGCTGACCGTCGCGCAGCGCAGCGACCACATCGCGGCTCGTCAAAGAGCGCAGGCGTAGGTCAACACGCGGCGCATGTGCATGCAGGCGTTTGAGCAGCATGGGCAGACGAAAGCACAGCAGTGACTCCGGTGCTCCGATGGAGAGTGTCCCCTGGTAGGATGCGATATCATATTGAAAGTTTTTGATCTTCTTCGCCGCACTGAGCACCTCATCCACATAGGGAATCAGCGCCTCACCCGCCTTCGTCAGGATCATCCGCCGCCCGCTCTTCTCAAAGAGCGGCACGCCGACGAGCTTTTCGAGCTGGGCAATGTGGAACGTGATCGTCGAAGGCGTATAGCTGAGAATACGCGCCGCCTTCGTAAAGCTGCCCGTGCGCACGATCGTCTCGAATGTCGTAAATATCTTGAGTTCCATCACGACCCCCCCCATGTATGAATCTAAGGAATCGCTGAATTTATCAGTGCTTTCGTATCTGCCAAACATCATACGATATATGAAGTTCGTTTTCAAGAGCCATAACTCCTGCGCTCCCATACCTAAGCATTTTGAAATTTTTTATCATTATTAAATTCTCTTGACAGGAATGTTATACTGTAAAAAAAATCTACCCAATCTATAGAAAAGGCTTTTTATGCAAAAGGAAACATTCAACGTCACGGGCATGACCTGCTCGGCATGTTCGGCGCGTGTGGAACGCGCCGTAAAGAAGATGGAGGGAACGGCGGAGGTTTCCGTCAATCTCCTCACGAATACAATGACGCTTGCCTACGATGCGGCGATCACCAGTCCCGCCGCAATCATCGCCGCCGTTGAGGACGCGGGCTACGGGGCAAGCGTAAAGGGGGCTGCGGGCGCACAGGCAGCCCCGCAGGCGGGCGGATCGTCAGAGGCGGGCGCGAACACAGCAGAGAAGGAGATGCGTGCGATGCGCACCCGCCTCCTCATCTCCATCCTCTTCCTCCTGCCGACGATGTATATTGCGATGAGTCCGATGCTCGCGATGTGGGGCGTGCCCTACGCGGCTGGATTCAAGGACGTGTTCTGGGGCGCGGAGAATGCGCTGACGTTTGCGCTCGCACAATTTGTACTCGTTCTCCCGATCATGTATGTGAATCGTCCATACTACGTCAACGGATTCCGCAATCTCCTGCACGGCGCACCGAATATGGACTCGCTCGTCGGGATCGGCTCGATGGCATCCGCGCTCTTCGGCGTGTTCGCGATGTTCCGCATGAGCTGGGGACTGGGACACGGAGACCTTGCACTCGCAGCGGAGTACAGCACGAATCTCTACTTCGAGTCGGCGGGCATGATCGTCACGCTCATCACGGTCGGCAAATATCTCGAAGCGCGTGCAAAGGGGCAGACGACGGGAGCGCTCAAGGCGCTGATGCAGCTTGCCCCTGCCGAGGCGACGGTTGTGCGCGGCGGTGTGGAGCAAGTCGTGCCTGTGGCGACGCTTGTCCTCGGTGATATGATCATCGTGCGTCCCGGTGCACGCATCCCCGTGGACGGGACGGTGACGGACGGCGCGACGAGCGTTGATGAGTCCGCCGTGACGGGGGAATCCATGCCCGTGACAAAAGCAGCGGGCGATGCCGTGACCTCGGGCACGCTGAACATCGATGGGACAATCCGCTTCACGGCGACGCGCGTCGGTGAGGACACGACGATCCGTCAGCTCATCCGTCTCGTAGATGATGCTAGCGGGTCAAAGGCACCGATCGCCCGTCTTGCCGACCGCGTGTCGGCGGTCTTTGTCCCTGTGGTCATCGTACTTGCACTTGCGGCGGGCGGCATCTGGCTCATGATGGGCGCGACGGTGGAGTTCGCGTTCTCCATCACGATCTCCATTCTCGTCATCTCCTGCCCCTGCGCCCTCGGGCTTGCGACGCCGGTCGCCATCATGGTCGGTACGGGGCGCGGTGCGGCGCACGGCATTCTCATCAAGTCGGGGGAGGCACTTGAGACGGCGGGGAACATCAGCGCGGTGCTGATGGACAAGACGGGCACGCTCACCGAGGGACGCCCGCAGCTGGTCAGCATCTGTCCCGTCGGCATCGCCGCCGAGGAACTTATCGCGCTTGCGGCATCGCTTGAGCAGGGCAGTGAGCACCCCATTGCAGCGGCGATCACGGGCTATGCTGCGGAGAAGGGGCTGACCATTCCCGCTGCAGCGGATTTTGCCGCAGTGTTCGGCAAGGGCGTGCGTGCGCGTGTGGCGGGCGTGGAATGCGCGGCGGGCAATACGGCTCTGCTGACAGAACTGGGCATTTCCCTCCCCACTGCCGTGGAAACGGCGCGCACGGAGATGGCAGAGCGCGGCGAAACGGCGCTCATCGTCGTACGCGCGGGGCGCATCGTCGGACTGCTCGGCGTGCGCGACGCGGAGAAGCCGACGAGTGCGGCGGCGGTCGCACAGATGAAGGCGATGGGTCTGACTCCCGTCATGCTCACGGGCGACGACGAACGCACGGCACGCGCAATTGCCGCGCGGCTCGGCATCACAGAGGTCATCGCAGGCGTTCTCCCCGCCGATAAGCGCGCCCATGTCGAACGCCTACAGGCGGAAGGGCATCACGTCGCCATGATCGGTGACGGCGTGAACGATGCGCCCGCCCTCGTGCAGGCGGATCTCGGCATCGCCATCGGCGCGGGCACGGATGTCGCAATCGACAGCGCGGATGCCGTACTCGTACGGAGCGACCTCCTCGATGCCGTCTCTGCCATCCGCCTCTCGCGCAGCGTCATGACCAACATCAAGCAGAACCTCTTCTGGGCGTTCTTCTACAACATCATCGGCATCCCGCTCGCGGCGGGCGTACTCTACCCCGCATTCGGCGTCAAGCTCTCACCGATGATCGGCGCGGCGGCGATGAGCCTGTCGAGCGTCTGCGTCGTGCTGAACGCCCTGCGCCTGCGCCTTTTTGCCATCGCCCACGAACCCGTGGCGGCGGAGCACACACAGCACGAAGCAACGATCACGCCCATCGCTCCTGCGGTGGATGAGATCGATGAAAATAACGCGGAGCATCACTCCGCCCTACAGAGAAAGGAAGATTTCACCATGGAAAAGACCATCAGCGTCAAGGGCATGACCTGCCCCCACTGCGTCAAGCACGTCACGAAGGCTCTCAGCGGCATGGACGGCGTGACGGATGTCGCCGTTGACCTCGAAGCGGGTACGGCGAAGTTCAGTGCCAGCCGTGACATCCCGGACACCGAGCTCGCCGCCGTCCTCGACGACGCGGGCTACGAACTGGGCTGAGACTCCGAACATAGGAAAACGGTCATGCGGGAACGTTCCTGCATGACCATTTATTTGCGCAAAAACAGGAAAAGCTCTCGGCGCGTCGAATATAACAAATGATAATAATCTTTTGAAAGAATATAGAAAGGTGTGTCTCCGATGAAAAAACTTTTCCTCCCCCTCATCTGTGCCATGCTCCTCGCCCTCTGCGGCGGACGCACAGCACAGGCATTTGCCACGATGCCGCTCATTGACAACGTAAGCCCTGCCGAATATGTAGAATTTGTCAATACGTTTTTGGAAAACCCGAGCTTTATGCGTGCCCCTACACATGATTTGGGTGCATCCCGTCTCGCAGGTCACGATGTCTATACTTCACGCACGCAAAATGGTACTATTGTCCAGCTGCATACAGATGGAGAGAACATTTTCTATCTGAATGCCACGTTCAACGAGGACAACGAGGACGCAGTCCTCGATGTCTCCAGTCTGAGTGTAGCGACCTACATCGCATGCGACATGAGTGAGTCCGAAATCAATGCGATCATTGATATGGAGAGCGTGCAGGAGGGCAACTCCTTTACCGACAGCATTTACTGCTCTGCCGCACAGCGCATGATTACATCGCGCACGGTTCTGGATGGCACGAACAGCACCGTCGTGCTCTCCGCCTCGCCGAACTGATCTGTCCGACACCAATGCTCCCATGTGAACACGCATGGGAGTTTTTCAATGCGTGAAAAAATACCCCTGCATATCAATTTACAAAAGAGCTGATTTATCTTACAATAGTACGGTACTATGTGAGGTGGGTTGATATGAAGGAGTTAACACTCGGCACCACGCGGCGCGCGGTGTTCATGGAGGGCGTGCACGACGGCGTGCCGATTGCGCTCGGCTATTTCGTCGTGGCATTCACGCTCGGGATTCTCGCCAAGACGGCGGAGCTCACGCCGTGGCAAGGGTTCGTGACAAGTACGATCAACATCGCCTCGGCAGGCGAATATGCGGGCTTCACGGTCATTGCGGCACAGGCCCCCTATCTCGAGATCGCCGTGCTGACACTCGTGGCGAATGCGCGCTATTTTCTC
The DNA here is from genome assembly GCF_000468035.1 of Selenomonas sp. oral taxon 892 str. F0426. Lineage (GTDB taxonomy): Bacteria > Bacillota > Negativicutes > Selenomonadales > Selenomonadaceae > Centipeda. Next base: position 184,064 of record NZ_KI260540.1, read on the forward strand.
ATGGCAGCGGCACTGACGCAGCGTTTCTCTCCCGAGACCTCGCTCCTGCATCGACTCGCCGTGAGCTTCGGCGTGACGGACGAGATCTTCGGCATCACGGTCGCACGCGGAGGCATGCTGAACCCATACTACAACTACGGTGCAATGACGATCTCTATCCCCGCCTGGTCAGCGGGAACATCGGCAGGCATCCTCGCGGGCGGCATTCTGCCCGCTGCGGTCGTCTCCGCGCTCTCGGTCGCACTCTATGGAATGTTCGTCTGGGTCGTCCTGCCCGCCGCGAAAGCGAGCCGCCCCATCGGCGGCATGGTGCTCCTGAGCTGCCTGCTCTCGCTTGCGGCGACCTATGCACCCGTCACGAGTGAACTCTCAGGCGGCACGCGCACGATTCTCCTCACGCTCCTCATCGCGGGCATCGGTGCGGCACTCTTCCCGATCGACATGGAAAAGGAGGACAGCCATGCCTGACATCTGGCTCTACATCGCCGTCATGAGCGCAGTAACGCTTGCGATTCGTCTCACCCCCGCACTCCTCCTCCGGCGCGAGATCAAGAATGTGTTCGTCCGCTCCTTCCTCTTCTACGTCCCCTACGTAACGCTCGCCGTCATGACCTTCCCCGCCATCATTGAGGCGACACGCACGCCCCTCGCGGGCGCGGCGGCCTTCGTCTTTGCACTCTTCCTCGCATGGAACGGTGCGAGCCTCTTCCGCTGTGCGGCAGGCGCATCCGTCATGGTGCTGATCGTGGAGGGCATCTATTTTTCGCTGTAATCAATCGTAGTTTGCTGAAAAAGCGCCCGCTAAACGAAATGAAGGGAGCATGCACATGGAGTTCGATTGTTGGACAGGCATAAAAATCGGGGAGAAATCATACATTATCGCGGAGAAAATTCGCTATAAGGAGAAAACATCGGACGATGTATGGACAGAGTACGGTCTTATTACAGAAGACAGCGACGCACGCATCTGGCTGAGCATCGCGGAGGGAGGACTCTCCTGCAGCCTCTCCTCCCCTGTGGGAAACAAAGTGCCGAAGGGCTACCGCCTCCATGACAGCGGCACGGAGGTCGTGACGGGCGTATGGGGCGATACGGACGCCTCCGTCGGCGATGAGACGGAATACGAGCAGTACGAGAGCACAGATGGCCAGGAAACCTTCTTTGTCGAGCATTGGAACGGCCGCCGCAGCAGCTCTGCGGGACGAAAGATTGCCGCCGCCGTCATCACCGCAGACACGGATATGAGGCCGCGTGCGCGGGGAATGTTTCTGCGGGCACAGCTTCGCGATCTCGCCGTCAATATGGGGAGCGGGCTCACTGCAGTCGCCGTTGTCCTCCTCATTATGTACGGGATCCCCGATTTCGGTACGCGGGACTGGCATGATGTCCGCCGCTTTGTAAACATGCCCTATGCACAGCATGAGCGACTGGCGGATGCGCCTTACTATGCGGAGAATGAGGAGGAGGGCGGTGCGCGCATCTACACGGCGCATATCGACGCCGCCAGCACCGCGCTCGATCTCATCGAGGGCGTGGACGGCAGGGTACAGGATGCCTATGAAGATCTGCATGATGCGGAGCACCCGCTCATCGTTCGCACGCAGACGGAGCTCACACGCATTACAGCGGCGGCAGATGGAACGGCACGCATTGTCCTCATTGAGGCGCCCCCCGACTCCGCTCCCGCCGCCGAAAAACTGGAGCGTGGCTACGTCCTCATGCGCTATGCTGAGCTCGTACGTACGGGCGATCAGCGCGGGCGTGCCGCAGTGGTGCTGCAGGAAAGTCCGAAGGTAGGCCCTCCCTCCGCCGCACCTGCGGACACCGCGTCTGCCGCAGCGGAAGCCGCGAACCATACAGCCGCACGCGCACCGACTACCCCCGCAGCCGAGGAGACACCGCGCCGCACACGCCATCTTGTGCACTAATCCCTCGATTTTTCAAAGGACTCACAGACGATAGGAGAACTCAGATGATCGATCTGCCCACCCTGATGCTTACCGCATTCTACGCCGCATTCGGCATTCTGCTCATGATTGTATCCAACATCGTGATCGACTTCTTCATCCCCGGCGATTTCGCCGAGGAGATTCGGCGCGGCAACCGCGCGGTCGCATGGCTCTCGGCCGGCTCGTTCATCGGCATCGGCGAGATCCTGCGCGCCGTCATCATCTCGCCTGGCTGCGAGGTGCTGACAACGGACTTCGTGCAGGGCGTCGTCACAAGCGTGGTTTACTCCGCTGTCGGCATCCTCTTCTTCATCATGGGCTTCTTCATCATCAACGCATGGCACCGCAAATACGCACTCGCCGCCGAAATCCAGCGCGGGAATACGGCGGCGGGTATCTTCGTGTTCGGGATCTTCGTTGGGCTGTCGCTTGTCATCAGCGGCGCGGTGCATTGATGAGCATGCCCACGAAAAAGCCTCCCCCGCTGCTGACCTATCCAAGAAGCAAGTCCGTAGGACAAAGCTGATTGGGCAACAGGTCGTATGGGAAAACTCTACTGCAAAAGCCTCCCCCGTGCACCACGGGGGAGGGGGACCGCTTGCGGTGGAAGGGGCGCTTTGAACGATGACAGGAGAAGCAACGTAGGGAGGTTCTGCATGGAAAATATAGGGCGCAAAGCCGCCATCCTCGCCGCTGCATTTGCCTCGGTCGGAGCACTCGGCGCAGCGTATGTCTATCGTCATGACATCGCCTTTTCTGTATGCGATCTCGTTCATCCCGAGTGGAACGCGGGCGAAGCGCGTCTTGCAGATGCCTACGACCGCCGCTACACCCTTCTCAACAACGGCGACGGCACGGAGACCGCACTCTATGACGACAGCACTGCCGTCACCTTTCGCCACGACGGCGCGGGCGACCTCGTCTGGCTGTTCGGGACGGCGAGCCTCCTCGCCCCCCTCGCGCCGAACTACTTCGCATTTCACGGATTCTCCTACGCGGGCGGCACAATGGATCTCGCACATATGACCTACCGCACGAATGCGCCGCTCACACCGCTCCCCGAAACATTCAAGGCATCCTCCCACAGTCACGCCCACGGTTCCCGTGGTTATACGGGGCGCGGCAACTACGACGAGCGAAAGAGTTCCCAGTCGGGCGAGGTCAGCCGCAAGTCCGGCTTCGGTCAGGCGGGCATCCGCTCCTCGGGAGGTTCGTAACGTGAGCAGCACACAGAAAGAGACCTACATCGACGCACTTGACCCGACAATCTTCACCTATATCCAATACGGCGACTATGCAGACCGCTACCCAACACATACCGTGCAGGCATTCCCGCAAACATTCTACGACGAGATGCGCGCAGCATCGGCAGGACTGTTCCGTATCTTCTGCAAGGCCGCACAGGTGCTGCAAAACGCCCCCGACGACTTCGCGCGCGCGATGGATCTGCCGCGCGAACTGCTCCCCTATCTGCGCATCCCGAATGCATTCCGTCTGCCGACGTGGCTCTCGCGCTTTGACTTCGTGCTCGATGAGAAAGGGCATATCCGCATGGTCGAGATCAATGCGGATACGCCCTGTTTTATTGTGGAGTCCTTCTATGCCAACGGAATTGCGGCAGAGTATCATGGGCGGCGTGACCCGAACGCGGGGACGCAGACACAGCTGCGGGATTTTCTCACGCGCATTCATAATCACCTGGCCGCTCCCGTCGCCGATCTGAACCGTCAGACGCTCACGCACCGTCCTTTCGTATTCAGCTGCTTTGACGACTACCCCGAGGATCTGGCAACGACGCGCTTCCTCATGGAGGAGATGCGCAAGGGAGCACCGCACGGCGACATCCGCTTCCTCTCGTTCTACGAGATGGAGATTGATGACATGGGTATTCCTCTCATAGACAATACATATGCATCTGCACTCTATCGTCTGCATCCAATGGAGATTCTGATTGACGAGCGCACGCCGACTGGTGAGCCGCTCGGCGCGCTGTTTCTCGATCTGTATAAGAACGGGACGTTTGCGATGATGAATCCCCCCGAGGCGATTCTCCTGCAAAACAAGTCCTTTATGGCGCTCGTCTACGCACTCGCACGGACAGAGCAGTTCCTCACCCCCGCAGAATGTGCGCTTGTGGAGCGCTGTCTCGTACCCTCTTACTTCGAGGACGATTTTGCCGCGCTCATGGACGGCACATACATCCGCAAGGAGATTTGGGGGCGCGAGGGGAAAAATGTCCGCCTGGTCGAAAAGCAGGGCGGACATACAGAAACGGTACACGAGAAGAATCCTGACAACGCGGATGACATCATCTGCCGTGAAAGCTGCGCGGCGATGTATCAGGACTTCATCCGTCAGCCACACTTCACACACACGGTCGACTCCGGGACGATCGAGGGCTGTCTGACCCTCTCGTGCTTCATGCTCTTTGACGCGCCCTCTGCCGTCGGTGCACGCTTCTCCCCCTCCGAGATCGCGGGGACGGAGGCGTATTTTCTGCCGCTCGTCACTGCGGAATAGTCCTCCTTCATATTCATCAAAAAAAAGCCGATGCACGAACGTCGATCAGACGTCGTTCATCGGCTTCTTTATGCAAAACTTGTACAGCATTATTTATCGCGCTGCTTCCCATCGATATTCGTGAGGAGCTTTCGGACAGCATCGACTGCCGCCGCGCGAAGTGCCCTGTCCAGATTCTCGGTGGAAACGTTGTGCCCGCCCCAGGCGACATCATCGAAGATCAAGCTGACGCTGTGCCCGCCGCCGCTCGTATAGGACGCAATAGCACTTGCACTCTGCAGATCAAGATTCGTGGCGGTGGCGGTGGAGTCCCCCTCGCCCTTGGATGCCATGACGATTGCTCCTGTACGGACATCCACAATGCGCAGGCTTATGTGTGCGGTTATCGTGTGCTGCTCTTGTGCGACAAGGAGGAATCCGCTGCTGCTGTGTGAGTCGCCGAGGCTGAGGATATTTCCGCGCACGACGTAGTCCGCGTCAAAGAGCTTCGCCGTCTCCATTGCAGCGTCATTCTCCGTGAGCCCCGCGAGTGAGAGTCCCAGCTCATCGAGACGGTCGGCGACAATCTCAGGATCGCAGTCGTAGAGGGTGTAGCGGCTCTCCTTCCGCAGTACGGCCATAACATACTCGCTCGCGGCTCTGCCCGCGTCGTAGACGGCGGCATCCCCATACGCACCGATGGGCATGACGGCAATCTTTGCTCCCGCAGGAATCTTCGCGACCGCAGCCTCTGCCGCTGTGGGCAAGATCGCAAAGAGCGCGAGGAGGACGGCAAGCGCCGCGCTGCGCATGCTCATCGGAAGAGCTTGCCCGCATCCATATCCGCGAGCATTGCCTGACAGATTTTCTCCGAGGACTTCTCAATGACCTTTTCATAGGTCTTCGCACTCGGGTTGTCCGTACCGGAGTGGATCCCGACAAGCCAGAGCTTCGATGTGGTCGCCTTCTCAAAGATGCGCTGCGACCAGACGACCTCTCCCGTCGCCGCCTTGATCACGCGCACATCCGTGAGGAGACCAAATCCTCCGTCCGTCTTATTCGAGGCATTGCTGAGTGCAGAGCCGAGGAGGCTGCCGAAGGGTCCCGCGAGACTCAGGAGATTGCCGGCAATGTTCATCGTTGTCTGGAAATTCACATCCTCCCACTGTCCGACACCGATATTCTGTACGGTACACTGGATGAGGTAGTCCGCCCCCTGCTCCTTGCCGACGCGCGCGGTGACAGCGGGGTTCAGCGTCTGCCCGAGGCGTGCCGTAGCGACAGTCTGGGCTGTATCGTCCCCAAAGGAGGGACTTTCAAAGACGGCACTGTAGTCACCGCCCTCGATGGCCGACTTGCCGGCAAGTACTGCGGGATAGTTGTCGTCTGCAATGAGCTGTTCAAGGTCACCGCCGACATAGCTTGTCTCACGCAGGTTGAATCGCCCGCTCTCGAGGAGCTTTACCATGAGGTTCTCCGAAAGGCGCTCACTCGTATCAAGCCCTGCAAAGCGCGTATTGTCCGTAAACTCCATGAGTACACATGTCGGCTTCGTCGTCACTGCGTCAGCCGTCACACCTGCCGCGGGCGCCTCTGCTGCCCAGCAGTGTCCCGTCAGAGCACTCGCGGCAATGCATGCGGTGAGCAGGCTTTTCTTCAAATAGGACCGACGCATTTACTTCACCTCTTTCAAGCCCTTCGGCAGACTCAGATATGCAGCATCCGGCGCTGCATCAAAGCGGTCGATGCGCAGGATGCATTTGTGTTCGTGCACCTTTCCGCCCTCCGTGCGGTAGGTAACGGAGGCGATGCGCGTGAGCTTTGCACCGTCGAAGTAGAATCGCACCGCCTCAAGTTCATTTGTATCCTGGCGGCGGTAGTCCTCATAACTCATGCCGTCCGTGAGACTGCCCGCCCCCGCCGCGGTGAACTGCGGTGTTCCGAGAGGCTTTTTCTCCGCCGGAAGGAGAATGGAGAGGAGGCGCGTCACATCCGCCTCACCGAAACGCTCGCCATAGATGAGAACGTCCTCGGTCTTTTCGCGTTCGCCGCGCACCTTGCCCTTTCCGTAGTTGCCGTAGTAGGTACGCTTGTCCCTGTTCATCTCGCGGTTGAAAATATACTCCTTGCCGTCCTTGATGAGGAAGCATCTGGCGTAGCTGCCGTACGAGCGTTCCTCGTATTTGTCCGTGCCGCCGAGGATGAGCATGCCGCGATAGGCGCGGCTGACGTACTCAGGTGCCGCCGCCATATCCTCCTTTGCCCACATTGAGAGCGTCACCTTGTCACGGTTATGCAGACGCTCGGATGGGGTGATGTTTTCATAGCGGACGGTGCAGCTCCGATTCTCCATCATCGCGCGGTATGCGTCAAGCTTCGCCGCTGCTGCGGGTGAAATGGAGGTAATGGTGAGCGCTGCGCCCATGAGGAGTGCCGCGATAATCTTACTTTGCATTTGCCTTACCTCCTATCGTACCAACGCGTGCGGGGCTGCCAAGCAGGTCGTTCATCCCGCCGGTCCCCGCCTCATAGACAGGAATCTCAAAGCTCGGCGAAAAAGCCCCTGCGGGGATCTGATCGCTGATGCCCTCGATCTCGATGCTGCTGAGAACGGTTGCTTCGGACATGCCGTTCTTTTCGATCACCAGCACCTTCTGGATACGTACAAGGCGTCCACCGTCATAGAGGGCGTTGTACAGAATGGTGCCCGCGGTCGTGTTCGCCTGCGTGCGGATCACGCTCTTATAGACATCAGCAGTGTAGGTCTTGCTGCCCAGGGTGAGCGTCTTCGTCGTTTCATACGCGGGTGCCGTCAGGCTCGGAGCGCGGTAGGAAAACTGATCGTCTGCAAAGAAGATGCGCAGCTCCTCGGGCAGAGCGACATCGTCCGGGACATCCTCCCAATACTCCTCGGGATTCAGTGCGGGACTCGTGAGCATATGCGCGGGCAGTATGCGTGCAAACGGTTTGCTGCCGTTGTAGTCGAACTGGTAGTAGTTCCCGTCCTTATACATAGCCTTGTATCGGATGGCGTTCGCCTTCTTGGCGCCCTCACGTCCCGTCTGCGCCAGGCGGCTGCCGTTCTGAGCAATGAGGCGCTGTGCCTCGCCGTCGCGCACATAGGTCACGCAGAACGTCCCCGAGGCGAGCCGCGTGCGATAGTCTGCTGCACCCGCCTGCTCTCCGGCAGGTACGGCGCTTTCCTGCATGGCCGCAGGCGCGGGATCCGCATAGACCTCTGCCATGCCGGGCAGGGTCAGGAGAGCCGCACATCCTGCAAGCGCGAGGATCTTCCTTGCTTTCATTTTTTACCTCCCTTATTGTTGCCGTAGCCAAGCTGTGTAAGCAGCCCCTCTTTGCCGTAGACGGCATCTGTGATCGCCTTCTCAATGGCGTTGTACGCCTGCTCGGGGCTGACGAATGCCGTGCCGAGCGAGACAAAAGCACTCCTCGTGCCGACTGCGGTGCTCGTGCTCGTCGAGGCACCATCGCCCTGTGCAACGAGGACAATGCGCCCCGTCGCCACCTCAACCATCTTGAGCGAGACATGGGCAAAGACGCGATGCTGATCGTTGCGGACCTGTGCGTCGTTCTCGTAGGAAACGGCGGCAACGTGATTCTCCTTCGTCGTCAGTCCCGTGACGCTCCCGTAGATCTTGTACTCCGCGCCCTTGAGCTGACCGACCCCCGGACCGCCCTCCATGACGCCGGTAAGCCCCATACTTTGCTCTTCGAGGAGATCCTGCAGATACTCACGGTCGACCACTGTAAACACATCGTAGCGTGCAGTGAGGGTCTTGACCAGCGCCTCCATCGCCTGCCCTGAGTAGTCGCCGAAGCTCTCCCAGCCGACATCCGGCGCCTTGTTCTTAAACGACATGACAGCGACCACAGGATGATCGTAGAGCCCTGCACGGCATATACTGCTCATACCAAGCCCAAGCACAAAGGCCATCAACACTGCAATGTTTCGAAACATACAACTCCCCCTCTGCTGTCAGATCACAATAAAACAGCATATATCTGCCGCTATTTTATCACGACTCATCTTTTCGATACAAGATTTTCTTTTATTTCTTTAACTTTTGGCGTATGCAGCATAAATTTAGACAAGAAAAAAGAACCTATCGTTAGGTAACGAAGGCTCTTTCTTCAATCCATCCTCTCAAGCCGTGCGCTCGCTGCGCATCTCCCACCAGCTCCCCAGGAGGAAGAATACAAGGGAGACGGTGATGCCAACGGCGATCGGGTGCAGGCCGAACGGCTTGAACCCTGCCGCCATCGCCGCACAGTAGATCACCGTGCCGCCGCCCATCGCAGCGAGTGCGCCCGTCCTCCGTGCCCACTTCGTAAAGAGGCCAAAGACGAGCACCCAGAAGAACGCAGTCTCAAGTCCGCCGAAGGCAAACATATTGATGAGCCAAATCAGCGAGGGCGGAGCAATCGCGAGAATAAAAACGATGATGCCGAGCGCCGCTGTGACGCCCATCGAGAGGCGGCGGAGCGTCTTCTCAGAGACGAATCTGCCGCGCTTTTGCATATGGTGGAGGTAGACGTCCTTCACCACGGCAGACGACGCCACGATGAGAACGCCAGAGATCGTCGAGATCGACGCCGCCAGCGGCCCGATGATCGCAAGACCCAGCAGCTCAGGCGGCATGACCTGCGCCATCAGCTGCGGGATTACACTGTCCACCCCGCCGAGGGCCTTTGCGTCCACGCCGAGCACGCCGCGCCCGAGAACGCCGACGAGATTCACGGCGATGTTCATAAAGGCAATCACAACCGTCCCGATGATCATGGCACGGTGCATGTCTCGGCTGCTGCGATAGCTGATGCCGCGCACGACCGACTGCGGCAGCGCAATCGTGAGTGCGCCCACGAGCAGCCACTGCGAAACGTAGAGCGAGATCGGCATGCGTCCCGCCGCCGTCGGCGTCAGCATCTCCGGATGGGAGGTGCGCAGCTCCGCGAGGATCGCCTGGAGTCCGCCGCCTGCCTCAAGCACATAGTAAAAGAGCAGAACGATACCAAGCATCATCACAATCGCACAGCACGTATCCGTCAAGGCGACGGCACGAAACCCGCCGATTGAGGTATAGACAACGACCACAATGCCAAAGAGCACAAGGCCAAGCTCATAGCTGTACCCTGTGACCGCCGCGAAGAGCTGTGCCCCGCCGACAAACTGCGCGACCATCGATGCTGCAAAGAACACAACGATGGCAAACGCCGCCATGGCAGCGAGTACATCCGACTGGTAGCGGTGACGGATGATATCCACAATCGTAACGGCATGGATGCGCCGCGCAAGACGTGCAACCTTTTTCCCGAAGATGCCGAGTACGAGGAAGATCGTCATGGTCTGAATGACGGCCATATAGATCCAGCCGAAACCGATCTCATACGCCATCCCGGGGCCGCCGACAAAGGAACTGACCGAACTATAGGTAGCGACCATCGTCATCGCGAGCACGAACGCACCGAGCGTCTGCCCGCCGACGAAATAGCCCGAGAGGAAGCCGCCTGCATGGCTCTGCCGCCGCACATAGATCCCGAGCGCCAGCATCGCCGCCATAAAGCCAAGCAGCGGCAGAAGAACCGCAAGATGCCCGTTCATCGTGCCGCCCCCTCTCCGTCCGCCTCATCGAGAGGAATATCCTCCGCCGTACAGGCGAGATAGACGGCAATCACGGCGCCCACCACGAGCACCCCCACCGTCGACGTAATCGCCCAGAGCGGAAAGCCCGCGATCGTCACATCGAGCGATGAGAGCCCGAAGCCCAGCACCGTCCAAAGGACGGCAAAGAGAATCCCTGCCGCAGCAGTACGCCTCGCCTCACGGGCGGTGGCGTCCGCCGCATTTCTGTCATCCTGCATGATGAACCTCCTATACAGTTGTGCCGTCGGAGGCTCTCGCTCTCCGCAGCATTCCGAGCACCGCCGACACATCGGCGCCGCTCTCACAAATATCGCCTTATCCTACCACATCTTTGAGATATGCGCAATCGTTCTTTATTCAAAATTTTCTTTGTTCAGTTCCGTCCCATTAGTCCTATACACGCCCTTCAGAGGTCATAATTTTTTGGTATAAAATGATAAAATGTCTTGATTCCAGCCTAAAAAAGGTATAGAATTGATCTTATCTATAAAATTTATGAAAGGGAGAGAACATTGGGTATTAAACAAAAACTGCTCCTCATGGGCACACTCATGGCGCTGCTTGTTGCTGCGATCTGCGGGATCGGCTACTACAAGGCGCAGGATGCTCTCACCGAGGCAACTGCGAGTGAGATTGAGGCCCTCTTGGACGTGGAGGCGGCAAAGGTCAACACATGGCTTGCACGGAAGGAGCAGCAGGCGGTCAGCGCTGCGAACCTCCTCTCTGCATACGACGGCAATCCCGTCATGATGGATCGCGAGATGATGAGTCTCGCCTCCAACGACAAGGATGTGCTTGATCTCGCCTACGGTGCTGAGGACGGCCGCTTCATCAGCTGGAGCGACGGGGACATCTCCGCGACCGATCCGCGCGGCCGTGATTGGTACAAGCAGGCGAAGGCGGCCGGCAAGCCGCTCTTCACCGAGGTCTATCAGGACGCCATCTCGAAAAAGATGGTCGTCTCTGCCGCTGTGCCGTACCAGGGGAAGGACGGCGCATTCGCCGGTGCGATCTGCTCCGACATCACACTCGATACGCTTGGGGAGCGTGTCACACACCTGAAATATCGCGGTGAGGGCGCCGGCATCATCGTTGAGCCAAGCGGTCTCATCATCGCCTCCTCCGAGGGACAGGCGATGCACAAGGTCGAGGAGAATCCCGTCCTCAAAGAGCGTTTCCCCGAAATGCTCAAAAATAAGAACGGCTACTTTGCCATGGAGAAGGACGGCGAGCCGCAGATCATCGCCTACGCCACCATCCCCTCCTCCGGCTGGATCGTCGCAATTGCAGTGCCGGAGAGCGTTGCATTTGCACAGCTCCAGAGTCTCAAGATGACCTATACGGTACTCACCGTTCTGGGCATTATCCTCGTCGCAGGCATCATCTTCGCTCTCATGCGCTTTGCAGCGACCATCACGGGAGCAACGGAGCGCCTGATGGATCACGTCAGCGCCCTCGCAAAGGGGGACCTGAGCCAGCCTGATCTCCCTGTCACCTCACATGACGAGCTTGGACAGCTCGCAGCGAACTTCAACGCCATGATGAAGAACATCCGTGATGTGATCCGACAGGTCGCAGGTACGGCCGAGCAGCTCGCAGCAGCATCGCAGCAGCTCACGGCAGGAGCACATCAGATGGCGGAGTCCGCGACCGAGATCGCAGGCACCGTCTCCGAGGTCGCAAGCGGCACAGATGCACAGCTCGAGAGTCTCGCCGGTGCAAAGAAAAACATCGGCATCGTCTCCGGCGATATCGAGCTCGTCACAGACAAAGCCGGCCGCGTCGCAGACAGTTCTGTCCGTACGGCAGAGGCTGCGGCACGCGGTGAGAGCCTCATGAATGACGCCATGACGAAGATGACCGGCATCGAGCAGAGTGTCCTGCGCTCCGCCGAGGTCGTCGAAAAGCTCGGTGAGAGTTCCAAACAGATCGGCGAGATCGTCGAAACCATCTCCGCCATCGCCGAGCAGACGAACCTCCTCGCCCTCAACGCCGCCATTGAGGCAGCACGCGCAGGCGAGACGGGACGCGGCTTTGCCGTCGTCGCCGAGGAGGTCCGAAAGCTCGCCGAGCAGTCGCGTGAGGCAGCCGACCAGATCAAGGAGCGCATCACCAGTGTCCAGCATGACACGGCGCAGGCGGTCAGTGCCATGCAGAGCGGTACCGGTGAGGTACAGGCAGGAGCGGCGGCCATTCACGAGGTCGGCGTCCAGTTCGAGGACATCATGCGCATGGTCGACGAGATCAAAGAGCAGATGGCCGACATCAACACGTCCATGCAGACCGTCGCGAGCGGCACAGAGCTGATTGTCCAGTCCGCAGGCATGGTCAACGAGATCACAGAGAAGACTGCAGACCATATGCAGAACATCTCCTCCTCGTCCGAGTCGCAGTCCGCATCGAGCGAAGAGATTGCCTCCGCCTCCCAGTCGCTGGCCATGCTCGCCACCGACCTGCAGAACACCACGAATAAGTTCAAGTTCTAAGAACATATACAGAACGCCCCGCGGCACGTGCTGCGGGGCGTTTTTAGAAAGGACTCCATGACCGACATCATCGACATTCACACGCATACCATTGCCAGTATGCACGCCTACAGCACCATCCGCGAGATGGCTGCCGCAGCAAAGGAAAAGGGACTTGCACTCATCGGCATCTCCGATCACGCTCCCGGCCTGCCCGGTACATTCCCCGAGATGTATTTCCGCAACTTTAAGGTCATCCGCCCCGCCGCCTACAGCATCGACATCATCATGGGCGCAGAACTGAACATCATGAATTACGAGGGAAAGGTCGATCTGCCCGAAAAGACGCTGCAAAAACTGCACTATGCCATCGCAAGTCTGCATGATCTCACCATCAGGCCAGGCACGCAGGAGGAGAATACACGCGCCCTGCTCCATGCGATGGAGAATCCCTATGTCGTCATTATCGGTCATCCCGACAACCCCGCCTACCCCATTGACTTCGATGCCCTTGCGCGTGCCGCAGCGGAGCATCACGTCCTCATCGAGGCGAACAGCGCTTCCCACAACCCGAACGGCCCCCGCAAGGGCTCGGAACTTCTCGCGCGCCCCCTGCTTGATGCCTGCCGCCGTCACGGCGCACATATCATCATCGGCAGCGATGCACACGTCGACAGCGACGTCGGAGAGCACAGCCACACGCACGCCATCCTTGAGGAGATTGACTTCCCTGCGGAGCTTGTTCTCAACAGCGATCCTGCACGGCTCAAAGCGTGGATTGCACAGCGGCATGCACGCGGCGGCGTACACGGGCTGAATTATTCTTCTTAATTTTTCCCATTTTATAGTTATTTATTTTTATTTATTGTTATTTTTCTTCACACGAAAAAGAGGAATCACTGCCGATCATTTTTCGACAGTGATTCCTCTTTTTTTGCGGATTCCTCAGAATTCATACGTGAGACCGAGCCAGTAGCTGCGGCGGGCCATATAGGAGCCGCCGGCAATGCCGTCGGCATCGAGATCATCGTAGTAGACGCTGTACCGCGTCCCATCCGCTGCGGCTGCCGATCGGTCGAAGTCACGATTCAGCAGGTTGTTCACGACAAACTGCACAGAGAGTCCGTCCTTCAGCTTGTGCGTCGCGCCCATGTTGAGAACAGTGAACGGCCGATAGGTCGAGGCAAGCCCTGCCGCCTGTTTCGAGCGGTACATGCCGCTGCGGTACTGCGCAGTCATCCAGACATCCGTTGTCCCCGTCGGTGACCAGTCAAGCCGCAGATTAACCGCCTGCTTTGGTGTGGAGCGCAGGGGCTGACCCATGTTATGCCCGCTCTTAATCTGACTCGTGAGGAATGTCCAGTTCAGCCCCGCCGAGAGTTTCGGCGAGAGCGTAAACTTCGCTCCCAGTTCTGCGCCATGAATGCGTGCCTTGCCGACGTTTTCATATGTGCGGACGGCGCCGACCCCAACGATATTCACGGCATCGCTGAGATCAATCTTGTTCTTGAAATCTGTATGGAAGAATGTCAGATGCGCATCCGTTCCGTGGTCACTTTGATAGTAGAGCCCGAGCTCCTGCGTCGTTGACTTCTCCGGCTTCAGTCCCGTATTGCCGCGATAGATTTCGCCCGTAATGTTCAGATGGATATCCACGGGCGCGGCCTGGAGCATCGTCGGTGCCTTGTAGCCTGTAGCGATGCCGCCCTTCACAGTGAAATGACGGTTTGGCATGTAGATAAGATAGCCGCGCGGGCTGAGATTATCGTCATAGTCCTCAGGATGATCGTAGCGCAGACCGTAGGTAAAGACGAGCTTCTTTGAGAGTGACCACGTATCCTCACCGAAGAGCGCCCAACTCGTACGCGAGAGGCTTCCGTTATCGTTCGAGCTGCGCTGACGCATCATCTGAGCGAACATGGGCGGAGCAAAGCCCCTCGGCGCGATCGTGCGGCGCAGGTGATAGTCCACTGATTCGCGCTGCCAGCGCGCTCCTACGGCGAGCATGTGATCGTCTCCGAGCGGTGTCACATACTTTGTGTCGAACGTAACAAAATCATTTTTCACATTGTTGCGGATTTCCGATCTGATCGGAATACGGAGCGGCAGGAAGGACGGACGTGCCTCCCCAGCCATATCCGAATCGAGGTGCATCTCGTTGCGCAGGAGGGAGAACGTGTTCGTCCATGTACCCTCCTTGCCGATCCTATTTTCCGCGCCAAGTACGACCTTCGTGCGGTCAAACCGCTGTGCCACATCACCGTTCATCTGCATCACCGCTCTCGCATTCGGCGGTGCAGGCGGAGAGGGCGGCCGCATCTGCCCGCGCTGCGCAAAATCTCCGTCGCGCATATTCTGGCCGCGATCGACATCGAGGAAGTAGCTGTGTCCCTCGGCGGGCGTATAGGTCAGGCGCGTGCCGAGATTCCAGTTGTCGTAGTCACGCCGCTCCTTGTCGATTCCAAATGCCGACGCGCCGCGCTTTAGGTAGCTGCCGCGCACCTGGAGGCCAACCTTCTCCTTCGTGATAGGCCCTGCGGCATTAAACGAATACTTCATCGTATTTGACTTATTGTCCGTCGTCTCAAGGAGACTGCCCACGGAGACTGTTCCGTGGAACGCATCGGTCACCTTCTTTGTGATGATGTTGATGACGCCGCCCATCGCATCCGAGCCGTAGAGCGTCGACATCGGGCCGCGCACGACCTCAATGCGCTCAATCTGAGTCGGTGCAGGAAGACTCGTATTTGCGAGCTGGTTAAAGCTGCGCATCATCCCGCCCGCAATGCCCGGCCCTGACTGCGCCACCCCATCCACAAGAATGAGCGTGTGCGCATCGCTCATGCCGCGGATCGAGACAGCGGGCGTATCAAAGCGCCCCGTCGCGCCAAAGGTATCAATCCCCTCAATCGTATCGAGCACCTGCCGCAGATCGGTGTATCCGCGCCGCATGATCTCGTCCGACTTGATCACCGTAATGCTTGCAGGTGCAAATCGCGGATCTTCCTCAAAGCCCGATGCCGTCACAACGACCGCATCTGTTTCATATGTCGGCCTGTGTGAAGTTGTTGCCGTTTTATCCGGTCCCTGTACGGCTTCTGCATGCACAATGCTTGACAATCCGGAGGCTGCAAGCGCGACAGCCGCCGCAAGCGTTCTTTTCTCTCTCAATCGCATGATCGTTCCTCCTCGTCCATAAAGCCAGTCATTGCCTTCGCCCGCTCTCCCCAAAAGGCGAAGCCTGCCCTTACTTTCTGCTCACGACCGCGATATACGAGAACTCCTTGTTGTGATCGAAGAAGAAGTTGAACATCTTGCGGAAGCGGTCGAGGTTCTCCGTCCGAAGGCCGTTGCGGATGATCTTCATCGCACCGTCAAAGCCCTCATCGCGCACAAGTCCCGCGGGATCGAGGAGCGTCATGTCGCCCGTCTGCACCTCGATGGTAAAGCCCGCATCGCGGAAGAGTTTCTCCCAGAGTGCATGCGGGAGCGGATCGACATTCACATTGATCGCACGCGAGATCCCCGCACGCAGCTCCGTCGCCTCCCCCTCATCCGCCACGCGCAGCGCGACATCGTGCGTGAGGAGGACGCCGCCCGGTTTCAGCACGCGATAGTATTCGGCGATCGCCTTCGCCTTGTTCTCGCGCGGCAGCATTGTAAGCATCGCCTCGTTAATGACGACATCAAACGACGCATCGGGGAAGGGCAGCGCCAGTGCATTCCCCTCCACCACGTCGATCACATCGCCAAGCCCGTGCTTTTCGATGTTCGCACGCGCCTTCTCAAGTGCGGCCGGGTTCATATCGAGTCCCGTGATGCAGCAGCCATACTGCTCCGCGAGCGCCACCATCGTCGTCCCCATATTGCACGCCACCTCAAGTACGCGCGTATCCGCCGTAAAGTCAGCATGGCCGAGCAGCCACTCCGTAGCCTCTCGTCCGCCTGGACGCAGCCGCGTCTTGCCAAGCCGTGCAAGGAATTCGTGTCCTGGTTCATGCTTCTTCTCTTCTGGCATTGTAATCGCTCCCATCTATATGATTGAAAACATCTATCATCAATGAGATTAGTATAGATGAGAATGCCTCGCGATTCTGTTGCAAGAGTCACAGGTGAAAAAATGCATAAAAAAAGAAGGGGCAAATGCCCCTTGTGTGTGCCGTCCCCTTATGCAGATTATGCTCTATAAGCCTCCCCCGTCGGAACGGGGGAGGCTAGGATTATGGCATCTTAGCTT
>NZ_KI260540.1:200975-209996 GCF_000468035.1 Selenomonas sp. oral taxon 892 str. F0426
GAAGTGGCGAGCACAGCGAGCCGATAGGGGCGCTTGTGACGGCTGCCGCTTTCTTACGATAGAAAAGCTATATCGTCCAGGGCGCCCCTTCCACCGCTCCGCGGTCCCCCTCCCCCGTGGCGCACGGGGGAGGCTTTATGTTCAGTGCTCTCCGTCGCTCCACGTCGTATCCGTAAAGAGATCGAGTGACTCGCCCGGCAGTGCACGCTGCGCGGAGATCTCGAACGGGACACGCTGCTCGCGCACACATGCGATCGCGAACATATTGATCGCCGTCGACATATTCATGCCGACCGCACCGCAGAAATTCTCAAAGTTCTTCTTGAGTTCAGCGTCCATGCGAATACTAATACTGGTCTGTGCCATGTAGTACATCTCCTTTACAAATCCATTCTTCTATCACAGAATATCATATTTCGCATAGAGTTGCAACCCCCGCTCCCTCCCGCAGCTTGCGCAGCAGATTCGCCTTGCTCTTGCTGACAGCGCTCGCAGACGTGCCGAGGAGTGCGGCGATGCGGCGCAGGGTCAGGTCACGAAAGTAGTGCAGCGAGAGAATCTCCTTCTCCCGGTCCGTCAGGCGGTGCATCACGGAGCACAGCAGTTCGCGCACAAGCAGGCACAGATCGGCACGTTCCGCCGTATCCTCCGCGCCGCCGATGTGTTCCCACACATCGCGTCCATCGGCGTCCCGCTCGGGATGACACGTACGCTCCCAGAGCCGCCGCTCACGCCGAAACTCCGTGTAGAGTGCGTGGTGCACGCGCCCCTTTACGAATCCTGCAAACGGCGCGCCGTGCTTCGGATCGTAGTCATGCAGCGCCTCGATAAAGGCGAGTACAGCGATATTCTCCGCATCGGCTGCGAGTGCTGCGCTGCGCAGATACGAGATCCGTGACTCATTGACAATCAGCCCGCGGTAACGCGCATGCATCTCTGCCATTGCGCCTGCTTCCCCGCGCACGGCGCGCATGATGAGTGCATCCTCCTCCTCCTTTGTCAATGGCGGATAGTTCTTTTTCTCCTGCATATTGTGTTCCTCCTTCAAACATTTGTTTTATTAAGAGGAAGTATAGCAGAGGAAAACATATGATGCAAAATGCACATCAGCGTGATGGACATAGAATCGCACGCAGCAAAAAAGAGGCGCCCATACAAGGCCGCCCCTTCCACCATGCTTCGCATGGTCCCCCTTCCCCGCTGCGGCGGGGCAGGCTATTCTGCTATATTAGCTTCCCCCGTCAGAACGGGGGAAGTACCGAGCGAACGCGAGGCGATAGGGGCGCTCCTCGATGCGCTTCCGCCCCTACTCCTCGCTGTCCTCCGCGAGTGCCGTCGTCACCGCGCTGATAATCTGCTCATTGATTGCCTGGACACACGAGATCACATAGTCACGCTCGCCCAGCTGGAACGGCACGAGATGATGCAGCCGCAGCATGCGCCCGCCATCCGGCATCACCTTATAGAACAGTACCGCAACCTCCTCACGCCCCTCCTTATCCTCGAGAACGGAGCGGAGATGTTTCTCACTGTAGAACTTCTTGAACAATTTCTGCTCGGCAGGGAGGATCTTCTCCTCAGCGTAGTGCGCGACCAATTCCTCGAAATGCCCATATTCCTGCATATAGTTCACTTCATAAATATCGCGGTAGAGCTGCATCACCTTGCGTGAGCCGAGGTCGAAGAGATCCACGCGGTCATAGAGCGCTACAATCTGATTCAGCGCCTCCTGCATCGACCCCGCCTCTGGGCTGAACCGCGAGATATTCACCGTCGCCATCAGGAACACCGCGCGCGTATCATCCACATCGCGCGTCACGAGGCGCAGGCGCACCGAGTTGAACGAGCTGCGCGTGATAAAGTCCGTATAGACCTCGCGCCCCGTCCGATCCGCCTCATCCATCATGCGCTCGATCATACGCTCATTCTGGCGCTTGCGCCGCTCGTAGTGCGGCGTATGTGCACTGTCCTCATCCAACTCGATGTTCTGCAGGAACATCTTGAACATCCGGCTCTGATAGAGGTAGCGGATCTGCCCGTCCTCCTGCTCCAGGATTGCGAGCGAGAGCGCATCGCCGATCTCGGGCGAACCGCGCCGTTCAATCGCCTCGTTTGAGAGCACGTTGATCGCGCCGATCTCCGAGTAGTAGCCGCCAAGACGCAGCGGCTCGACACGAACCTGCGCCGTCTCCCCGTGGCAGTAGGCAACCGCCTTGTCAAACGGCATCGGCGGGCTGAAGAGATACCCCTGCACCTTCTCACAGCCGATCTCGCGCAGGAACGCAAACTGCTCCTCCGTCTCCACGCCCTCCGCGAGCGTGTGCATCCCAAGCTCCTTTGCCGTGTTGACAATCGCACGGATGACGATCGCAGCCTTCGGATTCGTATCGAATGAGCGCAGGAAGTTCATATCAATCTTCAGTACGTCAAAGACATAGTCCTTGAGATTGTTCAGCGAGGAGTACCCGCTGCCGAAGTCGTCCATCCAGACCTCGTAGCCCGTCGCACGGAACCGCGCGATTTCGCCCTGCAGGAATTTCTCATCGTCACTCTGCGCACCCTCCGTCACCTCGATGTTGATAAGAGAGCGCGCGATATCATAGCGCAGCCGGACATCCTCCACCGCCTGCACCATATCCATCAGACGGAAGTCCGCACGCGACAGATTCACCGAGACGCGCAGCAGCTCCCAGTCTGGAATATCGCGGCGAATCTGCACCATATCCTGACAGACTCGCTCGATGACGTAGAGATCGAGCTGCGGCGAGAGATGTGCATCCTCGAGAACAGGCACGAACACCCCCGGCGAGATCATGCCGTGCGTGGGATCCTTCCAGCGTGCCAGTGCCTCAAATCCGCAGATCTCGCGCGTCATCGCACGGATCTCCGGCTGGTAGTAGACCTCGATATAGCCCTCGCTCATCGCCTCCTGGAACGAGCGGATGATGTGGCTGCGGAAATTGATTTCCTCCTCCATCGCCGGGTTGAACTCCGCCCACGTCAGATCGTACGTATTCTTGATGCTGTTGCACGCAATCTTCGCGCGATCCATGATGAGCGCAACATCCGTCAGTCCATTCGGCGGCTGATAGATCCCTGCCTTGACCTCCATCGGCAGCCCAAGATCGTAGACGCGCACACGCTCATGGATGAACTGGATGCAGTCCCCGGGCTGCTCAGAGTGCGTCGCCACTGCGAAATGATCGTCGTTAAAGCGCGCGACAAGCCCGCCCTCGAACGTCTCGCGCAGGAGATCGGCCATATAGCGCAGGAGACGGTCCCCATGCTGGAACCCGTAACGCTGATTAAAGCTCTTGAAATTTTCAATATCAAAGTACATGAACGTCAGCGGCTCGGCCAACACATCCTGCAGATGGGTGGTTGCGTGGCGCATGAACTGCATCATGTTGAGCAGTCCCGTAACCTGACAAAGATCGCGCTCGCCGTATTGTTCGAGCAAAATATCCCCCCTCCTATTACGCCTCTTGTTTCGTTGGATCAAAACGAAATACGGGCATACTCCTCGATCATATCGCGCAGGCTCATTCCGCCCGACCCGGGTCCTTTTGGTGCCCCGCGCATTTCCTTTGTAATCGCCTCATAGAGCGCATCCTCGATTGATCCGGGCACCAGCTTCTCCCACCGGCGCGGATCGTAGGTACGCTCCTTTACATCGTTGTTCGGACGCCCCGTTACCTCAAGCTCCGCGAGGAACATGACCTCCCGGCGCGCCTCACTGATGTAGTAGTGCTCCAGGAAATACCTTGCCGGACGGATCTTCCCATCCTCGCCCACCGGCGCACCCGTCGTATTCTCCACGAGGCGCACCCATGCATCGATCATAAACTCTTTGTTGCTGTAGGGACGCGGAACCCACCTGGTATTCTGCGCGTCCATATAGTATGTAAATCCATTGTCCTCAAAGAGCGTCTTGTAGCGCGCATTCTTCTCGCGCCTGTGCTGCCTCTGCGCCGCCTTCTTCTCTGCGCGTGCTGCAGCCGCATCGGCGCGCCTCTCCGCCTTATCCGCAGCCAGAGCCGCCCGACGGTCCGCCTTTACTGCGGCGCGATCGGCCTTGGCCTCTGCGCGTGCCTGCTGGCGGTCTGCCCGCTCTGCCGCACGTGCAGCCTGGCGGTCGGCGATCTCCTTCTGCCGTGCAGCATAGGTGCTCGTTCCGGTGCCCGTGGGAGCAACAGACGCCTCAGCAGCTGATGCAGCCTCTGAGGCCGGCGCTGCTGCAGGGGATGTATCCGTCAGCGCAGGCTTCGCCGTTGGAGCGGGCGGCGCAGACGGTGCCGACACCTCTGGAGTGACCGTGGTGCTCCTCGGAGGAGCTGCCTTTGCCGCTGCGCGTGCCGCCTTTGCATCCGCAATCGCCTGTCGGCGCGCTTCCTTCGCGGCAGCGCGCTGCGCCTGACGCTCCGCGCGTTCCGCAGCCTTCGCTGCACGCGCAGCATCCCGCTCCTCCACCGTCGCGGGACGAGCGGCCGCCTCCACAGTCTCCGCGATCGGCGCAGACAGGAGCAACATCGTCAGCGTCCCGAGAGCTAGACCTCTCCATCGTTTCATCTCGTCATCCCCTTATCGAATCGTATGCTGCGCAAAAAGCGCAGCATATATACGTAGACTCATCTTTATATTGTTCGACGCAAAGCAGATAAATCCTTCATTAAAAGGATTTATCTTTCATGTTCGTTGTCTCGCTGCAGCTGCCCTTCCGCCGCTTGTGCGGTCTGGCTCCCCCGTGTCACACGAGGGCGGCAGGGTTATTTTATATGACGCCGCGGGTATCCCTTTGGTGTCGGACGCTCCTTGCGTACCGAGAGAATCGCACGCACATCATCAAGTCCCGGCAGATGCACGGGACGCGCAAGTGTCGTGCCGCCGCCGAGCCGCCGCGCGGCACCCGCGCCCTCCGCCGCCTCCTCCGCATACGCACGTCCCTTGAGCGCGAGCAGCGTCCCGCCCACGCGCACGAACGGCAGGGCGTACTCGAGCAGTACCGGCATGCGCGCCACCGCACGGCTCACTGCAATATCATAGTGCTCACGATGTTCTGTCTGCCGCGCCGCCTCCTCCGCACGCGCGTGAACAGCAGCGGTATTCGTCAGCCCCATCGCACGCGTCACCTCCATGAGGAACAGCACGCGCTTTTGGAGCGCATCCATCAGCGTCACGCGGATGTGCGGCGCATAGACCGCGAGGGGGATCCCGGGCAGTCCCGCACCCGTCCCCACATCGATCAGCGTCTTTGCCCCATCAAACAGCGCGGCATCGTACGCCGTCAGGCTGTCGATGATATGCTTCACCGCCACGTCCTCCGGGGATGTCAGTGCGGTCAGATTGATGCGCGTATTCCAGTCGGTCAGCATCTCGTTATAGACCGCGAACTGCGCGATCTGCGCATCGGTCAGCGGGATCTCTGCCTCCGCCGCACGCACCGCTAGGATCTCCTCAAAAACAGTCATAGGTGCCTCCTTTGCCGCTTTCATTATAGATTCTTCCACGCACACGGTCAAAAAAAATTTTCGCTTAATAAATCTTGTTTCCCCTTGAAAACACAGGTATTTCCAGAAAATCGGGACTTTTGATTCCTGTTATTTATGACAGTACGTTTTTTCTGAGAATATGCTACAGTGAAATTGGAGAGGAAGAATCGGCATGATTCAAGGTGCCCACATCGGATGTATTGATCTTGAAAGGAGTCGATCATCATGAAACACCATTCTCAGCGCAGCAAGCGTCCCCCATCACGGACACTTGCCCCACGCATCCTCGCTGCCCTCACGGCGGGCGCGGTGACGCTCGGCGCGCTCCCGTACGCGTACGCCGATCCCATCGTCGCCTCCTCCGTCACATCGGACACGGTGACAGAGGACGGGGTTGCGGGCAGCATCGACGGATCGTCCGCCACCATCACCGTCGGCAGGACGGGCGACGGCGATACGCCCCGCCTCCAAAGGGCAACCCCCTCGGAATGGAGCTTCGCCTACGGGACATACCTCAAGTCGTCCGTACCGCTTGCGAACATCCACGTCACAAACGGAAAGGCGATAGTTCGAAGCGGTACCCTGCACGATGCTGTCGGCACCTACATCGAACTGATGCAAGGCGGTACTGCGCGCGTGGAGAACAGCACGGCGGAGGCCTCGGGCGGCACGTTTCTGTTTAACTTAACCCTGGTTCCGTCGCTCACCGGCGGTGAGGTGAGTATTGAAGGAGCCGGTACACATGGCGTGGCGGAGGTTGTCCGCAGCCATGCCACGTTTACGGGCGGCACGTTCGGGTCAATCGGAGTGTCAGGCGGCAGAGCATTCAGCGAAAACGACACACGTGCCGAGGCTCTTGTCGAGGAAAACACCGCCACCTTTACGGGCGGCAACATTTCCCCTGACGGTCTCTCTATGACCGGCGGTTATGCCTATGCAGAATCCCTCAACACCGCTGCGGCAAAGGCACTGCGGAATCGTCTGACCGTTCATACACCTACAGGTATTAGGTCATTCGATCTGGTCGGAGGCCAGGCAACGACCAGCAACGGGAGCAGCCGCAGCGCACAGGCAAACGAGAATGTGATCAACGCCAAGACAAGCGTATATCAAAGGCTCATTGGCGGATTTGCATGGAGTCATCCGGCATATTCCACTTCGGTGCCTGCCCCGCTCAGCACGGCGGAGGCGAACCGGAACAAGATCTGGATCGCGGCAGGTTCCGGTGAATTCACAGGTCGGAGTGTATGCGGTTGGAGTGAGCTCAACGACAACCAGATCACCGAGCTGCGCGGAGCGGCGAACGAGAACGAGTTCTCCATCGGGGGCGGCACCCTCCGCCTCACCTACGGCGGCATGAGCGAGGCGGTAAATTCCCGCACAGGTGCGGACAGCGTCGCGCGGGCGGAGGCAAACAAGAACAAGGTCTGGTCAAAGGCGGACACGCTCGAAGGCGACCTGCTGGGCGGATCTGCCCTGGCGTGGACGACCGATGGCAGAGCGGAGGCCGCAGCGCACGAGAACGAGATGTATGTGAATATAGGCACCTATCAGTACAACATCTACAGCGGCACTACCAAAGCAGTGTCCGAGAACGGCAGCGCTGTGGCACAGGCGACGAAGAACTACCTCTCCACCGAGACGAACGTCATGCAGGACATCATGGGAGGTCTTGCATCTGCCGAGGCAAAGGGTACCTTTGACGTACTGGCAAGCGAGAACTTGCTCAGTCTGAGGGGCGGCGCACGCAGCTTCATCGGCGGCTATGCCGAGGGCACGCAGCGAGACAGCGGCACCTACGTCCTCCAGAGCACGGGCACGGCGAACGAGAACAGTATGGAGATCCGCTCCACCGGTACATTCACCGACAAGAGCGCGGGCGGTTACGTCCATATCACAGCGAACAATACGAAGCTGCTGTCTGCTGCCGCAGCAAGGAACGATGTTCTCCTGCAGGACGGCACGTTCAACGAGGATGTGGCGGGCGGCAGGAGCTTTGCCCGGAATACGACGACGGCGGCGGACAGCGTCACGAATGCCGCAGCGAATGAGAACACCGTCAACGCCTTGGGAGGCACGTACGGCGCGGGACTCTACGGCGGCTCGGCGTATGCCGAGGCAAAGAGGGAGTTCAATGCGAGCGCCAACAAGAACAAGCTGGCCGTCTCCGCGGGGGCAAAGAACTTCATCGGCGGCTACGCCGAGGGCAAGCAGTTTGCGCCCGGTGAATCGGTGACCCACAGCACCGCAAAGGCGAACGAGAACAAGGTCTGGGTGGGTGCAGGCGCAGGGACATTCACCGACAAGAGCGCGGCGGGCTACAGTACGATCGAGACGAACAATGTCGCTGAACCAAAAGCCGAGGCAAACAGCAACCAGCTCACCATCCGTGCCGGCACGTTCCGTGAGGACGTGACGAGCGGCAGAAGCTTTGCGCGGAACACGTCTGCAGGCAGCGCGGCAAATGCCGTCGACAACCGCCTCTGGGTGTACGGCGGCACCACGCAGTTCCAAGGGCATCTCTTCGGCGGCTCTGCCGAGGCAAGAGCAGCGGGCAATAACAGCGCAGAAGCGGAGGCATCGGGGAACATTATCCACCTGATGAAGGGCACGGCGTATGACGGGGATGTCTACGGCGGCATGGCGCAGGGTGGCTCCGACACGGGCAATGTCTACCTCAAGTCCAATTACAACGAGCTCTACATCCACGGCGGCACCTATCGCGGCAGCATCTACGCAGGCGCGGCTCTGGGCGATCCCGCAGCGGATCCAAACGATGTCCACGAGGAGGTGCACCACAACAAGATCGAGATCTCGGGTGCAGACGATCTCTCCTTCGCAAGTCTCTACGGCTATCGGCATCGCGTCGGCGGCGCGGGGGCCTATGCAGCCGACAACGAGCTCGTCCTAAAGGATACGAAGAATATCACGGTGAAGAGCGTGGAGGGATTCAACCGATTCGCGTTCTATGTGCCGAGCGATATCACCGAAGATGATACGATGCTCTACGTCAGGGACGATACGAGGAACATCGATCTCAGCGGCAAGACGGTCGATGCCCATCTGCAGGGCAGCACCTCGCTCCCGAACCGCATCCGCCTTCTCCATACGGTAAATGCGGAGATTCTCAATGACGGCACAGCCACGATGACTGTGCATGAGGGCATCTCCGGTACGGAACGCATGAGCGTGACGACGAACAAGAAGGAGCTGATCGTGCGGCGTGACGGCGTCACAACCGATGCGGGTGTTCCGGTGCCCGTACCGTCGGCGCCGAAGCCTGACGAGAAGCCGCTGCCATCGGGAGCGACCCCGCCGACACCACCTGGCTCGCCGTCGATTACACCGCCGGGCGGGATCGTCACACCTCCGCCGACACCGCCCGCACTGCCGCCGGAGACGCCTCCGCCGCCTCCGACACCACCTCCAACACCTCCGACACCGCCCCCAACACCGCCGACACCGCCCCCAACACCTCCGACACCACCCCCAACGCCTCCGACACCACCTCCAACACCGCCGACACCACCTC
>NZ_KI260541.1:0-1101 GCF_000468035.1 Selenomonas sp. oral taxon 892 str. F0426
GTCGGCGCTTAATTCCTGTCATACGGTAAATTCCGCACACAAAAGAGATTCCATTCGCCCCACTTAGCGTTTGGAATCTCTTTTTTCTTGTAAAGAATCATTAGGCAATCCCCTTCGTTCTGTGTTATAATTTTCTTATATTTGAAACGTAGGAGGGAAGGCCGTTGTTTGCAAAGACCTATGGTGCGACGACCCTCGGGATTGACGGACGGATTATCGACGTTAAGGTGGATGTGTCGCCGGGGCTGCCGGGCTTTGAACTGGTGGGGCTTCCCGATACGTCGGTAAAGGAGTCGAAGGAGCGGGTACGGACTGCGATTCGCAACTCCGGCATTCAGCTGCGGCAGGAGCGGGTGACGGTGAATCTTGCACCTGCCGATGTGCGAAAGGATAGCTCGGGGCTTGATCTGCCGATAGCGGTCGGTCTCCTTGCATCCTACGGCATGGTTCCCGAGGCGGCGGTGCAGAGTGCGCTTTTTTCAGCGGAAGTCTCCCTTGATGGGAACTGCCGTCCGATCAGCGGCATTCTCCCGATGGCGATTACGGCACGGGAGCATGGGCTGACGGAGTTCTACGTTGCTCCGTCGAATGTGGACGAGGCACTGCTCATCGACGGACTGAAGGTCTATGCGGTCGAAACACTGGCGCAGTTGGTACGCCATCTGACGGGAACGGAAACGCTGACTCCTGCTGTGCCACAAGCAACAGAACAGAAAAAGGACGCTGCGTTCACCGATGACTTTGCAGATGTGCAGGGGCAGTATCAGGCGAAACGTGCGCTTGAAATTGCAGCGGCGGGAGGGCATAATGTTCTGATGGTCGGTGTGCCCGGCTCGGGCAAGACGATGCTGGCACGTCGGATGAGTTCGATTCTGCCGGAGCTGACGAAGGAAGAAGCCATCGAGATCACGAAGATTTACAGCATCTCAGGACTGCTCGGCAAGGATACAGGGCTTGTGACCACGCGCCCCTTCCGCAGTCCGCATCATACCTCCTCGACTGTGGCGATGATCGGCGGTGGGAGCATTCCGCGTCCGGGTGAGGTGACACTCGCGCATCACGGCGTACTCTTTCTCGACGAGCTGCCGGAGTTCAGCAAGA
>NZ_KI260541.1:1201-15745 GCF_000468035.1 Selenomonas sp. oral taxon 892 str. F0426
AACGAAGTAACGTCGATAACGATACAATGTAATGGGATTCGAAGAGTGGCTTGATGTTTTGTTGAATCATACAAATCAATTCCATAAAACTGTAGGGTCGAGCGCATGGGAGTTTCTTATGCCTCGACCCTACAATATTTAATCGTTGATTTTCCAGTGTCCGAATCGTTTGCTGCCGACGCGCTCTACGCGACCAGTCTCACGAAGCTGTTTTACTTCACGTTCAATTGTCCTTTTTGCTACGTTTAGTCTTTCTGCTATTTCAGCCATTGTTATTTGGGGATTATCTATGATCAACTCCAGAATCCTATCCGCTATACCGACATCCAAACCGACATTTAAACCGCCATCATGTCGGTTTGGAGATTTTGGATGAGCAATAAGTGCACTTTGGAGTGCCTTGAAATGTACTCGAAGTCCATTTCCTCGTAATTCATAAAATGGAAGGTCTGCCCCCAGCTCCTTGCAGGCCTCGCAGATTTTTTCGATACCGCGTCCCCAATGTTCAATGTATCCAGCACGGTAGAATACGTTTGCAATATCTGGATTGTAGGGGATGGAATCATGAGGCTCCATCAGGGTCTCAACCGTCCATCCATCTGGAAGAATGCACTGATTGCTTATGATAAACGACTCATTCTCAATGCGAATCTGAACGGGAGTCCCAAACATATAACAGGTGTGGGCAATTGCGTTATATACTGCCTCACGGATGGCAGCTCTTGCATAAGGGTATGTTTCCACCCGACGATCATGTATATATGACACGTTAGCTTTCAGATACTTCAGATAAATCAGATCGATTACTTGATCTGCATTCTTTATCAACGAACTTTCAAGATCATCATGATATTGCAGATCCGCTCCATCTCCAAACTTAGCGATCTTTATATAACTACCATTTTGTACAACACTGGGGTCGTGGTAAAAGAGCAACACTGCTGATCTTTTTAGTTTGCCGTTGGATATCAGATGCAACTTGCTTAAAAGTTCTGCGTTAGAAAGATCAAGATCCTCCTGAGCCATTCGTTTGCTTCTGAGGGCTTCTCTACGGAAAATTTTGAGGCTCTCCTCGTCGAGATCATCTACTGTAATGTCTTCGACTATTACATCCTCCCAACGAACGCCTGTCTTTCGCATAATGAACTGCGATAGTGCAATTCCTGTCAGTTGCTGCTTCGTAGCTCCGCTGCGATAATGGAATTCTCCATGATAGCTGATAGGGAAAGTGCTAGGCTCTACTTTGATTTCGAGATATTCCACACCATCTTTTGTGTGTTTGTTGACATCCGCAACGATTCCAAGACCGGATTGGATTTTATTCGGAATATCCTCCAGCAGTCTTTGGATGTTCTTTACACCGACAATACTTCCGGAGTCATTCACTCCGATGTACATCGTGCCGCCCTGTGCATTGGCAAAACCACAGAGCCATTTCAGATACTCGTCCCGCCAAGACTCTTTATATTCTACATTCTGAGTTTCGGACATTCGTCATTTCCTCCAAAGTATATTGTTTCTCTCTGATCTCGTGTAGCTTGCTAATGATAAGGGAGATCGCGTCAGATGTAAGGGGAATAAAGACGCTGTTTATGGAGACATCAATCTAGTATCTCCCTTTTACTCTATATAATACAATATATTATACCATAGAATCCTCGCCCTATTAAGAAAGTAGCTATGTCCAAGGACATTATTTTACATTAAAATAAGATTAAAAACTTTACAATATACAATATCCATACTGAGAGATCTAAGAAGGACTTTAAATGTCAAAAAAAGATAAAGACAGGTGGGAAACAGAGATATGGTAGTCATCATCATTTTTTGAAAAAATTGCACAAAATTGCTTGAAATTTGCTTGTTTGTGCAATATAATGTTGATATATCAATCACACAGGTCAGAAATACCATAGGAGGTGCAAAATCATGCAAGAAGAATACACCCGTGTCAAGCCTGTGGATAAGGAGCGAATGTCCAAGTATCTCGAGGCTGCTAAGGGACCGGGGCGGACGATGAAGCAATTTGCAGAGGAATGCGGTGTAAACCCATCTACATTTTCACGCATAGTAAATAAAAAGCTTGGAGGTGCCAGTACCGAGACTGTTATTCGCTCGATCTTTGAGCATAGAGATCGCACAAGTGGAATCACGCTTGAAATGCTTATGGATGCAAACGGTTTTGCTTCAGCAGAGGAGGTGCGGCTGTTTGCCGAAAAATGTACTGGTGCAATTACAGAACTTACGAGCATGGCTCATAAAGTCTTGGAACATGACCCTAATAAAATTGAACAATTTGAAGACATGCTTATACGCAAACAGACAGCATCAAGAAGTGTCATGAAGGAGCTGATGCGAAGAGCTCCTGATACTATTTTTTCGCCTCTACATCGTGTCAGAGTTTCAAAAACAAGGGTGATTTCTCTACAATTTTTGTATAGAAATGAAATCATTGGGGGCAATGGGCAATGGGGATTTGAGTTTTTGCAGACGTCATCCTCTGAGCGTATTATTCGTCGCTTTGGGGTAAATACAGATGATGCTGATAGTGATGAAATAGTTAAGCAACGAAGAAAATTTGAAAATGGGCGGCGCTTCTATGAAAACTTTACGCGTCGTTATGCAGCACTTACTTACTTCAAATCCGATGAAGTACCACAGAGAATATCTTATGTCGTTGATAATTCAGAGGCTTATGAAGACATTTTAGAGGACTTTGGTGAGCAGAAATTTCAAGGCTATGTTTCGTTACTTCTTGTGGATTTAAAGGAAGAAAAGGTAACCAATGAATTTGTCTTCCCACGTCAAGATGGAGGGAGTACAGAAAAATTTTTTTCTGCTCCATTTCCTTCGGATTTAGATGATGACGTGAACAATTTAGTGGATATTGATGAGATTCCATTTTAAGTAAAAGGAGTGGTAGTGTGCTTCAAAAAGGCAGTAAAATTCAAGTATCAGAGAGCGAGGCAATGGAACGGCTCAAATGTCCCGTTTGTGGGAAAAGAGCAGCAGACATCGATGCCAATGGTAATGTGAATTTGGCCCTCAAGTGCCCCAACTGTCATAATATCGTGAAACTCAACTATTCAGGACAACGTACATTATCGAGGCGACGGGTAGTCTGAACATAACACCAACATACCGAGCAATGGAGCCGCTATGAGCTACCGAATGGCCGGATGATGGTAAAGCGAGAGCTTTATCGTCATCCGGCCTTTTTGTGTTCATGGAAATATTTCTAAAAAGTTCGGCCACCACGACTAAATGTGTCCAGTGGGATATTAAGAGGAAGATCTTCCTCTGCTGAAAATATCCAAAATAGTTTCTTCAGAAGTGGTGACCAAAACGGCTCGAACTGTCCGCTTTCTGTTGAGGGGAGTAACTTCTTCGGTAAGTAGTGAGAGGAGATGATGAAAACAAGAAAATCAAGTTTCCCTAGGTAAGTCAATCTGTTGTCCAAGATGGCCATAGGACGGCGGGATGCGAATAGGGGTTCTGACAGCATACGAGCTTGTCAGTATCTCTATGCTCCCACCGTGCTTCTTTATGCCCATTTTTGGAGTGAAGCCCGTGTGTAGTTTTGCATCCTGCCGTTCGGCAAGAACGAAAGGAACGCAAAACTATGAAAATCCAGCTTAACGGTATCATCAAAGACTACTCCGCGCAGGAGGTCAAGGAACTCCTGCAGCAGGGACATCGTTTTCAGCACAGTAAGAAGCTGGGCGTGTATGTCCCCGTCCCGATTCAGATCCACGAAAACGGAAGAATCCGGGATACGGGCATGGATGAACTCGTCCGGCGGAAGACTGCCGGAGAAAAGTTCTTCAAGGCGTCGGGGCGGGCAATTTATGCACCTGTCGATGCTAATCAATACTCCGTCGTCATGCGCCCAATCTGGCGGGAGGATAAGCGGGAAAAGCGTGAGCAACACTGTATCTATGAAGGAAAGCCCTGCTGCGCCAACCGCAGCTGTGATGGATGCTCACATCCCGTGTATCGGACAATCTCTTTAGAACGTGCGGTGGAGGTCAATGACCCGGCACTTCCCGTCCATGAGGATGTCGCCGACACCACAGTCCGCGAGGAGCGTAATCGCAGGCTGTACGAGGCTCTCGCCAAACTCGATCCCATCGACCATGAAATTCTTATCCGCAGGGCGGCGGGACAGTCTGAACGCGAGATTGCTGGTGCTGTCGGCTTCAAATCCAAAGAAAGTGTTCGTAAGCGTATGAAGAAATTCATGCCCAGACTGCAAGAGCAGATTGAGGATATTTTGTAAAATCTGGTGACCAGACTGCGGGCAGGTGTCCTCTTCTTTATAGGAAGGTGAAGATGCCCGCAGTTAATCGAAAGGAAGTGATACCTATGCGGGAACAGAATGAAGTCACAGCAGAGCTTGTGGCGACATTGCGCCGGCTCGTCGATGTCCTTGAGGAAATCGTACAGAGTTCTCAAGGCGAGGAGCAACCGAAGGTCTCGGAATCGGAGGAAGCCTCACCAACACTTGAGGAGGTACGCGCCGTACTTGCGAAACTCTCTGTCGAAGGACACAGTGCCGCAGTCAAGTCACTGATTGCCAAATACGGTGCGGCAAAACTCAGCGAGCTTGCGCCGGAACATTATGTGGCACTCCTGAAGGAGGCTGAGCGCATTGGCACGTAAACACGCCATCCTCTCCGCATCCTCTGCCGCACGATGGATTGCTTGTCCGCCATCGGCGCGGCTCAATGCGGAGCAATCCGATACGCCAAGCGAGTACGCCGCTCAAGGGACAGACGCGCATACGCTCTGTGAGTACAAACTCCGTAAGGCACTTGGTGAGCGGGTGCGCGATCCGACCAAGAAGCTGTCTTCCTATGACAGTGAGATGGAAGAGTGTGCAGAATTCTATGCACAGTTCGTTATGGGGCTTGTGGCGCAGTTCCGCGAGGAGTCGAAGGATACGATGGTGTCGGTGGAGCAGCGCGTCGATTTCTCGGCGTTCGTGCCGGATGGCTTCGGTACAGCCGACACTCTCATCATCTCCGGCAAGACCGTCTGCATTGTGGACTACAAACACGGCAAAGGCATCGAGGTCAGTGCCGACCATAATCCGCAGATGATGTGCTACGCACTCGGGTGCATCCAGATGTTCGACGGTCTGTACGACATCGACTGTGTGCGGATGGTGATCTTCCAACCTCGTCTCGCCAACATCTCGGAGTTCAGCATCTCGAAAGCTGACCTTCTGGCATGGGCGCAAGACACGCTTGTACCTGCGGCAAAGCTGGCACACGCAGGAGAGGGCACGTTTTGTGCGGGGGCGCACTGTCAGTTCTGCAAGGTCAAGGCAACGTGCCGCAAGCGGGCAGAGCACAATCTGGAACTTGCGCGGTATGACTTTGAGATGCCGCCAACACTGGAAGACTCCGAGGTGGAAGCGGTGCTTGCAAAAGCGGACACGCTCGCCGCATGGGTCAGCGACATCAAGGAGTACGCCTTGCAGCGGGCAATCCAAGGCAAGCAGTGGACAGGCTGGAAGCTGGTCGAGGGTCGCTCCAATCGGAAATACACCGACGAGGCGGCGGTCGCCAAAACAGTCAAAGAAGCGGGCTATGAGCCATATGAGCAGAAACTGCTCGGGATTACGGCAATGACCAGTCTGCTCGGAAAAAATAAGTTTGAGGAACTGCTCGGAGGCTTCATCGTAAAACCGCAGGGGAAACCAACCCTCGCTCCCATGAGCGACAAGCGGCCTGCGATGAATACCGCAGCAGAAGATTTTGAAGAAAGTTGAGGAAAACACATCATGGCAAAAGTTATCAATCCGACAAAAGTGATCACGGGTGTCAAGACACGTTGGAGCTATGCCAACGTCTGGCAGGCAAAGTCCATCAACGGCGGTACGCCGAAGTTCAGCGTGTCGCTCATCATCCCGAAGAGCGACACCAAGACGGTCACGGAAGTGAAGAACGCCATTCAGGCGGCATACGATGAGGGGCAGAGCAAACTCAAGGGGAGCAGCAAGTCCGTGCCCGCACTCTCGGCGATCAAGAACCCGCTCCGTGACGGAGACATGGAACGTCCGGACGATGCTGCGTACAAGGACAGCTACTTCATCAATGCGAACTCGGCCACAGCTCCCGGTATCGTGGATGCCGCCCGCAATCCGATCATCGAACATTCGGAGGTCTACTCCGGCGTTTACGGACGCGCAAGCATCAACTTCTACGCATTCAACTCGAACGGCAACAAGGGCATCGCTTGCGGGCTGAACAACCTGCAGAAGATTTCTGACGGTGAGCCGCTCGGCGGCAAGACTCGCGCCGAGGATGACTTCGCCGATGAGGACGAGGACTTTCTCAGCTAAATAAGAGTTGACCGACACGGGCAGCGGGGATTCTTCCTCGCTGCCTTTGTCACGGAAGGAGAACATACATGAAGTCCATTTCTATCGATCTTGAAACTCGGAGCAGTGTGGATATTGGGAAAAGCGGCGTATATCGTTACACCGTGGCAGAGGATTTCGCGATCCTGCTCTTTGGATATTCCGTGGACGGAGGCGCGGTGCAGGTCATTGACCTCGTGCGTGGTGAGCGGATTCCGCAGGAAATTCTGGATGCGCTGACGGATGATAGCGTCATCAAGTGGGCATTCAACGCCAACTTTGAGCGTGTGTGCTTGTCGCGATACTTGTCGGACTTTGGGATGCTTCACACTACCGAGCGCGCTTGTTTCCTCAGTCCCCACAGCTGGCGATGCACGATGGTCTGGTCTGCCTACATGGGACTTCCGCTCTCACTTGCCGCCGTCGGACGGGTGTTGGGATTGGAAGAGCAGAAAATGAACGAGGGCAAGGCACTCATCCGCTATTTTTCAACGCCTCCGTTCCACGAACCCACGGGAGCGAAGTGGGAACTCTTCAAGTCTTACAATCGCCGTGATGTCGAAGTGGAGATGGCGATTCAGCAGCGTCTCTTCAAATATCCTGTTCCGCAGTCGGTGTGGGAGGAGTATGTATTAGACCAAGAAATCAATGACCGTGGGATACGTCTGGATATGCCGTTCGTGGAGAATGCTGTCCAGATTGACGCGCTCACCAAGGAAAAACTGACGGGTAGGCTGAAAGCTCTGACCGGGCTTGAGAATCCGAACAGTGTGCTGCAGATGAAGGCATGGCTCAAGGAGCAGGGAGTTGCAGCCGAGTCGCTTGACAAGAAGTCTGTGATGGCTTTGCTCACAACTGTCCAGTCTCCTATCTCCGATGTATTGATGCTTCGGCAGCAGCTTGCAAAGTCTTCGGTGAAGAAATATCAGGCGATGCAGAATACCGTTTGTTCGGATGGACGTGCGCGGGGAATGTTCCAGTTCTATGGCGCGAACCGTACCGGGCGTTGGTGTCTTACTGGTGACCACGAGGTATTAACAAAAGAGGGATGGATACGCTTAGACAAGTGGAATGGCAGTCATATTGCGGTTTGGAACGCAAATAATGAGATGGTTTCATTCCAGTCGGCAAAGGCTCTATGTTTCGAATACAGTGGGAAAATGTATACATATCGTGATACCCGTATCGACCAATGTAGCACTCCGGATCACAAAATGCGTGTGCAGCGTCGCTATGGCTCTGCGTGGGAAGATATGACGGTTGAGGAAATGTCAAAGTGCCGTCCTGCCATTCCCTTCTATGGTTATCGCTATCATCGTGGTTGCGCAAATCCAACTTGGCTTCGTGTTTTGATTATGACGCAAGCAGATGGATTCTATACATCCGATGGAAGCGTCAGATTCAACTTCAAGAAAGAGCGAAAAATTGCTCGTTGCAAAATGCTGCTCCGCAGGGCTGAAATTATGTTTGCCGTACATACATATAAGGACGTCACGAATATCACCATCCCGGCAAGGAATGTTCCTTTATGGCTGCGTCAGTTCAGAACGAAGACTTTCGGATTCTGGCTTCTTGATGAGAATCCCGACATATTTTTTGACGAATTGCCGCACTGGGATGGTCACTGCCCAGCACCGAACAGCATTCAATACAGTACTTGCAATAAGCAGAATGCTGATATTGTTCAAGCTTTGGCACATATGAGCGGCAGGGCTGCAGTGATAAAACTTAAACACCGTAATCTTGAAAAGCACCCCAACTGGAATCAGGCATATGTAGTAGATATTTGGCTAACGCCTAAGAATTGCCACGAAATAAGGATCAAGCCTGAAGTATCTGATTTCAGTGGATCGGTGTATTGTGCCGAAACACCAACAGGATATTTTCTCGTGAGGAGAAATGGAAAAGTTTGGATTACAGGAAACAGTGGACGCCACATTCAATTACAAAATCTTCCTCAGAACCATCTCGCCGACCTTGAGTGCGCCCGTGACCTCGTACGGCAGGGAAATTATGAAGCACTGGAAATGCTCTATGGCTCCGTGCCGGATGTGCTTTCTCAGCTTATCCGTACAGCCTTTATCCCAAAGGCGGGCAGGAAATTCATCGTTGCGGACTTTGCTGCCATCGAGGCACGGGTGCTGTCATGGCTTGCCAAGGAACGATGGCGCATGGATGTTTTCGAGGGCGACGGAGACATCTACTGTGCCACAGCAGGTAGGATGTTTCATTGTAATGTGGTGAAACACGGCGAGAACGGGCATCTTCGGCAAAAAGGGAAACAGGCAGAACTGGCGTGTATCGCTGAGGGACAGCTTGTCCTTACGAATGAAGGACTTGTCCCTATTGAGTGCGTTCGCATGGAGCATTTGCTCTGGGACGGAGAAAGCTGGGTTAGCCATGATGGTGTCATTTTTAAGGGTGAACGGGAGGTAATTACCTATGAAGGTCTTACAGCAACCCCAGATCATCTCGTCTGGGTCGAGGGGAAAGCGC
Organism: Selenomonas sp. oral taxon 892 str. F0426; assembly: GCF_000468035.1. GTDB lineage: Bacteria > Bacillota > Negativicutes > Selenomonadales > Selenomonadaceae > Centipeda. Next base: position 10,065 of record NZ_KI260541.1, read on the forward strand.
AGCCGATACAGTTTGGAGATGCTGCCTCCTGCGGCGCACATCTCGTACAAACAGGGACGGCAATTCGGCTAGGTGAGAATCATCAGCGTACGGCTCGACTTTATGACATCCGAAATGCCGGAAAGCATCATCGTTTTACCGTATCGGGGAAATTAGTCCACAACTGCGGCTACGGCGGATCCGTCGGTGCACTGAAAGCGTTCGGCGCATTGGAATCCGGGATGAAGGAAGAGGAGCTGAAGCCGCTCGTGGATGCTTGGCGTGCAACAAATCCGAACATCGTGGATTTCTGGTGGGCAGTCGACCGAGCCGCAAAGGACTGCATTAAGGAGCGCAGCACGAAGGTCACACATGGTATCCGGTTCATCTATCAGGGCAGCATGATGTTCATCGAACTACCGAGCGGACGCAGACTTGCCTATGTGAAGCCGCGCATTGGAGAGAATCAGTTTGGCGGCGAATCCATCACCTATATGGGACTCGATCTCTCAAAAAAGTGGACGCGGATTGAATCCTACGGACCGAAGCTCGTGGAAAACATCACACAGGCCATCAGCCGTGACATTCTCTGCTACGCCATGCAGACGCTGCGGTCGATGGATATTGTCGCTCATGTCCATGATGAACTCATCATCGAATGCGACGAGCGGGTTGATTTATCAGCTGTTTGTATGCAGATGGCGCGAACTCCGCCTTGGGCAGACGGCCTCCTGCTCTGCGCCGACGGTTTTGCGTGCAAATTCTATCAGAAAGACTAATTTCCATCCTCCTGCAAAAGCAGGAGGATTTTTGGTGACCAAAACCTCCCGGTTCGTCCTCTTACTGATGAGAGGAACTAATCAGTTTTCAAAGGGAGGAAATCTTATGTTCTATGTTAAGGAAAATATCAATGACTCTATGGAGGTCACGGTGGAAATCAATGACGAGAACGTCTTCTGCCATTGTCCGCGCTGTGGAGCGGAAGTGTCCGTCGATTTCAACGAGTTCTTCGGCGATACGGAGTTTGACCTCTTTGGTACGGCGATCTGCTGCACGGAGTGCAGCCGGAAGGTACGGTGCGAGAAATGATCGAGTTTAGAAACCATGAGGGCTACGCCGACCCAACGGCGCACGCCGCTCTGACAAAGGTATTTCGACAGAATCAGTTCGTCTACATCTGCTCACCCTATCGGGACAGCCCGCACGTCAACGTTATGCGGGCGCGGCAGTACTGCAAATTTGCAGTAAGTAGTGGGCGCATTCCGATTGCCCCGCATCTGTATTTTCCGCAGTTTCTGTCAGAGATTAAGGAGCGCGGGAAGGCAATGTCCATGAACCTCGAACTTTTGCGGCTGTGCGGCGAGGTCTGGGTGTTCGGCGAGAGAATTACTGAGGGCATGGAAGCGGAGATTGCCCATGCCGGGAGGCTGCAAAAGAACATCCGCTATTTCACAACCAAATGCGAGGAGGTATCAGGATGAGAGACTTGGCAATTGCCTATGGAAATAGCCGTCAGGCAAAGAATTGGGTGAATAAAACCATTCGGTACGAGGATTTGAAGGAGCGGATCAAGGTCACCATCCGCACAGCGGAATCTGCGGAAGAATACGCAAAGATGTCAAAGGCACAGAGAGATGCGGCAAAAGACCACGGCGGATTTGTCGGCGGTGTGCTGAAAGGCGGTCGCCGCAAGGTTGATGCCGTGGAACTGCGCTCGATGATCGCTCTGGACGGCGACCGTATTGACAAAGCGTTCCTTGATGCCTATGAAACGAATGCACCGTATACTTCATGCCTTTACACCACGCATTCCAGCACAGAGGAGAATCCTCGCGTAAGACTGGTATTCCCGCTGCTGCGGGATGTCACCTCAGAGGAGTTCGTGGCAGTATCCAGGTATCTGGCGCAGATGCTGGGCATCGACTTTTTCGATGAATGCTCCTATCAGCCGAATCAACTGATGTACTGGCCGTCATCTCCGCAGAACGGCGTATTCGTCTTCAAGGAAGTGGAAAAGGAATGGCTCGACCCGGATGCGATCCTGTCGGCGCACCCGGAATGGACGGATCCGACGAGGCTTCCCACATCCTCTCGTGAGAGCAAGGCGAATCAGGTTACGCAGCAAAAGGTGCAGGATCCTCTTGAAAAAGAAGGCACGGTCGGAATCTTCAACCGGGTATTCTTTCCCGTCACCCGTGCTCTTGAAACATTCCTTTCCGGCATATACGAGCCGACCGAGAGCGAAAGCCGCTGGCACCTCATCGCATCCGGCAGCATTGCGGGCGTGGAGATCAAGGATGAAAAGTTTGTCTATTCCCACCATGCGAAAGACCCGGCATATCTGAAACTCTGTAATGCCTTCGACATCGTCCGTATCCACAAGTTCGGTGATCTGGATGATAAGGCATCCTTCCGCGCCATGTGCGATTTTGCCATGCAGCAGGATGAGGTCAAAATCGTGGCGGCAAACGAGCGACTGAGTGAGGCAGAAAAAGACTTTGCGGAATCTGTCGATGACGAGTGGAAGAAACGTCTGCAGCGCAATAAGAACGGTGTACTGGAAAACAACCTCCACAATATCCGGCTCATAATGGAGAACGATCCGTACATGAAGAACATCGTGTTCAATCAGCTGGCGGACGGCATGGAGATTCGCGGCGCGGTTCCGTGGAAACATCCTGCGCGGTTCTGGCGGGATGCGGACGATGCACAGCTCATCTGCTATATTGACGCAAGCTACGGATCCTTTTCACAGAGAAATTATGACATTGCCGTGACCAAGGCCGCAGATGACCGCTCCTACCATCCGATCAAGGAGTATTTCGACGGTCTGCCGGTGTGGGACGAGATGCCGAGAGTGGACACCGTCCTGATTGATTATCTGGGGGCGCAGGACAACGCCTACGTCCGCGCTGTGACCAGAAAGGCACTTTGCGCGGCATATATGCGCATCTATCATCCCGGCATCAAATTCGACTACATCACGGTGCTCAACGGAAATCAGGGCATCGGGAAATCCACGCTGATCGCCAAACTTGGCATGGCGTGGTTCGCCGACAGCCTGACTCTTTCCGACATGAACGATAAGACGGCAGCGGAGAAGCTGCAGGGCTACTGGATTCACGAGATCGGTGAGATGGCAGGTATGCGTAAAGCAGAGCTTGAGAAGGTGAAGGCGTTTGTATCGAGGCAGGATGATAAGTACCGCGCCTCTTTCGGCAGACGGGTCACACCTCATCCGAGACAGTGCATCTTTTTCGGCACGACCAACAGCGAGAACGGGTATCTTCGCGACATTACGGGAAACCGCAGGTTCTGGAACGTCAAGGTTACGGGCGGCGGCAGAATGAAGCCTTGGGATCTTGACCAAGAGACGGTGGATCAAATCTGGGCGGAGGTCATCGTTCTTTCCAATGCCGGAGAGGAACTGTTTCTCGACCACACCTTGGAGGACTATGCCAGGAAGGAACAGTCCGAGGCGATGGAGCAGGATGACCGTGAAGGTCTTGTCGCACGTTATCTCGATATGCTTCTGCCGGAAACATGGGACACGATGGACGTGCATCAGAGAAGGGATTATGTGCAAGACCCGGACGGTCTCCTGAATGCCAAAGGAACGATGCGCCGAGAGACCGTTTCCAACATCGAGATATGGTGCGAATGCTTTGGCAAAGCGAAGGAGGACATCAAACCTGCGGACAGTTATGCCATATCTGCGATTATGGCAAGGCTTCCCGACTGGTCGCGTCCTGAAACGAGGCGGCGCATTCCGATATACGGTCTTCAGCGCCTTTATAAAAAGATGTGACAAGACGGTGTGACAAGGTGGTTCGTGTGACAACGGAGGTAAAAGTTGTCACACTTCTATCGCCGTGTTTCTTGGCAGTTATGACGATTTGTGACGGACAAGACAGTAAATTCTATATAAGAGAAAAACAGTAAATATATACCCATAAGGGGAAAACGCACACATATTCGCGCGTATAGGATTTTTAGTCACTGTCGTCACGGGGGAAAACGATGCGGGAAAAAGACATTGAGCAGGAACTTGCAGCACGAGTCAAAGCGATGGGAGGCATCGCACCAAAGTTTACCTCACCGGGATTTGATGGGATGCCTGACCGACTGGTGCTTCTGCCTCGCGGCAGAATGGGCTTTGTGGAACTAAAAGCACCGGGAAGAACACCGAGACCACTTCAGCTGGCACGGCACAGGCTGCTTCGGCAGCTTGGATTCAAGGTGTATGTGATTGACGAGATAAATCAAATTGACAGCGTATTGGAGGAAATCGACCATGAATGAACTTACGGTATTGGAACACAACAGCATTCGTGTCATGACCACGGATCAGCTTGCCGAGGCGTATGGATGCAGGGCAATTCATATCCAGCAGAATTTTAAGAACAACAGGGAGCGATTCGTTGAGGGGAAGCATTACTTCAAACTTGAAGGTGCTGATCTCAAGGCTTTCAAGGACTCACTCGAAAATATCGAGTCAGTTGTCGGGAGTCGCGCACCGTCTCTGATTCTTTGGACGAAACAAGGGGCGGCGCGCCACAGCAAGATGCTAGGAACCGAGCGGGCATGGGATGTTTTTGATGAGCTGGAAGAAAGCTACTTCAACCCTATGAGGAACATGACGCCCGAGGAATTTCTGCTATACAGTGCACAGCGAATGGTGGAGCAGGCAAAGGAAATCAAGGCGGCAAATGCCCGTATCGACAAGGTGGATGAACGGCTTCTCGATGTGGAGTCCAAGCAGATGACCATCGATGAGCACCACTACACCATCATCGGCTATGCCAACCTCACGGGAGTTCGTGGTGTGAGCCGGGATGCCGCCGCAAGACTCGGACGCAAAGCCTCGGCAATGTCCAGAAAGCAAGGCTACCATATCGGCAAGGAGTACGATGCAAAATATGGCTTGGTGAACACCTATCATGTGGATGTACTGCAGGAAGTTTTCAGGAGGTGATGCACTGTGAAGTTCATACCGCATGATTACCAGCAGTACGCCATCGACTTTATCGAAAGCCATCCGACTGCCGCCGTACTCCTGGATATGGGACTTGGGAAAACGGTGATTACTCTCACGGCCCTCAACGACCTGCTCTTTGACCATTTTGAGATTTCTCGCGTTCTCGTTATTGCACCGCTTCGTGTGGCGCGGAATACATGGCCGCAGGAGATCGGCAAGTGGGAGCATCTGAATCATATCCGCTATTCCGTTGCAGTCGGAACGGAGAAAGAGCGTCGGGATGCGCTTCGCAAGCAGACCTCCCTCTACATCATCAACCGCGAGAACGTGCCGTGGCTCGTGGAGAAAAACGACTTCACCTACGATGCCATCGTGATTGACGAACTCTCCTCGTTCAAGAATTGGAGCAGCAAACGGTTCAAGGCACTTATGAAGGTTCGCCCTCTGGCAAAGAGAGTCATCGGACTTACGGGAACGCCATCCGGCAACGGATTGATGGATCTCTTCGCGGAGTTCAAGGTACTGGACATGGGCGTGCGTCTGGGGCGGTTCATTACGAAGTATCGGCAGGATTACTTCAAGCCGGACAAGCGCAACGGACAGGTGGTGTTCTCCTACGCGCCACTTCCCGGAGCCGAGGAGCGGATCTACGAGAAGATTGCCGACATCACCATCTCCATGAAAGCCGCAGACCATCTGAGGATGCCGGAGCTGATCGAGAGCG
>NZ_KI260541.1:15845-16410 GCF_000468035.1 Selenomonas sp. oral taxon 892 str. F0426
CTGAGGATGCCGGAGCTGATCGAGAGCGAATACACGGTGAAGATGAGCGATGCTGAACGAAAGATGTATGCTGCGATGTGCGAGCAGCTTGTCCTCCAACTGAAGGGTGATGAGGTGACGGCGGCAAATGCCGGAGTCTTGTCCGGGAAACTCGCGCAGATGGCGAACGGTGCGGTTTACACTGACGATGGGACTACACTGCATATCCATGACCGCAAGCTCGATGCCTTGGAGGACATCATCGAGAGCATGAACGGCAAACCGCTCCTCGTGGCGTATTGGTTCCGACATGATGCGGAGCGCATCGAAAAGCGTCTGCCATGTGTCCGACTGGATACGGATGATGCAATCGCCTGTTGGAATCGCGGAGAGATCCCCGTCGCCCTGATCCATCCTGCAAGCGCAGGACATGGGCTGAACCTTCAGAGCGGCGGTTCGACCTTGGTGTGGTTCGGCATTACATGGAGCTTGGAACTCTACCAACAGACCGTGGCACGGCTCTATCGGCAGGGACAGAACTCAAACACTGTGGTGGTGCAGCACATCATCGCCGAGGGCACGATTG
>NZ_KI260542.1:0-39961 GCF_000468035.1 Selenomonas sp. oral taxon 892 str. F0426
TAAGATGGCGTGGCTGAATTTATCAGTGCTTCCTAAAATCCGCAGGGAGCAGAACGCGCCCTTTTTCTCCGCTTGCTTCACTAGGGTTCGCTCGGGACATCGCACCACCAAGAGCATTTTTAGGGAATCGCAGAAACAGATACACCTCTACGCATTCCATAAGCATACCAACTCCTCCGCAGCAGCATAGGGATGCTCCGCGCCCGTGACGGCACTGATGACAAAGAAGCCCTCGACGCCCGCTGCCTTGAGCGCAGGGAGATCCGCCGCCTTCACCCCGCCTCCCACGACGACGGGCACAGGACTGATGCGGTGAAGTTCGGCGAGTTCCTCAAAGCTGTGCGTCACAATCTCGCCCGAAGCGGTACGTCCCGCCTCGGGCTTTGTTGGTGTCGCGTGCAGAGGACCCGCGCCGAAGTAGTCAATACACTCAGTATCACAGTGCGCCGCATAGTCGAGCAGTTCCGTCGTCGGTGCAGAGAGTCCGACGATCGCATCTGTGCCAAGATACTTCCGACAAACATCAACGGGGATATCCGTCTGCCCGACGTGTACACCGTCCACCTTGATCCCCTGCTCCCGTGCCGCGAGCACCACATCCAGACGGTCGTTTACAACGAGTGCCACGGCATCCGATTTCCCCTGTGCCGCGATCACATCCGCCGCCGCTCGTGTGAGCTCGATCACTTCGCGTGCATCTGCCTCCTTCGCGCGGATCTGTATAAAGGTGAAGCCCGCGCGTACCGCCTCTGCAATGACACGCGCAACAGGACGTCCATTCGTATTTTCAGGCCCAATTACGAGATAGGCAGACAGGTCAAATTTCCTGTGCATATATATCATTCTCCTATCAATAAAAGGGACTGTTGCACGAAGCTAGAAAACTTCGTGCAACAGCCCTTGTCTATGTCAGCAGTATCGCTACAAGTGCCCCTTCCACCGCTTACGCGGTCCCCCTCCCCCGTGTCGCACGGGGGAGGCTAGGATTATGGGGCATCTTAGCTTCCCTCGTCAGAACGGGGGAAGTGGCGAGTGCAGCGAGCCGAAAGGGGCGTTCGTGCAACAGCCCCTTTCCGTCAAAGCCGTATGGCTCAATAGTTCTGTACAAGCTGCTGGAAGAAGGACTGCGGATGCTCACAGACCGGGCACTTCATCGGCGCCTTCGGACTCTCGCAGACATATCCGCAGTTGAGGCACTGCCAGATGATCTTTTCATCGCGCTGGAACACCGTGTCCTCATCCACCTTCTGCAGGAGGAGCTTGTAGCGGGCATCATGCTCCTTCTCGATCTTGCCGACAGCGTCAAAGAGACGAGCGATTTTATCGAAGCCCTCTTCGCGCGCTACGCGTGCGAACTCGGGATACATGCTCGTCCACTCCTCGTTCTCTCCGGCAGCAGCGGCGGCGAGGTTCGCCTTCGTATCACCAAGCCCATTCACGAGTTTGAACCAGATCTTTGCATGTGCCTTCTCGTTGACCGCCGTCTCCGTGAAAATGTTCGAAATCTGGACATAGCCGTCCTTCTTCGCCTGCGACGCATAGTAGAGATACTTTGTGTGCGCCTGTGACTCTCCGGCAAATGCCGCCCAGAGGTTCTTTTCGGTCTGTGATCCCTTGAGTTCCATAATGCTCTCCTTTTAAAATAAATACACAGAAAATATATCCATCAGCGAGAATGCCGCCTGTCTATGCCTTGCTCAGGGGCAGAGACGACATCCATCAGCTGCGGCTGACCAGTATATCAGCAACCTCATCGATATTCTTCTTTCCGAAGAAGAGGTCTTCCCCCACGATCATGCAGGGAACGCTCATGACTTTGTACTTCTCCTTCAGCTCGGGGAAGTAGCGGATATCATAGATGTCTGCGCGCACCTCTGCACGCGCTGCCGCAATTCGCTGCACGGCTGCCACCACATCGGGACACATTGTACAGGAAAGCGACATGAGTACCTTGACATCGGCGGGCGCAGAAATCTGCTCTATTTTCGCACGCGTCTCAGGACGGAGTTCCTGTCCGGGTCCGGCCACATTGTAGAGTGCGAGAATGAAGGAGTTGAACTCATGCCCCCCCGGAACGGCGTGGAACGTGATGCCGCTCGGTGTGCCGTCGCCACGCAGGAACTCGATGCCCGGCGCACCGTTTGCATCGTCACGTTCCTCATAGCTGACCTTGTCCGTAAGTCCAGCAAACTCATCCATAAAGCCGCGCAGCTCACGCGAGAGATCGCCGTCATCATAGTGTCCGATGATTTTGACCGTATTCTCAAATTTATCAAAGACTGCCTGCAGCTGCTCACGAATCTCGGCGGAGATAAAGTTCGTTTCATTCCCCTCAGACGATTCCTTTTCAATGGAGCTCTTGCGCTGCTCAAAACGCTTTGCATCCACCTCAGCACGCACAAATGCGGGCAGCTTCAGACGATCGTGGAGAGCTGCTGCGTGGCGCTCTGCCGCAACCGCAGAGACTGCACCGTCCGAGACTGCCGTCACCACCTGCCGGAGTGTCTTGATGCAGACGTCGCCCGCCGCAAAGACCCCCTTGACATTCGTCTCCTTCTCCTCGTTCGTAATGATATATCCCTGCTCGTTCAGAGCCACCTGATCACGGAAGAGTCCTGTATTCGGTACATAGCCCGCAAAGACAAAGACACCGAACGTCTCTCCTTCTTTCGACATATAGTGCTCAATCTTGCCCGTCACCTCGTCGCGGAAGTCGGCGTAGGAGATCATCGTCTCTCCGCCGACGCGCTCCACCACTGTATTGAAACGAACCTTGATGTTCGGATAATTCGCGAGTGCGTCCACCGCTGTCTGCGGTGCACGGAATTTATCGCTGCGTACAAGGATCGTGATCGATTTGCCGTAGCGTGAGAGGAACATGCTCTCCTCTACCGCCGAAAGACCGCCGCCGATGACGAAGATGTCCATCCCCGTAAAGAACTCGGCATCACAGGTCGCACAGTAGGCAACACCGCGCCCCTGAAATTTCTTCTCGCCATAAAAACCAACCTGACGCGGATTCGCTCCTGTCGCAAGGACGACACTGAGCGCCTCCACCGTACCCGCAGTCGTCTCAAGCTCCTTGATGTCCTGATCGAGCTTCAGGCCGATGACTTCTGCCTCGACGAATTCCGCGCCAAAGCCGCGTGCCTGCTGCTCCATCTGCGCCGCGAGCTCGGAGCCGCTGACCTTCCCCGTGCCGGGGTAGTTCACGACATCGGCGGTAATCGTGATCTGTCCGCCAATCTTCTCCTTCTCGATGACGAGCACCTTGCATTTTGCACGCGCCAGATAGATCGCGGCAGAAAGGCCTGCGGGCCCGCCGCCGACGATGACAGCATCATACATTTTGTCCACCAAAGCACCTCTTCTTCGCTTGATATGGAGTTTCTAAATCAATCAGCGCTCCATAGGAAAAAGCACTTCGCAAGAAACCTCGCGAAGTGCTCCGTTTATCTCTTAGAGTTTGCCAACGAGGTCAAAGCTCGGCTTGAGCGTCTTCTCGCCCGGCTTCCAACGTGCAGGGCAAACCTCATCGCCGTGCTCCGCGACGAACTGGAGTGCCTGTACCTTGCGAAGAAGCTCCTGTGCGTTGCGGCCGACATTGCCCGCACTCACCTCATAGGAAACGATCTTGCCCTCGGGGTTCACAACGAACGTGCCGCGCTCCGAGCGGCCGTCCTCCTCGATGTAGACATCAAAGTCGCGTGCGAGCTTTGCCGTCGGGTCTGCGAGCATCGGGTAGGTCAGCTTGCCGACGAGATCGGAACTCTCATGCCATGCCTTGTGAACGAAGTGGGAGTCGCAGGAGACAGCGAAGATCTCACAGCCGAGCTTCTCGAACTCGCCGTACTGTTCCTGAAGGTCTGCGAGTTCCGTCGGGCAGACAAACGTGAAGTCCGCCGGATAGAAGAAGAACACGCTCCACTTGCCCTTGAGATCCGCCTTCGTGTACTGCGTGAACTCGCCCTGTGCTGCGCCCGCCTTCTTCTGGAACGCATCTACCTTAAAATCGCTGATTTCCTTGTTGATGAGTGACATTGAATATCCTCCTTTGATTGAAACCAATCGTTCTAGTCTTGAACGACTGCATATATCCTGTTGATGTGCCTATCATAGCACAGTAAGTTTTTCATGTCAATAGAAATTTGTACTTTTTAATAACTATTTTTATTTATATCCTTATCCTGTAAAAAAGTCCCGTAAAGCCACACGAAAAAGAACTGCCATCACGGCGGTTCCTCTCTCAGAGTCTCATCTTGAAATCATCGTACCCGAATTCGCGCACAATCTCCCATTCTCCGGTTGGTGAAACGGCGATAATGTTCGGCAGGGGCATTCCATTGAACGTATTGTTCTTCACCATCGTATAGATCGCCATGTCGCCAAAGGCGACACGGTCGCCCACGACAAGCGGCGTGTCGAAGGAGTACGTGCCGATCGTATCGCCCGCAAGACAGGTCGGTCCCGCAAGGGTATAGGCATGCGCCTTCTCCCCTGCCTCACCCGCACCAATGACAGGCGGACGATAAGGCATCTCGATGACATCGGGCATGTGACAGGCTGCTGACGTGTTCAGAATAACATTCCCATCCGCCTGCACGTCAAGCACCTCGGCGACGAGGAACCCTGCGTTCAGCGCGACCGCTTCTCCCGGTTCAAGATAGACTGCAACACCGTACGTCTCCTGTACGTGACGGATCAATTTCTTGAGCAGCGGGATATCATAGTCCTCACGCGTAATGTGATGCCCGCCGCCGAAGTTCAGCCACTTCATTCTGTGGAGATATTTGCCAAATTTTTCCTCCACAGCTTCGAGCGTCGCCGCCAGTGCATCCGCTCCCTGCTCGCAGAGCGTATGAAAGTGCAGGCCGTCCAATCCTGCAAGCAAATCTGCACGGAAATCCGCGATCTTCACGCCGAGGCGCGAGCCGGGCGCACACGGATCATAGATCGCGTGCTCCTGCGTCGAGTGCTCGGGGTTGATACGGATACCGCAGGACGCGCCCGCCGCACACGCCGCCGCACCAAAGCGTTCCCACTGCGCGAAGGAGTTGAATACAATGTGGTCACAGATCGCTGCGAGCCGTGGAATTTCGTCCTCCTCGTAGGCGGGCTTGAAGACGTGATTCTCCTTCCCCATCTCCTCCTGCGAAAGGCGCGCCTCATAGATGCCGCTCGCCGTCGTACCGGATAGGTAGCGGCCAATCAGCGGATAGTAGTGGTACATGGAGAAACATTTCTGCGCAAGGAGCACCTTGGCTCCCGTATCCTCTGCAATTTCCGCGAGGATTTTAAGGTTTTTTTCCAGCAGTTCTTCGTAGACGAGGTAGGAAGGAGTGGGAACCTCGTCCCACTCCGTTCGCCATTCTGCACGCGCCGCCATCAGTCCACCAGCACCGGGTTATGGCTCTCCTGCCACGGCAAGCCCCAAGCATTCAGCGCGTCCATGAACGGATCGGGATCGAACTCCTCGACGTTGAACACGCCGGGACGGCGCCACTTGCCCGTCATCACCATCATCGCACCGATCATCGCAGGCACGCCCGTCGTATACGCAACCGCCTGCGAACCGACCTCGGCGTAGCACTTCTCATGATCACAGACGTTATAGAGATAGTAATTTTTGTCCTTGCCGTCCTTCTTTCCGCGGAAGATGCAGCCAATGTTCGTCTTTCCTTTTGTGCGCGGGCCGAGGCTCGCGGGATCGGGCAGCACCGCCTTGAGGAACTGCAGCGGGATGATCTTGTGCCCCTCGAAGTCAATCGGCTCGATCGAGGTCATGCCGACGTTCTCGAGACAACGCAGATGCGTGAGATAGCTCTCACCGAATGTCATGAAGAAACGGATGCGCTTGATGCCCTTGATGTTCTTCGCGAGCGACTCGAGCTCCTCGTGGTGCAGGAGATACATATCCTTTTGCCCCACCTCGGCAAAGTCGTAGACACGCTTGATCTCCATCGGCTCTGTCTCGACCCACGCGCCGTTCTCCCAGTAGCTCCCCTTTGCCGAGACCTCACGGATGTTGATCTCAGGGTTGAAATTCGTCGCAAATGGATAGCCGTGGTCGCCGCCGTTGCAGTCGAGGATATCGATGTAGTTGATCTCATCAAACTCGTGCTTCATCGCATAGGCACTGAACACGCCCGTCACGCCGGGATCAAATCCCGAGCCGAGAATTGCCGTCAGCCCCGCCTCGCGGAAGCGGTCGGCGTATGCCCACTGCCAGCTGTACTCGAACTTTGCCGTGTCCTCCGGCTCATAGTTCGCCGTGTCGACATAGTGCACGCCCGCCGCAAGGCACGCATCCATGATATGCAGATCCTGATACGGGAGCGCAAGGTTGAGTACGACATCCGGCTGAAAGTCACGAATGAGCGCCGTGAGTGCAGGCACATCGTCCGCATCAATGGCGGCGGTCTGAATTTTTGTCCTGCCACCGTCCAGCTTTTCCTTCAGCGCATCGCATTTTGATTTCGTACGCGAGGCGATGAGGATTTCCTCAAAGACCTCCGGATTCTGGCAGCACTTGTGAACGGCAACGCTCGCCACGCCGCCCGCTCCAATAATCATCGCTTTTCCCATGACAACGCCTCCTTCATAGATGTCTCTATCATACAACAGGAAAAGGGTCACTGCAAGAGCAGTGACCCCCATTGGAGCTTTTCGTTTAGAGCTTGAACTTCTTCGTCTCACCTGCGAGATCGTCCGCAAGATTGGAGAGTCGTCGCGTTGACGCAGCAATCTCCTGCATCGAGGCAGACTGCTCCTCGGTCGCTGCAGATACACTCTGCGCGCCGTCGGCATTCGATGTGCTGACCTTCTGGATCTCCTCGATCTGGGCACGCACTGTCTGCGTCTCGCCCTCCATCTGCTGGATACCGGCGGTAATGCCCTTCACACCGTCACCAAGCTGATGAATCGATTCTGCGATCGACTGGAACACACCGTCTGCCGTACGAACCGAGTCCAGGCCATAGCCAACATACTCGCTGCCGCGCTTTCCAGCCTCAACGGCACGCTCCATATCCGCCTGCACAGACTGCATCGTCTCGGAGATCTTTTTCGAGAATTCGCCCGACTCCTCAGCAAGCTTGCGAACCTCCTCTGCAACGACGGCAAAGCCGCGCCCATGCTCACCCGCACGCGCTGCCTCAATCGCAGCATTGAGTGCGAGCAGATTTGTCTGCTCGGCAATGCTGCCGATGACCTCGACGCTGTGGCTGATCTCCTCAGAACTCTTGCCGAGCGCTGAAATCGCGGCATCAACCGTCTCGGAGCCATTCTTGATCTGCTCCATATAGTTGACAACCTCATCGATGGAGCGACGCCCCTCACGAACGCGTTCCACCGTGTTATTCGTCACCTCTGCAACCACACCTGCCTGCTTCGACATATTGGCCGCATGATTCGAAATCGCCGCCGCCGCATTGGCAACGGAGGAGGATGCACCAGACTGACGCTCTGCTCCTTCTGCAATCTCGCTGATCGACATAGCAACGTGATTCGACGCCTCCGCTGACTGCTGGGATGCCTCGGTAAGGCTCTCCGCTGAGGTCGACAGCTCTTCTGCATTGGACTGAATCCTCTTGATCAGTGTATTGAGCGTACTCCGCATCTTGATAAGGCCGTCCGAGAGCTGCCCCATCTCATCCTGCGAGGTAATCGTCTTCGGCTTTTCGCGCAGATCACCGCTGTTGATGATCTCGCAGACACGTACCGCCTTCTGAATGCTAGCAGCGAAATTGTTCGAAATAACAAAAATAATCACGGAGATTGCAAGCAGAATGACAATGGTCAGACCCGCAAGCACCAGCAAAAGGTTGTTGGCATTCTCAAAGATCTCGCTGTCAGCGGCCTCCGACATAACGACCCAACGCCGTCCATCGAGCTGGATCGGCACGAGTGTGCCCGTCATCTCCTCGCCCGACTCACGCGCGTAGTGTGCGATTGCAGGTTCATTCTTGTCAACCACAGACTTAAACGCATCCACAAGGTTCATCGAGATCTTGACGCTCGAAACCTCCTTGCTGAAATCGAGCTTGCCGACCTGCGCCGACTCATTTGGATGGATGATGACAAGCCCCGTCTCGTCCATCACAACGAGCTGTCCCGTGCGGTACGTCGCCATCTTCGAGAGCGTCTCGTCAAAACGCGAGAGACCAACCGTCCCCGTGACAACACCTGTGAGTGCACCGTTTTCAAGAACCGGCACAGCGATGACTGTAACTACCTTGCCCGAAATCGCAGAGATAACCGGTTCGGAGACGACGATCTTCTTCGTCTGAACGACCTTCTTGAAATAGTCACGGTCAGAACGATCCATTTCGTTGCCGTCCGAATCAAATCCGACGCCGTTCACATCCAGATACGTGATGTTCGAAAACACCTCTGTATTCTGCTTGACCTCCTGCAGCTTTGCCAAACGTGCCGCAGCATCGCCATTCGTGATCGATGAACTGCGTGCCATCGTCTCAAGATGCACCGCATTTGTCTCAAAGATGCGCCGTATCTCAAGTGCGGCCTGCTTGCCAATACCCGTGCCGATCGTCTGCGCATTCTCCTCAAGCATATTGCTCGCCATTTTATAGCTCACGCCGAAAAACACGAGAAATCCGACAAGCATGACCGGCAGCACCGATGCAAGAAGCTTCGTCCGAATCGATTTGAAGTGCATGTATTTGCTCTCCTTTCCCCAAAAGCACATCCCCACTAATCTATATTGGGGGTGAGTAAACCCTATCACATCTTTCCAAGATTAACAAGTTTTTTCTATACGAAATCACATATTGGTAATAGTGAAAAATATTTGTATTCTGTGACAATTATTCTCCAGAAAAGCGGGGAGCGATAAACACCGCCCCCCGTGCATCATTTATAGTCTAAACTTTTTCGTCTCACTTGCGAGTTCCTGAGAAAGGTTCAGGAGGCTCTGCGTCTCTGCCGAGATTTCCTCGAGCGATGCTGACTGCTCCTGTGTCACTCCAGAAACAGACTGAACACTGCTCGCGTTCGCCATACTGATCTGCTTCACCGATTCAATCTGCTGACGTACGGTCTGCGCCTCTTCGTCCATCTGGCGAATGCCGTCGGTGATTCCTTTTACGCCGCCGCTGAGCTGCTGAATTGCTGCCGAGATCGACTGGAAAACATCATCTGCCGTACGGACAGAGGTAAGCCCATAGCCGACATATTCGCTGCCGCGCTTGCCGGCCTCAACAGCACACTCCATATCAGCCTGAACAGAGCGCATCGTTTCGGAAATCTTCTTCGAAAATTCGCCCGATTCCTCAGCGAGCTTACGTACCTCCTCCGCAACGACGGCAAATCCGCGGCCGTGTTCTCCTGCACGCGCTGCCTCGATTGCCGCATTCAGTGCGAGCAGATTCGTCTGATCGGCAATGCTCGCGATGACCTCTACGCTGTGGCTGATCTCCTCTGAGCTTTTGCCAAGTGCTGTAATCGCAGCGTCGACCGTCTCCGATCCAGTCTTGATCTGCTCCATATAGTTGACAACCTCGTCAATGGAGTGGCGTCCTTCCTCTACACGCTGAATTGTATTGTTTGTGACGGCAACTACTTCCTCCGCACGCTCTGCCATTGTTGCCGTGTGTGCAGAGATCGAGGATGCTGCATTCGCCACAGAGGTGGCAGCTTCAGATTGCTGCACCGCACCTTCGGCAATTCCCGTGACCGTCGCCGCCACCTGTGTCGATGCCTCTGCAGACTGCTGAGAGGCCGTCGTAACCGCCTCTGCGGAGTTAGACAGATCCACAGCATGCGACTGGATGTTCCGAATGAGATCGTGCAGGGTATGGCGCATCTTAATGAAGCCGTCCGAGAGCTGTCCCATCTCATCCTGCGAGGTAATCGTCTTCGGCATTTCGCGCAGATCCCCCTCATTGAGCAGTTCACATGCACGGAGAACCTTCTTGATATCGGCAGCAAACGAATTTGTAATGAAGAAGATAATTGCCGTCACGACAAGAACCATTACGAGCGTCATACTGGCAAGAACTGCAAAGAGATACTTTGCCTCTGACTGGATCTCACTTGTTGCTGCCTGAGACAGGACTACCCAGCGCCGTCCATCCAGCTGAATCGGTGCAAACAGCCCCGTCATCTCCTCTCCTGAGGAACTGACATAGTGCTCTGCGGCTGTGGTATTCTGGTCAAGCACCCGGCGAAATGTCTCCACAACAACGGGAGAAATCTTCACGCTCGACTGCTCTTTGCTGAGATCAAGCTTACCGACCTGATCTTGTGCCTTCGGATCGATAATGACAACGCCCGACTCATCTGCAACAAGAACGCGTCCCGTCTGATAGGCTGAGATATTAGCCAGACTCTCGTCAAAATTCGACAGACCGATCGTACCTGCTACCACGCCTGTTACACTATTGTTGTCTAGAACAGGTACGGCAATTATGACGACAACTTTCCCGGTAATCGCCGAGATGATTGGCTCAGAGATTACCGTCTTGCCTGTCTGGATTACTTTTTTATAGTAATCCCGATTGGTGCGGTCGATATCTCTCCCCTCAATATCAAATCCGAGGCCGTTGGACTCGAGGTAGAATACATTCGAAAACACATCTGTACTGGCTTTCACATCCCGGAGCTCTGCAAGGCGAGCCTCGCGATCGCCATGCAGTATAGCCCCCTCGCGTGCCAGAATCTCAAGATGTGCCTTGTTCACCTCAAAGACGCGCTGGACATCAAGCGCAGTCTGCTTTCCGAGCCCCGTACCGATGGTTTCAGCGTTTGCATCCAACATATCGCTTGCCATCTTGTAACTGATTCCAAAAAAGATAAGAAATCCAATCAGCACAACAGGAAGAATAAATGCTAGGAATTTTGTCCGAATAGATGTGAACTGCATGTCTTTCTCCTCCAAAAACAATCATTTTTATTGTTTTTATTATTCTTTTCATATACTAACATCGGTTTTATATATTTTCAAGTCTTTCGTCCTATTTTTTTCTATAAATAATTTTAAGATGGGCCATTCAATCACGTCCTCCTGCCTTTTTCTTGTTCTCGTCCATGACAGACCATGTGACTTGTGATATAATAAACTACGTGTATACAATATTTTAAGAAGCGATAATATAACGAAAGGAAATTGCTACAATGGCTGTTCACGTTATCAACGAGTCACGCCGCTGTCTCCAGTGCAAAAAACCGCTCTGCCGTATCAAGGGATGCCCCGTACAGACCAACGTGCCGGAGATGATCCGCCTCTTCCTCGATGGAAAGATCAATGAGGCAGGCGCGATGCTCTACGACAACAATCCGATGAGTGTCTTCTGCTCCCTCGTCTGTGATCATGACGCGCAGTGTGAAGGCAACTGCATCCAGGGGCGGCGCGGTGCACCGGTCCAGATCTCGAGCATTGAACACTACATCTCAGACACCTATCTCGATAAGCTTGTCCTCACCCGCAAGTCCTACAATGGGCACAACGTTGCCGTCATTGGCGCAGGGCCTGCCGGCATTGTCGTCGGGGTCAAGCTTGCACAGGAGGGATATGGCGTCACGATCTTCGAACGGATGCAGAAGATTGGCGGGATGCTCCGCTATGGCATCCCGGATTTTCGTCTTCCGCCCTCAACCATCGATCGCTATGAGGAGAAGCTCCGCACGCTCGGCATCCACATTCGCCCGAACACGACGATCGGCGGCGCGCTCAGTGTGGACGATCTCTTCCGCGACGGCTATGAGTCCATCTTTATGGGGACAGGTGCATGGCGCGCAAAGAGTCTCGGCATCAAGGGGGAGACCCTCGGCAACTGTCACTATGCAGTCAACTACCTCCAGAACCCGGATGTCTATCATCTTGGCGACCGCGTCGCCGTTATTGGATCCGGCAATTCTGCAATGGATGTAGCACGTACGGCAATCCGTAAGGGCAGCCGCTACGTCACCATCTATTCACGGCGCAATGGCATTGCGGCGAGTGAACGGGAGCTTGAATATGCACTGATGGACGGCTGTGAAATCCAGTACTGCAAGGGCATCCACTCTGTCACCCCGGAGGGGCCGATGATGTACGACCGCGTCTTTGACGAGGCGGAGAACCTCATCAGCGAGGGCGAGCCATATCTCATCCCCGCCGACAGTACAGTCATTGCAGCAAGCCAGGCAACGAAGGACAAAATTGTCCGCTCCACAACGGGCATTAAACTCAATGAGAAGGGTCTCGTCATCGTTGACGAGAACGGTATGACAGGGCGAGACGGCGTATTCTCAGCCGGTGATGTCGTACTCGGCCCGTGGAATGTCGTGCAGGTCGTCAAGGATGCCAAGCACGTTGCAGAGTCAATGATACGCTATATGGAAGAACGCAGCGCAAAATCCTAGCCGCAATAGACAGGAATTTGTCCGCCGCAAAAAGAAAGGGAGTCAGCTATGACCATGAGCGACCACGAGATCACCGATCTCGTACGACAGATGGCAGCGCCGCCGCCCGCCCCCACCTATGGAGAGGCAGAGGTAGAGGAGCTCGTCCGCATGCACGCAGGCGGACGTCATCGGATGCGTAGTGAGGCGGAGATCCTCGCGCGCTACAACCTCGGCAAACAGCAGTACAAGCAGCTTAAATTCAGCCGTGAGAACAACCGTGAACAGCAGCAGATGCTCTATGCCGAGCTCAAAGTCCTCGGCTGGGTGCTCGGCCGCAAGGAGAGGGATGTTGTCATGGAGATCAATCAATGAATCTAAGTTTGAACAAAGACACCTTTATTGCTGCTGCACAAAGTGCGAATCTTGTCACCGTCTCCACCGAACTGACGATGGATCTCGATACGCCCGTCTCCATCTACTACAAGCTCGTTGGAGAGAAAAAAGGCTACATCATGGAATCCGTTGATACGACACAACAGCAGTTCGGACGTTACTCCTTCATCGGCGGAGATCCATTCGTGCGCGTCCAGGTATTTTCCGACAAGCTGCTCATCAATGAGAACGGCCTGATGAAGAGCATTGCAGGCGCACCACATGAGACCATGAAGGCATATGCCGCCCGCTTCATCCCAGCTGCGGCGGATGGAGATGCTCTCCCCCTCGTTCACGGTGGTCTTGCAGGCTACTTCTCCTATGAGACTGCGGCGACATTTGACCGTGTGCGCGGTGTGGATCTCGGCGGTGAGCAGCTGCTCGGGCAATTCATGATGTGTCGTTATCTCGTTGTCTACGACGCTCTGCGTAATGCCGCACGTCTCCACTACCTCGCTGATATTCATGATGGCGATGATCTAGATGAGCTCTATGATCTTATTGCGGAGCGCCTTGCAGCGATGCGTGACCGCCTTGCTGCACCCTTCACACCGCCTGCAGCTGCACCTACGAGGCGCAAGACTCCTGTTGACTTTATGGCGCACTATGGAGCAGCACCCAAGCACTTCCTCGATACCATACGCCGGATCAAGGAGCACATCTATGCGGGCGATATTTTCCAGGCAGTGCCTTCCTTCCGTTTTCGTGAGAAGATCACGCGCCCGGCGTTCCTCTTCTATCGCCGTCTGCGTCAGGTGAATCCATCGCCCTATATGTTCTACTACAACTTCGGCGAGGTGAAGCTCGTCGGCGCCTCCCCTGAGATGCTTATCAAAGTATCGGGCAGCACCGTCTACACATACCCTATTGCAGGTACAAGAAAGCGCGGCAAGAACGATGAGGAGGATGCTCTCCTCGCCGCTGATCTGCGCGAGGACGAGAAGGAGTGCGCCGAGCACGCTATGCTCGTCGATCTTGCACGCAACGATCTCGGACGCATCAGTGTCCCCGGTACCGTGCGTGTGCCAAAGCTCATGGAGGTCGAGCGATTCTCCCACGTCTCTCATATGGTGAGCAGCGTCGTCGGTGAGATTGCACCCGCCTACGCACCGATGGATGTCCTGCGTGCCACCTTCCCTGCGGGAACGGTCAGCGGTGCACCAAAGCTGCGCGCCATGGAGATCATTCACGAGGAGGAGCCGGAGCCGCGCGGATTCTATGCCGGCACCGTCGGCTACATGGACTTCCGCGGAAATATGGATATGTGCATCACCCTGCGCACCATGTGCATCGTCAACGACGACACGGCGATCATCCAGTCAGGTGCAGGCATTGTGAAGGACTCTGTCCCCGAAAAGGAGTATCTTGAAATCCTGCAAAAGGCGAAGGCACTCTTCGAGGTCGTAGAGGAGGTGGAAAACAATGCTGCTTTTGCTTGATAACTATGACTCGTTCACCTACAACATATATCAGATGATCACGAATCTCGGCGCAGAGGTTGAGGTCGTACGCAATGATGCAATGACGATACAAGAGATTCACACGAAAAAGTATAAGGGCATTGTGATATCGCCCGGCCCCGGCCTGCCAAAGGACGCCGGCATTACTGAGGCCGTGATACAAGAGCTGGGTGCGGAGATCCCCATCCTCGGCATCTGCCTCGGTCACCAGGCAATCGGTGAGGTGTTCGGCGGAAAGGTAGTTCGCGCGAGTGAGATCGTCCATGGCAAAGCCTCCCCCATCCACCACCATGGCACGGGACTCTATCGCGGCATTCCTGCAGATGCGCAGGTTGCACGCTACCATTCCCTCATCATTGAACGCGAGACCCTCCCGGATGTTCTCGAGATCACAAGTGAGCTTCATGATGGCACGATCATGGGTGTACGTCACAAGACATATCCCATCGAGGGCATCCAGTTCCATCCTGAGTCCATCCTGACCCCCGTGGGAAAAATGATCATGACAAACTATCTGACGAATATTGAGGTAATATGAGCGAAAAACGATACGATGACATCCTCCTAATCTGTGATCTTGACGGCACGCTGATCCCACGCTATGAAATGATCGCGGAGGACAATGTGCGTGCCCTCAACACATTCACTGCCGCAGGCGGCGTCTTTGCCGTGGCGACAGGGCGCACGCCGGAGTCCGCGCTCCCCTATCTCGATGGAATCACCATCAACGCTCCGAGCATTTTCTTCAACGGAGCCATGCTCAAGGATCTTTCTGCCGATCAGGTACTCGAGACTCGAACGCTCGAGGGCGATCTCTGGCGCACGTTTGCAGCGCGTATCCTCTATCAGTTCCCGCGCGCCTGCGTCGAGGTCTATACACAGGAGCAGTGCAATATCATTAGTCCGAAGGAGAATGATGATCCACGTCTCGAAGAGGAGTTCTACAGCGTCAACCACACGACACTTCGTGACATGGAAGACGCGACTTGGCTAAAGTTCTTCATCTGCGACGCTCCGATTAACCTGAGCTTTATCGAGCGCCTGGCAAAGGAACTGGGCATTGATCAGTGCTCTACGTCCTTCTATTCCGATGCAAACTACCTCGAGTTCGTCCCGCCCGGTACGAGCAAGGGCGCCATGGCGGAGGTACTGCACGCTATGCCTGCGTACACAGGACGCCGTGTCATCGCATGCGGTGACTATGAGAACGATATAGAGCTCCTCCGTATGGCAGACATCGGCATTGCCCCTGAGGACGCATCCAAGGAAGCAAAGGAGGCGGCAGATCGCATTGCACCGCCGTGCCGCGAGCCGATTGTTCCGTGGCTGCTGAGAGAAGTGTTGTAATTCAGACATTCACATCAAAAAGACCACTGCAACTGCAGTGGTCTTTTACTATGCGGTAAAACCGCTTATGATTCGTAAATCTTAGAAGAAGAAGCTGACGCGGCCGAACAGCGTCTGAGCCTTATTGTCCGTCACGAGCTCCTTGCCACGGAAGTACTGAACCTGCGTCAGGACATTCTTGAACGGTACATAGCCGATGCCAAGGTCAATGCCCTTCGTGCCATAGCTCGTAACACCATTGACGATATGATCCGTCGAATAGGTCGGAGCGAAAGCTACATTAGCGCCAAGGTGACGATAGGCTACATATGCGCCCCACGAACCCATATCAGACTTCTTAGCCCCCTTATAGTCGATCTGCACACTGCCCGCCTTCTTGAGCTCGTCAGCTTTCTGGTTCTGTGCATATGCACCGCTGATGGCGAGGTTCTTATCAAAAGTATACTTACCGCCAACCGACCAGATCGCAGCCTTATCCTCAGTTGCACCGCTCACATTGTACTTGTCGCGAGTCTCGAGAGCCTTGCTAGAGAACTGACGATAGGCAGCGCCTACCTCCAGATTGCCGGCTGCATAGCCGAGATCAATTCCCTGATAGTTGGCTGCCTTGTCGCTACTGCTCGTGATACCATCCCAACGACCTGCCTCAAGCGTTGCCTTAAGCTTATTGCCAAAGGTCACCTGTGCACCGGAGAAGAAGTCATCAGCAACCATCCCGGCATCCGCCGCCGTGAAGAGCGACATCTTACCGAGCTTCACGTTAAAGTTGCTATAGTTGCCCTCTGCATGAGCATAGGTGAGCTGGAAATGATCATCATTTTTACCAGGACGAGATGCATCTTTATCCATATAAGTCGTTGCCGTCAGACGTGCCTTGACCTTCCAGTGATCATTGACCTCAGCGGTCGGGAAAAGACGAAGCTGGAGCTGATCCTTATTCGTCCTATCCCCCTCATTACGGAGGCTCCAGTAACGATAACGGAGTTCGCCCGTCCACTTCACCATGTCCGCATTGCGCTCGAGGTTGGAGACACGAACACCGAGGTTGTTGAGCTCGTCTGCAAACTCAGCTGCGAGGCGGTCAACAAGAGCACGATCCGATGCCGACATATCGCCCTTTGCCATCGCCTTGCCGACCATCTGTGCCATCTCGTAACGCGTGATGTTGCGGTCGCCGCGATAGGTGCCATCGCCATAGCCCTCAACAACACCGTCCGCAGCAAGCTGCGTCACAGCATCGTATGCCCAGTGATCACGGGGCACATCCGAGAACGGGTTTGCCGCTGCGAACGTCGTGGATGCAGCACCGATCGTCAGCGCCGCTGCGAGTGCAGCTACCATTGTCTTCTTCATACTACTTCCTCCTTTGCGGGGATCTCCCGCAATCGATGAAATGTTCACCTGCATACAGGAGGATGGAGTGTCCATGTTCCCTCACAGCATCCTGTCTGCAGATTCGACGCTGTCATTATAACACATGATTATTGCGTTGAAAAGCGGAAGCACGTCCTATTGTCATATTTTTTCATAAGTATTATACAAGTAGGAACAATTCTCTTTAGTGCCGTGCCCATCCATACTGGGTGATGTTTGAGGTATAGCGCAGTCGATCGACAAAGTCTACGTTTGTCGCCCCTGTACGAAAGATCGGGACACGCTCCATCGCATAGACATTGCTCGCACGGTCTACATTGCCATATTTGACCGTAAAGCCGCCCTTATATCCCGCCTCTTTCGCAATTCCGACAATATGGAGGTCATGCACGCCGGTCGGATAGGCAATGTACTCGATGGGATGCCCCAACTCTGCCTCTGCCTGTCTCTTTGACTCGACCAACTCCTCGCGGATACGATCATCGGATAGCTCCGGCAGTGGTGCATGGGTTACGGTATGCGACTGTGCTGTAATGCCGTGCTGCTCCATCTCACGCAGCTGGTCCCACGTCAGATAGCCCTTTCGCTTGCTGACAAATCCGGTCACGATGAAAATCGTCGCCTTGAGGTTATATTTCTTTAGAATTGGATAGGCATTCGTATAGTTATCGACATAGCCGTCATCGAACGTGATGAGTACAGGACGATCGGGGAGGGTCCCCTTTCCATCCAAAAAATCATAGAGTTCATCTGGTGTGATCGTATGATATCCATGATCGACGAGATACTTCATCTGCCAATCAAAATCCGATGGCTCGACTGCAAGCGAGATGAACATGGAGTTGACCATGTGATAGTTGAGCACAAGTACCTTCATATCATCCTCCGGCCGCGGAAGCGATGCTGGTGCAGCCTCCTCGCGCGGATGCCCCACGATCAGTACGAGTCCGAAGAGTATGAGAAGGACGGCGATCAGCGGCCAGAACTGTCTGCCACTGATCATCTTCTTCAGATTCATGCCATCCCTCCGATTCTCTCCGTATCATCTCTATCGTGCTTTATTGTACTCAGATTTGAAATGAAAATCAAGCAAAGAAAAAGAGACTGCTGTGCAGTCTCTCGGCATATTCGTCTGATTAGTCCTTCGCCCACACCTCAGCCATGAGATCCTCGTATACAGCCTCGAGCTGCTGCACAAGAATCGGCAGGAGCGTCTGAATCATGCGGCTGTCAAACGTCTCATCGACAAACGGAACGCAGATATCGAGATAGATATTGCCATCCTCACGGAGATAGTACTTGAAGATCTTGTACTCAGCATTGAGTGTATTGAGGTAGCTCTTGATCCGCTCGACATTCTTCGCATTGATCCCCGTCGCAACCTGCGTACGGATGATCGTGAAGATACTGTCGTCGATGAAGATCGCCATCGGCATGATCTGCCCCTTCGCCTCGATGCGCGAACGGAAGATTGTCGTGTGGAATTCATCGGCAAGCGCCTGCGAATCAAAGAAGTTGATGTCGTTCTCTTTGAGAAACGCCTGGAACTTTTCCGCCTTCGAAAGGCCCTCAGGAGCAGTTGTCTCCGCAGCCTCTGTCTGTACGTCTTTCTCTTCGTTCTTCGCCATGTGTATAGTTCCTCCCTTGTTGTGTGAGAACGGGAACCCCCGCCTAATCTTTGACTATTGTATCATATATAATTTTTTTTGCAAGAAAAACCGCCGTACAGTCGTACGGCGGCTCAAAGTCATCATTTGCTTAAAGCGTTCTCTTGCGCAGGATGAATGCGCGGACAAAGAGTCCCGTGAAGAGGATCGCGAAACCGATGCCCGCCGGATAGGTAATATCGGTCGACATGCCAAATCCCTCCGGAGCCTGCAGGAGGTAGGTCGTCGTGACCGCCGACATAAATATCGCCGGCAAGAGTGCCAGTACATAGGCATAGGAGCCTGGCTTATGGAGGTAGAGATATGCCGCCCCCATCCAGAGTGTAATCATCGCGAGCGTCTGGTTCGCCCACGAGAAGTAACGCCAGATGATGGAGAAATCCATCTGTGAGAGAATGAGGCCGATGCCGAGCATCGGGATGGCTATGATAAGGCGCTTCGGTGCCTCCTTCTGCGGGATATTAAGCCAGTCCGCAAGTGTCAGACGTGCCGAGCGGAATGCCGTGTCGCCGGAGGTAATCGGGCAGGCGATAACACCGAGCATGGCGAGGATAGCACCGATGCTGACGCCGCCGATGCCAATGGCGCCCATGAAGCCGTTGCAGATCTCATAGACGACACCGCCGGGACCCGCCTCCTTGAGCGCCGCACCGAGTCCTGCCGTACCATCGTAGAACGTCGCACCGGCAGCAGCCCAGCAGAGTGCGATAATACCCTCGGAGACCATTGCACCGTAGAATACGGGGCGTCCCATGCGCTCATCCTTGAGGCAGCGCGACATGATCGGCGACTGAGTCGCGTGGAATCCGGAGATCGCACCGCAGGCGACCGTGATGAAGAGCAGCGGCCAGATGGGCAGCTGTTTCGGATGCAGATTCTCGAGCGTCATCTCCGGCATCACGTGTCCGCCGACACCAAAGAGCATGCCGCCCATAATGCCGAGTGCCATAACGATGAGACAGATGCCGAAGAGCGGATAGAACCGCGCGATGATCTTGTCGATCGGCAGAAGCGTTGCCATCGTGTAGTAGATGAAGATCACGCCGAGCCACATGAGTACTTCCTGCCCCGTAAGCTTTGCAAGCAGCATCGCGGGTCCCGTCATGAAGACAACGCCGACGAGGACGAGCAGGACAATCGAGAAGATACGCATGATCTGGAGCATGATATGCCCGAGATTCTTGCCGACGATCTCCGAGAGGCTCTTGCCGTCCTCACGGAACGAGATCATGCCCGAGAGATAGTCGTGCACACCGCCCGCAAAGATCGTACCGAAAACAATCCAGAGATAAACGCTCGGCCCCCAGAGCGCACCCGCAAGTGCGCCAAAGATCGGCCCGAGGCCTGCGATGTTGAGCAGCTGGATGAGGAACACCTTCCACGTCGGCAGGGGGATGTAGTCCACTCCATCCTCCAGCCGAATCGCGGGAGCCGTCTCCCCCGTACGGCCAAACGCTCGGTCTACAATTGCCCCATACACAATGTAGCCCACGATGAGCGTTGCAAGCGCACCAAGAAATGTAACCATTCGTTGTCACTTCTTTCTTTAGTACATATAATAATGTGCCGGACATGCCGGCGCCCCCGTTCCTGCCCTCCTTTCCAAGAAGGATGCAAAGAAGCTCTCCTAAATAAGTTCCCACAAATAACAAATGTGCTTCTTCGCGCTCATCATATCACAAGTCTGCTCCCTTGTCTAATGGTTCCTATGTGTTATAATGGGCAAATACATGATGGACTTTGGAGGTTTGCATATGGGACTCGATATTCTTCTTTTTCTTCTTCTCGGACTATTCGTCGGCACATTCGGAACGCTCGTCGGCATCGGCGGCGGTCTGATCTGCGTACCGATCTTCATCTTCTTCCTGTCCGACGGCGGTGTCTATCCGTATTTCCACACAGCTGCGCAAATTACGGGCACATCGCTCGTCATTGTACTTGCAAACGCCCTCTCTGGGACGCTCGCCTACATCCGTCAGCAGCGCGTCTACTTCCCCGCCGCTGTGCCCTTTGCGCTCGCGACGCTGCCGGGCGCATTTCTTGGATCGTACATCGTCGACGACTTCACGGGACCGATGCTCTACGCATCCTATGGCACATTCCTTCTGGTGATGGCACTGCTCATGTATTGGAACGCCACACACAAGAATCATACGGATGTCCACACGCTCCCTGCAGGCTTCACATTCAACCGTTCACTCGGCATCGGCTCGAGCGCAGGCGTCGGCTTCATCTCGAGCATATTCGGCATTGGCGGCGGCGTCATCCATGTACCGCTCATGGTCTACCTGCTCGGCTTTCCCGTGCACATGGCGACAGCGACCTCGCATTTTGTCCTTGCCTGCTCGGCGGCGTTCGGTGTCGTCAGTCACGTCTGGCTCGGGCACGTCGTATGGACGCCCGCCATCTGTATCTCCATCGGTGCCGCCATCGGCGCCCAGATCGGCGCTTCCCTCTCGCAGAAGACGAAGTCCAAAGTCATCCTTGTCCTTCTCTCTCTCGCCATGTTCGCGCTTGGCGTTCGTCTCATCTGGATGAGCGGAATGCTATAAGACACAAACCAAACGTAAAAAGAATCGCCCCATTATGAGGCGATTCTTTTTTGGTCTCGTCGTGCTCCGATCAGAGCGGCTGGAAGCCGTGGCGTGCTCCCTCGGCGGACTCGATTGCCTGATGTGCGAGATCAATCGAAAGCCCAAGGGTACGCATGATCTTGTCGGGGTTATGGAAGCCCATGCCGTTCTCGGCGGCAACCCAATCCCAGTACCACTGTGCTTCGCGAATCTTCGCGCGTGCATCCTCGAGTGCTGCATCGGGTACACCTGCATCCATCGCAGCCTTGACCGTGCGATGTGCGCGTGCGACCGTCTGGCCTGCGATGCGCTGGATCTTGAACGTATTGTCATGAATGGTCTTGACGCGTGCCACGAGGGTCTCCTCGCTCTCGTCATGACACTTCAGACAGGATTCCTTCGTCGTCTTCAAGGGACTCGTCATCCAGTGCGAGGTGTACTTCTTGCCGCCGTCACGCATATAGGGCATGTGGCAGTCCACGCAGGTAACACCGGCATCGGCATGGACACTCGTCGCCCACGTCTCGAACTCCGGATGCTGCGCCTTGAGCATCATCGTCTTGGAGTCGGGGTGCATCCAGTCGCCCTTGAATCCGCCTGCCTGACCGGACTGGTAGTACTGATACTCGGACTCGGCATCCAGACCGTTCTCGTATGGATGTGCGACACGACCATCCTCGGCGGTGAAGTAGTACTCCGTATGGCACTGCGAGCACACATAGGCACGCATATCATTGTGCGTGGCAGCGTTGACATCAACACCACGTCTTGCCATCGACTCGATAAAGCCCTGCTGATAGACGCGCAGCTCCATCGTCTCGGGATCGTGGCAGGTCGAGCAGCCGAACCACTCATCCATCGTGATGGGAGCCGCAACTTCATCAAACGGCTTCGATGCATACGCCCATCCACCTTCTTTGAAGTACACATCATAAACATACGAACCCTTGCACTGTAGACAACTCCCCTTCTGTCCCGGAAGCCTCTTCGTATGCAGGAGATCCGCCCCCGCATACGTATGCCCGCGGTCATCGTCATACTGGATGGCGAACTTATAGCCCTTGAAGTTTTCCAGCATCTCGGGCTGGTGCTCCAGATGACTGTTGCCCTCCATGCTGCCGCCGTAGCCCGTGGGCGACGGAGATTCTTCATTGTTTTTCATGAATGAGTTGTACTGGAGCGGATAGGCGTCCTTGTACGCCTCTTTGCCGATCTTGGCAGCGGTGTCGCCCTGGATCTGCACGCGTTTGATGCTGTCATCGTTCGGGTGTGCACCGATGCGAACGGCGACGAATCCAAAGAACAGGGCACAGACGCCGGCAACACCCGCGATGATTTTCTTTCTGTTACTCAACTCTTATCCCCCCTTCTAAAGGATTGGAACCATGCGGCATACCACTGTGACACTTCGTACAGTTTGCATTTCCGTCCTTGCCCCTGTCCAGACATACCGCTCCCATGGTCGATGTATGGCAGCGCAGACAGTTGGCATTCACGATATCCCGTCCGTGATCGGAGATCTTGATGTGTACAGGATAGTCGTTCAGTACCTGATGGAGCGTGTCATGCATGCCTGTCTTGCCCTTTTCAAAATAGTAAACGGCAATATTGTCGTGCGGCAGATGGCACTCCACGCAGGCGATATCCGCATGTGTGGACATGGCGTGAGTCTTTGCCTCGTGCTGCATGGCATGGCACATGCCGCAGAACTTCGGCGATGCCGATGCCTTGTCCATAAGCATACCGCCGCCGACGGCGAACAGTCCCACGAGAAACGCACCGATGATACAGCGCAGCGTATGCTCCTTTGCATACTGCTTCAAATTCATGTGTCCTTCCTCCCTTCTATGATTTCTGCAAACCTAGACTTCCGATCCACCTCCTTTGCCCCGATTTGCCGCCTGTGCTGCTGCCAGAAGGCCACCGACAGTCACGAGAACACAGGCAAGCCAGAGGATGGAGATGCCGGGCTTTGTACTGACCGAGGCGGGAACAGGAAGTGCCGCCTCCTCTGCCTCGGAGGGCAGAATCTCTATCCTGATGTCACGTTCATCCGCCGATACCCCCGTGAGACGAATGCGGAACTTGCCGTTCATCACCTCGATCGGCTGGGATGTCCCGCCCGTCTCCGTCGCAAGGATCGTGGGGGCTGCATCGTCGACCTCCTCGCCGTCCGTCAGCGCAATCTGCGCCGTGACGAGGGTCTTGCCGCCGCCCTGCGGCTCAAATGCGATGGATTCGTAGCGGTAAGCATAGTCGTTGATCCCCATAACGGTCTTGCCGCGATGAAGGATCAGCTCGTCACGCTCCGCCGAAGTCGGCGACGGTGCGATATAGAGATCGCCCGCAAGGCTTCTTGCAATCGCCGGCTCACGTGCCGCATCCTCACCGTTTGCGCGCAGCTTCGTCACCGCCTCTGTGACCGTGCCGTCCACCTCGTAACGATAGGACTTCTCCCTGCCGTTTTCGGCAAATGTCTGCCCTCGATAGATGACCGTATGCCCGTAGATCTCCTGCGGCTCGTCAGGTATGAGCGTCACGGTCGTCGTCTGACTGCCCGTCCCTGAGAGGATGAAGGCAAGGAGCGCAAGTCCAGCACCGGCATGAGCGATCATGCCGCCCAGCCCGAGCCTGTGAAGGCGGAATGCCTCAATGGCGGCGAGGGCGGCAAGTACGGCGAACGTGGAGAGCAAAATCGACGGAATATCCGTTGCTCCGACCAGTCCCGCCAGAACACCGCCAACCACGGAGATCACGAAGATCCACAGCGGCCGTGCGACACGCCCGCCGCCAGGGGGCAGAAGCACACCGAGTGCCATAAGGAGTGCAAACGGAACCGCAATGGGCAGCGATGTACGCACATAGTAGCTCGTATCAACTGCCGCACTCTCCCCAAGCAGCCCAGAGATGAGCGGCATGGACATACCGAAAAACACGATAACGACGATGAATACGAGGAGAAGCATCCCCAGCAGAACGAGGAATACACGACTGCGGTGCTGCTCGTAAAGCGCCCCCTTCGGCAGTCGCTCAATCCGTGCGATGAGTACACAAAGTCCCGCAAGGAGTACCAGTGCATTTGCGAGAGCAATGTAGAAGCCGATGTCCGAACCCGCGAATGAGTGCACGGAGAAATCACCGAGAATGCCGCTGCGCGTCAGAAACGTCCCGTAGAGGACAAACGCGTAGGAGAAGATGGCTGCGAGATGTACGAGATAGTACGCAGCGCGCCGTTCGCGCGCAACGGAGATTAGATGAAGCAGGACGCAGGCGAGCAGCCACGGCACAAGCGAGGAGTTCTCCACGGGATCCCAGCCCCAGTAGCCGCCCCACCCGAGCACCTTATACGCCCAGTAACCTCCGATGAAGATGCCGGCACCGAGGAACGCCCATGCAATGAGCGTCCAGCGGCACATCGGAGCGAGGAAGCCTCCGTCCATCGGTGCCTTTATCATGCTCTCAAGCGCATAGGCAAAGGGCACGGCGAGCAGTGCATAGCCGACGAAGATGATCGGCGGATGCACCGCCATCCACGGATCCTGCAGCAGCGGATTCATTCCATGCCCGTCAAGCACAATCGTCTCAGCGGGAACAAACGGACTTTTGATGAGTACGAGGACGGCGAGGATCGCGGTGAGCATCTGATAGATGCCGCGTCCCGCTGGCGTCATGCGGCCCTTCTGTGCCAATATCATGCCGACGACGGCATGAATCACGAGCCAGAGCAGGAATGAGCCCTGCTGCCCCGCCCAGAATGCCGAGATTTTATAGAGGAGAGGCAGGTCTATGGACGAGTAGCTGACAACGTAACTATAGCTGAAATCATCCGCGAGGATAACGGCAAAGAGCGCTGCCGCTGCACCGACCGACATAAGACCTGTGAAATACGCACAGATTTTGCTTTGACTATATTTCCCCTGCATGTCCAAAAGCATTGCAGCGAGAGCAAAGAGCAGTACACCCCCTACGAGTACCGTTCCGATCATACCTGAACCTTTCCTTGTTCCGCTTCGTATTTCGACGGACATTTGATGAGCAGCTTGTCCGCAACGAAGGCATCCCCTGTATATTTCCCAATCGCAACAATGTGATACGCCTCATCAAACGTATCCGGCTTAATCCCCTTATAGCGCACGAGCATCTTCTCCCCCGTCTCCTCGTCTGCGATGGAGAAGACAAACATCTCGTTCTCCATGTGCGGCTCGACGG
Source organism: Selenomonas sp. oral taxon 892 str. F0426 (assembly GCF_000468035.1). Classification (GTDB taxonomy): domain Bacteria; phylum Bacillota; class Negativicutes; order Selenomonadales; family Selenomonadaceae; genus Centipeda. The sequence continues at coordinate 25,408 of NZ_KI260542.1, forward strand.
TATCATCGGGAAGTCCTCTGACCTGCACATTCCGCTGGGATGTACGCGCCTCTGCAATGCCGACGTAGGGCGTCACCGAGTCCGCAAAGAAGTACCCTGCATATCCGATAAATCCAAGAATCAGTACTACAAAGAAATATTTACGCATGACGATCCCCCCGTTTCATCAGCCAAACATACATGAGTGTCAGATCGAGCAGCGACAGCATGAGCGTTCCGAGCATTACCGCATCCATATCGAGCCGCCCCGCGCCGTTGAGCACAGGCGACGGATGGAGTGAGAAGAACATCCGCGGCAGGATAAAGACGAGGAACGGAACTGCAATAAAGGAAAAGAGTGCATAGACTGCCGACGAGGAAGCGCGTGCCCGCTCATCCCGCATCGTCATACGGAGTGTGACGTATGCCCCATAGATGAGAAGCAGAACGAAGATCGTCGTCTGCCGCGGATCCCAGTTCCAGTAGGCGCCCCATGTGAGCTTCGAAAAGATCGCCCCACTCCCCGTTGCGAGGAGGGTGAAAAGCAATCCGAGGAACGCGGATCGTGCACTTTTTGCATCATAGTGAAGGTCTCGCGTTTTCAGATAGCGTGCACCCCAATAGGCGGCACAGAAGAACGCAATGACCGAAACCCACGCACATGGGATGTGGAAGAATGCAATACGAACATAGTCACCCAAGCCCTGCGCGGGCGGAACCAAGAAAAAGACAGCATACAGAACCGCCAGTGTCAAAACACCGATCACGCCTGCAAGCATCCCAAACCTCCAACCTAACTCTCGATCCAGAGAGAATCAAACAACATCGACGCACCCACGGTGAGCGCCATATCATAGATCAGCATGCCGCCGAGGAGCGACGGCTCTCCCTCCCCCGCTGTCAGCGCAATCGCGGGCAGGAGGATCGGCAGCATGGATGGGAGCAGCAGCACGGGGACAAGTCCCCCGCGTACGCTTGCCCCAGCGGCAACCGCCGCGAGCAGTGTATCCGCCGCCGCCATGCCCCAAAGTCCCAAAACGAGCGCCGTGAGGAACACGACATCAAGGACGAATGGTGCATTCATCAGAATGAGGATAAGCGGCAGAACAATCGCGGCGAGAATCAGCAGTGTGACGAAGTGTGCCGCCATCTTTCCAAAGAGCACTGCCTGTGCCGGAACATAGATCCGCAGGAAGAGCAGCGTGCCCGCCGCAGCCTCCTCCGCAAAGAGCCGTTCCCCCTGCAGCGTTGCCGCAAAGAAGACAACAACCCAGAGAAGCGCCGCTGTCAGCCGTGCATCGGACATCCCGCCTGCGAGCGACATACTCAGGAAGGCGATCACAGTCAGCGCAAACATCCCCATCGTCACATATCCAGCACGATGACGGACGCCGTCGAGGAGTTCCTTGTAGGCAACTCTGCGCGCCGCTTCAAAGTTCGACACACGCATCCGCTGCCTCCCTCTCCTCCCGATCATTCGTCGCCCACAGAATAAGCCGTCCCCTCTTCGCCGCCGCACGCGTCTCGTTCATGAGAAGCGCACGCCCGCGTTCATCGAGGGCAAGCCCCGGCTCATCGAGCAGCCAGACCTCGGCATCAATGCCGAGCACAACGGCAAGACGCACACGCTGGCGCATCCCTGTCGAGAGCTGCCCCGTCATGCGCGGCAGAACCTCCCGGGGAAGGCCCACGCGTTCGAGCAGCGCCGCCATCGTATCATCATCCGATGCAATGCCGCGTACACCGAGCAGGAAAGCAAGATTCTCTCGTACCGTGAGGCGCGTATACAACTCCATCTCCGGCGTCGCCAATGCGAGCAGACGCCGGTACTCTGCCCCTTTGACAGGGGCGCCGTTCCAAAACGTATCAACCGTTCCGGAGGTTGGGAGCATGAGCCGTGACGCGAGACGCAGAAGTGTCGATTTCCCGCTGCCATTCGCCCCGGCAACGGCAGTCACTCTGCCGCCTTGAAAGGAACACGTAAGTTGGTGTAGAACTTCACGCCCTTCAAACATTTGACTGACATCGTTCAAACGAATTTCAACCATAGGCTATCCCTTCCATAATTTTAATTTATTTTACCACAGGTATAAAAGAAAAATGAAATACATCTTTTCCATAGTTTTTTTCTATAGCTGTAGGCTATTTCAAAAATGAACCTGCTTCATTTCTCTTAAATAATCGAAGATATAGAAAACGGCCAGAATTTCATCACGAAAATCCGACCGCTTCTTCAGGATTTTTTAATATATATAATTTTTATCATTGTGTTATGATCTTTATCACACCTAGTTTCGCATGACTCCAAAAACCTCAGACATCGACATTGCGCCCAAACGCTCATCAATCGCGGCAATTTCCTCTGATGAAAGAACAATATTTGCAGCCCCTGCATTCTCTGCGAGGCGTGCGCGTTCACGTGTTCCCGGGATCGGAGCAATGTACGGCTTCTTGCAGAGCATCCACGCGAGTGCAATCTGCCCACACGTCGCGCCCTTCTCCTCAGCGATGCCATGGAGGAGCGCAAGAAGCTGACTGTTCTCCTCCATCGCAGCCGCACTGAACTGCGGCATCCGTGCACGCATATCCCCCGCCTCGAATGTTGAGAATTTGTCGTATGCGCCCGTAAGCACGCCGTTCGCAAACGGCGAGAATGCGACAAAGCCGATGTTCAGCTCCTCAAGCACGGGAAAGAGGGATTCGTACGTACGCGTCATCATGGAGTAGCGGTTCTGCACTGCTGTGAGCGGACAGACGGCGTGTGCACGGCGAATGTGCTCCTCCGTTGCCTCGGAAATGCCCCAGTGGCGAATCTTTCCTTCCTTTATCAGATCACCCATTACACCTGCAACCTCCTCGGCGGGGATTTTAGGGTCGACGCGATGCTGATAGTAAAGGTCAATATAGTCCGATCCAAGCCTCTGCAGTGATGCGTCTACAGAGGCACGGATCACTTCGGGACGCGCATCCGGAACAATGGGACTCTTTCCCTCCTTGAGAAGGCTCATGTCGAAATGAATGCCAAACTTTGTCGCAAGAACAATTTTCTCCCGATAGGGCGCAAGTGATGCCCCGACCAATTTTTCATTGTCATGCGGATCATCCGGCGTTCCGTATACCTCTGCTGTGTCAAAGAGCGTAATACCCATATCGACAGCGGCGGCGATCAGCTCACGCATCTCCTTTTTATCGGCGGGCGCACCGTAGCTCTGACTCATGCCCATGCACCCAAGTCCAACGGACGAAACCATGAGATTTCCAAGTTTTCGATAGTTCATAATGCTTCCCTCTTTTTTCTATGCTATATCATACAGGCTTCATGACAGTAAAAATGACGGTACAAATATTGTACCGTCATTCCATTAGAATGTGGTTCTAATTTACTTCTTCAATTCTGCATTCTTATCAAGGATGAGATTGAAGAGCTCGGAGCCTGGCGGAATCTCTGTAAAGTGCATGAGCGCCTTCTCAAAGCCGTGTTCCTTGATGTAGCCCTGCACCTCGACTGCCTCGGGATCGTCGACAAAGTCAAAACGGAGGGCGGCGGCGATGACGGTCGCAAGTGCCTCGGGCTTTCTGCCGCGCTCAATGAGCTGCGCTGCCGGGGAGACAAGGCGATCCTTCACACCGAGCTTGCGTTTCGGACCTCGTGCAACACGCGTCACGGCATCGGAAAGGTGCGGATTCGTAAAGCGCTCCTCTGCCGTGCGGATGTATGCCGCATGCTTCTCACGATCAAAGCCGTACTTCTCGATAAGCAGTTCGCTTGTCTCTGCCCAGACACGGCGGACAAAGGAAACAATCTCCTCGTCCTTCATCGCCGACGCGATGTCCTCAATGCCCTTGAGATAAGCCATATAGGCAATGGAGGCATGTCCCGTATTGACGGAGAAGAGCTTACGCTCGATATACGCCTCGAGGTCGTCCACCCACGTCAGTCCCTCGATCTGCGGCTCTGAGCCGACCACACCCTTGCGGTCGACATCCCACTCCGCGAAAGGTTCGACCTTCACGAGCAGGGGATCCTCATTGTGCTGGATGGGCACGATGCGGTCAACAGCAGCGTCGGGGAATCCAATGCAGCGCATGACCTTTTCCTTGGTCGACTCATCCAGATGCTCATAGACAAAGTTCTTGAGGACGGTCGATCCGCCCACCATGTTTTCGCATGCGATGATGTTGAGCGGCGTCTCGTTCTTCTCAACGCGGCGCGCAAGGCCCTTTGCAATATTCGGCGCAATGAACTTCAAGATGTTCGGACCGATGGCGGTAGTCACGATATCCGCCGTGACGAACGCATCCAGCAGTTCCTCGAGATTCACATTGCTGTTGATTGCCTTGACGTGCGCGACGTGAATGGTCTTTGGGGCGTTGCCGACCACCTCGATGTCATAGGAGCGGCGCGCATTGATCTCGTCGACCAGCGCCTCCGCAACATCGACGAATGTAACCTCATAACCTGAGCGTACGAGCAGTTCCCCAATGAAGCCACGTCCGATGTTGCCGCCGCCGAAATGAATTGCCTGTTTCATCGTGCGCTCCTTTCAGTCCGCCTTCGTAAAGACTTCGTACAGCTGCTCGACACTCTCCGTCTTGAACAGTTCTTCGAGCTGCTCATCCGTGTAGTCGCCGACCATGGTCGCAATATTCGCGAGAATGGCAAGGTGATCGTTGCCGACGCCCGCAATACCGATGACGAGATGTGCTGTCTCATCGCCGAACTTGACACCCTCGGGGTACTGACAGACAACAATGCCCGTCTTCTTGATCGTATCCTTGACCGCGTTCTCGCCATGCGGAATCGCGATGCCCTTTCCGATGTAGGTCGAGAGATCCTGCTCACGATTGAGCATGCCCTGCACGTAGCCCTCGTCAACGTAGCCGCTTGCCACGAGCATCTTGCCCGCCGCCATGACTGCATCCTCACGGCTGACAGTCGAAAGGCCGACCTTGACATTCTCCTTGAGCAGAACGCCCTCGCTGACCGTTGCCGCCGCCTCAGCTTCCTCATCGGATGCCGGAGCACCCGCTTCGACAGACGATTCTTTCAGACGTGTCGTGACAATCTCATAGACATCGTTCTGCGTAAAATCTCGCACCCAGATATGCTCTGCCTGCGGCGAGTCCGCCAGGGCACGCTCGGCAAGTTTTTCATGTGAGACGACGAGCTGCGCTTCGCTCGGAATCGCACCAATCGCGCAGTTCGTAACGGAGATATCCGTATAGCCGTCCTTCTTGAGTTTCTTGCGAAGCGCCGCTGCACCAAGGGCGGACGATCCCATGCCCGCATCACAGGCATAGACGATGACCTTCAGATCCTTGCCTACAATCTTCTTCTCACCGGGAAGATCCTTGCCGCGATTCTTCATATCTGCCATGCTCTCACGTGCAGACTCGAGCGAATCCTCCTCGACATCCTTCGACATCTTGATAAAGACGGAGGCAACCGCGCAGGATACGGCCGTCGCAACGGCGAATGCTGAGAGGTTCGCAAAGAGTGCCGAGCCGTTCGGCGTCATGGCGATGATCGCGAAGATCGAGCCCGGGGAGGACGGTGCAATGAGACCGCCGCCAAGCAAGCCGAGGGTAAATACACCGGACATGCCGCCTGCAATCGCTGCAACGATAAGGGTCGGCTTCATGAGAATGTACGGGAAGTAGATTTCGTGAATACCACCGAGAACGTGAATGATCATCGCGCCGGGCGAGGACGATTTCGCCATGCCCTTGCCAAAAAGCCAATACGCAAGCAGAATACCAAAACCTGGACCCGGGTTCGCCTCGAGCAGGAAGAACATGGACTTGCCATACTCCTGTGCCTGCTGAATGCCGAGCGGGCTGAGCACGCCGTGGTTGAGCGCGTTGTTGAGGAAGAGCACCTTCGCCGGCTCGATGATGATGGATGCGAGCGGCAGAAGCCCCATCGCAACGATCCCCTCCACGCCGCTGCGCAGGATGTCGTTTGCACCGCCGACCACGGGGCCGACGACGGCGTAGGCAATCATCGCGAGAATGCCGCCGAGAATGCCGAGCGAGAAGTTGTTGACCAACATCTCGAAGCCGCCCGGAATGCTGTCGCGGATGGCATCGTCAAATTTCTTGATGATATAGCCGCCCAGAGGGCCCATAATCATTGCACCGAGGAACATCGGAATATCCGAGCCTGCGATGATGCCCGACGTCGCGATCGCCGCCATGACACCGCCGCGATGCCCGTAGATTGCTGCGCCGCCGCTGTAGCCAATGAGCAGAGGAATCAGCCACTTGCTCATGGGGCCGCCGACCTGCGCGAGGTATTCGTTCGGCATCCACCCCGTCGGGATGAACAGCGCAGTCAGAAAGCCCCATGCGATAAACGCACCGATGTTCGGCATAACCATTCCGGACAGGAAACGACCAAATTTCTGCATGGCCTCCTGTGCCCCTCCACCTTTTTGACTCATCATAATTCCCCCTGAAAAATATACCTTTTGTTGACCATTTCCGATTTCATTATAACGAATGGGATTCATCTTTGCAATGATAATAATTTCTTTTCGTTACAACATGATCTAAACAAAGAAAAAGAGTTGATACGCGACAAAATCGTCGAATATCAACTCCAAGATCACGCAAAATCAAGCCCTGGAACCGCGTTCAGATAGAGATCGCTGTACTTCCCTGCCGCGGCTTGATACGCACCTCGGCACGCAATCATCGCAGCATTGTCAGTACAAAGGCGCAGCGGCGGGTAGAGATAACGGATTCCCTGATCCTCTGCCGTCTCGCGCAGACGCTTTTCAAGCGCTGCATTCGCCGCAACCCCGCCCGCGAGGACGAGTGTATCACGCCCTGCCTCGCGGATTGCCTCGAACGCCTTGTGTACGAGCACCTCGACTACGGCGGACTGGAAGGAAGCGGCAATATCTGCCTTGTTCAGTACATGTCCCTTCATTTGCTCGCTGTTGATGTAGTTCAGCACGGCAGATTTCAGTCCGCTGAAGCTGAACTCATAGTTGCCCTCCTGCGCAAGTGCACGCGGAAAGTCGATTGCGGCGGGATTGCCCGTGCGTGCAAGTTTGTCGATCTCTGGACCGCCCGGATACGGCAGTCCCATCACGCGCGCCACCTTGTCAAAAGCCTCGCCCGCCGCATCATCACGCGTCCTGCCCATCTGGCGGAATGTCTCGTAGTCCGCCACATCGACGAGCGCCGTATGTCCCCCCGAGACGACGAGCGCCATAAAGGGCGGTGTGAGATCCTGTGTCGCGAGGAAGTTCGCAAAGATATGCCCCTCGAGATGATTGACCCCGATCAGCGGTACACCGAGGGAGAATGCGAGCGATTTCGCCGCCGACACACCGACGAGAAGCGCACCGACAAGTCCCGGCCCATAGGTGACGGCGATCTGGTCAATCTCCGCGAGTTCCGTCCTCGCCTCTGCAAGCGCCTGCTCGATGACAGGCAGGATGCTCAGAATATGGTTGCGCGAAGCGATCTCGGGGACGACACCGCCGTATTTTTGATGAATCGGAATCTGCGTCGCGATCACACATGAGAGAAGTTCGCGTGTCCCGCGCAGAACCGCCGCCGAGGTCTCGTCGCAGCTCGTCTCAATCCCGAGCGTCAGTTTCTCCTGCACATCTTTCATTTACAAATTCCTTTAGCTTCGTATGCCACATCAGGATCGCGTCTTCATCGTTGTCCTGATAGTATTTCTTTCGTATGCCGACTGCCGCAAACCCCAGCCCCTCATAGAGCCGCAGTGCGGGCGTATTCGACGGGCGCACCTCGAGTGTCATGCGCTCCGCACCGCGCGCCGCCGCTGCACGCATCAGCCGTGCCATAAGAGCTTTGCCAAGCCCCCTGCCGCGCTGCACGGAAGTCAGCGCGATATTCGTCACCTGCGCCTCCTCGAACGAGATCCAACAGCCGCCAAAACCGATGATTTCCACATCATCGAGCGCAACGATATAGCATGCAAAGTCATTCGATGCCTCGCGCCAGAAGTCCTCACGCGACCACGGTGTCGGAAAGCTCTCGCGCTCGATATTTGCCACGGCCTCCGCGTCCTCTGGCAATAGGTCACGAAAGTGAATCACTGCGCCGCCTCCGTACCGTGCCGCTTCTCCCAGAGCACTTCCGCCTCACTGCGGCGAAGATAGAGCGGCGCAGCCGTTACAGGATCGTCCACCGCCCCCCGCACAAGGCGTGCAAGAGCCGCCAGTCCCACGCATGCCGCGCGCGGCATACGCGCATGAATCGGTGCAAGACGCACATTGGCCGGAAGCGCAAGCGCCGTTTTCTTCTGCATGGCATCGCCGAGCAGAAGAACGGACTTCGCAGTTCCCTCAAGTGAGGCAATAACTTCTGCAAGCGGGAGGATGGCGAGCGCACGCTGTTCCCGCAGAGTCAATCCATCTGTGCCCGTCTCCCACGCAAATTCCTGCGCATAAACATTTCCCTTCTGTGCGTCCATCATAGCAACGAGGCGCACGCCCTCACATACATAGTGATGAGCAAGCGCCTCGAGTGTCGGTACGGCGACGAGAGGAATATGCATGGCATACGCCATCATCTTTGCCGACGCAAGCCCGATCCTGAGTCCTGTGAACGAACCGGGGCCTATGCTGACGGCGATTCCCTTGAGTTCTTCCTTTTTTACGCGGGCCATACGGAGCGCCGTATCGATGTGCGGCATCAGTGTCTCTGAGTGCGTCAGCGCGCCCTGCATGCTGATTTCTGCAGCAACACACTCCTCCGATAGGACGGCGACGCTCGAAACCTGCGAAGATGTATCAATGCTCAGGATCGACAATATCGCTCAACTCCTCCAAGAGCGCCGTGCTAAGCTCCCCTTCAGCAGCAAAGGTGAATTGGCGCTCCTCCCCACCCAGATCTGCGATGTTCACCTGCAAACGATCAGCAGGCATCGCGTCGATAAACTTCTCTGCCCACTCGATCAGTACAATACCCTCCGTCGCCTCCGCATACTCATAGAAGCCAATGTCCTCCAACTCCTCCTCGGATTCGATCCGATAGAGGTCGAAATGAACGATGGGACATGCCGCCTCATAGATGTTCATGAGATTGAATGTTGGGCTGGTCACGTCGCTCTCTACACCAAGTGTCCGCGCGAGTGCCCGTACAAAGAGGGTCTTGCCCACCCCAAGCTCTCCATCGAGGCAGATCACCGTCCCCTCGTGGATGATTTTACCGATCGTTCCCGCTAAATGCGCAGTCTCCTCGGGAGAGTGCGTGATACAGGTGAGCATACTCTGTCCCCTTTTGTTGCCAGTGGTTCCTGAAAAAACGAAACAATTTGATACATTATAACATGATACGCGCTTTTCCGCAAAGAAAAAGCGGCAAGGAGATATGTTCTCCTCGCCGCTCATCAGTGAGCCCCTTCCGGCAGTCGTACCGTCATGCGTCCGCCCGGCACATCAATCACACGCACGACAGCGCGAAGTGCTGGAATGAGGATTTCTCGTCCATTCTCACTGCGCACGGCATAGACATCGTTACTGCCCGTCTTCAGGACATTCTCGACTATGCCAAGCTCATTGCCCGCTTCATCGTACACCGTCAGTCCTATGATGTCAAAGACATAGTACTCACCCTCATCGAGCGGCGCCGCTTCCTCGCGTGCAACAGTAAGCAGACGCCCCGTCAGGCGCTGCGCCTCCTCACGCACTCCATACTCACGGAAGCGCATCAGGATATTCTTTCCCTGCGGCTTTGCACTCACAATATGCAGGAGCTCATCGCCTACCATAACCTCGCTCAGCCCCACAAAGCGCTCAGGAAAGTCCGTGAGCGGGATGATGCGCAGATCACCGTGAATGCCATGTGCAGCACCTACGCGCCCGATGACAATGCGTCCGTCAGGAACGGATGGCAATAATTTTGTCATCTTCTACCAGAATCTCAACGTTCATGAGCTCGCGCATATCGTCGCCGACCTTCGCCTCGACCTGACGCTCAAGCGTGCCCTGCACAATCTCTGCGCCCTCAACAAATTTCTGCAGCTCCTCCTGATGTGCGCGCGTCTCCTCGATGTAGTCCAGGCGGCGCTGGCGTTCCTGACGAATCGTGTTGATATGCTGGATCGCCTGCGGGGTCAGTTCGCCCTGCTCCGCCTCCTGCATCACACGCTTCTCCTGAATACCGAGCTGCTGTACCTCAAGCTCTGCGCGGCTGAGGCCTTCCTCCATCTCCTTGAGCATCTTCGCACGCAGCTTTTCCGTCAGCTTCGCCTTGACGGTGACAGGCACTTTGATAGAAATAGAATCCACTCTGTATCTCTCCTATTGCTATAGATATAGATATGCAAAAACGGCGACCGTCCGAGACGCGCGCCGTTTCGAGGGCTGTCACAGACAGCTCCCCCAGCGGGTTCAGCCGATCTCGACCGTCACCCTCTTATTCTCCTTCGTCGCTGCGGCTTTGACAACGCTGCGCAGTGCCTTTGCAATGCGCCCCTGTTTGCCGATGACCTTACCCATGTCATCCTCCGCTACACGAAGTCTCAATATGATCTCCTGATCATCCTGCGTTTCGTCAACGACGACAGCTTCCGGATGATCCACCAAGGATTTCGCGATAACCTCCACGATCTCTTTCACGCCGGTCGTCACTCCTCATCGCAATACGCTCATGAAAAGGAATCCTCCACCGAAATGAAGGAATTCCTTTGATAAGCGCTACTCTTCAATCCTTCTGACGCTTTGCCTCAGCGAATTTCGCCATCGTGCCGTTCTTGCTCAGGATGTTCCTGACCGTGTCGGTAGGCTGTGCGCCCTTCTTCATCCAGTCGATTGCCTTCTCTTCGTCAACATTGACAACGGCGGGCTGCTTCGACGGATCGTAGTTTCCAAGGATCTCAATGAATCGACCGTCACGCGGTGCACGCGAGTCGGCGACAACAATGCGATAAAAGGGATTCTTCTTCGCACCCATGCGGTTCAAACGAATCTTGACTGCCATAATTTCACCACCTTTCGTTGTGTGTTATTTACTATGTATTATTTGAAGAATGGCATCTTCGGAAGCCCCATTCCGCCGAGCAACGGTATAGAGGGCATTCCGCCCTTGCCCTTCATCTTCTTCATTTTCTTCATCATCTTGCGCATCTCGCCAAACTGCTTCAGGAGCTTGTTCACATCCTGCACGCGCGTTCCGCTGCCCGCGGCGATGCGCTTACGGCGGCTGCCGTTGATGATCGTAATATCCGCGCGCTCCTTTGGTGTCATCGCACGAATGATCGCCTCGAGCTGACGCATCTCCTTGCCGTCAAGATCAAACTCCTGATCGCCAAGTTTTTTCTTGAGATTTCCCATTCCCGGAATCATACCGAGGATGCTGTTAAGCGAACCAAGTTTTTTGACTTGCTGCATCTGGCTGAGAAAGTCATCGAGGGTAAAATCGTTGCGGCGAAGCTTCTCCTCCATCTTCTTCGCATTCTCGAGGTCAAAGTTCTCCTGCGCCTTCTCCACGAGGGAGAGCACATCGCCCATGCCGAGAATGCGCGATGCCATGCGGTCAGGGTGGAACACCTCAAGCGGCTCAAGCTTTTCGCCCATACCAACGAACTTTACAGAACAGCCCGTGACCGCCTTGATCGAGAGCGCAGCGCCGCCGCGTGCGTCGCCGTCCAGCTTCGTCATAATAACGCCGTCAAGTCCGAGCGATTCATCGAAAGACTGCGCGACGTTGACAGCTTCCTGGCCGGTCATCGCATCGACGACGAGCAGAATCTCGTGTGGCTTCACCGCCGCCTTGATGTCGCGCAGCTCCTGCATAAGTGTTTCGTCAACCTGCAGACGTCCCGCCGTGTCGATGATGACGACATCATTCGCATGCGATGCCGAGTGTGCAATCGCGGCACGCGCGATTGCGACCGCATCCTCCTGTCCCTGCGAGAACACGGGCACCTCGACCTTTTCGCCGATCACCTCAAGCTGCTTGATTGCAGCGGGACGATAGATATCATCCGCGACAAGCAGCGGACGCTTGCCCTGTTTCTTGAGCATGAGTGCGAGCTTGCCCGCCGAGGTGGTCTTACCAGAGCCTTGGAGGCCGACGAGCATGATAACGGTCGGCGGGTTCGGACTGATGTTGAGACGGCTCTCCGTCCCGCCCATCAACGCAGTCAGTTCCTCGTCAACGATCTTGATGACCGCCTGTGCCGCCGTGAGCGTGTCGAGCACCTCCTGCCCGACAGCACGCTCCTTCACGCGCTTGACGAAGTCCTTGACGACCTTGAAGTTGACATCCGCTTCGAGGAGCGCCATTCGCACTTCGCGCATCGCCTCGTTGACATCATCCTCAGTCAGCTTGCCATGTCCGCGCAGCTTCTTGAATATGCCCTGCAAACGATCGGACAGATTCTCAAAGATCATTCTCCCACCTCCTTCGTATCATCCTGTGCTGTGTATTGTTCCAGTTCGTCCGCGATACGCCGCACATCGGCACACGCAATCGGTTCTCTGAGTGCGCGCAGCTCTGCACAGACGGCAGCAAGTGCGTGCTCCTGCGTCTGTTGACGCGCGAGGAGTCCGAGCGTCTCCTCCATCTCCGTGAGCGCGCGCTCTGCGCGGCGAATATTGTCATGCGCCGCCTGCCGCGTAATGTCCAGCTCTTCGCCGATCTCCGCGAGGGAGAAGTCCTCCGCGATGTGCAGACGCAGACACTCGCGCTGCTTTCCCGTGAGAAGCCCGCCGTAGAGATCATACAGCCGTGCGAGGTAATAAAGTCGCTCCATGCACATCACCTGTTTCTAAACACTTCTGCGATTATAACGGCAAACGAAAAGCCTGTCAAGTATTTTTCTTGACAGGCTGAGTTATATGCTTGGAATGTGGCATGTCCCCCATAGCGACCCCTTGCGCAACGAGGTGTTCGCGTGGGGGATTGCCGCAATGCCAATATTTAGCGACGGAATTTTTCCAACGGCTCTGCGTGGTCAGTCACAAACTCAACCGTGCCGATGTATTCGCCCGCCGCATCGTACATTGCCTGATAGTGTACGCGAATCGGACGCTCACGGATGTAGCGGTGCACGATCATCTGCGTGCGCTTCTTCGCCTTGAAGTCCGCAATCAGATTCCGCACTACGGGAATGATCTCGGGCGGGTGGCAGTTCATCACATCGCGTCCGAGTGCGGACAGCGGACGCGTAAACACCTGCCCCTCGTTCGTGAAGAAGCGGACGACATCGTCCTTGTCGATAAAGGTAATGTCCACGGGCAAGAGCTGAAGGATCGTCGTCAGCTGCTCCATCGACAGCTCGCCCGTCGGGAACTGGAGCTTCCCCCCCACCTGAGACCGTGCGAGACGCTCTGCCTCCTGATCGAGCCACGGCTGCGCCGCCTCCCATGCAGGAATCGGAACACCGAACGAGATGCCCATATCCGGAAGATCATGATAGCAGCGATACCATTCCATCTGCGTGAAATAGCGCAGGCTGAGCGGAAAGAGAATCTTCTCCTCCTTGAAGATCATCTCACGAATGCGCTGCGTAAGTGCACGGATGCGCGCCTCGTAGAGCGGCAGCGTCTCCGCGTCTGCCTTGAGTGCCTTGATGATCATCGCGAGCTCGCGCTTCATCTCATCGTCGATGCCCCACATGACCTGCGAGGGCCCCGTGACACCGTAGTCATAGAGAATCGGCATCAGCAGCTCTTCCTTCTTGATGTAGTGTGAGCGCACATCGCCGAGCGCAAGAATGTGCTGGAGCATAACATCCGTCCGCTTTGCGCCGTCCAGCTCAGCCTCAATCGTGTCAAGCAGGGTCTCGAGTGCCGCATTCTCTGCGCGCAGAATCGTGAGCGGATGCCCCTCGGGCAGTGCATCGATATCATCAGGGTTCACTGATGCTGCCTGCGCATGAATCTCATCATGTGAGAGCGCACCCGGCGGCGGCTCACTTGCTACGCCGTGAAAGAGTGCCGAATGCACGTCGCAGAGGCGCTGCACCTCACTGACGGGCATTCCTTCCTTGATGAGGGTCTGCTCTGCCGTCATGATTTCCTGCGCGTCAACGTGGCTGAACTCCTGTACGAAGTCCTTGCGGACGGACTCAAGATCCTCACCGCCGGAAAGACGCTCGATAAAGTTCCGTATGCGTCCCTGACGCGACTGTGCATCCTCACTGATGACCTGATAGCCGCGCTCCTCGAACGCCGCAATGACCTTCGCCAGATCGATGCCCTTCACTGCTGCACCACGCGGAATCGTCATGATGCGCCCCATCACATTCAGCGCAACGGGGTTCGTAATCTCCTTAAAGCCGATCTCCGCCATAATCTCACTGACTTCGGGATTCTCCTCCACCAATTCGGCGACCGTCTTTTTCAGATCAAGTATCTTCTCCATCGTCAAAGCTCCTTTATATATCAAATGGTCTTTGTCATCTCTATGTGACGATTATAACGCAGAACAAGCCAAAAGGCTGTAACCTTTGGTACGGAAATAAAGGAATCACTGATAAAATGAAGTCTGCCAGATTGGCGTAGATTTTTCTGTCCGATTGAGGCAGCAAACCGGACGCATAGCCAGAGCTATGTGGAGGATTTGCTAACGAAAAGCGGGC
>NZ_KI260542.1:40061-106824 GCF_000468035.1 Selenomonas sp. oral taxon 892 str. F0426
AGGATTTGCTAACGAAAAGCGGGCAAAAAAGATGTGCTAAGATGGCAGTGCTGAATTTATCAGTGCTTCCTAAAATAAGGAGCAACATGAAGGAAAATACACCTTCATGCTGCTCCTGTTGTGCCCCTTCCCCACAAGCGGGGCAGGCTTTTTGATTACGGCATATTAGCTTCCCCCGTCGCAACGGGGGAAGTGGCGAGCACAGCGAGCCGATAGGGGCGCTCACTTACAGTGTCTTAAACGTAAACTCCGTCCCGTCAAACCCGAGCTCCACGGTATCGCCGCCGCGTACATCGCCCGCGATGATCTTCTTCGAGAGCGCGGTCTCGACCGTGTGCGTGAGCAGTCGGCGGAGCGGACGCGCGCCGAAGTCGGGGTCGAAGCCCTCATCGGCAAGTGCCGTGAGTGCCGCCTCATCCCACGTGAGCTGAATATCTGTCTGCCGTTCAAGCCGCTTGCTGAGCGCCGCGAGCATAATCGCCGCGATGTGCTTCACATCCTCCTTTGTAAGAGCCTTGAACACAATCGTATCATCCACACGGTTCAGGAACTCGGGGCGGAAATACTCCCGCAGGAGTGCACGCACCGCAGTCTCTGCCTCCGCGTAGTCCTTGCTCAGAATCTCATGCGAGCCAAGGTTGCTTGTCATGATAATAACCGTGTTCTTGAAGTTCACGACGCGCCCCTTGCCATCCGTCAGACGCCCGTCGTCGAGAATCTGCAGCAGCACGTTGAACACATCGCGATGCGCCTTCTCGATCTCGTCGAGCAGGATCACGCTGTACGGACGGCGGCGTACGGCCTCCGTCAGCTGTCCGCCCTCATCGTAGCCGACGTAGCCCGGAGGCGCGCCGATGAGACGCGAGACGCTGTGCTTCTCCATATACTCGCTCATATCGATGCGGATCATGCTCCGCTCATCGTCAAAGAGCGACTCGGCAAGCGTCTTTGCAAGCTCCGTCTTGCCTACGCCCGTGGGACCGAGGAAGATAAACGAACCGATCGGACGGTTCGGATCCTTGATGCCCGCGCGTGCACGCAGGATTGCCTCACTGACTGCCGTCACGGCCTCGTCCTGTCCAACCACACGTTCATGCAGCACCTCTTCGAGGTGGAGCAGCTTCTCGCGCTCGCCCGTCATCATCTTCGTCACGGGGATGCCCGTCCAACGGCTGACGACACGCGCGATGTCCTCCTCGCCGACCTCTTCCTTGAGCATCTGCTCGCCGTCCGCCTTCGCAGCAATCGCTGCCTCCTCTTCTGCGAGCTTCTTCTCGAGTTCCGGCATCTTTCCGTATTTCAGCTCCGATGCACGCGCAAGGTTCTGGGCGCGCTCCGCGGCCTCCATCTCACCGCGCAGCTCGTCCATTTCCTTCTTGATAGCACGCACGCGCAGAATGGACTGTGTTTCCTCCTCCCACTTCGCTTGGAGTTTCTGTTCCTCAGCATGGAGCTGCGTTTTTTCGGCGATGAGTGCAGCAAGCTTTTCCTTCGATGCCTCGTCCGTCTCCTTTTTCAGCGCCTCCTCCTCGATGTCAAGCTGGAGGATCTTGCGCCGAATCTCGTCCAACGGTGCGGGCATGGACTCGATCTCCGTGCGCAGCTTTGCCGCCGCCTCATCGACGAGGTCGATCGCCTTGTCCGGCAGAAAACGGTCGGAGATATAGCGGTCGGAGAGCGTCGCCGCCGCGACAAGTGCCGCGTCGCGGATGCGTACGCCGTGATGCACCTCGTAGCGCTCCTTCAGTCCGCGCAGAATCGAGATTGTGTCCTCCACACTCGGCTCACCGACCATGACGGGCTGGAAGCGGCGTTCGAGCGCCGTATCCTTCTCGATGTATTTGCGGTACTCGTTCAGTGTCGTCGCACCAATGCAGCGCAGCTCGCCGCGCGCAAGAAGCGGCTTCAGCAGGTTGCCCGCATCCATCGCGCCCTCTGCCGCGCCCGCACCGACGACCGTATGTACCTCGTCGATGAAGAGCAGTATCTGCCCCTCGGACTTTGCGATTTCGTTCAGCACACCCTTGAGGCGTTCCTCAAACTCGCCGCGAAATTTTGCACCTGCAACGAGTGCGCCCATATCAAGCGAGTAGAGCGTCTTGTTCTTCAGCGACTCGGGCACATCCCCTGCCACAATGCGGCGAGCAAGCCCCTCGACGATCGCCGTCTTGCCAACGCCCGGCTCACCGATCAGCACGGGGTTGTTTTTTGTCCGGCGCGAGAGAATTTCA
This sequence comes from Selenomonas sp. oral taxon 892 str. F0426, assembly GCF_000468035.1. Lineage (GTDB taxonomy): Bacteria > Bacillota > Negativicutes > Selenomonadales > Selenomonadaceae > Centipeda. Next base: position 42,293 of record NZ_KI260542.1, read on the forward strand.
ATCGAGCGACGGATCTCCTCGTCGCGTCCGATCACGGGATCGAGCTTGTTCGCACGCGCCGCCGCTGTCAGATCGCGTCCGTATTTCTCAAGCGACTGGTACCCCTCCTCGGGGTTGTCGCTTGTGACATTCTGCTTGCGGTGCTTCTGGATCGCGTCCTGCACGGCGCTCTTCGTCAGGCGGAACTCGCGTGCAATCGACTGCACCTCGTCGCTCCCGTCCGTGATGAGCGCGAGCAGCAGATGCTCGGTCGAGACGTATTCGTCCTTCATCGACTTCGCCAGTTCCTCGGCACGTCCGAGCACGCGCACCATGTCCATCCCCATGCCAAGTCGATTCGTCCCGCGCACGCTCGGAATGGCGGCAAGCTCCTTTTCGAGGCGTGCCTTGAGCAGCGGCAGGTCAACACCGCAGACATCGAAGATGGTTGCGAGAAGCCCCTCCGGCTCCTTTGCAAGTGCGAGCAGTACGTGCACCGATGTGATTTCCTGATGATAGCGCATCGCCGCGATCTGCTGTGCCGACTGCAGTGCCGCGAGCGTGCGCGCTGTGTATTTATCCTGTTCCATAATGTATCCCTCCACCATTCATATGATTGCTCTTGGATTCATTATAACAGTTAAAGTCAAAAAGTCAAATACTTTTCTTTGATTTTTTGACTTTTATTTTATAAAAAAAGTTACTGCGCAAAACCCAGCTGTGAACTTCGTGCAGTAACTCCTTATTGTCCCCATTTCCTGTCATGAAGGGAAGGCTTTGGAACAATTTAGATCATATTCTTTTTATAGCAGGCATAGAGCTCCTTGAGCTCCTCCATCTTTGCATACATCTCACGCTGCAGGGCAGATGCCGTCGGATAGTCGCCCTCGTTCAGTGCCTTGATAAGCAGGGTAAAGAGTGCCTTGTCGTCAATCGTATCCTTCGCAAGATAGATGCGCAGATCGTGAATCTTGTTCCACATATAGGCATCCTGATCTGTCACGAAGTCACTCTTGATCTCCGTCATACGGCGCACAATATTGCGATTCTCTGGAATGATGCGGCTGATGAGCTCGATCTTCCAACGCAGGAGTGCACCCGTGCGGAACGACTCGATGATCTGCGGACGAAGCGTCCCTCCCGCTGTGAGCGCTGCGACTTTCTCCGGATAGAGGTCGAAGCCGAGCATATTCTCCCAGACCGTTGCGGGCGGCTTTCCAAAGCGCGCATCGCGCTCATCTGCCGTGTAGTACTCGAATACGTCCTCCTCGCTCCGATAGGCACGGTCGGTTTCGAGGTAGAGGCCCTTCTCCCCTGGCTGCTTCGACAACTCGCCGAGAAGTTCCTCAGTACTGCGTCCAGCCGTATGCTTGATGCCGTCGAGAATCGCAAGATAGGATGCGGCAATGACGAGGTAAGTGTTCGAATACGGATTCGTCGCACGCAGCTCGAAACGCGTTGCAATTGGATTTTTAAGGTCACGAATGAGACTCACAAGCACCGTACGGTTGCGTGACGGGATCGCGGGCGATGCGCCGAACGAGGTGACGACACATACCGGCGCCTCAAAGCCCGGCTTCAGGCGGTTGAACGCGTCGTTCGTCGCCGAGACGAACGGGTTGATCGCCTCGTAGTTCTTGAGCAGCCCCATCAGTGCGCCGTAGCCGACCGCATTCATATAGTGTGCATTCTGATCATCGGCGGCAAAGAGGCTGTGCCTCTTGCCGTCCTTCGTGATCGCCGCAAGGCTCAGATGCGTATGCTCGCCGTTGCCCGCAAGCCCGATCAGCGGCTTTGCCTTAAAGTTTACCTCAAGTCCGTAGAGACGGAAGATCTCGCGGACAAAGGTACGAACGAAGAGTTCGTTATCCGCCGCCTGCACGGCATTGTCATACTGCCAATCGATTTCAATCTGCTCGCAGACGTGCGTCATACGGCCGCTCTCGTCGATCTGCGCCTTGAGTCCCCCGACTTCCTTGTGCCCCATCTCCATATGGAAGCCATATTTATCCAGCTGAATAAGGCAGTCTTCAAGTGCCGTACGCACCGCTCCGTGCGTACGCTCCCAATACTGCTCGTTCATTACCTGCGACGCCGACATCTCTTCGATGGATGCATTATCATCGAGCGGCGTCTTGACCCAAAATTCAAGCTCCGTTGCAGACGTAAAGGAAATGTCCACTATATCCGCTCCGTTTAGGCTTGGCGCACCTGAGATCTTCGGATTTGCATGGAAAAAATCGAGGAGTTCCTGCTTGACATATGCAAGCGTATCCACGAGTACCGCACGCGAATCGACGCGCTTCCCCTCGTGAATGATAAAGGAAGGAATCCGCAGCGTACCGATGGGCAGCCCCGTCTCCTCGTCCGTCCCCTCGGGGTCATAGTCGACAAACCAGTTGACTGCAGGATCAATCGGCAGATCCACCTTCGCGTTATTAATCGTCGCGATCTTCGGCAGAACCACGGAGGAGCCATCTGTCTGCACAGCGGTTCCGTTGTAGAATTTCTCGATATCTTCAATAAATATCCGCACGGGGATCTTCTCATCCGTATCATTTCCCGCCATGTCGATGCCGACAAGCGAGACGAAGCGCACCTCGGGATGTGCCTTGAGCTGCCGGATGATCTCTTCGCGCGGCGTGTTGGCGGGAATCTTATAGAGAAGCTCGTTCATCTTGCGTACCACCCTTTTTCTAAAAGAATGCCGAACAGATCCCTGTCCGCACGGCAAAACCACACGCGCCCATCTTACCATTTTTCGGAGGTCGTTGTAAAGATTTGAGAAGAAGTATTCATTTCCTTAATCTGGTACGCATTGACGGCGATTCCCTATACACATAGAATATAGGAAGCACTGATAAATTCAGCACCAATACGACGGACTTCATTTTATCAGTGATTCCTTAGCAAACGAATACCAATGCACAGAGAGGATGATTGCTATGAATATCACCATACGCATCTTGCGGCTGAAGGGGCGGGCGCATGAACTCCTTCGCCGTTTTCCAGTTGCTGTCTTTTGGCAGACGGTTCTTGTCCTCGTCGGTGCAGGCATTATTCTGCTGCGCCCCGGTTTGTATGAGGAGGGTTGGCACAGCGATTATTTCGAGCATCTCGTGCGCCTCGCACCCGCTGTCTTCGGCGCATGGATGACGGCAGTCACCTGCCGCCTCTTCACGGATGTATTTCCAGTAAAAAAGGCCTTGCTGCTGCGCGCGGCGTCGTCTGCCGTCCTGTTCCTCCTCCTTGCCTATGCGTGGTATGGCGTGGAAAATCCGAGCCGCCAGCTGATCGTTGGGACACAGGGCATCTATCTCGCACTCGCCTTTCTCGCGCTCTTCCTCCTCGAACGTGCGAACAGAGCCCCGGGGCTGCCCGCCCTCCTCTTTGCCGCCGCATTTTCCATCGCGACGAGCATCCTGCTCTTTCTCGGACTCATCCTCTGCGTCGCCGCATTCTGGGCGCTGATCATCACCGATGCGGACGGATGGCTTCCCGAGACGACCTATCTCTTCTCCGGTCTGATCGCCTACGGCGGCTGGGGATTTTCCTCATTCCTCGGCGCACTGACAAATGCGGGCGCACGCTATGAGTTCCCCGCAGCCACAGAGAAGCTGCTCCTCTATCTCTTCTTCCCTGTCTATCTTCTCCTGCTCCTTGTCCTCTACCTCTACGTCGGCAAGATCATCGGTGCGGGCGAGATGCCTGTCGGCACGATGAATTGGTACGCCTCGTTTGCGCTCCTTGGCTTCGCCTTTTTCTTCGGCACGCTCGCTGCGCAGTCTAGGCTTCCCCTCTTTTCCCGCTTTCTGAAATGGGCACTCCTGCTCTTTCTCCCCATCCTCGCCGTCCAGCTCTACGGCGTCTGGCTCCGCTATGAGGCGTACGGGCTGACAACGCTGCGCTACACCTCCATGATCTGTACGTTCTGCGGCATCTATGCGCTTGCCGTCGCCTTCCTTCGACGAAAGCCCCAGCAAGTATACCTCTGCGCCGCCATTCTCGCGCTCATCTTCAGTCTCACTCCGCTCAACGTCGTCGACGTGCCGCGCCGCAATCAGGAGGCGCGCCTCACGCAAATCCTCACCGAGAACAATCTTTTGCAGGACGGTCGGATTGTGAAGCGCGACGATACACCGCCCGCGGTTGTGGACGAAATCATCGATATTGCGTTCTACCTCGAACAGGATGTCTCTCCGCTCGCTGCAGAGGTATTCGATGAGAATTTCAGATCTATGCATGAGAGCTTTTTCTTCTACGGCACAGATTTCACGGAGCTGTCCATCGAGGGCTACCACACGCTCATCCGTTTCGACACACAACAAATAACAGACGAGGGGTTCCTCGTACTCACGCGCACTGACGGAACAGAGGAGCGCATTGACCTAACGTCCTATGCGGAAATACTTGTGCAATATGGGAATCAACACGACAATATCCATCTTCTCAGCGGGGAGCTGCAGGATTACAAGATAGGAAATTATCTCATCCATTTCGAGAATATTTCCATCCACAAGGCAGAGAACGGCACCGTCGTCTGGGACAGTGCAAGCGGATTTGTACTGGTCCGCTAAGCACATACGAAAAGAGCGACTACACAGCAAGAGTGCAGTCGCTCTTTTTGCTTTTATTGCCTATTCCACGCACACAGCCGTCGTTCCGCAAAGTCAAGCAGGATAAAGAGCATCAGCCCCATTGTACTGAGGACGACGATGCCCGCGTACATATCGAGGTAGTTCACGCGCAGCCACGCATCCATGATATAGCAGCCAATGCCGTACTGCGTTCCAAATGTCTCTGTGAAGAAGAGTACGGAGATCGCCGTTGCCATCGCAACGCGTACTGCCGTAATGAATTTCGGCAGGGAAGCGGGTACGATGATATGGCGCACAATCTGCGGAAAGGATGCCCCGAGGACGCGCAGCGGCGCGTACGTCTCGGAAGGAATTGCGGCAACCGCATCACGCACGCCAACGATGACCTGAAAGACGATAATGAGGAATACGAGCAGCAGCTTGCTCGTCTCCCCCACGCCGAAGAGAAGCATTACAACGGGCAGCAGGGCGATCTTCGGTACGGGATAGGTCATGTATAGGACGGGCGCAAAGAGACGGTTCACACGAGGGAAATGTCCCATCAGCACACCAACCGGGTAGCCCACGGCGACAGCGGCAAATAGTCCCAGCACAATACGCATAAGACTGTAGCCCGCATGAACGGAAATCGTTTCGGGGAATTTCGCCGCGAGACGCAGGGCCACCTGCTCAGGCGAGGGAATCACAGGCATTGCGAGGAGATATGCCAGCCCTGCCCAGAGCACGATACAAAGACATGCGCCGAACACGAACATCCGCAGTGAAATTTTTCCCATTACACAATGCCCCCCGCAATCTTTGCACGCAGTTCCTGTCCCATTGCGAAGAACTCCGGCATGCAGCGATGTGTGAGATCACCCGCGAGTGGATTGTCAATGATCTCGGCGATGCGCCCCGGTGTCCCCGTCATGACGGCGATGCGTCCCGCAAGCATCAACGCCTCCTCGACATAATGTGTGACAAGCATGGTAGTGACGGCGTGCTTTTTCCAGAGAGACAGGAATATCTCCTGCATAGACTCACGCGTGATCGCGTCGAGCGCGGAGAATGGCTCGTCCATCAACAAGAGGTCAGGCGCAAGCAAAAAGGCGCGCGCAAGTCCCACGCGCTGCTGCTGACCGCCCGAGAGTTCGGACGGGTAACGCGTGAGGAGACCGGACAGTCCGAGATCAGATACAATCTCATCGAATGCATTCATCCGCCCCGGATTCCACATCCCTTTGATCTGTGCGCCGAGGAGGATGTTCTCGCGCACAGTCTTCCACGCGAGCAGGCCGTAGTTCTGTGGGAGAAAGCCAATGCGCAGTATATGCGGATTAACAGGGACACCATCGGCGTACAGTGTCCCCGCTGTCGGGCGCACAAGTCCCGCCGCCACACGCAGCATCGTCGACTTGCCGCAGCCCGATGCTCCGATAAGTGCGAGCACCATCCCCCGCTCAACACAAAGCGACGTGTCCGCAATCGCGTGTACGGCATCCGTCCCCGTTCCATAGTCTACGGACACCCCCGAAAAGCACAGCAAGCTATCGCCCCCATCCAAAAATTTCCACAGACATAGTCTAACACAAAATCGTCATTTCAACAAAAAAGCGCTGCCCGTTACAAGCAGCGCCATGTCCATCTGATCTCATTACGATTTCCAGTTATTCACCGGCTTACCAAGCGGCCAAAATACACGACCGTAGAAATTATTGAGCAGAGCTGCTCCAGCGCCATACATGGAGAGGAGTGAAATACCAACCTCTGCATAGGCTGCAATCATATGCGGTGCGTGGCCTCCAATCCCCCATGCATCAAGAGCAAGCCCCAGCAGAAGGATATCAATCAGCACCATATCGACGAAGAGAAAGAGATTCGCCGAGGATGCCGCAATGGTTGCAGTAACAGAAAAGAGAAAATATGCGAAAAAGGCAAATCCGATTGCCAGAGGATCAACCCCGGCAGCCAGTCCCTCGCCAAATGCGCCGGCTTTAATCATCCAGCTCATGCCGACGCCAAACCAAAAGAACCCGAATGCACAGAACACTGTCCCGCCAAAGATGTTCTTATGTAGATAGTCCAGCACACCTGCGACAACCTGAGCTGCAGCGCCACAGAAGATCGCCCACGGCAGTACCCATGCCACATTGCTGACGATCCCAAGCTTTGCCGCAGATGCCACCATTGTGACAACGGCAAGCCCCATCAGACCGAGCGGTGTCGGGTCCGCGACTGCGATTTGAACGTGTGGTGATTGATTGTTGCTCATTCTTTTACCCCCATTGATCCTCTTAATTATTACTAAAAATATATCAAATATAGGTTAACATCGTCAACTACTTTTTTGTCAAAACAGAAAACTTCTTTCATACAATCCAGAATATGCGGATGTATCGATCAATATGAGTTTAACTTCCAGAAAATCTATGGTATACTTCTTTATATTTACCTATTGAAGCGCAGGAGGGAATCATCGTGCGGATCGTAATTGCAGGAGCTGGACGGCTGGGTTACAGCATCGCGGCACTGCTCTCGGAGGAGGACATGAATGTCGTCGTGGTGGACGGCGATGAGAGTCAGCTCGAAGCGGCAAAGACAACGCTGGACGTACTGACGATCGAGGCGAACATCACAAGCCCGCTCACGATGAACGACCCCGACATCAAGAGCGCGGACATTCTCATCGCAGTAACGGAGAGCGACGAGGTAAATATCGTCGCCTGTGTACTCGCGAAGAAGCACGGTGTCAAGCATACGATCGCCCGCATTCGCGACATGAATTTTACAATGGATGCAGGACGCTATCTCAAGGAAAACTTCGACATCGACCTCGTATTGAATCCGGAACTCATCACAGCGAACGAAATCAATCGCATTCTCATGACCCCTGCCGCACTCAACGTGGAGGACTTCGCACAGGGCAAGGTGCGTCTTTTCGAGACACGCATTCGCCGCCGCTCCGCCATCACACGCAAGCCGCTCAAGGAGCTGCGTCTTCCCCAGGGGGTACTCGCAGGACTCATCTTCCGTGACCACCGCATGATTATCCCGCACGGTGACGATATGTTTCTCCCGGGGGACAATGCCTACTTCATCGGACTGCCCGAACGCATTGAGGAGTTCAGTCACAGTCTCGTACCGAGCGACACGCACAAGCTGACGCGTGCCGCCATCATCGGTGCGGGGCGAACGGGGCGCGCGCTGGCGCTCTTGCTTGAGCGACAGGGAGTTCAGGTGAAAGTAATTGACAAGAGCCGCGAGCGCTGCGAACTGCTCGCCGAAAAGCTGACGGCGGGACTTGCGATCTGCGGCGACGGCACGGATATAGACCTCCTGACGGAGGAAGGTGTCGCCGAGGCGGATGTCATCGTCTGCCTTACAGAAGATGATAAGCTGAATCTGATGCTTGCCCTCCTTGCACGACACCTCTCAAACAATAAGATTAAAACGGTCGTACGTGTCGACCGCAACGAGTACATCGACCTCATGGAAAAGGTCGGCGTCAATATCGCACTCTCGGCTCGTCTGCTCTCCGCAAGTGAGGTGCTCGCCTATGCACGCGGCGGCGATGTGACGCGTGTGACCCTGCTCGAGGGCGCACGGGCCGAAGCACTTGAGGTAATCATCAGCCCCGGTGCTCCGATTGTCGGAAAGAAGCTTATGAATGCGAATCTTCCGCGTGAGTGCTTGGTCTGCGCCTATGTTCGCGGCGAGGAAGCGGCAATCCCGAACGGCATGACAGAACTTATGCCGGGCGACCGCGTCATCCTCTTTGTACTCAAGACCTTTGCGAAAAAGGCCCTCGCCTATTTTGGAGATGACTAATGCGTTTTGATCTGTTCTGGGTGCTTATGGGGCGAACGGCATATGTCTTTGCGCCGCTCTACCTCATCCCATTCGCATACGGCTTTGCACTCGGCGATCCGCTCGCTGGTTCGTTCCTCGCGCTCGGCGTACTGACGGCGGTTCTCGGCATAGTGTTCGGCAATATGGGACGCAGCCATATGCGCCAGCTGTCCATCGAGGAGGGTACACGATTCCTCCTCAGTGTCTGGTTCTTTCTCGCTGTGCTCGGTATGCTGCCGTTTCATATGGCAGAGCTGCAGCTCTCCCCCACGGATACGTTCTTTGAGTGCATCTCCGCACTCACAACGACTGGGATAACAACACTCGGCGAATCACTCCCTCCCACCCTCCTGCTCTGGCGTGGACTGATGAGCTGGTTCGGTGGGCTGCTTTTTATCGTGATTCTCGTGACAGTTCTGCCCGTCGTAAGCGGCTGTTTCGGCGTCGACTTCACGGTTCGGCAAGAACGATTGTTCAGCCCGCTCTGGAATCGCATGACGCGCCCCATGCGCGAGATGACATTGATCTACATGGCGATCACATGCCTTGCCGTCATCATCTATCTCGCGGCGGGCGATGAAATTTTTCCTGCGCTCATCCTTGCGCTCTTTACGATCTCCTCAGGGGCAGGTCCCGTGACGGGAGGTCTCTCTCCAACGCCGCCGCTCATGCTCGGCGCGGGATTGGTTGCCTTGCTCTCGGCACTTCCGCTGCTCACGCTCTGGCAGTTCTTGCACCGCAAATCAGCGACAGAGCTCGCACATCATATGGAGCTGCGCTCTTTTTTTGCACTTTTTCTCTGTGCGGGTGTATTGCTGTCCATTCTTCCCATCCTGCACGGTGTGCAGACGATCACAGCGGCTGTTAGCTATGGTTTTTTTTATGCAATCTCCTTTCTCTCGACAAATGGGCTCATGTTACAGGAGGAAATTCCATTCCATAACGGTGCAGAGCTGCTGCTCATCCTGCTCGCCATCATCGGTGGCTGTATGGGCTCGACGGCGGGTGGTTTTCGCATCTCGCGCGTTCTCATCCTCGTCTCGCTCGCGTGGACGGAGCTGCTGCGGACGCTGCATCCGCGCATGGTGTTCGCCGTACGGCAGGGCGGTGGGATTGTCCCCCTTCACTCTGCGGGACGCATTCTCGTCCTCGCGTTCATCTCTGCCGCCGTCTTTTCCATCAGCAGCCTGCTCATCGCTCTCGCAGGTTTGAGCCCCATCGAGACGATCGCACTGACCGTCTCGTGTCTCACGACGACGGGCGGTGTGGCATCACTCGTGGATCTGGATACGGTTGCGGCTCTCCCCATGTGGACAAAGGTCCTCTGTGCGCTGCTGATGATCCTCGGACGCATTGAGATCTTTGCTTTCTTTCTCTTCGTCGGCTCTCTCTTTGAGGACACGGGGCACAGGTGGTAGGACGTTATGAATATCTACACCGTCAACTACATTCTCTCGCGCCTCTCGTTTGCGATGGCGGCAGTACTTGTAATCCCGCTCGTGCTCGCGGTCGTGGGCGATGAGCCAAGCCGTGAGGCGTTCACTCTGTCCGTGCTTGTCAGTGCATTTCTCGGTGTCGGCTTTCGCCGCTACGGAAAGCCCTCCGAGGAGCTGACGGCGCGTGAAGGCATTGCCATCACTGCGTTCGGATGGTTCACGGGAACATTCCTCGGAATGCTCCCCTATCTGCTCGGCAACTACCTTGGCTTTCTCGATGCGCTCTTTGAAAGCATCTCAGGATTCACGGGCACGGGCGCAACGGTCTTCTCGTCGCTCGGTACACTCCCCTACAGCATTCTCTTCTGGCGCATGATGACCGCATGGATCGGGGGACTCGGCATCATCGTCATCTTCATTGCCCTGCTCCCGCAGTCCGGTGCGAGCACGATCTATATGTACAGCGCCGAGGGGGCGGGACCGACCATGGATCGCGTCATGCCGCGCCTGCGCGATATGACCATGGCACTCTTCAAGATCTACCTCATATTTACTGCCGTTACGACAGGAGTGTTCATGCTCTGCGGTGTGGATTTCGCCATTGCCATCACACACGCAATGTCGACGATCGGTACCTGCGGTTTTTCGACCTATGATGACAGCACCATGCACTTTCACAGCCTCGCGTTTGAGATGTGGACTGCGCTCTTCATGTTCCTCGCAGGCGGCAGCTTCTCTCTCTACTACCGTGCGTGGATCAAGGGGCCGGCTGTTATTCTCCGCAATACGGAGTTCCGCACCTACCTCAGCCTGATCCTCGTCGCCATGCTGCTCATTGCGCTCAACCTCATTATTGAGATGGGGCTGGACAGCGGCGCCGCTGCACGCGCTACCGTCTTTCAGGTGACATCGCTCTCGACGACAGGCTTCGTCTCGGCAGACTTTGAGACGTGGCCGACGTTCTCGAAGCTCCTGCTGCTCCTCCTCATGACCATCGGCGGCTGTGCCGGTTCGACCGCGAGCGGCATCAAGGTCGCGCGCATCATCCTCCTCGTACGCAATGCGCGTGCCGTCATCCTCCAAAAGCTGAATCCAAACCGCGTCATCGACATCTCGCTCAGCGGCGCACATGTAGACAGTGCCATGCTGCTGCGCGTAGGAACGTTTTTCTTCCTCTATTTCGCGATCATCTTCGTAACGGCATTCCTCCTCACGATGGACGGACTGCTCCCGTTCGATGCGATCGCCGTCGCTGTCACAACCCTTGGCAACATCGGCCCTGCGTTCGGCATTGTGAGCGCGACCTCCACCTACGCGCCGCTCTCGGACTTCGCAAAAACAATTCTCTGCGCGACCATGCTCCTCGGCCGCCTTGAAATATTTACCCTGCTCATCCTTCTGCGCCCCTCGTTCTGGCGCAAGACGAAGCGATGGTAATGACGCATACGAAAAAACTCTTTGAGCCGCTCTTGGTTCAAAGAGTTTTTCATTTGATAACTTCCCTTATGGATACCGCTTTCGCAAAAAATATGGCACAGCCAGTCCGTAAAACCGGCTATGCCTGTTCGTTTTCCGCATCCAAAGTCCGAGTGTTGAACTCTCCGATGCAGTTCCACACGATGACGATTTTCTGGGTGCGTTTGCCGTCCGCCACTTCCGGATGGAAGATGTACACCTTCTCGATGAACTCGCGTACGATTGGGAACATGTTTTATTTTCTTGAAAAAATTTTTTCACATCCCCTTGTATTTCTCTCTATTCTGCTATAAGCTATAATTGTAATCAACGTATTCACACTCACGCTTATACTTACTCTAACGCTTACTATCAAACGGTTAGTGTGGTAATGATGGGATATAGACGAAACAACGTCGGCATGAGAGCCAACAAACAGACGGATATGCTCAGTTTTGGGGAGGTCGGCGGCGTGGGACAGCTTGTCTACCACAGCTTCCGCTTTGCCGATTATGAGATTGATTATTTGAAGGACGGCACTTAGGCTGCCATCCTCGTATGCGACGCTCATCATCCCCCAGATGTAACGCAAAAGGATTACATTTCGGGAGGATACATACTTTCCAGCCTGTGCAATCTGGCAAACCAAAAGAGAAGCCATTCACGGATTTGATGATTGACGGGCGTTATGATGACCTGCCGCCACTGCGGGGACTTCTTCATTCGCAGGAACAATCGGCAGGAATACTGCGACAAGGATAAATGCCAGAAAGCACGGAATGCCAAGAATCAGCGAGGGTTTAGAAAACGCAAGAAAATGTCGAAGGCGGGAAAGAAAATGCAAACGGAGGAAAATTATAATGGCAAAGCTTGAATATCAAGAAAAAGATGGTAAGGTATTTTGCCCATTAGCAAATAAGTGGCTTGTTGCAAAACCGGAGGAAAAGGTTAGGCAGAGATATGTCTGTACTCTTGTGAATGACTATGGGTACTCTTTAGACCAGATGGCGCAGGAATTAAAAGTAAATAATTCCCAGCGTGGGCAAGGCAAGGCTCGTGCAGATATTGTAATATGGAAAAGCAAAAAAGATAAAGATGATAAGAAAACAGCTTTTATAGTTATAGAATGCAAAGCTGAAAATGTAAAAATCCGCGTAGAGGACTACTATCAAGGCTTCAACTATGCCGCTTGGGCACATGCTGATTTCTTTGTTACTACAAACGAGAAGGAAACAAAGTTCTTTAATGTTGATCCGGCATTTCTTCCACAAAAACTGGAGGAAGTTGTAGCCATACCTACTGCCAAGGATATCGACAACGCTAAGAAAATTGAGCAAATCAAGAATCAGACAAAGACATTCACACGTGAGGAATTTACAAAAACCTTACAGGCTTGCCATAACATCATCCGCAATAATGATAAATTATCACCAGAGGCGGCATTTGACGAAATCAGCAAACTCCTTTTTATGAAAATCAGATATGAGCGTCAGCAAAGAGGCACAAAGGTATTTACCAAAGCGGAATATCTGTCTCAAGCTGATAATTACGAAAAAAATGTGCGTCCTGGTTTAAGAGCGAGAGGTATTGACCAAGCTTATATGCAGAACCTGTTCGACACCACAAAAATCGAATTTAAGGAAGACCATCTGTTCGATGATAATGATGAAATTAAAATCAGAGAGAACAGTTTCGTGCAGATTTTGGAGAAACTTGAAAATTACAATTTGTCTGATACACAGGATGATGTAAAAGGTATTGCTTTTGAGCAATTTCTCGGTACAACTTTTCGCGGTGAACTTGGACAATTCTTTACGCCGAGAACAATTGTGGATTTTATGACGGAGATACTCGATCCTCAGGAGGGGGAAGTTATCTGCGATCCAACTTGCGGCTCCGGCGGATTCCTCATCAAAGCGTTTGAATATGTACGTGAGAAAATAGAGGCTGATGTCAGATTACAAAAAGAAAAACTGAGAGCCTCTCTTGAAGGAAATGACTTTGACAGCAAGACGGAAGAAGAACAGATAGAAATCAGCGACAAAATTGATGCGATGCAAACGGCGCTGAATACTGAGATAGATACTTCTATCAAGGGAAGTCGAATGTATCAGCTTTCCCGCAATTGTATTTATGGAACGGATGCAAATCCTCGTATGGCACGAACATCGAAAATGAACATGATTATGCATGGTGATGGTCACGGCGGCGTACATCATCACGATGGTCTGCTCAATGTCAACGGTATATTCGAGGAAAGATTTGATGTAATTCTGACAAATCCGCCATTTGGTCAGAATGTTGACCGTAACCAGCTCATCTCCGAGGCTGATCGCTTTACTGATGAGGAGATGAAAAGAAAATACAAAGAAAAATATGGTAAATCCTATGATGAGGCTCTTAAACAGGTCGATGACCACATCGGTGAATCCCTACTCTCGCTTTACGATCTTGGTAGCACAAGTACCCTTACAGAGGTTCTTTTTATGGAGCGGTGTCTTCGTTTGCTCAAAAAAGGTGGAAGGCTGGGCATGGTTCTCCCTGAAGGCGTACTTAACAATAAAAACCTTGCTACAGTCAGAGAATACTTTGAAGGACGTGCAAAACTTATACTCATCTGCTCGATTCCCCAAGATGTGTTTATCGCGGCAGGAGCAACGGTTAAGCCGTCCCTCGTCTTTATGCGCAGGTTCACAGATGAGGAAGAGCAAGAATATGCTCGTTGTAAAAAAGCTGCGCACGATGAAGTAACCGAACTCCATCAGCCTGAAATCGATGCTCTGAAGACCATTATCGCCAACTGTACCTCCAGTGCGGATGCTTTGAAAGAAGATTTGAAGGAAGCTCGTAGTCGGTTGAAACAGGCAAAAAAAGCAAAAGAGGTGGTTATCTCTGCAATCAAGAAAGAGATCGAAGCCATTCAGCAAAAACAGAAAAAAAACAGAGACTCGAAGAAGTCTGCAGAGAAGGATCTCAAAGACCTGCAGAAACAGATCGCGGATGAGACCAAGCCTGTCTTAAAGAAAAAATTTGACTACGATGTGCCGATTGCAAAGGTCGATGACGCAGGAATAACCACAACCGGAGCGGAATCAGAAGGCAATCAGTTGCCTGCCTTGGTGAATGAATATCGGGATTATCGAATTCAGAACTGCTTATGGTATTCCGAAAAAAATGATGTCGAATACAGTCTTAATACAGACGGATTTTATTGCAGAGACAACCATGAAAAGGAGGTTGTGTTAAATGAACAATAATGCGACCATCCTTTCCAATGTTTTGTTTTCTTCACTTGGGCAGTGGGATGTAAAGCAGTTTCTGCTAAACAAGATAAAGTCAATCTATCCAGTAGAGCCATTAGGAAGGCATTTAATTCATCAAACAGAAAAGATTCAGCTATCCGATTACCCAGATGAGGATTTCACTATTCTTGGCGTTTCCAATAAGGTTGGAATGTTTGATGCCAGTGTTAAAAAGGGTAAGAAGATAAAGCAGAAATACCACAGGGTAGAAAACGACTGGATTGCTTATAACCCATACAGGATCAATGTCGGCTCTATCGGCATTAAAACAGCCGATCTAAAAGGCAGCTACATCAGTCCCGCATATGTCGTTTTCAGCTGCATGGAAACCCTAATTCCACAATTCTTATGGTTAATGATGAAGAGCGAATACTTCAACACTTTAATCAAAGATTCGACCACAGGTTCGGTTAGACAGACGTTGAGTTATGAAAAATTAGCAACTATTGAGGCACCTATTCCGTCAATCCCGGAACAAGAACAGATTCTAAAGGCATATCACGCCACGATCGAGGAGGCTAAAAAGAGCATTTCCGAGGGGGACGATTTCAGCAACGGCTTACTCTTTGATATTCAGTCTATGATTTCAGATTTGAAGGAGCAGGATGTGTCTACAGCAGCAGCATCGATCCTTCAGATAATATCTTATTCATCCGTATCACGCTGGGAAGTTGCGTTTAGTTTAAAAGAAGGCAAATTGGACAAGATTTATAGCAGTTTCAAGTCCCCCATATACACAATTGCGGATCTTACAAAGGAGTCGCTTTTCGGTCTATCGATAAAGGCATCCCCCGCACAGGAAGTCGGTATGATACCAATGCTGCGTATGTCCAACATCGTCAATGGGGAGCTTGACTTAGACGATTTAAAGTACTTACCACGCAAAACTGCGACTACGGTAAGGGCGCCAGATAAATGGTTATTACGTAAAGGAGACTTCCTCATTAACAGAACAAACAGCAAAGAGCTTGTTGGGAAATCAGCAGTCTTTAACCTTGACGGCGATTATACCTATGCATCATACGTCATACGGTATCGGTTTGATACTTCTATAGTTTTGCCAGAATATGTGAACATCCTATTCATGCTTCCATTGGTACGATTCCAAATCGATACTATGAGCAGACAAACTGCAGGACAGTGTAATATAAATAGCGATGAAATAGGTTCTATCCGTATCCCGGTTCCCTCAATCTCAGAGCAAGAGGAAATCATCAAGAAATACTACTCCACAAAAGACGGAGCAGACAAGTTCTATACAAAAGCTGAAGAATTAAGGAAAAAAGCCTACACAGATTTTGAGCAGACTATATTTGCGTAAATCTGAAGTCACGGAAAAAAATCTTCCCGAGGCTTTCCTCAACTCTTCATCTTTTTACTGTTGATGACTTGACTTTTTATTTACAGACTTCATAATGCGGAATTCGTCCACTTCAGGGATAAGGCTTAGAAAGAATCCGTTTCGCCAGCATACCAAAATGCTCCCAGCACCGTCTACTCCCCAAACCATCCCCAATGTTCCGGCAGGAGGTGCTTGGGTATCTTCCATCGAGATAAGCTCAACCACCGTCCCCGCTAGGTACTTTTTGCGGAGAATTTTGATGTGTTCTCTACTGAGAAATTTCATCCTAAGCAGTCTCCTTACGATGTCCACATTTGAATGCACTGTTCCCCCAAAGATTCTGAAGGAGAATTTTCCGACTGGTCTTGTACTTATTGCCAATCAAATCAAACCGCAGGAGAAAACAGCGGAATGCGTACTTTGGATTGTCCACTTCCTTTTCTTTGGCAAGTACACGCTTCTGCCGCCGTTCCATATCGCACAGCTTGCCGATGAAATCAGCGTAGGCGTGGTATGCTTCCGGGGTGAGGGTTCCGCGAAACCATGCGAAAGTAATCCGCTCCTCTGTCAGCGTATAGTTCACATCCTCGATGTCAAAAGCTGCCTTGATGAGATTCCCTTTGCTTTTGAGCAAGGCATCCAAATTTGTGAGTGTAGTGTCGGAGAAGTTTTCCCTCGGCATACTGATGGAAAATTTGATGATGTCTTCTCGTGACTCAATGGGGGCAAACTCCTCCGTGATGCGTTCCTCGGTTTTGTCTGCGCCATCACTTCAATCCCCGCTGTGTCTGCTCCTCCTGCGGAATCTCCTCGGCATCTTTCTTACTACTGTCAGTGAGAACGTCCCCTTCGGACTGCTCTACCATGAATCCTGCTGCTTCGATGGCTGCGAGGACACTTTCCGTCTGCTCATCCTTCTCGAAAATCAGCACACCGTGCTTACCGATCTCGTAGCCGCCAATCTGAAAGGCAAAGCTCGGTGTCCCCATGTATTTGGGTCTGATTCCCAGAGCATCTCCGATAACTTTGACAAGCCGCTTACGGTCTGCTCCGCTCACATTGTACTTGCGTTCAATGGTGTTGTCCTCCTTTGTAGTGGTGTGGTTTTCCATGTCTATCTATCACTCGCCGGAGCAGAAATTTCAAGTGATTTTTGAGATGCACTCTCATTATCTTTTCTTCCAAATAAAGCAACGACCATGCAGGATTTTGCGTCCACATGATCGTTTTTTTCTTGAAAATTGTTGATAAAACTGCGTTGATTGCGTATCCCTAAGAAGACTCATTTTTTCGTTCTTCTATTTCCCACGCCGCAGCTCCTCAAGACGCGCAAGCGTATCACGGTCGATGCGCTCGTGCAGTTCGCTGCGTGCAAGCGGCTGAATGTGCGGATTCATAAACTCCGCTTTCATTTGCTTCTTCGCCTTCTTCACGGAGCGGCGCAGCTCGGGCGAGGTGATGCGATAGGCGCCCGCGCCGAGGATAACGCTCTGCTCTGCACCGTCGGATGTGACGACGTGCACCTCGCGTCCCGCGCGCACCGCCGTATACGCAAGACGCTCGATGCAGCTATCCGCCGTCTCGCCCGCACCCGTGTAGATGACCCGCATGCGGTCACTGATTTGCAGCTCATATTCTTCATCCTCGGTGAAAAAGGCGTCGAACACGACCGTCATCTCGTAGTTTTCAAATGCGCCGTACTCCGTGAGGATGTGCACCAGGACATCGCGCGCCTCATCAAGATTGCCGCGCAGGCGCATGAGCTCCGGCCATGCATTGATAACATTGTAGCCGTCAACGAGATAGTATTCGCTCTCGCGCTGTCTAGCCATGCCGCACCGCAGCCTTCACCGTGCGCTGACGCAGCGCCTCGTACATGAGGATCGCACCCGCGGCCGAGGCGTTGAGCGAGTTGATCTTCCCGCGCATCGGCAGACGCACGGTGAAGTCGCAGAGATCGCGCGTGAGGCGGCTCATGCCGCGCCCCTCGCTGCCGATAACGAGGACGAGTGCCCCCGTGAGGTTCGCACGATCATACGTCTCCTCCCCTGCCATATCCGCGCCCGCAATCCAGAATCCCTGCTCCTTGAGGGCACGCATGGTCTGCGCAATATTGCCGATGCGCGCCACGGGGACATACTCGAGTGCACCTGCCGAAACGCGTGCGACGGTCTCCGTCAGGGGAACGCTGTGGCGGCGCGGCAGGAGAATCCCATGTACGCCCGCCGCATCTGCTGTGCGGAGGAGCGCCCCCAGATTCTGCGGATCCTCGATACCGTCGAGCAGCAGCAGCAGCGGATCCTCGCCGCGTTCACGCGCCGCCGCAATAATCTTTTCGACGGCAACATAGGCAACGGGCGCAACGTAGGCGAGCACTCCCTGATGACGCACCCCCTCGGGCACGGCGGCATCCAGCTTCGCTCGTCCAACTGTATCCACCGTAATGCTGTGCTCACGCGCAAGATCGCGCAGTTCGTGCACAGAGTTCCCATGCAGACCGTCCGCGAGCAGGATGCGGTTGATGCCGCGCCCCGCCTTGATTGCCTCCACAATGGCATGGCGTCCCACAAGAATATGAGAGGGCTGCTCCGATGTACGCTCCTCTGCAATTTTCTCAATACGTTTTTCCCTATGTTTCTCCGTATGCTTTTCTGTTCGTTTTTCCGTGCGTTGTTCTTTCGGCTTCATTGCGCTCCCCCTACATCATCCGCGCGGGATAAAGCGCTCCAGCCACGGCTCTGCCGCAACAATGAGGTCGCGCATACGGAGCATCATCTCCTTGATCTCCCACTGTGCACCGGGGGTCAGGACACGCTTCTCATACACATCCATAAAGGAGCGCAGGTTGAGCGTCGTGACAAAATTCGTACACGCACCGCCCGGCAGCACGAAGCGTGCGTCCTGCTTTGCAACGCCCATTCCAAGCAAATCGTCATACACCTGTTGGATCTCACGCATACACGCCATATAGCGCGCATACGCCTCTTCGTTATCCGCAACCGTCTGCGGGACGACATGTCCAAAGAGTCCGCCCGCCTGCTTTGCGGACTGCTCGGAGACATAGCGCTGGCTCTGCACGCTCAGCGAGACACCGATGCGGTGGCGGCTGTACTGCGCGAGCAGGGTCCGCGAGACATCCTTGACAGCAAAGGTCATGGAGCAGTGCTCCACCACCGAGAGATGCTTGCTCGTCATAATGCGCTCTAAGAGACGCAGCATCTCTTCGTCCGTCTTCTCTTCGGTGAGGAGTTCAATCGGAGAGTCCGCGCTGTAGCACGTCCGCGCCGCCGTCCAGCAGGTCCTCAGATAATTCGGTGTCTTTGAAATCAGTTTAATGTCCATGTTTTTGCTCCTGCTGATTCATCATCTCTTTCGAGATGATCTGAAATGCTGCCTCCGTGATCTCCTCAAGGCGCTCGTGCTCCTCACGAATGTAAAGGCTCCCGAGCAGTGCCTCAAGCCCCGTGCTCGCATGGTAGTCGGCAACGGACGCGCTCCGCGGCGCGTGGCTCTTCGTATTGCGTGCGCGCCGATAGATCGCCTGCTCCTCCTCCGTGAGCATATCCGAAATACCGCGATAGGCACGCGCCTGCCAGAGCGCGGAGACGATCTGCGCGCTGAACGCATGGAGTGCCTGAACCTGCGTCTGCTCGTAGGAGAGGAGACGCATACGCACATAGAGGTGAAAGTAGGCATCGCCTATGTATGCGAGAACAAGCGGATGTATATTCGCCGCATCCACGTTCTCATAGCGCGTGCGGATATTGCCCGCCTCATCCGGCAGGAACATCATGCGTACGAGCTGTTGAAACCGTTCAAATTTCATGCGCGGTCAAGCCCTTTTCCAACGCACGCCCGTCGGCGTGTCCTCGAGCACGACGCCCGCCTCCTTGAGTCCGTCACGAATCTTGTCCGCGACTGCCCAGTTCTTCGCTGCACGCGCCTCCTGCCGGATGCCGATGATGAGGTCCATCAGCGCATCGGCAAGCCCGTCGTCCGCCGCCGCTTCCTCCTGCTCAAAGATGCCGATGATCGCTGCCATTGCGCGATAGGCATCCGCAGTCCTTCTAAAGTTCACTGCGTCAAACGCTGCGCCGCGCTCCACCTCCTGATGGTAGCGGTTGATCTCCTTCGCGAGACCGAACATCTGACTGATCGCAAGCGCCGTATTGAAGTCATCGTCCATCGCCGCATCGAAATCCCGCAGGAATGTCTCCGCCTGCGCTGCCAGCTCCGCCGCCGTATCCGAAGAAGCCCCCTCACGCTGCAAAAGCTCTGTAATCACTTCATTCGCATTGCGCAGGCGATCGAGTGCCGTCTGTGCCTCGTGCAGACGCTCGTCACTGAAATCGAGAGGACTGCGGTAATGCGTCTGGAGGATGAAGAAGCGGATGACCTCGCCAGGGAACTCCTTGAGGATGTCCTTCACCGTGAAGAAGTTGTTCTTCGACTTCGACATCTTCTCATTGTCGATCGTGATGAATCCGTTGTGCAGCCAATAGCGTGCAAATTTCTCATCGCCGTCGATGCACGGCTCCGCCTGTGCAATCTCGTTCTCGTGGTGCGGGAAGACGAGGTCGTTGCCGCCGCCATGGAAGTCAAATACCTCGCCGAGATATTTCACGGACATCGCCGAGCACTCAATGTGCCAGCCGGGACGGCCCTGCCCCCACGGACTCTCCCACGAGGGTTCGCCGGGCTTTGCGGCCTTCCAGAGAGCGAAGTCCATGGGGTGCTCCTTCGTCTCGTTAACCTCGACGCGCGCACCTGCCTCCATATCGTCGAGGCTGCGCCCGCTGAGGCAGCCGTAGCGTGCAAATGCCTCCACACGATAGTAGACATCCCCCGCTTCCGTCACGTATGCATAGCCGCGCGTGATCAGCTTCTCAATCATGCGCTGGATGTCTTCCATCGTCTCGGAGACGCGCGGAAACACATCGGCACGTCGCACGTTGAGCGCATCCATCGCCTTGAAATACGCGGCGATGTAGCGATCAGAGATCTCCTTCCACGTCACGCCCTCGCGGTTTGCGGCATTGATGATCTTGTCGTCCACATCCGTAAAGTTCTGGATGTAGCGCACAGCATACCCCTTGCGTACAAGATAGCGGCGAATGACATCCCATGTGACAAAGGGGCGCGCATTTCCGATGTGCGGATCATTATAGGGCGTCACGCCGCAGCAATAGATGCTGACCTCCCCCGCGCGCAGTGGATGGAACTCTTCCTTTTTTCGCGTCATTGTATTGTATACGGTAAACATAATACCCCCTATTGTTTATTTTCCAGTTCAGAAAGACGGTTTTTGAGTGCATCAATCTCCTGCCTCATCGCCTCGAGCATCTCCGCCTCTGGATCGGGCAGCATATCGTGATCGAGGTCGACATCCAGCTCGCTTGCAATCTCCTCCGCACTCTCATCATACTCGATGGAGAGTTCCCGCGCTCTGTGAAAATCTGCCTCCGTACGGACACGCTGTCCATTCATCATGACAATGCGTCCAGGAATACCGACCACCGTTGCATGTGCAGGGACAGGACGCAGTACGACGGAGCCCGCACCGATCTTTGCGTGATCGCCCACGGTGAAAGAGCCGAGTACCTTCGCACCCGAGGCAACAACGACATTGTTGCCGAGCGTTGGATGGCGCTTGCCCTTCTCCTTACCCGTTCCACCGAGTGTCACCCCCTGGTAGAGAGTAACGTTTCGCCCAAGTTCTGCTGTCTCTCCGATGACAATACCTGTACCGTGGTCGATAAATAGCCCCTCGCCAATCGTCGCACCAGGATGGATCTCAATGCCCGTCAGGAAGCGGCCAAAATTGGAGATCAGGCGCGGGAAGAGTACCCAGCCGCGTATGTATAGCGCGTGCGCGATGCGATGCAGCCAGATGGCGTGAAGTCCGCCGTAACAGAGCAGTACCTCGATCGTACTCCGTGCCGCAGGGTCACGTTCAAAGACAACGCGAATATCACGCTTTATCCTCGCGAGCATAACAGCTTCCCTCACTCCCAGTCCAATACTGTCAACAAAAGAAATGCGCCCGCATCTCTTCAGAGACGCCGACGCGCAGATCGCCTTTGATTCCTTCCTTATTTTAGCAAAGAAGACAACGATGTGCAAGAAGGCAAATTCGGAAGCATCGCTGAAATAAAAAAGGAGTGACATACATCACTCCTTAGTATTTTATGCAGCGATCTGCAGTGCAGACTTACCTCACCCGATCGAGACAGAACTAGGCCTGATCTTCCGTGTTCTCGCTTTCCTCAGCTTTTTCCGACTGATGCTCGTCCACGTACTTCTTGACCTCTGCCGCATCTGCATCACGCTTCGCCTTCGTAATCGACAGCGAGATGCGCTTACGCTTCGTATCGATGCGAAGCACCTTGACAGTCACGACATCGCCCGTGTGGACAGCCTCATCCGCACGCTCGATGCGCTTCTCGGCAAGCTCGCCCATCGGAATAAGACCGTCAAAGCCCGGCTCGATCTCCATGAACGCACCGAAGTCCGTCAGTTTGATGATCTTACCCTCGATGAAGTCGCCCTCAGCATACTGCTCCGCCTTCTCGACCCACGGATCCGGAAGCGTATCCTTTACCGAGAGGGAGATGCGCTTTGCATCACGGTCGACGCTCTTAACGAAGACATCGAGTTCCTGCCCGACCTCGAGCACCTCGGACGGATGCTTTACGCGATGCCATGCAAGATCCGAAATGTGAGCAAGGCCATCCACGCCGCCGATGTCGATGAACGCACCGTAGTCGACAAGGCGCTTGACCGTACCGCGCACAACCTGCTCCGGCTCAATCGCCGAGAATACAGCCTCTTCCTTCTCCGCGCGATCACGCTCGAGAAGCTTGCGGCGGGAGAGTACGAGACGACGCTTCTGAACATCAATCTCGATGATCTCTGCCTCAACCGTCTGATCTACATAGACTGCGAGATCCTTGACGAAGTGGAGTTCCATCTGGGATGCCGGAATGAAGCCTCGCAGACCCATGACATAGGCAACAAGACCGCCCTTGACTTCTTTCGCGATCTTCGCCTCGACGGTATCGCCCTTGGCTTTGATCTCCTCGATATCCTTCCAAGCCGCCATCTTATCCGCTTCGACTTTGGACAGGCTGCCGCCGTTGTCGCCGCCGAGCGACTTGATGTAAACATCGATTTCATCGCCGACCTTCACGACATCGCGTGCATCGTCCGGCGCAGGAACGGCAAGATCCCTCTTAGAGACAGGAATCTCCTGCTTATAGCCGATATCGACATACGCCTCGTCACGGGATACCTGAACAACGACCCCTTTGACAACCGTACGCTCCTGGATATCGGGCATATCTTCCTGTTCCAAAAGTTCCTTCATGCTCTGCTCTGACACTGTTTATAAACCTCCTTGATAATCCAGTCCGGTGTAGAAGCACCGGCTGTAATACCAATTTTATTAACATCCTTAATCCAATCGTCCTGCAGCTCTTCCACAGTCTCGATATGGTATGTTTTACACTTTGTTGCGCATAGTTGGGCAAGCCGTGTCGTATTCGCACTGTTCTTGCCGCCGACGACAAGCATCACATCGACCTTTTCAGCAAGCTCAAGTGCCGCTGCCTGGCGCAGATCAGTCGCCGTACATATCGTACGCAAAATCTTGATCTCACGTGACTTTTCCAAAAGGCAGGACACGATGCTCCGAAAGCGATCCCCAGAGAATGTCGTCTGTGAGACAATCCCAAGCTTGCCTATACGGGGAAGGGCATTCGCCTCCTCCTCGGTCTCGATAATATGAGCACCACGCACCGTCCATTCGAAGATACTCTTGACCTCCGGATGATCCTTCTCTCCGACAATAACAACGGTATATCCTTCCTCGGATAACAGTTTTGCCGAGAGCTGCGCTTTCTTGACGTGCGGACAAGTTGCGTCCACGAGTTCTAAACCGCGTGACTCCGCCTCCTCATACACGTTTGGTCCCACTCCGTGCGAACGAATGATGACAAGGCCATCCTCCATCTCCTTGAGTGAGCCGACAGTACCAACGCCCTCATTTTTCAGGCGCTCCACCATCTGCGGATTATGAATGATCGGACCAAGCGTACTGGACGTGCCATCCGGAGAGGCATTCTGGCGGGCAATCTCTATGGCGCGTTTCACTCCATAACAGAACCCCAGGTGTTCAGCTAAAATAACCTCCATAGACCTCACCGTAATGTATATTGATTCTCAATAAATGCACGTATACAGAATCCCATCCACACAATCTGGGTAACAGTATAACACGCCAATCTCCTGCGCGCAAATAAAAATTTATATTTTCTCTTAGAAATTCAACTGTTGACCATGTACTTCGCTGCAAAAAGGGAAAGAATGCCAAACACAACGCTCAAAACGATATAGAGAATACCTGCTGTGAATCGCCCCTCCTCCATCAGACTCAATGTTTCGAGCGAAAACGTAGAAAATGTTGTAAAACCGCCGCAGATTCCCGTCTGCAGGAAGAGCACGAGGCGCGGGTCGAGATTGCCATACCTGCCCGCAATACCGACAATCAGGCCGATGGCAAAGCAGCCGATCATATTGACTGCAAATGTGCCAATCGGAAATTCGCTCCCCAGTTTCGGAACCATCTGCCCGAGAAGGTATCGGCAGATGGCGCCGATCGCACCGCCAAGCCCTACGGCAAGAAGATTCATCGCACGTCCTCTGTACGCAGATGAGAGGTGTCGTTCATCAGTGTGACGATGGCAAAGCCATCATCCTCGAATCGAATTTTGTTGACCGCAGTATTGAGCTGTGATACATGCCATATTGAGCGAATCGGCATAGCAAGGATGTCGGCAAGCAGGATGCGAATGGAGGCACCATGCGAAAAAATAACGACGCGTTTTCCCTGCTGTGCACGCACAATCTCGCTGACACGTCCTGCTACACGCTTTTGAAAGACAGGGAAGGGTTCACCGTTCGGAATATTGGCCTTCTCCGGGTCACTGTAAAAATGCTTCATTCCATCCGGGCATTCTGCATTGATATCGCTGAAATTACGCCCTTCCCATGTACCAAAGTTGAGTTCTCTGAGCGCGGTATCAGGAATAACGTCTACCCCGAAGCGCCGGGCAAGGGGAGCTGCCGTATCCATCGCCCGAATGAGGTCACTCGCATAGATTGCGTCTACATGATCGATGATAAGATTTTGTGCAAGTGCCTCTGCCTGGGCCCTCCCCTTTTCTGAAAGGGGCACGTCGGAGTGCCCCTGAAAGCGCCCCGTCTGATTCCATTCCGTCTCCCCGTGACGTATGATAATGAGCTCCGTCATATTCCCCTCCCCTTTCTCTTCTTACGGCCTGATTTCACAGACAACGCCGCCCGAGATGAGTCGCGCTGGCTGCATAAAACGATACCTTCCTTCAAATGCCGCTGCAAGAGTGCTTGTCTTTTCCTCGATTACATCACTCTTCATCTCAGTCGACCAGAGTGCGCCGACCACCGTTCCGCTGTGCGCCACGAGAATGCCGAGCGCGCCCTGATCCTGTGCCGCCCGGATGAACTCCTCGAGTTGTGGTTTTTCCAAATGCGCTTGATTGAGGCGAGCGCTCGCAGTCGCCACCTGACCAAGCATCTCCTCCTTCTGGCGTTCCGCTGCATAAAACGCATGCGTCACCTTAGCAAGTAAATCCCGATAAATCTCGTCCTGATTGCCGCTGTTTCCCTTGCTCTGATAGTAGGCAATCGTATCGACCTCCCCACCTACGTCAAAAATTGAGATGGGGAAAAGAGGAACATTGGCGTATTGCCCAAAAAGTTCGCCTGTCGTGTGGCTTACATGGGCGAGTCCTGAAAAGGCAATCCCATCACTCGGCTCGATTGCAATGGCAATATCCATGATCTCGCGCCCTGTAATCTCTCGACCAAAGGCGCGCGCCGTCGCACAGCTGACCGCAGCAATATCCGCACTTGAGGATGCCATGCCTTTGCCCTGCGGAATCTCCGATTCCAAGCGTATACCGAAGGGCAGCGCCTTCTGTCCGATATGCGCAAGCGTTAGACGCATTGCCTCCTGTGCTTTCGCCCCAAGCCCATGCACTCCCGTGAAGCGATCTGAGACTGTCGCCACGGCATACATACTGATGGGCGCAGTCACAAGAAACGGCGTCCCCTCAAGGACGCCTTCCACGAGTTCCCCACAGGATGCCGGTGCTTTTGCGATTATTTCCATAATATCCCCCAAACGTTCGGATGTGTTGATGCAAGTGAAAAGACAGCAAGGACAAGTGTTTCGGTAAGTACGGTTGCCGCTCCATAGACATCCCCCGTCACCCCGCCAAGAATTTTCGTCATTGCACTGCAAAAAAGAAGTGCAAAGGCCGTGCCGAGGACGAGTGCTGCCGCTGCAAGCGTCCCCCAGGGAAGAACAAGCGCTGTCGTTGTCAATGCTGCAATCACAACGGTCCTGCGATCCCCCATATCCGCAAATGTCTTCCCTACGCCGTCCTTGCGCGCATAGGGAAAACAGGAAACGGCGAGCACCATCGCAAGCCTGCCGATGATGGGCATAACGAAAAGCGCAGGGACGAGAAGAAGCGGATGCATATCAAAGAGCAAAGAAAACTGCACAAACATGAGGAGAACGAAGGAAACAACCCCAAACGAACCGACACGGCTGTCCTTCATGATCTCGAGTTTGCGCTCACGTTCACGTCCAGAGAACACGCCATCTGCCGTATCCATAAAACCATCCGCATGCAGCCCTCCCGTCAAAACGAGCGGCAGTATGAGCAGGAGTGCTGTGGGCAGTGCCTGCATTCCGAAGAGCCCCTTCGTATAAACGAGAAGCCATGCCGCAGATGCATAGCAGATACCAAGGACAAGTCCGACAAGAGGAAAGAAACGCGTACTGCGCCCAAAGTCCTCTGCCGTCCATTCCGTCTGATTCACCAAGCGAATCCTTGTAAGAAATTGAAGCCCAATCAAAAATGAATGCATGAAACGCCTCTAATTGTACCGATAAAGTGAAAAAAGATAGTAAAAGAGCAAGAATAGTACAGCCACCGTATACATGAGGCGAATTGCGCCGAGAATATGCTTTGCAGATATATCCATATGCGCATCACCCATATAGGCGCGGAAATGTCGCTCACCAAAATAGTAGTTGATGCCGCCGAGACGTATGTGAAGAGCACCTGCAACAGGAGCTTCAGCATGTCCCCCATTCGGGCTTGGATGTCCGGCAGCGTCGCGGACAAGAATATTGAGCGCATTGCGCCCATCATAGCCCAGGAGGAAGGCCGCCATGACAAAGAGCACCCCCGAAATGCGCGCCGGTATGTAGTTCAGGACATCATCCACGCGCGCTGCCATGCGGCCAAAGTAAAGATACCGCTCATTTCGATAGCCGAGCATAGAGTCCATCGTATTTGCTGCACGATAGAGTACAGCAAGAGGAGCTCCCCCAAGTGCAAAGAAAAAAAACGGTGCAATCACGCCGTCCACAGTATTCTCCGCAACGGTCTCAATGGCTGCTCGTGCGGCATCAGCCTCATCAAGCTGTGCCGTATCGCGCCCGACAATATATCCAACGTGTTCCCGCGCTGCTGGGAGATCCCCTTTGACGAGCAGCATATAGATATCCTGTCCCGCCTTAGCCAGCATGCGGGGAGAGATGCAAAAATAGAGCAGAAGCACGCTGACAGCGTCGCTCCCCCATGCCACAGGCAGCTGACGCACCGCAAGCAGCAGGCCCTCTGCGAACGCATAGGCAATGCAGAGTATGAAGAGCACCAGCAGAGATCCCATCACAAATTTTCGCTGATTACTGCCACCCGTTGGATAGAGCAGGCGCTCCAAAAGCGAAATAAAACGACCAAGCACGGCGACAGGATGCCACCTTGTCTGTGGATCGCCAAGTACCGTATCGAGAAAGAATGCCCCCATGGCAAGGAGTGGTGCAGGGATCATCTGCTCTCCCCCAGGCCGACAATCGCTCTGAGTTTCTCCATGGCTAGACTTTTGCGCACACTCTCGGCAAGGCGATCATAGGCACGCTCTTTTTCTGCACGATAGCGGTACTGCACGGGCAACTCCTCCCACCCACGGTGCTGACGCAGGCGATTGAGAAACGCCCGTCTGAATTCATCCGCATCAAAGATTCCGTGAATATAGGTTCCCATGGCAAGCCCATCATTCGAGAGCGCACCATCACGTACGTCTGTCGGCTGACTGCCTGCCCGAACAATATGGAATGGTCGATGCGCCTCCTCCGTGAATATAGTCTCTCCCATATGGATCTCATAGCCAAAAAGATTCACCGCTGAAATCTGTGCGCCGAGGAAGCTAAAATCAGCCGTTGCAGTGACCTGACGCAGACGCTTCGTGGCTGCAAATGTCGTCTCGATCGGCAAATAGCCAAAACCGGTCGTCTGCTCGTGCTCCGACTCCGTATGGAGCGGATCGCGCACCACTCTGCCAAGCATCTGATACCCTCCGCAGATACCAAAGAGAAGTGTGCCTCGCGATACACAGCTCCGAATCGCCTCTTCCAGACCGCTGTCTCGGATATAGAGGAGATCCTCCGTTGTGTTTTTCGATCCCGGCAGGAGAATAAGATCGGGAGTCCCAAGTTCCGACGGTACGCTCACATAGTAAAGCGCGACATCCGGCTCATTTGCAAGTGCGTCAAAATCTGTGAAGTTCGAAAGCTTCGGTGTACGAATGACCGCGATGCGCAGCTGATCTTTGTGCGCCCCCCCATCTCCATAGCGCTTCTCATCGAGCGAGACAGAGTCCTCCTCATCAATCCCAAGCTGTTCGATATGATGTACAACGCCAAGAACAGGCTTGCCCGTCTTTTCCTCAAGGAAATCAAGTGCCGGAGTCAAGAGGCTCACATCACCGCGAAACTTGTTGATGATGAGGCCTTTGACAAGATCGCGTTCCTCCTCATCCAAGAGTTCCAACGTGCCTACCAGAGAAGCCAAAGCACCGCCGCGATCAATGTCAGCAATAAGCAGGACAGGAGCATGCAGATGCTTTGCCACACGCATATTGACAATATCATTTGCTTTGAGATTGATCTCGGCGGGACTGCCCGCTCCCTCGATCACAAGCAGCTCGTACTCCTCCTGGAGTCGATCGAGTGCTTCCTCAACCGCCCCCCATGCTTTAAGCGAGTATCCCTTGTGATATTCACGTGCGCTCATGTTGCCGACCGGCTCACCCTTGATGATAACCTGAGACTGTGCATTCCCCGTCGGCTTGAGAAGAACGGGATTCATATCAACCATAGGGGCAAGCCCCGCCGCTTCCGCCTGTGCCACCTGTGCACGCCCCATCTCACGCCCATCAAGCGTGACATAGGAGTTCAGCGCCATGTTCTGTGCCTTGAAAGGAACGACACGCCATCCTTCTTGGTGGAATATGCGGCAGAGCGCCGTCGTCAAAATGCTCTTGCCAACATGAGAGCTCGTTCCCATCAGCATAACGCTCTTTGCCATCAGATCACCTCCGCAATCTTCTTGATGTTCACCGGAATCCCACAGGTGACGAGATAGACCTCCGCTGCACTGCACGCAATCTGCTGATTGGCAAGTCCCGCCATATCCCGATAAAGACGCCCCAGGCGATGTTCGGGCACAATCCCCGCCCCCACTTCATTCGTTACAAAAATGGTGGTCGCAGAGATTTCCTGGGCCGCAGAAATAAGCGCGCCTATTCGCTTCTCCACATGGAGCACAAAGGAATCACGCTCCTGTTCCTCTTCCGGGTACTGAAGCATATCATTGCTCAGAAACATGGTAATACAGTCAAATAGGATGACACCGTGCGCCGCTCCTGCCGCACGAATGGCATCCTCTGTATGGAAAGGTGCTTCGTATGTAGACCAATCTGCTGGACGGCGGCTCTGGTGAAGATCGACGCGCTGGCGCATTTCCTCATCATAGACTTGTGCCGTGGCAATATAGGCGACCTTCGTCCCCGTCTGTGCCGCACAATAAGCCGTATAGCGTTCGGCAAATGCAGATTTTCCAGATCGCACACCACCCGTTACAAGGACTATTTTCCCCATCTGCTGGACGCCTCCACAAAATGCGCTGCAGCAGACGGACATCCTGCAAAATGAAGATGCAGATAACTCCCCAATGCGTTTTGAAAAACGCATCCCGCTTGGTACTGTGCTCCGTTGCGCAGCTTCGTAAAGGTAAACGGACGAACAAGATCTGCCGAGTGCTCTGCCTCCTCGACGGAGAAGTGGAACTCATGCCCATGCAGAACAAGTCCTGCGGAGCCAAGCACAGTATCTACGGCCTGCTCTGCTTCAACATAACCAACCATTTGCAGTTTCTCGGTCATGCGCGCCTGCATAGGAAATATACCAGCCATCTCATGCTCCACTCCGTCAAAGTCGATGAGTGTTTTCATTAAATACATATATCCGCCGCATTCTGCATAGATAGGCATACCCGCGGCTGCTGCACGAGAGATAGATGTTCGCATGGACACATTCCCAGAAAGCTGCCCTGCAAACATCTCGGGGAATCCACCGCCGATAATGAGACCATCTACGTTCGGAATACAGGCATCATGCAGAGGGCTGAATTCCACGATTTCTGCGCCTTGTGCCTCAAGTTCGGCGAGACTGGCTGCATAGTAGAAGGAAAAGGCCTCGTCACGTGCAACGCCAATACGCGTGGCTCGCTGCGCGGCCTGCCGCGATGCCATCGGCAATGAAACGGGTTCAGCGCTGCGAGCGAGTTCCAGAATGGCCTCAATATCAAGCCCTTCCTCA
Source organism: Selenomonas sp. oral taxon 892 str. F0426 (assembly GCF_000468035.1). GTDB lineage: Bacteria > Bacillota > Negativicutes > Selenomonadales > Selenomonadaceae > Centipeda. Next base: position 73,009 of record NZ_KI260542.1, read on the forward strand.
ACGCGCTCTCCCACGGCATGAATCGTCGCTGCGGCTGCATGTTCCTCCACTGGAGTCAAGCCAAGATGACGCTCCGGCAAGGAAAGCGTACTGTCGCGCCGTATCGCACCATAAACGTGCATATCAATCCCAGCCATTGCCTCGCGGATCATGTCCTCGTGTGTATCGCTGCCGAGACGGTTGATGAGAACTCCCGCAAGATTCAGCTTAGGATCATAGACACGAAAGCCGAGTGCTGTCGCCGCTGCCGAAGCACCGACCGATTTCGCATCAATCACAAGAAGCACGGGGGTGTCAAGAGCCTTTGCGATGGCAGCCGTCGAACTGATGCCGCGGCGCCCCCCATCATAGAGTCCCATCACGCCCTCAATTATAGCAATATCAGCGCCCTCACACTCGCGTGCAAAGATCTCTGTCAGCCGCCCCTCCGGCACAAGCCAGGTGTCCAGATTATGCCCTGTACGTCCGCTTGCCATCCGATGGTAACCAAGATCAATATAGTCCGGGCCAACCTTGAATGACTGCACACAAAGTCCACGGCTGCGCAGTGCGGCAAGAAGCCCTGTAACCAAGGTTGTCTTGCCACCGCCGGACTGAGTCGCAGCGACGACAAGACGTGGAATGTTCCACTGCATGAATCCACCTCTCCTTGATTAGGGGCGCGTGTTATCAATCAGATACATGAGCGCATTGATTGCCGCCGCCGCGATGGGGCTGCCGCCCTTCGTGCCCTCGACGGTAATATATGGAATAATGCCGTTCTCTGCGAGCTCAGCTTTCGACTCGGCTGCTCCCACGAAGCCGACGGGAATACCAACGATGCAGGCAGGGCGAATGCCCTCCTCACGCACAAGGCGAAGAACCTCAAAGAGTGCCGTCGGCGCATTTCCAATGGCAATAATACTGCCATGGAGATCCTTGCCAAACTGACGCATGGCAACCATCGAGCGCGTAATTCCAAGTTCCTTCGCGCGCACAGCGACATCGGGATCCGCTACGAGGCAGTGCACCTCACCTCCGAATGAGGCAAGCTTTTTCTTGTTAATGCCCGTACGCACCATCTCTACATCCGTATAGATATGTGCACCAGCCTTAAGCGCCTCAATGGCAGAATCAATGGCCTCGGGATGAATGCGGGTAATCGGTGCATAGCCAACATCCCCCGAGGCATGAATTAAGCGAGAGTATACCTTTGTCGCACGCTCGTCCAAGCCGAGGCCCTCCAGATGAGGTGCAATCAGCTCCATGCTGCGGTTTTCAATCGCCATAGGTTCCTTTATAAAATCCATGAAAAACTCCTTATTCTATGATACTTTCATCAAATCAACAAAATCTTTTACTTCCTCATAGGTATGTGCTAAATGTGGGTATGCGAGTACGGGACGATCAATCACAATTACAGGGAGCCCCAAATCCTCAGCTGCCTGAAATTTCTCATCCGTTCCGCCGATTGTGCCGCTGTTTTTTGTCACGACGACATCTGCACCATACTTTTCATACATAGCTCGATTCAGCTCACGGGAGAACGGCCCCTGCATCGCAATAATCTGGGCCGGTGTCAATCCAAGGTCCTCACAAAGGGCAATTACATCCGCCGTTGGCAGCACACGCGCAATCAGTGTACAGTCCACAAGAGAAGGTGCCTTGACAAAGCGCTCCAGATTACGGCTGCCTGTTGTCAAAAACACCGTCTTCCCTAAACGAGCAGCAACCTCCGTCGCCTCCTCATATGAATGAACGAGATGGACATTCTCATAGGAGATATCCGTGAGATTGCGTTCATAACGAATATAGGGAATCCCCTCCGCCGCACACGCCGTCATGGCGTTCCGTGAAACATTGACTGCATAGGGATGCGTTGCATCGACAAAGGCACGAATCTCATGTTCACTGAAAAAACGACGCAGACCATCTTCATCAAGTGGTGTATCATTGATAATGAGACGCCCACCGCCCCTTTTCTGCTGTTCTGCGAGGAGCTGCTGCCCATAGGAACTGACAACAGAGGCAACAACATCATATCCTGAGGCACACAGGCGGCGTACAATCTCACGCCCGTCCTGCGTCCCCGATGCTACAAAAATCAAAGTCCCGGCTCCCGTTTCTGATAGCCGCGCGGCGTAATCATCCAGTCTCCCACCTGACGTGTCTTGGAGTTGCCAATGATGACGATCGAGAACATATTGATGTCCTCCTTCGTAAAGTCGCTGAGCCTCGAAATCAGCATCGCCTCATTGGTACGACTCGCTCCCGTCACGACGCCAACGGGCGTCTCGGGAGCACGGTGGCGCAGGAAGATCTCCTGCACCGCGTTGATCTGTCCCACGCGCTTATTGCTGCGCGGATTATAGAGCGCCGTAACAAAATCGCCCTTTGCCGCGAGTTCGGCACGTTCCTGAATGATCTCCCACGGCGTGAGCAGATCCGAGAGGCTGATGACAACAAAGTCGTGCATAATGGGCGCACCAAGAAGACCTGCCGCCGCACTCATCGCCGAGACACCTGGAATCACGCCGCCGAACTCCGGCTTCTCCGCGTCATCCATCTTCACGAGCAATTCGAGGACAAGACCTGCCATTCCATAGATGCCGGCATCACCACTCGAGATGACAACGACATTTTCCCCTGCTGACGCCTCCTGAAGCGCCGCACGGCAGCGGTCAATCTCCTGCGTCATGCCTGTATCGAGCACCTTTTTTCCTTCGACAAGCTCCGCGATCAGATCCACATAGCGCTTGTATCCGACTACCGTCGTCGCCTCTTCAATCGTGCGCCGTGCACGGTAGGTCATATCGTCCAAGCTGCCCGGGCCAATGCCCACAACACTTATTTTTCCCATAGGAGTGCCACCGTCACTTTCCCAAAACTTGTTTTTCCGAGCGCCATGCGCCCGCCTGCTTCTCCAGCCGCGCAGAGCGCCGCCGCCTCGGAAACATTCCCGACGCCGATCGTCTGCCGGACAAAATTGGACTCTATAAGTCCGTATTCTTGAATCATCGCAGCAAGCTCCTCGTTCGGGTAGAAACGAATCTCCCGTCCAAGTGTGCGAACTGCCGACAACAACCCATCCTCATGACTCTTGACCACTGTGCTCGCAAAGAGATCGATGGCGGACGGCTCACGTCCGATCATGCCGCACGCCTCTGTGAGTGCGCGGAGAATCTTCGCCTCCGGCACACCTGCACGGCAGCCAACCCCTGCAATCAGTCGGCGCGGTGTAAGGTATAGTGTGCGCGGCTCATGCATATTCGGAATATCGTCCGCCTGCACGATAACAACGCGGAACTCATCCGCCCCCACGGACGGTATCGCCCCCTGAAAGGATCGTACCTGCACATCCTCTCTACGCAGCTGTTCCTCATAGAATGGGGCCTGCGACAAGCTGGCATCCAGGTAGTATGTGAGCGTCTTTCCTTCAAGAAGTGCCGTATTCACCGTCTGTATGGCGGCCTTGGGTACGGGGCGCAAGGCTAATCGTGCAGCGATCGCATCTGGTGCAAGAACCCCCGTCACATCGGTCGCCGTTGTGATGACCGGGTCAGCCCCTACCGCTGCACAAAGGTTGCGTGTGAGTTCATTTGCACCGCCGACATGCCCTGAGAGGAGACTGATCCCATGGTGTCCCGCCTCATCAAAGACAATGACCGCGGGATCGTACAGCTTGCTCGTCGTATAGGGCGCGATCATACGCACGACAATGCCCGTCGCCATCACACAGATCAGTGCATCATAACGCACAAACGCCGTCTTGATGACATCCGCAAGACGTGTAAAATATACGGTCTCACAGGACGTTATCACACTGCTGCGCAGGCGCTCCGGCAGGTGAATCGTCCCCCCATCACCGAGGGCCTCAGAGAGGCGCAGCGCAAGCTGTGCACCGCTCTCCGTCAAGGCAAAAAGCGCTGTTCTCACGATTTTGCATCCCGGAACATATGCGAGAATCCGGGCGCATAGAGCTGTGAAAGATTATATTCCGTATCAAGGCAATCTCCGACGACAATCATCGCCGTACGATCAATCGCCTCTTCCTTTACCTGCTCTGCAATCGTTGCGAGAGTGCCGCGCAGAATCTTCTGCTCCGGCCATGTTGCCCTCTGAACAATGGCAATCGGCGTAGTCTCCTCATATCCACCTTCAATGAGTTCGGCTGCAACCTCCTCAATCATGGTGATCGAAAGGAAAATACACATTGTCGCATGATGTGAGGCGAGACTCCGCAGCTTTTCGCGCTCCGGAACGGGCGTACGTCCCTCGTTGCGCGTGATAATAACCGTCTGTGAAATGCCGGGCAGCGTATACTCCTGGCGCAGCGCGGCGGCAGTGCCAAGAAACGAACTGACACCAGGTACAACATCATAGTCAAATCCATGCTTCTTCCAGGCATCCATTTGTTCCTGAATTGCACCATAGATTGCAGGATCACCCGTATGCAGACGAACTGTCATCTTTCCCTCGGACTCTGCACGGACGATCACCTCAACCACGTCGTCGAGTGTCATATGCGCTGAGTTGTGGATCTCCACCCCCTCTTTGCACATCTCGAGAAGGGCAGGGTTAACGAGAGATCCCGCATAGATGACAACGTCCGCCTCTGAAAGATAGCGTGCACCTTTGACAGTAATGAGTTCGGGATCACCTGGTCCCGCACCGACAATATGAATCATATAGATACCTCACTTTCGCTGTGCTGTAATAATATAGATTGGATTCAGGGCCTTTGCCATGTCGTACGGGCCGACACGCTCGAGCTTACTGATCTGCACCTGTATCGCCTCATAGGTATAATGCTCTGTATGCTTATGGAAATAGTCCAGGCATGCAGCTACCGTCTGCATGGTGATTGCATTTGCCACAATACGTCCATGAGGGCGCAGGCGCTGCCCAATGATATCTAAAATATCTGCAAGTTTCCGTCCGCTGCCGCCAATGAGGGCCACATCGACTTCCGGCAGCCCCGCCAAAGCGTCAGGGGCAGTCCCCTCCACTACGGTGATATTCTCCACAGAAAAAATCTTTGCATTCTCAGTGATTAGACCAATGCCCTCCGGATTTTTTTCGATCGCATAAACATGACCTGCAGGGGCAAGGCGTGCAGCCTCAATAGAGAGCGATCCGGTTCCCGCACCGACATCGTAGATCACTGCATCCGGTGCGATCTGCGCTTTGACGAGCGTGAGAATACGAATCTCCTCCTTCGTCATAGGTACCTTCCCCCGCACAAAAGCATCGTCTTTAATTCCTAAGTTCATACATTCTCCTCATGTGCACAGACAATGATGACACCGTGCCCAATGCCGGCATCCATCTTCGCTGCCCCCAAAGTCGTCGTTATAATATTCTCATCTGCATACGAAAGCCGCGTGCAGATATACATTATATCCTCATCCCGCCATCCACACGCGAGCAGGCGCACAGCAATTGTCTGCGAGTTGTTTCGCCCATCTGTCAGCATACCGATTACTGCATCCGATGAGCGAAAGAGTTCCTCTGTCAGAGGTTCGCGTCCATGAAAGCTAAGAAGCCTAGCATTATGCCATGGCAGAGCCAGCCGCGCGAACGCAAGCTGGAGCGAGCTAATGCCAGGAACAACCTCTATTTGTTCCAAAGGAAATGTGCGCCGCAATGCATCGAGAAGTGAAAAATATCCAGGATCCCCAGAGACCATAACGACGACATCATCTCCCGCGAGGGACTCCTCAATAAAGGCGAGAACACCCGAGATATCTGCACCGACGGCACATTCATGTACCCCATGATGCGAATAGTCGACAAGCGCACGTTTGCCTCCAACCAGGATACGAGCATTCTCTATCGTTGTCTGTGCTTTTGGCAACAAATACGCAGGATCTCCCGGGCCAATACCAACCACGATAATTTTATGGTTCATTGTTCAAGTCTCCATCCATACGCACGTGCAAAGCCATATGCCCGTTCATCCGCGCCAAGAATATCGCCCGCGAAATTCACCATGAGTGCACCGACCTCGACCTTGCCGAAGACATACCGCTCCGCACGGACATGCACGCGCTCCGCAATGACACTGCAGACGCGCTCCATCAATCCGGCCGAAGCAATGATCTCCATCGCGTCCTCCGTCGTATTCGCCGCAAGAACGGCACGCACACCGTCCTGTGGCAGGCCCTCTGCCGCTGCGTAGGCAGCGAGTGTCTCAAGGCGGGCATCCGCAATGCGATTGTGCGTGTGAAAGACCCCAGCAGCCATCTTCACAAGCTTTCCCGTATGACCGAGAATGAGTATGCGTGCTGCTCCTCGTTCTGCAGCACGATCCAACATAAATCCAATAAAATTGCTCGTCTCAATGAGCGCTGTCTGCGGTACCCCAAGCGAGAGGGCAATCTTCTCCCCAATCTTGCCGGGAACGAATACGAGCACAGGTTCCTGTGCTGCAAGTGCCACATCGATCTGCGGCACGAGGGAGTCCTTGAAAGCCTCCTCTGACATTGGACGGAGAACTCCCGTCGTCCCGATGACGGAGATGCCTCCTTCGATCCCAAGTACTGGATTGAGGGTCTTCTTGGCAAGCTCCACGCCCTCAGGTATAGAAATCGTCACGACCGCGCCAGAATCTGGACGGCCTGTCATCTCCTCAATCACACTGCGAATCAGTGTGCGCGGTCCTTTATTGATCGATGGCTCTCCAACAGGAAGGCTCATGCCTCGCTTTGTCACTGTGCCGACACCCTTGCCTGCCCGAAATACGATGCCTGGCTCATCGCGCCGCTGAATCGTAGTAAATACGGAGACTCCATTCGTAATATCAGGGTCATCGCCCGAGAACTTTACGACCTCAGCGCAAATGCCATCTGCTGTCTCCCTGACTTCTTTGACCGGAATCGTCAGAAGCGTACCATCGAGCGCTGTCAAAGAGATTTCACGCCAATCTACACCTGCCATAAACAGGAATGCGGCCTTGACTCCTGCTGCTGCACAAGCACCTGTTGTATAGCCGCTGCGCAATTCCTTTGCCATAATTACCTCTCCAATGACAGAAAACAAAATTATTATATCATTCCTTGCTCCAAATGAAAAGGGAGCACCATGCTTTTCACACAGTACTCCCTCGAATCGTCTCAAATATGACGATAAAGTCCAATAACCTTCCCTAGAATCTGTACATCTGTCTCGTAGAAGGGTTCCATCGAATCGTTCTCCGGCTGCAGACGAATGCAATTCTTCTCCCGGAAAAAACGCTTCACCGTCGCCGACTCACCATCCACCAGGGCAACGACGATCTCCCCATTGTTCGCTGTCGGCTGTTGACGGACAAGCACAAAATCACCGTCAAAAATGCCGACGTTGATCATGCTGTCGCCCTGAATACGCAGCATGAAGACATCCTCCGCCGTACCAATCAAACCACGGGGGAAAGAAAATACATCCTCGACGTTCTGCTCTGCTAGAATCGGCTCACCTGCCGTCACCGTGCCGACAAGCGGCACCGGGATCGTGCGCCCCCATGGATTCTCACCCATGATGTCAATGGCGCGCGGCTTTGTCGCATCACGCCGAATTGCCCCGTTTTCCTCAAGCATGGCAAGATAACGGTGCACAGTGGAGCTTGATTTCAGCCCCACTGCCGTTCCAATCTCTCGTACCGATGGCGGATAGCCCTTTTCGACCAAAAAATCTTTGATATACTGCAGGATTTCAGACTGACGCCGCGTGGATATTCTGGTTTTTTTCACGGTAATCCCCCCTGATAGGATCGTACATATATAGTATTTTATACTATATCATATATACGTTCTAAAAAAAAGAGGTTTCGTAAAATTTTACTCAATTTGTATCAAATTTTTGTTCTGCATCATGGAGAATACTGTCACGTCTTGCCTTCGAGGCAGAAAAGTAGTCGTGTACTGCCTGTCGATCGCCCGCCTCTACTGCCGTAATGACCTCTCCAAGAATATTTTGTAACGTGTGAAGCGTATCCGTGATCGGCACTCTGTTTGTCATACAGATATCCGCCCACATATCTGCATTCGACGATGCAATACGTGTCGTGTCTTTAAATCCGCCGCCGATGAGCTTCAGGCAAGAGGCTAGATCATCCCCGCTTCGATTGAGCAGAGTAACAAGCGCTGCCGCCGCAAGATGCGGCACATGGCTGATCACCGCCGCACAACGGTCGTGCTGTGCGAGATCGAGCGTGGTAAAGTTTGCCCCCGTATAACGCAGAACCATCATAAGACGATCCTTGATCTCCTGAGGTACCATCGGGTCATCAATGATAACATATGCCTTGTGCGCAAAAAGGTCCTTTGTTGCGGCCTCCACACCGCTCTTCTCACGCCCCGTCATCGGATGCCCCGGCACATAGTAAATATGCGGAGGCAGTATCTTATGCAGCGCCTCATAGACAGCGCCCTTTGTGCTGCCCGCATCGGTCAGGATCGCTCCATCTTTCAAATGGGGCAGTATTTTCTCCACCATCGGAACAATCTGCAAGACCGGTGGGCTGAGATAGACAATATCAGCGTCTCCGACAACAGTATTCAGATCGGATGAAGCCTCATCCACCGCGCCAAGACTGATCGCCTGCCGCATGGATGCCTCCGTACGACAAAGCCCCGTAATATAGATATCATCCCCGAGTGCATCTTTGAGGCAGAGTCCAAGCGAACCACCGATCAGGCCAACGCCGATGATTGCAAGCTTGGTTTGCGTCATACGCGACGTCCGACAGCGGGTGCAATCTGACGCACCTCATCCATCAGCATCTCGAAGTTGCGCGGAATAAGGCTCTGATCCCCATCCGAAAGAGCAGCCTCCGGATGGCAGTGAACCTCGATAATGAGACCGTCTGCACCGACTGCCACCGAGGCGCGCGCCAGGGGGCGCACCATCTGCCAACGTCCCGTTCCATGACTCGGGTCTGCAATAACGGGATAATGTGTGAGCTCCTTGAGCGCTGCAACGGCATTGAGATCCATGGTATTGCGCGTAAAGGTCTCATAGGTGCGGATGCCCCGTTCACAGAAGATGATATTTCCATTCCCGCCCGATACAATGTATTCGGCAGCATTGAGCCACTCACTGATCGTTGCAGAAAGTCCTCGCTTGAAGAGCACAGGCTTCTTTGCCTTTCCAAGTGCCTTGAGCATTTGGAAGTTCTGCATATTACGTGCCCCGACCTGCAGGAGATCAGCATACTCAGACACAAGATCAATGTCGTCTTTATCCACGATCTCAGTCACAACACGCAATCCCGTCTTATCCCCAACATCGCGAAGAATTTTCAGCCCCTCAAGCCCAAGCCCTTGAAAGTCATAGGGGCTTGTACGCGGCTTGAACGCCCCGCCGCGCAGAAACTGAGCACCGGCAGCCTTCACCTTAACTGCAACATCATAGAGCTGATCATAGCTCTCGACCGAGCAGGGACCAGCCATGATAACAAGCTGTTCGCCGCCGACCGGGAATCCTGCCACATCAACAATGCTGTTCGCCGGATGGAAATCACGACTGACAAGCTTATACTTCTCTGTAATACGAACTGTTTTCTCAACACCATCCATCATATTCATCTCAAGTCCCGCAATGAGCTTCTTATCGCCAATCACACCGATGATAAAGCGATCCTCCCCCTTCGACAGATGCGTACGCAGCCCTGCCTGCTCGATTTTCGCCGTAACCTGATCGATATTTTCCTGCGTAGCTCTTGGATTCATCACAACAATCATAACGCGCCTCCATCATACCTTGATCATAGCAATCTCATCGCAGTTTGGATACTTCGGGCAGTCAATGCACTCTTTCCAAACCTTTTGCGGCAACTCCTCCCTACTAATACGGATAAAGCCCAATTTTCGGAAGAAGTCCGGCTTATACGTGAGCGTGAATACCTTTTCAATCCCAAGGGCATCGCCCTCCGCGAGCAGCCTGCTCACAATCTCGGCTCCAACTCCTTTACGCGTATGATCGGGAGAAATTGCCATCATACGCACCTCAGCAAGACGATCCCACATGATATGCAGAGCACCAACACCGATGACGCCGTCATCTGCCTCTGCTACGACCATATCACGCAAGTTCTCGTAGAGTGTGTTGCGTGAGCGTGGGAGCATCTCACCCTGCGCCGCATAGATATGTACGAGCCCATAGATGGACTCAATATCATCAAACCGCGCCTTTCGGTAGATCAATATCTCACGCTCCTTTCATCATACGTTATGCAGCACTGCTTGGGCAGACAGGACTGAGCGGACAGTCTCCACAGAGGGGCTTGCGTGCCTTACATAGCTGCCGTCCATGCAGAATCAGCCAATGATGCGCGTCACTCCAGTCCTCTTTTGGAATCACTTTCTGCAGGCCCTTCTCCACCTCAAGCGGCGTCTTTCCAACCGCAAGGCGCAGACGATTTGACACGCGGAATACGTGGGTATCGACGGCAATCGCAGGTGCGTGAAAGGCAACACTCATCACGACATTCGCCGTCTTGCGGCCGACACCGGGGAGACGCTGCAGCGCCTCGAAGTCTGCAGGAACCTTCCCTCCATATTCCTGGAGCAGGATGTCACACGTCTCCAAAATATGCTTGGCCTTCATACGAAAGAACCCACAGTCATGAATTGCGGCCTCGAGCTTCGTCTGCCCAAGAGCTGCAATCGCCTCTGGTGTATTCGCATATTGGAAGAGGCGTCCCGTCACAATATTGACGCGTACATCTGTACACTGTGCCGAAAGAATCACCGCGATGAGGAGCTCAAACGGTGTCTTGAACTCTAGGGCAGGCTTCGCATTGGGGTAAAGTTCGCGGAGTATGCGGAGCTGCTCCGCTTTGATGGCTTTCGTTACTCTCATATTAGTTCGTCAACGACCTCGTTGGTGCGGGGATCCGCCCTCCCCGTGCAATAAATGCCGCTGAGCTGAATGCACTGCGCACCGGAACGATCGGCGAGTACCCAAGGAGTCCGCCGAACGATACCCCCTCCCCCACCTTTTTCCCAGGTACGGGGATAATTCGAACTGCCGTCGTCTTGTTGTTCACCATGCCGATTGCCGCCTCATCTGCAATGATCGCGGCGATCGTTGCAGCCGGAGTATCCCCCTCGACGGCGATCATATCAAGACCGACCGAGCAGACGCAGGTCATCGCCTCCAATTTTTCAATCGAGAGGCTGCCGCATTCAACAGCTGCGATCATGCCCTCATCCTCACTGACAGGAATAAACGCGCCCGACAGTCCACCAACATGGGAGCTGGCCATGAGCCCGCCCTTCTTGACTGCGTCGTTGAGGAGTGCTAATGCAGCTGTTGTGCCGGGAGCGCCGCATGCCTCGATCCCCATTTCCTCGAGAATACGCGCAACGCTGTCCCCGACCTCTGATGTCGGTGCAAGAGAGAGGTCGATAATTCCAAACGGTACGCCAAGGCGACGTGATGCCTCTCGTGCAACAAGCTGTCCAACGCGTGTGATCTTAAATGCCGTCCGCTTGATCGTCTCCGCAATCTCTGTGAAGTCTGCCCCCTTCAGCTCCTCAAGGGCATGTTTCACGACACCTGGCCCACTGACCCCCACATTGATAACGCGATCCCCCTCGGCGACTCCGTGAAACGCTCCCGCCATAAAGGGATTATCTCCGGGCGCGTTGCAGAATACAACAATCTTTGCACAGCCGAGAGCCTCTTGCTCACGCGTCAGCTCCGCCGTGCGCTTGATCACATCACCCATCTCACGCACGGCATCCATATTGATGCCCGCCTTCGTTGAGCCGATATTCACCGACGAGCAGACGATATCCGTTGCCGCCATGGCCTGGGGAATCGAGTCGATGAGCACGCGATCGCCATGCGTCATCCCCTTTTCGACGAGTGCGGAAAAGCCTCCGATGAAATTGACGCCGACGGCCTTTGCCGCACGATCAAGCGCTTCTGCAACGGGTACAAACGAATCTGTCCGGCATGCATCCGCCGCAATGGCAATCGGTGTAACGGAAATACGCTTATTGATGATAGGAATGCCGTACTCCGCCTCGATATCCTCGCCCGTGCGTACAAGATATTCTGCCGAGCTCGTGATCTTTTCATACACATTCTGACAAAACTTATCAATGTTCGGATGTGCACAGTCTCGCAGGGAAATCCCCATCGTTATGGTCCGCACATCGAGGCGGTTCTCCGTAATCATCCGATTTGTTTCACGGATGTCCTCAAATGTAATCACTCTTTTGCCCTCGCTCAAATGCTGTGCATGACCTGAAAGATCTCCTGGTGCTGAAGCTTGATTTCAAGCCCGCGCTCCTCCCCCTTTTTCCGCAGAAGTTCCTGCAGATCCTTCAGGCGGATCTCCGCGTCATCCGGCATCTCAGCAATCATGACCATATTGAAAAACCCATCCATGATATTCTGGTTCACATTTAGGATGTTCACGCGCTGCTCGGCAAGAATCCCACTCACCATCGCCACAATACCGACCTGATCCCGCCCGACAATCGTCACAACCAGCTTCATCGTCGTCACTCCTCATCGAAAATATGCACACATCCAACGCAGATTGCGATAGAGATATACAATAAGTTATATCAGAAAATGCCGAAAGCGTCAATCATCATGCCGCTTTCGCCTAATATCACAAACATACATACGTAAAATCCCCATACGTCGGTCAGCATCCGTCGCATGGGGATTATTTTTATGGCGATTGTATCAGTCATTCGGGCACATACGCCGCTCACCGGGGATTACCGCATCCGCAGCCGCTGTTGCTTTTGCACGGCAGATCATCTGCGTCATTGTACCCATGGGACAGATGACACACCAAGCGCGTGGACGATAGCGCAGCATCATCAGAATACCGATGATTGCCGAGGTCAGCATGAGGCTGTAGAAGCCAAAGGCAAACTGTGCTGCCCACGGCGCACCGCCTCCGCTGTACGCCCACCCCCACGGCACATCAAAGAGCCAGAACAGTGTCACAGTCTCTTGCAGAGGAGCGCCTGCCGCCGCATGATAGCTCACAACCATCACATTGGCAAACATGGTCAGAAAAAACGCCAGAAAACCATAGCGGAATCTGCGGGTGCGCAGCCACGCAGGCAGTTCCTTCCGCGCGGAAAGACGCAAACGGCTGCCGAGCAGCTGAAAGAGCTGCCCGCGATCACAGTAGTGATTGCAGTAAGCCTTGTTCCCCGCCAGCAGGGCAAAGCCGAGCGGCGTAAGAAAACAGATCATGCCGAGCCATGCAAACAGAATATTGACAAAGCCCAGAGAGAAATACACGATGGAGAAGATCCAAAAGTATTGATACCATCGCGTCCGCCGCTCCCTCATGTGTGCACCTCCATTCGTATGACCTCCGCCGGACACTCGCGGCTGCACATACCGCAGCCGACACAGTGAGCGGGATCGACCGTCGCATAGAGTCCGCGCAGAATGGTGATCGCACCGCGTGGGCACACATTCTGACACGTTCCGCAGGCAACACAGCTGCCGCGCTCAACAACAGGAAGCAGGCGCTTCTTCGTCCCCATGAGATGTTCCCTCCTTGCCTTCCGCACGGAGAAGCGCACGCAGAATCTGCGCAACGCGCTCATCTTTCAGCCGATAGGTGACCTCAAGTCCACTGCGCTCTCCACGGATCAGTCCCGCCTGCCGCAGCTTGCTCAGATGCTGCGATACGGTGGACTGCGGCGCATCCAGACAATCCTGCATATAGGAAACGTTGCAGCTCCCCTCACGCAGAAGCCGTCGCACAATACAGAGGCGCACGGGATGCGCCAATGCACGCAAAAAATCCGCCGCCTCCTCAAGTAGCTCCCGATCCTCAATCACCATTTCATATCTCCTCTTCGTGCTGCATTCTCAAATAATAGTATCCACCGACCATATTCTTTGCTGTGAATCCGTGTGCGCGCAGAATCTGTTCGGCAAGATAGCCGCGCAGCCCCATCTTGCAGCAAACGATGATTGGAGTCTTCGGATCAAATTCATGCAGGCGTTCACGCAGCTGCGGCAGAGGAATCCGCTGCGCCCCCGCAATCTCACCGGTGTGGTATTCCTCCGGCGGACGCACATCAATGAGCATCGCTCCTGCTGCGACTTCCGCCGCCAGTTCACGCGGGAGAAGAGGGACACTTCTGCCCTGCAGGATATTTTCCGCCGCATAGCCTGCCATATTTACGGGGTCTTTTGCCGCAGAATACGGCGGCGCGTAGGACAGCTCGAACTCCTGCAGATCTGCCACCGTAAGCGACTGCCCGATTGCGGCGGCAATCACGTCGATACGCTTATCCACGCCCTCCGATCCGATTGCCTGTGCCCCCAATATCACGCCGTCCGATGTACGGAACATCAGCTTGAGTGCAATTTCCTGCGCCCCCGGATAATAGGTCACATGATGTCGTGGAAAAATCACCGTAAAGCGATAGTCCTCACCATATTTCAGCCCCGCTGCCTGCAAGGCACGCTCATTCTGTCCCGTCGCCGCAGCGGTACGTCCAAATACCTTCAACGCAGCCGTTCCGATCACGCCGCGATAAGCACGCCCCACTCCCGCCATGCTGTCCGCCGCCAGACGCGCCTGCCGATTTGCGGGTCCGGCCAAGGGAAGTGCCGCTTCCTTTCCCGTCTGCGCGGAACGTGTTAGCACGGCGTCCCCCACCGCATACACATCAGGCACATTTGTCCTCATGTATTCATCAACGAGGATATGCCCACGCGCACCGAGAGCAATATCGCTCCCCTCTAGAAAGGACGTATCGGGGCGCACGCCAATCGCAAGTGCGACAAAATCTCCATGCACCTCACGCCCGCTGCCGAGGCGCACGCAGATTCCACCGTCCGACTGCTCCTCAAATCCCGCAACACCGTCCCCGAGTACCAGTTCCACACCATGTCTGCGCAGTTCATCTTCAAGTAGAGAAATCATGTCTGTATCGAATACGGGGAGAATATGCGGCATTGCCTCGACCAAGGTCACAGAAAGCCCCCGCTCGCAGAAATTCTCCGCCAGCTCCACACCGATAAAGCCCCCGCCAACCACAACGACGCTGCGCCCCGTTTCCATCATCGCGCGGAAGCGATCCGCATCCTGCACGCTGCGCAGCGTCGCAATACGCGGATGTTCAATGCCGGGAATCGGCGGACGTAGCGGCTTCGCTCCCGGTGAAAGCAACAGCGCGTCATAACGCTCCGTGTAGACACTGTCCGCAGAGCGTACCTCCACCGTATGCTGCGCCGTATCCACACGCACAACCTCACTGCATACACGCACATCGACGTTATACATTCCACGAAACTTTGCTGGGGTCTGGAGCAGCAGATCCCCGCGCTCGGCGATGACATCCCCCACATAGTACGGAAGTCCACAGTTTGCAAAGGATATATCCTCTCCACGCTCAAAGAGAACAATCTCCGCGTGTTCATCCAAACGGCGCAGGCGTGCTGCAGCCGTTGCTCCACCTGCCACGCCTCCAACAATGATATATTTGCTCACGATATCATCTCCTTTTCTATATATTTATATATTACGATATAACGTTTTAATTGTCAATAAGAACGGGGCGCGTACACGAAGATTTTTGATCTTCATGCACCTGCCCCGTTTGCCAGCTTTTTATGATAGAATCGCCTCTGCCGCCGCCATTACGCCGAGTGCTGCGTGCTCAAAGGTCAGGCCGCCCTGCAGATAGATGCAGTATGGTTCGCGCATCGGACCGTCCGCGCTCAACTCGATCGACGCCCCCTGTACGAATGTCCCCGCTGCCATGATGATCTGATCAGCATAGCCCGGCATATCCCACGGCTCCGGTGCCGCAAAGGAGTCCACAGGAGACATCGACTGGATCGCGCCGGCGAATGCTTTCATCCGCTCCGCACTCCCAAGAACAATTGCCTGTATAATATCACTGCGTTCATATGTAAATCGCGGGAAGGTGCGACAGCCTAGTCCTTCAAAGATGCCGGCTGCAAAGACTGCTCCCTTGAGTGCCTGCGCCACAACGTGCGGCGCGAGAAACAGCCCCTGAAAGAGAAGTCGGTTCGAAATGAGACTTGCCCCAAGTTCATCCCCCATTCCAGGTGCTGTGAGCCGATACGACGCCATCTCTACGAGCTCACTACGTCCCGCAATATAGCCGCCCGTCGGGGCAAGTCCGCCTCCTGGATTCTTGATGAGCGAGCCGGCCATAATGTCCACATTCGGCAGTTCCGTCGGCTCAACCGTATCGACAAATTCACCGTAGCAGTTGTCCACGAATACAATACAATTTGGATTCGCTGCCTTGATCCGCGCACTGACCGCGCGGATGTCCTCGATGCTGAGCGGCTCTCGCTCACTGTAGCCACGCGAGCGCTGCACAAGCGCGACCTTCGTCTGTGCCGTTACAACGCGCGCAATACCATCCAAATCGACGTGTCCATCCGGCATAGGCAGCTCATCATAGAGTACGCCAAACTCCTTGAGGGAGCCGATACTCTCATGTGCCCAACCAATGACAGTCTGCATCGTATCGTACGGCGCTCCTGTGATCGAGACAAGTTGATCGCCGGGTCTCAGGATGCCGAAGAGCACCGTTGCAAGCGCGTGCGTTCCGGAGACGAAGTGCGTCCGTACGAGCGCCCGCTCCGCACCAAAAACGCGCGCATAGAGTTCATCCAGCTTTTCCCGCCCGAGATCGCTGTACGCATATCCTGCGCTCACGCCAAAGTGTGCATCGGAAACGCGGCACTCCCGCATGGCATCCAGCACCTTGCGGGTATTGAACTCCGCGACTTCATCCATTCGTGCAAACGTATCACGTGCCCGCTCAATAACCTCCGCGCGCAGCGTGCCTAACTCGTCCCTCTGCAAATCCTACTTCCTTTCCAAATCCGACTGTGTGCGCGCCATGCGCAGATAACGCACAAGATGCAGCTTCAGCCGCTGCTCCAGCTCCTCGAGATCTGACGCATCAAACGAATAACTCACATACGGCATACCGTTCACATGATATTCACCAAAGAATTCATTTCGATAGCAGTTATAGTAAATTCCGACGTCATTTTTTCGTGCAAAGTCAACATAATCAATGATGAGAAAGGAACCATTCGTGAGTTCTGCAGGAGCCAGAGGGTGGATAAAGAGCGTATATCCCTCCATCTCCTCCGGCAACGCTTTTCCATATATCCATGCTTCAATGCTCTCGCGCACGGGCAGGAGTTCCTGCGTTGTTAGCGCATTCGCATGAATTTCCTTTATTACGCGCGGCAAATAGCGCATCAGTTCCTGCCCAAACGCATCCAAATCCCCGTGGATAAAGGATGGCAGGGCAAAACTCACCACACCAATCTCGACACGCAGCTTGTAGGAGGTGGTCGATGCGTCATAAAAACCGACAACGGCGCGATGCTCCTGCACATGATCGTAACGAAAGAAATCATACTGCGCCTCGCTTGCCTGCCGCTCCTTCGAAAGAACGAACCCTTCGATTTCGGCGGGGAGTTTGTCCAACACCATCCATTCGGCAAGCGCGGCATCAATTTGCTCCGTAAATTCCTCAGCCATCAAAGTCCCTGCTACTTACCCGTACGTCCGCGCTTCGTCATTGGAACACTCTTGGCACAAAGCGGACAGCTCTCAGGCGCATAGGTCTCTACATCCATTGTGAGGAGTGCCGTTGCAGGAACGTCGCCGAACCGTGCCTTTCCTCCGCTGCGGTCAACAAGCATGGATATCGCAACAGGAACAGCCCCCGCCTCTTTGACTACCTCGATTACTTCCTTGATCGATCCCCCTGTCGTGACAATGTCCTCGACGATGAGCACACGCTCACCGGCACGCAGCGAGAAGCCGCGACGAAACGTCATCTTCCCATCCACACGCTCCGTGAAGATCGCGCGTGTCCCGAGAGCCTTGCCCGTCTCATGTGCAAGCAGGATGCCGCCCGTCACGGGGCCAACCACCGTCTCAATCTCCGCATCCTTGAACTTCTCTGCCATTGCCTCACAAAGTTGCTGTGTATAGGCAGGATGCTGAAGCACATTGAACTTTTCTACATAATGCGGGCTGTGCAGCCCCGAAGTCAGCAAAAAATGTCCATCCATGATCGCCCCTGTCTTTACGAGCAGTGCGCGCACTTCCTCCTGTGTCATCATACAGCCTCCATCTCCTTCAAAACAGCCTCTGCTGCCGCACGCGGATCCTCCGCTGCATAAATCGCACGTCCGACCACAATCTGCGACGCACCAGAGCGAATCGCCCCCGCCGGTGTCATGACGCGCCGCTGATCGTCATGTGAAACACCTGCGGGGCGAATGCCCGGCGTCACGATAAGAAAATCCTCACCACAAGCGCGCCGAATCTCTGCCGTCTCCGCAGGCGAGGCGACCACACCGTCCAGTCCCGCCTCCTGCGCGAGCTTCGCACGTCGCAGAACGGAATCCGCAACAGGCTCTGTGTGCCCAAGGCCTGCCCAATCCTCTGCATCCATGCTTGTGAGCACCGTGACACCAATCAGCTTCGGACAGGGAATATCCGCCTCAGCTGCCGCACTGTGCAGAGCCTCTGCTGCCGCCTTCATCATACGCAGGCCGCCCGCAGTATGGACGTTCAGGATGTCGGGACGCAGCCGCAGCAGTGAGCAAATCCCGTTCCCCACAGTATTTGGAATATCATGGAGCTTGAGGTCGAGAAAGACCTTCTTTCTCTCCCCCTTGAGCCATGTGACAATATCGCCGCCAAGTGCGTAGAAAAGCTCCATGCCCACCTTGTAATAGCCAACACGCTCCCCAAGTTGCGTGACGAGTTTCTCTGCCTCCGCACGTGTCGATACATCCAGTGCAGCAATCAACCGTTCATCCGCCATGTTTTCACTCCTCTATGATGCGCAGCCGCGCATCCCCGCAGCTGCATTGTTCCCGTATGAGGCGCACGGAGAGACCTGTACGATACCGCAGGATAGGCTGCGCCTCCGCCGCAATCGTCGAAAGAACAAGCTGTCCGCATGCATCGCTCTCGCACGAAGATCGCCCCGTTTCATCAACAACCTCTGCAAAGAAGAGCCTATCCTCGAGGTGAATCCCCTCATTCGCCGCGCAGCCGGCTCCGATGAGCGCTCCCATCTGCGCCAGTGTATAGATATGAGTGTGACGCACTCCCGTGCGCTCTGCCAGTTCACACGCAAACACCTGCGGCATAATGTGATTTCCAACGGTAATCAGTCGGTTCATATAACTGTCGCCCATGACCTCCGCAAGTGCAGGCAGATCATGCTCCCAGGCAATGATGGTATCGGGAACTGCTGCACGAAGAAGCTGCGCCGCAGTATCAGCTCCCGTACAGGGCAGCACCGCCGCACCAATCGAATCAAGTGCATACTGCAGGTCGAGCGTACGACTATCCGCAAAATCTCCTGTAAGGAGCACTGTACTCGCGCGGTTCACGCCACAGGAGACTAGCATATCAGCTGCCGTCTGTACCTGTCGTGCAATGTCCCCTTGTGTATAGCAATGAATCCCGTACGTCCCATCATCATCGCACAAAGCACTCATGCGAAGAAGGGACGAGAGCGGCAGCGTGAGCATGAAAAAGGGGGCATCTGCCCCCTCTTTCACCACATCATCCCAAAACGGGAACTTTACCATGTCCGCAAAGCTCTGCACACATGCATGACTGAGGCCCGCACGCGCGAAGGCAGCGCGGTAGAACTCTATCTTCTCCTCCGCCCATTTTAGGGTGCGTCGGAGCAACGCAAGACGCTGCTCCGATGTCAGCATCTCAGAGATCATGATTCGAGAGGGCGCTGATAGAAGAACGGCTGAAAGCTCGTATAACCCATCTTGCGGAAGTTCAGGATGGACTCTGTCGCACCGACAAAGAGAATTCCACCTGGCTTCAGTGCCTCAAAGAAATGACGATAGAGCTGATCCTTCGCCTCATCCGTAAAATAGATGACAACATTGCGGCAGAGGATCAGGTCGAATCCCGTCTCGAACTTATCCTGCAGCAGATTGTGCCGCTTGAACTCGATCATGCTCTTGATCTCAGATTTTACAGCAAAGTGATCGCCGTCCTGATCAAAATACTTGCGGCGACGCTCAGGCGCCATACTCTTGATCTCATCTGCCGTATAGACACCACGCTTCGCCTTCGCGAGAATCTCGACATCGAGATCAGAGGCGAGAATGCGGTGCCTTGTTCCCGGCGTCATCTCTTTCATAATGATCGCAAGCGAATACGGTTCCGCTCCGATGGAGCAGCCTGCACTCCAAATATTGAGCTTCGATGAGCGCTGGAGGAGATCGGGAATAACATCCGTCTCGAGCTTGCTGAACTTCTCCGGCGTGCGGAAAAACTCCGATACGTTGATCGTCAGATATTCGATGAACGCCGCAAAGTCATCCTTATTCTGACAGACATGATCGAAATACTCGACACATCCCTTATATCCTGCCCGCGTGATCAGATTGTTGATCCGCCGTTTCATCTGCGGCTCTTTGTAGAGGTCGAGATCGATCTCCGTCTTCGCCTTGAGCTTCTGCTTAAATTGCTCCCAGTCGCGATCTTCCGCCATACATTACCCTCCCAAACACATTCCCTACAGTACGATCTCACTGAATCGTAAAGACGCGGCAGGATTTCTTTACCTCAAGTTTAGGCAGGGTCACATGAAGGATGCCCGCCTCATACGAGACAGACACCGCCGCCTCATCCACATCATCAATGAGGAAAGAGCGCTCGAATATGCCTGCCTTACGCTCGTGACATAGATATTTCGTCTCAGATTCCTCGGAGTCCACACGCTCCGCCTTAATCTTCAGGCGTCCATCTTCGTTATAAGACACCTCGATGGCCTCCTTCGTGAAGCCGGGAAGCTCCGCGAACAGCTCATAGGAGTTCTCACTGTCGACCACATCAACACGGAACGGAAAGAGCATACCGCCCACCTTGTCGAATGGGTTAAACGAATGCTCCATGACGGTCTCAAGTGCCTTTCCCAGGATCTCCTGCCCCTTCTCAGCATTCTCTCTCAGATTGAACGGCAATGGACGAAACATAATGACCACCTCCAACACTGACTAGATTTCTATCTACGATCTCATTATAGCAATAACATGCCTTCTTTTCAATATGTACAGAAAAGGCGGCGTATCAAACGCCGCCCCCTCCGCTTCAAAGCGTAGCCAGCATATCCTGCACGCCCTTCAAATAGGTATCGCGTGCAAAGTTTACAAGTTCCCCTGTTTTGCGCACCTTCACCTCGATGCTCCCGCTCTCGATGGTCTTGGGTCCGATCGCAATGCGCACGGGATAGCCGATCAGATCGCAGTCGTTGAATTTCACGCCCGCGCGCTCACGACGGTCATCAAGCAGCACATCCAGGCCTGCCGCACGAAGTTCCTCGTAGACCTCCTCGGCGTACGCGAGCTGCTCATCCACCTTCGCGTTGACGACGACAACGACGACCTCGTAAGGAGCAATCGCACGCGGCCAGATGATGCCGCTCTCGTCATGGTTTTGTTCTATCGCCGCCGCCATCGTACGGCCGACGCCGATGCCGTAGCACCCCATCTGCATGGGCTGCGACTTGCCCGTCTCATCGAGGAAGGTCGCCCCCATCGCCTCACTGTACTTCGTGCCGAGGGCAAAAATCTGTCCCGCCTCAATGCCGCGCCCGATGTGGAGATGCCCGCTCTCACAGACGGGGCAATCATCCCCCTCTTCGACGAGGCGGATATCCGCCACTGTCACCGCACCAAAGTCACGCTTCGGATTGACATTCGTATAGTGAAAATCCGCTTCGTTCGCACCGGAAACAGCGTTGTGCATCCGCATTGCCGTCTCATCGACGACGATATGCGTACCCTTCTTGATGCCAATCGGACTCATAAAACCGGGGCAGGCGCCCACCGCACGGATTGCCTCTTCGTCCGCCATGCGCAGCTCGCGTGCGCCCGGTACGGCGTTTGCGAGCTTGATCTCATTGACCTCGTGATCGCCGCGCAGGAACGCGAGAATGAGTACATCGTCCTCCGTCTGATAGGCGACCGCCTTGATCGTCTTTTCCACAGGGAGCTTGAGATATTCTGCAAGGAGAGCAATCGTACTCGTGTGCGGAGTTGCCACCTTCTCGAGCGGCAGCTCCGCCTCGTCTGGCGCATCAATCGGACGCAATGCCGCCTTTTCATCACTCGCTGCATAGCTGCATGCGTCACAGCAGGCAATGCGCGACTCGCCCTCGGGTGCGAGGACAGTGAACTCCTCAGAGTGTCCGCCGCCGATCGCGCCGCTGTCCGCCTCCACTGCGCGGAAGTCCAGTCCGCAACGCGTGAAGATATTCGTATACGCCACCGACATCTTGCGGTAGGACTCGTTCATCCCCTCGACATCCTTATCGAAAGAATAAAGATCTTTCATGATAAACTCGCGGCTGCGCATGACGCCGAAGCGCGGACGGCGCTCATCGCGAAACTTGTCCTGAATCTGATAGAGCAGGACGGGCAGCTGCTTGTAGGAACGCAGCTCATCGCGCACGAGTGCCGTAATCATCTCCTCATGCGTCGGTCCCATGCAGAATTCGCGGTCATGGCGATCCTTGACACGGATCATCTCCGCACCGTACGCACCCCAGCGGCCGCTTTCCTCCCAGAGTTCGGACGGCTGGAGGATCGGCATCATGATCTCCTGTCCGCCTGCCGCGTCCATCTCCTCACGGATGATCTGCTCGATCTTGCGGATCGTGCGCCACGCGAGCGGCAAATAGGTATACATCCCCCCTGCAGACTTGCGTATGAGCCCCGCACGATACATGAGCTGATGGCTTGCAATCTCCGCCTCCGCGGGTGTGTTCCTAAGTGTGGGCGCATACAGATTCGTAGCTCTCATGACGATTTGCGTTCCTCCAATATTGCATCAATTTCCCGAAACAGTTCGGGAAGCAGTTCTTCTTCCTTCACCTTACGGATGACCTCGCCCTTGCGGAAGATCAGTCCCTCACCGTTGCCGCCCGCAATGCCGACATCCGCCCCGCGTGCTTCTCCGGGACCGTTGACGACACAGCCCATCACAGCAACCTCGATTGGGTCCTTCATGCCGCGCAGGCGCTCCTCGACCTTCTCCGCGATCTCCACGAGATTGATGCTCGTACGCCCGCAGGTTGGACAGGCGACAAGCGTCGGACCGTACTCCTTCAGCCCGAGTGCCTTGAGAATCTCGTTCGCCGTACGCACCTCGACCACAGGATCACCCGTCAGCGAGATGCGGATCGTGTCGCCGATGCCCTCGGCGAGGAGTGCTCCAACGCCGACCGAGGACTTGATGATCCCCGTGCCTGCCGTTCCCGCCTCTGTGATGCCGAGGTGGAGCGGATAGTCGACGCGCTCGCTCATAAGGCGGTACGCTGCGAGCGTCAGCGGTACATCGTGCGCCTTGAGCGAGATCTTCATATCGTAGAAGTCCAGCTCCTCAAGGACACGTACATGCTCCATCGCAGACTCCACAAGTGCCTCTGCCGTAATGCCGCCGTACTTCGTGAGAATCTTGTGATCGAGCGACCCGGCATTGACGCCGATACGGATGGGAATACCTCCCTCACGTGCTGCCGCAACGACCTTCTTGACGCGCTCCGTCCCGCCGATATTGCCAGGGTTGATCCGCAGTGCTGCAACCCCCTGCGCCATCGCCTCAAGCGCGAGCTTGTAGTCAAAGTGAATATCGGCAACAAGCGGCGTCTTTACCTGCCGCACAATATTGCCGAGATTCTTCGCTGCCTCCATATCCGGCACGGCGACGCGCACGATGTCACAGCCTGCCGCCGCAAGCTCACGAATCTGCTGAACAGTCGCCTCCGTATCCGTTGTCTTTGTATTGCACATCGATTGAACGGAGATAGGGGCATCTCCCCCAATGGAAATATTTCCTATATGGATTTGCCGCGTCCTGCGGCGTTCATAGCTTGCCATAGAGAAGGTCATCCTCCTGCAAAGATACGGACAATGTCGTTCTTCATCGCGAGCAGCATGAGCAGTACAATCAACCCCACGCCCGCATTCTGAATGTAATGCATCACCTTGGGGCTGAGTGGTTTGCCGCGCACCGCCTCGACACAAAGAGTCAGGAAATGACCGCCGTCGAGTGCCGGAACCGGAAGAAGATTGATGATCGCAAGGTTGAGGCTGAGGAGTGCCGCAAAATTCAGGAGCGGCACAATGCCCATCTCGGCGACCTCCCCTGCCATCTGCGCTACACCAATGGGACCCGCAAGCTCCGATCCTGACAGTTCAAGGATAATACGATAGAGTGCATCCAACATCATCAGTACAATCGCTGCCGTCCGTTCAAAGGCCATTGAGATCGACTGGAAGAACCCGGGATACGTGCTCTCATAGGCATTCACAATGCCGATCACACCACGGTCATGTGCCGCATCGTAATGCGGCGTCACACTGACCGTCAGCTCTTTCCCTGCACGCTCCACCTGCATGGTCATCGGGACAGTTCCGTGATTCGCACGGATGGTGTCCACCATCTCCTGCCATGTCTCAATGGGCTTCCCGTCAATCGCAACAATACGATCATTTACCTGAAGTCCTGCCTGTGCCGCAGGGTTATCGGCAAGTACCGTACCGAGCACAGGAGCAGGGTTCGGTGTCTGCACCCCCGCAAAGAAAAAAATGCCGAAGAAGAGAACAACTGGCAGGATAAAGTTCATCGCTGAACCTGCAAGAATGACAATCATACGCGAAAGGATCGGTTTGCGACAATAACCGCGCTCCCCTGCATCGTTGTCATCCGCATTCATCCCTGCGATATCGTTAAAGCCGCCGAGCGGGACAATACGAATCGTGTAGACGGTCTCTCCCCAACGAAAGCTTACAAGACGCGGACCAAATCCAATGGCAAACTCATCCACACGCATCCCTGTCAGTTTCGCAGTAATGAAGTGCCCAAGCTCATGGACAAAGACGAGAAGTCCAAAAACAAATACGGTCGCAAGAATTTTTTCTAACATTCAAGCTCCTTTATGATTGCAATTTCAGTGTAAAACAAAGTAAATCGTATAGTAGTAAACAAGCGGGGCTGTAAAGAGTACGCTGTCAAAACGATCCCAAATGCCGCCGTGTCCAGGAATGATCGCCCCCGAGTCCTTGATTCCTGCATATCGTTTCATCAGAGACTCTACAAGATCGCCGAGCGTCCCGAGTATAGCAATTACTGCACCAAGCCCCGCCATATGTGTGAGCGGCATCTGAAGTAGATAGCCGAGTCCCGCAACCGCTGCGACGGTGCCGAGGAGTCCGCCAACAAACCCCTCAATGGTCTTGTTCGGACTGATCGCGGGTGCAAGCTTGTGCGCACCAAATGCCCGTCCCGCAAAATAGGCAAAACTATCACTTGACCACGTACCGATGAACATGACCCAGATCATCGCCGTCCCAAGATCAAATGTCTCGATCGGCGTTACGTACGAAGCTCCTGAAAGCGCACGCAGCATAATGAGATGTGCAAACGGCAGTCCAATGTAGCAGATTCCAGCGACCGACACACACACATCGGGCACGGATACATCTCCACGCATCAGAACTGCAGTGATGAGTGCAAGCACAGCGGATCCCATCAGCGCGAGCAAGATCAACTCCAGTTGCCCCATATACGCACCGTAGAGCATGCCGCCAATACCAAGAAGCCCCGAGAACAGCGCGGGGCTTCCACCGCGATGTGAAAAAGCGCGTGTATACTCAAACCATGCAAGTATAGCAAGTACAGCTGCTGCAATAGAAAATGTCTGTCCGCCCTCCTGAATGACATAGGCAGCAAGAACAATGCCAATAACTCCAGAGATAATGCGCGTAATCAAGGAAGCCTCCCATTTACTTTTCAGGATCCAATCCGCCAAAGCGGCGGCTGCGCCCTGCAAATTCCTCAATGGCGCGTGCCAGTTCCTCCGGCGTGAAATCCGGCCAATGCGTCTCCGTAAAATAGAGTTCCGCATACGCCGACTGCCAGAGGAGGAAATTGCTCAGGCGCAAATCGCCGCTTGTGCGTATAAAGAGATCGACGGGCGGGTCACCAGCCGTATCGAGAACATTTGAAAAAAACGTCTCATCGATCTCCTCCGGCGTGATCTCCCCCGCCGCCACGCGCACAGCGACGGAACGTACAGCGCGCAGAATCTCATCCTGACTGCCGTAGTTCGCCGCCAGATTAAACCGCATCCCTGTGTTAGGCCCCGTACGCTCCTCTGTATCTTCCATCCGACGAAGGAAACGATCCGTAAAGCGATCACGGCGGCCAAGGAAACGCATGCGCACATTCTGTGCATGGATCTCTGCAATCTCCTGCTCCAAAAAGGAATCGAAAAGATTGAGCAGGAAATCAACCTCCCGGTGTGGGCGTTTCCAGTTCTCTGTGGAAAACGCATAGACTGTGAGCACCTCGATGCCCATATTCGATGCGGCCCGCACAATACTCTTAAGCGTGTGTGCCCCCGCCTCATGCCCTGCTGACCGGGATCGCCCCTGTGCCTTTGCCCAACGGCCATTTCCATCCATGACGATTGCAATGTGGCGCGGCATGCTTTCCCGATCGACCGCTAAATGAGGGGAAAGGTTCTCCTCTGTGTCGGCAGTCCCCCTCTTGCCGACGCCAAATATCTTTCTCCACATCTTATTCCGTCGTTCCTCCTCGGCAATTCTGCCTCTTCTGCTTTTTAGCAAAACGCCCTCTTCCGGACGTCCCGGAAGGAGCTCTAGCTTCTCAGAGGAAATTCTCCTCGTAGGCGATAACCGATTTACTGCGTGCTGGGGCAGGCGTCAACGTTGGTACAGCGCCCCCACTATTCTCTCCGACACGGATGACATAGAGCACCATTTCGTCCAGAGGGAAAAAATCACGCTGCGAGCGCGTTTCCGCCGTTTGATACAGCATACCTTCTGATTCAAGTAATGGCTTGATCTCATCCCAAGGACGCGCCAAAAGAAGCTCCCCCATCAGATCTCCATAACCTCTTTTTCCTTTGCTGCACGCATCTCTTCCATCTGCTTGACAAATTTATCCACAAGCTTCTGTACAGAGTCCTGCCCGCGCTTGGATTCGTCTTCGTTGATCTCCTTATCCTTCTCGAGCTTCTTGATCGCCTCGTTCGCATCACGGCGAATGTTGCGCAGAGCGACCTTTGCCTCCTCCGTCTTCTTGCCGACCGTCTTGATGAGCTCCTTGCGGCGCTCCTGCGTCGGCTGCGGAATCGCAAGACGAATCACCGTGCCGTCCGAATTCGGCGAGAGCCCGAGGTCGGACTTCGAGATTGCGATCTCGATCTCGTGCAGGATGGACTTCTCCCATGGTGTAATGACAATCATGTGCGGCTCAGGGACAGTTACCTTCGCAAGCTGATTGACCGAGGTCGGCGTCCCATAGTAGGGAACCATCACCTTATCTAGGAGGTTCGGCGTCGCACGCCCCGCACGCAGAGATGAGAACTCCCGGCGGAGTGCCTCAATCGCTTTGTTCATGTTGGTTTCATGCTTTACGAGAATTTCCTTGATCATACAGTCTCGCCTCCTACCGTCGTTCCAATCGGTTCTCCAAATGATGCACGCGCAATGTTTGCATGATCATCAATATTAAACACCACAATGGGAATCTTGTTCTCCATGCACAGACTCGTCGCGGTGGCATCCATCACCGCAAGGCCTTTTTTAAGAATATCAATGTAGGTCAACGTCTCAAAACGTTTTGCTTCAGGGTTCTTGTTTGGATCAGCATCATAGATTCCGTCCGTCCCCTTCTTTGCCATGAGAATGACATCTGCCTCGATCTCCGCGGCACGAAGTGCTGCTGTCGTATCAGTCGAAAAATATGGATTCCCCGTGCCCGCACCAAAGATCACGACACGCCCCTTCTCCATATGACGGATTGCACGCCGGCGGATATATGGCTCTGCCACCTGGCGCATCTCAACTGCACTCTGAACACGTGTATCAACATCCTGCTTTTCAAGTGCATCCTGGAGGGCGAGCGCGTTCATTACGGTCGCCATCATGCCCATGTAGTCCGCCGTCGTGCGGTCCATGCCCTTCGCACTGCCCGCAAGGCCGCGCCAGATATTACCGCCGCCAACCACGATGGCGACATCAATGCCGTGATCACGCACCTTCTTAATCTGCGTGGCAATCTCCTCAACAACAGCAGGGTTGATACCGAACCCCTGCTCTCCTGCCAGAGCCTCTCCGCTAAGTTTCAAAACGATGCGGCGATATTTCGCTTCCACGATGACTCCCCCTGTCTGTTCTTTGCGTTATTATAGCATATTTTGGGAAAAAAATCCCTGTTCATCTGCAAAAAAGGGCCTTGTACGAAGCAAAAACAGCTTCGCACAACAGCCCCTTCTCTTTAACGTCTTACTGGATCTGTGCAGCAACCTCCGCCGCAAAATCCTCCTGTTTCTTCTCGATGCCCTCGCCGAGCTGGAAGCGCGTGAACGCCTTCACCTCGACGCCGCCGAGTACCGCCGAAACCTTCTGTTCGGGGTCCTTCACAAACTTTTGCTCGAGCAGACAGACCTCTTCGTAGAACTTATTGATGCGCCCTTCGACCATCTTCTCAATGATCTTCTCCGGTTTGCCTTCTTCAAGTGCCTGCTTGCGAAGGACTTCCTTCTCATGCTCGATATCATCCGCCGTCACGCCGGAACGGTCGATCGCAATCGGTGCTGCCGCTGCAATCTGCATCGCAATATCCTTGCCGAGCTGCTCATCGCCGCCAGAGAGTTCAACCAGGATGCCGATCTTGCCGCCCATGTGGATGTACGTCGCAACGCGGCCCGCACTCTCATAGCGAGCAAAGCGGCGAAGCGAGATCTTCTCACCAATCGTCGCCGTCGCCTCGGTGATGAGCGATGCAACATCCTTTCCATCGAGCTGGCTCGCATTCAGTGCATCAAGATCCGCAGGATTCGTCTCTGCGATATGCTTTGCAACCTTCGCACTCAGCTCACGGAACTGCTCGTTGCCCGCAGCAAAGTCTGTCTCACAGTTGATCTCGACAATCGCACCAATCTTTGCATCTGCTGTAAGGTACGCCGTTACAGCACCCTCGGCAGCAACGCGACCGGCCTTCTTCTCCGCCTTCGCAATGCCCTTCTCGCGCAAATAATCAATTGCCTTCTGCATATCGCCGTCCGTCTCTGCGAGCGCCTTCTTGCAGTCCATCATACCAGCGCCCGTACGCTCACGCAGTTCCTTTACCATTGCAGCAGTGATTGCCATTATATTTCCTCCCAAACATTACATAAAAAAGGGCAAGGGATAACACTCCCTTACCCCTGTTGGTTTCTTTACTCAGCCGTCTCCGGTGCACCGCCCTGGTTTCCCTCAAGCACGGCATCCGCCATGCAGCCCGTGAGGAGCTTTACCGCACGAATTGCGTCATCGTTGCCCGGGATCACATAGTCGATCTCATCCGGGTCGCAGTTCGTGTCAACGATTGCCACAATCGGAATGTTCAGCTTACGTGCCTCAGCGACGGCAATACGCTCCTTGCGCGGGTCGACCACGAAGAGTGCACCCGGCAGACGATTCATATCCTTGATGCCGCCCAAATAACGCTCGAGCTTCTCCTTCTCGTGACGCAGCCCCTGAACTTCTTTCTTCGTCAGCACTTCAAACGTGCCGTTCTCCTCCATCTCCTCAAGCATTTTGAGACGATGTATACGGCGCTGAATTGTCTGGAAGTTTGTCATCATGCCGCCAAGCCAACGCTCGTTGACATAGAACATATTTGCGCGCAGAGCCTCCTCGCGGATCGCTTCCTGCGCCTGCTTCTTCGTGCCAATAAAGAGCACGGACTTGCCTTCCTGTGCCACGCTGCGGAGGAAGTTATAAGCCTCATCCACCTTGCGCACCGTCTTCTGCAGATCGATGATGTAGATACCGTTGCGCTCCGTAAAGATATAGCGCGCCATCTTCGGGTTCCAGCGGCGTGTCTGATGTCCGAAGTGGACACCTGCCTCCAGAAGCTGCTTCATAGAAATTACTGCCATGAAAAATACCTCCTGTTGTTCTTCCGCGCCCCTCATGTGTCACACCACCGCGCGGAGCGCGGCACAGAGCGACTATCGGGAACGCGTGATTTTTAAGGAATCGCTGAATTTATCAGTGCTTCCTAAACACTGCGGGATATTATAGCATAAGAAAGTCCGCAAGACAACGGCTCAACGAAAATTTTTTCACAAAAAATGGAGAGCACACGGCTCCCCATCGATCAAGTTCTATTATTATGGAATCAATGCGGCAGTGCAGGTGACTCCGTCACATCCACACCCTTCGGGGCATAGAGGATGATCGTACTCGATATGACGCGCGCCGTCCCATGGAGGACATAACATGCACCATTCAGGAAGTCACACACGCGACGACGATCGGCATCGTTCAGACAATCAAAGTTGACCGTAACAGCAATTCCCTGCTTAAGCTGGGTCACCGCTGCTCCCACGTCATCATAGCGGCGCGGACGATGAATGCGAACCTTGAGCTCTGCAACCTTCGTCGTATGTACTGTCAGGGGCGTCCCCCCCTCTCCAGTAGCAGTTGTACGGGCAGCGGATGAAGCACTGCCATATGTTGGCATCGAAAAAGACACCGTACCGCCATTGGCAACACGGCGCTCCATGACAGCAGAGCGTTGTGTCTTCGCTGCAGTCTGCTGTACTTGTTGTTCACGCTCTTCTTCTACGTATTCCTCGTCATCCGCAATGGGGATAAATGAGTCCACGACGCGTGAAGCCATCCCCTTCACACGTGAAAACAATGAATTTCCACCCATTTACCTCTTCCTTCCTTGATAAGTGTAAGCCGCATAAAAAGAGCGACAATCATTCATTCTACTGACGGAGTCATACTATCACATTTTTTTCAGAAATGCAAGTATATCAAATGCAAACATAATCTTTTCCTAACAAAAAGACTTTATTGGGCTTTATTTGCGCGCATTTTTCGCGGCTCTCCCACGCGCCGTACGATCGAGAATCGCCTTCCGCAAACGAATATTCTCCGGCGTAACTTCGACAAGCTCATCATCATTGATGTACTCAAGCGCCTGCTCGAGGCTCAGGATGCGGGGTGGTGTGAGACGAATTGCCTCGTCCGAAGCAGACGTACGCATATTCGTGACATTCTTCTTCTTGCATGGATTGATGTCCATATCAATATCACGTGAATTCTCGCCCACAATCATCCCCTCGTAGACCTGCTGCCCCGGTGAGATAAACATTGTCCCGCGATCCTGCAGAGAGAAAATGCCGTAGCCCGTCGTCTCGCCCTGCTCAAATGCGACCAGAGATCCGTGTGAACGGGCGCTCATATCCCCCTTGTACGGTACATAGCCATGGAAGATGTGGTTCATTATGCCGTTGCCCTTCGTGCTCGTCAGGAGCTCCGAACGGAATCCGATCAGTCCGCGTGCGGGGATAAAGAACTCCATACGGATATAGCCGGACAGCTCTGTCATATTCGACAGCTCCGCCTTGCGTGTGCCGAGTGCCTCCATGACTGCGCCCATGTACTCCTGCGGCACCTCTACGGTCAGATTCTCCATCGGCTCGCATTTCTGCCCATTGATCGTCTTGTAGACGACCTCCGGTTTGCCGACCTGCAGTTCATAGCCCTCGCGGCGCATCTGCTCGATCAGGATGGAGAGATGCAGCTCACCGCGTCCAGATACTTTGAACACGTCTGCCGAATCCGTCTCCTCAACGTGCATCGCAACATTCGTCTCGATCTCCTTAAAGAGACGGTCGCGAATATGACGTGAGGTCACGAACTGTCCCTCACGCCCCGCAAAGGGACTCGTATTGACACCGAACGTCATGGAAAGCGTCGGCTCATCAATGTTGATGGTTGGCAGAGCCTCCGGATTCTCCGCATCCGCCACCGTATAGCCAATGCTCACATCGCCGAGGCCCGTGAGTGCAACGATCTCCCCCATCCCCGCCTCGTTCACATCGACGCGTTTCAGTCCCTGATAGACATAGACCTTACCGACCTTTGCCTTCGTCTCATGATCGCCGCTGATGATGACAACGTTCTGATTTGGACGGACCGAGCCACGGATAATACGACCAATAGCAACGCGCCCCACGTAGTCATCTGCCTCCAGCGTCGTCACCATCATCTGCAGAGGACCATCTGAGTCGCCCTGCGGTGCCGGAATCTCCCTTACAATCGTCTGCATCAAGGGTTCCAAGTTGTCGCTGACATCCTCCATTTTGAACTTCGCAATGCCGTCGCGCGCTGTCGCATAGATCACGGGGAAATCGAGCTGATCGTCATCTGCGTCCAGTTCCATAAAGAGCTCAAGAACCTCATCATAGACATCGTCCACACGCTGATCGGGGCGGTCAATCTTATTGATCACCACAATCGGTTTAAGCTTCTGCTCGAGCGCCTTGCGCAGCACATACTTCGTCTGCGGCATCGGCCCCTCAAATGCATCTACAAGGAGGAGAACACCATCCACCATGTTGAGGACGCGCTCCACCTCGCCGCCAAAGTCCGCATGTCCCGGCGTATCCACAATATTGATCTTAATATCATCATATAGAATCGCCGTATTCTTCGAAAGAATTGTGATTCCACGCTCGCGCTCAATATCGCCCGAGTCCATCACTCGTTCGCTCACCTGCTCGTTCGAGCGGAACACGTGACTCTGACGCAGCATTGCATCGACAAGCGTCGTCTTACCGTGATCGACGTGTGCGATAATTGCAATATTGCGCAGCTTTTCATTCGTCGTCATATCGTAAATGTGCCTCCCCAGTGTGTCCATTCATAAAGATAGCTTGTCTATCTTATTATAGCAGAGCCGCTTTGTCAACATATTTATGAGCTACTGCTAGTATTGAGGCAAAGAAAAAGCTCTCACATGTGTGAGAGCTTCACGTTACAGGATTACTTTCCCTTGTTCTGGGCTTCCACCGAGCGCTGCCAGTTCTTGTAGAATTGCTCAGAGAGCGCCGAGAACGTCGCAACCGTATTCCCATCCGACTTGTTCGCACGCACCTCGTACGTGTAAAGAAGTTCATTGGACCCAGAACGATAGACATCAAAGAAGAACGTCGTGCGGCTGTTATTCGCAACCGTCAGGATGATATATGCATCCGCATAGGACGCAACATGCTCCTTAAAGATCTTCGCTGCCTCACGGCGCGGAAGCGCCTTGAGATCAATATTGTTATCCTTTTGTATACCGCTTGCTACCGTATCATAGCTGACAATATTTGCACGCGTGATCCGACTCGCATCCGAAACAACCTGTGTCAGAATCTCAAGTGAGGGTGCTGTATCCTCCACCTGCATATAGAGAGGAGCACCTATCGCAAGACGATTGACATTCGTAATGACAGCCCCCTCCGGCAGCGTCACCTTATCGGAATAGGCGGACGCCCCAGCCTGCACACCAAACAGTGTGAGACACAGAACAAGCGCCATCTGGACGAATCTCTTCATAGATATATCTCCTCCTTAAATTCACGGCAAATGTACTCATTCTGCCTTTTTGTCATTCTACACTATAATGAAATATTTGACAAGAAAAAGTACATGAGAGCACAAAAAAACCGTATCATTTCGATACGGCAAAACACAATGGCAGGGGCAGTAAGACTTGAACTCACAACCTACGGTTTTGGAGACCGTTGCTCTACCAGTTGAGCTATACCCCTATGGGGCGACTTATGGGGATCGAACCCATGTATGCTGGAGCCACAATCCAGTGTGTTAACCACTTCACCAAAGCCGCCATAATAAAATTTTATAAAAGGAACTCGCAAACCTCATGATCTACGAGTTCCCTTTGCGGCAACTACCTACTCTCCCACGTCGTCT
>NZ_KI260543.1:0-1268 GCF_000468035.1 Selenomonas sp. oral taxon 892 str. F0426
AGCTGACCAGCACTAATCGGTCGAGGGCTTGACTACATTCTAAGGTAGATAAGCCTAACAAGAACAATTTGCTAAGAGTTTCTTCTGTGAAGTTTTGAGTGGACAACACTCAAGAAGATGCGGTGATGATGCCTGAACGGTTCCACCTGTTCCCATTCCGAACACAGTAGTTAAGCGTTCAAAGGCCGAGGGTACTTCGTTGGAGACGACGTGGGAGAGTAGGTAGTTGCCGCAATTACTCCTCGATAGCTCAGTCGGTAGAGCGTCTGACTGTTAATCAGAATGTCACTGGTTCGAGTCCAGTTCGAGGAGCCATTTTGAATTTTGGCCACAGCTCTGCTGTGGTTTTCATGGATAGTTGGGGTATCGCCAAGTCGGTTAAGGCACGGGACTTTGACTCCCGCATCCGTTGGTTCGAATCCAACTACCCCAGCCAATTTATCCCCTTTTTTAGCGGATTACGTGGCGCTGATAAAGGTTCACTAGCTCAGTTGGTAGAGCATCTGACTTTTAATCAGAGGGTCCCGGGTTCGAGTCCCGGGTGAGCCACCACTATTTTCTCACTTATCATGACTCACTAGCTCAACTGGCAGAGCAACTGACTCTTAATCAGTAGGTTCACGGTTCGATTCCGTGGTGGGTCACCATTATATGGGCGATTAGCTCAGCTGGGAGAGCGCTTGCCTTACAAGCAAGATGTCGGCAGTTCGATCCTGTCATCGCCCACCATAGGTACTTACAGTATATACGGCCCGGTAGTTTAGTTGGTTAGAATGCCGCCCTGTCACGGCGGAGGTCGTGGGTTCAAGTCCCATCCGGGTCGCCATTTTTTATTTCTATTATGCCTCGGTAGCTCAGTTGGTAGAGCAGGGGACTGAAAATCCCCGTGTCAGTGGTTCGATTCCGCTCTGAGGCACCACTTTTACAGCGTCTGCGGCATACGCCGCTTGTGCATGTCGCTGGCGTAGCTCAATCGGTAGAGCAGCTGACTTGTAATCAGCAGGTTGGGGGTTCAAGTCCTCTCGCCAGCTCCACGCGGGTGTAGCTCAATGGTAGAGCCCCAGCCTTCCAAGCTGGTCACGTGGGTTCGATTCCCATCACCCGCTCCATTTTGCATTTCGCCGGGGTGGCGGAACAGGCAGACGCAGGGGACTTAAAATCCCCCGATCGCAAGATCGTACCGGTTCGATTCCGGTCCTCGGCACCAAATATCATACTCTATTGTCACGCGGTCGTGGCGGAATTGGCAGACGCGCTACTTTGAGGGG
>NZ_KI260543.1:1368-13747 GCF_000468035.1 Selenomonas sp. oral taxon 892 str. F0426
AGTGTTCACAAGACGTGTGGGTTCAAGTCCCACCGACCGCACCATTTTTTTCTTTACAATTTGATAGTCACGCGGTCGTGGCGGAATGGCAGACGCGCTAGCTTCAGGCGCTAGTGATGGCAACATCGTGGAGGTTCAAGTCCTCTCGACCGCACCATTTAACTTCATATCATGCGGTTGTGGCGGAATTGGCAGACGCGCTACTTTGAGGGGGTAGTGTTCACAAGACGTGTGGGTTCAAGTCCCACCAACCGCACCATCTGAAAACGTATCGCCGTGGGAGTCCACGGCGGTTTTTTTGTGTCAAAACGCACGGAATTTTTCGCGCATATATGGTATTCTATGATGTATGTCGGCACGCAGGCAAAGGATACGCAGCATAATGCGATGTTTAGGGTGTCGAGGTACTGATGATATTTGCGTTGTTGGAGGGCATGGTGGAGCAGTATGGCGATTGAGGTAAAACGCGCGGGGGTGCGGCGTGCGCAGTGCAGCTGCAGTATGCCCGCCGTCTGGTGGGCGCTCTCGTACGCACGGGGAGCACTGGTCATCTTTCACAGTCCGCGCTCCTGTGCGCATGTGGTGCGTGAAAAGGATGTCGGCAGCTTTCATCGCCTGATCGGCGCGGGCACCTATGCGCCGCCGTCGCCCGTACCGCTGCTGACGAGTGGGATCGGTGAGGGCGATGCGGTGTTCGGCGCGGCGGAGCGGCTGCGTGCGTGCATCCGTTTTGCGGCAGAAAGATATCGGCCGCGTGCCGTCTTTGTCGCGGGATCCTGTGTGAGCGGCATCATTGGGGACGATACGCGGGCTGCGGCGGAGGAGATGGAGGAGGAGTTGGGGCTGCCCGTCGTTGCCGTGCCTACGGGCGGCTTTTTGGACGATGAGTCCTTCGACGGCTACCTGTCGGTTGCGCGGGTGCTGATGGATCGCTTTATGCAGCCGCCCGCGCGGGTGCGTCAGGGGACGGTGGTGTTTCTCGGGGACTACGGGGGGCTTTACAGTGCCTACGTGCAGGAGCTGAAGCGGCTGCTCGGCGGACTCGGGCTGCAGCTGGCGGGGCAGTTTCCCACCTATACGCCGCTCGATGAGGTGCAGGGGGTGCCGGAGGCAGAGCTGCTCGTCGTGCTCGGCAGTGCGATGTCAGATGAGAAACAGGCGCTGCTCATCGCGTTCGCGGAGGAACTTCACACGCGCTTCGGTACGCCGTATTTCGCGGAGGCATTTGCGGGCGGCGCAGAGGAGACGGCACACTGGCTGCGCTGCATCGGCGCGCGCTGCCATCGGGAAGCGGCGGCGGAGGAGACGATTCGGCGTGAGGAGGCGGCGTTCGAGCGCAGTCTCGCGCGTGCGCGGGAGACGCTCGCGGGGCGGCGCACCGTGCTCGTTGTCGGGCGCGAACTGCACTGGCTGCAGCCCGAGATCCTCCTGCGCCTGATCGAAAGGGCGGGGGTACGCCTCTCCGGCATCATCCTCCTCGCGCTCTTTACCGAGGCGCAGCGCAGGGAGGTGGAGGACGGCCTTCGGGCGTGCAGCGATGTGCCGATTCTCGCGGTAGAGGATCCCGCGAGTGAGGAGCTGCTGCGGTCGGCGGATTTCGTCTTTACGACACATGAGTTGGTGGACGTACAGCTGCGGCAGATCCTGCTCGGCAAGCTGCCTACGGTCGGCTGGGCGATGGAGCGCCAGCTCATCGAGGATATGGAGCACGTACTCTATCGGCATACAAGCAGGGGAGGGCTGATCTATGGGTGAGGGAATTCTCTCCTTTGACGATATGTCCGTGTGGATGGAGAGCTGTGCGCTGACGGGCGCGGCGGCATTCTTCGCGGGGCTGCGCGGCTGCGCCGTCGTGGTCAACGGGCCGCTGTGGTGCTATCTCTTTACGCAGCGGCACATCGAGCAGACACAGAGCGATATCTCCCATCGCATGAAATGCACGCAGCTCGACAACGATGCGATTGTGTTCGGCGCGGAGGAGTACCTGCGCGAGGCGCTGCAGGCGCATATCGACCATCCGCCCGCGCTGCTCGCCGTCATCAGCGGCAGCTCGGCAAGTCTGATCGGCGATGATGTCGGTGCGATTGCGCGTGCGGCGGGGGTGACCTGCCCCGTGGTCGCCATTGACAGCGGCGGGCTGATCGGCAGTTTTGCGGACGGATGGCGGCACGCCTCCTGCGCGGCGCTTGAGGTACTGCTCCGCGAGACGGCGGCGCCCGCGCGGCATGGGGTCAACCTCATCGGCATGACCGCGTCCTACTACAACGGCGAGAACGATGCGCGGGAACTGGTACGCCTGCTGACGGGGGCAGGGTATGCGGTGCGCCATGTATTCGGGCGTGATATGTCCCCGGAGGACATGGATGCACTGGCGCAGGCGGCGCTCAATATCGTCGTGCATGACGAGCTTGGCCTTGCGGCGGCAAAGTACATCGAGCAGCGCTGCGGCACGCCCTGCATTGCTCCGCTTCCGCCCTATGGGCGTGCGGGGACGCGGCGGTGGCTGGAGGAGATCTTTGCCGCGCTGCCGCCCGCGCATGGGGAGGCTGCTATGGCGGAGATCGAGGCGGCGGAGCGCAGAGACTTTCTGCGGATCAACGATCTCAAGAATACGTGGGGCGAGCTGCGCTTTGATACCGCACTCATCCGCGCACCGCGGTCGGCGGCGTGGGGGCTTGCCGAGGCGCTGCGTACGGAGTGGGCGGATGTCCGGCATCTCGCCGTTGCGGCGCAGGTGCGCGATGCTGCGGCAGTGCAGATCGTGGATGAACAGCTGACGGAAACGGATACGGTGCGGGCGCAGGAACTCCTCGCGGCGATGGAGCACGGACTGCTCATGGCGAGCAGCAGCGAGTCCGTGCTTGCCGATCCGTGCAGGATGCTCTACCTCCCCGTCGCCTATCCCGTTGTGGATCGCCTCTGCCTGTCGGATCAGCCGTTTATGGGGCTGCGCGGTGCGCGGCATATCGAGGACGCACTCTGGAACGGGAGCATCCTGCGGCGTGAGATATCCGTCCGCGCATAGGCAATTGGCAGCAAAAAGCTCCGAGCACGTATAGGTGCTCGGAGCTTTTTCTGTGTGGGGAGGTAAAAGCATACCGCAATCCAATGCCTCCCCCGTGCGACACGGGGGAGGGGGACCGCGAGCGGTGGAAGGGGCGCCTGAGACTTGTATGACGTTCTTACGATAGAGAGTCATGGATCGCCCAAGGCGCCCCCACCGTCACGCTGTCGCGTGCCACCTCCCCCATTGTGATGGGGGAGGCTAAGATGCCATAATCCTAGCCTTCCGCGTCTCGGACGGGGAAGCTGCTATACCGCAATCCTAAGCCTCCCCCGTGCGACACGGGGGAGGGGGACCGCGTAAGCGGTGGAAGGGGCGCCTGAGACTTGTATGACTTTCTTACGATAGAGAGTCATGCATCGCCCAAGGCGCCCCCACCGTCACGCTGTCGCGTGCCACCTCCCCCATTGTGATGGGGGAGGCTGATCTACCGCGTCCAAAGCCTCCCCCGTGCGTCACGGAGGGACCGCGAGCGGTCAACGTCAGCCAATCACACATCGCCAACGCTTGTGTTCTTGGGACGTTTTCGCATACGACCTGTTTCCCAATCAGCTTCGTCCTACGGTCTTGCTTCTTGGACAGGTCAGCAAGCAGTGGAAGGGGCGCCTGTGACTTGTATGGCTTTCTTACGATAGAGAGTCATGGATCGTCCAAGGCGCCCCCACCGTCACGCTGTCGCGTGCCACCTCCCCCGTTTTGACGGGGGAGGCCGATCTACCGCGTCCAAAGCCTCCCACGCCGCAGCGGGGGAGGGGGACCGCGAGCGGTGGAAGGGGCGCCTGAGACTTGTATGACGTTCTTACGATAGAGAGTCATGGATCGCCCAAGGCGCCCCCACCGTCACGCTGTCGCGTGCCACCTCCCCCATTGTGATGGGGGAGGCTTGGATTGCATTAGAACTTCCAGTTGAAGCCGGCGTTAAAGGTCACGCCGCGCTGTTTGCCCGCCCAGCCCTCGACGCTGAGGTCAGCGGTGGCATTCTTGCCCATGGGGGCTTTCCAGCCGAGTTCGAGGCTGCCGGAGAATCCCTTGAGGGATGGTGAAGGCGTGGTATGGGTGAATCCTCTGCCATATACGGTGGCGCTTGAATCGCCGCCAAACTCGTACTGCATGGAGGCGCCGAGGATGAGGGAGCCGCTGCCCTGCGGGATCATCCAGCGTGCGCCCGTACGCAGCCGCTGACTCTGCACGGCGTCGAACTCGTAGCGCTCACCCGTGGAGAGCGTTGCATCCGTGCCGTTCTGCCGCGTGTAGAAGTAGCGGACGTACAGCTCGCGCTCGTTGCCGCTCTGCTCCGTGACGCGCTGACCAAAGCCCAGATGTGCGCCGATGTAGTTCGTATCGGTATCATAGGAGGTCGGAGTGCCCGAAAGGACCGCCGAATAGTCCATGGACGAGCGTCCGAAGCGCAGGCTGCCCTCGTAGAACGTGCCGTCCTTCTGCTCCTGGCGGATGAAGCCGCCGACGCCGACGTAGCGGACGGAGCCGTCGCCGTGCGCATCATTGACGTAGCTGTCGTAGGTGCCGCGTCCGTATTCGACGATGGGGCCGAAGAGGATGCGCTCATCGCCGCGCAGGACTTCACGCGAGAAGCCAACGGCGAGGTTCATGCCCTTCATATCGACGTGGGAACCCGTCTCATGCCGCATGGAGGAGCCGCCGATGGCCGCAAATGGGGCAAAGCCCTCGGCTGCCGCCGCCTCGACGGATGCACTCGTCATGCCGCCGCCTGCAACGAGGTCTGCACCTGCGCCGAGGAAGGCTGCCGCTCCTGCCATTGTCTCGACAACAGACTTGCGGTTGTCCTCTGCCTGCCGCTTGAGGTCATCGGGCGTCGGTGTCGGTGTCGGTGTCGGCGTTGGCGTCGGTGTCGGCGTCGGTGTCGGCGTCGGTGTCGGCGTTGGTGTAGGCGTTGGTGTAGGTGTTGGCGTCGGTGTCGGCGTCGGTGTCGGCGTCGGTGGTGTTGGTGGTGTCGGCGGTGGGGTTGGAGGTGTCGGTGGTGTTGGCGGCGGCGTCGGTGGTGTCGGCGGTGTTGGCGGTGTCGGCGGTGGGGTCGGTGTGCCGCCCTCGTCGATGGCGGAGCCGTCGGTCTTGACAATCAGCTCCTTATTATCCTTGGTGATGCCGATCTTCGCCGTAGTCACATCGGAGACGCCCTTCCAGACGGTCATGGTGGTCGTGCCGTCCTTCTGGATCTGCGCTTTCTCTGTGTAGAGGAGGCGCAGACGCTTCTCGGTCTCATCGCCGCGCAGATGCGCCGTGATGTCCGTGCCCGTGAGGTCGGTATTGCTCGTGGACGAGAGCCAGAGCATGGTGTCGTCCTTCGTCATGCCGGCGGGCAGCCAGAACTCGAGCTTTTGGAAGCCGTCGATGGATTCTGCCTTGATGCCCTTCGTCTCCTTGACGACGAGCGCGTTGCCTGCGATGTTCTTCGTCGCGCCCTTTGCGTAGTATCCATGGAGCTGCGCCGCAGAGAGGTTGGGCGTGCCCGTGATGACGATGCGGTTATCCTTGACGGTCGCGACGGTGCCGGCTTCACTGCCCGCATCCGCAGTGGCGGCATAGATGCTGTCCTGATAGATGCCGCTGCTGATGTTCACAGTGTTCTCGTTTGCCGTCGCCTGTCCTCCCGCGCCGTCTGTGATGGCGTAGCCGCCGGCGATCTCCGCCGTGAATGTGCCGTATGCGAGGTTCAGGGTGTTCTTGCTTGCTGTCGCCGTCGCAGCCGCCCCGTCAGCGGAGGCACGAACCCTGCCGCCGCGAACCTGTCTCCACGGAGCGACAGCGGAGAGGGTGATGGTATTCTCTGATGCCGACGCAGTAACGGGGGCATCCTTGCCGACCGCCTCTACTGTGCCGCCGTACACATCGCTTGCCGCCGTCAGCGTGCCGCCCTCTACGGTGATCCTGTTTTTGTCTGCCGCAGCTGCTGCACCCGCGCGCTCTGCCGTGCCGGAGGCGACGCCGCCGATGAGCGCCTGCGCTGTGCCGGAGGCGTTCTTCAGCAGCAGCACATTTTCATGTGCCGCAGCGGATGCGGTCTTCCCTGCCGCTTTCGTAATGACCACGGCATACCCCACCTGGATGGGGGTGTCATCGAGCTTGGCATTGGTGAGCTTGACCGTGTTCTTCGTGAGGGCGGCGGTCGCTGCACTCTTCGTTGAGATGAGTTCTGCCCAGCCGCCGTACAGCTTGTTCGCGAATGTACCGCCTGTGCCCGTGACGGCGTTCTCCGTGAGCGTTGCCGCCGCATCGCCCGCATTGTTCACTCTCAGGGCGGCAAGTGCGCCGTAGGCGTCCTTCACCGTGCCGCCCGTGCTCGTGACCGTGTTCTTCGCTACATGCGCCGTGAACGATGCGCTGTCCTCGGAGGAAGCTTCCTGTGAGAGATAGGCGCCATAGGCGCTGCTTGTCACCACGCCTTTTGCCTCGATGGTGGCGGCGTTCTCGGTAGCCGTGTATGTCGTCGCGCCGCCAAAGGCGTTCGTCGCCGTCATGTTCACGCCGCTCATGCTCTCCGCCGTGCCCTCCACGAGCCGCGCCGTGTTCCCCGTCGCCGTGAGTGCGGTATCGCCCGCCGCCGTGGCGCCAGGATCCCGCCGATAGTTGATGTATGCACCGAGGATTCTTTCC
Organism: Selenomonas sp. oral taxon 892 str. F0426; assembly: GCF_000468035.1. Taxonomy (GTDB): domain Bacteria; phylum Bacillota; class Negativicutes; order Selenomonadales; family Selenomonadaceae; genus Centipeda. Next base: position 8,066 of record NZ_KI260543.1, read on the forward strand.
ACGGCATTCGCCTTCGTCACGGTCGCAGCGTTCCTCTCGGCGATGACCGCCGCTGTGCCGTCTGTCTGGCGGACAGAGGTGTCTATGCCATAGACACCCTCGAGCTTCGTGCCGCTCCCCTCGGCGCTGTTCTCCCGGAATGTCGCCGTGAGATCCGCCGACGCGTTCGTATACATCTCCGCATAGCTGCCCGCAAGATTCGCGATCTCCTTGCCCGCCGCGCTCGCACGGTTCTTCTCTGCGAGGATCTCCGTCTTGCCGGCGTTCGCGTTTTGCGCGAGGATATGGCTGCCGTAGATTTTGTCCGCGCTAAGATCCGCCCCGCGCGCCGTGATGGTATTCTCCTCGGCGGTGAGCTTCAGATTCCCCGCTGCATTCCGCGCCTCGATGCTGCTGCCGACGAGGGCTGCGGAGGTGCTGCTCTCGACATCCGTGAGCGCGGCGCTGTTCTTTGCTGCAGTCAGTTCTGCCGCGCCGAACGCCTTGCCCAGACGCAAAAAGCCGCCGTAGGCGCTGCCCGCCTTGCCGTTCGTGAGCGTCAGCGTATTCTCCGCGAGCGTCCCCGTGACGGTACGCGTCGTCGCCGCCGTCTGCGCCAATGTGCCATAGGCGCCATCTACCTCTGCAGTGGTGCCATGTGTGCCAAGCACCTTGTTCTGCGTGACGGTGAGGCTGACATCGCCCGTCGTGCTCCCCGCCGCGGCGTAGCCGCCGTAGCTCTCCCCGTTCGTGACGGCAGCAGCGGCGAGGTTCAGCGTGTTGCCAGTGGTGACGGCGGCTGCCGTACCCGGCGTGCCGGAGCCCGCACTATCTGTGCTTGCATAGGAATTGCCGCCGTAGAGCTGCCCCAGGAACGTTCCCGCATCTGCCGTGACTGTATTCCGCTCTGTCCGTGCGGTCGCCGCCGCATTCACGGCAGTGGCATAGGTATCCGCACCGTAGACCGCCTGCCACGGAGCAGCTGCGGAGAGGGTGACGGTGTTCTCCGTCGCCGCCGCTGTGACGGGGGCGGCCTGGCTGACCGCCTCTGTTTTTCCGCCGTAGACCTTGTTCGCCGCCGTCAGCGTGCCGCCAAGGGCGGTGACGCTGTTTTTGTCTGCGGCAGCCGTCGCACCACCAAGGTCTGCCTCGATATAGGCGTTGCCGCCGATGAGATCCTTCGCTGTGCCGGAGGCGTTCTTTAGCAGCAGCACATTTTCATGTGCCGCAGCGGATGCGGTCTTCCCTGCCGCCCTTGTACGGGCAACGGCATGGCCCGCGCGGATGTGGGCATCATCGAGCACAGCATTCGTGAGATCGACCGTGTTCTTCGTGAGGGTGGCGGTCGCCGTGCCCGTCTTTGCGAAGACGTCTGCCACACCGCCCCGCACGTCGCCCGCAAATGTGCCGCCCGTGCCCGTGACGGCGTTCTCCGTGAGTGTCGCCTGTACCTCCCCTGCATGGTCCGCGTGGAGCGTCACGGAGGCACCCATCGCGTTCTTTACCGTACCGCCCGTATTCGCGACCGTGTTCTTTGCGGCGGCCGCCGTGAACGACGCGCCGTCCGCAGTGTTGTTTTGCTGCTCGATCTCTGCGCCCGCGACGCTGTCTGTCACCACACCCGCTGCCGCGACGGTGACGGCGTTCTCGGTCGCCGTGTATGTCGTCGCGCCGCCAAAGGCGTTGTTGATGCGGATCTCGGCACCAAACAGTTTGGACAGCTTGCCCTCGTTGAGGTCTGCCTTGTTGCTCCTGGCGATGAGTGTCGTATCTCCCGCCGCCGTCGCAGCGCCGTCGCGCTCATAGACGAGCGTTGCCCCCGTGAAGCTGCCGCCGTCGTCGGTCAGCTTCGTCACGGTGATGGTGTTGCCCTCTGCGGTCACCTCTCCCGCGCCGTCTTTCTGCTCTGTCTTGGCAAACGCACCATACGCATGGTACGAAGTGCCGCTCTGCACCTCTGCCGTATTCCCCGTGAGCTTTACCGTGAGGGCGGCATCCCCATTCGAGCCGATGTCGGCATAGCCGCCGGCAAGGGTATCGGCCTTTTTGCCCCGCATGATGGCACGGCTCGCCGTCACCGTGGCCTCTGTCGTGCCCGCATTGCTGTTCCGCAGCTGGACGTGGCTGCCATACATCTCATTGGCCTTGAGCGCCGCGCCCTCTGCCGTGACCGTGTTCTCCTCCGCACGGATCTGCAGACTGCCCTTCGCATCGTGCGCCTCTATGTAGGAGCCGCGGAATGCGACATTGCTATCGCTCTCGCTCGCGGCGTTGGTGAGGACGACACTGTTCTTGGCGGCGTGCAGATCTGCCGCGCCGGCCGCCCTGCTCAGGAGCAGCCGACTGCCGTCCACCTGGTACGCCTTGCCGCCCGTGAGCGTGACCGTATTCTCGGCAGCGGATGCCGTGATCGCCTGCCCTCCTGCCGCCGCAAGCTGGTCGAGCTTGCCATCGGCGCCGCGTACCACCGACGCAGCGCTCGTGAGCGTCCCGTCGATGCTGTTCTTCTCCGTCGTCAGGCTGAGCTTGCCCGTCTCACTGCTTACGGATGCATCGCCGCCCGTGATGTAGACGGTCGTACCATCCGTCGGAAATGCCGCCGCACCGGCGAGATGCAGCTTGTTCTCGGAAGCGGTCGTCGTCGCCGTTCCCGCCTTTGTCGTCGCATTCCCCCAGCCGACCAAAACGTTCCTCTGGAACGTGCCCCCGTTCGCCCATAGCTCGTTGCCGCGCGCCGTCGCCGTGGCAGTACCGGTCGCGTCTTCGGTAGTCGCCGACGTGTTGCCGCCGTAGACGGTCCCCTTGAAGGTGCCGCCTGCGATGGTGAGCTGATTCGCATTTGCCGCAGTGGTGACGGCAGCAGCTTTTGTTGCCTTGAGGATGTTGTATCCGCCTGCACTCACATACTTGAACGTGCTGGAGCCCGCCGCGATCGTGACGATGTTCCCGTTCGTCTCTGCCGTGCTCAGCGGAACATGCGTGCCGCCTGCCATCTGCTCTGCAAAGGCATAGCCGCCGTAGAATTTGTCTGCGCCCGCCTTTGCGGTCAGGTGGTTCTCATTTGCCTGCAGGGAGATGGAGGTCTTGGTCGGGTACGCATACACATATCCGCCGTAGATTTCCGTGACGGTATCGCCCGTGGTGAAGGTGAGGCTGTTGCGCAGTGCCTTCGCCTCGCTGCGTGCCTCCGTTTCTGTCACAGCCTTGCCGCCGTAGAGCTTCGTCTGTGCGGTAAAGCTGCCGCCCGTGACGGACGCTATGCTGTCCGTCACCGCTGCCGTGCTGTTGACGCTCTTGGTCTGTGCATAGGCTGCACCGCCTGCAATGGTGATCTCACCTCCCTCGGGCACGTCGTAGGTGCCGCCCTCGATGGTGACCTTGCTGTGCGCGACCTCTGCCACGCCCCGCGTCGCGCCGCCGCCGGAGCCCTCCTTGGACATGGCGAGACCGCCGATGATGCCCCACTGAGGCTCAGGTGTGGTGGCGTCGAGCTTGAATGTGCAGTTCTTGATGGCGACCTCCGCGCCGGAGATCTTTGCGGTGCCGCCATGCTCCAGCCATGCGTATGCGCCGATGGCGCCGCCGATCGTGCCGCTCTTCACGATCGCCTTGCCGCCCGCATTCGCGCCCGTGAACTGGATCGTGCCGTCGGTCAGGCTGACCTTTCTCCACGCGCCTGTGACGGGCGTGGGGCGGTGGTGGCCGCCCGCGAGATAGTAGATCTCGGGCGATGCCCCGCCGCCGTCCGTGCCGACGGTGATGGTCGCCGCCGTGCCGTCCGTGCTGCCCGCAACGCCGTCCGTTGACACAGTATCCGTCGTGACCGTGCTCATGACGGTGGGATCGGCAAGGGCGTACGGCATGCCGCCGAGCGTGAATGCACCCGCCGCGAGCGCGGCGAGGATGCGTGGGGTGAGGGAGTTGGATTTGTGGGTGTGGTGTCGTTTCATGGGGGTGACTCCTTTCTGGATGCGTTCTATTTGTAGGGAGGTGCTTCCTTGTGGCGATGTTGTTTCATGATGTGACTCCTTTCGTGGTCGGGGGATGGGGCGCTTTGAACGCCGAAGACAGTGCGTTCAATGATAAATACACACTGCACTAATCATACTGTAGCACAGTTCAGAAAAAAGCGTACTGTAGTAAATGACAGGAGTCAAACGTCCCAATTTTCCGGAAAGCCTTGTATTTCCTAGGGAAAACGGGTATCATAGGGATAAAATTTTTTTCAAAAAAGAGGTGCGGCGATGATGTTCGGACGTTTTTTGCTCGTTCTCTGCGTCTTTTTGGCGCCGCTGCGTGCTCTTGCCGCTGCACCGAGTGATCTGCCGTCGCTCTACTTCGTGTGTGCGGCGGCGTCGGAGGCGGCGTACGGTGGAGAGCTGCCGGAGCTGCTGCGTGCGCGTCTCGCGGCGGCGGGGTGGCAGATCGCCTCGTATGAGACGCCGGGGTACAAGGGGACGGTCGGGCGGTTCTTTCACATGGTGCGGAGATCGGAGGACGGGGGCGAGACGCATCTCATTGCCTTCCCGGGGACGGAGCGCGGGAGCGATGTGTGGACGAATCTGCGGCTCGGGCGTGCCGCGTTCGGCGGGACAACGCCTGCGGAGTTCCTTGCCGTTCGGGATACGCGCGTGACAGAGTGCAAGGAGACGCCGCTCGTGCATCGCGGATTCCTCGACTACTGCCAAGCGGCGCTCTTTACCGATGCGCTGCCCGCATACGGCAATCGTACGGCGGGTGAGGTGATCGCGGATGAGCTGCGTGCGCATCCTGCGGCGCAGGTGTTCCTGACGGGGCACAGTCTCGGCGGGGCGGCGGCAGTTCTGGCGGCGGCGCGGCTCTCGGATATGGGGGTGCCGGCGGAGCAGCTCGTTGTGACGACGTTCGGTGCGCCTGCGGTCGGGAATGGGGCGTTTGTGCGGCGCTATGAGGGGCGGTTTATACTGCATCGCGTGGTGATGCGCGGCGATCCAATGAAGGATGTGCTGGCCGCGCCGCTCGGTTTTCAGCAGTTCGGGGAGCGTGAGGCGTGGACGCCCGCGCGCTCTGTGGCGAAGTTCCCGCACGCGATGATCGTCTATGTGGATGCGGCGATCCGCCGTCTCTATGATGCGTACGGCGGGGACAATGCCTTCCTCTTTCTCATGGGGACACCGAACCGTGCGGAGGGGCGAATGCTCTACGTCGCTCCGATTGAGACGGCTCTGGACGAGACGCTCGCAGAGGATGCACCCTATATGACGGCGGTGCTGCGCGATGCGCTCCATGTGCGGAATGCGGCGGTCGTGTTCGCGGCGGGCAGCGGTGGGCTGTCGGAGGAGGGGCTGCTCAGCGGGCTGAACGAGCATCTCGCGGCGGCGCGTGCGGCAGGCGCGGAGGAGATGGTCGCCTATCGCATCGCGGGGGCGAAAATCCGCGATGCACACGAGACGTACCGCCTGACGCTTGAGCGCGCCGTCTACGATATGGACGGCAATCTGATCGCGGCGGGGTCGCACTCGGCGCGGACGGGGACGCTGACGCCGATCGAGACGGTGCTGTATCTGCTTGCGCAGGATTAGGGGGCGCCGCTATCGGCAGAGAGTCGAATGAGCGAGAGGCGCCCCTATCGGCTCGCGCTGCTCGCCACTTCCCCCGTACTGACGGGGGAAGCTAATATACCGCAGACTGAAAAGCCTCCCCCGTGCGGCACGGGGGAGGGGG
>NZ_KI260543.1:13847-19812 GCF_000468035.1 Selenomonas sp. oral taxon 892 str. F0426
CGCGCACAGGCCCCGCATCGGCGGGGGAAGCTAAAAGAGCGTGATGGGCGTACACTAAAAGCCCCGCATCGGCGGGGGAAGCTGATATGCCGCAGACGAAAAGCCTCCCCCGTGCGGCACGGGGGAGGGGGACCGCGAAGCGGTGGAAGGGGCGCCTGTAGGAGCTGCGGCTCTTTTTCGATGGAGTACAGGTCGAGGCCTTTGAGCGATGGAGGAAAGGCAATCTCATGCGTGACTACAAGTCAAGGTCAAAGAAATACGCAAAAGAGATGCGGCACAGCATGACGCCCGAAGAACGACGTCTTTGGTATGATTTTCTGTCAAAGCATTCCTGCCATTTTCGCCGACAGCAGCCCATCGGAAAATATATTGTAGATTTCTATGCGGTTTCACTGCGCCTTGCTGTAGAGGTGGACGGAAGTCAGCATTTTGAGGAAGAAGTGCGGCTCTATGACGATGCGCGGACGAAATTTTTGAGGGAGCACGATATTCGCCTGCTCCGCTTTACGAATGAACAAATTCAAAGAAAATTTTCCGATGTCTGTGCGGCGGTTGAACGGGCGATTGCCGATATTCGATTAGGGGATGATGTGTGCGGGGCAGAAGAGGATGGGCACGTGTATTGATGTCAGATCGTTGCACGAGTCACGGGCGCCCCTATCGGCAGAGAGTCGAATGAGTGAGAGGCGCCCCTATCGGCTCGCGTTGCTCGCCACTTCTACGCGTTTCGCGCACAGGCCCTGCATCGGCGGGGGAAGCTAATATACCGTGAACGAAAAGCCTCCCCCGTGCGGCACGGGGGAGGGGGACCGCGAAGCGGTGGAAGGGGCGCCTTGGACGATTTTGGTTTTCTGCCGTGAGAGAGTCGCACGAGATACAAGCGCCCCTATCGCCTCACTGCGTTCGGCACTTCTACGCGTTTCGCGCACAGGCCCCGCATTGGCGGGGGAAGCTAAAAGAGTGGGATGGGGCGCCGTGGACGGCTCAAGCGAAATGAGCTTCAAAAGGGAAGGATGAAATTATGCTCGTGGAGGATCTGTGGCGGCTGTTCGATATCATCGGGACGCTCGCCTTTGCTGTGTCGGGAGCGCTTGTGGGGCTGTCGCGCCGCATGGATATCTTCGGCATCTCGGTGCTCGCGCTCGCGACGGCGGTCGGCGGCGGTATGGTGCGCGATATGCTGGTCGGCATCACGCCGCCGATGGCGCTGCGCGATACGACGAATTTTCTCCTCTCGGTGGGGGTCGCGCTCGCGACATCGCTGCTCTATCAGTGGACGGCGCTGCACCGCATGCGGCGGCAGCGTCTGCTGACGATCTTCAATGTGTCGGATACGATCGGTCTGGCTGCCTTTACGATCACGGGCGCACTGACGGGTGTGCGCGTCGGCGGCGAGGACAGCTATGTGCTGCCGATCCTGCTCGCGGCGACGACGGCGGTGGGCGGCGGCATGATCCGCGACGTGCTGGCGCAGCGGATGCCCGTTGTGCTCTATGCGGAGGTCTATGCGGCAGCGGCTCTCGTGGGGGCGTTTGTCTTTTGCACGCTGCGCTTTACGCTCGGCGTGGAGACGGACTCGTGGCTCGCGTTCCTGATTGTGCTCCTGATCCGTTTTGCGGCGATTCACTGGAACTGGAGTCTCTATCATCCGCGCCCGCCGAAGCGGCATCGTGCGCATAAAGTGGAGGAGTAACGGGAGCGCCCCTTCCGTCATACTGACGCGTACTGCCTCCCGCGTTCCTAAAACTGCAAAAAAATCCCCGCACGCCGGAATGTCCGATGTGCGGGGATTTTCTATGCGCTGCTAAGGAAGTACTGATAAATTCAGCCGCACCAATCTGAGGGGCTATTTTATCAGCGATTCCCTAAATCTTAGCTGTGGTGGTGATCGACGCCGACCATGACGGACGTTGCCTTGATGACGGCGTACGCTTCCTTGCCGACCTCGAGGCCGAGCTCCTGGATGGAGTTCAGGCTGATCGTCGCCGTGACGACGTCGCCGCCCTTCAGCTCGATGCCGACGATGCCGTTGACGGCACCCTTCTCGATCGAGACGACCTTGCCTTTGAGCTGGTTACGTGCACTGAGTTTCATAATAGTTCCCTCCCTTATTTTGTAGTAACAATACTATTATAACATAGTACCTCTGAAAAAAGCGTGATGAAGGTCACCTTTTTAGCGAATAAATACGACGTTTGTCGCGTCGAGGAAGCCGCTTGCGCCGTTCTCGAGAAGGAGGCGCCGGGCATCCTCACTCGAGAGGACGGGATTCGCACCGCCGTCAACGGCGATGGCACGCAGACGCAGCGGATTCTTGCCGGCACGCGTGGCGTCGGACTCGCTGCGTGCGTATGCTGCCATGCCGTTTGCGACGACCTTGTCGCTGTCGAGGTTCTTGTAGCCGTAGATGGGGCGGCCGTTCTCCGCCTTGATGACAGGGCTCATGACGGGACGCAGTCCAAGACCACGGCAGTCGATGATGACGCCGGTGTAGCCGCCGATCGCTTTTCCTGTGGGCGCGGCTGCAGCAGAGCTGCTGGATGGTGCAGGTACGAGGGGGGCGGGGGCAGTCGTTTTGCCTGTGTTCTTCGGACGATCTGTCCTGCGATTGCCGCGGTCGTACGTGCCGTTGCCCGTTGTGTCGTAGTTCTGCGGGCGATAGGGCGTGTAGACGCTGTCGGGCGCCGTCCACGCGTCGGGCGTCCTGTTCGGCGTAAAGATACCGCTTGCGAGCGAGCCGGCACCGTAGATGGGCAGCTCGAGGGTGACGGTATACGAGCCGTCACGGTTCGACTTCTCCTCAACGATCTGTGCGCCGCGGATCAGGGCGCTGACGTGGGTGCGGATGGTGTTGTTCGTCACCATCATGTTCTCCACGGTGGTGGTGGCATCGACGCTGACGCCCTGAATCTGCTCGGCGAGCTGACGGTAGGCGTCGGTGATGGCGGCGCGCCGCGCAAGCGCACGTGCCTGCGCATAGCTCACGGTGTTCGGGGGAGCTATGCCAAGGCCTTCCGCACGAATATTGCCTCCGTCCCAGTTGGCAGCGGCCTCGGTCGTGCTCTGTGCTCCGATGAGCAGTGCGAGCATGAGAACAGCAAACACCATAGATTTTAGAGTCTGCATAGATGTTCCTCCTTGAATTTTCTAAGAGTACCTTCCATTGGAATATCGCAAATAAAGGATAGAAGATGATAAAAAATAAATTAGTATTTCGTGAGAGCCTGGGACACTAAGAGCGGGTGTTGTTGCAAATGCGAATTATTTATACTATAATAAACGAAATACAGTGCTCGCTGTATTTCGTGCACATCTTGTTTTTCGATGGGAGGAAATTCGATGAAGAAAAAATTTTTGGCAGCAATGCTTGGTGCAGCGATGGGGCTGGGTATGTATGCAGCTCCTGCGGACGCGCACGGGGTCTTCTTTGCGAATCGCGTTGATATGAAGACGCTCGTGCTCGGAGAAGGTCCTCTCGACAATGCGTACAACCCCGACTGCGTGCAGCGCATTGACGCGTATGATGTGAACTTCCAGCCGACGACAGTGGAGCGTGTCGACGGGGAGAAGAATGTGAGCATCGTGCCGGGGGATGATCTCGGTGTGACGGCGACGTTCTTCGACTATGGCTATTTTGCCAAGACGACGGACGGCAAGGTGATCCCGACCCGTGACTTCTCGAACATCGAGAATCTCAAGGCGGTGACGTATGCCTACAAGTATAACGTGCACTACTGGAATGCAGATGTGCGGCCGGCGGGACTCTACAATGTGCCCATCCAGATTGTGCCGGCGGTGAACCCGCTGACGCTGCGCCGCGGTGATACGCTGCAGCTGCGCATCTACAAGGACGGCGCACCGTATGCCAATGCACCCGTGATCGCGGATGTGCTCGGCGACCTGACGAATGAGACGCAGGCGGATGCGAACGGCTATGTCTCCGTGCGCATCGCGAACAACGGTCTGAACGTGATCGGCGTCGAGGTCGGTTTCCCCACGGACAATGAGATTGTAACGAAGAAGATCTTCAGCTCACTCTCCTTCATTATCCCCGCCGAGTAAAACCTCATAGCAAACGAAACGCGCAGCTGTGTATGCAGCTGCGTTTTTTTTGTGCGTTTTGTATTGCTGTAATAATACGTTCTTCTTGATTAAAATAATAATGGAAAACAGGCGAAAAAACCTAGACGGGATAAAAAACACATGATATAATTTTGAAAGGTGTTAAGAAAAAATAAATTTGTTGACATTTTCTTAACACGAGGTGAGCAGCCGCATTCCTGCGGATAGAGATGAGACAGCAAAGCAGAACGAAGTGCGAAGGAATCGTGCTTTGCAAAATGCGGCACAAGGTGCGTACTTCCGAAAGGATGGTAGAGAGCATGAAGAAAAAAGAGGCAAGGATTCTAGCAGCGGCACTACTCACGGGCAGCACACTGCTGGCAGCAGGGACCGCAGGGGCAGCACCTGCGGACAGCGACCGCAGCAGCGCATCGCGCGAGATCCAGCGCGTGGGCAGCGACATTCGTCAGGAGGCAGAGAAGAACGCAAAACCCTTGGACGTGAAGAATATGAACGTACGCGTCAGCGCCGTCATCGTCCAGGGCGTAGACAGCATGAGCGAAAGGACCGTGCGTGCCCTGTTGCCTGAGCTCTCCCGTGAGACCGTCAACATCCGCAAACTCTCGCAGGAGATCCAGAGTGTCAACGACACGGGTGCGCTCGTCCTCGGAACGGAGTTTACGCCCGCAGGAGCCGGCGCCTATCGTGTCACCGTTCGTGTGCAGGAGAAAAAGAGCGACCATGTCCGCCTCAGCGTCAGCAACACGGGGACGGAGGAGACAGGCGACTGGCGCAACTCCCTCACCTACCTCAACACCAATATCTCTGGGAATGCAGATACCCTCGGCGTCTCCTTCGTTACCTCCCCGGGACATTTTGGTGATGTAAAGGTCGGCGCACTCTCCTATCGGAAACTCATGCCGGAGTGGAAAGGTGCCATCTCCGCAAGCGTCAGCCACGGACGCACAAACATCGACAACTACCCGACGGGGACCAGCCTTTACGACCTCAATATCGGCGGCAAGAGCACGAGTGCCGACCTGCACTATCAGCGATTCCTCTCCTACACCTCGCGCAACAAGGACATTCTCGACTTCGGGATCGGGTATCGGCGCACGGAGAGCGACTATGGTTTTACCATCGGCGGCAGACCCATCAAACTCGAAACCGACTACCGCGTCATCCTCGCTAGGGCAACCTATCTGCACGCGGAGCGCAAAGCGAACAGCACGTTCTCGTATAACGTGGGAATTGCGGCCAATATCAATGGGGATGGAGCAGCGTATGAGCGTGTCTCGCCTGGGGCAGACCGCCAGTTTACTCTCCTGCGTGCAGGGGTGAACTATCAGGCACGCACGGCAGGTGACTGGATCGGCGCCGTACGACTCAGCGGACAGTACACACGCGATCACGTCGTTCCGTCTGAGCAGATCGGTGCGGGCGGACAGATGAGCGTACGCGGATTCGACGAGCGTGCGATCGGTGCGGACAAGGGCTTTGTCGGCAGCCTTGAGATCTACACACCGGAGATTGCAAAGCACACGCGACTCATCGCATTCACGGACTATGCGCACCTCTCGAACAACAAGAGCAGCGCGAACCGCAACCTGATCTTTGACAGTGAGAGCATCGCGAGCGCGGGACTTGGCGTACGCTATGCAGATGGGCATTTCTCGCTCGCACTCGACTATGCAGCGATCCTGCGTGACGCAGACAAGGTGAACCTCACGAAGCAGAACAGCCGCCATTGGAACCTGATGGCGAGCGTGAACTTCTAAGGGGCGCCCCTATCGGCTCACTACGCTCGGCACCTCCCCCGTAGCGGCGGGGGAAGCTGATGTAGCGTTTCTCAAAGCCCCCGTAGCGACGGGGAAAGCTGTGAGCCGTACCCCAAAGCCTCCCC
>NZ_KI260544.1 GCF_000468035.1 Selenomonas sp. oral taxon 892 str. F0426
CACAAGAGAGGGCTTGTTGCCTAATGATTCTTTGTGAAAAAATCTGCCTGTAGCAGCCCCCATGCGGGAGGCTCTACACATAATGAAGAATTACGCTATCTCCTTATAATGCACCGTCAACGTATGCAGTCTTGTGCGGATCACATCTCTGAGTGCCAAAGGCTCGACTGTTTGCACTGCATCCCCATAGTGGATAAAGTAATCCGCGATGAACTCCTCCTCGCCCACATTGTAAAATCCATGGATATAGTACCGCCCATTCTCCTCCACAAGTCGCATGGATGGTAGTGTTCTTTATAAAAGAAATCCCGTCCCTGTGCCGTAATCTCGACGACAAAGGAGAGTGCATCGACACGGCAATAGAGATCCTCTGCGGGATGAGCAAAGGATAAAAGTGGCATCCCCGTCACATCCGTACACTCCTCCACCACAGTGATGCGGCCACACCGAAAGACACGCGCCTGCTCCATCTCGAAATCATGCGTTGTGTCATACCATAAATGTGATATAATGATAGACATCTATTCGTCTGACCTGCTATTTACGAGGAGATGTCATTATGACACAGCGTCCTGCATTTGATGAGATTCGCTCATATGAGGAGTTTATAAAATATTATTGGTATCGAACAGAACTCGTAGAGATTTGCAAAAAGCTTGGAATTGCACACAGGGGGGTAAAAAAAGATCTCAATCACAACATTGCAGAATACTTTAAAGGGAACATAGTCAAAGCCACTCCCCAAAAAGAGCAGATGATATCATCTGGAGCGATTTCCTTGGACACACCATTACTTGCTTGCAACTTTTCGTTCAACACAAAGTTTAGAACATATTTCTCAAATCTGACGAGGGTTTCTCCCTTTAAATTTACAGCAGATATGGCGACCGCATGGCGAAAGGTGAAAGCGGATCACGACACATCGTTTACTATACAGGACATGTTGAATGTATATAAGGGGATATCGACGTATGCAAAGTATGATTCTTCTGTATGCGAATGGAACCGCTTCTTAAAAGATTTCTGCGCTGATCCCATAAATGACAAGTTCAAATCAAAATTAAAGGCAGCTGCTATCCTATGGCGAATTGTTCGTGATTCCGATCAACCTAAAATGTATTCACGCACATTAGTGCAAGATCATTTAAAACAACTCGAAAAGCTTTAAGGATAACACTTCTTAATTAATTTGTTGACTGTATTGTAAGAAACGCTGATAACTGTAGTCCAACTTCTCTCAGCGCATCTTTTCCCTGCCAATGTCCCCCTATAGAGTACCGATCTTCATCCGCTTTATTTCCTTAAATAGAACAAACCTCTACATCCATCAACGCCGCTCTCAATCCCACCCTTGAAAACAACAACTGCCACACCATCCTCCTTGACCATAATGTGATCGAGCACCCCGCCCCATAGCTCCTCGTCAAACGCAACCTGCTCCTCGTTGATACCACATAGCACTTGAATCATGCTCTCCAAAGCGTTTCTCTTACTCTCCCTCTCGGTAATTTGCTCGTCCAACTGCTCCAAATGTCCCTGCTTTTCCACATAGAGTGCGCGAATCTCATTTTCCTGTTTCAGATATGCCGTCCGGTCCTGTGCCACCAGTGCATTCTCGCGAATCAGTTTTTCAATCCTTTCTGCCAAATTGCCTAAGTCTTGCTCTACCATACTGCGCTCCTCTATCAGCTCCTCCATCTGGCAAACGCTATCAATCAGGGAACGGAGTTCTGCGATCACGTTCTCTTTGACTTCCATCAAGGAGTTCAGTGC
>NZ_KI260545.1:0-85676 GCF_000468035.1 Selenomonas sp. oral taxon 892 str. F0426
TCCCCATGTTGAGCAGCTCTCCATAGGCACGATAGCCGACAAATGAGACGAGAATCGTCACCATCACGACAATCCCGGTGAGCGTGATGGCGTTCAGCTGAAAGCCCAGACCTCTTCCCTTCTTTTGACCTTGTTCCTGCAAAATATTCTCTCCTTTCCCCTGCACACGATCACGCCTGCACAAAACACATCTCCTTGCATCGCCGTGTGTCAAAGACGACAGATCGACTATCGTCATCAAACGATACTATACGCATTTTTTAATTCTCCATTCATGCTTATTTTCCTGCCTCCATAAAATTTATTTCCAACAAAACCGGGGTTGTTGCACGAAGACCCTAGCGTCTCGTACAACAACCCCGGTTTGTTCTTCCGTCTCCCGCTGACACTATCCCCATGCAGCAGTGCCAACAAGCATCATTCCATGCTACGCAAGCGTCACGAGCGGCTTGCCAGTCATCTCCTTCGGGATTTCAATTCCCGCAAGCGACAGAAGCGTCGGCGCGATATCGCAGAGCGCGCCCGTATGCACTTCCTTCACGCGGTCAGAGACCACGATGAACGGCACTGGATTTGTCGTGTGCTTTGTAAACGGCTGATTCGTCTCGTAGTCCCACATCTTGTCTGCGTTTCCATGGTCTGCCGTGATGCAGACCTCGCCGCCGACCTCGCGGATGGCATCGACAAAACGACCAACGCACGTATCAACCGTCTCAACAGCCTTCACGACCGCCGGCACGACACCCGTATGTCCAACCATGTCACAGTTTGCATAGTTGAGGATGATGAAGTCATACTTACGCGACTTGATCGCATCAACGACCTTGTCCGTGACCTCGATCGCGCTCATCTCAGGCTGCAGGTCATACGTAGCAACCTTCGGCGAGTTGACGAGAATGCGATCCTCGCCCTTGAACGGTTCCTCAACGCCGCCGTTGAAAAAGAACGTAACATGTGCATACTTCTCCGTCTCGGCAATGCGCAGCTGCGTCATGCCGAGATCCTGCACGTACTGACCGAATGTATTGTCAAGTTCCTCGGGCGGGAACGCCACAAGCGCATTCATGCCTGCCTCGTACTGCGAGAACGTCGCAAAGGGGATCTTCAGTGACTCATCGCGCTGGAATCCATCAAACTTCTCATCTACGAATGCATGCGTGAGCTGACGTGCACGGTCGGGGCGGAAGTTGTAAAAAATCGCACCATCCCCGTTCTTCATACCGTGGTAGCCCTCGACCACGAACGGGACGACGAATTCATCCGTGACACCCTCGGGCTTCTCGCTCGTATCGGCATAGGAGGCGAGCAGTCCCTCAACGGCTGTCTTTGCTGTATGCGGTGCCTTTGCATGAGCAATCGCCTCATAGGCAAGCTGCTCACGCTCCCAGCGATGATCGCGATCCATTGCATAGTAGCGGCCACTGACCGTCGCGATGCGCCCGACACCGATCTCTGCCGCCTTCTTCTCGACCGCCTCGAGATACTCCTGTGCGCTCTTGGGCGGTACATCACGTCCATCCAGAAACGCGTGAATCCAGACCTCAGACAGCCCCTCGCGCTTTGCCAGCTCAAGTACGCCAAAGAGATGCTCGTCATGGCTGTGTACGCCGCCGGGTGAGACAAGTCCCATGACGTGCAGCGCTGCGCCGGGCGCCTTTACACCGCGCACGATCGTGAGCAGTGCCTCGTTCTTGAAGAAATCCCCATTGCGGATGTCTCGTGTGATACGTGTGAGCTGCTGGTAGACGATGCGCCCGGCGCCGATGTTCGTGTGGCCGACCTCGGAGTTGCCCATCTGCCCGTCCGGCAGTCCGACATATTCGCCGGAGGCGTTGATCTCATTATGCTTGTATTTCGCAAGCAGCCCGTCGATGACCGGGGTCTTTGCCATGGCAATCGCATTGTACTTCAGGTCGTTCGGGTCGCCATCACCAAACCCATCCATGATGATGAGTGCCACAGGGGCGTTTTTAAGTTTTGCCATAATATTTTATTCTTTCTAAGAGCTTTCGCCCAATACTCAGGAAGCGCAGATTCTTCGCTCCTGCGAAGAATCCGCGCCACCCAAAACGATTGATCTTTGATTGTATTAGAAATTGACGATCGCAGCGAAGTCCTTGGCCTTGAGTGCCGCACCGCCGACAAGTGCGCCGTCGACGTTCGGCTTCTCCATGAGGCCCGCAATTGTCTCGGGCTTCACGCTGCCGCCGTACTGGATGCGTAGGCCCTCGGCTGCTGCCGCGCCATACTTCGCCTCAATGGTCTTGCGGATGTGTCCGCAGACCTCCTCCGCCTGCTCGAACGTCGCCGTCTTGCCCGTGCCGATCGCCCAGATCGGCTCATAGGCGATAACGAGCTTGGCAACATCCTCTGCTGTAAAGCCCGCGAGTGCTGCCTCGATCTGATATGCCACGTACGCAAGGTACGTCTCCGCCTCGCGGATCTCGAGCGACTCACCGCAGCAGATGATCGGTGTGATGCCCGCTGCATACGCCGCATGAGCGCGCTTGTTCACGCCCTCGTTCGTCTCGCCGAAGTAGTCGCGGCGCTCGCTGTGGCCGAGCACGCAGTAGGAGACGCCAAGCTCCGTCAGCATATCCGTCGAGATCTCGCCCGTAAAGGCACCGCTCTTCTCCCAGTGCACATTCTGTGCGCCGACCGCGATGTTCGTTCCCTTAACCGCATCGGTAACGCCTGCAAGCGCCGTTGCCGTCGGGCAGACCACGACGGTCGCCTTTGCGTCCTTCACGAGCGGAGCAAGCTCCTTGACGAGCGCGACGCCTGCCGCGACCGTGTTATTCATCTTCCAGTTTCCTGCAATAATCGGTGTTCTTGCCATATGCTATTCTCCTCTATCGTCCATCTCACGCATTTGCAAGTGCGTCAATCCCCGGCAGGACCTTGCCCTCGAGCAGTTCCAGCGTTGCACCGCCGCCCGTTGATATGTGCGAGATCTGATCCGAAAGCCCCGTTTTCTTCAGGGCTGCGATGGAGTCACCGCCGCCGACGATTGAGACCGCGCCGCCCTTCGTCGCCTCAGCAACAGCGTGTGCGACCGCCTCGGTCCCCTTTGCGAAAGCATCGAACTCGAACACGCCCATGGGGCCGTTCCAGATGACCGTCTTTGCTCCCTGCAGTGCCTTGACGTACTCCTCCGAGGTCTTGTCACCGCTGTCGAGCGCCTGCCAGCCGTCGGGGATCTTGTCCACATCGACCGTCTTCGTGTTTGCATCCGCGGCAAACTTGTCCGCGATGACAACATCGACGGGCAGGACGACCTTAACGCCCTTCTTATCTGCCTTTTCGAGCAGTTCCTTGGCGAGCTCAATCTTGTCGCGCTCGCACAGAGAATCGCCGATCGGATAGCCCTTCGATGCATCAAAGGTGTGTGCCATGCCACCTCCGATGATGATCGTGTCAACCTTATCGATCATGTTCTCGATGACGCCGATCTTGTCCGAGACCTTCGCGCCGCCGATGATGGCAACGAACGGCCGCTTTGGATCCTCGAGCGTCTTGCCAATGTAGTTGATCTCCTTCTCCATGAGGAAGCCCGCCACTGTCTCAAGATACGACGTGATGCCGACGTTCGAGGCATGCGCACGATGCGCTACGCCGAATGCGTCGTCAACAGCAACATCTGCGAGGGCTGCGAGCTGTTTTGCAAATGCAGGATCATTCTTCTTCTCCGCCTTGTGATAGCGCAGATTCTCGAGAAGGAGTACCTCACCCGCCTTCAGATCGCCGGCAGCCTTCTCCGCGTCAGGACCGACGCAGTCCGGCGCCCACTTCACTTCCTTGCCGAGCAGTTCAGAGAGGCGTGCCGCGATGGGTTTCGTCGAGAACTTCGGCTCGCGCTCCTCGCTCGGGCGACCGACATGGCAAGCGAGGATGACCGCAGCGCCGCCATCCAGAAGATGCTGGATCGTGGGGAGCGTTGCGCGAATGCGCGTGTCGTTCGTAATGTTCTGGTGCTCATCCATCGGCACATTGAAATCCACGCGGACAAATACCTTTTTACCCTTGACATCGATGTCACGAATCGTTTTTTTGTTCATATTTTAGCCTCCAAAGGAACAAGGTCCGGCCCAAACTCGGCCGGACCTCGTGAAAGATCGTATGCATATGGAAACGCCGAGGGAGGACTAGCATTCTCTGTCCGCATTTCCTTATATCACTGTTTACTTGTCTCAGCCGAGCTCAGCGAAGTACTTGATCGTGCGAACCATCTGGCTCGTGTAGCTGTTCTCGTTGTCATACCAGGAGACAACCTGAACGAGCGTGTTGCCGTCGCCCGTGTCGCTGACCATCGTCTGCGTTGCATCGAAGATCGAGCCGTAGGTCGTGCCGATGATGTCGCTCGAGACGATCTCGTCTGTGTTGTATTCAAACGACTCCGTCGCTTCCTTCTTCATCTGCGCATTGACCTGATCAACCGTAACTTTGCCCTCAACCACCGCATAGAGGAGCGTCGTGGAGCCCGTCGGAGTTGGAACGCGCTGTGCCGACCCGATGAGTTTGCCGTTGAGCTCGGGGATAACGAGGCCGATTGCCTTCGCTGCACCCGTCGAGTTCGGGACGATGTTGACCGCTGCTGCACGGCTGCGGCGGAGATCCCCCTTGCGCTGCGGGCCGTCAAGCACCATCTGGTCACCCGTATAGGCATGGATCGTCGACATGATGCCGCTCTTGATCGGAGCGAGATTGTTGAGTGCCTTTGCCATCGGCGCAAGGCAGTTCGTCGTGCAGGATGCTGCCGAGATAACCTTGTCGTCCTTCGTCAGGGTCTTGTGATTGACGTTGAATACAATCGTCGGGAGATCATTGCCGGCAGGAGCCGAGATGACAACCTTCTTTGCACCGGCCTTCAGATGCGCCTCAGCCTTGTCCTTCGCCGTGTAGAAGCCCGTGCACTCGAGCACGACATCGACATCATGCTTGCCCCAGGGAATCTGGGCAGCATCCGCCTGCGCATAGATGTTGATCTTCTTGCCATTCACCGTGATGGAGTCGTCACCCGCCGTGACCGAGTCTGCATACTTATAACGCCCCTGTGTGGAGTCATACTTCAGGAGATGTGCAAGCATCGTCGGACTCGTCAGATCGTTGATCGCGACGACCTCATAGCCGGGAGCATCGAACATCTGACGGAACGCGAGACGACCGATACGGCCAAAACCATTGATAGCAACTTTTACTGCCATTGAAATACCCCCTGTTGAGTGTTGAATTTTCGACGCAGTGAGACATCCCACTACGCTCTTTATATAGTTTATATTATAAACCATTCCCAATAAAAGTCAATTTATTTATCTTGCACCAGGAAATTTCCCCAGAACATTTTATGCAGATGTAAAAATCCCTTGCCATAGCGTGCAAATTTTCGTTAAAATATGTCCATAGGAATACGAGGAGGTACACTATGCTCGAGGAACTCAAAGAATACGTGCGTCGCTGCGCATTGGAGGCGGATCACGCGGGACTGTGCAAACACCGCTCTGGGAATTTCAGTGTACGCGATGCGGCCAGCGGTCTCATCTGCATCACGCCGACGGGCATGGATCGTGAGACCATGACGATCAACGACATCGTTGTGATTGATATGAACGGCCATACAGTCGAGTCGCTGAACAGACGAAGGCCCACGAGTGAACTGATGATGCACACGGCGATCTATCGGAGCCGCAGCGACGTGTACGCGATCGTGCATACACACTCGCGTGCAGCGACATCATTCGCCGTCATGAATAAACCGATCCCCGCCATCGTCTACGAGCTGTCCATCCTCGGATGTAAGGAGGGCTACGTTCCCGTCGCACCCTACGGGCGTCCCGGCACACGTGCAGCCGCTGAAAACGTCCTCGCCCCACTCGCCATCTCCGATGTTGCGCTCATGCAGGCACACGGCGTCGTCGCCGTGGCAGAGAATCCCAAGGAAGCCCTCCTCAAGGCAAGCTACGTCGAAGAACTCGCCGACATCTACTATCGCTGTCTCACCGTCCTCGGGCATGAACCCGCAACCATTCCAGCGGACGAGTTGGCAAAGTGGAAATATCCGACGGTTTAGCAACAGCAGCTTTCCCGCCGCTTTTCTTAGCCTCCCCCGTCACAACGGGGGAGGGGGACCACGCGAAGCGTGGTGGAAGGGGCGCCACGATCTATTGTACAAAAAGAGAGGCACACAATGAACACAAACATACTCGACATGGAAACCCTCGCCCTCGACGAAGAGGAACGCGCCCTCGTTATCATCGACCAGACCAAACTCCCAAACAAAGCTGAATATCTTCATCTCAAAACGCAGGGCGAGATCTGGACGGCAATCCGTGACCTCCAAGTGCGCGGCGCCCCTGCTATCGGCGACGCCGCCGCCATCGGCATCTACCTCGCCGCACTCGAGATCGACACCGATGACTATGTCGAGTTCGCACGCCGTTTTCATGAAGCAGCCGACTACCTGAACTCCTCGCGGCCCACTGCCGTCAACCTCTCATGGGCGCTGAACCGCATGGAAAAAATCGTTCAGGGAGCAAAGGACAAATCCATCCCCGAGATCCGCACACTCCTACGTGACGAAGCTCTGCGCATCAAGCAGGAGGACATCGACATCTGCAAAAAAATAGGCGAGCATGCGCTCACCCTCGTAAAACCTGGATACGGACTTCTCACCCACTGCAACGCCGGACAGCTTGCCACCGCCAAATACGGCACCGCAACCGCCGTCATGTACCTCGGACACAAAAAAGGCTACAACTTCAAAATCTACGCCGATGAAACGCGCCCCCTTCTGCAGGGCGCACGTCTCACTGCCTATGAACTCAGTGCCGCAGGAATGGACGTCACACTCATCTGCGACAACATGGCTGCCACCGTCATGAAAAACGGCTGGATCGACGCCGTATTCGTCGGCTGCGACCGCGTCGCGGCCAACGGCGACGTCGCCAACAAAATTGGTACCTCCGGCGTCGCCATCCTCGCCAAACACTACGGCATCCCGTTCTACGTCTGCGCCCCCACCTCCACAATCGACATGAACACCCCCACTGGCGCCGATATCCACATCGAACAGCGCCCGGCAGAGGAAGTCACCGACATGTGGTACAAGGAACGCATGGCCCCTGAGGGCGTGAAGGTGTATAACCCAGCGTTTGACGTTACCGATCATGAACTGATTACGGGGATTGTGACGGAGGAAGGAGTTCACTCTTTCGCGAAGGATTTCTCATGTGAAATTCAAATTTGACAAGGCATTTTATCACTTGCCGAACCACATCTCTAGGAATTATTGATTTGGGAAAACCACATTTTCTGGAACAGGTAACACGCCTGCCCGCACCACATAATGAGCCCATTTTTGTTGAATTCTCGTGATATATGGAGGTAGCAACCTCCCCACACGTTTGTCTTTGTCTTTCTGAAACTCTTTTATCTCAATATCTTTTAATTTGAATTCTATTGCTACTTCCTCTGCAATGCACGGAATAATAATATGGTCTGCTCTTTCCAGAAAAGTGCCATGTCTAAAGAAAATTTTTCTATCACGCTTTTTCAATGCTGCATTTATTTGTGTACGATTATCTAGGTTCTTATCTATTCCCGTTATAATGTTGAAAGAAAATTGTTTTCCATCTCCAAAGACGAGATCTCCATTCTCATTAAACTCCATCCCACTAATAGCCATATCTTTTTCTTTTAGTTTCTCTCCTTTAAGGCAATAATAACAAGGAGCTCCATCTCGAGATAAATCACATTGAGCACGTATATTGAGATAATAACGAGATCCTTCTTTAATCAAATCGCCAGTATATGCTTGCTGAGGCTTTGTATGCTCACCGTAAGAAAAAAACCTTTCCCCTTCAAGAACCTTTCTTGCCTCCTCGGTAGAAACCCCTTCTAGCTTGGTGGCAAAAACTGTTTCATCAAAGTAATATGTATCAACGCAATTACTTAGACTTCTTGTTAAAAATTCTCCAAATTCATGCTGATAGCCATGTTCACTATCTGCTTTTATCATATCCCAGACGATTTTTGCCCAAACAGGTGAATATTGATATAGTCTGAGAAGCATTTTATTTTTACTTCTCAGAGTAATTCTCTCCCATTCTTTCAATACATACACGGAGGGCATAGTGAGAAGCCAACTCTCCATTTCATTGAATAAGTGCTCCTCAGTGTCTACATCTTCCTTGTTTTTTATAAAAACACGAGAATCTTCCAAACAGCCACCATTTTTTAATTTACTGCGAATATCATCTTCTTTTAATGCTGTAAATATGAATATAGGGACGAGACTATGTTGTAAAAAGTCTTTGATAAATTCAATCAGTTTATTTTCACTGTCATCCCTAAGTGTATCTGGTACTAAAATGCGTTCTTCTACGGATCCTAGCTTCTCATCTATAAAATTCCAATCTACAATAATAAACGCAGCATTCTGCAATGAAGGAATCATTTCCTTGCTTGGTTGCTCTTTGGAAGTTGCTACAGGAATATTCTGCTCCTCAAGAAGCTGTTTGATCTTAAATATTTTGGATTGATCATCATCTATCTCATCATCGAATATAACGGCAATGCCTTGGAAAAGTTCTCTTACATTCATATTCTATCTCTCCCTAACAAATTCAATAACAAAATTTGCTCCAGCAAGCAATTTATCCCTTGAAAATTCTGCCAGTTCAATAGAATAGTCGTATCGATCTAACAACTGGCGAGCGATATATAAGCCAAGCCCTCTCCCCTCTTCTCCTTTTCCAGAATAAAACGCCTCAAATATATAATTAACATCGTCAACCTTAATCCCTGGACCATTATCAGAAAAAATCAATCGTTGTTCATTTCCATTTATTGTTATTAATATTTTTCTTTCTCTTTTCGTATCTTTCAACCAATATAGAGAATTATCAAACAGGTTGATAAATACCTGAAGCAATACCGCTTCTGTTGTTTTCGCCACTAATGGGGATCCTGTTATATCAAAGGATAGTTCAATATTATACTCTTTAAATACACGCTTATAAAGGTTATAGACTTTATCAAGAATTTCTTTTACATTGATGTTTTTCGTCTTAGATTTTGTTGAAGGAAATAAGAGCCTAACATCTTTCATTTGACCGTCAATGATAGAAAGATTACCACGTATAGATGTTAAACGCTCCAACAATACTTCTTGATCAATCACTTCGCCCATCATAATTTGTCGAATAAGCGCATCCATTTGCTCAAGAGTTTTTTTGATAAAGAGCATCACATCGTGTGCTGCAGTTTCAATAGATAAACCAACTGCAGCAAGATTTTCTGTTTTATAAATACGTTCTTCAAATACTTGACGTTCTTTTTTATAACTTTTTTCAAAGTCAGCTAATAAATTGTCGACTTTCGGTGTCGTACCTATTTCCTTTTTTAGTCTCTCAATTACTTCAGAAGGACGTCCTTTCTTGATATCATCCAGTTCTTTTTTTTTCTTTTTTTCAATCAAATATTGAGCAAATGGTTTTTTTCTTAGATACTGTAAGATAATTTGGAGTACAAAGATAAAGTCATGAAGTGCTCGTCCATCCTCGATTAGCCCTTCTCGGTTAGTTTTATCTACTAATTTAGGATTTTCAGATTGTGTGATATAAACACATCCAACAATTTGATCATTGCTCAAAAATTCGTCTGCTCGTACAGTTCCACGCGCAACATCAATGTTCAGCCAATCATCTTCAGGATCACCATAGGGCATCACGCGAATGCCATCACGATACAAATATATTCTATGGTCACGAATTACCCCCTTTTCTTTTTGTTCTAAAAAAAATCTAGGTGAATTATGCATATCTGCATTAAAATCAAAGAGATAAAATTCAAAGCGGAAGTTGCCACATTCCATTGGGGAGTCATCCATTACGCCTATACTCTTTTTGTATAGATTTAGCCCATTAATGTCTGGATCCTCAAAATCAAGTGACTGCATCTGCCCATTTAGTTCAAAAGAGATTCTATTCCCGTCTGCTATATACTGGCCATTAGTCACCTTAAATACAGCCTTGTGGTCAAGGCAAGAACGTAGTTTTTCTTTATAGTCTGATGTAGATTTGTATTCTTGCCCATTTCTATAAATCCAGACAGAAAAATCACTATTCTCATCGTTGGAAAAAATAGGCTGCAATTTTCCGACTTCTGCTTGTATCCGCGCAACCCTATTAACATCCCAACGTGTTTTAATGTTTTCAATTTCGATGATGGTACCGTGTGGCTTTCTTTTTCTCTTCGTTATACCTAGTATAACTTCTCTATCAGTAATATAAGTAGGACGTGATTCGCTTAACTCTATTTCTAGATGATCCAAAAAAAGCTCTTTTTCGACACCATCCTCTGTCAAAAAGTCATTGTCATACTGCGAAAAATCATAAATCAACGTGTTTTCTGTCATTTCTCCAGCATCCCCCCCCATATCATTATTTTTTTGACGTCGTGTGATAATTTTTATTTTCTTGCCAAGCTTAAAAATCGCAAAACGACCGATTCCTTTTTCTCCTTGTAGGAAACGTCCTTTGCTTGTTCTAGCATTGCCCCTTTTTTGTTTCAATTTTGTTGGAGTTGCAGGGTTTAGCCAATGACGTTTGAGAATCTCCGCATCCATACCGCACCCATCATCTTCTATGACAATTTTAGATGTATCAGTCACAGAAAAATTCTCGCTGAAATTAATAAATTCAACTTTAACCCATGAAGCATCGGCATCGTATGCGTTTTTTATAAGCTCAATCAATGCAATCAGCTCATTTTTTATCAACTGATCGCCCAACATGGTAATCAAGCGTGCATATGGTCGTATTGCAACTTTTTCACTCATTGAAAATCCATCCTTCCACTAATAACAAATTCTTCGTGATAAATTTCTCTTTGTCTTTTATCCGATGAAAATCTTCCTTCTTTATCTCTGTATGGAGTAAGTAGTTTATTTGAGATCTTACGTTTTGATGCTTTTAAATTAGAAAACCCATTCTCTCGAAGGCAACAAATTAAATGTTCTGCATTTCTTATCTTAACACCCTTATATTCAGTATCACCAACGACAAAAAGAGCCATTCCTCCTGTATTCAACATTTTTGCACATTTAGAAATAGCCCTTTCAATATCGGCATAATATCTTGCTACTGCACGAACTTTTCTATTAAAACCTTGTTTGTTTTTTAAATCTTGCACTATACTGAGCCCTACAGGATTTAAGGGTATATTCTCCAGCTGAACTTCTTCACTATTATAAAGGCTGCCTATAGAACCTTGTCTTAAAGTGCGATAGTCCTCAGCGTAATCCAACCATAATGAAGAAAGTTGATGTAAATCAGCATATTCATAAGAAGTCACATAAGGAGGACTAGAGACTATCATATCTACCTTGGGTAGTTTCGTAATTTCTAAAAAATTTTTACAAATCATATTTACATCTTTATGCTGATAGTAATATTGTTGTATTTGTGCAATTGCCTGAAGAAATTTTTGACATTGCCTGTCAAAAAGATACCAAACATCTTTGGGGGATTTATCAGGATCTACTTGGGGCTTAATAGATTTGGTTAACCATCTTGAAGCCCCTTTTAAAATGGAAGAAAGAACACATAAGAACGCATTTAAATAAATATCGTCTTTTGATATACTCATCATTACTGATCGTTTTAAACGTAATACATCAAGAAAACGTTCTCTTGAAAACCAATATTGTAGCCTTATATTTGCATTTTCATATTGAACGTCAGATAAATCCATTGAAAAAAACCGTTTTTTAATTTCTTGATAATAATCATTAAATTTTTCTATGCTGTATTCCGAGTTTTTCGTTTTTGCAATTAGAATTGCTACTGGATTAATGTCACATCCCCAAAAATGTTTACTATGCAGCTTTGCCTCAAGTGCCACAGTGCCACAACCACAGAAAATATCTGCAACACACTGAACATCCACTCCTTCTTCTTCTGCGTATTCAAATGCTTTACTTGCAATAAAGGCTGGAAATTTCGCAGGATAAGAGTGAATTGAGTGCATAAGTTTTTCTTTCTCTTGACTAAAATTCCACGCATTCTCTATGATGATTGATTCAATAGTATCGCTTTCTTTTAATCCGATCATGGCTATACCTAACCTTCTATCATAATAATTGCAAATATAATCCCCCACACTATATCGCAGAGATTTTTCATTGCATTTTGTGTTTTGATGTTTCTACTAAAAAAGTTTTGCGTTACCGTGCCATGATTTTATCTCCACATGTAAGGTGGAGCTGGCAACTTCGAGATCTTTATCGATTTTCACCTTGGGTACACCAATCTGCGGCATTGCTTCGATCTGTCCACGCTGATAGAGGGTTAGATGTTTGAATGTGCGGGGCATACAGAACCTCCTGGTGGTGTTTTGGCAAAGATATTTTAGCAAATTGATTCCATATGTTCTACTTTTTATGTGTCCAATTTCATTTTATAATGAACCTTCTACAGATTTTCCTTATACCACTGGATCGCTTCTTTGATCCCCTTTTCGAAATCATACTCCGGCGAATACCCAAGCTTCTCTCTGATCTTCGAAATATCCGCCCCGCTGTGGCGAATATCTCCCTTGCGTTCCGGGCCATAGATCGGCTTCAGATCTTTGCCGAACAATTCGCTGAGCACCGCATACATCTCATTGAGACTTGAGCGCTTGCCCGCCGCCACATTGTACGCCTCGCCCGCCGCCTCATGCGGCGCGACACACGCGAGGAGATTCGCCTGCACAACATCCTCGACATAAACAAAGTCGCGCGACTGCTCCCCGTCGCCGTTGATCGTCGGCGGCTCATCACGGAGCAGACACTCGATAAACTTTGGAATCACCGCAGCATACGCCCCATTTGGATCCTGCCGACGACCGTAGACATTGAAGTAACGCATCCCATAACAGTCCAGCCCATAGTGCATCGTATACTGGTACGCATACTCCTCCGCAGCAAACTTCGTCACCGCATACGTCGAGAGACGATTGCCGACAATCTCCTCCTGCTTCGGCATCGTCTCATCATCGCCATAGACCGCCGCACTGGACGCGTAGGTGAACTTCTTCACCCCGTTTTTCGCCGCCGCCTCCATCATATTCACCGTACCAACAATATTCGTCAGCGTATACTCAACCGGCTGCTCAATACTCTCAGGAACACTCACCGCCGCCGCCTGATGCAGCACATAGTCCACGCCCTCGCACACGCGCATGCAGAGCGCCGCATCTCGGATATCCCCCTCGACAAACTCGAAGTTCGGATTTTCCCGAAATCCCGCGATATTCTTCGCATATCCCGTCGACAGATTGTCCAACACACGAACCCTGTGCCCCATCGAGATCAGCGCCTCGGTCAGATTCGAGCCAATGAAGCCCGCACCGCCTGTGATAAGGAATAAGGGATGCTTGGGAAAGATAATTATTGTATGACAGTTCACGATTTCCCTCTTCCCATGCAATAAAATCCAACAAAGATGCCATTTGGCACATCATTTGTATCAATTGTCTTGTTGATAAGATCTCGCATATTATTCTCTGTATGTATCCCTGAGCCCACGCAATCACCAGCTATGTGAACTTCTTCTTCGTCAGGTTTTCATTGATATCGAGTATGGGTGAGAATAAAATCATGGATGTTCCTCCTGTCGATTGATAGATATTGCTATAATATCACACAAGACTATATTACCACACCTCCATATATTCACACGCTCATATATGGACTGTATTTCAAATCGTTATAATTGATAAGTACCTTATCACTATCATCAGAATCAATTTGCTTCATGATTCTGACGTTTTCCTCTTTATAATTGGAGTCTGCTAGTAACACTAATATTTTTTGAATCAGTTGCTCATACATTTCAACAATCTCCTCCCTATGAGCACGATTACGACTACATACGTAATCCACGGCATGCAGGAAAGCATCCGATTTTTTTATTCGATCAAAAAAGCGCAATTCTGCATTCGCCACATATCCATTTTCATGCAGATCTGCAATCAACTCTTGGGCAACTTCTTCTATTGGTAGGTTAATAAAATATTCCCGCCTGTGGAGAAGACCATCCTCAAAATTGGAAAAATCCCAATCTAAGGACACTCCCAGCTTTTCATATCCATGCAGCACGTAAAATCCACGATATCTCTTCCTGAAGGAAGATAACACCACATGCCTAAAAAGGAACATGCTTTTTATTTCTATTGCAAATTCATCGGGATGATAAATCTCAAGAGGAATCGCTTCTACTAAGAGAGAGAATTTATCATTCTGTCGACCAACAAAGTATCGAATTGGACAATGACTCAATATATGCTCAGTAAACAAGCCTTCTGGTTTATTATCATAGCATTCTCTCTCGGAAATATCTTCCGCCTCTTTTTCTAATAGACATTTTGTTGTCGAAGACAGATATTCAGGAGAAATGTTAGCAATAAAAAAACACATCTTTTTACGTCGCAGTTCTAGTAGCGTGAATTTTCTTTCTTGCTTTGTATCATGAATATAGTATCCCCCAATATGAATATTTTTCAGAACATCTGAATATAGTTTCTGCAATTGTTCTACGCAATACCTATATTGTATTGCAGCTTCATAAAACAATAAGACGGTATCTTTAATTTCAGGATTCCTTTGTGCAAGCAAATAGTCGATTCCTTTTTTCATTGTTTTTTGAATCGAATTCTCCAACTTGTCCCTAAAAAGTCCCCTATAATTATCTTGCAGACGATCGCGACTGATAGACAAAACTTTATCTGCATCGTCAGATAATAGATTTATCCGCCAGTCAATGAATGCAGGAATGATTGATTTTGAGGAAAATATCCTAGACGATACATCATGCCTTACATAGATATTACGAAAAAACACAGAATTTCCATATCGCATATAGTGCAGATGTTGTACGGTACGATATAAATGGTCATCCTTACCATCTTCCTGGTCTCCACCTATACGATACTCAGGCTCTAAGAGAATGTCACACCATATATAGCATCCGGTTTCCAAGACAAACGTTTCAACGGACATACGACCATCAGCAACTCCTATGGATGGCTCATTAAGCTCTAAAGCTAACGAGTCTCGTTGACAAAATATTCTTGTACCTTTTACAGGGATCTCGTTTCCAGTTTCCTCTAATACAACAGGAATATAATCGTATTTCTCCTGTTGAAAAAGATCAGCAGGTCTGCTCAAATTCATATTTCCATACATACCGCGAATAATTTTTAATAACGGAAAAACGTATTTATCTGTAGGGAAATAATAATCCGAGCAGCCAATATCATTTGCTTGTAGTTTTTTTCTCTCTATACGAAAACTTACTCGTGTCCCCTGCTTCCACGGTTTTTTATACCGACTCACATCTATGTATCCATTGTCGCCCCTCTCTGGGGCATAAAAAACAATCCTCCGCGGAGGTTCATCCATGGTTTTTGTAATCATTTCAAACTGACTTGTCAAAAGAAAAACAGATTGTAACCCCAAGCCGAATACTCCGGATGGTCTAAACCAAACTGGCATACACTGAATTGCATCTTCACGGATTTTACTTGATTTATTATCAATTCTCGCTATTTTCTTGATATCCAGTTCAGATACCCCTGTTCCGTAATCTCGGATAGCGACCTCGACGTACATCCCCTCACTATCTTTCTTCACTTGAATCTCACCATGAACTTTATAGTCATCTAAGTTAATACTATGACTGGAAAGTTGTTTTCGAACACCATCCTCATCATTCAGGGGTAATATCTCCTCCATAAACAAACGTAGAATCGTTGCATCTACCGCATTTTGTATGATTTCACGTATACACACAAACTTATTTTTATAAATATTTTGTCCTTTTAGTAAATCGAATATCCGATTTCCAGAAATCATATATGATAGATCCAGCAATTCTGAATAATGTCGTTCTCCACGTAACATCAGAATGCATTCCGAAAATCTTGGAGCATTACCAAATTCTTGTGCTGGTATGATCTCTCCCCAGTGTAAAGAAAAAAAATCACAGGCTTTTTTGATCCAATCACACCATCGCTTCATTTCCCTGTATATCTTTATGCCTTCAACTATTGTTCCACCATTCGCATCTACAACATCATTTGCATCAAAGATCAGTTTTATCTCTCCGTCCTGCACCAGATAAGACTGCACAAACTCATGCTTTTTCTTATGAATCAATGACAAATCTGGTAAAGGGGTAGCTGACTTCAATGCCACTTCATCGAATCTATCAGAGTCTAAATCTAATAAATCGCCTAACAGCAACATAGATGCAATAAAACGTGGATGCATAAAGTCACCATAAAGACCATTGACAACAGGATTTAGCTCCATAATTGCCGAAACATCTTTCTGGTGCATTTCACAAATCTGAGCTAAAGTTCTGCGCAGTCTAAGTCCAAGCAAGCTCTCCAACATATCATCCCGTAATATACGCTGTCCACTTCTCCGTGCATGCCCAGATCGACTCATATCTTCTATAATATGTAAAACAGCACAATAAACATTCCAAGAAATTACATTGGCATCTATTGTCCTGTTGAAATCTATTTGGTATACCAATCTAGATGACTTTCCCAAGTCTGTATCGTCATTTAAATGTTCACGCACAAATTTTTTGAACGGCGTTCTCGAACATTCCTCTCGAAGCTCTTCATACTCCAAAGCCATGCCAATATCATGATAATAAATTGCCAACAACAACATCATAAGATCCGTGGCTGATAGTTTCTCTACACGCTCTTTTCCTAATAAGTTCGCAACCTGTATAGCAATCTGTTCTGAATGCGTTTTATCATGCCGACTAAAATGTGGAAAATAATTAGAAACGGTCTGCAGTTTTTTTTCGACCATGCTTCTTAGCACTTTCCATCGGCTGAAGTCATCCTCCTTTCCAATTGACCGCAACAGTTTTTCCATCTGTATTTCCATAACTAACTGCACAGCAATCACTCTTCCTATAACAACAATATATGTAAATAGAATATTTTTTCATAAGAATTTTATGGCTTTCAAGTTAAAACACGTTGTTTGCATTCTTCCGTCCCCCACACAATCTTATCATCTGCGTCAATATCCTCACCCGTCTGGATTTCCATCACCTTCAGCAGGGTTTCCGCTCGTATCGTATGAAACGATCCACGAGGGATGCGTACCGTCTGCCCCTCGGCGACGGAAAACTCGTTGCCATCAAGTTTCACCCAACCACGCCCCTCGATCACTGTCCACGTTTCATCACGCCGTTCGTGCATATGATAAGTAAGTGAACGCCCCGGACTAAGTGTGATCTTGATCGTGAGACTCTCCGTCTCGGCATCGATGATGCGGAACTCGCCCCATGATTTTTCGGTATACATGACCGGTGTATGAAGCTTCTCTGCATACGGCTTCATCGCACTGGAGCGCTCCTTATCCGAAATGAGAATGCCTTCAGGACTTGCAGCGACCACAACATCCTTCAGCCCCATGCAAAGAATCGGCATCGGCAGTGTATTCACAACATGGACATTTTTGCACATCTCATCCATCGTGACACGACCAATCGAAGACTCCGGCATCACCTCGGCAAGCGTATTCCACGTGCCAATGTCAAGCCATGTTCCGCTATAACGTCGAACTGTAATATTTTTTTCTTTCTCAACCACGGCATAATCAAAACTAATTTTGGTGAGTTCCTCATAGCGGTTGAAGAGCTTCTCATAATCCATATAGTCCAACGATTCACGTGCCTTGCCGAGCGCATAGCCAAGCTTGAACGCAAAAACACCACTGTTCCACAGTGCCCCCTGCGCAATGTATTTCTCAGCGGTTTCCTTATCCGGTTTTTCCTTGAACGACTGCACCTTGCTCTGTGCTTCTTGGGACACAGGAATAATATAGCCGTATTTCTCACTCGGATAGGTCGGCTCAATTCCCATCAGTACGAGATTTGCGGCATCTGCTCTCTCTGCCTCTTGAAGAAGCTGAAGAACCGCATGAAAATAATCCTCATCGACATAAGGATCGGCGGGACAGATCGCGATTGCTTCATCGAGAGAAACACCGCGCACCTCATGCAAATATGCCGAAACCAATGCAATCGCAGGGAACGTGTCGCGCCTACACGGCTCAATGGAGATATTCACCCCCGAGCCAAGCTGCCTCCGGATGAGTGAAACCTGCTCCCGTCCTGTTGCAACCGTGACTGGAACACGGGGAGCAACGCTCTGCACCTGACGACAGACACGCTGAATCATCGACTCACGTATACCGTCCTCCCGCTTCAAGAGCCGAAGAAATTGCTTGGAGTAAAGATCATTGGACAGAGGCCATAGCCGCTTGCCCGCACCACCGGAGAGTAGTACGATTTGCACATCACACCTCATATTTTCTCATAAGTCTCGTTCTGCTATCGCGGTCAGTGACACCTTCTCCAAAAAACTGTTCTGCAGCTGACCGGATTAAAAGGGAATCACACTGATATTTTCTTCTCCCTATATTGAATAAGTTCGGCTAAAACTGAAAATATAGAAACTCGGTCACATCTGACAGATGACTAATTCCATAAACAAATATCCCGGCAAGAACAACCGCCCATTTATAGTTTGGTTGTAACCGCTTGATAATATCATTAGAGCTCGGAGAAAAAGAAACCAATAAAAGTGCCAACAACAGGACTTTCTTAGGGGCATCAAAAGCAACAAGAGTCATCAAGTTGGTATCAAAGTGCCCATTCATGAAGTCAGCAATCACATGGGGTAAAAGGACGCCATTTCCACCCACCATTGCATATAAGACTTGAAGTGCATCTGTAACAGATTCTGCACGGAAAAAGACGAATGCCACCAATACCAGACCTAGGGTCAGAACATACCCAAGAGGCTTCCACATCCAGAGATGATATTTTTTCCACGTATGATTGAGAACGAGTCCAAGTCCATGCAGAGAACCAAAAATAATATAAGTCCATCCGGCTCCATGCCAAATACCCGCGATGAACATTGAAGCAAAGGTCGCCACCATCGCCTTGCCGAATGTGATTTTTTTACACGCCATCACCATCGGCGTATAAAGATAGTTGGTGATGGTCGTTGTCAGCGACATATGCCAGTGCTGCCAGAAGTCAATAATCCCATAAGCACGATATGGTGCGTTGAAGTTAATAGGAATGCTAATATTCATCATACGGGCAATACCAACCGCCATATCACTATATCCGGAGAAATCAAAATACAATTGCATCATGTAACAGATGGCAACTGTCCAGCTGTCCACCAAGGTGAGCTGCTCCGGATGAGCAAAGCCTTTCGCAACAACAGTAACAAAACTGTCCGCAATCAGCACCTTCTTTGCAAGACCAATAATAAACAGACTCAACCCGCGTCCCAAATTATCCCAGTCCACATGACGCAAAGAGGAGTCCTTAAACTGCTTCATCATGGGACGATGATAGAGGATCGGACCAGCCAAAAGGTGCGGAAAAAACGATACAAACAGCGCATAGTGAATGAAGTTGCGCTCTTTTGCAACACCTTCATAACAGTCTACGAGATAGACCATCTGCGTAATCGTAAAGAAACTGATGCCAAGCGGAAGGATGATATGCAGGAGAGGGAACTGTGCGCCCAGATAATTCAAATTCTCAAGGAAGAAATCCGTATACTTGAAGAAGCCAAGCAATCCTGCATTAAAAATAATTCCCAACAGGAACACTGTCTTGGCATTTTTCTTTTGTTTTTCCTTACGGTATCGGATGATGTAGCCACTGATCACATAGTTAAAGCCGATGCTAAGCAAAAGGAGCGGCAGATACTTAATGTCCCAATAGGAATAAAAGAACAGGCTAAGTCCGACGAGCCAGATGTTTGCCCATTCCGATGTTTTCTCCCGATTGCCGAGAAAGAAATATCCGCCAACGGCAATCGGGAGAAACAGGAACAGGAACTCATACGAGTTAAAAAGCACCGCTTAATTCTCCTCTATCTTTTCCTGAATGAGGTCGATCATTTCACCGACATTCTTCAGATCCTGCAGTTCGCCAAAGGCAAACTTGATATCGAACTGCTTTTCGATGGCAACAACAAGACGGATGTGAGACAGCGAGTCCCAATCCTCGATTTGCTCTGCATTGCTCTCATTGGTGATGACGAGATCCTCATCATCAAAAATATCCTGAAAAATCGGCTGAAGGTCGTTTAGAATTTCCTCTTTGCTCATGATCATCTACTCCTTTATCTTTAGAACACTTAGAAGCCATCGCCACCCGTCACAGGAATGTTAACGCCTGTGATAAAGGTATTCGCATCTGAAAACAGATATTCAATCACCCCGACAACATCCTCAGTCGTTACATTCCGCTTTGCAGGATTCCCAGCCGCACTCTGTTGAACAACCTGTTCGTGCATATTCTGAAGGAATTTCGTCTCCATCATCGACGGAGATACCATATT
Source organism: Selenomonas sp. oral taxon 892 str. F0426 (assembly GCF_000468035.1). Lineage (GTDB taxonomy): Bacteria > Bacillota > Negativicutes > Selenomonadales > Selenomonadaceae > Centipeda. The sequence continues at coordinate 20,449 of NZ_KI260545.1, forward strand.
GATCTGAATGTTCTTCGGCGCATACTCGACGGCAAGTGCTTTCCCAAGCCCCATCAGGGCGTATTTTGCCATGACATAGCTTGACAGGTATTTCGGCGGCATATTGATCGTACACGAGGAAAGCCCGATCACAATCTTCCCCTGCTTAGCCTTCGTCAGCTGCTTGATAAACGCCTGCAAAACAACGATAAGTGCTCTGCATTGAACAGTCATTTGACCCTCTGCATCACTCCAAGTGATCTCTGTAAATCGCTGATTTTCAATTGGTACAGCAGGAACATGGAGGATATGTGTCGGTACGAATCCCTCCGATTTCAGCCCGTTTGCAAAAGCCACCGTACTCTCTTCATCACGAAAGTCAGCTTGTACCAACCTCATCTGCGCAGGAATTTCCTGCGCTATTTTTTCCAGTTCTTTCATATTGCGAAAATACTGGGCGACGATCTCGTCGTCTTCCTGCCACCTATGCCGCCGCAGGAATGTGCAGCAAAGATCAGACGAAGCTCCAAGCAATAAATATCGTTTTCCCATCAAAGCACCCCCGCTTCTATTCTCGCCTTGGAGACTTTCTTCCCATCCTGATTGCGAATGACCGCCTTGACAATAATCTGCCGAACGCTGTCATTTTTCTCCGTAATCTTACCCTCTACGCGGAGTGTATTTCCAATAAATACGGGATGCAAAAAGTCACTGTGTACGCTTTGCAGCAAGCAGCGCTCTCCTGGAAGATGTTCCCCTGCAAGACAGCTATAGAGTGATGCAGTCAGCATCCCATAGACAACGCGGTCCGAAAAGCCATGATCCCGTGCGAAGTCAGAACTTACATGGAGTGGATTATTGTCGCCGGAGACTGCACGGAACTGCTGCATCATTTCCGCTGTAACCTCGCGCGTAAACGCAGCACTCTGTCCCACATAAAGGTCTTCATAGGTCAAGTGATTCATGCAGATACCTCCGTTAAGGAAATGAATTTCCCCTGTTTCTGATAAGTGTCAAGAGACAGCTTCCAGACAGTATCATCTCCCTCCTGCGTAATCTTCTCAAAGCCAAACGTCGCATAGAGATCGGAAACCATCTTATTCTTTGCCGTTTTATAGTAGTAGCCAATCAACTCCTTACAGCCGTCAGCCGCAGCACACTCTACAAGCGCATCGAGCATCATCTGTTCCATGCCTCTTTTCAGAACACGGCAGCTCATCAGCCACAGGCGAATATGCACTTCATCACCGATTTTTTCACCAATCACCACGGAAACCAGACCATTGTCACCAAATTTGTCCGTCAATCTCCCATATAGCGTGATATATTGCGGCTCATTCGCCATCTGCTCAATATCCGCACGCGTATAGCGGCGCGTTGTCAGATTGAACTGATTGGATTTATTGGTGAGCTGGGCAATTCTATCAAAGTACAGCGGTCGAAACGGTGCTATCTCTGCCTCCATCTGGAGTGATTTCAGGAAGTCGTCATAGCTCTCCATCGCCCCTGCCAATTCTCTGCGCTGCTTGTTTTCCATATAGGAGGCATTGCGCTTCCGATCATCCTCAGAGATCGTTACCGGCTCAAAATAACCGCCCCCCTCAATCGCCCGAATGTAGGAAAACACATCCACAGGATCGACTTCCGGCACCGTCACCTCGGGCATCGTATCGCGCACGATCTGTCGCTCCGCTGGATTATCATCGATGAAAACGAGGCTGTCCGTACCGATATTGATCTCTTCAGCAATCGCTTGGATGTTTCGATTCTTTGGTTCCCAGTTGGCTCGGAAGGAAACAAAATCATCTACATGAAGCACACTATCCGGGTGGTCAAATCCCGTCTTGGCAACATCTTCCTCATTCTTGGAGCAAACCGCCAAAATGATGCCTCGCGCCTTCAGCCCCAAGACATATTGCTGAAATGCAGTATATGCCTCAGCCGTCGGCGTTTCGTGCCCGATCTCAATATTCTCCATGCCATCATCGCCAATGATGCCGCCCCAGAGAGTGTTGTCGAGATCCAAGACAAGGCATTTTTTGTTTTTACCCAAGATCCCCTTGATGATCTTCGCGAGACTGAGCGAAACATCTGGGATCACATCGTAGCTCATCGCAAATTTATAGGCATAGTACTGGAAACGATCATGCCACTTAGAGAGTCCAATACGTGCAGCAAGTCCGTGTAAATCATGCAGATAGAAATTATTATGCGTTGCGGCATAGTCGGAAAAGCTTCGGTTAAGGAGCTCGATAAACCGCGTCATCCCGTAGGACTCGACCGTATCCAAATTTCCAAGACCTGTCTCATACGAGAGTTCCATATTGTTCTGTATGATGATTGCAGAAGGATAACGCGCAGCGAGTTTCTCCCAAATCTGCGTAAATCGTTTCATCTCCGCATCGTGTTTATCACGAACCACATCGTTGCTGTCACCGAGCGTAGGAGCGTCCAAAATATTTACTACACTCGTAAATACAACAATGATCTCCGGCTGAAATTCGTCAAGTTCCGAGTTACCAAAAACGGCATCCTCATAGTACTTATTGTATTCGGATTGATAGAACTGCGGACGAATCCCTGCCTCTAGAAGAAAGAGTTCCAGAACATTCTTAATGTCATCGGTTGTCGATCCGCAGAGAACGGCAATCCGTTTGTCCATATATCCCGTACCCTCACGCGCCAACAATGCCCGTCGGATGCTCTTTTGCTTTCGCATCAAGAGATCATTGTCATACGGATAGGTAAAGATTTTCTGTAAATCAAGCGGCATATAATCGCCTCCTATAAAAATTACTTTATTATACGGAGTCAAATCATTATCGCAGAGTCCTAGTAGGAGTTTAATTCATTTTCCAAATCACGAATATGCTCCTCTACATTGTCTTTCGTCACCCAAACACCGAATCCACGGGGGAGGGGACTATCTTCCATTCCAAAGATACGGTCAATGATCTTATCTCCCACATTCGGACGATAGTGAGCCGTATCATAGTAGTTATGGTTATCTATCGCAATCTCATTCAATCCGCTAAAATCATAATATCCTGTAATCCTAGCCAGTCGTCGTTTGAACTCATTGAATTCATTAAGGTCAATCTCTAAATAGTTCACCTTGCTCATTGGATTGATGAACACGATGAGTTCAATGCCATTTTCATCCGCCAGCTCTTTGATCTCCTGTATTTCTTGCATTGCCTCATCCATTCGATTACCGGAGCCACGCGTTGTAACATAGAGAAGGTTATTTGCATATTTCTCAGGATCTTTCTCTATTTCTTGCTCTGTTATGTAATGAAAAGGTCTTCCTGTATCATAAATATCAAAAACAGTGCCCTTAGTTTTCGCCGAAACAATTGATGGTTTTTGTAACAAGAGCAATACGTACTGCGCCCAATCATATTCTTTATAAGATCTGCGCAAAAAATTCTTCTCATTGACCTTGGGATCGCCCCAATAAGAAACATTATCTACGCCAAGAAGAATCTGCCGTATCTCAACCCCACCTGCAATAAGCTGTTTCATATCATTCAGCCACTCATAGGGAACACCGGCAGCATACGTCATATTATAATACGTATATCCATTATGGATGCGTGTGAGATCTATGCTTCCCACACGAGACGGTCCAAAACAAAACGCATTGTATTTTTGGGGATTTTGCAGCAAAAACTTCATTTTAACGTAATGTTCCGGTGTCCCAAGTTTCGGTGTCGAATAGTCGCCCCTGAAAAGCCCGTAATCGTCTACTACATAATTATAGCCCATCAGGATCAATAAAAAGACTCCCGTAATAAAAATAAGTCTTTTCACATACTGTTTCACAGATATTCTCCCAAAAAATCACTTAAGTTCCGCTCATTTTAACACGCAAAGTTCCTGCCGCATTTCTTTACATAAAATACGGCAGGAGCCTCATAAACGAATCGAATTGCTCAAGAAAAATATGCCTTAATGTGTGCACAAACCTCAGTAATTTCCTCATCTGTCAATTGTGCCGCAGATGGAAGCCAAAGTCCCTTACGTGCAATCTCCTCCGTCACTGGATAGCTGCCCTCATAGCCGTAGGCAGGTTCTGCATGAAGCGGTGGATAGAAATCGCGCGAACCCACGCCGTGCTCCTTCAGATAGGCTTTCAGGCTTTCGCGATCCTCTACGAGAATATCAATAAACCACGGGGTCGTGTTTTCATAATTCGTAGGAATAAACTCGATCTCTTTGACATCAGAAAGCAGCTTTTCGTACAGCTTGCCGATTTCCTTCTTGCGCTCGACACGATAGGAAAGCTTCTTCATTTGTTCCAAGCCGACGACCGCCTGCAGATCTGTGAACTTAAAGTTCCAGCCCTTGATAAGATAGTGATCCATACCGCCCTGCGAGCGTCCGAAATCACGTATTTTCTTGATACGGTCGAACAGTTCCGCATCGTCCGTGATGAGCGCACCGCCCTGACCGGTCGTGATGACCTTCGGCGCACTGAATGAAAAACTGCCGATATGCCCGAAAAGCCCGAGATGCTTTCCGTTGAATCGTGAGCCGAGAGACTGTGCGGCATCCTCAATCAACCAGAGTCCCTTCTCTTTGCAGAATTCTGCAAACTTCTCGATTTCATCCGGATAGCGCCCATTGATCGTTACGAGCATAACAGCCTTTGTTTTCGGTGTAATCGCCGCTTTCATTTTTTCAAAATCCATGCAGAGATTTTTCCGATTGATATCCACGAAAACAGCCTTTGCTCCAATCAGCTCTGCAGAGTTCGGTGTGGCAACCATTGTATAGTCAGGAACGATAACCTCATCATCCTTCTTCACACCACAGGCCATCAGGGCAATTGAAAGGCTGACCGTACCATTTGCAACGACAGAACAATACTTCGCCCCTGTGTATTCGGCGATACGGTCTTCAAACTCACGCGTCTTTCGGAACTCTGTCACCCAGCCGCCGGACTTCATATACTCATGTACTGCATTCGCCTCAGCTTCGTCAAACCACGGCTCCATCTGATTGATAAATTTATCCATGTGTATTCTCCTATAAAATCTCACCAAGTAAAACTTATGTACAGCAGCGAGCATTAACCTCTTATCTGCCAGACACGGAGTTTAGAAATTCTCGTTCCTTCGCCAAAATTTCCTCGCGGTTTCTTGGCACCATCGACTTTGCCGGATTGCCTAGATGCAAATACCATTCCTTTGTAGATTTATTGACTAGCGATAATGCACCTACTGCCGAGCCTTCAGCAATGGTAACATTGGGCAAAATCACGGTATTTGACCCGATAAGCACATGATTTTTTATGACAACTTCAGCTGCCTGGCATTTCGGTCTGAACTGAATGGGAATGGTCACATTTCCAAACCCCTCCAAGAAGTCATCCGATCCGCAAATAATACGGCATCCTGCAGCAATACCACAGTAGTTGCCTACTTCAAAGTAGGAGGCTTTTCCTCCAATAACAGAGCAGGAAGGAGATATATGACAGTAATCGCCGATCTTCACACTGGTGGTAAAATAACAAAAATCGTCAATGATGACATTATCGCCAATCTCCACTTCACCAGGGTAGCGGAAATATACGTTGCGCCCAATCTGGACATTCTTTCCGATCTTCTTGAATTTATACACCAGATCTGTATATGGCATAATTGCACCTCCGACGATCAGATGCGAACCCGATCCACCTCAGCCCCCAAATAGGGCCCATTCTTGATCTCGACGACCTGCGTACCGTCTTCTAATATCTTATACCCATGCGCGCCATTGAGCAAGACCAAAACTTCTCCCTGCTTGACAACAAAGCTGTCGAGCAGCGTATGTTCCTCATCCTCATCAAAGATACTTGCCTGAATCGAACCTTTTTGAATCACAAGCACCTCTTGTGTTCGTTCGACCGTACGCTCTACAAGATTATGCTGATGCGCCAACAGATCCTTACCCGCTTCATAGCGCCATGTTCCAACCTGAATAAAGTCACTATCATCCGAAAAAAATCCAAGACCATCCTGAATATCATCTGCCGTGATATGCTTCGCTAAAATCTTCCCGCTTGGAGATTGTACGATTTTCATGTATGTACCTCATTTCAATCAAATTACAACAAAACAAGAAGCACTTTAGCAATGCTCAAGATACCACTCGACCGTCTCCCGAATCCCATCTCTGAAATTCTTTTCCGGACTCCAGCCAAGGAGTTCAGCCCCCTTGCTCCCGTCCACAGTCTTATACGGAGCCCCATCAGGCTTCGAGGGATCGAGTTTCAGTTCTCCCGTATAGCCGACATCCTCTTGGATGAGTTTCGCCATATCGATGATGGAAATTCCCTTACCTACACCGATGTTCACCGGCTGTTCCGAGTGCGGCGCATCAAGCCCGCGCACCATCGCTTCCGCACCATCATCGACATAGAGCCATTCGCGTACGGGCTTTCCCGACCCCCACACAATGACCTCGGGCAGGTTCTCGCGCTTTGCCTTGACAATCTTCATAACGAGAGCGCCGAGCGCATGGGATCGCTCCTCCTCGAAGTGATCCTCCGGACCGTACATATTGGAAAGAATCAGATTGAGGGAGTCCAGCCCATACTGCTTCTCATATGCCCATGCACCGACCCAGGAAGTCTTACGCGCATGACCATAAACCATCACTGACTCGTGTAGCTCTCCTTCCCAGAATTCGTCCTCTTTAAAGAATGTCGCGCGAGCCGGATAGGCACAATTCGAAATAGGGTTGACCAGTCGCTGCACAGAAAGCTCTCTGCAAGCCTCTAAGAGGTTGATCGTCATCAGAAGATTGTTGCGGAAAAGCTCTGCCGGATGCTTATAACCGAACTGGATTCCGCCAACGTATGCCGCACAGTTGATGACTTTCTCAGGCTTTACTTCTTTGAACAGCATTTGAACAGCGGAGAAATCCCGCAGATCCATCCCCATCGAAAGCGATGTCGGATAAAATTCTAAACCACGTGCTTCCAGTTTTTTTGCGACACGTTTTCCAAGAAAGCCCGTCGCCCCCGTCAATAAAATCATTTGTGATCACCGCCATAGCTGTCAAACTTCATATCGTAGTCCATCATGATCTCTACAAGACGTTCGAAGCTCGTCTTGTTCGTCCATCCCAGCTTCTCCTTCGCCTTGGTCGGATCTCCCCACAGAAACTCGACCTCGGCAGGACGGAAGTACTTCGGATTCACCTCAACCAGCAGACGATTCGTCTTGCGGTCATACGCCTTTTCCTCGACACCCTCGCCGTCCCAGGCAAGCTCCACACCGATATGATGGAAAGCGAGTTCCGTAAACTCGCGTACTGTATGCGTTTCACCCGTCGCAATGACAAAGTCATCCGGCTTCTCCTGCTGCAGCATGAGCCACATTGCCTCGACGTAGTCCTTTGCATAGCCCCAATCGCGCTTCGCATCCAGATTGCCAAGGGAAATTTTATCCTGTCGCCCCTGCGCAATGCGCGCGACGGCGCGTGTGATTTTCTTCGTTACAAACGTCTCACCACGGCGCGGAGATTCATGGTTGAACAAGATGCCATTGCACGCATACAGATTGTAGGCTTCTCTAAAGTTCACCGTAATCCAGTACGCATATAGCTTCGCTGCGCCGTACGGACTCTTGGGATAGAACGGAGTTTTCTCGCTCTGCGGTGCAGTCTCAGGAAGCCCGCCAAAGAGTTCCGATGTCGATGCCTGATAAAAACGCGTATTGCTGCGCATCTCTCGAATCGTGTCAAGAAGTCGAAGCGTACCCAGCCCATCTACATCTGCGGTAAATTCAGGCACGTCAAAAGAAACCTGCACATGGGATTGTGCCGCCAAATTATAAATTTCATCCGGCTGAATCTTTTCCATCAGGCGATTGAGGTTGGATGAGTCAATCATATCACCGTGATACGTGTGAATATCCTTCATCAAATGCTCGATACGTGCCGTATTAAACACGCTCGCACGGCGAACAATGCCATGCACCTCATAGCCTTTTTCCAGCAGAAATTCTGCAAGATAGGAGCCATCTTGCCCCGTCAGCCCTGTAATAAATGCTTTTTTCATCTTCGTCCTCCATTCTATACTTTGTAGATTCACGCAAATCCACTATCTGCATATCTATCTCTAGCCTGAAAGTAATCCTCAGGAATGCCAATATCGATAAAAAATCCATCCGAAAGATACGCTATGATGTCCAACTTTCGGACATAGATTTCCAAATGTTTTTCAAAGGAAAACTTATCCTCCGCCTCATTCAGTAGATCCCTTCGAAGGCAGTAGATGCCACCATTGATCCAACCGGCAGATTGCTGCTCCTTTTCACGAAAAGCGCAAACTTGTTTTCCTTCCAGAACCACGGTACCATACCGATCAAAGTCCTTCATTTCTTTAACGGCAATGGAAACATCCGCCTTGGATTCTTCAAATTCCCTCTTCATCTGAGAAAAGTCCACATCAAAGTAGGTATCTCCATTGAGCACAAAGACATTTTCCTCGTCACAACAGGAAAGTGCTTTCTTGATTGCGCCCCCTGTCAAAAGAGGCGTTTTCTCCTCCGAATAAATCAACCGGACTCCACGATAGCTATCGCCAAAATATTCCTCGATCTTATTGTGCATATACCCTGTTGACAGAATGATTTTCTCGAAACCATATTGAAACAGCTTATCCAATAAGATTGATAAAAACGGCGTTCCCCTGTCATCTATGGAAGCCATTGGTTTAGGTACATCTGAGACAATATGCTTCAGCCGTGTACCAAAGCCACCGGCCAAAATGATTGCTTCCATGTATCTCCTCCTAAAAAGACTTAGACCTTACAGAAACCAGCCGCGATAGGTCAGATCATAGGTCAAATCCTTCTGCCTTGTCCCAATCACTTTGCCGGGTACACCTCCCACAAGGCTGAATGGCGGAACGGACTGCGTGACAACAGCCCCGGGGAGGATGACCGCCCCCTCCCCAATGGTAACCCCGGGCATAATCATCGCCCGTGTGCCGATCCACACGCGATCCTCGATCCGAACCGGTGCGGAATAATAGGCAAAATCCGTTGAATTGATTCGATGACCACCGGTATATATGGCGGCTTCTGCCGAGATGTTTACATTATTCCCAATATATACATCATCGCGCCAATCAAGAATGACATTTCGATTGATTGCCGTATTTTTCCCGATCGAAATACCATGAAAAGTTGGTGGGTATAGGTAAACCCCCATATAAATAAAGACTGATCTATCCATCTTCATTTTTACAACAAAGCGATAGTAAACCCATCGAAATAATTCGCAAGGGATATGTGCAATGATGTGATTCACAATGTATCCACGAAAAAAACTATTTGTTGCTAATAAAAGTTCTTTCAGTGGCGGAAGATCATTGATATATCTCATAAACTTACCGGACTTTTTCAAAATTTTCTCCCACCTTAAGTCCTAGAATCGTCGCCCATTTTTTTCTATTCTTCGGCGAAACAAAGGTATCATAAAAAAATTCAACTGCCCCCCGAGATAGAGAGCTTCTCACTTCTGCCGATTCTGTCAGGCAACCCATGTGTTCCAAATACTCCTCCGTTCTCGATGAGACAAGATACGGTTTCTCGTACTCCGTCGTAAAAGGAACTCCTTCAAAACAATGCTCCGATGCCACAATCGGAATCCCGATCGAGAGACCTTCAATCAATTTCAATTTCGTCCCGGAGCCAACAATAATCGGTGAAACCATAAAACGGCAAGAACATAGTAACTCATACAGACGTTCCTCACTAACAAAGCCGGTAAATTCAATATTTGCATGAGAAAACTCTTTTCGAACAGAATCCTTAACCCCGCCTGTAATGAGCAATTTCATCTCCGGATAACGTTTTGAGTACTTCGGAAAAACAGTTTTGCAAAACTCCTTCATACTATAATAGTTTACATAGGAATTCAGTGAACCATTGAAAATGATATGCTTTGAAGCCCTTTCTTTCCATCGAATATCAGGCATCTCCATTGGAATCGGCAAAAAGATCACATTGGTCAATCCAAACTCCTTTTCCAAAATTTCCTTATCCACCGGAGAGACTGTAACAATCTTGTCCGCCTGCGGCAAAATTGTTCTTTCATACTTTTTCATCCGGCTAATTTCCGGCCAAGCCAGACAACCATATTTAGACAATGCTTCCTGCTCGTAAATATATTCCACATTATGTTCAACAAGAATGATCCGTATTCCCTTTTTTTTCACAGTTTCAAAGTCGATATGCTCTGCCGTAAATGGCAGTTCAAGAAGAATTGTATCAATATTATGCTTCTCGATGTAGTCCATCACATGTTTCTTATTTTCTCTTGATTCAAGAACCTGAGCACGTCTTGGTTTACCGGACAGCAGCCATTCCGACAGCGCCTTCACTGGTCGTTTGCCAACCTTTGGATGACAACGCCGAAGAATCAAAAGATCTTCGAATTCCGGCATGTACTCGCGCCAATCCTCGCATCCATCATTGACATTACTCATGACACCGTAAAGTTTGACCCCCATCTGATGCAACATACGATGATGTACCCGGAGACCTTGCAGTCCCCCGTCGATAGCAGGATAAACTTTCAGCGGCATAATTACAAGAATATTCATCCAGTTCACCTTTTTCGAGCATTCGATTCAATGTTAACATAATCCGGAATATACCATCTAAAACTACCGACTTGCATAAAGTCTCGTACATTCAAAAAGAATCAAAACGTACGGCTCCACATAAAGTGTAACCACTCCAAAAAACATTCCCCAAACAACGACAAAAATGCTCAGAAATATAAGATCATATCGCTGCTGAATCCTCCCTGCTGAGGAAGCTAATACGCGAAACCATAGGATAAGCCCTACTACCCCTAGATCAGACAGCATCGTTGGAAGTGCAGCCAGCGCAAACTGAAATCCAATTCCCAGCCCCAACAAAGGGCGGTCCACAAAGCTTGCCGTGACATCAAAGATACTTGTCAGCCGTGCAAAAGTCGAAAGCTCTCCCTCCGCCCCGATCGCCGCCAATGCCCCACTTGTTGCAAGAGCATTTATCGTATAGAGTACATCCTCCATGCGTGCAATCGCATATTCCATTTCTTCTCCAAAGAAAAACAGAACACCTCCAACAACCGAAAAGACAACCATCAGTGTCACAATAATATAGGGAATACTCTCACGCAAAGTTTTTTTATAAATATCATATCGCAGGGAAAAGTAGACCAAGAACAAAATAAAGAGACACCACCATGCAGAAAATCCGCCGGAAAGAATCATCAAGACAATCAAAAGAAGTAGATAGACATGATAAACAGAAATTCCCGATTTATTAAATCGAACCGTTTGAATTTTATTCCAGATAAGAATACTCAATGCAATAACAAACATGGAAAGGATAAAATGTGATGCCTCTTTTGTCACCCCTTGCAGAACATAGAGATCGCCGCCTTTTGTAAAGGCATGTGTAAAGGTGCTTTCACCTACACCAAAAATAATTTCATTAATGTCATACGTCAGGGTTAAATTCCCAAGTATGTTTTTTTCAACAAACTCAAATATGGCGTAGTATGCCAATGGCTGAGAATATACAATCACCCTTTTCAACACAACCATAAGATCATCATCATTACAGATGATTTTAACACTGGCAACTATGCCCAAAAACGTCACCACACCAAAATAAAGACGGAATGCATTCCCTACTTCAAGAGGAGCGACAACCTTGGTGCATTGCCCCATTGTATAAAGATCCCACGAATAATCAGGAAGTGGTGGTATAATCGGCTCTGTATAAGGATAAACAAGTGCTGCAAGGATACCCGCCATAAGGCTTGCCAGAAGCAGCCCGGTACGAAATACTAATTGTTGCGGCAACTGCATCCTATGAATCAAAATATAATATAAACCGTACAGAAAGCATACAAGTCCGGATAATTTTCTAAGGCTGGAAATCTCCGTATCGCCAACCAACAGCAAATATCCTTGCGGCATCGCAATGGCCATGATGGTTGCCAGTGTCAAAAAGGAGAGATATTTTTCCTTTGAAGAGCCTCCCGCCAACAAAATGTATCCCATATAGATCAACAATAACACCGAAGCGATTGGCACTCATACCCCCCCTTACAACGATAGCAAATAAGCAGACAGTTTTTCCTTTTGATTGTAATTTTCTCTCAAATATGCCTGTGCGCGGTTGACAAAATTTCGGCGCACAGAAACATCTCCCAAAAGCTCTGTGATATACCTGCAAAGGGCTTTTGGGTCGTCATCCACAAGGACTTGCTCTCCATGGATAAGCCCTGTTCCCTCGTTGCCGATTGTGGTAGCGACAACAGGAAGCCCGTTTACAATGGCGTTCACCGTCTTTAATTTTACGCCGGCGCCATATCGCATGGGATTGACAAAAACACTCGATCGTGCATAGAGCTCATCCAATTTCTCCGGTGTATCATGGATCTCTACATTGTTATAATCACTTGTCAGCTTCTCAATCCACGCAATTCCTTGTTTCCTGCTGTTCCCGGCAATAATCAGACGATACCCCTCGACATCCCGCGTCAGATGCGGATGCACTTTCTGCAAATAAAAGCGAACAGCGTCCTGATTGTTAATCATGAACAACGACCCTATCAGCAAGACCGTCTTCGAATCCAGTGCCTGTTCCCTGTATTCCGTCTCAATTGCCACAGGCAAAAATGTCGCATGGATTTGGGGATATGCTCTTTTGTAGCGAAGCATTTCATCATAAGAAACAAAAGCGATATTCGGGAGGGAACGAACGACAGCAACATCTATTTGCTTATACTTGAATGCATCCAGAAGAAAGTACACTTTTTTCCAAAGGACGCCCTCACTGCTCGCAAGCCCTTTGAAATAAACATAGTTGTCATTGTTCATATGCAGCATCGCTTTATCATAAGACAACCTTGGATTCTGCAAAATAAGCATGGCAGCAGTATCATCAACGATCAAGTAATCATATTTACCCTCTAAGCCCACATGTTTTAACTGTTCTCTTGATTTCAGCTGTAACGGAAGAAAAGAAAATATATCGACGATGCGGTTCTTGCGTGGACAAAGAAACAAGTTCCGCACATATTTTTTTACTTCGTCCACATATTCCTGCTTTGGCGATTCTTTCACTGTGCAGATCAAATCTACAATACATCCCATCTGTCGTAAGCATTTGATGCGATTCCATGAATCCACCCGATCACCATGATCCGGTGGGTAGACGAAATCACAATTCACCATCAGTACGGTTTTCCCTTCAAATCCACCCAAAATCTTCACCCTTATCTACTTGAGGTATTTTTCCGGAACATCATAATCTTCTGCTTTGAAATAGATAACCTGTGTTCCCTCATTTTCAAAGAGGAATGGGACATACAGTAAATCCTCCAATTCGTTCAGAACACGTTCCTGCTTATCCCTTTCCACATAGAATAGTAAGAAACCACCGCCGCCGGCTCCCAGCAGTTTTCCGCCTGTTGCCCCTGCCTTCATCGCTCTCTGATAGATACGGTCAATGGAATCTGTAGAAACAGCATCTGAGATGCCGCGTTTCAGATTCCATGTATAGTCAAGCAATTTCCCGAACTCGTTCAGATCTCCTTTGGAGGTCAGAATCTCCTCAGACTGATCGACCAAGGCTTTCATTTCAATCAGATTCTTAATCTTGTTCGCGATATTTTTTTCTGTTTCCTTCTGTATCTCCGAAGAAAAGCGTGAGAATCCTGTAAAGAATAGCATGAGGTTGTCATTAAATTCTTTTTTTCGCTGATTTGATATGATAAGAGGCGTAACCTTATAGCCGTTTTTGTCCATATCGATGCGGTTCAAGCCGCCAAAAGCCGCCGCGATCTGATCCTGAATCCCGCCGGCCTCACGGCAGAGAACGCGTTCCACGTAAATGGCTTCATCCGCCAGCCGCCGTTTGTCTACACGTTTTCCCTTCAGTCCATAGAAAGCATTCAACATGCCGACTGCAAAGGAAGATGAGGTTCCAAGTCCCGTCCTCGCCGGTAGATCTGCCTCGTAGGAAAGGCGGATCTCGTGCATGTCCTTAAACTTCATGAGGTTACGGATCAGCGGGTGTTCAATATCATCTACAGTTTTAACACGTTCAATATTGGCATAGGAAAACTCGCTGGAATACTCAAAGAACGGCGGCAAATGACGTGCCGTCACATAACAATACTTATCGAAGGTCGTCGATAAAACGCTCCCTCCATACTGCTCATAGAATTCTGCCATATCCGTTCCGCCGCCAAAAAACGACATACGAAAAGGCGTCTTCGTTATAATCATTTGCCCACCTCGTTTATTGTATACGTCCCTGTTTTAAAGACTATTAGACCTTTTCTTTATGTAATTTCTCATAGACAATCCCCTTTACCGTTTTCATATAGCTACATATATCTTTGAATTCCTGCGTCCGATGAAAGAACAATATCTGCATCGCCCCCATCAGAACTGCAATCAGCAAGCATTTTACAACAAGATAAAGATATGTATCAGGAAGTGCTAAATAGTCAACCATGATATATATCAACAAAATTTCTACCGCGACCAACAAACTCCATCTAAGATGACTCCACAAGTACGACTTCATACTTCGCTTAAAGATAATTCGAAATACAAATTGTACACGGCCATAAACGATGCACAAAAGTCCTGCGATTGTCCCTATCATAATGCCAACAATGCCGTAAACGTATACGAGTCCTATGGAAAGGAATAAATTTACAGCAGCAGATGCAACCATATAGCTGCGATCATTATCAAACGTCCCATGCGTACTGCGGAAATTATATGCGTTTTCAAACTGTATTCCCAATAATGTATTAACAGCCAAAGCAATGGCATACGCCTCCGGCAACAAAAAATCCCCACCGAAGAACGTTCGCATGAACGGCTGCAATACAACTGCATAGATGCACGCAATGTAAGCGCCCCAGAACAAGTACATCATATCCAACATACGGTATACTTTATAACTTTTCTCTTTATCCTCAGCGTAGATCAGATTTCCGACACTGGGTATGATCCCCTGCAGTATTTTATACATGATGGAATTGACTCCCGTGTAAATCAGGATATAATTTGAGAGCAATCCTGCCATGCGGAGTCCGAGGACGGTCGAAACGACAATGGCATCTGTGCCAAAATAGATGATATAAGAAAGCTTATGTACGAGAAAGTTTCCAACATCTGTAAAGAATTTACGTGCACGCATATCTGCAACTGTCACCTTTACCGAATGCAGAAATGGATACATTTTTCCCGCCTTACGATGCAGGTAGACATTCGCAATAATATTGAAGGTCAGACCCGTTGCCGCATAGAGGAAATAGTCCTGCCACACAATAACCGCCAAAAACTTGACAAGATTCGAGCTGAGCGTACATGCAATATCCGCACGTGAGCAAACAAAATCCTTTTGATTTGCTGTAAAAAGTGTCCTGCGATATGCCAAAAAATAAGAACTGAGAACTGTCCCTATCTGTATCACATAAACGAACTCAACATAGTACCACGAGATACTATCATCCTGTACAATCCATGGGAGGAAGAAAAAGAGAACAACGCCGACCAGAAAAACGAACGTGCCTATAACGAGATAAATATACCGATATACACTCATCAGCATATTGATTTCTTGCTCATTTCCATTTGCAAACTCACGATAAAGACCATAGCTGATGACAGTACTGACGCCAAGCTCCGCCAAGGACAATATCGTGAGAAGATTGGAAAACAGACCTTCCAGGCCGAGCAGCTCGATCGGCATATAACGGGTAAACGCCTGTCGCAGCAGAATGCCAAGGACTGCTGCCAACACGTAGAACACCATCGAATACGCGCTGTTTCGCAGGACATTAAGAACTCGCATTAGCTCCGATACAACCCCTTGTCTAAAATATTCATGTATTCAAAAGGTCCATAATCCGCCAAACGCCGAATGCGCGCTGAAATAGAAATCTGAGAAAGCCCTGCAATCAGTCCATCACATGCCGCCAGTGTGTACATATCACGCAATGCCTCAAGGCCATCCAGATAATGTGTATTCTCCCGATCCAACGCATCCAATATTGCAAGACGAACACCTTCTCCTCGGTGCACATCTTCATAGTAGAGCAATCGTTCTCCATAACGTTCCTTGAACGCCTCAAGCCTCGTATTATCATCGGTTGCAAGGAAAATATGGGTAAATCCACCTTCTTTGTCCAAGACATCATCAATTGCGGAGAAAAAATCCTCCACCGTCACCATATTGGGATGTCCTTCCCATTGGAGTGCGAAATCCGTTCCACGAACATGAACCCCTAAAACCTTTTTCTCCGACTCTCCCCGTGGAAGGAGTTTCCAAAAGCTATTCTCAAAAAAACGCTTTGTTTTTTCATTCAGATGGAGATGCTTGCGGGCCACACCTGCCAATTTTTTCAAATATTCTTCATTGACAACATATCCGACAGGCGCGTCAGGATTCAAATTTCCTAGATCATATTCAATACGCGAGAAATGTGGCAATTCAAGAAAGAAAACGCGACTGCTTTCATATACATCTGAAAGAGATACATCTGTTGGCTGTGAAAAATAATACTCAAAGGCATTATCCGTCCCATCGATCAGATGCGCCTCTCGATAAATACAACTGTCGTGAAATTTTATAACCGGCGTAAACCCCAACCGTTCTGCCTCCCAAAGAGCATATAACATATAACGGTACATTGCCCCCATAGCACCATTGACTTCAATAAAAAAAATGTTCTTATCCGGATGTTTTTCTCCATAGGACTGCAAATGAAGGGAATTTGGATTATGACCTATCGTCATGACATTATTCACAAAGGTCGCGTCATTACAATGACGTAAAACTCTCTGCAGATAATTCACTTTGGGATGTTTCTTTAGGAAAGTCTTTATATGCTCGCTAATACGATACTTCCAATAGAACTTATTCACAGCCATTTCTGACAGGAACTCCTCTCTTATAATAAGGACTCTATTCCTTAGCAACTTTATAATATGTCGAGAAAAGAGCTTTTCTCATTTTATTAGCTGTAAACTCTGCTTCATAGAGAGTTCTAGCATTCTTCCCCATATTAATCAATGATGACTTATCCAGTGAGTCCAAAATTTCTTGCAAAGATTTGCCGCCATCATCCAATTCGAACAACCATCCGCTTTGATTCTTGTGAACCAACTCTGGCAGGGCTCCCCGATTACTCGCAATCACCGGAGTTCCATTGCGCATAGCTTCAACCGCTGTAAGACCGAAGGCTTCCCATCGGGAAGGCATAATAAGTGCATCGCAAATGCTATAATACCCGTCGATCTGTTGATAGTCGACCCATCCTAAGAAAGTGACCCGATCATCTGATACGGATATCTTCTGATCCTGTACAACAGAATCACCAATCACATATAAATGCACATCCTGTCTTGATACGTTATAATGAAATTGCTCCAAAAGCCAATCCAGTCCCTTTTGCCGATCCAATCGACCTACAAAGAGAAGGTTTATCTTATCCGGATCAAATCCGAGAATTTCTACAGCTGGCACTGCTCCAAGAACATCCGCCCCATTGTATATGCGCAACATTTTTTTTGAGGGAATACCAAATGCAATCGCGGCATTTTGCTCGTAATCCGATACATTGATAATACAATCCGTCACGTATGATAACAGCTTTTCCACAAGAGCATATATTTTTTTATTTCTGAGAGATGTTTCTCTCAGAAATGCCCACCCATGTGCGTTATAAATGATTTTTTTCTTTCCTTTGGGCAGAAATAGATAGGGAAAACGTACAAAAACACCTGCCCATGTGCTGTGAACCATCAATATGTCAGGCTCTACTTGGCAAATCACTCTCCAAATGCGAACCATAGCCCGAGGAATATTCAAGAGAGTTCTTGCATAGGGATAGTAATATACTTTTGACGATGGAAGTTCCCATCTTTTTTCCGACATAGGATGGCTCAATACTAAATAGTCATCTATATCGTCCGGTGTTTCACCAGAGAACAACGTATGCAAATAGGTCGCCACGCCGCCTTTTACATACTCTCCAACATGCAACACCTTCACAATCGACCTGCCCCCTTATAAGGTTTAATACGCACCTTTTCCTGTAAACACCGTTTTTACCGTTTTAAACAGATATACCAGATCAATCCAAACAGACCAATTGCGTACATACCATGTATCCATAGCAACCCGTTCCTCATAGGTCGTATCGCTGCGCCCGTTTACCTGCCACATCCCCGTGATGCCCGGCGGAACCATGTAATACTCACGGATATAGTCCCCATACCGCTCAACCTCTTTTGTCACAATAGGGCGGGGGCCGACAAGACTCATATCGCCCATCAGCACATTCCAGAGCTGGGGCAGTTCATCAAGGCTTGTTTTACGAAGAAACGCCCCAAGTTTTGTAACACGGGGATCGTTTGTAAGTTTGAAGGACTCCTCCCACTCTTTCCGGGCTTCCGGATTCTTTGCAAGGTATTCTTCCAGACGTTCCTGCGCATCCGATACCATGGACTGGAATTTATAGCAGGGAAAAAGCTTCCCGTTCCGTCCCACGCGGCGATGCGCGAAGATGATACGCCCCTTATTGTCAATCCCAACGAGAATCGCCAAGATCAAAAGAATCGGCAAGATCAAAAGCCCGCCGCAGATCGTAGCAACAAGGTCAAAGATACGCTTTGCCAGACGATTCCTCCTCCGTGCAAGATTGTTGCGGATACTGAGCATAAAGACTTTTTCGGTATAGAACGGCTCAACACCGACATGTCCCAAAGGAAGCATCATCAAATCAGGAACAAACAGAATATCCCGAACAAGGGGCTGAATCTTTGCGACAAGTTTTTCAAGACGCTCACTGTCCATTCCCGGTGCTGTAATGATGACGGTCTGTATCCCGGAATCCCGAATAATGGTCTCAGCATCGCTCACCTTGCCCAATAATAAAAATTTTTGCGGCAGCATCTCTGAAATCGGGTTATCGTCCAAAAGACCGACAACCCGGTAACGATAGCCCAAATCGCCTTCAAAGAACTGAAGGACAAGCTCTGCTGTTTTGCCGGCGCCGATGATGATAACGGGCTTTACAAACGTCTGTGTCACCTTAAGGAGCTTCATCAGGACATAGCGCACGGCATAGACGTTGAACAACGCAAGGCATCCAAACAAAACGACATAGAGACGTGATGCGAGTATGCTTGCCTCCATAAAGTAAAGTGCCACAATACAGGTGATAAGCGCATACAGTATGGCATAGAAGATCTGCCGCACCGTCTCAAGGATCGGCTGCATCTTTGTATAGGTTTGCGCAATCCCGAGGAAAGCGATAAAGACGAGCGGAATCCAAAAGAAGAGATAGGCATCGGGAACGTGATAGGATGTCCCCATAAAGAGCCCATAGAGGTCATGCAGACCAAATGCCATCTTCTCCGCAAGGAGAATGGCAGCATAATCGCAGATAATAAAAAGCAGAGGGGCACATATTCTGCGTATGCGATCCGGAATCTGAGTTCCCGTATGCATAAATATGCTCCCCTCCTTTTCTGTATTATGCTTCGCGTCGATAGACACGTAGACTATAGCCCATTGCAATAAGAATACCAACCACAAAGCCAATCGCCACAATCAACTTCTTGCGCGGCGCAACAGGCTTATCGATATCCGGTAGATTCGCCATATCTACAATCTGGATATCCATACTCTCCATGGCTGCCTGAATCTTATTCTGCTCATACTGTTTGACGAGATTCAAATACACCTCATTCTTGATGGTCGAGTCCCTCTTGAGGCGCATATACTCCATTACATCATCCGGGAAAGTTCCCAGTTCTTCTTCCTTCTTGGCCTGTTGTTCTTTCAGGGCGACAGCACTTGCCTTTGCAACAGCAAGATTAACCGAGGCGAGAGCACGGTTACTGAGCATCTGCGATTGCGTTGGGTTGAGCGTTACCGTATTGGACTCGACCGTAGCCACAACCTCCGAATGAAGGAGGTGTTGCAGCTGCTCGAGTTCCTTGCGCGCTTGCTGGACGCTCGGATGCAGTTCGGTGTAATTCTGCTCAAGGCCCACGATTTGAATCCGTTTGGCAACAATCTGATCACGGATCTTCTGTACGGTCTCATTATCCGAGATGTTATATGCCTTGCTCGCAGATTGTTGCTCTCCAAGCCGCTCATTCGCCGCATCAAGAGATGCCTGCGCCGACCGTGCTGCAACCTCCACCTCGCCGATCGCCTTATCGAAGGCTGCCATCTGCTCGATTGCAGCCCTAGCCTGATCATCAGGGCTGTATAGCTTATGCTCACGACTAAATTCTGCCAGTTTCGCCTCCGCCTCCTCGACATCACGCTTCGCCTGTCCTGCACGATCATCGAGGAACATCATGAGAAGGGACTGCGTCTGCTGGTTCATATTCGTCTGCATGAGGAGGAAGTTATCAACAACCGCCTGTGAGATACGCTGCGCGTCTTCTGGCGTCTCCCAAACAGAAGTCACTTCGATTAAATTTGTCCCCTTGGTATTTTTTATCTCAAGATATTTTTTTGCAAACTTTTTTTCATCAGGTTTCTTATCTTCTTCAAAGTCAAGACTGTCAATGATTGGTTCTAAAACTGTTCGTGATTTCATGAGTTCAATGTAATTCAATGTGGGTGAAGAAACATTGCCTCCTCCAAGGAGTGCCATCGCTGCTGCAGCGCCTGAAACATCAACTTTTGCAGCAGTACGCGTCTGAACCAATGTCGTAGACTCGTACTGTTTTGGTAGAATGAAAGAAATTACGAGCGCCATAAGCGTACAAATTCCAACAATGCCGAATATAACAGGCTTGTGATCACTCATTATCCGAAACAGACGTCCGAGGTCGATCGAATCTTCATTGCGTTCCATAATTCAATCTCCTCCCGACTTACTTCGTCAAAGCCTTATACATCGCCCACACATTCACATATGGCAGGACATCCTCATCAAGCTTAATCCCATTGGAGCGCGGTACATAGACGATGTCGCCATCCTGCAGAACGACATTCTGTGTGAGGTCGTGTTTTTTGATGTAGTTCTTGATATTCAAGGTCTTATAGTACATGGTATCGCCGACAACACGCAGTACCTGCACCTGCGTACTGCGTCCACGACGCTTAATGCCTCCCGCAGAGGAGAGCGCCGCATATGCATTGAGATTATCGGCAGAGAGTTCGTGTATCCCTGGCGAGCCGACTTCCCCCATGACATAGACCTTGCGTGGTCCGTAGGAACGCATGATCAGTGACATATCCGGGAAGCGCAGATATTGCCCCATGCGCTCCATCAACACAGCCTTCGCTTCATCAAGGGTAAGTCCGGCAAGCTTCACCGATCCGACGTACGGAAGCTGTGCGTAGCCGTCGGGACCGATCATGATATCGCTCATACCTGCCCCCTCCGGTAGTCCAATGACCTGGATATCAATGACATCGTATTTGGTCAGGCGATACGTCTCAAGCAGGCGATCCGGACGAAGAGTTGCTGTCTTGAAGTCACCGCCCTCAACGATATGATGCGGCATATCGTTCCCTGCTATGGAGACAGATGTGCTCTCTGACGCCTGTACAGTCGGTGCCATGATCCCAACACTCCCAGCAACGACAAAGGCACTGAATACTGTGAGGCCTTTCTTCCATATCATCGTAGACGGCTCCTTTTCTTATTATGACCTAGTTCCAATTATACAAAATTAAAGTAAACTGTCAAGGTGTTGCCCTTCGTCAAAAGAATTCCATTGTTTTGAGCAAAAAGACCCAACCAAAAATAGTAAAGCAAGACAGTGCACTGCTGTATACGACACAGTTGCCCGCCAGCTCCGCATCTGCCCTCATCTGCTGTGCCATGGCAAATCCAGCGACGGCACAGGGTGTGGAAAAGATAGCAATGAGCGTAACGAGTTCAACATTCCGAAAGCCAAGTGCAATTGCAAGTGGAAGCACGACGGCTGGTACAATGATGAGGCGTGAGGTTACCGAGAAGATCAGCTGCCGCAGGTGTGTGTGATAGCTGCCGCCGTGGAACGATGCACCAAGGATGATGAGGGCGACAGGCGTGGTCGCTGCCGCAATCTGGGCGACGGGTTTGAGGACAGGCGCAGGGATCGGCAGCTGCACGAGGCGACACAGTGCCCCTGCAATCGCGCCGAGTATCATGGGATTCATGAGTACGCTGCGCAGAATCGGCAGAAGGTCGAAACGTCCGCCGCGAAAGGTCTCAAGCACAAGCACGCCGAGTATATTGTAGAGCGGAACAATGACGGCGATCATCATGGTTGGGATCGCAATCGCCGCATCTCCAAAGATATTAGCGACGAGCGGAATGCCCATGAGGACGTAGTTGCCGCGAAAGGCCGCCTGGATCATCGGACCGCGCCGCGCGTTATCAGGCTCAATGCGGCAGACGATGATTCCGAAGACGAGAGCCGTGAGGAGCACTCCGCCCGCACCGAAGATCATGAGCAGTGGCTGAAACGCTGTCCCCGGATCGGAGATATAGATGTTGTAGAACATCATGAAGAAGAAGAACACACGGAACACCATGCTGTTCACATGCAGGAGTTCTTCCTCACTTAGAAAACGAGACCGCTTCACAAAGACGCCGACCGCCATCAGGCAGAAGAGAGGCACGACGCCGCCGAGTGCGACAAAAAAATTACTGAGCACAAAAACGCCTCCCCACCCTACCCTGTATTATAACAGGAAAGAGTAAGAGAGGCAACGAAGAAAAGAGGGTCCTCAAAGAGTTGAACGCATTTTTCTATAAAGCTCAATTTTCACAAATCACCATTTTCTGCTCGCGGAATGTGACAATCGTGAGATCAAATGCGCATGCAAGCTCACGGGCGCGGTCATAGTTGCGCCCAACCCCCTCTGGGACGTGGGCATCCGAGCCGATGGTAATGTACCGCCCGCCGAGTTCGTGATAGCGGCGGTAGACGGGCGCGAGTTCTTTGATGCCGCGCGGTACGGAAAGGCGGCGCGTGTTGATCTCGATGGCAGTCTCCGTCTCGATGAGGGCACGCAGGACGGCGTCGATGTCCTCCGTAAAGGCGCCATACGAAATCTCGGGGTTGTCAAACGGTGCGTTGCGCGCGATGTAGTCGATGTGGGCGAGCGCGTTGATAAAGGGATGCGCATAGATCTCGTCGCGCATGACGGTGAAGTATTCGTGATACATCTCGCCCTTTTCGCGCCCCTCAAAGGTCTCGGGATAGTAGAGATCCTTCACATCCAGAAAGTGAATCGATGCAAGCACAAAGTCAAACGGGACACGCCGCAGGAATGCGGCGTTTTTTTCGCGCGCACTTGCCATCATCCCCATCTCGACGCCGAGCGAGAGCGTCCCGTCCGCGCGCAGGGGTTCATACTTTGTCCAATACGCCTCGGGATCGAAAATAAACTCCTCCGTGCCCGCCGATGGAAAGTCATAGTCCAGATGCTCGGTAAATACGAGTCCGAGTCCCTGCTTCGCCGCCTCTCGAAGCGCATCCGCCGCCTTCATCTCAGAATCAGCGGAGAACTCCGTATGAACATGGCTGTCAAAGTACATCGTTATCCCTCCAAGCGCCCAACCGCATCGGACAGGCGTGCAAAATCCGCCAGGGAGAGCTGCTCGCCGCGCATATTCTCCGCAATACCTGCCGCCGCGAGTCCCGCACGGCTCATCTCCTTGGTCAGTCCCGCACCTGTGAGCGCATTGAGCAGGGTTTTGCGCCGCTGGCCGAATGCGGCGCGAACAAGCCGGAAGAAGAGTTTTTCATCGTGCAGCTGAACTGTGGGCACGTCCTGCGCATGACAGGCAATGACGGCACTCGTAACCTCGGGCGCGGGCAGGAAGGAGCGCGGCGGCACTTCCATGACCATACGCGGCACGGTGAAATACTGCACGGCAACGGAGAGTGCGCCATAGTCTTTCGATCCGGGGCGCGCCGTCATGCGGACGGCGACTTCCTTCTGTACCATGGTAACCAGGCGTTCAATGGGCAGTCTTTGCTCGAGCAGGGTCATGATGATCGGTGTGGTGATGTAGTAGGGCAGATTCGCAACGACCTTGAATCGTTCTCCTGCACGAAGTCCCAGAGTCTCAGGAATATTCAGCTTCAGAATATCACCCGGCACGATGGTCACGTTGTCATAGCCCTTGAGCGTCTCCGCAAGTACGGCGGGAAGTTTTTTGTCCAGCTCGACAGCAACGACGCGCGCACCACTCTCGGCGAGTCCCTGCGTGAGCGTACCGATGCCGGGGCCGATCTCAAGCACAATATCCTCTGGGGAGAGTTCTGCCGCGTCGACAATGCCCTGCACAACGCCTCGATCCACGAGGAAGTTCTGCCCAAGGCGTTTGCTCGCACGCAGGTGAAAGGCGCTGAGAATATGGCGCGTAACCTTCGGATCGGCGATCACTGGTATGCTGGCGTTCATCATAACTCCTCTATGGCGGATATAAATTCCTCGCGTGTGACTCCATACGTGTTGAGACGACGGAGAAATGTCTTGGCGTTCGCAAAGCCAAGTCCAAGGTGGCGTCCGAGACGTGCGCGTCGTGCGGCGGCGTCGTCTGTGCCTGTCAGTCCGTGCATCATCATATCGCTCATTGAAAAGATCTCGGCGGGGGCATCCATCGGTGTCCGCACCTTTTCGAGCGCCGCACGGATCGCGTCAGGACTCGCCTGCTCGACGCCAACATCGCCATCACTCACATTCGTCGCGTCCTCGACGGGGATGAAGGCATGACGTGCATGCGGGAACATCTCCGTGAGACGCGCGCGGATGCGCTCACCGACGGTATCGGGGTCGGTGAGGACGATGATGCCGCGCTTCTCATACGCGGCGCGGATATTTTTGATGGCGGCGCTGCGCAGACGGAATCCATCCGTGATGATGCAGTCCGCCTCCACCGCACGACGCACCGCCAGTACATCCATCTTTCCCTCGACGATGATAACTTCTTTAATCACAATCGGCTCTTACGCTCCTTGCTCTCATGAGTCACAGAATTCGCCCCTTCCACCTCGCTTCGCGTGGTCCCCCTGCTGACCTGTCCAAGAAGCAAGTCCGTAGGACGAAGCTGATTGGGAAACAGGTCGTATGCGAAAACGTCCCAAGAACACGAGCGTCCGCGAAGTGTGATTGGTTGACGTTGACCGCTCCCCCGTTGCGACGGGGGAGGCTTTTTACTTCTCCACCATAACACAAGACAGGCTTGATGGAATTATGCGGATTTCTCAAGTAGATCTTTTGCTACAGGGGCTTCATAGAGGACAAAGGGATCGATGTCAATACATTTCGTCGCGTCGCGTTTTCCTTCGAGATCCCATGCCACTGAACCATTCATGACAGTCATCGTATTCACAAAGACCTGCCGGTCACGCAGCCGTGCGAAAACGCCCGTAGCCATGACAAGCTCTGAAGCATCGTAGCAGTGTACCGTTCCGTCGTTGAAATAAGCATAGACGATATAGTTGTCACCAGGGACAACCTGCAGTACCTCCGGATAAAACTGTGAATCCATCGTACTCATCTCACAGCCGCCTCGCAATTTCCCCATACAGGCTCTCATGTATCTCCGTGATCGGCAGCGGTTCCCCATCCACACTCGACGGAATCCGCACCCAGCCGTAGCGCTCGGCGAGGAGGACGTAGGCGTCATGGGCGCGTTCGAGGTAAGCGGCGTCGCGCTCGTGGATGTCAGGCGCTGCGCCCTTTTCCATTGCACGCATGGCGATGAGACGCTCCGCCGCGCGCGGCTCCATGTCGAGGAAGAATACGGCATCGGGTACAGGCAGCCCCATCTTTCGGAACTCAAGATCGTAAAGCCAGTCGAGATAGGCATCACGCTCCGCCGCATCCGTAATCTTCACCGCCTGATGCACCATGTTCGACGTGGTATAGCGATCGGCAAGAATAATGGCACCCGCCTCATAGTCGCGCCCCCACTTCATCCGATAGGAAGCATAGCGGTCAACGGCAAAGAAGGTCGACGCCGCATAGGCATTCACATCGTCCGCATGGGCGCCGAAATCGCCGCGCAAATACATCCGCACAAGCATGGACGAGTCCGCCTCGTAGTCGGGAAAGGTCACGGGCACGACGCGGTGTCCTTCACGCATAAGTCGCTCGGCTAAAAGCCGCGTCTGTGTCTCCTTGCCCGAACCGTCTCCCGCCTCGATGATAAAGAGTTTTCCGTTTGCCATATCAGCCTTTCGCAATCACCATGAGTGTTCCGAGCGACGCATCCGCCGCTCCCACGACGCGCGCACCGATGGTCTTCATCGCACCGAGATAGCGAAGCGTCTCCGCATCAATCCGATCGCCAGGCGCAAGTACGGGAATGCCCGGCGGATAGAACACAATCGTCTCCGCCGCAATCCGCCCCTCGGCGTGCTCCACCGAAACACGCTCACCGCGTGCAAAATACGCATCGCGCGGCGAAAGCACCGTCTCTGGAATCGGCGGCAGTGCCAAAAATGACGCCGCGCCACGCGAGGTGCACAGCGGTGCGCACGATGCCGCCATATCCCGCAGCGCCGCAAAAATCCGCTCTACCTCACGCGCTCCGTCCGCATAGGACAGGAGAAGCAGCACATTCCGCGCGTCAGCAAGCTCGCACGCGACATTGCGCCGCCGCAGCTCTGCCTCCGCCGCAAAGCCCGAGAGTCCGAGTCCCGTGACCTGCACCGTGATCTTCAGCGGATCAAGCACTGTACATCCAGGCGCCCCTGTATACTCTGCGCCGAACGACCAAAGCCCCGGTATCTCGTTGATACGACGACGCAAATCGTTCGCCAATCGAATTGCAGAGGCAAGACACTCTCGCCCCTCCTCTGTCATCTGCTCTCGTGCCAGATCGAGTGAGGCAAGCAGAATCTCATTTGGACTCGTGGATTGCATAATCCCCGATGCCGCGCGAATACGCTCCGTCGGCACACGCCCGCCGCGTGCGAGCAGCATTGATGTCTGCGTCAGCGAACCGAGCAGTTTATGCGTGCTCTCCGCCGAGAGATCCGCACCTGCCTCCATCGCAGACGGCGGAAGTTCCTCAGAGAACGCGAGGTGTGCCCCATGCGCCGCATCCGTGAGGAGGAGCATATCGTTAGCATGCAGGAAATCCGCGATCGCCGCGAGTTCCGCTGCCACACCGTAGTAGGTTGGATAGACGAGAAGCACCGCACGCGCCTCAGGATGTGTGCGCACCGCCTCTTCCACCGCCTGCAGCGACACCCCCATCGCAATCCCGAGCCGCGTGTCAATCTCCGGCTGCAGATACACAGGGCGCACGCCCGTGAGGATCATCGCCCCCACGATGGAGCGGTGCACATTGCGCGGCACAAGTACGACATCACCGGGCACAAGCGACGCCATGAGCATCGTATGGATCGCGCCCGTCGTCCCATTCACCATAAAGTACGCCGCATCGGCTCCGTACACCTCTGCTGCCAGCTTCTCCGCTGCACGAATACAGCCCGTCGGCGCATGGAGATCATCCAGCTCCGCCGAGAGCGAGACATCGGCACACAGCCCCTCCTCTGTAAAGAAGCGGCGCAGAAGCGGATGCGCTCCACGCCCGCCCTTGTGCCCCGGCGTGTGCATGGGCAGGACGCCGAGCCCCGCATAGCGAAGCAGCGCCTCAGCGATAGGAGCAGTCAATTGTCATACACCATGCGGTTCTGCACGCGCAGATGCACCTTCGTCCCCTTGCCAGGCTCGGATAGGATCTGCAGTGCTGCACCAATGATCTTCGCACGCTCCTCCATTCCGATCACGCCGAAATGACGTCCGCGCTTCTGGCGCTGTGTCTCCATATCAAGTGCGTCGTCCGCATCCTCCTGTTCCTCAGATATACGGCTTGCATCGAATCCGACCCCATCATCCGCAATGAGCACCGTGAGTGCCTGATCCGTATAGTGCATGCGCACGCGTACTTTGTCCGTCTTGGCATGGTTTATGACATTGTTCAGTGCCTCCTGTACAATGCGGAAAATCGCGATCTCCACATGCTTTGGCAGAGAGTAATGTGCCCCCTCGAGACTAAATGTCCCACGCAGCTTCCCACGCTCGCCAAAGAGGCGGATGAGCTGCTCCACCGCCTGTGGAAGCCCGAGATCATCGAGCGCCATTGGACGCATATCAAAGATAATCTGCCGCACACCCGTGAGACATTTGCGTATCTCCTCGCGCATCTCCACGAGCGTCTTCTTCGCCTCGTCCATATCCTTGTCCATGAGGCGCTCCGTGATCGTCGTCGTAAAGAGGACATTCGCAAGATCCTGCGCCGGGCCATCGTGAATCTCGCGCGAAATGCGGTAGCGCTCCTCCTCCGTCGCCTTGATGATGCGCGCACCAACGAATTTGTCCTTCTGCACAGCCTCGATCTTCCAAAGTACGCCGCTGACCTGCGTGCTGAGATAGCTAAGTACCGATCCGATCGAGAGCGCCATATGCTCGGCACGTGCCACGACGTTATAGAGATAGCGCAGACGGATCTCAAGCTTATCCCGCTCGACGCGCATTGCCTGTTCCTTCTCGCGCTCGATCGCAAGATTGATCTGAATGATCGAGACCGCCTCATATGTCTCGCGGATCTCATCCTCCGTATGCTCGGCGAAGTTCTGACTGACCTCTGCGAGTCGCTGTTTCGCCTTTTGCTCATCAGCTGCAAGTGCATCCACGCGCTCGATCGTCTCTGCAACGCGCTTCTTGAGCTCCATCAGGCGATCCCGCGCATCATCCACCTCGTTGCGTGTGTTCTGATAGATGTCAAAGATCTGTGTCTTATTGTCCTCGATCGTATCGATTGTATTGGTCAACAGCCTGCGCAGCTGCCCCTCCTCGATACCCTCCACCGGCTCTTCCATCATACGCTCACTCTCACGCCGCCATCGTTCACTCGTACGCATCGCATCCTCCTATCCTCTGTCTGCGTTCATTGTACCCCATTTCCCCCTAAAAGTCACGCAGAGTTCTCCCTTGCATTTTCCTAAAAAAATCGGTAAAATACCAGAATGGAGAAAAGCGCTCTGCGCCAAAATATAAACGAAAGCACAGGTGAACCCGATGAGCATATTCTCACGCTTCCTCCCGAAGCGCAAGCCACCCGAACTCAAGAACAACATCCCGAAGGAAAAAGAAAACATCCGCAAGACCTTCGGCATTTACTGCAAGAAACACCACGGTCCGAAAGAAGGGAAACTGTGCCCCTCCTGTACGGCACTCCTCGCAACCGTCTTTACGAAGATGGATCGCTGCCCCTATGGAATCACGAAACCCATCTGCGACCGCTGCGACCGTCCGTGTTTCGGCACGAAAGCAACGCAGGAATTCCTCACGATCATGAAGAGCACGCAGAGCGGCATGCTCCTGCGCCACCCCATCATGACAATCAAGCACAAGATCGCAGGCATGGGCGTCGACTATGCGAAGCAGCAGCAGGAGAAAAAGGCCAGCGATCGTGTAAAGGCTAAGGAAAAGGCTGCAAAGGAACGCGCAAAGGAAAAAGAGAAGAAAAATAACGAATAGATAAAAAGGCTGTGTCGAAGCGAAAACTTCGTACACAGCCTTTTCCATATCCATTTTATGCGAGGTTCTTGATGTAGTCCTTCAGCTCGTCCGCCGCACGTGTCACGCGAGAGAGGTTCGCCGTGATCTCCTGTGTCGACGCCGCCTGCTGCTCGCTGATGGAGCCGGTCGTCTCGATGGACTTGGAGATATCCTCGACGGCGCGGTTCATCTCGTTCAGTGTCACCTGGATGCGCTCCGTTGCCTCGCGCGACTGCTCGGCGAGCTTGCGCACCTCCTCAGCAACAACGGCAAATCCGCGTCCCTGCTCACCAGCACGCGCCGCCTCGATGGCAGCATTCAAGCCGAGCAGGTTCGTCTGACCCGCGATATTCGTGATAAAGTCGATGACCTTAATCGTATCCGCATTGCGCTCCTGCAGGAACTTCGCCTGCTTGACAGACTCCTGCCCCGCGTGTGCAAGCTCTGTCGCGCTCTTTGCGACCTGCTCAATTGCCTCATAGACCGTCTGCGTCGAGGTTGCGATCTGCTCAATCGCGACCAACAAACGCTCGTGGTCAACCTTCGTCTCTTCTGCCATGTTCTGCATCCTCCCTGATTTTACCCGGGTCTGAATAATTTCATAACGTGTCGTTCGCTATACTTTTATTCAACATATATAAGAAAAACCCTTCTCCGATAAAAAATTTATATGTTATTTCTCCGGCATCAGAATGATGTTCACGGGGAGATTCGATGCGCCTGGCGGCGAGTACTCGAACTGCACGGGCTGTGCACTCGCATAGGTACCGAGATCGGAGAGCTCCGTATACTGCGTCAGGAAGAGCAGGCCCTCCTCGCGCGCCTCGGCCACATTCGGCGGCTCCGGCAGTGTTTGATCGCCGAAGTAGGGACGAGTCGCAGGCGTCTCGACCAGCCGCCGATTTGCACCGTTCTCCGCGCGCATCGCCCCCGCATAAACACCGCCGAGAGGGCTCAGGAAGTAGCGTGTGTTCTCCCGGCCGGCCGTGGGGATGCTGATCTGGTAGAGGATGCCGTAGTTGCCGTAGTTGACAACAGACGAACCGTCCGTCGCATCAATGCCCTGACGATAGACATCGTGGAGATTATCACCGATTGGGAAGTAGACGGCGCCATCCATCGACGGACGGTAGATCTTCTTTGACGTGATGACGCGGTTCATCCCGCGGAACGTGCCGCGCAGCGCGATCTCATCGCGCGGCAGGACACGTGCTGTACGGAGAAATGCGAATGGATCGACATCTGCACCGTACATGATGACAGAGACACGCACGGGGGCATTCGCATGGAAGTCATAGACACCATAGACGAGCTGTCCCGGCGCGAGCACGGTCGTATCCATCTCCGGCACGAGGAGACGTGGGCGTTCCTTCGTCACATAGATACGTTCGTTCATCTCGTGCGTGTCGAAGTAGCCGATCTGTGTCACCTTGCCGACATGCAGATAGTCTGCACTCGGCGGCGCTGCCGCCCCACGCGTCACGGAGACCGACGCAAGCTCTGCATCCGTCTCGAGGACGACAGCAACCTTTTTCGGCTGCGACGTATCGTTCAGATGATAGTAGAGCACACGCGCATCGCCCGTCACTATATCCCGATAGAGGACGCCCGTCTCCTTGACATACTCCGGACTGTCCGAGAAGAGCAGCGTGCCGCCCGTATCGTAGGACTCTGTCGGCCAGCGGTGCATGAGACGTGATGTGCCCGACGAAAAGATCCGATTGCGCGGCAGCTCTGTCGAACCAAGGATACTGGCAACACGGTCGCGAATATTTGCCTGCGCCGCACCGCGCTCACGCAGAACCGTCATATTCTCACCGCGCCCTGCGGCATATGCCTGCCCTGCTGCACAGACTAAGGCAAGCGTCAACGCTGCCATTTGATGAAACATTCCCTTTTTCATTTATCTGCAGTACATTCCCTTCACTCGTTCATTCGTTATTTGCAATCAGTGCCCTGCGCAGTGCAGCAATGCCCTCACGTATTCCCCCCGGCATCTCTGCCAGCCGTACATCGAGGCGTGCGGCAGTCTCCGCCTTTATGAGGCGCAGGCGAAACTCCGTCAGGCCAAAGCGCGGCGGCGGGATATTGACACGGCGCAAGAGATACGGATTCGTCTCCAGCGTGTTCAGCCCCGCCTCACCCGTCACAGCCGTCAGATACTCCTCCTCGGCAAGCATGGCAACGACGCCCGCATCATAGTCCCCGTTCGGATAGGAGAAACTATAGATCGTCTTCATTCCCTTCCACTCGAGCATCAGCTTCGAGAGGCGAAGCTCCTCGCGCTGCTTCTCCCGCGAGAGCGTTGTGAGCGGCAGATGATTTGCTGTGTGGCTGCCGATCTCCATGCCACGCCGCTCCAGATCAAAGAGGTTTTCCCACGTCATATAGTTAGGTTTGCCGATATCGTTCGTGACCACGTAGAAAACCGCCTTCATGCCGCGCTCCTCGAGCATTGGCAGAACAACGCGGTAGTTGTCCTCATACCCATCGTCAAAGGTGAGGATGACCGGCTTCTCAGGCAGCTGCTGTTTTCCCTTGCGTGCACGTGCATAGTCCTGCGGTGTGATGGTCGTATAACCCTCCTCCCGGAGTTCATCGAGCTGAGCAGCAAAATCCTCGGGAGGTACCACGTACGGTTTCGCCCCGGGGCGCGGATTCTCTGTCACCATATGATACTCGAGAATGGGAAATCCTGCCGGCGGCACGGCCATCAGCACCCATGCCATAAAGGCCGTGAGCAGAAGCACAAGCAGCGGCAAGCCCTTCAAGAATAGACGCACGATTCTGCGGATCAAACGATTACCTCCTCTGCCGCCCTGCGGATCTTCCGCAGACGGTGGCTCATACCTGACTTGCTGATATGACAGAGTGCGGCCAGCTCTGCCATCGTGACCTCCGGATGGGCACGCCGCATCTCCGCAGTCTCACGCAGATCCTCCGGCAGTGTGTCGAGCCGCCCCTGTGCCACGAGTTGTTCAATCGCTGCCAGCTGGTCAGCCGCCGCATCTACAGCACGTTGGAGATTCGCTGTCTCTACATTGACGAGGCGATTCACCTGTGCTCGCACCTCCTTGAGGTTGCGCGCCACCTCGATCTCCTCTGCCGCCTCCTCCGCGCCGATGAGTGCAAGGAAATCCATGACGGCATCTCCCTCCTTGAGATAGACGACGTAGGTGTCATGCCGATCGGTCAGCCCCACAGGGAAGTGCAGGCGGCGCAGGAGCGTATGCAGTGCCCGTCCCATGACGGCACTCCTCGACGTGATCTCGAGATGGCAGCTTGCCTCAGGCCGGTTCACACTCCCGCCTCCGAGAAATGCTCCGCGCAGATAGGCCGCACGGCAGCATTTTTTACGCAGGAGCTCCATATCCGTCCCCGCACGGAGATCCTCGCCCCCCGCCCGAAAGCCAAGGCGCGTGAGCAGAGGCGTAACCCCTTCGCCTGCAGCAATATTGACAATGTATTTGCGGCGTCGCAGCTGTGGCATGCGTTCCATTGCAACCGAGGTAGCAATCGCCGCATCCATGGAGCGCAGGAGACGGATGACACGACGTGCGACAGAAGCACTTGCCGCCTCAAAGCGCAGTCCCAGGCCGCACTCTCCATCCGTCACCATGGATGCGCCCATACGCAGGAGTGCGGCGAGCTCTGCCGTCTGGCAGCAGCTGTGCTCCGTATCTGTGCGTGCGAGTGCATTCTTTACATCCGAGGCAAAGGACGGCATGTCAATTCACCCGAAAATCATAGACCATGCGCATGACGTTGCGGCTGAGCTTGTCCGGATCGTGCCGCACGGCATCCGACTGGTTGATGATGTCCGCCGCGACGAAGCCAATGCCGAGGGCATTGATTGCAGCCTCATCCACGACAACGGGAGCAATGCCATCTGCTGCATACTTTTCCAACAGATCATCCGCAATCGGTGCATTGTTTACAAGCATGAAGTCAATTGCGCCGCGGCCGGCATGGCGAATAATCGCCTCGGCATGCATAGATGCCGTGTACCCATCCGTCTCACCGGGCTGCGTCATGACGTTGCAGATGTAGATCTTGAGGGCACGGCTCTTTCGGAGTTCCTCCGCCACACCATTTACGAGGAGATTTGGCATGATACTCGTATAGAGGCTGCCCGGACCGAGGATGATCGCGTCTGCCGTGCGGATCGACGCAAGGGCGGACGGTACCGGTGCGACATCCTGCGGATGGAGACGCACGCGACAGATGCGTCCCGGCACCTCTGGGATACGCGACTCACCTTCGACCACAGTCCCATCCTCGAGGATGGCATCAAGACGAACGGACTGTTTCGATGCGGGAAGCACACGGCCTTTGACCGCGAGAACCTTCGAGGACTCGCGCAGCGCCGTCTCCATATCGCCAGTGACCTCCGCCATTGCCGCGAGAAAGAGATTGCCGAAGCTGTGCCCCGCAAGGTCGCTGTGCCCTGCAAATCGATACTGAAAGAGCTTCTCCATCAGCGGCTCTGTATCGGCAAGTGCAACGAGGCAGTTGCGCAGATCTCCCGGTGGGATGATGCCCAGCTCCTCACGCAGCCGCCCCGAGGAACCTCCGTCGTCTGCAACGGTCACGACGGCTGTCACATTGCTCGTGAGCTCTTTGATGCCGCGCAGGAGCACGGATAGGCCATGCCCTCCGCCGATCACTGTGACCGCGGGGCCACGGCTGAGGCGTGTCTTTTCATAGACGAGATCGACGAGACGGGCCGAGGTTCCCTCCGGCATGAGCGCCGTGATGACAGAGCGAATGACATGACGCGTCGCCAGGAGCATGAGGAGCGTGCCAAGCAGCGCAATCAACGCCCCCGCAATCGCTGTGAATCCATAGTCATAGCTGCCCTGCCAGGTGTAGACGAAGCGAAAGATCGCCTCCTCTATGGTGTCGATGTATTTGTAGTTAAAAATCAGTGCAGCACCGAGCCCGACGAGGAGTGTTCCGATGGCAAAGACGAAGAGCCATCGCTTAAAGCCCATGCCGGGATAGAGCCATTTTATGAGATGCATGTATCAGCCCTCGCTCACATGCTCATGCACCTCGTTCTTCATGAGATCGCGGTGCTCGAGATGCGCCTCATATCTGTCCTTGATGCGGTCATAGAGATGCTTTGCAATGAATACACTGCGGTGCATACCGCCGGTGCAGCCAATCCCGATGACGAGCTGACTCTTGCCCTCCTTCACATACTGGGGCAGGAGGAAGTCAATCATTCCATCGAGATACTGTTCGAACTTCTGCGTCACATCCCACGACTCAATGTAGGAGGAGACCTGCGGAACGGTGCCGCTCTTATTGCGCAGCGAGTCGACATAGAAGGGGTTCGGCAGGAAACGCACATCAAAGACGAGATCGGCGTCGAGAGGAATGCCGTACTTGAAGCCGAATGAAAGGATATTGACGTCCATCTGTGCATTTCTGCCCGGCGTATCATAGTGCTGACGGATGATGTCGCGCAGCTCAGCCTTGCGCAGGCGTGAGGTGTCAATCAGCTGCGTGGCACGTGCGCGCACAGGAGCCAGGCGCTCGCGCTCGCGTGTGACCCCCTCTGAAATCCGCGCATCAGGCGCGAGCGGATGCGGACGGCGTGTCTCCTTGTAGCGTCTGATGATAACATCGTCAGACGCCTCAATGAAGAGCAGTTCATATGCGATATCCCCGGCATCGAGTTCTCCCAGCACGCGGACGAAGTCATCAAAGAACTCGCGGCTGCGCGTATCCACCACGATCGCCGCACGACTGATCTGCCCGTGCGTCTCGCAGCAGAGATCGATGAATTTCGGAATAAAGACCGGCGGCAGATTGTCCACGCAGAAATAGCCCAGATCCTCCATATAGCGTGCTGCAAGCGACTTTCCTCCGCCCGACAGCCCTGTTACGATCACCGGACGGAACTTCTCCGCCACGCGCTTCGGTTCTCCCATCACAATTCACCTCACAGTACAAATTTCTCAATCGCGAGTGCAATTCCATTCGCGTCATTCGATGCTGTCACATAGCTGGCGCGCTCCTTCGCCTCTGGCATACCGTTCTCTGGAACCACGGAAAAGGCACCCATCTCAAGCATTTCAAAGTCATTGTCCGCATCGCCCGCGACCATGACCTCATCGAGAGTCAGCCCCATCGCATCTGCCAGCGCCTGCACACCGACCGCCTTGTTCACCCCCGGCGGGTTGATGTCGAGACTCGTGCCCGTATTCTGCTGCGGCAGGATGCGATCGCCGAAACGCTCCTGTACGGCATTGAGATAGGAACCGATCCCTTCGTCCAGATTGCGCAGAACGATCTGAGGGACATTCTCTGTGTAGCGGAGATAGTCATTCCCCACTCCTGTCACAGTGAAGTTCGCAGTTGTACGATAGGCGTCAAAGTATTCCTCAATGTACGCAGGTGCATAGATCTCCATGCCGCTGTACCAGTTCACATACCAATCACGATCGTAGACAAACGTCAGCAAATCCCGCACGAGCACAGGGTTGAAGTACTCTGCGAAAACAGGCGTCCCCTCTGCTCTCCCGACATAGCCGCCGTTGCAGCAAATGACAGGCGCATCGGAGGCAAGGAGCCGTGCAAAGTAGAGCGCCGAGTGCAGCATACGCCCCGTTGCGATCGTCACCATAACGCCGCGTGACATGGCGCGCGCAATGATATCCTTCGTACGGGTTGTGATATGCTTGTCCGAGGTGAGCAGCGTGCCATCCAGGTCAAGTGCTATGAGTTTGATCGCCATGACTCAGCCCCTCGTCATCGGCACAGGTGCGTCTGCCCCCATGCCGAGCACATAGTGATAGATTGCCGCCGCAATGCCATTCTCCTCACAGGTCAGTGTCTCATAGTCCGTCACTTCTTTAATCTCTGGAAATGCATTGCCCATCGCAACACTCTTTCCCGCCGCACGCAGCATGGGGAGATCGTTGTACGCATCACCGATCGCCATTGTCTCCTCGATGGGAATGCCTAGCTTTGCGGCAAGCGATTGCAGTGCCGACGCCTTCGAAATCCCCTTCGGCACGATCTCAATCAGACAGTCCGCCGAGCGCGTCACATCCACCTGCGTGCCGAATGCCGAAAGAAGCGTCTCTGCACGCTTGATCGTGACCTCACGCCCTTCCGTCACGAGGAGCAGCTTACAGTTACCCGCCACATGGGCATAGAGGCCATCCCAGCCAACTGCCATGCCCGTGAGCTTCTGCGAGTTCTCATAGAAACGCGACTCTTCGCACGCCTCCGCATAACGCAAAACACCGCCGCTGTAGCTCTGGATATACCAACCGCGCTCCTTGCAAAACGTAAGGATATCGCGGGCGAGAAGCGGATCGATCAGGTGCTCCTCATAGATGTGTCCGCTCGGACTCTTGATGAGCGCGCCGTTGTATGAGATGATCGGCACATCGACGCCGAGTGCCTTGGCAACAGGCAGAGCCGCTTCGAACATCCTCCCTGTCGCGATCGTGACCGTAACCCCCGCCTCCACCGCACGATGCACCGCAGCAATATTCTCTGCTGAGACGACATTCCCGTCCGGCAGCATCGTCCCGTCTAGATCCGATACAAACAGCCTAACGCCCATTTCATCCCCTCCTGTTTTCCCAAATTGCTGACAAAGCCCTTTCCCCTATGGTATAATACCCCGGATAACGAATATACTGAAAGGAGGAGCACGATGCAGAATTTCTTCCGTCGACTCATCATCCTCGTCGCCATGCTCCTCATCCTCATCGGCATCTTCGGCCTGTCCTACACCTACCAGATCGATCACCGTACGGCACGCAGCCTCTCTGCTTACGCACGCATCGACTTTCAGGCCTCCTATACGGGTGAGGGACGGCTCGAGGGCGCAACCCTCTCGCTCTGGGACTACCGCTTCGACGAGGCGAAGTTCCTCCCGAATGTCGTCCTCTACACAGACGGCTCTGCCTGGGAGATGAAGGCCGCCACGAAATACACGCCGCGTCCCGTTGAGGGTGCAGACAGCCCCTACAAGAACGAGAACAAGTTTTTCGTCGAGCTGCCCCGCTCAAGTCTGCCCGCCATCCGCAAGGCGACAAGTATCCGTATTCGCTTCTACTACGACAATGGGCAGACCATTGATCTGCCGCTGAACGAACCCGATCTTGCCTACTGGCAGCGCGAGCTCGGGCGCGGAATATAAAATCTATTGTACTGTTATTGAAAACATTCGTCAAGGCAGGGACCTCCCATGAAGAAAAACGATCTGGTACTCATCGGCGTGCTTCTCCTCATCTGCGGGATCGGCGCCGTATTTTTTTTCACACATACAGAGAACGGTGTGCGTCACGCAGTCATTACACAGAACAATGTGCAGCTCTACGATATTCCGCTCACAGGGCACACGGGAACGGAGGATCTCATCATTACCGACGAACATGGAACGAACACGATTCGTATTGAGGGCGAGGCGATTGCTGTCATCGATGCCGACTGCCCTGACCTTGTCTGTGTCCACACGGGCAGAGCAGCAAAAAAGGGCGATGTGATCGCTTGCCTGCCGCACAAACTCCTCATTGAAGTAAAATGAATATGAATCTTCATCGCATGACACGCATTGCGCTCCTCACCACGCTCTCCCTCTGCCTCTTCATGCTCGAAGCATTCCTCCCCCTGCCGCTTCCTGTGCCGGGTGCAAAGCTCGGACTCGCCGCGATCGTTACGCTGATCGCACTATACCTCCTGCCAATGCACGATGCAGCACTCATACTCATGCTGCGCATCCTCCTCTCCTCATTCTTTGGCGGTGGAATTGCACCTATGCTTTACAGTCTTGCAGGTGGATTGACCAGTTTCGCTGGGATGGCGCTGCTCAAGCGTCACACACGGCTCTCTATCATCGGTATCAGCACAGCAGGAGCATTCCTGCACAACATAGCGCAGCTAATTGCTGCTGTGGCTGTCATGCAGACAACGGCACTCTTCACGTATGCGCCCCTGCTGGGCCTCGTCGGCATCGCAACGGGCATTGTGATCGGCAGCACGGCAAAAGCCATTCTTTCAAAAATAACAAGATAAGAATTCTCATTTTCATTGTTTTATGCTATACTTGTCCCAACAGATTTTATCTCTTCTATCTTGAATTTAAGGAGGACAAGGCAAATGGAGTATCGCATCGAACATGATTCCCTCGGTGAGGTCAAGGTGCCCGCAGACAAGTATTGGGCGGCACAGACGGAGCGCAGCTTTGAGAACTTTCCCATCGGCATCGAAAAGATGCCCGCCGAGATCATCCACGCCTTCGGCATTCTGAAGAAATCCGCCGCAATTGCGAACAACAAACTTGGCAAGCTCGACGAGAAGCGCCTGAATGCGATCAAGGCGGCGTGCGACGAGATCATCGCGGGCAAACTCGCAGATCACTTCCCGCTCGCCGTCTGGCAGACGGGCAGCGGCACGCAGTCGAACATGAACGTCAACGAGGTCATTGCGAATCGCGGCAACGAGATCGCGGGCGAGAAGATCCTCCACCCGAATGATCACTCCAATATGTCGCAGAGTTCGAACGACACCTTCCCGACGGCCATGCACATCGCCGCTGTCATCGCCACTGAGGATGGGCTCTTCCCGAGCATCGACCTCCTCGCGGCTACCTTCCGCCGCCTCATGAGCGAGAACGAGGGCATTGTCAAGACGGGGCGTACGCACTTGCAGGACGCCGTGCCCATCTCCTTTACGCAGGAGATCAGCGGCTGGCTCACAATGCTCGAACAGTCGAAGAAGCAGCTGCAGGCAGCGCTCCCATTCCTCCACGAGCTTGCGCTCGGCGGCACGGCGGTCGGCACGGGGCTGAACGCG
This sequence comes from Selenomonas sp. oral taxon 892 str. F0426, assembly GCF_000468035.1. Taxonomy (GTDB): domain Bacteria; phylum Bacillota; class Negativicutes; order Selenomonadales; family Selenomonadaceae; genus Centipeda. The sequence continues at coordinate 59,829 of NZ_KI260545.1, forward strand.
CCGAAAGGCTTCGATGTTGCGGTCGCACAGGCAGCAAGTGAGCTGACGGGCAAGAATTTTGTCACTGCGCCGAACAAGTTCCACGCACTCACGAGCAAGGATGCCATTGTCTTTGCACACGGCGGACTCAAGGGACTCGCCGCGAACATGATGAAGATCGCGAACGACATCCGCTGGCTGGCAGCAGGCCCGCGCTGCGGACTCGGCGAGATCACGATCCCCGCGAACGAGCCGGGCAGCTCCATCATGCCGGGCAAGGTCAACCCGACCCAGTGTGAGTCCGTCACAATGGTCGCCGTACAGGTCATGGGCAACGACGCCGCCATCGGCATCGCCGCCTCGCAGGGCAACTTCGAGCTGAACGTGTTCATGCCCGTCATGATCTACGACTTCCTGCAGTCCGCGCGTCTCCTCACCGACTCCATCAAGTCGTTCAACGACCGCTGCGTCACAGGGATCACGGCAAACCGCGAGAAGATGCACGAGAACCTCCATCGCTCGCTGATGCTCGTCACGGCACTGAACCCGTACATCGGCTACGAGAATGCGGCGAAAACCGCACACAAGGCATTCGATGAGGATATCAGTCTCAAGGAGGCATGCGTTGCCCTCGGCTTCCTCACTGCCGAGAAATTCGACGAGGTCTTCCATCCCGAAGAGATGGTGTAAGGATCACGTTGTCCATACGAAAAGGGGGCTGTTGTACGAAGCTAAAAAACTTCGTGCAACAGCCCCTTTTTTGCGCGCCCTCTAAATCGCCAAAAAATCTGGATTGAGTACGCGCAGTGTCTTGCGGTCGTAGTCGATGATCCCCTCATCGCGCATATGACTCATCTCGCGGCTGAGAGCGCTGCGCTCCACACCAAGGTAGCGTGCCAGCTGTGTCTGATTCATCTCACGCAGCCCCTCACCGTCCTCCTCCGATATTGCCTGCAGATAGACACTGAGTTTTGCCCGAATGCTCTTTTGCCCCATGATGCGAATCTTATGCTGATAAAAGATCCCCTTCTGCGATATACGCCGCAGCATATTCAGTGTGAATCGCCAGAGATGAGGGTCACTGCACGATTCACGCGCGTAGAGCTGACGAAATTTGAGACGCAGGATCAACGACTCGCGCAGGGCCTTGACGAACATACGGCTCGTCGTGAGATTCGCCCCCTCCATCGTCTCGCCGAAACTCTTGCCAGCCTCAAAGATGCTCATATCAATCTGATCGGCATTCTCGTTGAGGAAGGATACCTCAACTGCGCCCGATAGGATGATGCCTGTCACAATCGGTGCACGCCCCATGCGCATGATGTTCTGCCCTGCCGCATAGTGCTTCAGTTCACCGTCAAGCGCATTGACGAGCGCCGTCAGATCATCTGCCTGGATGCCCTCGAATAGATCATGCCGGAGCAGCAGTGCCGTATGCGGCGCAAGCATTTCACGCGTCAGCATAGTTTTGTCCTTTCCATCACCTATAGAGAATAATTCTCTATAATTATAGATGGAATTGCGGCCTTTGTAAATGAACAACACAAGTTTTGCAGATATTTTGCTTCCTTTATCGAAAAAGTGCTATAATAACGAGTATCTACGAAACAACATGAACAGAAATGGAGCATATCATGCAAGAACAATCATATCAGAATCTCATCATCGGCTTCGGCAAGGCAGGCAAGACACTTGCGGGCTTCCTCGCGAAGAAGGGAGAGACGGTCGCTCTTGTCGAGCGCTCAAAGGAGCGTTATGGCGGCACCTGCATTAACGTCGCCTGCATTCCCTCAAAATCCCTCGAATACAGTGCACGGCTCTCTGCAGAGGCGGGCGGAGACTTTGCGGCAAAGGCGGAGCGCTATCGTGCAGCGATTGCGGAGAAACGACGCCTGACGGCAATGCTGCGAGAGAAGAACTACGCGAAGGTAACAGGCGCAGGTGCCGTCGTCATCGATGGAGAGGCATCGTTTATCGATGCACACACCGTACGCATTGTCGGAGCGGACGGAGAGCAGCGTGTCACGGCAGAACGAATCTTTATCAACACAGGCGCGCTTCCCTTCGTACCGCCGATCCCAGGGGCAAAGGAAAGTACACACGTCTACACGAGTGAAACGATGATGGAGCTGGATGTGCTGCCAGAAAAGCTTGTCATCATCGGCGGCGGCTACATTGGTCTCGAATTCGCATCATACTACACCAACTTTGGCTCGTCCGTTGCCGTTGTGCAGGACGGCGATGCCTTCATTCCTCGTGAGGATGCGGAGATTTCCATTCGTGTGCGCCAGCAGATGGAGGAGCGCGGCATCCACATTCTGACGGACACAAAGATTCTGCGCATTGAGGACGGCACCACAGGAGCGAACGTCATTGTACAGACTTCAAACGGAGAGAAATCTCTTGCTGCAAATGCCGTCCTGATCGCTACAGGACGGCGCCCGAACATCGAGGGCCTGAATCTCACCGCAGCGGGCATTGAGACAACAACGCGTGGTGCGATTGCCGTGGACGAGCACCTGCGTACGAACGTACCGCACATCTGGGCGATGGGTGACGTGACGGGCGGGATGCAGTTCACCTACATCTCCCTCGACGATTTCCGCATCGTCAAGGATCAGCTCGCAGGCAGCGGAACACGCACAACGGCGAATCGCGGAGCTGTCCCCTATTCCGTCTTCCTCGATCCGCCGCTCTCACGTGTCGGCATGACCGAGGCTGAGGCGCAGGCAGCAGGATTTGACGTGCGTATTCTGCGCCTTGAGGTCGCCGCCATTCCAAAGGCGCAGGTTTACAAGAAGCCCTCCGGTATTCTAAAGGCAATTGTCGAGTCCAAGACAGGCATGATCCTCGGCGCGCACTTCTTCTGCCCCGAGTCGCAGGAGATGATTAACCTCATGAAAATGGCAATCGACCACGGCATCACAGCCGACGCACTCGGTTCCGCAATCTATACGCACCCCACCATGACCGAAGCACTGAACGATCTCTTCGGATAAAGGAGGTCATTATGACAAAGATCTACCGGAAAAATCTTTACCGTGCTGTGTTTCTGCTCGCTCCGCTTCTCCTCTTCGATGCAGGATGTACGCAGGCGGCGCCGGATACACGCCCCTCACACCAGACTGTCATTCCTGCTGAAGCATCTTCCGTGCAGATCTTCTCAATGGAGTTCCGCCATCCCGTCGCCGATGGTGCACTCGTGCGCATCGTATGCCAGATCGACGCTCCCGTCAAGAACGCACTCTCCGCCGAGGAGATCACCGCAAAAGGACTCGATCCGAACAGCTTCATCTCCTGCCTCGGCGAATTCGTCGGCAAGGAATTCACAGACGGTCGTCATCTGGACATTCGCGAGCGCTACGTCCCGTGGACACCGGAGCTTGAGGCAAGCCTCCACGCTGTCATCGCGGCGAAGAATCTCGCCGCCGAAAACGACTACGGCGCACGAGCAGACACTGTGGCGAATCCGGCTTACAACATACTCGTCGCCTACAAGGACGGCCGAAGCCTTCACATCACCTCCGAGGGTGAAACTGTGAACAAACACGAGGCGGCGATCGAAGACATCCTCCTCACGTGGACGGACAATGCCTTTGACGCAGCAAAAGAATAACAAAATGCACGACTGGAAGAGATATATCGGCGGTGTCATATTCATCCTCGGACTCATGATGCTGCCGCTATGTGCATTCGGCAAAGATACTAACGCGCCCGCGCAGGGCATTATCCTCACGGTCGAGGCAAAGCAGGACTACATTCAGCAGCAGATGGATGCGCTCTACTACCCGCCCGAGGACAAAAAACCTGCGCCGTTCATCGCCCCCGAGGGCTGGGTGTATGAAAAGACAGCCATCGGAAACGTTCCGGTCGAGCGCCTTGTGCCACCGAACTCATCTTCTAAGAGCGTCGTATTGCAGCTGCACGGCGGAGCTTATAGGAGTGGACTCACGGATCTCTACCGCACGTTTGCCGTGCGTCAGGCAGAGTATACGAACGCGCGCGAGATCTACTGTGTGGAATATCGACACGCACCGCTCCATCGCTATCCGGCTGCACTTGAGGATGCGGCGACAGTCTATCAGGGACTCCTTGCACGCGGAACCAAACCATCGGACATTATCATCTTTGGCGACTCTGCGGGCGGCAATCTCGCCGTAGAGCTTGCAATCTATCTGCGAGACGAGGGAGTGCCGCAGCCTGCCGCACTCGTCCTCCTCTCGCCGTGGGCAGACTTCGCGCACAAGGACGGCACGTCGCGTACGGAGAACTTCACGAAGGACAAGGTGCTCGGCAAGGGCACTCCGTTCGCTCCCCATCTGCGCAGCATTCCGCCGTATGCGGGCAGTCTTCCGCTCGACGATCCGCGCCTCTCCCCGATCCACGCTGATCTCAGTAATCTGCCGCCCATGCTGATCCAGACAGGCGGCTACGACCTCCTGCTGACAGAGGACGAACAGCTTGCGGAAAAAGCAAAAGCCGACGGCACAAACGTGACCTTCACCGTCTACCCCGAAATGCCTCACGTCTTCCCCCTCGTTCTGCCCGAACTCGCGGAGAGCTTCGCAGCATTCGAGGAGGTACGAGAGTTTGTGAATCAATATATACCCTAACCACGAAGAATACATACAAAGCGGGAGATTTCGCCACATGAGCGAAATCTCCCGCTTGTCATTTCTCTATTATGCCTCTCTGCGATCGAACGGTACCTGTCCAAGCTGCAGATCGGGGTTGTTCTCTCGGATCCAGCCGAGCGCCCACTCGTTGTTCACAAGGAGGACAGGGTTGCCGTTGCGGTCGTGGACGAACATGCCGCGATCCGCACCGCGCAGATCGGCGGGCGTGATCGTGCGCCCGTCGGGGAACGCGAGCCAGCGTGCCGTCTCGAACGGCTGCATCTGCATCGTGATCTCCGTATTGTACTCGTTCTTCAGGCGGTACTCGAGCACCTCGAACTGGAGGGTGCCGACGGTGCCGACGATGTAGCTGTCAAGACCTGCGCCAACCTGCTCGAAGAGCTGAATCGCGCCCTCCTGCGTCAACTGCTCGATGCCCTTGACAAACTGCTTGCGCTTCATCGTATCCTTTGCCGCGACACGCGCGAAACGCTCGGGCGGGAACACGGGGAAGTCCTCGAATTTGAACTTGTGTGCAGGGTCACAGAGCGTGTCCCCAATACCGAATACACCTGGGTCAAAGAGACCGACGATGTCGCCGGGATACGCCGTGTCGATAATCTGGCGATCCTGCGCGAGGAACTGCTGCGGCTGCGCAAGCTTGATGAGTTTGCCCGAGGGCGCGTGCCAGACGCTCATATTGCGGTCAAACTTGCCGGACGAAATACGGATGAACGCAAGGCGGTCACGGTGCGCGGGGTTCATATTCGCCTGAATCTTGAATACGAAGCCCGAGAACTTCTCATCATCCGGCTCGATTACACCATCCGAGGAGATGCGCGGCGCCGGTGTTGGTGCGAGCCGAATGTACTCCTCAAGGAAGTTCTGCACACCGAAGTTCGTCATCGCCGAGCCGAAGAACATGGGAGTGAGTTCGCCCGCATCCACCGCCGCGCGGTCGAACTCCTCGCCCGCATCGCGCAGCAGCTCGATGTCGTCAAAGAGTGCGGCGGCAGCCTCCTCCCCGACGCGTTCCTTCCACGCGGGGTCGTCCATCTCGAACACCTCGGAGACGCGCGTCTCCTGCCCATGTGTCACGTCCTCGGCAAAGAGTTCGATCCGGTTTTTCTCGCGGTCATAAACACCGCGATACGTCCCGTCCGTGCCGATTGGCCAGTTCATCGGATAGGAGCGGATGCCCAAAACATTTTCGAGTTCGTCCATCAGATCGAGCGGCGCCTTGCCGAAGCGGTCGAGCTTGTTGACAAAGGTGAAGATGGGAATACCGCGCTGACGGCAGACGCGGAAGAGCTTGCGCGTCTGCGCCTCAACGCCCTTCGCCGCGTCGATGATCATGACGGCGCTGTCCACCGCCATCAGCGTACGATATGTATCCTCGCTAAAGTCCTGATGCCCCGGCGTATCAAGGATGTTGATGCGATAGCCGTCGTAGTCGAACTGCAGGACGGACGACGTGACGGAGATGCCGCGCTGCTTTTCGATCTCCATCCAGTCGGAGACCGCGTGGCGCTGCGTCTTGCGCGACTTGATCGAGCCGGCGAGATGAATTGCCCCTCCGTAGAGGAGCAGCTTCTCGGTGAGCGTTGTCTTGCCCGCGTCCGGATGCGAGATGATGGCAAAGGTACGGCGCTTCTCGATTTCACGCGCGAGTTCTTCTTTCAAATCTGCCATAAATCTCCTTACGATTGTTGAATAATCATAGGAACTGCACTGCTGCAGCCTATCTTTTTGCCCCTTCCACCGCTCCGCGGTCCCCCTTCCCCGCAAGCGGGGCAGGCTTTGAGGGATGCCTATTTCAAATTCAATGATACGGGGCAGTGATCGCTCCCGAATATGTCTGCATGGATCTCTGCCGCCGCAATGCGGTCACGCAGCTCCTCGGAGACGAGGAAGTAGTCGATGCGCCACCCCGCATTCGTCTCGCGCGCATGGCGCAGATACGACCACCACGTATAGGCTCCCGTCTTGTCAGGGTACAGCGCACGGAAGGTGTCGACAAACCCCGCTGCCAAGAGTTCGGTGAACTTGCCGCGCTCCTCGTCCGTAAAGCCCGCATTCCGTCGATTGCTCTTCGGGTTCTTGAGGTCGATCTCCGTGTGCGCGACGTTGAGGTCGCCGCAGACGACGACGGGCTTCTTCGCACGCAGATCAAGCAGGAACGCACGAAACGCGTCCTCCCAGACCATGCGGTAGTCGAGCCGCGCGAGCGCGTTCTTCGAGTTCGGCGTGTAGACGGTGACGAGGTAGAGTTCCTCAAACTCCATCGTGATGACACGCCCCTCGTGATCGTGTTCATCGATGTCGATGCCGCAGCTGACCGAGAGCGGCTTTACGCGCGTAAAGATCGCCGTGCCGGAGTAGCCCTTTTTCTCCGCGCTGTAAAAATACTGCTCGTAGCCCGGCAGATCGAGGATCGCCTGCCCCTCCTGCATCTTTGTCTCCTGCAGGCAAAAGGCGTCGGCGTCAAGTTTCTTGAAGGACTCCATAAAGTCCTTTTTCAGCGCGGCGCGCAGACCGTTGACGTTCCATGATACAAAGCGCATCATGCTTCCCTCCATCAGAGTGTCTTATACTGCGAAATCGGCCAGAATACAAGGATCGCCTTGCCCTTGATGAGATCGTACGGCACAAAGCCGACATCGGCGAAGCGGCTGTCCTCGGAGTTGTTGCGGTTGTCGCCCATGACGAAGATGCGCCCCTCGGGCACGGTCGACTTCGGATACTCGCTGCGCGTCTTTTCGAGGATGTAGTCCTCGGTCAGCAGCTGATCGTTGACGAGCACGCGCCCCTCGCGGATCTCAACCGTATCGCCCGGCGTCGCAATCACGCGCTTGATGAAGTCGCGGCTCGGATCGCGCGGATACTGAAAGACGAGAACTTCGCCTTTCTCCGGCGTGCGAAAACGGTAGATGAATTTATTGACAACGAGGCGCTCCTCCGACTCAAGCGTCGGGCGCATCGACGGACCGTCGACGACATAGAGCTCTACGATAAACGTACGGATAAACATGGCAAGCGCGACGGCTATGACGATGGAGACAATCCAGTCCTTGATCTCCGACGCGGTTGACGTTTCTTTTTCCATAAAAACCTCCTCTCATACGGCGAATACAGCAAAAATAGGGACTGCCGCAGCAGTCCCTATCCATCGTACAATTAGCGCTTTTCCCGAATACGAGCTGCCTTGCCCGTGAGTCCGCGCAGATAGTAGAGCTTCGCACGGCGGACGATACCGCGACGCGTCACCTCAATCTTTGCGATACGCGGGGAGTGCACGGGGAAGAGACGCTCCACGCCGACGCCCGATGCAATGCGGCGCACGGTGAAGGTCTCACGGACACCCGAACCCTGACGCGCGATGACAACGCCCTCGAACACCTGAATGCGCTCGCGCGTGCCCTCGACGATACGCGCATGGACGCGAACCGTATCGCCCGGCGCAAACTTCGGGATGTCGGAGCGAAGCTGCTCCTTCTCAAGGATCTCGATGATATTCATAGTTTTTCCTCCTTCGTTCGGATGTTCATAGCCGACTCATGCCGCCCAGCGGACCATCCACACACATACCCAGTGACTATAGCATAAGATGACGATTCGTGCAAGAAAAAATTTCCTCAGCGATCCCAAATTCTACGGATGCCGGACTCCTCACGTGACTTTTCAAGCGGCTTCGCCTTCGGGCGCCGCGGCGGCATGTGCGCACGCCAGTCCGGCTCGCAGGTGATACAGTTGCGCCCGTTCTCCTTGGACTGGTAGAGCGCCGTATCCGCACGCTTCACCACATGGTCCATCGTATCCTCGTCCGTACCGTACCAAACGGCAACGCCGCCGCTGCACGATACCTTTATCGATGGATGGATTTGTGCCCCTGCAACCGCCTCGCGAATCGTATTCGCGAATGCCTCTGCCTCCGCTCCGTCGTAGTGAAGACAGAGCAGGATGAACTCCTCGCCGCCCCAGCGGATGAGGACATGCCGACGATCGAGAAAGCCGCTGATCGTCTGTGCAAAACCCACAAGCACGGCATCTCCGGCGTCGTGTCCGTAGGTATCATTGATGTTCTTGAAATGATCGATGTCAAACATGATGAGCGAAAACGGCTCCTTGATCTCCCGTGAGATCCGCATGAAGTCGCGCGTCGCCCCATGAAATTTATTCCGGTTGAATGCCCCTGTGAGCGGATCGATCTCCATACGCCGCGTTACCTCACTGACCTCATTCTCAAGGCTCACAGAGAGTTCCGCAAGATAGCGCTCATGCGCCGCACGCTCCAAAATGAGCTGAACAATAAAGAAGCCGATCGTATAGATTCCAAAGGGGACGAGGTAGGTGCGCCACTCAAAGATACGATACTGAAGCCCCATCCCATCGATCACAGTAAGTACTGAGAGCGTTCCGAAGGCCACAAGGAGCGATCGGCATCTTCGATTCCCGCCCGCATAGCTCATCCAAAGCCAATATGCAGTCATGAGTCCGCACACCAAAAGCACCGGGTAGTAAAGGAACCGCATGAGATAGAGTCCATTCTGTCCCACGAGTTCAAACAGCACTGCAAGGAATAGAATAAGTCCGTAGACGGTGGAAACGCGGACGATATATTGCTTATATCGCTCATCAATGACACTATGAATGAGAAAATTGGCACTAAGCGGGATAAGGTAGCCCGAAGTCACTTCCAAACTCCACCAAAATACTGGCCAGTCAAGCCAAAGAAGCACAACGCTCGAGGCGCTGAACATCCAGACGAAAAATACGGCCAAAACAACAATCAGCCGCAAATAGATGGCCTGCAGCTCCTTTTCCGTAAAGAAGTAGACCCCAAGCAGCATAATAAAGATTAGAAGTGCTGTGATGCCGCTGACATAGGGGAAATCATAGAGAAAGAGGCCCTCAAGCTGGTGTACAGAACGATCCAGGCGTACGCGGTCGAACTGCCCGAGCACCCAGATATTGTCCGAATGCAGCTGAATGTAAAGCTGCCGCCCGACCGCCCACGCAGGCAGGTTGACAAGATGCCACTTTCGCCCGTAGGAGACGTCATGCTGATTGAGATCACCGTACTGATAAATGGAGACACCGTCCAGGAAAATTTGGACAGCCTGATCTGTGGTGGTAAAGAAAAGACTCTCGTCCACGCCCGTATCCGACGGAATGTGCACCCGCAGCCATACATAGTGTGTTCCATCGGGAACAGCGACACCGAACCGCGGATTGAATGTGCGCCAACGCCCCTCATCTGTCGGGAAGGAGGGTACAGCCTTCACCGCCTTGTCTTGAAAAGCCTTCGTGTGTGGCTGCCAATACTCCCACGAGAGCGCAGAGGTCTCAGCGGAAACGGATTGGCTCATGCAGATAAACAGGGCAAAAAACAGCACCTGAACCAAGATGCCCCATCGACGATTCATGTTCCGCTCACCTCCCCTCAGAATTATTCGTTCAAACATGAAGTGAACTTAATATTTTTTCAGGAGGAAAGTCCTAATAATGCTTGACGCACCATTTCCTCCGACACGTCGCTGTGCACGGAGACTTTCCCAATGGACTCGGCAAGCACCCAGTGAATCCGTCCAGCCACGGTCTTTTTGTCATGAAAGAGATCTTCGTACATCGCATCTGCCGTTGCGCCCTCAGCATGAAGCGGCAATCCCATCGCACGGATCAGATCCTTCATGCGCACGCGCTCCTCGTCCGCGAGAAGCCCCATCTGCACACTGATGTCCGCCGCACCCGCCATACCGATCGCGACCGCCTCGCCGTGCCGATAGCGCGCATATCCCGTCTCCTTCTCGATCGCGTGCGCAATGGTATGCCCGAAGTTCAGGATACGGCGGAGTCCGCCCTCGCATTCATCCTGCCGCACAACATCCGCCTTGATCTCGCAGGAGCGTGCAATCATATGCGTTGTTGCAGCGGGTTCCAGTGCGAGCACATCTATGCGGTGCTCTTCGAGCCATGCAAAAAAATCCGCATCGTAGATGATGCCATACTTGATGATCTCTCCAAGTCCTGTGGCTATCTCACGCGCGGGCAAGGTACGCAAAACCTCCAGATCCATAAAGACAGCATCAGGCTGATAGAACGCTCCGATCAGGTTCTTTCCGAGCGGGTGATTGACGGCAACCTTGCCGCCAACACTCGAATCGACCTGTGCAAGCAGACTTGTCGGAATCTGGATGAACGGGACACCACGCATATACGTTGCTGCAACAAAACCAGTGAGATCTCCGACGACCCCACCGCCAAGTGCAAAGATCGGCGAGCGTCGATCCAACCCCAGCTCAATGGCTCGCGTGAAGAGACACTCCGCCTGTGCGAGACTCTTCGAGGACTCCCCCGCAGGAATCGTAACGATCTCTGCCTCTACGCCGCCCGCTCCAAGAGCTGCCGCGATCTGCTCTGCACAGAGCGGACCGACATTCGCATCCGTAACGATCATCCCGTGTGAAGAGTATCCTGCCGATCGGACAAATGCTGTGATTTCATCGGTGATGCCGTTCCCAATCACGATCGTGTAACTGCGTTCCCCGAGCTCTACTTCTACCCGCTGTGTCATATCATTTTCTCCATATGCGAAGTGCATGCAGTACGTGTTCCGCAACTTCGAGCGGAGCTCTCCCGCTCGTGTCGACCGTGATATCTGCCCCCTCGTAGAGTCCTCGCCGCTCCTCGATCAGACGCTCGATTGCCCGTCGACGATCTCCCTCATCCGCCTGATCCAGTACGGGGCGCGCACCACGTGCCGATGTGCGCTGGAGAATGGTGTCGACATCGGCCGTCAGTGCGACGAGAACCCCATTTTGACGAAGTATCGCTACATTTTCCGCATCCTTAACCGTGCCCCCTCCCGTCGCAATGACGAGATTTGTGCGGCCAGCCGCCTCTCGCACAGCCTCCTTCTCGCGCGCACGAAAATATGCCTCACCGTATTCGGAAAACATCACAGGAATGCGCATGCCATGCTGCTCCTCGATCCTCTTGTCGAGATCGTGAAACGAACATCCAAGACGCGTGGCGAGAAGGCGTCCGACGCTTGTCTTGCCCGTCCCCATAAAACCGATTAATACAACATTCTTCATCCCTTCTGCCATCCCCTTTCCGTCCGTGCGCGATAGGCAGCAAGCGAGTGATGGAGGTCGGTCATCGTATCTGCGTGGAACTGTGTACAGATGGCATCCGCGAGGATAAAGGCAGCCATCGCCTCACCAACTACGGAGGCGGCGGGTACGGCACAGGCGTCGCTGCGCTCCTTGCTTGCCGAGACTTCCTTTCCCGTTGCAAGATCAACGGTGCGCAGAGGCGTCATCAGCGTTGGGATCGGCTTCATCGCCGCGCGAACGATGAGCGTCTCACCATTCGTCATGCCGCCCTCAAGTCCGCCCGCGCGGTTTGTTTGCCGATAGGGACGCCCGTCCTCGCCCATATAGATCTCATCATGAATCTCACTGCCCGGCAGATGGGCACATGAAAATCCGGCACCAATCTCGACTCCCTTGATCGCCTGGATGGACATGACGGCACCGGCAAGCCGTCCACCGAGACGACGATCCCACTGCGTATGTGAGCCAAGACCGATGGGCAGTCCTCGTACAATGATCTCGAAGACGCCGCCGAGCGTATCGCCCGCCGCCTTTGCCTCGTCAATGCGAGCCTTTATGCGTTCGTCTGCCGCACTGTCGCACACGTTCAGATCATCACTGTTCGTCACGCCGATATCCTCGTCGCGAATCGCCGCGCGGTCAACCGCCACGCCGCCGATCTCCGTCACATGGGAGGCGATCGTTACCCCCAGCGCCTCGAGCAGCTGACGGCAGACGGCACCGACGGCAACGCGCATCGTCGTCTCACGCGCACTCGAACGCTCGAGAATATCTCGCGCATCATCACGCTCATATTTCAGTACACCAGATAGATCCGCATGTCCCGGCCGAACGGCAGTGACCTTTGTCCCTACAGGAGATCCAAAGGGATCCATGCGCTCCGTCCAGTTTGCAAAATCTCTGTTCACAACTTGCAGCGTGATCGGCGAGCCCAATGTCTCACCGAAGCGCATCCCCGAAAGTACAAGGACGCGATCCGTCTCGATCTTCATCCGATCACCGCGCCCATAGCCGCGCTGACGGCGTGCAAGCTGTCTATCAATCGCCTCTCGCGTGAGCCGAAGCCCCGCCGGAATACCATCAAGAATGGCTGTCAGTGCCGCTCCATGCGACTCCCCTCCGGTAACAAAACGCAGCTGGCTCATGTAGAATTCCTCCCCATATTATATGCTCAATGATTCAGCAAGAATTTACCCCATCTGAATTAAATTCGCTGTGTCTGAGGCTTTTCCTGCATCGCTGCGGCCCTTCCGTCGATCTGATCCGTCTCTGCTCCACGCGCCGCAATCTTGACCTGAACGGCACAATGCAGCTCATCCCCCTCGGCACTGATGGAGAAGTCCCCAAACACAACGCAGCGCTCCGCCTCTTGTATGGAGTGAAGGAATGAAAGCACGTCAAAATAATTTCCGCGAAAACGCAGCTCGATCGGCTGAATCCATATGCCCTCGATCGTCTGCGGAGGCTGCGGAGCGAATCCCTCAATCACAACACCGCTGCGGACAGCAAGGCGCTCTATGCCATGCATGAAACTGCCCTGTCGGCCCTCCTCCGGCAGCGCTTCCAAAGCACGGGCATAACGCACATGCAGTTTTTCCTCCACCTGTCCATCCCGCAGCAAGTTTTGTTGATAGGCATCCACACGTGCATTCTGCGCCCGCAGAACATTTCGCTCAGCATGGATCGCTGTCCGCTGCGCCGCAAACAACGGCGACAGGACGAGAACATAGAGCAAAAGGAGCGCAAGGGCCCAAATCAGTGCAAGTTCGATGCGCTGCCGCTCTGAAAGCCGTTCCATCATGCCCACCTACCATGTACCGTGCAGGACAAATTGAATGTGCATGGGCGCATGTTCTGCTACACGCTCTTGTCCCGCATCTTCCAATGTCATTGCCGTCGGGAAAAATGCATCTTTCTCTAGTGTCCCCATGAACAGGGAAAGCGCCGCATAGTCCATGGCTTCTCCCTCGATGCGGATGTCGCGCCCCTCCGCTCGGATGCCCAAAATATGTACGCCATCGATGGTCACGGATCCGATGTGAACGAGCAGCGCGCGCAGCGGGCGTGACTCCGTCAGCAGCCCCGCTATGATTTGCTCGCGCTGTGCCGCATCCGCATGCAATGCGGAGAATTCCTCCATACGAACGCGCTCGGATGCTCTAAGATTGAGTTCTTCCGCTGCACGATCGCGTGCATAACACGCACTCATATAGGAAGCGATATCTGCGGTCACACACGCAAGAAAAAGCGCTGCTGCAAGCGTGCTGATGAGTACTGCCGCATGCGCACGCACGCGTCCAAAAGCCACTGGCCGACTGCTCCAATAGAGTTCCTCAGGGCTGCCCGGCCGAAGTAAAAGACCTGCATAGATAGCCGGGAGAAGTTCACTCTCATCGGACGCCCCCATCTCCCACGGCATACGCGGCTCCCGTGCAGCCGCAGACTCTGCCGCCATCATCCCGCCGTTCGGCGGACAGATCGTCAGCCGACGGAGGCGGAGGCCTGTATGCTCAAATGCAGTAAAATATTCACCTATACGTGCCTCGTCCAATCCCGCAGCCCAGTAGCGCGGCGTGGCATTGCCTGATAAAGGCGTGCAGCAGATTTGAAGACTCTCCGGCAGATCTGCCCCCTTATCATTCTGTACCGCACGCAGTGCCCACAGGATCGCAGCGCGCAGTTCCAAACCCGTAAGCGGAACAGGCAGATCCAGCTCCTCGATAATGTCTGCCTCAGATGCGGGAAGTGCTAATGCGAGCGGCAGCTTCTCCCAACCAGTCTGGACGAGCTGTGTATGTACGATAGATGCAAACGCAGCCACATCAGTCACTGAGGCGCCTATCTCCGATACGCATGACCCCACCGCCGTCCATTCGTCTTCTGCTGCCTCAGAGGCACACAGGTGAACAAGCGTTAGCCTCTCCGCTGATGGATAAAGCCCAACTGCCTCACAAACCCTCCACGGCAGTCTAATACCAGCGCCGCCAAACATAGCGTTCCTCCTTCTCCGCTTTCTGCATCCGTGCACGCACGATCTTTCCCCGCAGCCAGTCCTCCCCATCGGAAATTCGTGTCGTCTCCTCCTCATCATCTGGATCCACTGCAACCCCAACAATGTCCAGAGAGTCTTTTGCGTTCTCATCCTTCGGCAGCTCGAGAAAAACATAGAGTTTGGTCTTATCGGATATAGGGATATGCTCTGCATTGAGGTACTTTGTGACATCCTTTGGTCTTCCCGCCACGGGCAGTTCACCAAGCGCATGGGAATTCTCCTCAAGGCGTGCGGCAGCCGTCTCAACGCCGCTCTCAGCGGCAAGACGCAGCTGCATCTCACGTTCGTACTCTGCAGCGATGTTTGCACCGCTCTGTGTGAACTGCGCCGCCGCAAGACCAAGCAGGAGAACGGCGGTCAGCACACAAAGCCCGACCGCAGATACGCTGCCCCGTTCATCCCTATCTCTCATTCATATCCTCCCGCAGATAGACCGCCGTTGCAATACGATACGTGCGCCCCGTCACCATGCTCTCGCCCGTCATCTCGATGTGGTAGAGTCGCGGTGCGTATGGGTCGGGATGCACGGAGAACGCAGAGATATGCACTCCCGCTCCGGAAAATGCGCCCGTCATGGGATATGAGGCATAGTTATAGAGCAGCTGGCCATCTGCAAGCCAATACTTATCGAGTGGCTTTTCGCTTTCGTTCTTTTTTCTGCTGACATCCTGCCGCATTTCATAGACGCCATGCTGACGCTCTCTGATATGATTAGACAGCAGCGCCGACTCCACAATGCGCGCGGCGGCGATCTGCATTTCCTGCCTCAGTTCAGCATCTGCGATCTCATTTTGATAACTGCGCCAACTCCACAGAAGAACGAATGCGAGAAAGGTTAGGAGGAGCGCAAAGATCGGCAGACTGACCGCAAGTTCCATCAGCAGGATGCCACGTTCGCTGCAGTGTCTACGACTGCTTTTCCGCCCTTTCATGACGTCTCATCCTCCGCACAAAATCCGCCTGCTCCTCGCGCCCTAGAGTCTGCCACGAGACGCGGATATGCACATCGTAAAAATCCCCCTGCCGCATCACCGACGTATCCATGCGATATGATACATTGTTCGAAACGATCACATCCTCTGCCCTGCTCGGCAGAGTTCCCAGATCCAGTTCCGCTTCCATAATAGAAAGCCGTGCCCGCACGAGCAGCGCGGCCTCCATACGTGCAGCCGAATGCTCCGCAAGCAGCGCTGTCCGAGCAAAAATACCAACGGCAGCCACTATTGCAACGACAATCATGCCAAGCACCACAGTCTCCAGAAGCACCCAGCCCGCCTCGTTCTCATTTCTTATCAGGCGCATTTCTCTATCCCCGCTGCAGACGAATGCGCGCTGCGCGATCGATCACAACACGCAGGGCAGACGCCTTTTGCCCTGGAACATACACGAGGATCGTCATATTGTGACTCCATGTATCCGACAACTCCCCATTGCGATGGAATACGATGCGTGTATTCTCCATCGTCAGCTGTTCAAAGCGCACAAGCGGCAGCGGCGTATGGGATCGCGCAGACGCCCCAAAAGGTCGGTGAATCGTATAGCCGCCATCTTCAAAACGCAGGCGCGGCACGCGTTCCCACGAGCGACGATCCTGGAACATATAGAGCGGCATCGCCGTCGTTCGGCTAATCGACTGGATACGCCGAAGCTCTCCAATGAGATACATCGCCTCGTACTCTGTCGCAGCTCTTGCATAGAGAGACAGAGCATGCGGAAGAGCCACAGAGAGCAGTGTCGCAATGAGAGAAAGCGCCAGCAAAACATTCAAAAGAGCCATGCCCCGTCCCCCTGAGGCACGCATCAAAGGATCCCCCAATAGATCTGCCAAAGCTGATCCCCAACAACAAACCCAATGTAACCGCCAAGAGACAGGAAGGGGCCGAACGGGATTCCGTCATGCCGCCCTCGGCGCCTCGCAGCAAGCAGAAACACGGCTGCTGCACCCCCCAACAGGAATGCAATCCAGACAGCAACGATGGCCGCCTCCCAGCCGAGCCATACACCAAGTCCGATGGCAAGCTTGACATCACCGCCGCCAAGGCCGCCGCGTGCAGCGATATACACGCAATAAAATAAGACGCCGCAAAGCGTCCCACCAATCAGCGCATTACCTATAGGCACCAAAAGCCCCATCAGCGAAAACACAATCCCCACTGCCGCAAATGGCACGGTGATTGCATCATAGAGAAATCCATCCCGCAGGTCAAGATAGGAAAGCCAAAGAAGCACCAGAGAAAACAAAGCGCCGACAAGACTGCGTCCATTCAT
The DNA here is from genome assembly GCF_000468035.1 of Selenomonas sp. oral taxon 892 str. F0426. Lineage (GTDB taxonomy): Bacteria > Bacillota > Negativicutes > Selenomonadales > Selenomonadaceae > Centipeda. The sequence continues at coordinate 76,862 of NZ_KI260545.1, forward strand.
GCCGACGAGGAAGAGTATGCCGCCCACGGCGACGATCCACAGCACAGAGAGCAGAAGCAGCGGTCGTCCCACGGGAAAAAGCGCCTGCACCTCCTCCTGCATATCCGTGCCTCCTCTATTTCTTCGTGCGGAAATCCTCAGCCGTGTGCCCCGCACATGTCGCACGCAGAACCTTGTCCTTTTTCTCGATCTTGTACGTCTCTTTCTCTGTAGATATTTCCTGATCGCCAACGCGGACATTGCCTGAGGGCGGCTTGAGATTCTTGAGATCGGTCACGTACTCCGCCAGGTCATCGAGGCTTTGGGGGCTGCGCCCCTTTGCTGTCTGGTAGAGCACAATAGCCGTATCGAGTGCCGTAAGATCCGCCTGCACTTTCACCGTATTCGCTGTTGCAATGGCGGATGAAAAACGCGGCACTGCAATCGCGAGGATGACTGCCAGAATCATAACAGCGAGCAGTGTCGAGAGAAGAGAGAAGCCTCGCTGGCTCTCCGTAACGCGCCTATCTAATCCAAACCATTTACTTAAAGTCGACAAACTCGTCAATCCGCGCACCGCCCTTCGTCATTGGCTCAACGAAACTGCGCCACACATCCATGACAATCACACGCGGATGCGTGTGATCCTCAAGTGCGCTTTTCAGTGCCGCAGCAAACTCCTCCTGTGTTGAGACGCGCACCGCCTTAATGCCAAAGCACTCCACGTATTTCACATAATCCATCTCGTGATCGAGTTCGCAGGCGATGTAGCGCTCATCATAAAGCACCTTTTGCAGCTGGCGGATCATCCCAAGGCTGCGATTGTTCACAAGGATCGAGAGCACAGGAAGTCTCAGGCGTGCAATCGTATAGAATTCGTTTCCCGTCATCTTGATGCCGCCGTCCCCTGCGATATGGATCACGCGGCGCTGATCGCCCCACGCGACCTGTGCCCCCATCGCTGCGGGCAGACCATAGCCCATCGTCCCAAGGCCGCCCGAGGTCAGCCACGTCCGCGGCTCCTCCACACGCAGATGGAGCGCTGCCCACATCTGGTGCTGCCCCACATCGGTTGCGTAAGCGTATGCCTTACCTGTTGTATTCTGCGCAACTTGATTCAACGCCCATGGCACGGTCAGACGGCCGACATGGTAATCGTAGTCATACGCCTCCTGCCACGTACGAATCTGCGTCCACCATGCTGCGAGGTCACTCTTCGGTGTCTGGCGCATAAGCAGATTCAAGATCGTCCGCATATCCCCCGCGAGTCCAAGACTGTTCTCAACGTTCTTGTCAATCTCGGCGGGATCAATGTCAATGTGAATAAACTTGCGATTCGCCGTGTATTTGCTGAGATTACCAGTCTGGCGGTCGGCAAAACGGCTGCCGAACGCGATCACGAGATCAGCAGCCCCGATCGCATAATTCGCTGCCTTTTCCCCATGCATTCCTGCAAAGCCGAGCATTTGCGGATGCGTGCTCGGCAGCGCCCCCATACCCATGAGTGTATGCACCACGGGCAGATGATACTTTTCGACGAATGCCGTGACCTCGGCGGACGTACCCGCTGAGATTACACCGCCGCCCACAATGACGAGCGGACGCTCTGCGCGTACAATCTCCGCCGCCGCCTCCGCTGCACAGATAACAAAGTCCGCATCCGGCTTGCCCGGTGTGCGTACATTCGGTTCTTCGCGTACGTAGGCCACTTCCTCAAAGAAAAGGTTGCGCGGAACATCGATGAGCACAGGACCTGGCCGCCCCGTACGTGCAAGCTCAAATGCCTGGCGAATCGTGGGCACGAGATCCGCCGCATTTTTGATCTTGTAGTTGTGCTTCGTCACAGGCATCGTCACGTCGAGGATGTCCGTCTCCTGAAAGGCATCGCGCCCGAGCATGGCGATGTCCACCTGCCCCGTGATCGCGACCATCGGAATCGAATCCATGTATGCCGTCGCAAGACCTGTCACAAGATTCGTCGCCCCCGGCCCCGACGTTGCGATGCAGACGCCGACGCGCCCCGTCGCGCGGGCATACCCATCCGCCGCGTGTGCAGCATTCTGCTCATGCGTTACGAGGATCTGTCGTATATCATTCTGAGCATAGAGGGCATCATAAAGAGGCAGAATCATGCCGCCAGGGTAGCCAAATAATGTGTCAACGCCCTGCTCACGCAGGCATGCCAAAACTGCCTCCGCACCTCTCATAGACATACTCCTCTGATTTATGAAACAATGATAAGAATATTATAACATACGTGATGCAACTATAGCAAGCTGTACATTTTCGATTCTCTGTCAATCGATCGATGAAATTTCCCCTTTCTATCCCTCAAAAAATAATGGCATGGTGGGGCTTCGAATCTTGAAACGCATCTATGCCAAAAGATCCCCTTTACACTTTTTCCCTATCTACGGTATAATTATCATACATGATTTTATAGCTTCTGCTTTTATCACGTACAGGCATCATCCAGAGTTTCACAACCTTCTTGATGCCGTTTTTGCATGTATTGCCCAAAGGGGAGGGTGTACAAGGAGATGAAGGCGGAAGGGGGAAAGGGGTAACGTTATGAAAGATGAGATCTTTGGTGTACTCCAACGCGTCGGGCGCAGCTTCATGCTGCCGGTCGCGATCCTGCCAATTGCAGGTATCCTGCTCGGCATCGGCGCGTCGTTCACGAACCCGACGACGATCGAGACGTACGGTCTCGGCGGTGTCCTCGGTGCGGGGACGGCGCTGCACTCGCTGCTCACGATCATGGCGAGTGCGGGCAGCACGATCTTCGGCAATCTGCCGATCATCTTTGCGGTCGGCGTTGCGATCGGTATGGCAAAGGCGGAAAAGGAGGTCGCGGCGCTCTCGGCAATGATCGCGTTCTTCGTCATGCACACCGCCTGCAACGCGATGCTGAAAATCGGCGGACAGATCCTGCCGGACGGATCAATTGCGCCGAACGTCCTCGAGGGTACGATTGCCGCCTCCTGTGGCATCATGTCGTTTCAGATGGGCGTCTTCGGCGGCATTATCGTCGGTATCGGCGTTGCATGGCTGCACAACAAGTATCACAAGATCGTTCTGCCGAATGCTCTCTCCTTCTTCGGCGGCTCCCGCTTCGTTCCGATCATCTCCACGATCGTCTTCCTCTTCGTCGGCATCGCGATGTACTTCCTCTGGCCGCTTGCACAGCAGGGCATCTTCGCCCTCGGCGGACTAGTTACGGGTACCGGCTACATCGGCACACTGATCTTCGGCATCATCAAGCGCGCACTCATCCCCTTTGGCCTGCACCACGTTTTCTATCTGCCGTTCTGGCAGACAGGTGTCGGCGGCTCGATGATGATCGACGGGCAGCTCATTCAGGGCGGTCAGAACATCTTCTTTGCACAGCTCGCCTCGCCGAACGTCGCACATTTCAGCGCGGATGCGACGCGCTACTTCTCGGGCGAGTTCATCTTCATGATCTTCGGTCTGCCGGGCGCAGCGCTCGCGATGTACCACTGTGCGCGTCCTGAAAAGAAGAAGGTCGCCGGCGGTCTCCTGCTCTCGGCGGCACTCACCTGTATGCTCACAGGTATTACGGAGCCGATCGAGTTCTCCTTCCTCTTCGTAGCTCCCGCACTCTTCGCTGTTCAGGTCGCACTCGCGGGCGCGGCGTACATGATCGCACACATCCTTGGGATCGCCGTAGGTCTCACATTCTCGGGCGGTCTGCTGGACTTCTTCATCTTCGGTATCCTTCAGGGTGAGGCAAAGACGAGCTGGATGTATGTCATCCCCGTCGGCGTGATCTACTTCTTCCTCTATTACTTCATCTTCCGCTGGATGATTCAGCACTTCAACTTCAAGACGCCGGGCCGTGAGGACGACGACGAGGAGACGAAGCTCTATACAAAGGCGGACTACAAGGCACGTGAGGGTGCGGGCGGCGCTTCGGGCGGCGACGCAGGTTTTGATGCAAAGAGCGCTGCGATTGCGCGTGCACTCGGCAGCAAGCGCAACATCACCTCCGTCGACTGCTGCGCGACACGTCTGCGCTGCTCCGTGGCGGACTCCTCGATTGTCAATGAAAAACTGCTCAAGGCGACGGGCGCGGTCGGCGTCATCGTCAAGGGCACGGGCGTGCAGGTCATCTACGGACCGCAGGTTGCCGTCATCAAGTCGAACCTCGAGACCTATCTTGAGACAGCCCCCGATGTCGAGCCGGAGGACGATGTGCCGGCAGCACCTCCCGTGGAGGAAAAGCCTGCCGCAGCGGAGACGCCGGCGCCGGTGCCCGCAGGTGAGGGACGCACACTTTGCAGCCCCGTCACGGGCACGGTGCATCCGATCACGGAGGCGCCCGACGAGGCGTTTGCAAGCAAGATGATGGGCGACGGCTTCTTCATCTATCCGAGCAAAGGAGAGGTACTTGCGCCCGACGACGGTGAGGTGGTCTTTGTCTTTGACACGAAGCACGCCATCGGCATGAAAAGCGCGGACGGCACAGAGTATCTGCTCCACATTGGCGTGGACACGGTCGCGCTTGGCGGCAAGGGCTTCAATGTCTTTGTCGAGTCGGGACAGCAGGTGAAGAAGGGCGACAAGCTCATGGAGTTCGACATCGACTACATTCGTGAGAATGCGAAATCCGATGCCTGCCTTGTGATCTTCACAGGACTGCCCGAGGGCACGAGCGTCGAAATGACCGCCACAGGCGAAGTCACAGCGCTCGATCCTGTTGCAAAAGTGTAAAAATACACAAATACACGAATCCCCCGCAGTCGTGCTTCTGCACTGCTGCGGGGGATTTTCACTCAATCAAGACGGCTTGCGTCGTCGGACAGCATCGAGAAGATGGAAAACATCTCCGCAAAGGTCTGGTTCTTGATCAGCCTGCGCACCAATGTCTTATTCATCAGGAAACGGCTGATCATCTTATAGAAGAGCGGCAAATTGCGATCCCCACCATCCTTCATGGACAGAAGGAAAACGATCTGCACCTCTTCCTCGTCCCATCGAACCGGACGCTCCAAGATACCGATCATGACCAGACTCCTCAGACCCAGAGGCCGTGCAGGGTGCGGCGTTGCCACGAGATTGCCGAGCGCCGTCCCTCCGATGCGCTCGCGCTCCAATACACATTCATAGAATGTATCGGGCAGCTGCGCCGCACGCATCGTGGCTTCACACATCATCTTCAGGACTTCGTCTTTATCCTGCGCCGCAATGTGCGGAAGAAAAAAATCTTCCGAGAAATATTCCATGATCGCCCGCTGTCGGTCGCGCTTCAGATGCTCACGGATATCGCTGCCCTCGTTCCACGGAAAAGCGTGCCCCAGCTCGATGACGGGGACGGGCAGCTCCTCCTTGATCGGGATCGTGGAAAGGATGTAATCCGCCCCCCGCAGGTCGGCGTCGGAAAAATCGGTGGACTCGTATGCGGCAATGACGCTTAGATATTTCCCGTAATTTTGTTCAATATTATGGGCGAGGAGAACGGCTGCCCCCTTTCCGGTGCCGCAGACAATCAGCACATTTTTCTTGCGCTGCGCACGCATGCGTTCGAGTGCTACATGAAAATACATAGCAATATAGCCCGTTTCATCTGCCGAAATTTCCCGTCCATATTCCTTTTGCAAAACACCGCACGCTACATTTGCCATTTCATACGCCAAAGGACCACCCTCGCGGATCTCCTTCATCATCGGATTCTCCTGCGGCATCCCGCACAGGAGGCGCGTCCGCAGCGAAACCAGATGGGTCGACAGGCTGGCAATCAGCTCGAAATCATGCGAAAAATCATAGCAGAACACATTCTGCACGGATGCGAGCATCTGGTGAATAAGTGCATAGACATCGGCAGTCGCAGTCGACGCCTGCTTCCACGAGATGACCTTCTTGCACTCCAGATGAAGCAGGATGTACTGCTGCTCCCCTTCCGAGAATCGGATGTCGTACATTGCCTCCAGTGCGACAGCCACGGCCTTTGCGAGGTCAAGGACATCCGGGGTGTGCTGGATCGCAGGAAAGCTGCCGGGCGCAATCTCTCTCCCCTGTCGAATGCGCGTGATTGCAACATCCACATGCAGGACAAAATTTTGAAAGGAGTATGCCGCCATGCGGTACATATACTGCTTGAATATATCCTGCAAAAGTGTAGCCACTTTTTGAATATCCGCGCGCAGAAAATCGCCGTCGCTTGCGATCACATTTCGATTGAGTCGGACAAGGAGGCGCCGCAGATCCTTTTCCTGCCCCGTGATGCGCATTCCTGCATAGGGCTGGTAAACGAGCTGCAGGTCATACGGGGCAATCAATGCGCGAACACCCTTCAGATCCTTTTTCAGTGTGGACCGGCTGATGTGGAGAACCTCGCAGAGATCGTCGCTCCTGTACGCCGCGTCGCTCTGCAGGAGTTCGCGCGTGATTTTGCCGATCCGCGCTTCTGCGGTATCGCCGAGCATTGCACCGCCATTTTCAAGCGAATCCAGAAAGCTGAGGAAGCGGCTGCGCTCCGTTACGTCCAACGTAACGCCGCGATGCGGTTTTGCGACAAGCTGCGCGCCGTGCGTCCGCATCATCTGATTCAGCCGTGTAATATCGTCGTAGACCGTTCGGACGGAAACTCCAAGTTCTTCCGCCAGCACCTTATAGGTAACAAACTCATCCTCAGGCATGAGCAGCACCAGCTGCAGCCATCGATCCATGAGTCCCCTCCTTTTGCATGCATCGGATCCCTATCGTCTGCATTATACCCTATATAAAGCTCCTGCGAAAGTGTCCCATACTCTTTGCTTTGCCCGAAGGGGATACATCTTCCGAATATGATACGGCATTTTCGGAACTGGAGGTTTCTGTCCCTGCTGCTATAATGGGACATGTGAAGTGAACGGCGATACAAAGAAGAGGAGGTCTTGCCATGTTTAGTGAAAAGCAGGTCGTGTTCCTGGAGGAGGCCTTTCCGAGAAAGCAGGAGGTTATCCATCACCTGACACACCTTGCAAATGAGCGCATCCTGGATGCTGATCGGTATGAGCAGGCGGTGCTGGCACGAGAGGAGTCGTTCCCCACCTATACCATCGACGGCGTTGCGATGCCCCATGCAAAGTCGGACGCCATCGGCGAGGCATTCGTCGCATTTGCCCGTCTCAAAACACCCGTTCATTGGGGTTCCGAGGAGGGCGAGGATGCGAGCGTCGTATTCCTCATCGGTGTGCCGGAGGCAGGAAACGGAGAGCAGAACAACAACCTGCACCTAAAGATTCTGGCTGCACTCAGCAAGAAACTGATTCACGACTCGTTCCGTCAAAGCCTCTCGGAGGCGCAGTCCGTTCAGGAAGTCTATCAGCTGCTGCAAGAGATTGAGGAGGATTTCAAATGAAAATCGTCGGCATATCCGCCTGCACCGCAGGCATTGCACATACCTATATGGCGCAGGAGGCACTCGAGCAGGAATGCAAAAAGCGCGGCATTGACTGCAAGGTTGAGACACAGGGCGGCATGGGCATCGACAACGAGCTCTCGCAGGAGGAGATCGATGCCGCCGATATCGTCATCCTTGCCGTCGCCGTCAGTGTCGAGATGGCAGAACGTTTTGATGCCAAGCGTGCAGCAGGACGCGTGATTGATGTCAGCCCCACAGAGGCGATCAAGCAGACCGCATCCCTGATCGACCGCGCGGAAAGTCTCGCCGCATCGGCGGCACCAGAGGCAGCACGCACGGCCAGCGCTGCGCAGCCCCCTGCTTCAGGAGAAAAGACAAGCCTCGGCGCAGAGCTGTTCCGCTATTTCAACACTGGTATCTCCTACTTCCTGCCGGTCATCATCGCCGGCGGTATGATGTTCTCCTTCACGCTCATCACGGGCACGGTTGAGGACGGCCGCATCATTCCGAGCAATCAGTTCTGGCAGAACGTCTACGACCTCGGCATGGCGGGCTTTGCGATGATGGTTCCTGTCCTGTGTGCTTACATTGCCTATGCAATCGGCAGCAAGGCGGCAATTGCGCCCGGATTCATCCTCGGTCATGCAGCGAACACGCCGATGGGCGAGTCTCATATTGCAACGGGCTTTCTCGGCGCACTCTTCCTCGGCTTTCTCGTCGGTTACTTTGTCCGCTGGATGAAGAAGTTCCACGTACCCGAAGTACTGCAGCCCATGATGCCGACCTTCATCATTCCTCTGGTGACAACATTCGTCCTAGGGTTGTTCTATATCTACATCCTTACCGTTCCACTGAATGCCTTTGTACAGTACATGATCCAGGTCATGTACCAGCTGAACGGAGCAGGCGCGATAGCCCTTGGCATCGGCATCGGCATCTTGGCGGCGGCAGACTTCGGCGGAGCGTGCAGCAAGGCCGCGACTGCATTCACGCTGGCGCTCATGGCAGAGGGCATACTCGGACCAAACGGCGTGTTCCGTATGTGCTGTGCGATTCCCCCGCTTGGCATGGGGCTTGCCGCATTCATTCTCCGCAATCGATATGATGCTGCGGATCGCCAGCTCGGCATCTCTGCGCTCTTCCTCTCCTCTGCCGGCATCACAGAGGGTGCAATTCCCTTTGCCGGCAAGGACTTCCGCCGTACATGGATCGCCTGCGCGATTGGAACTGCCGTTGCCGGAGCCGTCGGTATGCTGCACGGCATCACCTCCATCGTCGCCTTCGGCGGTGTTGTCGCCATCACGGGTGTTGTGGAGGGAAAACTCTGGTATGTGCTGGACATGCTCCTCGGTGCAGGCATCATTGTATTGATTCTCTTCTTTACAAAGCCGAAACTTGAACAGGAAAAGTAAAAGACATACCCTCACTTGAACATAAAGGGGCTGTTGCACGAAGCTAGAAAACTTCGTG
>NZ_KI260545.1:85776-167899 GCF_000468035.1 Selenomonas sp. oral taxon 892 str. F0426
GAGCCGATAGGGGCGTTCGTGCAACAGCCCCCTTATCCTTTACTTAGACTTACTTCACGACATCTCCGTGCCAGTCCTTGATGCCGCCCATCTCAACGATGTTCGTGTAGCCCATATCAGCGAGCTTTTGCGCCGCCTGCTGACTGCGTACGCCGCTGCGGCAGTAGACGAAAATCTTCTGCGCCTTGTCGGGCAGTTCCTTCGGCGGTGTCGTATTGATCGACTCATTCGGAATGTTGATCGCATTTGGGATATGTCCGTCCGCAAACTCCTGCGCTGTCCGCACATCGACAATCAGATATCCTGTCTCCGTCGCCATCATCTTCTGTGCCTCATCCGAGGTCACGCGCTGAAATGCCGCCATTCCCTGCTCCTTCCCCGCTGTTGGCCCGGAGGACTGCGCACTGCCGCAGCCACAGATTCCCAGCGTCAAAACACATAGGCAAAGTGCCATAAATCGTTTACACATAGATACACCTCATCCAAAAAACATTATTCAAGCGGCCCATGCCAGTCTTGAAGACCGCCCATCTCAACAATATTTTTATACCCCATATGGGCAAGGCGATTCGCAACATTCATGCTGCGCACGCCCTTGGTACAGTATACAAAGATCGTTTGATCGCGATCCGGCAGATCCTTTGGAGGATCCTCTCCAATACGGTTCTCAGGGAGGTTTATTGCGTGCGGAATATGCCCCTGCGCAAACTCCTCCGGCGTGCGCACATCGAGGATCACATAGCCCTGCTCTTGCTGCATAAGTACCTGTGCCTCATCGGACGTGATGCGCCGATATTTTGCCTGATCCTTGCGTTCCCTGACGGAGTCCCCTCCGCAGGCGGTCTCGGTGAACGCCATAACTATAAGCAGCAGGACAGCCAACAGTTTTCTCATATATTCCCCCCCAAACGAGTGCAGATAAAACACGGCGGTCTATCGGAAACATATCATAATGAGGCCGCCGATGGAGGGCAGTGCGACAATCCAAAAGCGGAGCACTGTCCGCGGTGCAAGGTGCGTCAATTTTGCACCGCAGTATGAGCCAATCGAGAGTGCAGTAAGTGTCTGAAGAAAGATCCACATCTCAAATTGCCCATAGAAAACATAGCCGATCCCTCCGCTGACGGCAATCGGAACAATGATCATCATCGTCGTTCCAATTGCCTGCAAAAGAGGTACTCCAAAGGTGACCATGAGTGCGATCTGGATATACGCCGCAGAGCCAATTCCAAAAGCCCCCGAAAGCACTCCGCACAGAAAGCCGATGGGCAGTCCATAGAGATAGAGCTGACTCCCCGTGAGAAGTTCCTCGCGCACGTGAATTCGCCGTGCAAGCCACTCTGCCTGATAGATGCGCAGATAGAGGAGAAATGCACTCGAGAGAAGCATCACACCGGTGAGAAGGCTGAGGTTCGGTGCCTGCATATGGTTGGAGATCACCGCCCCAACGAGGGCCCCTAAAAATCCGCCCATACCGAGGACGACGCCTGTTTTTACGACGACCTCCCCCTCGCGGTAGTGACTGACTGCCCCCGAGAGTGTCGTAAACGCCATCGAGCCCAGCGCAACGGCAAGAGCCTGATGAATAGGTACGCCAAACCCCACCACGAGGAGTGTGATAATGACACCACCGCCGCCAGCTCCGACGAAGCCAATAATCCCTCCCATGAGAAGCATAGACAGAAAGAGCATAATACGATTCTCCATAGGAACACGGAGTTGTCCGCTCCCTGTAGACACAAAAGGAGCTGCACAGCAGCTCCTATTTATTGCGATGGTGACGCCTATGGGATTCGAACCCATGAACCCGCCGTGAGAGGGCGGTGTCTTAACCACTTGACGAAGGCGCCACATATGTCAACAGGAGATACTATAGCATGGAATCAGGGAAAAGGCAAGTATTTTTTTCGCCGTTCGTATTAGGCCGAGAGCCGTGCAAGAGCTGCCTTGAGACGCGCAATACCTGCCTCTCTGCCGAGAATGGCGAGGAGCTCCGTCGCACCGCCCGGCGTCACTGCCTGCCCCGCTGCTGCGATGCGCAGCACCCACATAACCGTCCCTTTCTTCCACCCCTCACGCTCGATGCACTCCTCGAGCAGTGCGTAGAGGAGCTCGTTCTCCCAGCGGTCCTCTGGCAGCGCCGCTAAAATATCGATGAGCTCCGGCAGAAGCTGCTGGGCAGCCTCAGGGGTTACCTTGTTTCGCTTGTTCTCATAGAGCGCGGCATCAAACGGCGGCGTCTCAATCAAGAACTCAATCGCAGGGCGCACATCGGAGAGCTTCGCAACGCGCGTGCGGAGGAGTCCCGCAATTGCCGCCCACTGCTCCTCGATGTGCTGCGGCAGCTCTCCGGCATAGGGACGTGCCGCCGCAGCGAACGCCTCATCCGACATCGCTTTGAAATACTCTCCACTCATCCAGCCTAGTTTATCATAGTCAAAAACTGCCGGCGATTTGGAGAGCCCCTCGATGGAGAACGCCTCAATCAGCTCATCCATCGAGAATATTTCCTGATTTGTCGTCTTTGGGTTCCATCCGAGGAGTGCCACATAGTTCACAATCGCAGCAGCGGGATAGCCCATCTTCACAAGATCGTCAAAGCTCGTTGCACCATGCCGCTTTGAGAGCTTGCTCGTCTTTCCTGTCTCATCGTCACGACCCATGACAGGAGCGAGATGCACGAACACAGGGGGTTCCCAGCCGAATGCCTCGTAGAGGAGGACATGCTTTGGCGTCGAGGTGATGAACTCCGTTCCGCGGATGATATGAGACACCTTCATCAGGTGATCATCAATGACATTTGCAAAGTTATAGGTCGGCATGCCATCACGCTTGAGGAGCACTTGATCCTCGAGTTCCGTATTCGGAATCGTGACGTTGCCATGCACCACATCGTGAAACGTTGTTTCACCGACCAGCGGCATCTTCTGCCGAATAACATATTCCTCGCCGCGTGAGAGATGCTCCTCCACCTCGCTGGGACTAAGATCGCGGCAAGTGCGCGGATAGCCGCCGAAGGACTTTCCCTCCTCGGCGGATTCCTCAGCCTCCTCGGCATGATGGCAGAAACAGCGGTAGGCGTGCCCACTCTCAACAAGCTGCTCTGCGTATTTCTTATAGATCTCCATGCGCTCGCTCTGAACATATGGACCATAGGCACCGCCGATCTCATCGGGCCCCTCATCGGGAACAATCCCTGCAGCATCGAGTGTGCGCCGAATGAACTCCACTGCATCCGCAACGTAGCGATTGCGGTCAGTGTCTTCAATACGCAGGATAAACGTCCCGTCGTTTGCGCGGGCAAATAAGTACGCATAGAGCGCTGTACGCAGGTTGCCAATGTGCATATATCCCGTCGGACTCGGTGCAAAACGGGTGCGAATCTCCGTATTTGTCAACTCATTTCCTCCCAAAACCAATTCCATGCGTCAGCCGCGCAAATAGCTGCACAACGCACGGAACATGATGAGTGAACTCATCGCGCCCGGATCCTCGATCCCGATGCTGCGCGGTCCAATGAGAGCGGCACGTCCCCGTCGTGCCGCAATCGTCTTTGTGTACTCCGCCCCCATACGTCCGGCATTCAGCGCATCCTCGAGACATTCGCGCAGGCTCTTTCCGTCTGCATTTTCAGCACGGAATGCATCGCGAATGGGGATGAGCGTATCGAGCATGGTCTTGTCACCGCGTTCAGCTCGCCCGCGGCGCTGGATCGCATCAATTCCGGCACTAAAGAGCTTCTCGAAGCTCTGTACGTCGAGCCGCGTCTTATCGTTTACGGCTTCGCTTGCCCGCATAAAGGCAATGCCATAGAGAGGTCCTGCAGCCCCTCCCACATTCTCGATGAACGCTCGCCCAATGTGATAGAGCACATCTTTGACGGGCGCATCGGGAGGCAGGTCTGCCAGCTGCTCCTTTGCGGCAGCGAAGCCACGCGCCATATTGAGACCATGATCCCCATCTCCGGTCTTTGCATCCACGGCTGTGAGGTAGTCCTTCTGGGCCATAATTGCGGTGATGACCGCATTCACCGCATCCCGAACATTTGCCATCTAAATCGCACCAACTTTCCCTGTAGTTGAATTATTCCATATTCTCTCGTATATTATAACACGGGATTTTCTCAAGGAAAAGAGGCTGAATATATTTCGATAAAGTTTTCCGAAAAGACAGATTTCACATTCTTACAACAAATTCCAATTCCTCTGTTTGTCAAGTCTTGCGACGTACTTTTTTTTATGATATCATAATGAACAAGAAGGTGAGCCTTAGATGTGCGTGTGCCTTAGCAATGTCTAACCTACAGATCTTTTAGGGAATCCGAATTGATTCCGATGAACGTGATGCACTTCGGTGAACGCGGCAGTCGGACTTAGGGTACCCACCTGCTTTACGCAGGTATAGACATATAAGTCATACGGCATTTCAGACCCCTCTCTTGTGGTCAGAGCGGAACTGCCCCTGCGGCGGCTCCGTTCTGACCTTTTTGCATCCGGTCCTAAGCACAGATTGGCAGGATTTTTTCAAAAAGAACCGAATAAATAAAAATAGTATACGTTAGTTTTCAAGGGAGATCGAAATGCCGGATCTGGATAAAACAAATGAAGAAATGAGTGCAGATGCCCCCGCAAAGAGACGCGGCCGCCCGAAGAAGCACGTGCACGAGGAGACGGAGGATACGTCTGCCAAAAAGCGCGGGCGCCCCAAGAAGAGTGATGCAGGCACGCCGCCGTCGCCCCTGCGCCACGAGCGTCCGACAGAGCTTGTCTTTGCACTCGATATTGGAACACGCAGTGTTATCGGCATCGTTGCCGAGCAGCGTGATGGTCTGCTCCATATTCTTGCAACGGAACGCATGGAGCACAAAACGCGTGCAATGCTTGACGGACAAATTCATGATGTGCCGCAGGTCGCCGCTATCATCCGTGAGGTCAAACGCCGCCTCACCGAGCGGACGGGTGCACTCCAAAGTGCTGCTGTCGCCGCTGCCGGACGAGCCCTCTACACCATGACGGCAGAAGCCGAGCAAGACATCTCAGGCATAATCACCCCTGCACAGCAGCGTGACCTTGACTTTGCCGGCGTACAGGCAGCACAGCGAAAGCTCGCTCACTCGCATACGGTCGACGATCCGACGCGCTACTACTGTGTCGGCTACAGCACGATCCGCTACACGCTCGACGGCAACGAGCTCAAGACACTTGTCGGACAGCGCGGGCGACACGCACAGGCAACAGTCATCGCAACCTTCCTCCCCCGTCAGGTCGTTGACTCCATGCAGTCGGCGCTGCGTGAGACACATCTCGAGATGCGTGCGCTCACGCTCGAGCCGATCGCGGGCATCAACGTCCTCATCCCGCCGACGATGCGCCATTTGAACCTCGTCCTCGTGGACATCGGTGCGGGCACCTCTGATGTCGCCATCACACGCGGCGGCTCTGTCATCGCCTACGGCATGGTCCCCATGGCCGGCGATGAGATCACAGAGGCCATCTCACGTGAGTACCTCCTCGACTTCAACATCGCTGAGGACATCAAGCGCAAGGCCGCAGACGGACAGGATGTCTCATTCACGGACATCCTTGGCATGAAGCTCTCACTCACTGCCGAGCAGGTCGTTGCAGCAATCCGTCCCGGTGTTGACAATCTTGCAAAAGCAATTGCAAAGCAGATCATCGAACTCAACGGTGAGCCGCCGCAGGCAGTCATGCTCGTCGGCGGCGGTGCACTCACCCCCATGATGCCAGAGCTTGTTGCACAGGCACTGGATATCCCCGTGTCACGTGTTGCCGTGCGCCAGCCCGACGAGGTGGACGGCGTTGCGGGGCTCCCGGAGGAGCTTCATGCTCCTGATGCGGTCACACCGCTTGGCATCCTGAAGATTGCCTCGATCAACACCCTGCATTTCCTAGCTGTCTGGATCAACGACATCGAGTACAGTCTCTTCAACTTCCGCGAACTGAATGTCTCCGACGCCCTGCTTGCCGCCGGCATCAACCTGCGCAAGTACAACGGCCGCCCCGGCATGGGACTCATGATCACCGTGAATGGTGAAAGGCGCAGTTTCCCCGGCACGATGGGCACGCTCGCACAGATCACCATTGACGGCAAGAGTGCAGACCTTAACTCCCCCATCCATGACGACTGCCGGATCAAGCTCGTTGCGGGTGAAAATGGCACACAGCCTGAGATACACCTCAGTGAGGTCATTGGTGAGCTCGACAGCTACCCTGTGGTTCTCAATGGCGAGGAAATTACTGTCACCGCCAGTGTCCTTATCAACGAGAATACTCCCGAGGGCGATCCCGTCCTCCGCGACGGCGATGTCATCGTCTCAAGACGCGAGCGCACCCTCGGCGAGGTGCTCCGTGCCGCGAACCTCCCCCCGACAGGACGACGTATTTCTTATACACTGAACGGAGAGGCACGTCGTTTCTCGAGTCTGCCGAAAATCACGCTCAACGGCGCAGCAGCACCGCTCTCAACGATGCTGCATGAGGGCGATGTCATTGAGTACGAGGAAACTGCCATTCCGACAATTGAGACCGTACTTGATCTCTCTGCCTCCTCCTATGCAATGATCACGTACGAAGGCAGGGAGCATGCCGTACCTGCTTCTGGGTTTGCACTTACCATCAACGGCCGCGAAGCCTCGCCCGGCACTGTAGTGGAAGACGGTTCGGTCATCACACATCAGAAGGGCTCCGGCAGTGCCAACGTAAGTGAAGCACTGCTCGCTGTCGGATTTACTCCGCCGCCTGCGACCAGCCGTGTCACCTTCACCATCCTCGTCAACGGAGTCAAGGCAGATTTTACGAGTCCCATTCACACAGGCGACACGCTCGAGGTTGCGTTTACTCCGCTGGAGTCACTCAACAATACATCCGATGTCTCTCCTGCTCCCGGCACTCCTGCTGCCAGCGCCATTCTGGGCAGCATTGCTGCACGTGCGGCGCTCACACCAACCGATGAGACATCGTCCACAGGTGCACCTGCTCCACAGAGCCCGAGCGGCACAATCACGATTGACTCTCTCATGCGCTACGACTGATCTTTGCATCATAAGAGGGCGTTCTATGAAGCATATTGCTTCATAGAACGCCCTTTTCGTTGTCATTGCGCAGAGACTTCCAACGATCATGCAGCCAGAACCACTCCTCTGGATACCTCCGCACCCATTCCTCAATGCGCGTGTTGATCGTCTGCGTCATACGCCGGATATCTGCCGCGCGATCATCCGTCTTTTCGACCATGAGCCCCTTTTCCACAGTGAGAACATGATGCCCATCCGCCTCTCGATGAATGAACACGGGGAAGATCGGTACATCGCAGCGCCGTGCAATCGCCGCAGCGCCCGTGAAAGCGTTCGTTCGCTGCCCGAAGAAGTCAATGATGACACCATCACGCAGCGCAGGATCCTGATCGCTGATGAGACCGATAATCCAACCTGCATCGATCATGCGGAACATCTCACGTACGCCCGTATGATAGGTGATGTGCATACCTACGAGGGCACGGTATTCGTTGATGAAGCGATCCATCCCTGCTGCGCTCTGCTTCTTTGCCACGCCGACGATAGGAAGCCCCGCACAGGCGAACGCTCCGCCCATTAGTTCCCAGTTGCCGCTGTGAGATGTAGCAAAGATTGCCCCTCTCCCCGCTGCGACGGCCGCACGAACCTCATCCAACGCGCCTGTGATCGAAACGTAGTCCTCCATGCGCGTCCTCATGACAGGAAAGCGCAGAACCTCCATCAGCATGGGACCAAAGCGCAGACTGCTCGCCCGCGCGATGCTCTCTGCCTCTGCCTCCGACGTGCCGAGACATCGGATGATCTGCTCCTTTGCGAGCAGCTTTCGCTTGGTCGGGACAAAGTTCCACGCCATCCGTGCGAGGCCCGCTCCGAGTGCCATCGCGGTATTGTGCGGAAGGAGACAGATGAGGAAGCTGAGGAGTTTCACCCCATAGTACGAGAACATCTCAGGGTTTCCCGCGCAGGTCCTCGAGTTCTTTTTCGAGGGTCTTGATCTTTTTCACCATCTCGGGCAGGCGCCGGATGGCAGCCTGAACACGCAGCCACTCCGTATGCGGCTGTACGGGGAAACCCGCACAGAAAACGCCCTCAGGCATATCCCCGATAATTCCGGAGCGTGCGGCATAGACCGAGTTCGCCCCGATATTAATGTGCCCAACCGTGCCGACTTGTCCGCCAAAGGTGACGTTATGCCCCACCTTCGTCGAGCCGGAGATCCCCGTCTGGGCAACAATGAGACAGTTTGCCCCAATGTTGCAGTTGTGTCCGATGTGGACGAGGTTGTCGATCTTCGTCCCCTTTCCTATGACGGTAGTCCCAAGGGTTGCACGGTCAATGCCGACATGCGCACCGATCTCCACATCATCCTCAATAACGACACCACCGACCTGCGGCACTTTCGTATGGACGCCCGCCTCAGTCGTAAAACCAAAGCCATCCGCCCCGATGACCGCACCGCTATGAATCGTACAGCGTGCACCAATACGACAGTGCTCCCGCACCGTCGCACTCGGATAGATGACCGTGTGATCGCCGATCTCACTGTACTGCCCAATGTATGCATGGGGATAGATGGTCACGCCTGCACCGAGGACAGCGTGATCATCAACATAGGCAAAGGGAAGAACCGTCACGCCCTCCCCGATTCGTACATCCGCCCCGATGTACGCCTCATCACTGATTCCGACAGCATGCTCAATTGGCGGTGTAAAGATTGTCAACAGCTTTGCAAATGCCGCCTTTGGATCGGACACGAAAACAACGGGGCACGAAAATCCATCCGTGCCGATTGGTAGAAGGAGCGCCCCTGCCTTTGCCGCGGTACGTGCCGCATCAATATGTGGAGGCACGGCGAAGGCGAGATCATTCTCGTGTGCTTCGTTGAGTGCTGCGAGGCTGCGGATCACGCGTGTACCATCACCACTGACTGTGCCTCCGACAAGCTCCGCAATCTCATTGACTGTCTTTTCCATGCTTCATGCCCCTTTTATTGGAGTTTTTGAATCACTTGATCCGTAATGTCCATACCGCCCATAAGTACGCTCGGGTATGTCTTGGAGGAGTCCATGACAACGTCTAATTTTTTTTCCTTCACGATATCCTGTACAGCGACATTCATCTTCTGCTCCAGCTGAATGCTGTACATCTGGTTGAGCCCCGCCATCTTGCGCTGGGTCTCCATCTGAAGCTGCTGCGCCTCCTCCGGCGTCATCGCAGGGTTCGCTTCGAATTTCGACTGCGCCTCCTGCTGCGCCTCCATGAGTTTTTCGTTTGCCTCAGCAACCACCGCCTTAATTGCGGGGGCCTCCTCTTGGACGCGCGTGCGGTCGAGAGTTCCGATGTGAACCTGTCCACAGCCCGCGGCAAAGACAGGCAGAGCGAGAAGAGCGACCGCAGCCGCCTTACTGATATAGTTCATTTGTAGATTAGTCCTTTCGTTATTTGATGGTCTGCATTTCACGCACCATCTCAGCCGTCACATCATGTGCGGTAGCACTTATGATCGGCGCATAGCGGCGCACTGTAAATGGCTCTGTCTCCGCCAGCAGGGTCACGCCACTGAGTTGCGGGGAGGCAAGCACAAGAGAGAAATGGTGCTGGATGGCAAGCTTGGCCGCACGGCTCCGTATGTCACGCATAATCTCGGCCTCGAGCGCCTCTGCCTCGCTGCGTACGACGGCAAGCCGCATAACGCGTGCTGTGAGTGCAGTCTTTCCGTCGTGTGCCGCGAGTGCACGCGCCATCTCTGAGGCGCTGCGCTCCTCCACCTCTTTCTTGAGGCGTTCCGCTTCAGCCTTCTGTGCAGCCACGGTGTCCTGTGCACGCTTCGTCCAAGCCGCCTGTTGGGGCTCCATCCGTGCAGCAACACGAGCGCGAATCTCCTCTTGCCATTGGTGATACAGCACCATCTGACGTTCAGCGCGCTCCTGTTTGAGCACCTCACGCTCTGCTTCCCACCCGGCACGCTCGCGAGCGAGCTCCTCCGATGAGACGTCGGGACCGTGCATCGCACGCTGATTATCAATCTTGAGGTTGATATTCAGGATAGCATTGAGATACTCGTCATCGATTTCCTTTTTTCGTGCCTCATATTGAGCTTCCGTTTGCTTGCGATAGACCTCCGTGAGACGCTTCTGCTCACGCTCAAGTTCCACGCGCGTCGAAATGACCGTCTGCGCATTTTTCTGCCAAACCGAGTCATCAAATGGTGCTTCATCTGTCTCCGGCGGCTCAATCTCGGGAGATTTCGGAAGATCGCGCAAGAGCAGAGTAAGCGTTCGTTCCTCGGCACGCAGTGCGGAGAGTCGCTCATAAGACGGATGGGCCGCCAGCACCTCTGCGAGACGCATCGTGCCGATATCGCTTTCTTCCAGCGGTGGCTGCCGATCTCTCATGAGGAAGAACACAGAGATGAGGAGCGCAAGGAGGCATGCTCCGCCCACGAGGATTTCCCTGCGTTTCGTCTGCCATAGATTTCCCACAGCACACCTCCTGCATTTGTCCGTTTACAAAAATGTACCGAGCAGCGCTCTGCCCGGTACATATGCGCGGTTTCTGAGAATTACTTGCTCAGCTGCTTGACGACATCCTGCGTGATGTCCTGGCCGCCGTAGACCACAGCGCCCTTCTCGATGACGACAGAAAGCCCCTTCTTCTCAGCAACGCTCTTGACCGCGTCCTGGATGCTCTTCTCGATGGGCTCCATCAGCTCTTCATTCTTCTGCTGAAGACGCTGCATCGTCTGCTGGTAGTAATCCGACTTTTCCTGATCGTTCATCTTTGCAGACTTCGTCTCGAAATCCGCCTGTGCCTCCTGCGAAGCTTTCTGCATCTCTGCATTGGCTGCTGCGAGCTGAGGATGCTGGCTGCCGACCTGGCGATAGTCCACAACGCCGACGGAGGAGGTAGCTGCCGAGGCAATGCCCGAGCCGCTCTGTGTGAGTGCGAGTGCAACCACCGAGCCGACGAAGACGACGGCGATGAGAATGCTGATAATCTTAACCTGCTTCTGCTGCAATTTGATCATGAATAAAATCTCCTTTTCTATCCGACCTGTCGGTATCGTGACCGAACGCTCCTATTATAACAAAGAGCGGCGCTCAGTTCAATATTATTTTACAACGCGCTGGGCAACCATCGGTCTCTCCGAAAACTCCATATTTGCGAGTTTAGGGCAGCTGAGAGGATTGTTCAGCCAGTTCTCATGCGTAAAGGTCGCATCCACGATCTTGGGACCGTCCTGAAAGCGATAGGTGGAGCTGTAGACGCCATCCACAATGCTCTGGTGGACGAGGGTCGCCTTGCCGTACAATCCTTCCATATCACTGAGAGTCAGATCCGACCGGAGGCTGTCAAAATTTTCCTTCGTGATGACATTCTGCGCATCACGTGCCCCCTGCAGCGCACCGGGGCCCGGTGCACGCTCTGCAGTCTTTCCGCCGCCGCAGCCCGCAACAAGCATGGAGGACGCTGCGAATGCCGCTGCCACAAGACCGATTTTGCTGACCTTCATCATGACAATCCCTCTTTCTGATCAAACTCTCCTATACTTTTTCTATCATACACTATTCTGTGCGTTCATTCAAGGAGAAATCCTCACGGGATCGCCGCTGCACGTCGATAGACACGCAGCTTCGTCCGCCCCTCTGTTGGCTGCGTGCCAAGGAGTTCCCACTCCTGCGCGACAAACTCCGCCTCAAAGGCGTCAAATGCATGACGCTCAAGAACGAGGTAAACCGTTCGGTCGATCGGCAGCTCGTCCAGGGGGAGGAATGGCATGACATTCTTGCTGTTCCAGCTCATCTCCTTCGGCGCACGCTCGGCAATCTGCTCACGCGTTGCGAGGGCATACATCGTATGCCCTGTATAGTAGGGCACCGTCGCCGTGTAGTCCCCATAACAGACTAAGAGGTCGTCCGGCTTCATCGTCTGAGAGAGAATCGATGAGATTTCCTTGCCGCTAAAATGCCCGTCACTCTCTGAGTAGTTCGTCACAAGAGCAACGACGACAAGGTAGAGTGCCATGCCAAGAATCGCCCCCGTCTTAAGTATGCGCGGGTTGCGTGAAAGGAGGCGTGCCGTTAGAATCGCCGTCGGCAGAAAGGCAGGAAAGCTGTAGGTCGGATACTTCGTTGCCATCAGCTGAAAGAATACGGGAACCACGATTGCCCAGACGAGCAGGAAGAGAGACCGTACATCGATGATCGGCTGAATGCGCCACGCACGGTAGAGCGCAAGCGGCAGGGCAAAACTCCAGGGGAACATCCCGAGGAAATAGATACCAAGGTAGAAGTACCAGACATCCCACTTCGCATGCTCAGATACGGTCGCACGCAGGACGTTATGAATCCCGAGAAAAGTATTGATGAAATCCGCCCCGTGGGCAAAGTACATATAGAGATACCACGGTGCACAGACTGCCGCAAAGACGAGAAGCCCTGTAGGGAGCGCAATGCGCCCGAATGCAGACAGATCACGCCGGATGAGAAGGAACACGAGGATCACGAGCCCCGGCAAAAGGAAGCCGACCGGCCCTTTCGTGAGAACCCCTAGTCCGGCAAAGGCGTAGGCGATGTAGAAGAATCCTCGCCGCTGCTCATAGTAGCCTAGGAAGAACGCCCCCAGTGTGCCCCCGAAGAATACAAAGAGGCTCATATCCGTAAGAATCAGCTTTGCAAGCACGGAGTAAAGGACGCCCGTCCCAAGAATGATCGTCGACCAGAACGCCGTTCGCTCATCGTAGATCCTGCGTGCAAAGACATAGGTCAGGAGCAGGCCCAGCGACCCAAAGAGCGCAGGGAAAAACCGCGCAGCAAAGTCCGTCACGCCGAATAGGGAGAACGCTGCAAGGAGCTCCCAATAGAAGAAAATGGGCTTGTCGTACCAATAATTACCGTAGATCTGAGGGGAGAGCCAATCACCTGCAGAAAGCATCTCCTTCGCCGTCTGCGCGTAGTTTACCTCGACAGGCGCCGTCACGGCCAGCTGTCCATTCCCCCAGAAATAGAGCAGGACAAGGCATAGGATTGCTGCGCTGCTCGTAAGCCGTTCGTTCATATGCCGTCCTCCCTGTGTTCCTCTTCTGAAGCGTGCCTATTATCGCAGGCGATCAAATAGAGCGGTCGATTTTTCACCTCTTGCAGAATACGTGCAATATATTCACCGCATACACCGAGCATCATCATCTGCATGCCGCCGAAGAAAAGACTGCACACGACAATTGTTGACCAGCCAGGCACTGTCGCCCCGCTGAGCGTCTCAAAGAGAACGTGGAGAAAGAGCAGAACGGCGAGCAGCGCAGACAAGACGCCCACGTAGAAGGCGACACGCAGCGGCTGCACTGAGTATGCCAGAATCCCATCGAGCGCAAACGAGATCATCTTGTGCAGAGAGAATTTAGAACGCCCTGCAAAGCGTTCATGCGCTACGAACTCAACGATTGTCTTGCGAAAGCCCATCGCTCCCACGATCCCACGGATAAAGCGCGCGTGTTCCCGGTAACGGCGCAGAGCAAGCACAGCCTTTCGATCCATCAAGCGGAAATCCGAACCGCCCTCCTGGATCTCCACATCCGAGAGTGCGTTGAGGAGGCGGTAATAGTACTTTGATGTGAATCGTTTGAAGAGGGAGACCCCCTCTGTCGTCAGGCGAACCGTCTGGACGATATCATATCCCGACTCCCATTTTTCAAGGAGGATAGGCAAAAGTTCCGGCGGATGCTGCATATCGCCGTCCATCGTGATGACGGCATCACCATCTGCATGATCTGTTCCGCAGGTAAGTGCCAGCTGATGTCCTGAGTTGCGTGCGAGAAAGATCGACTGCACATGCGTGTCGCGTTCCCCTAGCGTACGGAGAATCTCACGGCTCTGATCTCGCGATCCATCGTCAATAAACAGGATCTCATATTCGTAGGGCAGTCTCTCCATGACCGTCTCGACCGCCTGGACAAAATGCTCAATATTATCCTCCTCGTTGTAGACTGGGACAACGATTGAAATCCGCTTCAAAGAGCCTTTCCTCCTTTCATTTAGAAATGTCCAATCAGGCGCAGCCAGGTATCATTGCGATCGACCATCCCCGCGAGGCTCAGGAAATCATGGAGCTGATACCGCAGTTCCCACTCCCATGCCCCTGTATTCGTCCAGTGCTCATACCGCAGGAGCCAGCGTGGATGAATCTCATAGCTCCCTGCAACGGAGATTTCCTGATCTCCCAACTCGCAGCGCAGCTCCCCCGTCAGTTGGGGAAGCAGTGCACGCGCATACCCTATCCGCCAGTCAAATCTCATATCCTCAGGCGCTGCATCCGTCTCAACATAGAGCTCATCCCGCGCGCTGAGCATCTGCCCTGCGTGCAGACGCACATGCAGATCGCGCTGCTCATTGCTGCGCTTCTCGTGCGTACGCCCAATATCGAGCCAACCGGTGAGGCGCAGACGATACCGCGTCGTATCCGTCCGACTCATGACCTCCATGCGTTCGCCCGGTCTAATCATCACACGCGAGCTGAGATGCAGAGGGCGAAGATTACCCGCATGATCAAGCCCCTCTGCAAGCTGCTGTTCAAATACAGAGCAGTGACGCGCAACGAAGGCAACGGGCACGCCCACAAGGCGATTTACCGCCGTCTCCATCGCTGCACGCTGCGACAGCAGCGTGACATTCGGGATCGTATTCGATCGCATGGAGAGATCCACTGTACGCACAACAGGCAGTCGTGGATAGACTGTAAGATGTATCTTTGCTGAGGGGTCGACCACAATATCATAGTCCGCACGGAACTCGGGCAAATGTTCCTCCATATAGGCGGTCAGGCTCTTTTTTAGAGCACCCGCTGCCCAGTCGGCTGCCGCCACGGGCAGTCCCACGAGGGCCTCGGAAAAGACTGTTCCGACATCTGCAAGATCAGCGCGTACAATCTCCTCTACAGCGGGAGGCATCCCCTCCACCTCCATCTCTACGGATACGCTTTGAATCGTATCCGTCCAGGGTGCAAGGTGGATCTCGACCACCGTATGCCGCGCAGGACGAACGACCACCTCCGTCACTGTGTAGCCGACGAGCAAGCGGTCAAAGACGGCACCGATGATCTCTGCCTCCTCCGCCGCTGAGACGGATGCCAGGAGGCGCCCCTCCATACGCTCGGAGGCAATCGCAGCAATGGTACGCTCCATACGCGTGCGCACGATGGGCGGGATATTTTGATTGCCTATGACAATAGCCGCAGTCTCCTCCACACGGGAGTCCTCTGCGGCATATGCGGGGGCACACAGCCCCCATCCAGCAAACAAAATGAGGAAAAGAAGACACCAATACACGCGCAGGGATATTCCCTGCCGCATCAGAACGTTCCGCCGACGCGGAAGTGGACGCGTCCGCCCTGGGACCCACGGCCATAGTCAAGGCGCAGCGGTCCAATCGGCGTATTGAGACCGAGGCCAATGCCAACACTCACATGCATGTTCTCCGGCATAAAGCCGCTCGTCCAAGCACCGCCGTAATCCGTAAAGAGCGCTCCTGTCACCTTAGACACAATGGGGAAGCGGTATTCTGCTGAGAGGAGCGCCATGCGCGTACCGCGGAACTGATCCTCGCGGTAGCCGCGGATCGTATCCTGCCCGCCCACACGGAACTGACTGTACTCCGAGATCGTTCCCTTACTGATGCCATACTGTCCGCGCAGGACAAATACCTGCGCACGGCCAGCCTTCAGGTAATGTGCATCGCCGAGCGTATACTTCTGATACGAGAAGTCGCCTCCGAATCCCGCAAACTCTGCCGAGAGCGAGGCGCGTGCGCCCATCGTCGGCTCGTAGATATTATCGCGCGTATCCGTTACGTGTTCGAGCGTAATGCTGCGCGTCGTGCCAAAGTTGTTCTTGATCCACGCAGAAGCCCCGCTGCGATTTCCCGCATTACCAGACTCCGTGTGTTTGACATATTTGTCCTGGCGGTTGCGCAGCGTAACAAAGTTCGTCGAATACTCGCTCATCGGCCGGCTGAGGGTAAACTCACCGCCTGCATATTTACGCATGAACGACTCCTTGTGGTTGCCGTTCTCATCGTAGTCATCGTATTCATAGGTGCGGTTGTAGAGACGCAGTGTCCCCGCCGTCTCCTTCTTATCGAGCCACGGACGGCGATACATAAACGTATAGCCGCGCGCATCCGTATCATCACCACTCATTTCATAGCTGAGGCTGATCGTGTCGCCCATGCCGCGGAAGTTCGTGTCGCTGACACTCACCATGCCGACCATACCGTCAGAGCTGGAGTAGCCCGCGCCGATGCCGAACGAGCCCGTGCGCTTCTCCTTGACATCCAACTCCATGATAACCGCATTCGGCTCCACGCCCGGATTCATCTTGACATTGACATCCTCGAAGAAACCGAGGTTATAGACACGCTGCATACTGCGGCGCGCCATGTTTGCATTGAACGGCTCTCCGACCTTCTGCCGCATCTCTCGAAGGATGACGTGCTCCTTCGTCTTCTTGTTGCCCTTGACCTTATACCCCTCGAGCATGCCCTCGCTGATCTTGATCGTGAGCGTTCCGTCCTGTGCGATGTTGAGATCTGTGATCTTCGCAAGAATGTAGCCGTCCGCACGATACTTCTCCTGGATCGCCTGCACATTCTCCTGCAGAACACGCGAGTTCAGAAGTTCACCGTTTTTTACTGTGACAAGCCCCATCAGAGTCTCTGTCGACTCGACCGTATTGCCCTCGATCTTCACTTCCTTGAGCTCTGGATTCTCGAGAACATTGTAGGTCAGAACGACTCCCTCCGGCACCTTCTCAAAGGTCGGATAGAGATCGTAGAAATACCCCGTCGCATAGATCGCATCACGATCTCGCGTAAGGCCTTCCTCTGAAACAGCATCGCCCACATGCATCGCAAGCGCTGCACGCGCCGTCGGCTCTGTTGCCTCCGTTGCACCGCTGAAATTGATTTCTACAATCGTCTTGCCGATCTGTTCTGCAAGATAGTTGGAGATCTCCTGCTCTGCGGGGCGCTTTTCCGCCCATGCAGCAGCACGCTCATCCGAATTTGTGGGAGCAGGCGCTGCAGTGAGTGTCGGCGCATCTGTGACAACCGTACCTGTCGAGTCCATCACAGCAGACGGCGCGGCATCACTCAATACCGGTGCATCTGGTGCTGCAGACGCGGATGCCGCAGTCTCTGCGGCGGCCTCCTCTGCCGCAAACGCATGCGGCAGAGTGAATGCAGATACCCCTACACTAAGGGCAACGGCGAGTGTCAGTCTCTGGTATTTCTTGCTGTTCAAAGGCGAAACCTCCTACATTGCGCACGAACTGCGCTATTTCAATCCACCCGCAGGATTCGCGGGAGGACAGATCGACTATTCTCTTAAAATCTTGCCGCCGACCTGCATAAGCCGCTGCAAATCGGCGTTCGGCATGTGCACAGACGCCCTGGACATCAAATGCGGAGATACAGGTTCTGTATCCGCAGCGCGCCCCGATTCCTCGACGCGATCCGCTGCCGGGGGTGATTCACGCTCCGAAGGTACATATTCTGCGCTCTGTGTTGCAGCCGGCAAAGGCTGCTCCGGCGGATGAAATGCTGTTGGATCCGGCACGGGAGCACGTGCTTCCACAGATATTGCCGCCTCCTGCGCCGCAGGCGGCGGAATGGTCTCAGGCACCGCAGTCTTCCCCCACAGCATCCACGCGATGACGCCTGCCGCCGCGATCGACGGCACGAGCCATGTGCTCCACCGCTGGAAGCGAGCGCGACGGTCGGCCGCGACTCGCGCAAGCTCTGCACGCGCAAGCATGAGCTTCAGATCGCCCGCAAGATCATCCTCACCGGCGAGCGCATTCTCCGCCCCCATGAGCCAGTCACGTGCCGCACGAATGGATTTTGCACGCTCTCTGCGATCCGCATCCACCGCTGCTCCTCCTCCCGAGATTATACTACAGTCTATAGTCTGGATTCAAGAAGTTAAAATTAAAGCTTGGTACTAATTTTTAATTCTGCCAATGCTGCATAAAACGGGAGAGCATGCCGCGAATGCGGCGGATGCCATGCTGCTGCAGCCGATAGATGTGCGCCGGCGTCACGCCAAGCGTTTCTGCCATAGTCTGCGCACGTGCACCACCGATGGTCACGCCCTCGAGCACAAGGCGCTCCTGTACGGGAAGACGCTGCATCGCTGCATCAAGTACCCCAAGCAGCGCGTGGTGTTCGGCAAGTTCTGCAACCGACGGCTGCTCATCGACAAGCATTTCCTTCGCCGTCTCCGGCGTCTCCGTTTCAGACTCGAGGCAGGGCAGATCGACGTTGCCCTCGCGCCTAAGAAAATCCATAATACGACCGCGTACCCGATGTACTGCGTAGAGGCTAAACGCCACATTTCGCGCGGGATCGTAGTGCTCCACCGCCTCGATCAGCCCAACCGTTCCCTCCTGCACCGCATCCATCACAGCAGGCAGCGAGCGGTACGGCGAGACTTCACGGAATACGAGCGGCTGATAGCACTCAATGATTCGTTGGCGTGCCGTCTCATCTCCGTGCTCCTTATAGGCGCACCAGAGTGCCCCCTCCTCCTCCGGCGTAAGCTTTTGGACGGCAGAGAGTTTTTTTATGTATTCCGTAAACACAGACACACCTCCTTTAGAAACGTATCCTGGCCTCAACACTGATGAGTTGATTCGAACCCTCACGATCATATGAGATGCCGAATCGTTCGTTGAAATCATATTGTATGCCATAGCGACGCTTATCCGACGCGCCGCCAAGCCCCTGCACATAGCGTACAAGTATACGATCCCCAAAATACTTGCCGATCTCCAGATTGTATTCATTCTCGTTCTTCCGAACCGCCTCATCATCCCGCGTTTCAAAGAGCGCTCCGCTCCCGCTTGAAAGGCGAAACACGTCCAGATGGAGGAAGTTCTTCACAGAGTCCTCCACTTCGGACAGGATGCTCATCTGCAGGCCGATGGAGAGGATATCTGCTGCCGTAATGCCGCCCTCGCCATTCTGGTAGGCGCTGCGCAGCGTAAGCATGCGGATGATCTCCTCCTCCGACATCTCAGGACTCGAGCCAAGACGGAAATCCATATGATCGAGGGGGCCATGCGCGGAGAGGTAAACGCGGGTCCGCACAAGACGCGCCTCAGCGTAGAATGAAATCTCCGGCAGGAACGACTCCGGCTGGTTGAACGTCGCCGTCCCTTCACGGATCTTGAAGACTGTTCTGAGATAGCTGACCGTATCTCCTCGCCGTACGCCAATCATCCCCGTTGTCCGCGGATGATGCGTCGTCCCGCCGAAATGAACATGGCCGGACGGATGAATATCGTAGAAATTTGGGCTGAAGAAATGGACATGACGATTGACATTGAGATCGACATCGAGGATGAAATGCGGCAATGCATCATCCGTATCCGGGATTGATGGGATCGAGATGAGTGCTCGATCCAGCTCGATGCTGCCAGAGAGTTTCGGCAGACGCTCGCCCCAGTATTCATCCTCTGTCAGGCGCAGAGAGCCGCTCAAAGGGCCATCGAAGAACGATGTTTTGATGGCAAGCGCATTCATGACGAGTGCAAAGTCATACCCCGTTGGCTCCATGCCTCTCAGGTCCATGCGTCCCGTCATCATATAGCTGCCGTCTCCCATACGCCCCGTGCAGGAACGTACAACAAGCGCATCGCCGAGCGCATCAACCTGGATATCCATATTCGTGATGGGATTCTCGAGATATTTGATTTTCAGTGCACCGTCTGTGACGCGCACAGATCCATCCAGACGCGGTGCAGCGAGCGTTCCGTGCAGCTTCAAGCTGCCCTCCGTAGGCCCGAGCGCCCACTCCACATGCTTGGAGAAAACGGGCAGGAGGGAGAGATCGGCATTGTCAAGCGCGATTGTCAGATCGATCTCGTCGTAAGCGTTGATATTTTCATCGCGGTCGGCCGTGAGAGCACGCAGAGGCAGCTTGCCATGGGCACTCGCCGTATAGGCAATGCCGTCGATGTACTTCGTCACCATGAGCTGCTTCAGATCAATGACCGAGTTGCGCAGCTGTGCCGCACCGAGCAGCTCATCGAACGAGTTGCCCCGCATCCCGCCGCCCTTTGCCGCAAAATGGAGGTCGGCCTCCGGGTTCTGCGTACTGCCGCCGATATGTGACGTCAGCGTCGCCGTTCCCGTCACCTCTTCCTCCACACCGGCAAAGCGAGTGAATATGCCGAGCGCAATATCCGAGGCCGCAATATCGACATTCACCAGCCCATTGAAGTCGGCGGTTCCCGTTACAGAGAACGCCCCCGCCCCCTGCTCACCCGAAAGTCTGCGCAAGCGCAGGACATGGTTCTCGAGGCCGATATCAAGCATGAGATGACGGATGGGGTAGGACGCAAGTGTGCCTTCTCCAATCTCACCCATGAGCACAATCGACGGATTGTCAAGAGTTCCGCCAAGCTGCACTTTGCTCGTGATCGTTCCCGTGAGGCGCTCTTCCTTCTGATTTGCAAGCGCAAGCAGCGCCCCGACATCCATTTGCCCGATATCCATCATCCCGCCGATCGTCTGCGTATCTATATCGTAGCGCAGACGTGCCCTTACCGAGCCCTCTGTTCCCTGACGGAATCCCGTATCATCCAGTTCGATGATCCCATTTTCATAGTGAGCAAAGCTGCGAATCTCCGTCAGTTCCACGCTGTTCATCGTGATCGCATCTGCCTTCAGCTCTCCGCGGAAAATCGGATGGGAAATAGTACCCCCGACTTTTCCGTTGAACACACCGTGTCCCGAGACTTCATAGGGAAGTTTGTGTTCAAATCGTTTCATGTCGAGATCACGCACCTCGGCATCGAAATCGAGCAGTCCCTGCGTATTGATCGTACCATTCAGCACCATATCCACCATCGGCGAATAGATGTGAAATACCTGCACACGGATGATCCCGTTATCGAGGAAGTAGTCACCGTCCATACCTGAGAGCACCGCTCCGGCATAGCTGCCGCGATAGAAATGAACATAACCGACTGCATGGGGGTTATCGAGCGTTCCCGTGAACTTGATGATGTTGTCAATATTGCCTGTAATCGGCTGATCGGGCGCAACGAGCGCGGCCACATCCTCCATGCGTGCACCCATCGTATCAATCTGGATGTCGAGGCGGCGCTCGCCCGTAAAGCCAATCTTCCCGTTGACGAGCCAGACCTCACGACCACCGCGCTCCATCGAGAAGTCATAGATGCCAATGCCGGAAAGCGAACCGTCAGCACGGAAAAGGAGGCTGTCAAATGGCTGATACATGAGGTCGCCGTTCATCGCAGAGACGCGCATCTCTACGTAAGGATCACGGATGTCTCCATGTATCTCTCCGCTGAAATCCGAAATTCCGGAGAAATGCAGCCGATCGTCTAGATCGTTCAACAGAGAGAGATCCGCATTTCCGCCATAGAAACGCAGATCGAGGCTGGAACCGCCGATGATCCGCCCCTCGACCCCGAGGTCTGTATCATTTGCAAGGTTTAGGCTCAGGAAATCGATCGTGATATCGCTTCCACACATCATAAAGGATGCACTCGCGCGCTCAATCGGAATATTGCGGTAGCTGCCGTCCAAAACCTCCGCACTTCCATAGACAGCAAGTGCGGAGCGTTCCGTTCCCTGCCCGCTGATCCCAAGGTCTGCATGCAGATGCCCCTCCACACCATCCGGGAGAGACAGATCAGCCGCACGCAGCTGTGCGAGTGCAATATTATCTGCCGTGAGATGTGCCGTGTAACTACGGTCTGCGGTATCAAAGAGCCCCGCGCCTGAGAGCTTGCCGCCAAAAAACTCCGCCGTCAAGTTTTCGAAGGAAAGAACACCATCCGCATAGGAGACATCTGCCTCTGCCGCGCGGAAGGAGGTATCATACGCCCTCCCCTCTGCCGCTGTCATTCGTCCCCTCACCGAAGGGGATGCAACGGTTCCTGTCACATGAAGATCTGCTGTCACAGCGCCTTCATAGGGGCTGTTCGTGAGAATTCGATCAATGGCAAAATCCTCCGCGCGCACACGGAGGTCGAGATAGGGGGCATCCGTATCGAGACGGATCGTCCCGTCCACACGAGCGATCTCACCCATTGCCTCTGCAGTCGCAGCCACAAAGAGAGCGCGCTCATTAAATGTAATCGCCGTGCTTGCCAGATGCAGCTCTGTACCATAGAGCTCTGCCGCGCCATTGGCACCGTCAACACGCCCCTCAAGTGTCATGATGCCGTCCACGCGCCGCAGCTGCATTCCCACATGATCCGCATGGATATCATGAATGTGCAGATCGCCAGGCAGCGTTCCCGCAGGGAAAAAATTCAACAAGGGCGTCAGATCGGCATCGTCTGATATCAGATAGAGTTCCTGCGAGCCTCCGACATAGTTGCCGCGCACATGGAGAGGAACTCCTGTGAGTGCGCCCACGAGATCATAGGAAATGTCGCTGCGGTCGATCTCTACCGTGCCTGTAATCCCGTCCAATTCATAGGTGCGGCCATCCGCAGTGACGGTTGCTGTCGCATCCTTCGTGCGGATTCGGCCTTCGAACGAGCTCGGTTCCGTGTCGTTCGCGCCAAGATCGTCGTAGTTCCACGTGCCGTCCGCACGCTGTACGACCTCTATATGTGCGCCCGTAAGCAGTATTTCGTCAATCGAGGTTTCCGGCGCTGAAAGCAACGAAAGCAGACGAAGTGTCACCCGTGCCTCATCAGCACGGAGGACAGGCTCCGCCTGCTTATCATAAATCACAACATCATCCAGTTTCAGCTCATGCAGAGAACGGATCTCCACTGCACCGATGTGCACAGCCGTCCCCAGCTTCTGCGCCAGGAGGCTCTCCGCCATCCGCCCGGCCTCAGCCATAAACGACTGGGCGCGCACAATGTGGATGAGACCTGCTGCGCAGATGAGGGCCACTGCCAGCACCAGCGCCCCGACATACGCTTTCCGTCTCATAGAAAACCTCTTATTTGCTCATCTCCGCCTCATAGGCAGCATTTGCCGCCTTCACACGCGCTGCTGCAGCCGCTGCGGCATCCATAGACACATGCGCAGGGACGGGGCGCACCTCGGCCCTCTTTGGTGTCTCAAAGAGTGCATCATCGTGCAGACGTGCCTCCGTGCGCACGGCGGGAGGACGTTTGCCCTCTGCCTCGGCCGCACGATAGCGTACCGCATCGAGATCGACAGGCACTCCCATCGCATTGTCAAGGCGCGCCTTGCTCGTATTGTAACTGTAGAGAGCGGTCGAGTAATTCATGCGTGCGATCGTCAGATTGTCCGACGCGCGCATGACCTCAAGATTCGTCCCCACACCCGCATTGTAGCGGACACGAGCGATGTTATAGTCCTCTTCCGCCTGCTTTACTGCTGTTTCCGTCGTCTTGATATTCTGCTCAGCCGCGCGCAGATTCAGATACGCCGTATGGACATCGAGGCGGATCTGCTCATCCGTCGCTGCGAGTGCCTCCTCCGCCTTGCGGAGCGTCGCCTTTGCCGCATCCACCTGCGCCGCTGTCACACCGTTGTCAAAGATATTCCACGACGCGCTGATCCCTGCCGCCCACTGATTGCTGCTCGTGTGGTCATCCTTGAATGGCCGCTCGCCCGCAATCGATCGCGTCGCTGCTGCGTTCACCGTCGGATGATACCCCGCCTTTGCCGTACGCACGCCCTCCTCTGCCCTCTTCACGGCATAGACTGCCGCCGCGCCGTCTGCGCGGTAAAGCAGCCCATAGTTCGTGCAGTCCTCGAGCGAGAGTTCATAGTTCGTATAGCGCAGTTCATCGTTGATTGTGAGCGTCGTATCCGTCGGCACGCCGATCACATTGTTCAGCGTCGCCACAGCGACTTCATAGTTGTTCTTCGCTGTCGTCAGATTCTGCTGTGCATTCGCAAGCTCCACCTCCGAGGCAAGCACATCGGCACGTGCTACCGTGCCAACGCGGAACTGCGCATTCACATCCGCGAGATGGGCCTGCAGTGTCGCTACCGTATCCTCGCGCACCTTCACCAGATTGTGCGCCTGCAGAATGTTAAAATAATCCACCGTTGCCGTTAGGCGGATCGCCTGCTTCGTCTGCTCGAGCACAAGGTCCGCCGCACTCAGCCCGTAACGCGCTGCTTTCCGCTGCGCATTCAGCGCAGCATTATAGACAGGCATCGAGATCGTGCCCGTATTGCCGTAGTTATAGTCGTACTTTTTTCCCGTCATGCGTGCCTGCGCATACGCCTCACCGCCGATGCGGTTCGCCGTCGCCGTCCATGTCAGCGTCGGTCCCATCGAGCGGTTCGCCTGTGCGAGGGAAGCATGCGCTGCATCCACATCCGTCAGCGACTGCTTGATCGTGCGGTTGTTCTCAAGTGCCATCTGTACGGAACGCGAAAGATCCACCTGCATCGTCTCCGCCGAGACTGTACCCGTAAAAAGCCCAACAGAAGCAGTCAGGGCAAGTCCCCGCAGCAATCGTTTGGCAAAACGTTCCCTAATTTTCAAAACTATTTCCTCCTCGTCCGTTAACAGGATACACCCGAACGGCGGGCTGCTCCAAACACAGTCAACACCAAGAAATCGTATAGACAGATGCTCTAATTGTATCAGCTTCGCCCCTTTTTTTCAAATAAATTTATTGTTAGCTAGGCGAAAAAAACCGCCATCCAAGATGGATGACGGCTCTGTGAAGCAAAAGGTTTATCGTTTCATATTGATGAGTGTTTCCAGCATCTCATCTGAGACCGTGATAATCTTCGAGTTCGACTGGAAACCGCGCTGCGTGATGATCATGTCGGAGAACTGGTCGGCGATGTCTACGTTGGACATCTCAAGTGCCGAGGTAGTGAGCTCTGTGCCGATGTCAGACGCACCACTGATCGTACGCGTACCAGAGTTGTTCGACTCCTGATAGAGGTTGCCGCCCATCTTCGTGAGACCGGACGGGTTATTGAACTGCGCCATCGCGATCTGAGCTTCCTTCTGACGAACGCCGTTCGTGTATGTGCCCGTAATGACACCCGTGCTGTCAATATCAACACTCGCGAGTGAGCCAGCTGCATTGCCGTCGGAGGATGCTGCAATCGTCGACGTACCCGAGTACTGCGTAATCGCCGCAAGGTTCATACTGACCTGCTGGGGAGCCGCCCCGTTCTGGTAGGTGAGATTCAAGGATGCCTCTCCGCTGAGATATGCACCGGAGGTGTCAAACTTGAGATCAGTCTTTGTGAGGCTGACTGTTGTCGTCGTCCCGTCAGCCTCCTGGATTGTGTATCCATCACCACCACTGCCCAGTGAAATCGTCCACT
This sequence comes from Selenomonas sp. oral taxon 892 str. F0426, assembly GCF_000468035.1. GTDB lineage: Bacteria > Bacillota > Negativicutes > Selenomonadales > Selenomonadaceae > Centipeda. The sequence goes on from NZ_KI260545.1 coordinate 111,127, forward strand.
TGTTGTTTGCTGACTTGGTATAGACAATAGGCACTTGATGTGCAGCACCAAGCGAATCATACACCGTAATCTGCGTCGTCACTGAGGGATAGAAGGTATCGCCCGACGTATAATTCTTCGCAACGAGACCCGCCAGTGAGGTGCCACTCCGTGTGTTAAGCGTAACATCCGAGACAAACTTATTGTTATGCGTATACTCCGTTGCACGAGAAGTCGCCTGAATCGTGCCGTCTACATGAGTTGCGGCAACACAGGTAAAGTTCGGGTTCGACGCATCAAATGCAGGGGCCACCGCCGCCTTCGTCTTGATGCTGTTGCCATCTGCGGTAGCCACAATTGCGCCTGCATTGGCCTGAACTTTCTCGATCTTTAACATTCCCCGGTAGGTATCATTAACCGCATACGTAAATGTCGTCGGATTGGGAACCTCAACCTGCGTAATTCCAGGAGGTTCTGTGTTGGAGAGGGTCAGTGTCGTAATTCCTGCGGTAGGGGAGTTCGTAGCAGCCGCCGTTATCGTACCTGTCAGGGCAAATGTCCCGCCCACCGAATAAGACCCGGAATCGCGGTTAACGCCGGTGATTGTACCAGTAATGGCCCGTGGGCTCGACGCATTGGTTGGGTCAATTGCCAGATCAAGGGAAACCGTTCCCGCCCCTGCAGCCGTAACGCTTGTCATCTTGGATACATAAAGAGTTCCTGTTGGTGCAGAGCCGACCGTCTGTACGGTATCCGTCGGCTGGTTGAGCTTAATACGCTCGCCCGTGCTCATCGTCAGTGTATAGCGGCCCTTCTCCGTAGCAGAGTAACTGGACACCGTCGCGGAGGTTCCATCTGCATATTTTACGAGAACATTTGCCACCTCGTAACCAGGCGTGGTTGCATTGAGATTCTTCGTATAGGAAGCCGTTGCGGTCATTGTCGCTTCCATGGACTTGCCCGCAGGAATCTTAATGTTTGTCGTGCTGTCGCCCGCAATCGAAATACGGCCATTATTTGCCATATATCCCTGCACATAGAGACCTGTGCTGGGGATCGTCAGATTGCCCTCAGCATCAAACGAGAACGCACCATTGCGCGTGTAGAACTGCTGATTGCCGCGCTTCACAACAAAGAGCCCGTCGCCGCGCGAGATGGCAACATCCGTGTTCTTTCCCGTCTGCTGGACAGAACCGTTTGTATAAATGAGGTCAGTGCTCGCAACGCTCATACCAAGGCCAACCTGCTTCGGATTCACGCCGCCGATATTCCCCGTCGGCGAGGATGCCCCCGATAGGTTCTGCGAGATCATATCCGCGAACGTAACGCGGCTCGCCTTAAAGCCCGTCGTATTGACGTTCGCAATGTTGTTGCCGATAACATCCATTCGGGTCTGATGGCCCTTGAGGCCGGAAACACCCGAGAACATTGAACGCATCATTTCTGCATCTCTCCCTTAAAATTTCTACAAAATCGCATCACAGTTGATGTTATCACGGTGTTTCTCGGTCAGCTTCCACGCTGAGCACAAGAAACATCCATGGGTAGAGACGTTCCGTGTCCCCTGCCGACGCGTGCGCTTCCCTGCTCGGCGCCCTCTTGTACAGCAGGATGTATCCCCATATTTTCACCCTTCGCTTTTATGATAGTTTTGCACAAGACATTTTATAAAGACTATATCGTCATCTTTTTATATTTACTTAAATGATTTATAGATATGTTTTACGATGATATTTTTTTTGTAAATATATTGCAGGAGAACTCTGGCATTCCATAAAATACTTGCATCTGTATGCGAAATACGATACGATAACAACGGGTATGATTTTTCGGAAAATTGCAGCATGATGTTGGTTGCAAATCATCCAACAGAGGAGGAGCCCTATGTACGAAAACATCAAATTAGCTGTGCAGGACGGCATTGCAACAATCACGATCGATCGACAGGCATCGAACAATGCGCTGAATGCCCAGATGTTCCGCGATCTCATCAGCACAGTTGAACACTGTGATGCGGATGATGCAGTCAAGGTCATCATCGTCACGGGCGCAGGAAAGAATTTCTCTGCCGGCGGCGATATCAAGGAGATGGCGTCGTTCGACTTCATCAGCTATGATCTCTCCATCCTGACGGGACAAGCATCGCTCGCCCTGCGCAAGTGCTCGAAACCTGTGATCGCGATGGTGAATGGTGCAGCAGCAGGTGCGGGCTGCGGCATTGCACTCGGTGCAGATTTCCGCATCATGACGGAGGAGAGCTGTCTCCTCACGGCGTTCTCGAATGTCGCACTCCCCGGCGACACAGGCTGTATCTACAACCTCCATCAAATTGTCGGACTCGCCAAGACGATCGAGCTGATGGCACTCAGCGCACCGATCTACGGCGAGGAGGCTCTGCATCTGGGGCTGGCGACACGTCTCGCTCCCGAAGGCAAGCTAGAGGAAGAAACGCTCGTATTTGCAGGCAAGCTCCTGCATCGTCCTCTCGGTGCACTTGCCATGCAGAAACGACTCTACTACGAAATTTTCTACCGTGACTACATGTCCTACAGCCGCCTCGAGTCGGAGAATCTCGCAAAGGCAGGCGCATCCGCTGACCACCGCGAGGCGGTGACAGCGTTCCTCGAAGGACGCAAGCCAACGTTCAATCAGTCTAATTAAACAGCATTGCCGCTCGACTTGATACGCTCCCCAGTGGATGCATAATGTACGCGTCACAGGGGATACAGTATCTCCCAACACAAACACCGTCTGTCCTTTTGAGACAGACGGTGTTTTGTTTCTAAAATCAAAACTCCTGACGCACGCCGGTATAGAACGCGCGGTGCTTCGAGTCGTTCACGTCGTTCCACTCGCCGAAGAGGTAGGTGCCGCCCTTCACCTGGTACTGCGCACGCAGACGGAGGGTGACGTCGTTCGGATCATAGGCATCGGCGGAGAATTTGAACTTCTCACCTGCGTAGGCATCGACACCGATACCCGCCACACCCGCAACGACGCCCGCGCGCGCGCCAAACGATGTGCCGCGCGTGCCGACCTGCGCGTTGAACTTGTCCCCGCCGCCGATGTCGTCAACACCGAATGTCGCATACATCCCCTTTTTTTCACCAACATCGAGGTTGAAATTCGTCCGCCAATCGTCCATCTTGCCGCTGTATATCGCATCCACCTTCGGCGTGACCTTGACGTTCTGCAGGCGTCCCATCAGGCCGCCCGCCTTGTCCGACATCGTGCGTGCATTGTGGATGAGCGCACGCGCATCCTCCTGCGTCTGCTTGTCGCCCGCGACCGCTTCGATGCCCTCGGCGATGCGCAGAATGCGCTCGGAGGATTCCGTGATGTTCGCGAGAGTCTTCCTGATATTTTCCGCTGTCTGCGGATCTGCGCCAACGGTCTCAAGATTTGACATGATGCGTTCGACGCTTGCCGTGGTCTGTGCAAGATTCGCCGACATTGTGTTCATGTTTGCAAGCATGGTGTGCAGATTGCCGCGATTCTCATTCGCCATCTGCTCGAGTGTCGCCGTCAACCCGTCGAGATGCGCCGTCATCTGCTCCATGTTGACGACGAGCTGGACCATCGAGGTCTGGAAACCGGGCGCACCAACGATGTTGTTGATGGAGGTGAGCATTGCCTCAACCTGGATGATCATCTTGTTCAGCTCGGTGAACATCGTGTCCATGCCCATCTCGTCCTCACCGTAGAGATACTCGCCGTTTGCGTAAAAATCCATATGCGAGGACGGCGTGATGATAATAAATTTATCGCCCATGATGCCGGGCTGCCCGATGGTAACAGATGAACCGCGCGGGATCTTCACCCCATCCTGGATACGCATTGAGACGGTGACGCCGAGGCCGTCGCTTGCAATCTCCTCCACCTGGCCGACAGGAACACCCGAGAGGAGTACCTGCGCCTCGGGGTTCAGCCCAACGGCGCGTCCGAAGCCGGCATAGAGCATGTAGTCCTGTCCTCCGCCAAGACGCAGCCCGCCGAAGAACATGACGATTGCAACGAGGAGCGCTGCTCCCCCCAGCGTAAACGCCCCGACCTTTGCCTCTGCACTCATGCCTCTGCCTCCCTTCGATGATGGAGCGTACGGAAAAACGCCTGTACACGCTCATCTTTTATATCCTGAAAACGCTCGACCGTATCCACGGCAATGAGTGCCCCGTCATAGATCATAGCGATGCGGTCGGCGATGCGGCTCGCACTCGCCATGTCGTGCGTGACGACGACGGAGGTCACATCAAGCTTGCGCTGCATATCGATGATCAGTTCGTCAATCTTTGCTGTCATGATAGGGTCAAGCCCCGAGCTTGGCTCATCGTAGAAAATGATCTCCGGATCCGTCACAATGGCACGTGCCAAACCCACGCGCTTTTTCATGCCGCCCGAGAGTTCCTGCGGCATAAGTTTCTCGACACCTGGCAGACCTACAAGCTCTAGTTTCTCCTCCACGATGCACCGTATCTCCGCCTCACTCTTATCCGTATGCTCGCGCAAGCCGAATGAGACATTCTCACCCACGCTCATCGAGTCAAAGAGCGCTGAGTATTGGAATACCATGCCCATACGCAGCCGAACACGATCGAGCGCGTCCTCACTCAGAACGGCGATGTTTTCCCCGCCGATGTAGATCTCACCCGAAGTTGGACGATCCAGCCCGATCATCAGGCGCAGCAGAGTAGACTTACCCGACCCTGAGCCGCCGATGATGGCGATGGTCTCCCCCTTCTCGATTGTCAGGCTGATGTCCTTCAGCGCCTCTTTGTCTCCAAAACGCTTGCGGACATTGTTCAGTCGTATCATAGCGCACTCCTAGAAGAGGAAAAACGTCAAGACGGCGTTCAGGATGAAGATGACAATGATGGAGACAACGACGGTCTGCATAGTCGCCTTGCCGACGCCCTCCGCGCCGTTCGGAGCGTTCAGGCCGTAGTGACAGCCGAGGACGGCGATCACGTTGCCGAAAAAGATCGCCTTAATGAGTCCGCCCGTCATGTCGTAGATCTCCGCGAACTGTGTGATGGAGTGTGTGAATGTGTAGGGCGAAATGCCGGAGTAGTGAACTGCGGTGAGATACCCCCCGAGAACTCCGATGACATCACCGAATACGGTGAGGATCGGCACGACGACCATGCACGCGAGCATACGCGGCACGATGAGGTAGTTCACGGGACTGACCGCCATGACGCGCAGAGCATCGATCTGCTCCGTGACCTTCATCGTAGAGACCTCCGCCGTGATCGCCGCACCCACGCGCCCCGCGCAGACGACACCGACAAGGACGGGACCAAGCTCACGTCCGATGCCGATGGCGATGACCGCGCCGATGGTGCTCTGCGCACCGTAGCGGATGAACTCATGAGCGATCTGGAGAGTCAGAACAATTCCTGTGAAAAGAAGTGTGAGTCCAACGATAAGGAGAGAATCTACGCCGAGATGCGCCATCTGGTAGATGATGCTGCGCACACGAAGGCGCTGTGTGACTTGGCGCGCCGTCTCTCCATAGAGGAGGGTGATGCGCCCGATGTTCGCAAGATGAGTTAGGACAAAGCGTCCCACCACCTCGAAGATGCGCTGCATCGATTCCCTCCTTTCGCAGATGTTGTATGTGGCCCACCACCGCAAGCGGTCACCCTCCCCCGTCATATGGGGGAGTACTTGGAGAACGACATATTAACTTCCCCGTCGCTGCGGGGGAAGCGGCGCGGAGCGCCGATAGGGGCGCTCCCAAATCAACGGATATATTTCTCCGCCTCACTTCGCGCAAGTTCATCACAGCGTTCGTTGCGCGGATTGCCCGCATGCCCCTTGACCCAGTAGAACTGAATGCGCCGCACGGCAAATGCTGCGTCGATTTTCATCCAGAGATCCTGATTGAGCACGGGCTCTCCGTCCGCCTTCTTCCAGCCACGCTTCTTCCATGCGGGCAGCCAGAACTTCGTGAATGCATTCTTCAAATACTGGCTGTCCGTATAGAGGGCAATGCGTGCGCCTTCGGGTACGGATGTGACTGCCATGAGCGCCGCTGTCAGCTCCATGCGGTTGTTCGTCGTCTCAGGATCGCCGCCGCTGTGCTCTGCAACCTCTCCCGTCGCGCTATTCTCGATGACGGCAGCCCATCCGCCCGCACCTCCAGGATTTCTGAGGCACGAGCCGTCCGTGTGGATGATATAGTCCGCATCGACAGGTTCTTCGACCTTCGGTGCAGATTTTTTTTTCACCGGCGTACCACTCTTTGCGGAATACGGTGCGGACGAGCCATCCAGCCAGTCACGTGCCTCCGCCTCCGTCATAAAGCCCTTATAGACAGCGCCCTGAAAGCCCTGCACCTGCGCAGCACACTCTGCCCACACGGTAAACAAGCCCGTTTTGCGCCCGCGCTTCACGGCGTAATATTTCTTTGCCACAATACACCTTTAGTACGAGTACCGATAGCCAATCGACAGCCCAACGCCGTTATATCCGGGGTTCTTCGTCCGCTGTCCGTTCGAGACGTGGTGTCCGAGGTAGGCAACACTGAGCGCGTTTCGATCGTTAAAGTTGTAGGTCAGACGCGGCCCGACACGCCAAAGGAATCCATAGTTTCTTGTATGTGCAGGATGCACGCGATTGTAGACGAGAACTGCCCCCGTAAAGTCAAAGGATGCCTCCCATTTTTTCCCGAGCGGATGCGTCCAGCGCACCATGTACGCAGGTCCAGCACCGACCGCCGACGAGTCAAGTTCGACATTCGGCCGATCCTTCTCCGCCCACGATCCAACCGGGCGTGAGACAGTCAGCCCCCAATGAAGCGTCATGCCGTGCATCTCTTTGTACTGGCGAAAAACGTGCAGATTATAGAGGTCGATGTGACGGCGCTCCCCACGCTGCTTTAGAGCGTCGACCTGGATCTCCGCCTTCTTGTCCTGTGCAGAGGAGTCGCCCATGTGCATCTCCATCGTGTTCGTATCTGCCGTTTCTGTATGTGCGGGATCTGCCCCTGTCACAGCGGGCAGGGAAATTGCCCCGAAGAATGCCAAGGCAGCAATTTGTGCTTTTTTGAATGACATATCCGTCACCTCCAACGTGTAAAAAGCTCCGCCTCAATGCCGAGGCGGTCAAGTATCTTTCCCACCATCATGTTGACGAGATCGTCCAAGGTCTCAGGTCTGTGGTAAAAGCCCGGTGCGGCAGGCATGACGATCGCACCGGCACGCGCGAGCCGCAGGAGGTTCTCGAGATGAATCTCGTGCATCGGTGTTTCCCTTGGCACGAGGAGGAGTCGTCGTCCCTCCTTGAGCGTCACGTCCGCTGCTCGCGTGAGGAGGTCGTCCGTCACGCCGTGTGCGACCGCGCCCGCCGTCTTCATCGAGCAGGGCAGAATGACCATCGCATCCATGCGGAACGAGCCGCTCGCAATTGCCGCGCCCACGTCGTCGTTCGGATAGAGACGATCCACACGCCGCGCAAGGTCCTCCTCCGTGATGCCGCATTCGTATTCTAAAACGCGGCGTCCACTATCTGTGATAACGGCATGAACTTCGATGCCCTGCTCACGCAGCACATCGATCAGGCGGACAGCGTACACGCTGCCGCTCGCACCCGTGATGCCGACAATCAGCTTTTTCATCGGATGACCGTGACGCCGCCCATGTATGGTACAAGAGCCTTCGGCACGACAACAGAGCCGTCCGCCTGCTGATTGTTCTCAAGGATCGCTGCCACCGTACGACCGACGGCAACCCCCGAGCCGTTCAGCGTATGGAGGAAGGCAGGCTTTGCCCCGCGCTCGGGGCGATACTTGATGTTTGCACGGCGCGCCTGATAGTCCGTACAGTTCGAGCAGGACGAGATCTCACGATATTTGTTCTGCGCCGGCATCCAGACCTCGAGATCGTATGTCTTAGCTGAGGTAAAGCTCATGTCACCCGTGCAGAGCTGGATCACACGATACGGCAGTTCGAGCGTTTTCAGCACGTCTTCCGCGGCCTCCACCATCGTCTCGAGTTCGTCCCAGCTCGCCTCGGGCGCGACAAATTTGATCAGCTCCACCTTGTTGAACTGGTGCTGACGGATCAGTCCGCGCGTGTCACGTCCCGCACTGCCTGCCTCCGCACGGAAGCATGCTGTATAGGATGTGAAGTACTCCGGCAGCTGCTCCGCATCCAGAATTTCGTCGCGGTGGTAGTTTGTCGTCGGCACCTCCGCCGTTGGCACGAGGTAGTAGTCCAGCCCCTCGAGCTTGAACATATCCGCCGCGAACTTCGGCAGCTGACCTGTCCCGACCATGCTCGACTCGTTTACAATATACGGTGCTAGCATCTCCGTGTAGCCGTGCTTCTCCGCGTGGAGATCCATCATGAAGTTAATGCACGCTCGTTCAAGCCGTGCGCCAAGTCCTTTATAGAAGGTAAAGCGCGCGCCCGTGACCTTGGCCGCACGCTCCGCATCGAGCACGCCAAGCTTTTCACCAATGTCCCAATGCGCCTGCGGCTCGAAGTCAAACGTACGCGGCGTACCCCAGCGGCGCACCTCAGGATTTTCCGACTCATCCGCACCGATGGGAACATCCGCCTTTGGCATGTTCGGGATCTGCAGGAGCAGGTCACGCAGCTTCAGCTCCACATCGCGCAGATCCTCATCGAGTGCCGCGATCTCATCGCCGAGTGCGCGCATCTCCGCAACGACATCGTCCGCACTCTCGCCCGCCTTCTTGCGCATGCCTACCTCCTTCGAGACGGCGTTGCGGCGGGCTTTCTTCTCCTCCACATCCTGAAGAATTACGCGGCGGCGCTCCTCAAGTTCCGTGAACGACGAGAGATCGAGTGCGTTGCAGCGGTTCTTCAGCATCTCCTGCACCTGAGACAGATTCTCGCGCACAAATTTCATATCCAACATTCAAATCACTCCATTATAGATTGTTATCTGATATCATAGTACAAAGACCTCTGTTTGTAAAGAAAAGCCCGCTTCTTCATCCGCATTTCACATAGTCATAGTAGAATCTATGGGAAAAGGAGAGCACTTTAATGAAAATATTACCGTGGGCGGGGGACGCCGTCTTTCCCGCCCTCTGCGAAGCACTGCTCGCATGGCGCAAATCCGCGCCTGATACGCGTGATCTGCCGTGGCGCGACGAGCCGACGCCCTATCACGTCTGGATCTCGGAGATCATGCTCCAACAGACCCGCGCTGCCGTTGTGCGCGGCTACTATCTGCGCTTTCTCGATGCACTGCCAAGTGTTCGCGATCTCGCAGATGTGGACGACGACGCACTGATGAAACTGTGGCAGGGACTCGGCTACTACAGCCGCGCCCGCAACCTCAAGCGTGCAGCAGAAATCATCGTTCGCGAACACGAAGGACAGCTGCCAAACGACTTCGACGCACTGCTGACCCTCCCCGGCATTGGACGCTATACCGCGAGCGCGATCGCATCGTTTGCCTACGGGCAGCCGCGCCCCGCCGTCGACGGCAACTTCCTGCGTGTCGCCGCACGCGTCACGGCAAATCCCATTGACATCGCAAAGGACGCATCAAAGCGCGCACTCGAGGCGGCACTTGCCCCCTCCTATTCGAGCGGACGCGACGCAGGGCTTCTCAACGAGGCATTCATGGATCTCGGTGCGACTATCTGTCTGCCAAACGGCGCGCCGCTCTGCCACACCTGTCCCGCCGCACGCCTCTGCCTCGCACACGATCGCGGCACGGAGCAGGACTATCCCATCAAGACCGCGCTCAAGCCTCGACGCAAAGAGAAGCGCACCGTCCTCCTCCTCTCCTGCGGTGAACATATCGCCATACGAAAAAGGCCCGCGAAGGGGCTCCTCGCAGCTCTTTGGGAATATCCGAATGTAGACGGCAAGCTGTCGCGACGCGCTGTTTGCGCCCATCTCACGGCAGAGGGTTTCAATGTGCGTGACATCGTGCCGCTGCCCCCTGCGCTCCATATCTTTTCCCATATCGAATGGGAACTGACGGGCTGGGCAGTCACGGTCGCCGACACGAACGAGCCACCGCTGATGGCAGCAGAGGAAATCGAGAGCGCACAGCCCCCCCTTCTCTGGGTACGCCGCGAAGAACTCGCTGAACGATACAGCATCCCCGCCGCATTCGGCTACTTTACGCCGCAATGAAAAATCCCCGCACGTTGGCGGGGATTTTTCATTGCAGATATTACGGCTGAAAGATCAGCGTCTTTTCAAACCAGAGTTTGATGGGATACCCCTGATAGACAATAGGTGCAAAGCGCATACGCCAGAATGCCTCCTCTGCCGCCTGTCGGAAGCCGAGGTTCGGTGCATCGGTGAGGATACGGACGGACTCAATGCCGCCGTCCGTCCCGACGAGGACGCGCCCCGTCACGGATACGGTCGCAGAGTAGCCCAAAGAACGCGCCTCCTCCGGATAGTATGCCTCCGCATCGCGCAGAATGCGGTAGGAGATTCCAGCGGCAGAGGAAGCAGTATACGAGCCGTCACCGTTATCAGAGAATCCATCCCCGAGTCCTGCCGCTGTTCCCATTCCGCCCCCTCCCGCACCAGACGATACGCCATCTCCACCGCCAGCCGCAGCTCCCGTACCTGCAGCGGCGGCTGTATCGCTCCTCTTCGTGTCGCTTGGCGCGGCATCATCCATTGCGGGTGCGAGTGCATTTTCCGCAGGAGGAACAACACGATCCATCTCCTGTGCCGTTGGCGCTGCAGCCGCCTTGATGCTCGGGAGCAACGATGGTGTCGACGCACTTTCTGTACGGTCTTCCCTCCGTTCCTCCGACGCAGCAGGGGCACCGCCCGCACTGCCCTCATTTGCTGCCCCCTGCACCGCCGCCGCAACTTGAGTCTCAGATAGGAACCCCACTTGAAGCGGGGTTGTCGGAATGGGTGGCGATACGAGCCAGTCCAACCCAAGCAGGAGCAAGAGCCCTACAACAGCTGCATGGACGGCGAGTGAGAGACCCCCATAGATTTTCCACGAATGTGTCCGCATGGCATCACCCCGGTGTATCGGTCGCGATATAGACCTTTTCGATTCCGAGGCGTTTCACCACATCCATGACCTGCACGACCGTCCCATAGGAGGCCGCCGCATCTCCACGCAGAATGACGGAGATGTCCTCACCGTGCGCCACGTCCTCCGTGAGGCGTGCCGTGAGATCGCGCAGGCTCATGAGGTCGCGCTCGTAGTAGATGCCACCGTCCGCTGTAATCGTGACAGGGATGTTGCGCGTCATGCTGACCTTTGCGCTCTCCGCCTGTGGGAGCGTAAGCGGCATACTCTTCTGTACGACCATCGAGAGCATGCTCATCATGAAGAAGACAAGCAGAAAGAAAATGATGTCGATCATTGGAATGATCATCAGCTGCGGACGTTCCTCCGGCGGCAGAAGATCAAGCTTCACGGCGCTCACCCCCAACATGCGCCAGATACATCGTCGCAGTGTATTCCACGTCTGCAATGATACCATTCGCCCGATGTGAGAGATAGGCGTGAAGACTGAGTGCAAGGATCGCCACGAGAAGGCCGCTCGCCGTCGCGACAAGTGCCTCTCCGACGCCGCCCGTGATGGCAAACGGCTCGCCCTCAGCAACGGACAGCACACTGAATGAGCCGATCATGCCGATGACCGTACCGAGAAGGCCGAGGAGCGGCGCCATTGTCACAATCACGCTCAAATACTCAAGGTAGCGACGCAGTTCGAGTGCCTTTTTCTTTGCCGATGCCTGTACAACTTCCTCCTGACGCACATTCGTGTGCGCACGTTCTGCAAGTGCCGCAAGCAGAACCTCCCCCGCCGCGCAACCTGAATTCCTGCATATCTCAGAGACACGATCATAGTTCTCAGCAGCAAGTGCCGCATTGACCTCGCCACTGAAATCCGCAGACTTTGCCGCCTGTCCCCGATAATACGAGAAGCGCTCGAGTGCAATCATCACACTGATCAACGAAGCAAGCCCGATTGGAATCATCGCAAGCCCGCCCTTAGCGAGCAGTTCAAAAATCTCCATTGTTCCCCGCCTTCCTTAGAAGCTGTACCGTGCGCCAACGAAGTATGTGCGTGGGAAGCCGGGGGTCAGTGTCCACATGCCTTCACTGGCGTACTCATAGTAGGTTTTGTTAAGGACATTGGTAACACCGCCGTACCACTCAAGATTGTCATTTTGCTTGAACTTAAAGTTTAGATCCAGAAGGCCATAGGACGCAATGATGCTCCCTTCGTCATGGCGCTTGGACTCTTTGACAAAATTGTTGTATGAGCCAAAGTATGTATACTTCGCACCGACACTCCACTTCTTATCAAACGCATAGTTCGCTTGAATGATCGCCTTGTGCTTCGGCACAGACACGAGTCCGCTGCTTGTGAAGTCGATTGCATCCTCGCCATACTCATCCAGGACGGCACGCCCCTGCGCAGTATACGTCCGACGACCGTGCAGATAGGTATATCCCTCGGTGAGATCAAGCTTGCCGAGTCTCTGCTGCAGCGTCAGCTCTACACCGCGGCGCTTGACATTGAACATATTAAACGTCTTGTACTCCGGTCCATAAGCGCCAATAAAATACGGACGATTTAACTCGTTGTCCGTTGCAGACATAAACAGCGTCAGATTTACCGCCGTCGCACCAATCTTATCTCTCATGCCAATCTCGTAGAGATTATATCGCTCCTCCGTGGCAGAAGTGCCCCGATAAACCTTGCTGGATGCATCCGCATATACTTCATCCGCAATCTGCAGCCCATCGGGGCTGGTAAATCCGCGTTCCCAGCGGGCAAATACACGTCCAATTGTACCGTATTGATAACCGAGTGAGAGTTCGGCCGCTGTATTCCATCGGTGCGACGTATCCTTGCCGCCGATTGGCCGCCTCAACGTTCCGCCCTGCTTGTCAAATCCATAGATCAGATCCTCGCGGCGAACACCTTGCGTAAAGGTAAATTTCCCGTTCTTCATCTGGTTCAGCAGATAGAGTGCTCTCGTCTCTTTCTCGTAATTAAAGGACATTGGCTTTCTGCCGGAGATATAGTTCAGATGGGAGGACTGATTCACCCAGTCTACACCGATGAGCAGGGAGTTTTTCTTACCATAGGCATAGTCGAACTTCATCCGTGTACCGTAGGAATCATGGTTCATACGCCCATCGATGATTTTTGAGTTCTTATAGTCTCCATCTGTATAGAAGAAATCACCGCTGAACTTCCACTTGCTGCCAAGATTCTGGTTATAGGTGAGGTTATAGGTATTGAGCGCACGATCACCATCGTTGTATTTGCCGTCGGAGGGGCGTGCATTCCTGCCGTAGCGTTCCACCGTACGGCGTGAAATATTTTGTACAAACCGACTTTCTTCTTCCAAATGACTGAACCGGAACGCCACAGAGTGATCCGCATCCGCATCGTAGCGCAGTCCCGCAAAGAGATAGTCGCTGTTGCGGAAGGTGTTCACGAAGTAGAGATCACGCTCCAGCTTATTATAGCCGCCCTGCAAGGTAAGTTTCTGCCCCACCTTATCTCCATAGTTGAATCCCAATCGATACCCGTCCGAGTTCCATTCCGTGGTCAGTGTCCGCTGCGGTTTGTTCATGCTGCGCAGATTCGTCGTGATGTTGATGATGCCGCCCGCCGCGCCGCTGCCGTAGATGACAGAGCCGCCGCCCGGGATGATCTCGATCTTCTCGACCTGCTCCACCGGCACATAGTCATAGTTGTTCGGCAGGGGATGCGTCACCATCGTCGTCATCGGCGCACCATCGATCAGTACCTGTATATTGCGGTGTGCCTGACCGGCTCCCTGTCCGCGAATGTCGATCTCTCCCCAGAACGATGCGCCGACACTGATGCTCGGCTGATCCTTGAGCACGTCGGAGATGGTCTTGTATCCCTTCTCCTCAATGGCGCGTTTCGTGATGACGATCACCTGCTTTGTATCGCGCAGCTTCTCGATCTCTACATAGTCGGGACGGACGTAGGAATCAGAGAGCTTGATCGGCGCCGTGGAAGATGCGGCTTCCTGTACACTTTTCGCCGTCTGATCGTCTTGTTTCTCTGCCGCAAGAGAGACGCTCGCTCCGCCCCCAATGATCAGGGTGCCACACACAAGCAAACGCAGATAAAAATACTGACTCTTCGAGATCTTGCGTCGTTTCATCACATACTCCATTTCTCTTGACACAAACAAATATGGCGCTCATGTTCTTTAACAAACAAGTCGCAAAACATTAAGAGTTATCTTATCAATATGGATTCTCATTGTCAACATCTTAAAATAAAAAGAAAACTAAAATAGGAGTGTAATTTTTCGTCTGCTTTACGAAAACACAACTCCTATTTTAGCTTTTTGTTTCTTTTTATTATATATTACACAGCTTTTCCAAGGTCACGCGACTGTGTGCGCATGACGGTATTGAGATCGGGCGCAGCATTTGCCTCGGCAGCAGCCCGCTCCTTCTCACGTTCTTTTGCGATGAGATCCTTCAGCATCTGCATGTGCGGGTGGCTCTCCATCTCCGGCGAAGGCTTGCCCGCGAGCGCCGCTGCCATCTGCTCCGGCATCCCGTCGGGGAACATCGCCTCGAGCATGGAGCGCACAGACTTCGGAATCATATCCTGCAGGGCGACGTTCTCCTTGCGGAGTTTCACCTCGTCCTCCTGCGTGAGCGCATACGCCTCGAGGAAGCCCTGGATGAGGTTGTCGTGCCAGAACTCACCCGCGAGCGTCAGACGGAAGCCCGTCGCCGTGCGCGTAATGAGTCCGTTCTCCGCCCATGCGGCGAGGAGCGGTTCCATTTCCGCAGCGAGATCAACGCCGTATTTCTTCTTGAAGAACGGTGCATAGAGGTAACCGTGCTCGATCTGGTCACCGATCTCACTGTGCATACGGTGTCCGTCCGCCTGCTCACCCATGAACTGGAAGGGCTTTGCCCCCTCCTCGACCATCTTCTCATACGGTGCAAGCCCGCCGTGGTTGCGCCACATCACCTCTCCGATGAACCCGCCTGCACCCGAACCGAAGGCGAGGACGTCGTTGCCGCGTTTGGCAAGTGTGTTGTACATGCTGCGCTCACGGTGATCGGTCGTCCAATGCGTCGTGTCGATGCGGCTCGCCATCGGATTCTCCGCGACGATTTCGAGTCCGCGTTTGAAATACTCGGACTGCTCCTCCGTCGTCGGGAGCATGGGCAGGTCGCCCGACTCGATGCGGCGTGCCAGCTCACTCGACGGGAACACGTTGAGCTGATAGAGATCGCCGCCCGCAATACCGATCTCGAACTGCGTGCGCACGTCGTTCTCCCAGACCTCCATCGACTGATAGGGCAGCCCATAGATGAGGTCGGCAATGACAACGGCGCCCTGCTTCTCCACCATGCGGCGCAGCGTCTCGATGACGGTCTCGCGATCATCGATGCGTCCGATTGCCTGACGGACGCGCGTGTCAAAGGACTGTACGCCGAGGGAGAAGCGGTTGATGCCCGCATTCATCGCAGCCTCGACCTTGCTCTCCGAGAGGTCATGGATGCGACCCTCGAGCGTGATCTCGCAATCGCTCGTGAGCGGCAGCCGCTCACGTACCGTACGCACAAGCCGCACAAGATCGGCGTCACTCAGAGCTGTCGGCGTACCGCCGCCAAAGAATACCGCCTGAAAGGGTGCGCCCGTCACGTATGGCGTATCCGCAGCCGCCTCGATCTCCTGAATGAGCACATCGACGTAGTGATGCGCCGCCTCCTCGCGCGTGAAATTCTGGAAAAAGCCGCAGTAGCTGCATTTCTTGTCGCAGAATGGGATGTGAATGTAGACGGCACGCTCATCCGCCGGATCGGGCGTCTGCGCCATCAGATCCGCCCAGATGCTCGCCTGCTCCGCCTTGTCCCCGATCATGCGCTTGCCGCCTGCGCCGGGATGCACGACGCGCTTTTTCGTAAAGGCACAACCGAGCGGGTTCGTAGACTTTGTACCAAGCAGCCAGCCGCGTGCCTCCTCCGAGAGCGCAGCGAGTTTTGTCTCAAATGTATTCATGAGAGTGCCTCCTTTGCCGCCGCAATGACCTGCGCGAAATCGTTTTCATCCGGGTGACTTGCTGCCGCCGCATAGCGCACCGCATTCTCCTCAGTGAACGCATGCACATTGTCCTTCGGCATACTCTTGAACATCTCGATGAGCATCGGGTCGATCGCGCCCTGCACGAGGATCGCGCCCAGGATCTCATTCGACGCATCGAACAGTGTACGGATATTTTCGATGCACTTCGCGCAGTGCTCCGAGTCCGGCTCTGCGCCAAGCGTGCCATAGATGAACACGCGCCGCCCGCGCAGGCTCTCAATGTACTTCTTCGCCGCAGCATCCGCCGTTCCACGGTCGATCCATGTACCAACACAGAGCGTTGCACTCTCTGGCACTGCCGACGTGTCCTTGACACTGTGGCAGGATGCGTCGAGTGCCTCCGCCAGGTGTTCCGCGACCTTCTTCGTATTCCCCGTACGCGAGGAGTAGATCACAGCAATATTATTTTTCATAAATACACACTCCTGTATATCAATATGAATATCTTCATTGTTTGATTCATGTATATAATATAACAGGTCTTCCAAAAAATCAAGAGTTTTTTGTGAAAATCATAAAAAATAATTATGAATCAAATTCACGTTTACATTCTTATATAGGAATATTATAGGCATACATACTCGTTCTCAATTATATTCTCAATTATATCAAGCTATTGAGAATATAGTCATTCATATTTTCTTCAGAAATCAATTCTGCTTTATTTTTATATTTTATTGAAATATTATTCACTATTCTATTCTATATATAACTTCTAACTATATTTATTCCAACAAAAAACACCGCCGAAGCGGTGCTTTCCATTGTGTAAGCTCAGTGTGCGCCGTGTCCGTGATGACCGCAGTGCTCCCCGTGCTCATGATGTCCGTGTCCACAGCCGTGACCTTCATGCCCCTCATGACCGCAGCCATGCCCGTGTGCATGATCCTTGCCGTGCTGATGTTGGTGGCGGTGTGTGCACTTGCCCTCATCCGCACTTCTCTCAAGCGTTCCCGCGAGATGCTGCTGCACGACCGCATCCGCGCTGCCCTTCACGCCGGATACGAGCGTAATGCCCGCCTCTGCAAGTGCCGTCCGTGCACCCGCGCCGATGCCGCCACAGATCACAACATCCGCTTTCGCGTTGTGGAGGAAGCTCGCAAGTGCGCCATGCCCCTCACCGACCGTGTCCACAACTTCCGAGGACTGCACCGTGCCGTCCTCGACATCATAGAACTTGAACTGTTTTGCTCTGCCGAAATGCTGCTCAATCTTCTCATTTTCATAAGGTACTGCGATTCTCATTGTATGCTCTCCTTTATCCTGAATCCCGAGGACTATCGGATGTTCGATCCGATATGCGCCGCCTGCAATGCGAATGCGCTTCCCGCAGATGATTGCCTCCGCGAGCTTGTAGCGCGCCGCCTCGTAGATGCTCGTCACCGTCGCACGGGACACGCCCATCGCGGCGGCACATTCCTCCTGCGTCTGCCGCCCATAGTCGATCTGACGGATCGTCTCGAGCTCATCCAGCTGGAGGACAACGGACTCCTCCGTCTCCTCTTCCGCATCCTCCGGCGCAAAACTCCAAAAATCCGGATAAGCGCCGATGCGTCGGCATCTCTTTGGTCGCGGCATAGCTCCTCCTTTTCTTTCATATGACAGTTATAATCTTAGCAAAGTTTTCAGCATATGTCAATTATGTTTTTCTTGTGCTTGACAAGGTATGATAGAATAAAGGTGAAAGTTTATTGTATTTTGGGAGGAAATGGTTATGAAAAAGATGATTGCAGGGCTCTTTGCGGGACTCATCCTCGCCACAGGCGCACAGGTACTCGCCTATGGCTGCGAAGGCGGGGTATGCGAACTGCCGCAGCGTCAGAACACGGCGTACTGCTATGGCGGCAATGCAGGTTACTGCTACGACGGCGACTGCGCACAGACATCACGCGATGCGTGCGCAAATCAGAGACGCGGCGGCTGCGGCTGCTATCGTGGACGGTAATTGAGCGACAGAGTGGGTCTGCTTGGAGGATATCATCTTCCAAGCAGACCCACTCTTTATTGTGGCAGGATATGTACATCCAATGACGAATCATAATCCAAATACAAAAACAGCCCCTCCACCAAAGCCGCTCGCATGGTGGAAAAAGCTGCTGATCGCTATGTTCGGCACATACATCGCGGCAAAGGTTTTCGGTCTCATCATCCCCGATGTCAGTGCCGCAGGTATGTTCCCTCACACGGACGGGGATGGACATACAGAGAAGTCTCCCCCAACAGACGAATATCCAGACGATACATGGGACTATCCTATGGAAGATCGATACGAGGATGAGGATGATCTGCCGCCCGCAGAGAATCTCTATGACGATTGGGACGACTGGAACGAGGGGTATGACGACGACCATTTCAGCTGAGGCGAGCGACGGTACGAATGTATAACACATACCGTCGCTCCTCATGATGTCAGTATATTTCCCTCCGATGCCCGATGGCAAGTGCAAGGATGACAAGACGATCGTCCTCGATGGCACAGATCAGGCGATAGTCGCCGATGCGGTAACGCCACTGCCCCTTTCGGTTCGCCGTGAGTGCCTTGCCAAATGCACGCGGATTCTCACAGTGGATAAGATTTTTCGTAATCCAGCCACGAAGGATACGCTGTGTATAACGATCCAGCTTCTTAAAATCCCGATCAAACGAGGCAGTTGTCTGTACTTCGTACTTATTCAAGATCTAGTTCCTTCCACAACTCCTCAATCGGCTTCGCCTGCTTACCATCTTTTAGATACTCCGCATACGCCTCCTCGGCAAGCGCGATATCGTACTCATCCTCGATCTTTTCAAAGAGCGCCTGCTTGAATGCCTCACCGAGGGAGATCGCGTGCAGCTTCGCATAGCTCTCTGCTAGCGCCTTCTCCGTGTCTGTCAGTCGGATCGAAAAACTCATTGTCATCCCTCCTTTTTGATTACAATGTACTACACTAAATTTTCTTTGTCAAATTCTATTTAAGATGAACGCTCCTCCCCGATAATACTATTAGAAGGAATTGTATCCCACGGATTGGAGATGGTAACATGCGTATTGGAGAGAATGCAGGTAAGCTCCCATTCCTGCATACGGAGAACGCAGCGGCAGGAAAATCGGAGCAGAAGAAAAGCACGGTGACAGATATCCTGAGCCGCGCGGTCGAGGTCTATATCAGCGCAAAGGGGAAATCCCTGAACGAGAGCGCAGATATGGAGGAGGATCTGACCCCTGCAGAGCTGGCACTTGCGGCAAACGAGAAGGAAATCGCCGACAAGAAGGCAAAGAAGGCGCAGGCAGCGGAGATTGAGAAGCGCATTCAGACGGATGAGAGCCTCACGGACGAGGATAAGACAAAGCTGCAGAAGCAGGCGAACGATCTGAAACGTGCGGGCATGACGGACGAGGACAAGCTGAGCGAGCTGCACGGCAAGGTGGATGCGCTCGAACAGCTCGTAAGGGACGGACTTGTGACGGATGATGAAATCAGCAAACAGCGTTCCCTCTACCACCGTCAGATCAGTTTCTTGAAAGGCTCAATGGCGGCAAAGGACGAGCACATCCGAAAGCTGCGCGGACAGGCGCTGCAGGAGCGTGCCGACCGCGATGCGGAGATCACAAAGGCGCAGGAGAAGGAACGAGCCGCACTTGCAGCGGCGCAGCCGGATGATCTAACCGCACTCGCCGCCCTCAGAGAGTACCAAAAGACTGCCGCTGCAAAGAAACACGCAGACCGCAGCACAATCGTCGTCCCAAGCAATAAGAGTACAAGCGATACATAGGAAGCACTGCACGCAAACGGCGGCAGCCCGCGAGGAAAACCTCGCCGGACTGCCGCCTTATTTTCTATTGTATCGCCGCTCAGATCAGTACCGCCGGTTCGTACTCCTCGGGGAGAATGCGGCGGAGGAAACGGCGGGTGCGTTCCTCGCGCGGCGCGGTGAAGATCTCGTGCGCCCCGCCCGCCTCGACGATGACGCCGTCCGACATAAAGACGACCTGCGTCGCGACATCCTGCGCGAACTTCATCTCGTGAGTGACAACGATCATCGTCGTCCCCTCCCGGGCAAGCTGCTTCATGACCTGCAGAACCTCGCCCACGAGCTCGGGATCGAGCGCAGAGGTCGGCTCATCAAAGAGGATGACATCGGGCTTTGCCGCAATCGCGCGTGCGATGCCGACGCGCTGCTGCTGCCCGCCCGAGAGCTGCGCGGGGTAGTAGTCCGCGCGCTCCGCCATGCCGACCCTCCGCAGAGCCTCCATCGCGATCGCATGCGCCTCCCCCTTCGGGATGCCGCGTCCGACGGTCAGCCCGAGCGTCACATTCTCGAGCGCGGTCTTGTTGGCAAAGAGATTGTAGTTCTGAAAGACAAACGCGGTCTTTTTCCGCACATCCGCAACCTCCCGATGCGAGGCATCCCGAAGGGAGAGCTGCGCCCCGTGGAAGTCCATCGTCCCTCCGTCAGCACGCTCGAGAAAGTTGAGACAGCGCAGGAATGTGGTCTTTCCCGAGCCGCTCGGTCCGAGGATAACGACAACATCTCCCTTTGTGACGGAGAGGCTGACATCCTTCAGCACCTCGGTGTTTTCAAAGTTCTTTCGCACATTTTTTACTTCCAGCAACATAACGCCGCCTCCCTAGTTCTGACCGCGGAATGCTCCGACACGCCGTTCCGCCGCCGCGAAGAGCAGCTGAACGATGGTGCAGAGGACAAGATAGACAAAGAACACATCGAGATATGCCTCGATGTAGTTATAACCGTAGGACGCGGCGATCTTGCCGACTGCCATGATGTCCTTGACCGTCATGAGAAAGGCGAGCGATGTGCCCTTGATGAGATTGACCGTGATGTTCGCGATGCTCGGCAGCGCGACGACGAGTGCCTGCGGGATGATGACGTGCACATAGGTCTGAAATGCACTCAGCCCGCCCGCAAGGCCTGCCTCGAACTGCCCCTTCGGGATGGCGAGCAGAGCGGAGCGAAACGCCTCCGTGAGCAGGGCAATCGTGTTGACGGTAAAGATAAAGACGGCGTAGTAAAACGGATCAACCGCCTCAAATACGTTGATATCCAGCCCCAGATCCTTGATGAGCGCATTGATGAGACTCGGCAGAAGGCTGTAAAGCAGGAGAATCTGAAGGATGAGCGGCGTGCCGCGCACAAAGGAAACATAGAGCCGCGCAATCGTCCCGCCGATGCCCTGCCCGCGCACGCGCAGGACGGCAAAGCAGAATGCAGCGGGCGCGGCGAGTACAAGGGAAAGCGCGGTCAGTGCGAGCGTCACACCCGCCCCCTGCCACACGAGCAGAAAGGTTTCCTGCATAAAGTCAAGATCCAGTTCCAACGGCTTCCCCTCCTTTCACTGTGCGTCGCTTCACGGCCGCGGCGCGCAGACTCGTTCCTTTATCCAGGTGCTTTTCCGCTGCGCCAAAAATCTGCTCGAGGATGAGTACCAGCACCCAGTAGATGAGCATCGCGGCGAGATAGACCTCGATCCCGTACGCACCGAAGTTCTGTGCGATGATGAGGTTGCCCCTGCCGATCAGGTCGATGAGGCCGATCGTGTACGCGAGCGATCCTTCCTTCAGCAGATTGATGGCTGCATTGCCGAAATTCGGCAGGGCGATGATGGCCGCCTGCCCGAACATGACGTGACGGAATGCCTGAAACGGCGTCAGGCCCGCACTCACTGCCGCCTCGTATTGCCCGCGCGGAACAGCCGTATAGGCCGCGCGAAAAACCTCGGAGATGTATGCGCCGAAGAGCAGCGTGAACGTGATCACAGCGAAGACGGCGCGGTGCAGCGCATTCATATCGTAGTCAAAGAGCGCAAACGCGAGTTTCGGCAGCCCGTAGAAGACGATAAAGAGCAGAACGATGGACGGCGTGCAGCGCATAACATACACATAAGCGAGCGCAGCCCACCGGAGCGGCATGGAGCCGCCGATGTTTGCCCACGCAAGCACGCCGCCGAGCAGCGAACCGAGCGTGATGCTGACGAAGCCCACGAGAAGCGTCACATCGAGATATGCGAGGAGCTGCGGCAGAACCTGCCCGATCATCCCAATGTCAAATGCCCGTGTTTCCATCCCGTGTGCCTCCTTTCATCAGTTCAGGTATGCCGACAGGCTCTCCCCGAAATATTTCTGCTCGAGTTCCGCAATTTTTCCCTCGGCGCGCAGTTCCTCGATCGCCTTGTCATATTCGTCTGCAAAGGCCTGTTCCTTCTTGTTGAAGATCGGATAGGTCGGAATCCCCTTGTAGCGGATGTAGGTCAGCTTGTCGCTGAATGCATGGTAGGGCGCGTCTGCCTTCTCAATGTTGTTCTTGTAGCTCAGCTCGACCTCAAGATAGCCGTCATAGCGCCCCTCCATGACCCAGCTGTATGCATCCGCATTCTGGAACGACTCGGACGAGGTCAGCTTGATCTGGTTGTCGGGGTTCTCTTTATTGTAGGTGTCGATGACCATGTAGCGCGCATCCTGCGGCGCAATCGGGACGAGCTTGCCGCTGAACTTCGCAAAGGACGAGAGATCCTTGATCTCGTTTGCCGTATCCTTGCGGATCGCGAGGCCGATCACACTCGCACCGATGTTGTTCTGCGGGAACACATACTTCTTTTTGCGTGCCTCCGTGATCCAGATGCCCTTCGTACCGACCGTGTACTTTCCGGACTCGACACCGATCAGGAGATCGTCATCCGAGGTCGGCACGAATTTGAATTCATACTGTGGCAGCTTCTTCGCCACTTCCTTCATCACAGCGACCTCGAAGCCGTCCGACTCGCCCTGCTCATTCACGTAGTCATACGGCACATAGTAGTTCGTGTGCGCGACCGTGATTGTCTTCTTGCCGTCTGCGGACTTCGCTCCATCCGAGCTCTCCTTGCCGCAGCCGGCGAGGCCTGCCGCGAGTGCCGCTGTGAGAAGCCCCGTAAGTGCCGCCTTGCCGATTTTCTTGAAATTCATGTCATTCTCTCCTTTATCGCGCGCCCGCTGCGCCGCGTACCCAGTCAAAACGCTTCCAATCAATGTCACGGGGCACAGTGCAGTCCGCGCCGAGAAGGACGCCCGTCCGCCCCGCCGCCGCGAGAATGCGCTGCGTCTCTGCCTCGACCTCCGCCCGTGTGCCGCTATAGAGGATGTCCGTCGGCAGATTGCCGAATCCTCCGAGCAGCGCGTGCTGCGGGAAAATTCTGCGCCCCTCTTCAAGCGGCACCCCCTCGACCACCGCCGCCCAATTGATCGTCTTGGCATCGTAGTCCTTGTACCATTCGAGTTCGTTGCGGTGCCCTGCATAGCCGCATATATGGAGGATATTGTAGGAACTCACCGCATTCGCGGCGCGCAGGATCTCCTTTTCGCCCGGCGCGAACACCTCCTCATAGACGGCGCGGTCAGCCCCCTCACCAACAAGGTTCTGCAGGCTGAAATAGATGCCCGTCACGCTCGCCTCTGTGATCATGCGATGCGCGAGTTTTGCGAGATCAGCGGAGATCACGGCGAATGCCTGCTTTACCGCCTCCTTGTCCTCACGCACAAGCTGTGCGAGAAATGCCTCATCCTCCGCGAGCGTACCCGGCTGCATAAACTTGATCGTCGTCCCCGCGCAGAAGATGTTGTAGAACGTCGCGACCTCCGTGCCGTACCTCCGCGTAATCTCCTTCGCGTAGGCGACCTGCCGCGTAAAGAAGGGATGATCGTCCGGGAGCGGCTGCACCTTTGCGAGCTCCGCCGCCGTGCGCGCCGCCTGCACCGCCGGATTCGGATAGGAGAAGAAGCCGTCCGTCATGATCTTGACGAAGTCGGGCTGCGCCTCCTCGATGAAGCGAATCTCGCCGTCCAAGACCTTCTTCTCAAGTTCCGGATGCGTGTAGGCATCCGCGTGAATCTCATCGTCGAGGAAGTGGAACCAAAAACCCGCAGGCACACGCTCTACCTCTTTGCGATCCATTGCATTCATAACCAGTTCTTTTTTCGATATTCCCATAACGACACTCCATTCTTTAAAATCTTGTTTGCATATATGTTTTTCATTTAACGTGTCGACATCATACAACGGATTAACATAGTTGTCAAGCATGTTTTATATATTTTTTGATTGACATATGCGTGGCAATCCCTTTATAATGTAAAAAGCAAGCAATACATATCGGATAAGTTAGGGAGGATATATGATGAAAGATTTCTCTGCCGAAGTACACGGCTGCCACACATATGACGCAACGGGCGCGCTCACGACGCCCGTCTATCTGTCCGCGACGTTCCGCCATCCGGCATTCCGCCGGAGCACAGGCTATGACTATGGACGTGTCGCAAACCCGACGCGCACAGCGCTCGAGCAGACGATTGCACTCCTCGAGGGCGGCGGACGCGCGTGGGCGCTCTCCTCAGGCATGGCAGCAGTCAACCTTGTTTTCGCTCTTTGCCGGGCAGGCGACCATGTGCTCCTGCCGGAGGATCTCTACGGCGGCACGATGCGGCTAGCGAACGAGATTTACAGCCGCTACGGCATTGACTTCGAGTACATCGACATGCGCGACATCGCGCTCGCCCGTTCACGGATGCGGAAAGAGACGAAGCTCATCTTCATTGAAACGCCCTCGAACCCCATGATGTTCGTCACCGACATCCGCGCACTCGCAGAGATCGCGCACGCACATGGCGCGCTCCTCGCCGCGGACAACACCTTTCTCTCGCCGCATTTCCAAAAGCCGCTCGAACTTGGCGCAGACATTGTCCTAGAGAGCGGCACAAAGTATCTCTGCGGTCACAATGACGTGATCTGCGGCACGCTCACAGTGCGGGATGCGGACTCCGACCTCGCGAAGGAGATCGAGCTGCTCGTCAAATCCGAGGGGCCAAACCTCTCTCCGATGGACTCGTGGCTCATGCTGCGCAGCCTAAAGACACTCGGCGTGCGCGTCGAGCGTCAAGAGGAGAGTGCGCTCACCATCGCCCAGTGGCTGCGCACACTGCCAGAGGTCACCGATGTTTACTATGTAGGTCTCTCCGACCATCCCCAGTATGCACTCCACCAGTCCCAGAGCACGGGCTGCGGCGGCATGATCTCGTTCAAGGTGAAAACGCCTGAGACCGCGCAAAACGTCCTTGCCCATCTAAAACTCATCGCATTTGCCGAAAGCCTCGGCGGCGTTGAGAGTCTGCTCACCTATCCCATCGTCCAAACGCACGCGGAGATGCCCCGCGACCTCATCACGCGCACAGGACTCGACGACCGCCTCCTCCGCCTCTCCGTGGGACTTGAGGATGTAGAGGATCTAAAAGAGGATCTGGCACAGGCACTGAAAAAGGCGGCACAGAAAGGATAAGCATCATGCCCATCAATTTTGACGAAATCATCGACCGCAGGAATACCTCCTGCCTGAAACACGACTTTGCCGTCGAACGCGGCTATCCCGCAGATATCCTGCCGTTCTGGGTGGCAGACATGGACTTCCGCGCTCCTGCTCCCGTCATTGACGCACTCAAAGCACGCGCAGAGCACGGTATCTTCGGCTATACACAGATCAAGGATGACTATTTTGCCGTCCTTCGGAACTGGTTCCGCACACGCCATGCCTGGGACATCGAACGGAGCGAGCTCATCATCACCCCCGGCGTTGTCTTTGCGATTGCGACCGCCATCCGCGCCTTTACCGAGCCAGGAGACGCCGTACTCATCCAGCAGCCCGTCTACTATCCCTTTGCGAACATCATCCGCGACAACGGCCGCACACGCATCGACAATCCCCTGCAGCTCATAGAGGGGCGCTATCAGATCGACTTCGCCGACTTCGAGCAAAAGATCGTCGCACACGGCGTCAAGCTCTTTATCCTATGCAGCCCGCACAATCCCGTCGGGCGTGTCTGGACGCGTGCGGAGCTCGAACAGATCGCCGCCGTCTGCCTGCGGCATAACGTCATTGTCGTTGCGGACGAGATTCACGAGGAGTTCATTCGCCCGGGCTTTCGTCACATCCCGTTCGCCTCGCTCTCAGAGGAGGCTGCCGCCATCACCATCACCTGTACCTCACCGAGCAAGACCTTCAACCTCGCAGGGCTCCAGATCTCGAACATCTTCATCCGAAACAAGACGCTGCGCCGCCGCTTCCAGCAGGAACTCAGCCGCACGGGCTACGACGAGCCGAACACGCTTGGTCTTGCAGGCGCAAAGGCAGCCTACGAGCACGGCGCAGCGTGGCTCACGGAGCTCCTCGCCTATCTCGAGGAAAACACCGCGCGTGTAAAGGCATTTCTCGCGCAGCATCTGCCGAAGGTGAGGCTCATCGAACCCGAGGGGACGTATCTCCTCTGGCTGGACTTCTCTGCCTACGGGCTTTCGGATGAGGCGCTCAACGAGAAAATCATCCGCGACGCGCATCTCTGGCTCGACGACGGCCCCATCTTCGGTGCGGGTGGCAGCGGCTTCCAGCGCATCAACATCGCCTGTCCGTGGAAAACGCTCGAACAGGGGCTCAAAAATCTCACCGAAGCATTCGCCTAAACAACGACAGAAAAAATAGGAGACACAGCATCTTCGCCGTGTCTCCTATTTTTTTGTTATCCGATTTTTTCCAATTCCTTACGCCGTGCCCGCAGAATTTCAAGACCCTGCGGATACTCCTGAAGGAGCAGCAGCAGATTCGCCATCGTCCTGCTCGGCAGAACTTCGCCCGACTCGTACTTCTGGAATGCGCGTGCTCCGCCGCCGAGGATTGTCCCCGCCTGTTCCTGCGTCAGTTGGAATTTCTTCCGAATCGAACGGATTTCGGTGGGGAGGGGAAGTCCCTCAACGCGTGCTTTGAGAATATGCAGCGCCCGATCTGAGCATTTCATATCCTCCCGGGAATGTTCGCCAGTCTTGCCATCGACTGAGTACCAACCGGGCATATCAAAGGTGATACTCTCACCATGATATGTCAATGTCATCGGTTTGATATCACGACGCAGCTTTTCACCCGTCTCACAACTGATAACGACTTCCTCAACCTCTCTCCTTTTCATAATCCATCCCTTCTTTGAATTTAGGGAAGCACTGATAAACTCAGCCGCGCATCTTGACATATCTTTTTTGCCCGCTTGTTGTCGGTAAATCATCCACATAGATTTGGCTATGAGTCCGTTTTTCCTCCTCAATCGGACAGAAAAATCTACGCCAATCTAAGTGTCTATTTTATCAGTGATTCTTTAGTAGTATTATTTTTCTTTAAATGATAGCAATGTAAATTCTGAAATACAGTTATTTGCCGTAAATTTAATGTAAATGATATAATCCCCATCCGGGACATGGTAGACATCATGCCAACTAGCATGGTCGTAATACGCCGTCATCGATTTATAAAACTGTTCTCGTTTCATTGCCGCGACAACTCTATAAATATCCGCTTCCAAATACCCGATTTCCGCTGCTGTTTGTAGAGCAGTATTCGTTACTCTATAATCCGATTGCTTAAACTTTTCCAAGTCATGATGTGGCTTTTTTTTCTCCACATAGATTTCCTCCTTTCTTTTTTCTTTATTTTACACCATATTGGTGTAAAATACAATCCCCACCGAAAAAATTTCAGTGGGGATGCCCTATCATTCATTTTCCCTAAAATACTGCCACGCGTCCATGACATCGAGGAAAGCACCGTCGAAGCCCGCCGCCATGATCTTGTCAAGGTAGGCATCAGGGCTGCCGTAGAGGAGGTCATGCCACTCCTGCGACCAATAGCGTGCCTTGTAGCTGCCCGGCCACTCGGGGTTCGGCTCCGCGAGCCAGTGCGGGCGCTCATCCGTCCACGAGGGCTGCCAGTAGGTGCGGTAGTCCGCCGCCTCACCGACGCTCATGTAGGAGAGGAGGAGCCGCTGTCCGCCGTTCGCCTTGCGCTTGAGCCGCATCGTCTCTTCCTTGGAGAGCGGACGATCCCCGTAGTAGAGATCGACGATGAGGAGGTCATAGTTCGTCTCAGAGAGTGCCTTAATGTACAATTCCCGAGTCTTGTAGTGCTCAGGGTTGAGCAGAACGAGGAAATTCTTTGCCTCTTTCAGCTGTGTGACATTGCCCGTATTCTCATACATCGGGCGACGATCCGGAATTACATCGAGGGCTGTATCCCCTCCATCGGAGACATAGCCCGCCGCAGCCCCCATCTCCTGCGCGGTGTGTATTTTTTTACCCTTCACATAGTCGAGGGTAAAGACCTGCCGCTCTGCGCGCAGCGGTTTTTCGAGCATAGCGGTGAGAAATTCATCCGTCGCTCGATTGTTGCGCCTTGCCTCCGCCCCGTTCTCCGTACGGCCGTCGTAGAAGCGGGACTCCATAAAGAAGCCGTCCAGCACACGGATGAGCCGTGCTACATTCTCTTCCGCATTGTCCTCCGTCACTTCGAGCAATCCCACTCCTCCATTGCCAATGAGCAGGAAGTCCGGCTTTCTTTCGCGCACATAGCTGCCGATCTCTGCCGCGAGATCAACCATCTCCGTCTCCGGTGCAGATATTTTTGCGTCGCCTTCCGCTGCGGAAAAATGACACAGCCCAAAGCCAATGACAACTGTGAGAAACAATTTGGGAATCGACACCATAGAACACTCCTGACGCAAAAAGGCCGCCGCAGAGCAACAAAACGCTCAATAGGCAGCCTTGTGCAGATTACGAAAGCTGATAATCAGCACCGTCACCTTGACGGTCTTCATTTTATCAGCGGTTCCTTACTTATCCTGGAACAGATCCGTCGAGAGATAGCGATCACCGCCGTCGGGCAGGAGAACAACAATGTTCTTGCCCGCGAATTCGGGGCGGCGTGCCAGCTGTACCGCAGCAACAAGCGCAGCCCCCGAAGAGATGCCGACAAGCGCCCCCTCACGGCGTGCGAACTCCCTGCCATAGGAAAAGGCATCTTCGTTCTTCACCTGAATAATCTCGTCATAAACCTTTGTGTCGAGTGTTGTGGGGATAAATCCTGCACCGATGCCCTGAATCTTATGCGGCCCCGGCTTGCCTCCCGAGAGCACAGGAGAGTCAACCGGCTCCACTGCGACAACGTGGACGGAAGGCGCCTTGCTCTTCAAATAGTGTCCAACACCCGAGACTGTCCCACCCGTACCGACACCGGCAACAAAAACATCCACACGTCCATCTGTGTCCTCCCAGATCTCAGGGCCTGTCGTACGCTCATGTACCGCAGGATTTGCAGGATTCTCAAACTGCGAAGGGATGAACGAGTTAGGAATCTCTTTCTGCAGCTGCTCAGCACGTGCAATTGCCCCCTTCATTCCCTGCGATCCGTCTGTCAGGACGATCTCTGCTCCATACGCCTTGAGGAGGTTACGGCGCTCCACGCTCATCGTCTCAGGCATCGTAAGAATCGCCTTATAGCCGCGTGCGGCCGCAACAGCAGCGATGCCAATGCCTGTATTGCCGCTCGTCGGCTCGATCAGCGTCGCCCCTGGCGCAATCTTGCCGTCGCGCTCTGCCTGTTCGATCATAGCGATCGCGATGCGATCCTTCACTGAGCCCGCTGGGTTAAAATACTCAAGCTTCACCAGAATGTTTGCCGGAAGATCGTGCGCTTTTGCAAATTTTTTCGCTGCAAGTAAAGGTGTATGTCCGATGAGTTCTGTGACCGACTGATAAATATTTGCCATGATTCATTCTCCTTTTATAAACGCATTATCTATGTAAACATATCAAAAAAGTATGTTTATATTTTACTCGTTTTTGAGAAATATGTCAAGGGGAAAAAGAAATCGCTGCGCGAAATAAAATTCGCACAGCGACTTCTTTACGTCGGTTCAAAATAGACCTTTACATGCGTGCCCTGCTCAACAATATCATTGACACTGAGGTCTTGGGAGACGGCCGCCCCCGTCCCCTCACTCTCGAAGAGGAGTCCACGCTGTTCAGCGAGGCGCGCTGCCTCACGTATTGACAGCCCCGTGAAATCGGGTACGAGTGCCTTTCCTTCAGGTGGCATTGCTACGGTCTCCATGCGCCGCTCCTCAATTCTCTTCTCTTCTGCAGAGGCGGTTTTTGATGATGTATCCTCTGCATCTTTTGTAAATGGATTGCTCGACGGTTCCACATGAGCATACCGCAGGAGCTGCGCAAAGATACGCGAGGCGACAGGCGCTGCGATTTGCCCGCCGTAGAAATTGCCGCCGCGTGGGTCGTCAATCATGACGAGTACGGTAAAGATCGGATCCTCGACAGGCGCAAAGCCACAGAATGAGGCTATGTAGCGCCCCTCCATATAGCCCGAGGTATCGAGGCGAATCTTCTGTGCCGTTCCTGTCTTTCCTGCAATGCGGTAGCCGCGAACGGCAGCCTTGGAGCCGCCGCCCGTCGCAACGACCTGTTCGAGCAGACCGATGAGCGTTCGATCCACTGTTTTTTGCAGGGTTTCACGAATCGTTTGCGGCTTGCGCTCCTCATAGATCGAGCCGTCTGGATTTTTTATTGTACGCACAATATGCGGCCGCATCAGGGTCCCGCCATTTGCGATTGCGGACATTGCAGTCACGAGCTGCAGCGGGGTCACGGCAATACTCTGTCCGATGGCAGTCGTCGCGATATCTGAGTCACGCATATCCTCGGCCTTGAAGAGGATTCCCTCTTCCTCTCCCGGCAGATCGATCCCCGTCTGTTCGCCGAAGCCAAAAATACGTGTATAGTGCATGAGCTTTTCCGCGCCGAGCGAGAGTCCGACCTGAGCAAACCCCGTGTTGAGAGAGTTCTTTACAATATCGGTGAAGGTAACTGCACCATAGCTCTCATTGCTCCAGTTCTGAATGCGCCGCCCGGAAACCATAACGTAACCAGGATCAAAAAACACCTGATTCGGTGTTACAATTCCTTCCTGCAGTGCAGCACCTGCAACGATTGCCTTGAAGGTCGAGCCCGGCTCATAGATAAAAGAGACGGCACGATTCTTCCAATTCTCCTGCGGATAGTCCCAAAAACGATTCGGGTTGTAAGAGGGGCGCGATGCCATCGCGAGGATCTCACCCGTCTTCGGATCCATGACAATCGCCGTGATGGAGGATGGATTGTTCTCCGCCATCGCACGGTCGAGCTCCTGCTCTACCATGAACTGGATCGTACTGTCAATCGTCAGTACCGCCGTCTTGCAGTAGTCGCCGCGATACGTGCGCCGTCCGAAGAAGATGGAGTCTAGGATTGGCCGCCGCTGTCCGTCGACCGTCAGACGCTCCTCTCGAATCTCCCCCTTGAGCAGGGGGTCGAGGGCCTGCTCCACCCCGTCGAGTCCCTCGTCGTCCGTGCCGACGAAGCCAAGCACATTCGCCGCAAGTGCATCGTTCGGATAATAGCGCTTTGCCTCATTCTGAAATCCGAGGCAGTCACTGTAGCCCTTCTCACGGATGACGGCGCGCACCGCCTCGTATTCACTATGCTCAAGCCGTCGCTTGACCCAGACGAAGCCTCCACCGACAGAAATGTCGTCGAGGATCTCCTGCTCCGTGAGTCCGAGGAGGGGTGCAATATCGGCAGCAATCTCCGCAGGATCGTGCGAATCGTAAACATGGTTTGGGTCAATAAACAGCGATTTCGTCATGCTGCTGACCGCGAGTTCCTTGCCATTGCGATCGAGGATCGCGCCGCGCAGGGACTGGATGCGGAATTCATAGCCACTCTGGTCACGCATGCGTTGTGCGAGCGCATCTCCCTGCACAACCTGCAGATAAGCGTAGCGAAATGTTAGGATGACGAGAAAGGCAAACATCAGAATGGCAACGCGTGCAATACGCCCTTGAACTGTCGCCCGA
The DNA here is from genome assembly GCF_000468035.1 of Selenomonas sp. oral taxon 892 str. F0426. Classification (GTDB taxonomy): domain Bacteria; phylum Bacillota; class Negativicutes; order Selenomonadales; family Selenomonadaceae; genus Centipeda. The sequence goes on from NZ_KI260545.1 coordinate 142,936, forward strand.
ACATTTTTCATTTTCTCTATGCCCTCCCCTCGAATTGTTTCCCGTGACATCATACCATAACTGCACATGAAAAAAAAGTCGCTGCAATACGCCGTGGCATTACAGCAACTTTTATTACATTAAGCAAGAAAATCAGTGATGATCTTCCTTCTCAGCCTGCTCGATCTCCTCGCGCGTTACGACGCCCTGGGAGATGAGTTCGCTCACCCATGCACCATGGTGATGTGCGGCATACGATGCTTTGATCGTGCCGTCCTTCATGCCGTGGAGAGAGTCAGGGTTGACCCCAGCGGCGAGATAGATATGTCCGAGTGCTGCAGCAAAGCAGACACATGCCGCGATGCTGTGTACGGGGATGGCATATGCGGTGATGGCCGCCGGCAGGAAGCTGTCGCCGATCCAGAGGATGACACCCGAGACGGCAATAACAACGGCAAGGGCAAGCTGCAGGGCGATGTTCATCTTCTCACCGCCATTGTAGAAGCCCTGTGGAGGCATCTCGGGATCTTTGCCCATCAGCTCAAGCGGGAATTTCTGCATGAATTCCATATCCTTCGAGCCGAAGCGGAAGACCTCTTTGATCATCAACAGGTAGCCTTCACGTGCAATGAAGAAGCCGATGATTGGGGTCGCAATGAACAGAACACCGAAGATGCGATGCGCGTACATGAGCGTCTTGTCACCAAAGACATCGTACATGAAACGGAACGTGTCTGAGTAGAGCGGCAGCGCCGTGAGGAAAAGCATGAAGAACGCAAATGCGTTCATCCAGTGACAAAGCGCAAATGTTTTCTGATGGCGCGGCACATATTTTTTATTGATCAACATCGTGCTCACCCCTTCTCCTGTTCCTTCGTGCCTTCTTTAGCACGCGATTTGACGATCTTGCTCAACACCATCGCACCGACAATGCCTGCGGCAGCGCCGCCAATAGCGAGCTTCGTAAAGGCGCGGCCCGCCTTCCAAAGGTCGATGGAAAGCGGCGTAACAGGGTTCGCCGGCAGACCAAAGGCCTCGGGCTTATCTGGCAGCACGTAGATCATATGTGTGCCGCCGACACCCTCGGGACAGTAGATGTTGGCATTGGGGAAATTCGGCTGGATCAGCGCCAGGCGCTCCGCCGCGAGCTGCTTCATCTCCTCGATCGTACCGAATTCCAGCGCGTGCGAAGTACAGGTCTTGGCACATGCAGGTTTCAGGATCTCACCCGTCGTCTCGTGTCCCTTTGCAATGCGGTCATAGCAGAGATCACATTTCGTGGATTTATGACGGATCTCGTCAATCTTGGGAATGTGCCACGGGCAGTTGTGCTCGCAGTAGTGGCAGCCGACGCATTTCGACTCATCGATGACGACGGTGCCGTTCTCGTTGCGATTGATCGCGTTCTCGGGGCACCCCTTCGCGCAGGCGGGGTCGCCGCAGTGGAAGCAGTTCTTCTTGAAGAAGTCCCACTGGAACTTGCCCCGGTCATCGATGCGTTCTTTCATTTCGATGAGCGTATAGACACGCGGCGTAAGGTCTTTGTGGGACTGGTACTGCCCCTCGAACGGAGTATCCATGTCCGGCGGCAGATCGTGCCACTGCTTGCAAGCTACCATGCAGCCGCGGCACGCAGTACAGCGCGACATATCATGCAGCATTGCGATTTCCTGTGTCATGACGTTCGCTCCTCTCCTTGTATAGATTCAAGTATTTTACTCTAAAATTGTATTTCCCTTCTTCTGAAAGCCCTGCTGTTCCGCGAGGAGGTCAAGCTGTACACTCGCCCAGTCCTGCCGGTAGATCGCATCGGCATCGCTGCCGCCCGCCGGTCCGCGGTAGGTCTTGATGTAGCTGCCGCATGCATCGCAAATGTCGAGACGCATGAGGTCGCTGTCCGTGGGTTCGAGTGTATGCATCTTCCCGAGGTCCTCATTGCCGCAGTAGGCGCAGCCAACGCGGGTATAAAGCCAGCGTGTGCCGCAGCCGCCGCAGATGAGGTCACGCGTGCGTCCCTCGCGGTACTTCCTCAGTTCTGCGAGCACCGGACGGCGGCCGCAGACGGGGCAGAAATTCTCACGGAACTGCGGCGTATCGGGATCGGGATCCCACACCGCCGGCTCTTTGAGCGCAGCAGGCACGAGTGCGGCAATGATGCGCCAGATCGTGCTGCGGATGAAGCCCTCATTGAGGGCGTGCTGCTCGGCGAGCGCGGAAAATGCCGCCTTGTCCTGCGTAAGCACGGCGATGATGAATTCTTCCTTCGCCGCCTTGCGCAGCTTCTTCAGCACGGCGAGGTACTCGCGCGCTGACTCCTGCATGAGCGGTGGAACATCCGCCTCTGCAATCCGAGCGAAGACCTCCTCCTGTATCATGTAGACTGCACGCACCATACGGCGGCGGTAGGTCTCCTGCTGGAGGATGGGCAGACGCTCCGCGATCGTCTTCTGAACGGCGCGTTCGGGCAGCTGAATGGTCTCGGGTGTGCCGACTGCCTCAGCAACGAGGCGGTGCACACGCTCAGATTCTGCGAGAAACGGATGCTGCTTGAGGAAGCGCTTCATCGGGTCGATTTTCTTTGCTTTCATAAAAGGGCTCTCCACGTCGTTTCAGACGTTACTCCTGTGCTGTTCTTTATGCGGTGCGGTCCTATGCGGACTGCCGCAGAGGACGTTACAGTTTTTCGATCTTGGCGAGGCAGGCCTTGAACTCCTGCTCCTGTGCGTTCGGGTCGAGCGCGTCTATGGTGAGGTAGTTGCCCGAGGGGCCTGTCGAGAGGCTCTTGAATCCCCAGTTGTATGGGATCCAGATCATGTGTGTAAGTTTACCGTTGATCATGAGCGGCTGTGCACGCTTCGTAACCATCGCCTTCACGTCGATGCTCGCGCGCGCTGTGCTGACACGGACGAGATCACCACCCCGAATACCGAGCTCGACGGCAAGCTGCTCCGGCATCTCGACGAACGGCTCTTTGACCAGCTCGTTGAGGTACGGAATGTTGCGTGTCACCGTGCCAGAGCACCAGTGCTCTGTAAGGCTTGAGGAGCATAGGACGTGCGGATACTCGTCAGGCGTGCCGATCTTGTGATACTCCGGCACACGCGGGTAGATGACACAGGGGTTGAATTCGGTCTTTTGCCCCTCGTTCATGACATTCTTCGTCGGGCTCTCGACCGGCTCGTAGAACTCAGGCAGCGGTCCATCGACCGGTGTCGAGGAGTGGTCGCGCGTCATGCCGTTCTCCACATCGCTGTACTCAGCGGCGAAGATGCGAGCGATGCCCTCAGCGTTCATGCGGAACGGCTTCTGCCCTGCGGGAGTGTTCGGCCCCTGCGTACGGTCGCCGACATCGGGAACATCGTAGCCGTCCCACATCCCCTTCGCCTCATCCCACCAGACGAGTTTCTGCCCCGGACGGACAGGCTTGCCGTTCTCATCGCAGGAAGCGCGGTTGTAGAGCATATGGATGTTGTCCGGCCAGACCCATGCGAAGTTCGGGTAGATCCCCATGTCGCCGTGGTCTTCCTGTCCGCGGCGCCGCGCCATGTGCACGCCGTCGCCATAGACGCCCGTGAAGATCCACATCCCCGCCATCGTCGTGCCGTCGTCGCGGATCTCGCGGATCCCGCGCAGGAGATGTCCGTCCTTCAGATCGTAGCCGTTGCACTCCTTCATGACGTTCTCAACATAGGTCTCGCCGTTCTCTGGGTCGCCGTAGTTCCATGTGAGGAGCTTGATGATGTTGTCCTTCGGGTCGGTCGAATCCTTGTAGAGTTCGCGGATGCGCTTCCAGAGCTTGTCGATGATCCAGTAGTCGGGGCGCGACATATTTACCGGATCGGGCCCCTTCATGCGCCACTGGATCATGCGCTGCGAGTTCGTCATCGTGCCGCAGCGCTCAAGGTAAGAGGCAGCAGGCAGGAAGATGACCTCAGTCTTGATGTCCGCCGGATTGTCGCCCGGACGCTCCCAGAATGCCGCCGTCTCGTTGACGAAGACATCCTGCACAATGAGTGTGTCGAGGTTCTTGAGACCTGCATTGATCATCGTGAGGTTCGCGTTCGACACCTGCGGGTTCTGTCCGCAGACATAGATGCACTTGACGATGCCCTCGATTGCCTTCTCGAACATGACATAGAGCGAGTCATTGTGCGTGCCGTTGCGGATCGGCAGGGCGTTGAACATATAGTCGTTCGACGCATTCGCCGCATCGCCGAACCATGCCTTGAGCAGATTCTTGAGGTTCTTCGCCTTGGCCGTACCGTTGCTCTGCGTCCACTTCGCGAGGGAATTCGTCTTATGCGTCGGATACGAAAGGTATGCCGGCAGATACTGGAACATGATGCCGTAGTCTGTGGAGGACTGCACGTTCGGCTGACCGCGCATCGCATCGATGCCGCCGCCCGAGACGCCGATGTTGCCCATCAGCAGCTGCATGATGGTGAAGCAGCGGATGTTGCCGACACCGATCGTATGCTGGCACATGCCAAGCGCGTACATCATAACTGTCGGCGTATGCGAGGAGAAGATCTCCGCCGCCTTCTGGATGTCCTCCACAGGCATGCCCGTGATCGCCGATGCCTTCTCGAACGTGTAACGCGAGAAGTGCTTCGCGAGGTGATCCATGACCGTGCCCTGCGCCGCCATCGACGATGCCTTCATCGGCTTTCCGTCCGGCCCCAGCTTGTACCCCCACGTCGTCTTGTCGTAGGTGCGCGTCTTCTCGTCATAGCCAGAGAAGATGCCCGCATCAAAGTTGTAGTCGTCGCGCAGGAGGCAGAATGCGTTCGTGTTGCGGCGCAGATAGTCAGCATCATATTTCTTATTTTGAATGATATAATTTATAATTGCTCCGAGGAATGCGATATCTGTACCAGTACGAAGCTGGAAGAAATGATCTGCCACACGCGAGGTACGGGTATAGCGCACGTCAACATGGACGATGATCGCGCCGTTGTCCTTTGCCTTCATGACGTTCTTCATCCCCATGGGATGGCACTCCGCCATGTTTGAGCCCTCAATCCAGATGAGCTTTGCATGCTTGAGGTTGTACCACGAGCCGGTCATCGCGCCGCGTCCGAATGCAGCACCGAGCGCAGGCGGTGTCGTTGCATGACAGACACGCGTCTGGTTGTCAAGCTTGACCACGCCGAGACCGCGCACCATCTTGATGATCTGATAGCACTCTTCATTGTTGATCTGCGAGCCGCCGATCAGACCGATGGCATCCGTGCGGTTGCTCATGAACTTCTGGCCCTTGACCTCATCCTCGCCGATCCAGTTCTCGTCACGCGCCTTCTTGAGCGCACGCGCTGCACGGTCGATGGCCTCCTCCCAGCTGATCTCCTCCCAGTGATCGCTGCCAGGTGCGCGATACATCGGACTCTTCGGCCGCTCTGCCGAGTTCGGGATGTGTCCGTAGCCTACGCCCTTCGGGCAGAGCCCCCCCCGGTTAACGGGATGATCTGCCGCGCCTTCGAGGTTGATCAGCTTACCGTCCTTGACATAGCCGATCGTTCCGCAGCCGCAGGCGCAGAAGTGGCAGACGGAGGTGAATTCCCGACCGCCCGTCAGCTTGTACTCTTTCGCAGCCGCCTCGACTGTTGCGACATCAAGGCCGAGACTCGCCAGAGCCAGCCCGACGCCGCTTAGCCCAGTGGCTTTTAGAAAGTCACGTCTGCTAAGGTTCATCGTGATTCTCCTTTCGTATCGGCGGACAAACCGCCGACAGACTCTCCTAAATCAGAATCAGTAACATCTATGAAAAACAAGGTTGCCCCTGTTCTCCCCATGATTAATCGAGCACAATGCGTTCGGGGTTCGCATATACACAGAACGACCCCGGTGCCATGCGTGCACAGAGCGTAATTCCAAGCTTATGTGCCACATTCAGCGAGAGTGTCGTCGGCACAGATTTCGCCGCGACTGCACCAATGCCCATACGCCCAAGTTTTAGCATCATTTCCGACGAGCAGCGCCCGCTGAAGACGATGATTTTATCGGAAATCTCCACGTGATTTTTGAGCGCCCAGCCATAGAGTTTGTCAAAGACGTTATGGCGGCCGACATCCTCACGGAAGACAAGGATTTTCTTATGCGTTTGATCGAACAGCACTCCACTGTGAACGCCGTTCGTCCGATCGTGCGTTTTCGAGAGACCTGCGAGCAGCTCATCTGCCGTCGCGAGAATATCGGACGCGCAGAAGCGTACGTCGCGCGGCCGCTCAAAGATCTCCTCCGGGCGCAGCTTCAAAATCCTGCGCGCCGAGAAATACCGCGGGTTCCGAACGGCTTCCTCTGCCCAGCGCTGCGCGTCCTCTGTGGTACGCACCGCAGCAGAGAGGTGCTCTGCGTCCACCGTCATCTTCATGATGTCATCATACGTGCGGATACGCCCCATCTGGGCAAGCATACCGACAACGAGATCCTCAAAGTCCACGGGTGAGCAGAACGCCGTTGTAAGATTCTCCCCGTTGAGGTCGATGTCGAAGTAGACCTCCTCGGATGTATATTTATGATCCGAGACGAAGGTATTCCCCTCGGACACATAGCGGGTTACGGGAACGTCGATAAAGTCGCTGCGCTGAATTTCCATTTCCCTGTTTTTCCATTCCAACCATTACATTGTCAAAAACATCGTACCGTCTGCACCGTAGAGCGGGCGTCCCATGAGGAAAAGCACGAGGCGCACCGCCGTCTCCATATCGTCCAGATCCGTGCACAGAATGCCTTCATCCGCATAATCCTTTGCAAAGAGCGCCGCAACGCGCTCGTCGATCTCCGGCACTCCCAGCCCGCGATAGAGCATCAGTGTCGGCAAAACACCGCGTGAACGACTCTCCGTTATATATAAATCCACACTATTAGGAATCATTTTCGCAATAAGATTCTGAAAATCCTGCCGGGTTTTCGTTTTTTGCTGAATAAAATATCCATCCGGAGAACTTACGGCAACCGCCTCCGCTCCCGCCGCCGAAAAACGTGCTGTGTCCTTGCCCGCTGTGTCAAGCTGAAAACCGTGGCTGTCGCTCTTGATGACCGCTGTACGCACACCGCGCTCGCGCAGAAGTGGGATGAGCCGCTCGATAAAGGTAGTCTTGCCCGTGCCCGAAGCGGGCGCGGCAATGGAGAGAATGGGGCACGCGCGCTGCTCGTTCGCAAGACGACCGCGTGCAAGGCGATAGGCAGCGGGCGTATTCACATTGAAGAACAGCCCTGCGTCCACCGTGAGCGGAAGTTCCCGTACGACGAGGTCCCGCAGGATGATGCCGAGCTTGCGGTCACCTTGTGCAATCGCAGCGGCAAACGCCGTGCCTGCATCCCGTCGGTAGAGTGCGGCAAGCGGCTGCCAGTAGCCGAAGAGGGTCGGCAGTACGACCTGGGTCTCTCCCTCTGCCTCCGGCAGGAGTGCCCGCACGAGTTCGAACTCGTAGAAGGGCATATCTGCCGAGAGGACGAGCGCCCACTTCGTTTTCGCAGCCGCAAGACCTGCCGCAATCGCCGCCGCAGGTCCCTGCGCCGGCAGCTTGTCCGTGACGAGCTGCGCCCCGTACTCCTCCGCAAGTGCCGTGAGATCACTGCGATCGCCCTCTGCCGCGAGTACGATGGAGCGGAATCCCGCCGCACGCCCCTTGCGGAGCGTGCGGGCCAGCAGCGATTCGCCATTCAGCGGCAGAAATCGCTTGTCCGTGCCCATGCGCGTACTCTTCCCGCCTGCCGCGACAATGAGCGTAAGATCGGCGGGACTCATCGCGCACACTCACCCGTATCGCCGCGCAGGATCTCAATGCCGTGCTGCAGCTGCGGCAGGATGAACGTGAGACACTCGCGTACCGCCTTCTCACTGCCCGGCAGATTGACGATCAGCGAGCGCTTCCGAATGCCCGCCGCTGCTCGCGTGAGCATGGCACGCGGCGTCACCTGCATGGAGAGCGCCCGCATCGCCTCGGGGATGCCCGGTGTCTCACGCTCGATCACCTCGCGCGTCGCCTCAGGGGTCACGTCGCGCACGGAGAACCCCGTGCCGCCCGTCGTGAGGATCAGCCCCACGCCGCGCTCCGCCCAGAGCGTCATCTCGCGCACAAGCTGCTCCTTCTCGTCGGGTACGATGTTAAAGCCCGCGACGTGGTACCCCGCCTCCGTCAGGAGTTCACGAATCGCCGCACCGCTCGCATCCTCGCGCTCACCGCGTGCGCCCTTGTCACTCGCCGTGATGACGGCAGCATCGAGCGGAATCTTCTCCGTCGTGATCTCCAGCTGATCGCCGACCGTCACCCACCCGCCGTGCAGGACACGCGCAAAGACTCCCTCGCGCGGCATGATGCAGTCACCGACCTGATGATAGATCTGGCAGTGGCTGTGGCACTCCTTGCCGATCTGCGTGATCTCAAGGAAGACATCCCCGACGCGCAGCCGCGTCCCAATCGGCAGCTCCTTGAAACGGAACCCCTCGGCAACGACATTCTCGCCGAATGCGCCAAAGTCTACATCCGCACCGCGTGCACGGAAATCATCAATCTCACCAAGACCGAGAAGGCTGACCTGACGGTGCCAGTCGCCCGCATGGGCATCACCGTCGATGCCAAACTCCGTCATAAAGAAGACGCGATCCAACGCGTGCTTCTGCGTACCGCGCTTCTCGCTGATACAGAGCGCCCGGATCTCTCCCATATTAACCCCCAACCTGATACATGGCGCGCCGGTCGCGCGTCTCCGTGTCCATCTCGAAATAGTGCTCCTCGGGCTTTTTCCAAACCGCGTGCGCGATTGCGTCCGCCAACTGTTCATCCGTCGCCCCGCCGCGCAGGAGCGCGCGCGTATCCAATCCCGCACTGCTGTAGAGGCAGAGCTTCAAAAAGCCCTCTGCCGTTAGGCGCACGCGGTTGCACGTATCGCAGAATTTATGCTCCATCGCATCAATGAAGCCGAGCGCTCCACGGAACCCGGCGGGTCGCACATAGGCAGCCGGCCCCACGGGGACAGCGTTTCCATGCGTCGCCTCGCCCACGGGGAGCAGCGCACCGAACGCCGCTTTCAGCCGTGCCCGCACCTCGTCCATCGGTACGCCCTGATAGCCCTCCGTGCGCGCGCAGCCGATCGGCATGAGTTCGATGAAGCGCATCTTTACGGAATAGTCCCGCGCAAGCGCCGCAAGCGCCGTGATCTCATCATCGTTGACGCCCGCAATCGGCACACAGTTCATCTTGACATCAAGCCGCTTCTCCTCGGTCAGCCGTGTGAGCGACTCCATGACCGCACCGAAGGACGGGCGGCGCGTGATGGACAAGAATCTGCCGCCGTCGAGCGTGTCGAGGCTGAGATTCACCGCATCCAGACCCGCATCAAGCAGTTCGTCCATCATCTCACCGAGCAGGACACCGTTCGTCGTGATGGCGACCGTCTCGATGCCATTGATTTCCTTCAGTCCGCGCACAAGATGTACAATGTCCCGCCGCACGAGCGGCTCGCCGCCCGTCAGGCGCACCTTTCGGATCCCCATGCCAGCGAGTGCACGCACATTGCGCAGGATCTCCTCATAGGAAAGAATGTCCGCATGTGCGAGCTTCTTCACACCGTGTGCCGGCATGCAGTAGCGACACCGCAGATTGCAGCAGTCCGTTACCGAAATGCGCAGATATTCAATTTTCCTCTGAAATTGATCCTGCATAATGGCCTTCTATCTAAAATTAAAGGATTACGACCTCTACCTCTGTCCCTGCCGCCAGCGGCTTCGTCCCCGCCGGCACATCCACGAACGCATCGCAGCCCGCCGCCGAAAAGAGCGATCCGGACTCGTGCTGGTCGGGCAGTGAGACGCGTCCGTCCGCCTCGATCCGTGCACGCAGGAAGCGCCGTCCGGGGCAGTCCTTTGGGAACGCATCCGCAAGCACGGCTCGCCGGCGCGAAAGCGTAACCTCCGTCTCACCCGCGAGATGCGCCAGTGCCGCACGCGCCATCAGTTCGAATGTCGCGTAGGCGGCAAATGGATTGCCCGAGAGCGCAAGCCCAAGCATTTTCCCGCGCGTATAGGCAATCGCGGGCGCACCCGGCTTCATGCAGACGCGCCAGAACAGCCGCTCGGCGCCAAGCGCGGGCACAACGCCGTGCATGATATCCTTCTTGCCCACGGACACACCGCCCGAGGTCAGGAAAAGATCCACCTTGTCCGCATAGGAGGCGATCATCTCTGCCGCCTTTTCAACGTCATCGGGCACAGCACCAAGGACGGTGACCTCCGCTCCAAGCTCCTTCAACCGCCCCGCAAGCAAGTAGAGATTGCTGTTGTAGATCTTGCCGGGGCGCAGCGGCTCGCCCGGTTGAAGCAGCTCGTCTCCGGTACTCGCCACCGCGACGCGCACGCGCCGATAGACGAGAACATCACCGTACCCCTCACTCGCGAGCACCGCCAGATGCGCCGCACGAATGCGCTGCCCCTGCCGGAGGAGCAGCGTTCCCTTCTTGATATCCTCTCCTGCGTAGCAGTAGTTCTCGTACGGCTCGGAGGTGAACGGAACGTGTATTGTGTCCCCGTCCTCGCGCACGTCCTCCTGCCGCACCACACAGTCGCAGCCCTTCGGAATCGCACCGCCCGTCATGATGCGGACACATTCGCCCGCACCGACCTGCCCCGCGAAGAAATCGCCCGCACACTCCTCGCCGATCACGCGCAGTGCAACGGGGCTTTCCGCCGTGGCACGCGCCGTACTTGCCGCCGCAAAGGTATAGCCATCGAGCGGCGAACGGTCAAACGGCGGATTGTCAAAGCCCGCGAGCAGATCCTCTCCTGCGACACGGCCTACGGCATCCAACAGGGGAACACGCTCCGTCTCACTGACCGCCTGCGTATGTGCGAGCAGCACTTCTACGGCCTGCTCGAGTTCGATGTCCTGCATGATGCCCCCCATTTCTATGATAGTTATATCTTATAATTATAGTATATATATTTTTTTGTGCACTATGTCTGTATCAAATGTCACTTTGACACAGTTTTTTCTGAAAGTCAAAATGTGTTGTTCATTTCCCAAACGGACATACAGGATAGTGGCAGACCTTGCACTCCATGCAGAGACCCCCTATGCCGAGGCGCGTGATCTCGCGCCTTGTCCACTCACTGCCCGCAACGACGCGCGGCAGAATGATGTCAAAGATCGTCGCTGGCGAATACATAACGCAGCCTGGCAGTCCCATGATCGGCACCTGTCGTCCGTCCTTTTCATAGTAGGCAAGCAGGAACATCGCTCCCGGCAGCACAGGTGCACCGTACGTCACCACACGCGCCCCCGTAGCTTTGATCGCAGCGGGCGTACGGTCGTCAGGGTCGACGCTCATACCGCCCGTGCAGAGCACCATGTCCATGCCGAGTTCCAGCAGTTCCGCAATCGCCGCGCGTGTGTGCTCCGTCCCGTCGTCTGAGAGGCGGTGTTCATCCACCTTCAGTCCAAACGCACGCAGCTTCGTGTCAAGTACGGGGGTAAAGGTATCCTTGATGCGCCCGTGAAAAACCTCCGAGCCGGTCGTCACAACACCGACCTTCATTTTTTTATACGGTAAAACGCGCAGCAGCGGTTCATCACCCGCCGTTACGCGCACTTTTTCCATAATATCTTTTGCAATGACAAGCGGAATCACACGCATGCCCGCCAGCTTCGTTCCAGCCTTTACCGGAAAGTGCTGCGCGATCGTCGCGATCATCACATCCTCGATCTCGTTCACTGCGTCAAGTGCGTTTTCGCGCACCTCGAAGACACCCGCCACCGTCGATGTCAGTTCGATCTTGCCTTCCTTCGGCTCACTCGCCGCCATGTATTCGCTCTGACAGAGGTCACGCAGAATAGCCGCTGCATCGTTCTCGTGCAGCATATTCTCGTCCTCTTCCCAGACGTAGATATGCTCCTTGCCAAGGCGCAGCAATACCTCAACATCCTCCGCGCGAATCACATCGCCTTTGCGAAAACGCGCCCCTTTGCGCTCTCCGCGCACAATCTCCGTAATATCATGGCAGAGAACCATCCCTACCGCATCCTGAACGCGAACCTCCCGCATAGTACTCTCCCCGCTCCATCGGTACGTGAACCTTCCCCCAAAGGCACACGACATAAGACATAGTTTATATTGATTTTTTTCGATTTTAGAGAAGTTAACACTTCTCTAAAAATTATTCTCATTTATATATCCTTCTTATTAAGTATATCACATAAAATAAATTTTCTCTATGATTTTTCGTAAATGAGAATGTTTTTTCTGTCCTTCATCCTCCCCCCTTTTTTTATGTCGCTAAAAACGAAAAGCGATTGATTTTCCATTTGCGTTACGCTATGATTAAAACATTCGGACAGAAAGGAGGAGTAGTTATGCCGAGTCAGGGTCTGACGCATTTCGACGCGGGCGGCTCTGCCATCATGGTCGACGTCAGCGGCAAAGAAAAGACGCACCGCGAGGCGATCGCAAGCGGCCGCATTTACGTGAGCAATGAAGTCTATGCCGCCATCGCGGACGGCACGGCGGCAAAGGGAGACGTACTCGGCGTCGCACGCATCGCCGGCATCATGGCAGCAAAGCGTACCTCAGATACGATCCCTCTCTGCCACCCGCTGCCGCTTTCCAAGTGTACGGTCGACTTCGCACTCGAGGAGGTACCGCGTCACGCCGTCCACGTCACCGCCGCCGTGAAAGTCACGGGCGAGACAGGCGTCGAGATGGAGGCACTGCATGCCGTGAGCGTTGCACTGCTGACCATCTACGATATGTGCAAGGCACTCGACAAGCGCATGGAGATCACGGACATCCGCCTCGAGCGCAAGTCCGGCGGCAAAAGCGGTACATTCGCCCGCTGAGGGGAAAGAAGTACCCACTCCGAGCAAGGATGATCTACGGCAGGACACTGCTATGATGCCTTGCCTGACAGTTTTTGTCACGGGGTATGACGGGAAACGGTCATGCCTACCCATTTGTAAAGGAGCAACAACATGAAACTCAAGAATCTACTCACGGCGGGACTTACCGCCATGGCACTCTTCACGGCAGGCTGCGTTGGCGGCGGCAACTCTGCGAACAAGATGGATACGCCGAAGGAAGGACTGGTCGAGCTGCAGGTCTCTGCGGCGGCGAGCCTCACGGACGCGATGAAGGAACTCGGCGGCATGTACGAGAAGGAGCACGGGAATACGAAGCTCGTCTTCAACTTCGGCAGCAGCGGCGCACTCCAGCAGGCGATTGAGAACGGCGGCGCCGCCGACGTATTCGTCTCCGCTGCTCAGAAGCAGATGAATGCCCTCGATGAGAAAAAACTCCTTGAGGACGGCACGCGCGTCGATCTGCTCATCAACGATGTAGTGCTGATCACGGCGAAGGACAGTGCGCTGAACCTCCCCGACTTCAAGGCAGTGCTTGACCCGCAGGTCACGCACATCGCGCTCGGCGAACCGAAGGGCGTGCCCGTCGGACAGTACAGCGAGGAGGTCTTTACGAAACTCGACATCCTCGACGAGGTGAAGGCGCGTGCCGTCTACGGCTCCGATGTCCGTCAGGTGCTCGCATGGGTCGAGAGTGGTGACGCGGACTGCGGCGTTGTCTACGCGACGGATGCCGCGATCTCGGACAAGGTGAAGGTCGCTGCGGTCGCTGCCGCCGATACACATAAGCCCATCGTCTATCCCGCAGCCGTGCTCAAGGACGCAAAGAATATGAAGGAAGCAAAGGATTTCCTCGCCTTCCTCCAGACCGATGCCGCGAAGAAGGTCTTTGAGAAATACGGCTTCAAAGTGAAGTAATGACGGACGAAACACTATCGCCGCTCATTATCTCGCTCGAGGTCGCGGGGCTTGCGACGGTAATCACCTTCTTCGTCGGTATTGCCCTCGCCTACGGTGTGCTGCAGATCCGCAGCCGCCTCGCGGGCACGATCGCCGATGCCGTGATTACCCTGCCGCTCGTCCTGCCGCCGACCGTCGTCGGATTCTTCCTCCTGCTCTTCCTCGGGAAGCGCAGTACCATCGGGGGGTTCCTCCTGTCAATCGACCTGCCACTCGTCTTTACTTGGCGTGCGGCGGTCATCGCGGCGGTCATCGTGAGCCTCCCGCTCATGTACCGCACGGCGCGCGGTGCATTCGAGGCAATCGACCGCAACATGATCCATGCGGCGCAGACACTCAGCGTCAGCAACTGGCGCATCTTTTGGCGGATCATCCTGCCGAATGCACGCCACGGCATCCTCGCAGGGCTTGTCCTCTCGTTTGCCCGTGCACTCGGTGAGTTCGGCGCAACCATCATGTTCGCGGGCAACATCCCGGGACGCACGCAGACCATGTCCACCGCCATCTATGCGGCGGTGCAGGCGAACGACTACGACCTCGCCTTCCGCTGGGCAGTCATCATCTCCCTGTTCTCGCTCTTCTTTATTGGAGCGATGAATCTATACCTCAAGCGGGAGGTGCGTGAATGAAGCTCGTCGTCAACATCGAAAAGCACCTGCGCGACTTCACGCTTGCGGCAGACTTTACGCTGACAGACACCACGCTTGCGCTTCTCGGCGCATCGGGCAGCGGCAAGAGCATGACGCTCAAGTGCATCGCGGGACTCGAGCGTCCCGACCGCGGGCAGATCGTCCTGAACGAACGCATCCTCTTTGACAGCGAAAAGGGCATCGACCTCCCGCCGCAGGCGCGCAGCGTCGGCTATCTCTTTCAGAACTACGCACTCTTTCCGAACATGACCGTGCGCGAGAACATCACCTTTGCGCTCTCCGGAACGCAGGAGGAAAAGGAGCGTATCTTTGCGGAGAACGTCGCACGCTTTTCACTTGAGGGACTTGAAAACGCCTATCCGGCGGCTCTCTCGGGCGGACAGCAGCAGCGCGTCGCCTTTGCACGCATCCTCGCACGCGGCGCAGATCTGCTGCTCCTCGACGAACCGCTCTCCGCACTCGACACACATCTCAAGTGGCAGATCGAGACAGCACTGCGTGAAATCCTTGCGATGCAGGGTATCTCGGCGATCCTTGTCACCCACGACCGTGACGAGGCATTCCGCATCGCACGCGAGATCGCGACCATCGATCGCGGGCAGCTCACGCCGCCGATGGACAAACACGCACTGTTTCGGAATCCCGGTACGCGTGCCGCGACCACACTCACGGGCTGCAAGAACATCTCTGCCGCCCGCCGTGTAGATGAAACACACGTCGCAGCGACGGACTGGGGCATCACGCTCCGCGTCGCGGACACGGCGACAGACGTGCGGCACATCGCCGTCCGCGCACACTATCTCGTGCTTGCATCGGAGAGCGATGCGGATGCGCTCCCCGCACACATCGCCGAGGTCATCGAGAGCACCTTTACCTACATCGTCATGCTGCGCTTTGCAGATGGGGCAGTGCCCATTCGCTGGGAAATCGACAAAGCGACGTGGCACGCACGCGAAGCCGGTATCGGCGACATATTGTATTTCAATTTTCCTGTTGAGGAACTCATGCTCCTTAGGGACTAAGAACACGCTAGAACTAAAAACCCGAACCGTGACAAAACGTCACTGTTCGGGTTTTTTCTATGCGCGCCGTGTGAGCGTCCCCTCTGTCATCGTATAGCAAGTATCGGCATACCCTGCTGCCTCGTGCTCATGCGTCACGAGGAGGACTGCAGTGCCTGCATCTGCCGTCTCACGCAGGAGGCTGAGGACGCTCCTCGTATTCTCCTCATCGAGATCGCCCGTCGGCTCATCTGCGAGCAGGATTCCGGGCTGCATCACAAGCGCGCGTGCGATTGTCACGCGCCTGAGTTCCCCGCCCGAGAGTTCCGACGGCGTCACCGCACCAAGTTTTCGGATGCCGAGACGTTCCATCAGTGCCCCCGCACGTGCGGCAGCCTGCTCCTGTGTCCCCGTGAGGAGAGCAGGCAGCAGGATATTCTCGCGTACCGAAAGCGCCGCGAGCGACATCAGGCGCTGCGGCACAATGCCGATACGGCGGCTGCGCAGACGCGTACGTGCGTCCTCCCCCATCGCATAGAGATCCACACCATCCACGAGCACGCGCCCTGTCACGGGCTTCATCAGCCCCCCGAGAATGTGGAGCAGCGTGCTCTTTCCGCTGCCCGAACGCCCCGTCACCACTGTAAGAGTCCCCGCTGCAAGGTGGAAATCCGTCTCCTGTACCGCTATGAAATAGCCATCCTTTGCACTATAGCGCAAAAAGTCCTGACTGATTTTCTCCGCACGAAGTTCCATCATCCATCCTCCCGCAGCATCTCACTGATTGACGTATTCGCCACACGTCCCACCGTCCACGCTGCCGAAAGGGTTCCCGACAGGATTGCCACAGCAAGGGTGTTCGCGGCGAGCATTGCAATCGTCCCGATATCCGGCAGGAGATAGGGCCGCATCAGCCCCTCCTTCATGAGTCCGGCAAACGGCAGCAGGACAATCGCGCCGATGGCAATGCCTGCCGCCCCGCCTGCCGCCGAGGTAATAACAGCCTCCGTCAGCATCAATCGCAGCAAGAAGGAGCGTGTTGCACCCGCGATACGCAGGATCAGGAACTCACGCCGCCGCTCCCGCGCCGACAGATGAAATCCGATGCCGAGAATGACAATGGCAATCCCCCAGACGAACACAATCAGGACGCCGACCGTTTCGAGAATGCCGCCGAGTCCTGCCTCCACATGATGCACCATCCCATGCGCCGGCTTTGCCGCGAGCGCGGGATAGCTCTCATTGATGGCAGCCGCGAGTCCATCGGGCGTAAAGCCCTCCACCGTCCGAATCATCACGGCAGAGATGGCATTTTCCGTTGGGATCCCTTGGAAGTAGTCGAAGCCCGATGATGCCGCATTTGCCATCATCGCACGCATTGTCTCCATATTTGTATAGACAGCCGTATCCATCCCCGTCCCCGTCGGACTCAGCCGCCCGACCACGCGGCACGGCGTGTTGTAAAATGTCAGCATCGCATCCGCAGGAACGGAGATGCCGCTGCCGACGAGGATGTCCCCGAAGCCCATCTCCGCAGCATGGCTCTCCTGCATCCACGGACGAATCGTGAAATCCGCCGCGGGGTCAAAACCGATCAGCTGCACCGCTACCGAGCAGCAGCCCGCATTCGCCGAGGCGAGGAAGAACTGCGGCGCTGCCTGAGCGACCCCCGTCATGCCGCGCAGTTCATCCAGATAACGCGCCTCCATATAGAAGTGCGCGGGCACGCCCTGTACGAGCACGCCCTCAAGCATCTGCGCATCTGCCGCCGGCTTCGGCAGCACCACAACATCTGCCCCAAGCCGCTGCTGAAAGCGCATGAGTCCCCCTTGAAGCCCGAGCAGCATCTCAGAGCCGCCAAAGATCACGAGCGCGAGTATTGCGACGAGCGCAGCCAGCACAGCGGAACGCGCCGCATTTCGGCGGCAGTTACGCAGGGCAAGCAGATACGCAAACTTCATTCATTCTCCCCCCGTCGATAGACATATACATCCACGAGCGCAAGCATGAGATTCAGCAGGGAGAACACCGTCACTGCCGGCTCCATCATAGTATGGCAGTGCATCATCTCCATCATGCAGAGATCGATGAGATGCTCCGGCAGCACAAGTGCAAGCACAGCAAGCGGAATCATTGCAAGCGCAAGACCGATCTTTATCTGTGCGCGCGGAGTGACGAGGTGCATGACTGCGATCGCGAGAAGCACCGCTGCAACCCCCTTGAGTGCCTGGCCCGCCCAGTGACATATCATCCATGTTCCGTCAGGACGTGCATCACAGGGTGCAAACACTGTCTGTATTCCAACACAAAATATAAGATTCAGCACAACGAGAAGCACATCCGTCACGCCAAAACGCCTTTTTTTTGCATTCATAACAACAACTCCTTCAATGAGATAACTCATTTTCTTATCGTAACAAAATTAAGAATAGTTTTCAACGACTTTTTCAACAAACGCAAAAGAACCGCAGTAATAACTGCGGTTCTATATTTACAAATGGCAGGGGTAGCTGGACTCGAACCAACGCATGCGGGATTCAGAATCCCGTGCCTTACCAACTTGGCGATACCCCTGTGTCGCCTTTAGCAACAAGGGGAATTATAGCCGAAAACAAACGCCTTGTCAAGAACTTTTTTAAGATGTACTCAATATTGGGCTGAGTTTATCCGCGCCTTCGTCCAAGAATCAAGCCCGCTTCCGCAAGTCCTCCTGCGCATCCTCTGCTGCCTCCTGCTCAAGGGCAAGAACCGCCTGAACAAGAATGGCACACTCAAGACGTTTTTTCTGAATCTCACAGCCAACTTCGTACGGATGGCGAATATCCCCGTGGAAGAGGTCTGCATTCGCGTGACAGCCGCCGCTGCAGTAAAACCGCGCCCAGCAGTCACGACAGAGCGGCTTGTTGAGGACATGTGAGTTGCGAAAATACGTCGGCAGCTCCAGATTCTCTACCCCTGTGAAAACAGAGCCAAGGCGATATCCCTCACGCCCGACGAACTGGTGGCATGGATAGAGGTCGCCGTTCTCCGCAACGGCATAGTACTCGTGCCCCGCCCCGCAGCCCGCAAGCCGCTTCGCCACGCACGGCCCATGATTGAGATCCATATTGAAGTGGAAGAAGAAGAACCCCTTCCCCGCACGCACGCGGCTGAGATACGTCTCCGTCAGATGATCGTACTCAGCAAAGATGCGTGGCAGATCTGCTTCCGTAAAGCCGAGTGGGCTGTCCTTCAGCACGACCGGCTCCATCGAGAGGATGTCAAAGCCCGCCTCGTTCATCGCGAGCACATCCTTCGTAAAGTCCAGATTCTCGCGCGTATACGTCCCGCGCAGGTAGTAGTCGTTTCCACCTCGCGCATCCACGAGCTTCTTGAAGTTCTTCATCACGACATCATACGAACCGTTGCCGCGCACATCGGGGCGCATGGCATCATGTACCTCACGCCGACCATCCGAAGAGAGCACGACCGAGATGTTGTTATCGTTCAGCCACGCAATATTCTTATCCGAAAGGAGCATACCGTTCGTTGTAAGTGTCAGCTTGAACTCCTTGCCCGTCTCCTGCTCACGTTTCCGAACGTATTCTGTGACCTCCTTCACCGTGCGCAGATTCATCAGCGGCTCCCCGCCGAAGAAGTCGATCTCGCA
Organism: Selenomonas sp. oral taxon 892 str. F0426; assembly: GCF_000468035.1. Lineage (GTDB taxonomy): Bacteria > Bacillota > Negativicutes > Selenomonadales > Selenomonadaceae > Centipeda. Next base: position 162,026 of record NZ_KI260545.1, read on the forward strand.
GTGCTTACGCGGACCGCATCCATTGATGATGAAGTCCACTGCCGCACGCCCAACCTCAGGACTCATGACGGCGCGATGCCCGCCGTAGCTGCCGCCGTCGCCAAAGCAGTACTTGCAGCGCAGATTGCAGTCCTGCGCCACCATCAGGCAGAGCGACTTCACGAGCCCACGCGACTTGAACGTCGGCGGCACATCGATATCGGGCGCAAAGAGTGCGCCTGCCGCCATCAGTTCATGCAGCTCGCCGCACGCCTCGCGCAGCTCCTCCTCTGGATAACGCCCCGCAAGGCGCGCAACAACTGCCTCGTCATTCGTCCCGTCGAAGTCGTCCATCATATCGTAGATCATCTCATCGATCACATGAACAGCACCGCTGTTGATATCAACGAGGATGTGCATATCGTTCTGCTTGAACTTATGCGTTCGGACTTTCATTTGTTCTCCTTCGCTCTCCAAAATACACAGAAAAAGCCCCTCTCGTAAACGAGAAGGGCGAGGCCGATTCCCCTGACTTACTTCGCGCAGGGCTGGTTGCCCACCGTACAGGAAGTCTTGCAGGCGGACTGGCAGGATGCCTGACATTCGCCGCAGCCGCCCGTATAAAGCGTGGACTGCATCGTCGGCTTGTTGACCGTCTTGATATGTTTCATGACTCATTCCTCCTCAATCGGTCTTGTCCTTCAATTTTATCGCATAAATTCCATTTATGCAAGTGGTTTTTCGCTCTCAATCCACTCATCTTCAATGCGGCTGATATCAGCACCAAGCGCAACAAGCTTTGCAACGAAATCATCGTACCCGCGATCAATATGATGGATGTAACCCACACGGGTCTCTCCTTCTGCCACGAGTCCCGCGAGCACCATCGCCGCCCCCGCACGGAGATCCGTTGCACGCACAGAGGCTCCACTGAGCGAGTGCCCACCCTCAACCGTCGCCGAGCGCCCATCGACACGGATCTTTGCCCCCATGCGTTGGAGCTCATCAACGTGCATAAATCGATTCTCAAAGACGGTCTCTGTAACAACGCTCGTCCCCTCTGCAACGGCCAGCATCGCCATGAACTGCGCCTGCATATCCGTCGGAAAGCCGGGGTAGGGCAGTGTCTTGAGGTCAATTGCCTGGAGCGGGCCATCGGCATAGACACGAATCCCCGCAATATCCTCCTCAATCTGCGCGCCCGCTTCTTTTAGCTTTGCTACGACAGGTTTCAGATGCTCACTAATGGCATTCTCGATGAAGACATCGCCGCCCGTCATCGCCGCCGCAACCATATACGTTCCAGCCTCGATACGGTCTGGAATGATCGTATAAGATGCCGCCGAAAGGCCCGGCACACCGTCGATCTTAATACAGTTTGTTCCTGCGCCACGAACGTGCGCTCCCATAACATTGAGATAGTTCGCAAGATCCACAATCTCAGGCTCAAGTGCCGGATTCTCGAGGATGGTTTGCCCCTCAGCACAGGATGCCGCCATCATCACATTTTCCGTGGCACCTACACTCGGAAAGTCAAAATAGATGCGTGCGCCCCTTAAACCATTTGGCGCAGAGGCATGAATCGCCCCCTGCGTGATCTCGATCTTTGCACCGAGTGCCTCAAAGCCCTTGAGATGCAGATCAATCGGCCGCGTCCCAATCGCACAGCCACCCGGCAGCGAGATCTCCGCCCGACCTTCGCGTGCGAGCAGCGGCCCCATAATGAGAAAGGATGCACGCATCTTGCGGACGAGCTCGTATGGCGCCGATACCGTATCAATCTTCGACGCATCGATCGTCAGCCGATGATCGGCAGCCGAATAGTTCGCCTTGACGCCAAGAGATTGCAGAACTGAGGAGATCGTATAGACATCCTCAAGTGCCGGCACATCCTCAAGTACGCTCACACCACGGCTACCGAGAAGTGCTGCCGCAATGATCGGCAGCACTGCATTCTTTGCACCGCCAATCTTCACGCGTCCACGCAGAGCATTTCCTCCGTGAATGACCAGTTGTTCCATTCGCCGTTTCCCTCCCTGCGGTCTCTTATTCCTCTACCTTGAGCGTTGCATGTATCACGTTCTCAATCACATATGGTGCGAAGAATCTCTCTTTTTCTTCCTTCTTATTTGGATCAGCAAGCAGCTTGACGCGCTTCTCAGGCTCTTCTTTCGCGGCACGCGCCGATGCTTTTGCTGCTGCCTTCACGCGTTTCTTCATCTCCTTTTCGGAGGTTGGTACCGGCGCTGCACCAGGCGCAATGATAATTTCGTTATTCTCTCCCTGCTCCGCAAGCTCACGCAGACGGTCTCCTGTCGACTTGAAGCGTTCCTCATCATCTGGGATCTCGAGCCCTGCCTGCGCAAAGAGCATCAGCGGGTTCACCGGTACAAACCCACCTCCGCGAATATCAAGCGTCAGAGGGCCTGCAGGCTGCGTCTTAGGCACCTGATAGGGAATCGAAAGGGTCTCCTCTGCCTTGCGGTAGGGACGTATCGTCGTCTTGAATGTCACCGTATCTCCAGGCCTCACCGTCATCTTATCCGGAACTGCCGAGACCAAGAGGGCCGTCTGTCGGTCGGGATTCAGCTCTACATCCACATTGACATCAATCAGATCGGATTCCTTCTCTGCATTTGTCACAATCAAGTTCATCGCCTGCAGGAGTTCCGTTACAGCAAGCTGCCCAACATCTGCTCCGCTATAGTACATATTGCGGCGCTCGAAAAGGCCTCCCTCATAGGCGTTCGTGCGAATCGCAAAGCGCACGCGTGCCGTGCTGCTGCCGAGTGAATCCGAGACACGGCTCATCGCCGCATAAGTGACACTGCCCGAAAGAATCGGCAAAAAGTCCTCGTCATAGGCAATCTGCGCACCGAATGTCTCCTCCGCCCCAAGTGCATTGTCCTTTATACGAATCTGAACAGGTACCGCCGTTGGAAACGTCCCAAGAATCCCAGCAATCCCCGTTTCGCGATCCTGGTTGACGCGGCCAATCACACTGCCAATGTTTGCGATCTTCACGCCATTGCTCTGCCCAGAAATCGTACCAATAACATCCGCATCTGTCATGAAATAATTGACATTGCCCTTATGCATAAAGGAGTGCCCAAAGGCAACAACTTTCTTCCCTTCAACCGCCGTTACCGTACCTGTCGCGCCGATACTGAAGTCTCCGTAGACAAGCGCCACGCCGACCGGCTGCCCCCCCGCAAGAGATGCATCATACCGTGTATGGACTTTTCCACTTGCGGCCGATCCGCCCATAGGGAGAAGTGTGGAACTGCCCATCGGAAGCTTATCCTGCAAATAGCGCAGTCCCGCAGCATTAAAACCGCGCGTAAAGAAATACGCCTTTTCCTCCGCAGAGTTTGCCGAAACATCCTGACCATCTGTGGGTTTTGTATCCGTATGCGTCGTATCGTCGGAGGAGACATCATCCTTCTTCTCAGAAGAACTCTCGTCCGTCTCTGGCACAGAGGCCTCCGGCTTTTCACCATTGAGCGCCGCAATCATATCACGCCACTCTGCCTCGCGCTCCTCCTGTGACATCTTCGCAAACGCCTTCTCACGTTCACGCAGACGGCGCTTTTCCTCTGCCTTCTTGCGATCCTCAAGTTCCTTTACAATGTTGACCGTATCAATATTAGTCTGATTTTTCGTGTCTGGCATCGACCAAAGCGGTGTCATATCTTCGATCGGAGTAATAAAGAAGGTATAGGGACTGAGATCCTTCAGCCCTGCTGCAAGCGCACCGACAAGGCGTCCGTCCACATAGATAGGGCTGCCGCTCATCCCTTGGAGTACGCCGCCGACTTCCTCGATAAAGGCACCGCTCGTCCGCGCCATGATCATGCGCTGGTCACCTTTGCCGGCCTCCATACGTCCTATAATTTCGACGGGAAATGTGCGAAGATCACCAGACGCATCAAGCACCGTATATGCTGTCCCCTGCATCCCCTCAACAATCTCACTGTACGGGAGAATTGGAGGCATTGCATGAGCCGATGGCGTGTAAAAATTTATTGTCAGAGCAAAAAGAGACGCCGCTGCAAGGCGTTTCAAATTATATCGCAAAATGTCACCTCAAAAAAACATGCTACAATAGAGTCTATCCGCTCTATTGTAGCACACACAAAAAAATTTCGCTAGTTTTTTCGCAAAGACATAGCTTCCTCGTCAAGCAAATGCTCCAGTTCCTCAAGCGTCTGCTGCTTGCTCTCGCGGCCGAGGAGAATCACCGTCCCCGAGATCAGTACAAAGACCGCCGCGAACATCATAAAGATTCCGCTCATTGGGAACGCATTTGCAAGCATCACACCGACAAGCATCGGCGCAATCATCCCGCCAATGCGTCCGAAGCCCGCCGCCCAGCCGCTGCCGAGTGCCCGCATCGACGTCGGATACTGCTCCGGCGTATAGGTGTAGATAACGCCCCACGCACCGAGATTGAAGAAACTCATCGCCGCACCCCAGATGAGGAGCGCCGTGACATCACCCGCATTTCCAAAGAAATAGCTGCACACGCCGCTCAGCAGCAGGAACAGTCCGAGCGTGTAACGACGCCCAATCACATCCACCAGATACGCCGCTGCATAATACCCCGGCAGCTGTGCCAGTGTCATGATAAGCACATACTCGAACGTCTTGACAATCTCAAAGCCCTGCGCGTATACAATCGACGGGAGCCACATAAAGATACCATAGTAGCTGAACACAATGCCGAACCACGCAAGCCAGAGCATCGCCGTACGGCGGCGCATCCCCTTCGCCCAGAGCGTCATAAAGCCCGGCGTCTCTACACGCTCTGCCTCGACCCTGCCCGGTGCGAGCTGATCGAGGAACGGACGCTCCGGCAGCTTCAGCTGTCGCTCGATGTCGCGGATAATCGCCTTTGCCTCGTCCACACGTCCCTTCGACAGGAGATAGCGAATCGACTCCGGCATGTGCAGGCGCAGAAGGAAAACATAGAGGGCGGGCAGCGCACCAATGAGAAATGCCGCCTGCCAGCCAAGCGCAGGAATCAGGAGATAGGCAATGCACGCCGCTGCGAGCCACCCCAGTCCCCAAAAGCTCTCGAGCAGAACAATGAATCGTCCGCGCAGCTTCGCAGGTGCGTACTCGCTCATCAAGGTCGCCGCAACGGGCAGTTCCCCGCCCAGACCAAAGCCTACAAGAAAGCGAAACACAAGCAGCGACTCATAGCTCCACGCCACCGCGCACAGCCCTGTTGATATACTGTAAAGAAGAACCGTGATCGTAAACACCTGCTTGCGTCCAATGCGATCTGCAATCGTACCCGCAAGCACCGCACCAAGCGCCATGCCAATCAGTCCAATGGATCCGATCCATCCCACCTGCGCAGGTGTGAGACCCCACTCTCGCGCAAGCACAGGCAGGACGAATGCAATCAGCCCTGTGTCCATCGCATCGAACAACCAGCCAAGCCCCGTCACAGCAAGCAGCTTATACTGAAATCTGCCAAGAGGCAAATTCTCCAACCGATCCAAAATCATGAGACAACCTCCTTCATCGCGTGCAGTCATCTGTACTGCCGCTCCATCAGAGAAAACAGAAACAGATTCTATTATAGTCACACAATAATGAAAATGCAAGGAGACAAATCACCTCTCCAAAAATCAACACAAAAAAGACCCGTGAATCATCACGAGTCTTTATATATTGCGGCAACTACCTACTCTCCCACGTCGTCTCCAACGAAGTACCCTCGGCCTTTGAACGCTTAACTACTGTGTTCGGAATGGGAACAGGTGGAACCGTTCAGGCATCATCACCGCATCTTCTTGAGTGTTGTACACTCAAAACTTCACAGAAGAAACTGTAAGCAAATTGAATATTTGTAAGTCAAGCCCTCGACCGATTAGTGCTGGTCAG
>NZ_KI260546.1:0-179961 GCF_000468035.1 Selenomonas sp. oral taxon 892 str. F0426
CGGCGAGAACAATGCCGCAGGCGGCGACCGCAGCCGCAGCGGACGTGGAGGCGCACGTCGCGACCGTGAGGAGCGCACAGATCTGCGTCAGGCAGAGCGCAGTCGCGGCGGCGCACGCAAGGGGCGCAAGGGGCGCGCAGCAGCACCGGCTCCGGCGGCGAAGGCAGAGATCGCGCGCCCGAAGCACATCAAGCTGCCGGAGACGATTGCGGTCAAGGATCTCGCGTCCAAGATGAGCTATACGGCATCGGATATCATCAAGAAGCTCATGCTCATGGGCGTTATGGCGAGCATCAATCAGGAGATCGACTACGACACGGCAAGCCTCGTGGCGGCGGAGTTCGGCGTGACGACGGAGGAGCTGCCGCCGGATGTCGATCCGACGCTGATCCCCGAGATCGAGGACGATCCGAAGACACTCAAGGATCGTCCGCCTGTCGTCACCGTCATGGGACACGTCGACCACGGCAAGACCTCGCTGCTCGACGCGATCCGCAACACCTCCGTCAGCACGCATGAGGCGGGCGGCATCACGCAGCACATTGGTGCATATCAGGTGGTATGTCAGGGCAAGAAGATCGTCTTCCTCGATACGCCGGGACATGAGGCATTTACGGCAATGCGTGCACGCGGTGCACAGATCACGGACGTAGCGATCCTCGTTGTCGCGGCGGACGACGGTGTCATGCCGCAGACCGTCGAGGCGATCGATCATGCGAAGTCGGCAGGGGTGCCCATCATCATTGCGATCAACAAGATCGACAAGCCGGGCGCGAACCCCGACCGCGTCAAGCAGGAACTCATGGAGTACGGGCTTGTCTCCGAGGAATACGGCGGCGACACCATCATGGTGCCCGTCTCCGCGAAGCAGCGCATCGGCATCGACGATCTGCTCGAGAATATTCTGCTCGTTGCCGAGGTTGAGGAACTTAAGGCGAACCCGAATCGTGAGGCGCGCGGCGTCATCATCGAGGCGAAACTTGACAAGGGGCGCGGTTCGGTCGCAACCGTCCTCGTTCAGAGCGGCACACTGCGTATCGGCGACTCCATCGTCGTCGGCACGGCGTACGGCCACGTCCGCGCAATGATCAACGACCGCGGCGACAACGTGAAGAAGGCGGGTCCGTCCATGCCGGTTGAGATTCTCGGCCTGAACGATGTTCCGTCGGCGGGTGACATTCTCGCCGTCGTTGACGAGAAGCAGGCGCGCTCGATTGCGGAGGCACGTCTCGGCAATCAGCGCCGTGATCTCATCAAGTCGAAGAGCGTCTCGCTCGATGCGCTCTTCCAGCAGATTCAGCAGGGCGATATCAAGGATCTCAACATCGTCGTCAAAGCCGACGTGCAGGGATCCGTCGAGGCGCTCAACTCTACGCTCCTCGGACTCAACAAGAATGACGAGGTGCGCGTGAACATCGTGCACTCGGGCGTCGGTGCGGTCAGTGAGTCGGATATCATGCTCGCGACGGCATCGAAGGCGATCGTCATCGCGTTCAACGTCCGTCCGGATGCGAATGCGCGCCGTCTTGCCGACACGGAGAACGTGGACATCCGTACCTATCGCGTCATCTACGATGCGCTGAACGATGTCAAGGATGCGATGAGTGGAATGCTCAAACCGAAGTACAAAGAGGTTATTCAAGGACGTGTCGAGATCCGTCAGGTCATGCGGTTCTCAAAGGCCCTTGTCGCGGGTTCGTATGTCCTCGAGGGCAAGATCCACAACAACTCGAAGATCCGCATCCTGCGTGACAATGTTGAGCTCTTCGATGGGGAGCTTGACTCTCTGCGACGCTTCAAGGATGAGGTGAAGGAGGTCGCTGCTGGATACGAGTGCGGCATCTCCATCGTCGACTTCCGTGATTTTCAGGAGGGCGACATCATCGAGGCGTATACAATGGAGGAGATTGAGACCTCCATCGCCGAGGCAAACAAGGCTGCGGAGCAGAAGCGCGAGGCGCAGGCAGCAGCCGCTGCAGCAGCAGCTGCTGCGGAAGAAAATGCAGAATAAGTATTTTTGAATATGGTGCAGTTCTTTGGTGCTTTTTTGCGCCGAGGGCTGTGCCAATTTCTATACAGAACTGAAAGGAGGCGTACCTTGGCAAAGGTTCGCGTTGAAAAACTACAGGAACTGATCAAACAGGAAGTCAGCGACATCATCTTCAACGAACTGAAGGATCCGCGTATTGGATTCGTAACGGTCACATCCGTTGCGTGTACGGAGGATCTGCGTGAGGCGAAGATCTACGTCAGTGTGATGGGCGATGAGAAGAAGGCACGCGACAGCCTGCATGGTCTGAGCAGTTCACTTGGCTTCGTGCGCCGTGAGATCGGCAAAAGGATTCGGCTCCGTTTTACGCCTGAGATCAGCTTTGCACTCGATACGTCACTGAACTACAGTGATCATATACAGAGGCTTCTCAATGAGCTGCACGAGGATAAGCCTATGATGGAAAAGGGGGATGAGGAATGAAGATCACAATGAAAGAGGCAGCACGCCTGTTGTGTGACGCGCAGACCATCATCCTCACCTCACATATTCGTCCCGATGGGGACTCGATCGGCTCTACGCTTGGACTGATGCACTATCTCAGATCGCTGGGAAAGGACGCACGCGTGCTGATCGATGATGAGCTGCCGCGCATCTTCAATATTCTGCCCGGGACCGAGACCATCGAACGCCCTGCAAAGGGGCAGCGCTATACGGCGGATTTGCTCGTTGTCTGTGATGTCGAGTTAAAGCGTACGGGGGCAGTTGTTCCGTCTGTCGATGCTCTGCACATCCTTAATATTGATCATCATGTGACGAATGATGAGGAGGCGGAGTATCTCTATCTGAATCCGGAGTATGCTGCGACCTGTGAGATCATGCATGATCTCATCCTGGAAATGGGAGGCACATTTACACTGGATATCGCTACTTGCCTTTATACAGGGATGGCGACGGATACAGGGTTTTTCCGCTTTTCGAATACACGCCCGCACACAATGCGTGCGGCGGCAGATTTCCTGGAGATCGGCGTTAAGCAGAGCAAGATTGCGATTGCGATGGAAATGAAGTCGTACGACGAAATGATGGCTCAGGTCAAGGCTATCCGTAATCTTGAGATGTTTTACGATGGCAAGGCAGCAGCCGTATTCATCGATGAGGAGAAGGCAAAGGAAGTCACAACAACGGAGGGGCTCCTCGATAAACTGCGTGTAATTGAGGGGACACAGGTTGTCTTCTTCATGAAGTGGCTTGAGAAGGATACCTACCGCGTCAGCATGCGATCGAAGGGCACGAACGTTTCGCGTATTGCGCAGGGCTTCGGCGGCGGCGGACATATCCGTGCGGCGGGGTGTACACTGCACGGCTCCTTTGAGGAGTCGAAGAAGCGGATTCTTGCTGCGATTGGGGAGGAGCTGAGCCGATAAGACCGTGGACGGATTTATCAATGTATTGAAACCAACGGGGCTTTCGTCGCACGATGTCGTCGATATCGTGCGGCGTATTTTTAAGCAGAAACGCGTCGGACACGTGGGGACACTTGACCCTGCAGCGGCAGGCATTCTGCCCGTTGCACTTGGACGTGCTGCGCGCCTCGTGGAGTATATGGAGGGGGCGGACAAATCCTACCGCGCGGAGATCGCGTTCGGCTATGCGACGGATACAGGGGATGTCTATGGCGAAGTTACGGAGAGCGTTCCGAAGCCCGTGCTTCCCTCGGAGGAGGAGCTGCGGGGCATACTCCTGCGCTTCGTTGGGGAGATCACGCAGAAACCGCCCGTCTACTCTGCAATCAAGGTCGGAGGACAGCGGGCTTATGATCTTGCGCGCCAGGGCGCAGAGGTGGAGATACCGGCGCGCAGAGTTATGATTCACCGGTTGGAACTCGTCCATGCGGATCCGGCACACGCCCGTATTCTCGTCGACGTGGACTGCGGCAAGGGAACATACATCCGCGCGCTCTGCACGGATATCGGTGCGGCACTTGGACTTCCAGCGACGATGCGGTTTCTCCTGCGCACGCGTGTCGGCGGATTCAGTCTTTCGGATTCGTATACCCTTGAGGAGCTGACAGAGGCGGGAGCGGCGGCACTATGTGCGCCTGATACGCCGCTCGATCTGCCGTGTTACGAACTCGACCCGCAGCGTGTGAAGGCGTTCTACAGCGGGCTCTCAACCTCGGAGCGGCGTATTGAACTCGTTGATGAATTTTACCGCGTGTATGCGGAGGGGATCTTTCTCGGCATCGGACGCTATGATGCGGCGGTACGGGAAATGTATCCCGCAAAGGCATTTTTGCCCACATGACACCAAGCCTCCCCAGCTTCGGCGGGGGCTTTTTTGTTGCGCTCGTTTTGAGAATTTCCCTCTCTGTGCTATAATGGCAAGAATGAAAAAGGAGGATATTTCACATGAAGATAGATGATATTATTCACGGCTTTCGCCTGATCCGCTCGGAGGAGATCAAGGAGGCGGACGGGCGGGGACATACATTCGTTCACGAGAAGACGGGCGCACGGCTCTTCTTCCTCGAGACGGCGGATGACAACAAGGTCTTTTCGATCAGTTTTCGTACGCCGCCCGTTGATGATACGGGAGTGGCGCATATCGTGGAGCATTCCGTGCTCTGCGGCTCGCGCAAGTACCCGCTGAAGGAGCCGTTTGTCGAACTCGTGAAGGGCTCGCTCAACACGTTCCTCAATGCGATGACGTTCCCCGACAAGACGATGTACCCTGTTGCGAGCCGCAACGATCGTGATTTTCAGAATCTCATGGACGTGTACCTCGATGCGGTATTCTACCCCTCGATGCGGACGAATCCGCAGGTTCTCATGCAGGAGGGGTGGCACTACGAGCTGGATGATGCAGATGCACCGCTTCGCTACAGCGGTGTTGTCTACAACGAGATGAAGGGCGCTCTCTCAGCGCCTGATGATCTGCTCGGCAGCCGTATTATGGCGGCGCTCTATCCAGACACAACGTATGGCTGCGAGTCAGGAGGCGACCCTGATGCGATTCCTGGACTCACGCAGGGGATGTTCCTGGATTTTCACGCGCGGTACTATCATCCGTCGAACAGCTACATTTATCTTTATGGCAATCTCGATATTGAGAAAAAACTTGCCTACCTCGACAGCGCATACCTCTCGCATTTCGAGCGAATTCCCGTGCCGTCACGCATTGAGCGCCAGAAGGCGTTTGACGGACTTGTCAAGGCAGAGCATTTCTATCCAATCGGGACAGAGGAGCCTCTCGATGAGAACAGTTTCCTCTCACTCAACTGGGTGATCGGCGATACGTCTGACCAGAGACGTGTCATGGCTCTCCAGATCCTCGACCATGCCCTCCTGCGCATGCAGGGCGCCCCTCTGCGTCAGGCACTTATCGACGCGGGGCTTGGTCGTGATGTGGATTCGAACTATGAGAGCGATGTCCTGCAGCCGTTTTTCAGCATTGTTGTAAGCAAATCAGAGACATCGCGCGCGAATGAATTCGTGCGAATTATCAAGGATACGCTGACGAAACTCGCGAACGGCGGTCTTGACCATACACTAGTCCAGGCAGCGCTCAATACTCTTGAGTTCCGTCTGCGCGAATCGGATTTCGGTTCCTCGCCGAAGGGGCTGATCTACGGCATCCGCATGATGAAGACGTGGCTCTACGATGGAACGCCTGAGGACTATCTCCGCTATGAGGATGTGCTTGCCGAGCTCAAGAAGGGACTGGAAGACGGTTATTTCGAGCAGGTGATCCGCGAGGCATTCCTCGAGAATCCGCATGAGGCGCTCGTGACGCTTGCGCCGAGCCGTACACTCGGACAGGAGCGCGAGGCGGTACAGGAGAAGATCCTTGCGGAGAAAAAGGCCGCGATGAGTGCCGAGGAGATTGCAGAGGTCTTGAACTCCTGTGCGGCACTCAAAGAGGCGCAGGAGGCACCGGATACGGAGGAAGCTCTTGCGTCTATTCCCATTCTCGCACGGTCGGACATCCGTGCAGAGGCAGAGCGTCTGCCTCTCGATCTGCGTGAGATTAAAGGGACACAGATTCTTTACTCCGACATCGAGACGAATGGCATCGTCTATCTGAATTTTTACTTCCCCATGGCTGCAGTCGCGCAGAAGGATCTGCCCTATGCCTATCTCCTCGCGGAGATGTTCGGTGCGGTCGATACCGCGCGGCACAGTTACGCAGAAATTTCCATGCTGCGGAATCTCTATACGGGAGGTTTTGGCGCGGATATTGTTGCGTATACGCGCGCGGGTGAGCCGGACTCTCTTCTGCCGCGTTTCAAGCTGCGTGCGAAGGTACTGAAGGAGAACCTGCCGCGTCTCTTTGAACTCCTCGCAGAGATCATGACAGAGAGTGACTTCTCTGGGAGCAAGCGCGTGCGCGAGCTGATTGACGAGGAAAAGACAGGCATGGAGCTGTCTCTGCAGCGTGCGGCAAATCAGGTTGTCGCCTCACGTATTGCAGGGTATTTGACTCCGTCCGGACGCTATGCTGAGGTGGGAGGACTGCCCTTTCACGATTTCCTACGCGCCTTCAAGGATGACTTCACGGCACGCCATGCAGAGATGCAGACGGCATTTCGCCGCATCCTGCCCCAGATCTTCAATCGCAGTGATCTTATGGTCAGTGTTACGGCACCTGCAGCAGACTATGACGCGATTGCGGCGGAGATCGCAGCGTTTCAGCAGAAACTCACATCGGAGACATTCCCTGCTGCCCCCTATACGTGGGAAATTGCCCCGAAAAATGAGGGCCTGATGACACAGAGCCGTGTGCAGTATGTGGCAAAGGGGGCGAACTTTATCAAGCTCGGTTACAGCTACACAGGCGTGCTGCGCGTGCTCGAGACACTCCTGCGCTATGATTACTTCTGGACGCGTATCCGCGTACAGGGGGGGGCGTACGGGACGATGACACAGTTCAACCGCAACGGCTTTATGGTATTTTCCTCCTATCGCGATCCGAATCTTGCGGAGACGTTCGATGTTTTGAACGAAACGGCGGACTATGTGCGGACATTTGATGTGTCGGACCGCGAGATGGACAAGTTCATCATCGGTACGATGAGCGGTGTGGATGCGCCGCTGACCCCGCAGATGAAGGGGGATATTGCAGCGACATTCCACCTGCGCGGCATCACCTGGGAGGATCGCCAGCGTGCGCGTGAGGAGATCCTGACGGCACGTCAGGAGGATGTGCGTGCACTCGCACCGCTCGTGGAGGCAGCGATGCGTGAAAACGTGCGCTGCGTGCTCGGCGGCGAGGAGAAGATTCGTGCAAACAAGGCTCTTTTTGGGGAGATTCGCCCCGCCCTGCGCACCTGATATGCGATAAAGTTTTTGACTTTTCGTGCCCTGCGTGGGATAATATGAGCAGCTGAAATTGAAGGGAGAACTTGCCATGAAAAAGACCATTTTCCGTGGTGCGGGCGTTGCCGTCATTACGCCGTTTACGGAGACAGGCGTGAACTATCCCGAGCTTGGACGTATCATTGAGGATCAGATTGCGGGCGGAACAGACGCCATTATTATCACGGGCACGACGGGAGAGTCCGCAACGATGACGGACGCGGAGCATCGTGAGGCGATCCGTTTTGCAGTGGAGCAGGTGAAGGGGCGCATCCCAGTCGTGGCTGGAACTGGATCGAATGAAACCTCCTATGCGATTGAACTGTCGAAGTATGCGGAGAAGGTTGGGGCGGATGCGCTCCTCCTCGTGACGCCGTACTACAATAAATGTACGCAGAATGGTCTCGTCGCGCACTATACGAAGATCGCAGACAGTGTCAATCTCCCCGCGATTCTCTATAATGTGCCTTCACGCACGGGTGTGAATATCAAGACGGAGACATATGCCGCCCTGGCAAAGCATCCGCGCATCGTTGCGGTGAAGGAGGCAAGCGGTGACCTCTCGGCGATCCTGCGTCTGCGCGCGGCGGTCGGCGATGAGCTTGCAGTCTATTCGGGCAACGATGACCAGATTGTGCCGATTCTCTCGCTTGGAGGTTTCGGTGTCATCTCCGTGCTCTCAAATGTTGCGCCAAAGACGACCCATGATATCTGTCAGCACTATTTTGATGGCAATGTTGCAGAGGCAATGCGTCTCCAGATTGCGTACACGGATCTCATCGATGCACTCTTCTGTGAGGTCAACCCAATCCCGGTCAAGACGGCCATGCGCCGCCTCGGCTATGAGACAGGTCCACTGCGCATGCCGCTCACGGAGATGGAGCCTGCCAATGCGGCGAAGCTGGATGCGGCTCTGCGTGCGCATAATCTGGTGAAATGATTCGATTGGGCGCTCTCCTCTTGTGCAGGATTGCCGTGGAGGAGGGCGTTTTTACTATGTGGGGACAGTTGTGAATGTGATCGAGGAGCGCCTTGCGGTGCAGGACGTGATTGTGCTCGACGGTGCGTTTGCGACAGAGCTTGAGGCGTGCGGATTTTCCGTGAACGATGCACTCTGGTCGGCGAAGGCGCTCTTTGAGCGTCCCGATCTTGTGCGTGAGGTTCACCTGGACTACCTGCGCGCAGGAGCGGATGTCGTGACGAGCGCGAGTTATCAGGCGACGGTGGAGGGCTTTATGAAGCGCGGCTTCTCTAAAGAGGAGGCTGCTGCACTCATACAGAAGTCCATTCAGTTGGCGCAGGAGGCGCGCGATCTGTATCTTGCAGAGCGCGAGGGAAACGGGCGGGTGCCGCTTGTGGCGGCATCGGTTGGACCATACGGAGCATATCTTGCCGACGGCTCTGAGTATCGCGGCGACTATGGTATCGACGAGGATGCACTTGTCGCGTTCCATGCGGAGCGACTTGCACTGCTTGCAGAGGAAAAACCTGATCTGCTCGCCTGTGAGACGATACCCTCGTTAGTCGAGGCGCGTGCGATTGTGCGCGCGCTGCGCGAAAGAGAGATACGGATTCCCGCGTGGTTCTCGTTCTCCTGCCGCGATGCTGCGCACATCAGTGATGGCATGGAGATTGCGGTATGTGCGCGGTGGCTGGACACTGTGCCGGAGGCTGCAGCGATCGGGCTGAACTGTACGGCACCGCAGTACGTAGAATCGTTGATTGGCGAGATCCGAAGGGAAACGACAAAGCCCATCGTCGTTTATCCGAACTCCGGTGAGACGTATGATGCCTCAGATAAATCATGGCATGGTGCGGCAGAGGATTTCGGTACGATAGCCCGCCGCTGGCGCACGGCAGGAGCGTGTCTCATCGGCGGCTGCTGCAGGACGACGCCGCGCGAGATCGCAGACATAGCTGCATGGGCAAAGAATTGAACAAGGTGAGGTGACGGAGCGATGGAGGAAGCATGCACGACGGTCGACCTCGCGCGTGCAGAGCGCGCCATGCGCGAATTTCTCACGGCGGTCGGAGTTGATCTCGCTGCACAGGGAATGGAGGAGACACCCGCACGCGTGGCACATCTCTATACGGAACTGTTCTCGGGGCTGCACGAGGACACGCGGGATCTCTGGACAGATGTACTGACGGAGGAGACGGACGGTCTCGTTGCTGTGCGTGCGATTTCGTTCCACTCCATCTGTGAGCATCATTTGCTCCCATTCTTTGGGACGGCGCATATTGTCTATCGTCCGCACGCAGGTCGCGTGGCGGGCTTTGGCGTCTTCACGCGTCTCGTCGAGCGCATGGCGCGGCGTCCGCAGCTGCAGGAGCGGCTGACAACGGATATTGCACGCGAGATGGAGCAGGGACTCGGTGCGGAGGGGGTGCTCGTCGTTGTCGATGCACGTCAGCTCTGCATGACGATGCGCGGAGCGCGTGCACACGGTACGAGGACGACAACCTCGGCGTGTCGCGGCATCTTTCGCGATGACAAAACGATGGAACTGCAGGCATGGCAGATGTTAGGTGAGTGGAATGACGGCAGAGAGAATATATCGCTTCCGTGACGGCAAGGAACTGACGATTGGCGGGCGTACGCTCGTCATGGGGATTCTGAACGTGACACCGGATTCGTTTTCGGACGGCGGCAGGTGGAATACGCGGGACGCGGCACTCCGTCACATGGAGGAGATGGTGCAGGACGGCGCCGACATCATTGACGTCGGTGCGGAGTCGAGCCGTCCCGGCTTCGTCCCAATGGGGGCGGCAGAGGAGACGGAGCGGCTGCTGCCGCTTCTTGAGGCGGTTTTGCAGGAATGCCCCGTACCCGTCTCCGTGGATACGTTCAAGGCGGAGACGGCGCGGGCTGCACTCGCTGCGGGGGCTGATATGCTGAACGATATCTGGGGGCTGCAGTATGCGGAGGAGTCGGGAGAGATGGCACGCGTCGCAGCCGAGGCAGATGCGCCCGTTGTTGTGATGCACAATCAGAATGGGACGGCGTACGATGGGGATATTGTCGGTGAAATGCGTGCGTTCTTTGAACGCTCATTTGCACTGGCAGACGCGGCAGGACTGGCGCGGGACAAGATCATCCTTGACCCCGGGATCGGTTTCGGCAAAACGGCGGAGCAGAATATGCACGTTATGCGCCGTATGGATGAACTCATCTCGTATGACGGTACGGATTATCCCGTCCTCCTCGGAGCGAGCCGCAAGAGCTTCATCGGTGCGGCGCTCGGTCTGCCCGTCGAGGAGCGCATGGAGGCGACGGGGGCGGCGTGCGTCCTCGGCATTGTGCGCGGTGCCTCGATTGTCCGCGTGCATGATGTGAAGCCGATCGCACGTATGTGTCGCATGACGGATGCAATTCTGGGGACGTAATATGGATCGTATTTTTCTGCGTGGAATGCGCTTTATGGCTTGTCACGGGGTTCTTCCGCACGAGCAGGAGATTCCGCAGCCGTTCGAGGTGGATGTGGAGCTTGGTCTTGATCTGCATGCGGCGGGAGAGAGCGATGATCTCAGTGATACGGTGAACTATGCCAAGGTTTACCGTGCGGTATCTTCCATTATGGATGGAGCGTCGAAGCAGCTGATTGAATCACTGGCGGAGGAGATTGCGGATGATCTCTTTTGGCAGTTTTCTCCGCTGCGCTGGGTGCGCGTCACCGTTCATAAGCCCACAGCGCCGATCAACGCGTTCTTTTCGGATGTTGGTGTGACAATCCTCCGCCGACGTAAGGATGTGCAATGGGAATAGCGTACATCGGGCTTGGATCGAATCTCGGCAATCGTGGGGAAACGATGCGTGCGGCTCTGCGGCGGATGGCGGAGCACCCCCATCTGCGCGTGGAGCGGATGTCGCATTTTTACGAAACCCCGCCGTGGGGAAAGACAGATCAGCCCCTGTTTTTGAATGCGGCGGCGTGCATTTCATTTGACGGAAGTGCACACGAGCTGCTCGGGGTACTCCAACGCACTGAACACGAACTCGGGCGCGTGCGTCATGAACACTGGGGTGCGCGGACAATCGATCTCGATGTCCTCCATGTCGAGGGGGCAACGTGTGCGGATGCAGCGCTGAGGC
Organism: Selenomonas sp. oral taxon 892 str. F0426; assembly: GCF_000468035.1. Classification (GTDB taxonomy): domain Bacteria; phylum Bacillota; class Negativicutes; order Selenomonadales; family Selenomonadaceae; genus Centipeda. The sequence goes on from NZ_KI260546.1 coordinate 11,441, forward strand.
TGCCGCATCCCTATCTCACGGAGCGCGCCTTTGTGCTCGTGCCGCTGGCGGAGATTGCGCCCAATCTGATGGTGCATGGACAGTCCGCTGCTGCATGGCTTGCCGCGGCCGATACGGAGGGCATTGTGCGTGCGCGTGAACTCTCTGAGCCGTACCCAGTTGAACTGATTGCCGCCTGTGATGAGGAGGGGGGCATTGGACGGGCGGGGCAGCTGCTCACGGATTGCCCCGAGGATATGGCTCATTTTCGTCGGACGACGATGGGCGGCATCCTTGTCATGGGGCGGCGGACGATGGAGAGCCTGCCTGGACGGAGACCGCTCGCGGGGCGGGAGAATGTTGTGCTCTCACGGACGATGGAGCGGGCGGAGGGCTTTCATATCGTGCATGATCTTGCGGAACTGTGGTCGCTGCTCGGTACGATGACGCATTCCATGCCGCGGCCGATCTTTGCTGTCGGCGGCGTGGAATGCTATCGAACGCTCCTGCCGTACACGCGGCGGGCATACATCACGCGCCTGCCGGGGGCGTATGGAGCAGATGTATTCTTACCCCCGCTTGAAGGCTTTGCATTGACAAACAGTCGGGGCGGAGAGACCTGTATGTTTGAAATTTACGAGAGAGTTTAGCATGGCAAAGGAAATCTTTCACAACGATTGGCAGGAGCTGCTTGCAGACGAAATGGCGCAGCCGTACTATCGGGAGCTGCGCCAATTCCTCATTGAGGAGTATCGAACGAAGCGCATCTATCCCGATATGTTTGCGATCTTCAACGCACTGCACTATACGAGCTTTGCGGATACGAAGGTCGTCATCCTCGGGCAGGATCCGTACCACGGCGACGGTCAGGCGCATGGGCTTTCGTTCTCTGTGCAGGTCGGCATCGACCCGCCGCCGTCGCTGCTGAATATCTACAAGGAGCTGCAGGACGATCTCGGCATCGTACCGCCCGCGCATGGCTGTCTCATCCCGTGGGCGAAGCAAGGCGTGCTGCTCCTCAACACCGTGCTGACCGTGCGCGCCCATGCGGCAGCCTCCCATCAGGGCCATGGCTGGGAGCGGTTCACAGACCACATCATTCAGCTGCTCGGCGCGCGTGAGCGGCCGCTCGCCTTTATCCTCTGGGGCAGCCCCGCACGGAAGAAGCGCAGCCTCATCACGAATCCGCGCCACCTCATCGTCGAGTCGCCGCACCCGAGTCCGCTCTCGGCGCATCGCGGCTTCTTCGGCAGCCGTCCCTTCTCGCGTGTCAACGACTTCCTCACGCAGACGGGGGAGACGCCAATCGAGTGGCGTCTGCCTCCGGCGAGCGAGATCGAGGCGTAGATAAAGCTTTCCTATAGAAAGGAACACAATATGAAAATCAAGGTACTGCGCAGCATCTGCGCACTCGGACTGCTTGTCTGTTTCGGCGGCTGCGGCACGTCCGCTGTGACCTCGGCAGAGATGCCGCATGAGATCGTACAGCAGAATGTCCCTGTGTACGGACAGAAGGAAATCTATCTCGCGGGCGGATGCTTCTGGGGAACGGAACTCTATGTAGATCTGATCCATGGTGTTGTCTCCGCAGAGAGTGGCTATGCGAATGGGACTACCGCAAACCCCTCCTATCGTGAGGTGTGCAGCGGCAGCGATCATGCAGAGACGGTTCACGTTGTCTATGACCCGAAGATCGTTTCGCTTGATGAGATTCTCACGGCATTCTATGACTCCATCGACCCGACGACGAAGGATCGGCAGGGCAACGACATCGGACGTCAGTACCGCTCCGGAATCTATTATGTACCAAATACGGACGGCAGCGAGAGTGCGGATGCCGCCGTGGTCCGTGCCTCTCTCGATGCACTGCAGAAGCGCATCGGGAAAAAGGTCGTCATTGAGGTGGAACCGATTGTGAACTTCTACCGCGCGGAGGAGGATCATCAGGAGTATCTCGAGAAGAATCCGAACGGCTACTGCCATATTTCACCCGCACTCATCGCTAAGATGCGCGAGAAGCGTGCGGCTGCAGAGCGTGTGGAGGTATCCAATTCGACGCGTACCTACGAAAAACCGTCGCAGGACGAACTCAAGGCACACCTGACGGATCTGCAATACGCTGTCACGCAGGAAAAGGCGACCGAGCGTCCTTTCTTTAATGAATACGATCATGAATTCCGCGAAGGGATCTACTGTGACATTACGACAGGGGAGCCGCTCTTCATCTCGACGGATAAGTTTGACTCCGGATGCGGCTGGCCGGCATTCTCCCGACCGATTGACGATGCCCTGATTGCAGAGCACGAGGATCGCTCCTATGGCATGGTCCGCACAGAGGTAACAGCTGCATCCAGCGGCGCACATCTCGGACACGTCTTCGATGATGGGCCTGCGGCATTGGGTGGCCTGCGCTACTGCATCAACAGCGCTTCCCTGCGCTTCATTCCGAAGGAGGACATGGAGCGGGAGGGATATGGGGACTATCTCTATCTGTTGGAGCGGTAGATCATAAAAATTCTAACATAATAGAAATGATCTGAAAATATTCACTTAAATATATTGACAAGCAGTTCATTCGATGTTATCTTTATCGGAGTCTTTGAAAAACTTTATAGCAATTGGATCAGGTACGAATGTTTAATAGAAAATCCGGTAAATGGAATATTTCCAATGAAGCCGGAGCGGTCCCGCCACTGTGACAGTGAGCGAACCCGCTTGGAAATACAAATCGTATTTCCACGAATGCCACTGGGGGCATGCCCCTGGGAAGGCGCGGGCGAGCGACGAACTGGAGCCAGGAGAACTGCCTGATTGACAATCGCCGTTTGACCTGCGAGTGATAGGGATGGGGATTTTGATCCTTTGATTGAACATGTATAGCCCTTTTCTGCGATTGCAGGAAGGGGCTTTTTACTTACCTTAATGCCTTAAAGTTTTCCAAAATATGAATGCGGCGTATGGCGTACGAAAAAGAAAGGTGACAAAGGGTCATGACGAGAGAGAAAAAGTGGACGTTGGCAGTGCTTGCGGCATTTGCCGGGGCAAGTGTTGTTGGGACGGCGTATGCCGCGGAGCAGGCATCGATGGAGCGAATGGAGACGCATGCGCTCAGCGATACGGTTGTGACGGCACAGCGACGTGAGAAGCGCGATCTTGATACACCTGCAACAACAACGATCATCACGGCAAAGGAGATCGAGAAGGCGGGCTACCGCAACGTCTTCGAGGCCATCGATCAGCAGATTGGCTCAACGAGCACCTCCTATGGCGAGGCAGGGCAGGACTTTGGCTTTGCAGCGGGACGTCTCACATTGCGCGGCTATGACCGCGGCACCCTTGTCATGGTAAACGGTGTGCCGATGAATCTCAAGAACTACCCGAGTACGGAAAATATTCCGGCGAACATGGTCGAGCGCATTGAGATTGTCAAGGGGGCAGCGTCAACGCTTTACGGTGCTGAGGCGATGGGCGGTGTTGTGAACATCATTTTGAAAAAGCCGACCGCACAGGAATCGGAATTCAAACTCAGTCAAACGGTCGGAAACTATTTCAAGAAGAGTGAGGCAATCTATACGGGTGATCGAATCATGGTCGATGTGAGCCGCGAGTGGTCGAAGGATTTGCCGCACTCCAATGGCTTTGGCATCAGCAAGATTTCGTGGGTGGATTGGTGGGTTGGCAAGGGAAAGAAAAGCCGCGTTGGTGTAGCGGCGCAGCTGACGGATGAACTGTCTCTCAATTATAACTATATGGAGGGAGATATTACACGCGGAGGACTTCGCTATAAGAAAAACGGCGCCGGCACAGCTCTTGTCCCTGAGGGAACGAAATATAACTACCGTTATAATGATCTCCGCCATACGGTCAGTCTCGTTTATCAAGGCAAGGAGAATGGCATCCACGCAGTCCTTGGCTACAACTACCGCAAGACCGATGGATATGACTATATTGCGAACAGTAAAAATAGCAGCAATGCGGTGATGGACGGTCAAATCCTTGACGTGCAGAAAAACTGGAAGCTTGGGAAAGACTCCATGGTGCTGGGCTATTCCTATAAGCGCGAGGGAATTGATCTGACTGAAAAGAAACGTTCTGCGGTGCGGACGGGCAACTCCCTCTATGCCTCTTACAGCAAACAGTTCACGCCAAAGTTCAACGTTACGCTTGGCCTGCGCGGAGAATTCATCAACGATCCTGAGGAGGATCAGCGTGTCTTTATGCCGCAGTTCCAGACGAACTATCAGTTTGATCGGAATACAGCTTGGTATATCAACGTCGGCAAGGCATTCCAGATGCCGACGGTAGACGATAGCTTCCGCTATAATAATTTTAATCCGACTGGTCTAAAGCCGGAGAACGGTTGGACATACGAAACGGGGGTCAAGATTCGTCGCGGTAATGATACGTGGAAGGCCGCCGTATATCACATGGATATGAAGAATAAAATCGGCTGGCGCTATGATAGGGCGACAGATACGCATTATGCAGTCAATACGGGACAGTTCCGTAATACAGGGATTGAGTTAGAGTATGCAAAGCACTTCAATGATGCGTGGAGTCTGACGCTTGGGGGGGCTGTGTCCAATCCGGAAATACAGAATCCGACTGGAATAAATAAGGACTGGGTACAGGATGCCGGCCGCATCGAAGGGGTTGTCCGTCTCGACTATCAGATGGCAAAATGGCAGGGCAATCTCAATCTCAAGTACCTTGGCGATCGTGAATACACTGCGCAACGGTACGGTGCTGCGCAAGATGTGCCCGATAAGATTCAGCTCAATATGAACGTGATCTACACAGCGGGCAAAGACGACGTGGTGTCGCTCGGGATCTACAACCTGCTGAACCGTGAAAATTACTCCAACCGTTACGGCAACCTCGATCTAGGGCGCAACTTCCGCCTGACCTATACGCATGCGTTCTAAAGGAATCGCTAATAAAATAAAGTCCACTGGATTGGTACAGATTTTTCGTCCTGTCGAGGAGACAAACCGGACGCATAGCAAGAGCTATGTGGAGGATTTGTCGACAAAGAGAGGGCGGAAAAGATGTGCCAAGGCAGTGGTGCTGAATTTATCAGTGCTTCCTAAATTACAGCTCTGCGCGCTTCTCCTCCTCCTTGCAGCCGGTATTCTCTCCGGCTGCAAGGAGGAGCAGAATGCGGCAGAGCCATCTGTGTTTTATCGTGGAACGGATGGCATGGGGGTAGAGGTCGTCCTGCGGGAAAAGCCGCAGCGCGTCGTCTCGCTTGGCCTTGCGACGGATGAGATCCTGCTCGCCATTGCACCGCCCGAGCAGATTGCTGCGCTCACTGCCTACGCGGATGATCCCGGACTCTCCTCGATGACGGAGGTGGCGAAGGCTGTCCCCGTGAAACTAAAGGACCGGAGCCCAGAGCGTGTGCTTGCACTGCATCCGGATCTCGTTTTTACCACGGACGGCGTGCCAAAAGAACTCGTGGAGAGTCTGCGCGACCTCGGGCTGACGGTCTATGCCTCACGAACCCCGAAGCGCATCGAGGGTATTTTTACCCGCATCGAGGAGATCGGTCGGCTGACTGGGCAGGAGGAGAATGCTGCGGCCCTTATTGCTGAAAAGCGTGCCCGTCTTGCCGATGTCGAGCGCCGCGTTGGGGACATCCCTGAGGCGGAGCGGCCGATCATTGTGGCTTTTGCGTTCAGCGGCGTATTCGGGCAGAAGGACGGCCTCTTTGACGATATGTGCCGGCATGCATCCCTGCGCAATGGGGCTGCGATCGTTGGCCTGACGGTCGATACGCCCGTCTCGATGGAGCAGATTGTTGCACTCGATCCGGATGTATTCCTCCTGCCGACATGGAGTGCGGAGGGGGAAAAGACGGAGGACTTTCGCCAAAAGCTCCGCAATGATCCTCTGTTCATGCATGTCAAGGCGGTGCGGGAGAATCATCTCTATGCCGTGCCCGATACCTACCGCTACAGCGCGGGGCAGAACGCGATTGAGTGCGTCTATGAACTCGCACGTGCGGTTTACCCCGAGCGCTTTGCAGATGTGAAGTAAAGGAGACTGCGATGCCGCTGCGGATGTTGGTGCTGAGTCTCACGGGAGACTGCAATCTTGCGTGCCGCTACTGCTATGCATCCGGCCAAGACCGCAGAACAATGACGTGGGAGACGGCACGCCGTGCGATTGACCTCGCAGTGGAGGGCGGAGCCCCGTTCATCCTCCAGTTCTCGGGCGGTGAGCCGCTGCTGGCACTTCCTCTGTTGCGCCGGACTGCAGACTATATCCGCACCAATCGGATACGGGCGCGCATGGACCTCCAGACGAATGGGACACTGATTACGGATGAGACGGCAGACTTCCTGCACGGTGCGGGCATCGGCATCGGCGTCAGTCTCGACGGCAGGCCCTCTGTTCACGATATGCTCCGCTGTCATCCCGATGGACGCGGCACCTCGTCGGACGTGATCGCCGGGGTTCAGCGCCTCGCACAGCGCGGCATTGAGATCGGTCTAACCTGTGTTGTTACGGCGGAAAATGTTGGGGAACTCCCCGGCATCATAGAGATGGCATACTATCTCGGCAACGTGCGCCGCGTAGGGTTTGACCTCCTGCGCGGACAGGGACGCGGCGCGGCTGTTGCTCCTGCACGGCCGGAGGATATTGCACATGCGATGGCGCGTGTCTTTGACCTTTGCAGAAAACTTGAACGACTGACCGGGCAGCACATTGCTGTCGCACAGGCAGAGCAGGCTGCGTGCCTTGCGCATCGCACGGATGACGGATTCTCTCACTGTCATGCGATGAACGGAACCGGGATTCATGTGGATGCCGCGGGGCGGATCTATGCCTGCTCTTCCTTTGTCGGCAATGCGCGCTTTCTGCTCGGCGACGTGGAGCATGGCATTGATGTCCGGCGGCAGGAAGAGACCGCGCATGAGATGCAGAATGCAATGGGCTTTTGCAGGATGTGTGTGGATTTTTCAGCTTGCGGCGGCGCATGCTATGCACGCTGGGCGGGGCAAGAACATTCTGCTGCGTCTGATGCCGAATGTGCGTTGAAGCGATCTGCGATGAAGATAGCAGTGGAGAAATGACATCGGGGGCTTCTATGGCTGGAGTAAAGTATATATCGCAGGTTGTGTTGGTTGTTCTTTTGCTCTGTTTGATACAGCTGACCGCCGCCTGCGGCACTGTCAATAAGGATCGTACGGCAGAAGGCGGATACTCTGTTACGGATATTACGGGACGAACAATTCATTTTGATGCTCCTCCGCAGCGTATTGTTACATTGTCTTCGACGCTTGATCAAATCGTTCTCTCCGTCCTTCCGCCGGAGCGTATGGTGGCAATCAATGCGAGCATGAAGGAGCATATCAACTCCAATATGGTTGGGATTGCGGATCAGGTTGAAGAAACAATGCGCCGCCCAAGCGTGGAGTATATTGTCTCTCTGCACCCAGATATTGTCCTGATTGCAGACTGGCAGTATCTTGAGCTTGCCGATCCGCTGCGGGATGCGGGACTCAAGGTCGTCATTGGGCGAGGCCCTCACAATCTGGCGGAGGTGCGGGATCTCGTCCGTCTCACAACGGATGCGATTGGAGAGCATCGGCGCGGTGATATATTGCTGTGTAAGATGGATGAAAAACTGGCTGAGATCACGGAGAAGGTGCAGGCGATTCCTGAAAATGAGCGCAAGACGGTGGTTTTCCTCTCTCTCATGCCTTCATATGGGGGGATTGGGTCCAGTTTTGATGATGCCTGTCACTATGCGGGGGTTATCAATGGCGTTTCTGCCTATGGACTGCACAATGGGCAGGAGGTGACGAAAGAGGTCATTCTTGCCATCAATCCTGACATTCTGTTCCTGCCGGATTATCCATGGAAGGGAGAGGAATGGCTGGCTGCCCATATTCGGAGCTACACAGAGGATCCGGCACTCCAGCCGCTCAAAGCGCTGCAAAACCAGCATCTCGTTACGCCGCGCTCGTCATTCCTCTACAACTGTTCGCAAGACTTTGTCTATGGGGTGCAGGAGATTGCCTACCGGGTTTATGGGGATGATTTTTATCTGTCGGATGATGCGCACATCTCGGCAGTTGATGAATAGGTGTTGTTGTGTGTTTGTGTTTTAGGAGGAAAATTGGAATGAGCGGATATCTTTCAAAGAGAATTATCATGAATATGACGGCGGCACTTGCTTTTGGAATTGTGTCCACGGGGCTGGGTCATGCACTTGCTGCGGATGTGGATTCGTCTGCAAGTGAGCATATGCTGGACGAAACCGTCGTTACAGCAACGCGTACACCCAATAAGGAGCTGAAGACGGACGCTAATGTAACGGTGATTACGGGCAAGGACATCGAACGCCGTCACTATACGGATCTCAAACAGGCACTGCGTGACGTGCCGGGTGTTACGGTCAACCAATATGCACAGGCGGGATACAACAACAGCGATGCAGTGTACATCAATGGATCTGATGATGTTGTCGTACTTGTCGACGGCGTGCGCCAGAACTATGCGGGAGGGAAGGCAGGATCGATTGTTTCCGCGATGAAAGATCTCGGCGGCATCGACCGCATCGAGGTGCTCCATGGATCGGCATCGACGCTCTACGGCTCAGATGCAAAGGGCGGTGTCATCAATATCATTACGAAAAAGACTAAAGGAATGAAGACCACGCTCGGTATCGGTTACGGCAGCTACAGTCGTCAGCAGTACAGTATCACGAATGCCGGAGGCGTAAATGGATGGGATTGGCGCATCAAATACCAGAAGGATAAGAGCGGTGACTTCAAGGACGCACACGGCGATACAACGCCGTCGAAGCTCGATGCAAACTCAGTCGGCGTGCATCTTGGCAAGCAGCTGAGCAAGGCATCCTATCTCGCGTTTAATCTGCGTTCGTATAAGGACTCGGATCGCTATCAGGCACTCTATGAAAAGCGGATGGGGCAGGCACCGAAGGATGGGGAGTATGATCGTGTCGACGGGAATCTCATCTGGAATGTGCAGATTGATGATACAACAAAGAATCAGATGTCCATCGCACGCAGCAAATATGACTATATGGCTGGAGGATATGGACTTACCGTTTGGACAACCAAATTCAGCAATCAGCTTGACAAGAAACTGGGCGATCACCTGCTGACGGCGGGATTCGATTATACAAAGGATGAGACGGATGGAACACAGCTGACAAATCGCGGGCTGTTCAACCGCTCCTTCTATTTGCAGGACCAGTGGAACATTCTGCCGGAACTAAAACTGACAGCGGGGATTCGTCATGACAATAACTCATCGTTTGGAAGTCACAACAGTCCGAGTGTCAGCCTCGGCTATGACATTGATCCCGTGACGCACGCCTATGCGTCGTACAGTGCATACTTCCTGACACCGAGCCCAAGTAATCTGTACAGCACCCGTTATGGAAATCCGAATCTCAAGCCTGAGTCCGGAAACACGAAGGAAGTCGGTATTGCACGTGATTTCGGAAGGGGACTTAGTCTTACGGCGAGTTACTTTAAGAGGCATTCCAAGGATCGCATTGGATATAACGGCGGAACCGGAAAGTATGCAAATGTCGGAGATGAGGACGCACATGGATGGTCGCTGCAGCTCGCAAAGCGTGTCGACTCGCATCTGCGGGCACGTCTCGGCTATACGCGGACCCATGTTGGTGCAACAGCGCAGCGTCAGTTTAACGTAGACGGTTATATGCCGAAGGATCAGTGGAACATTGGTGTCGATTATGTCAACCGTGCATTCGATGCCTCGCTGCTCGCACGCGGAATCGTCGGTCGCCCGGGGCCGTCCGATGCGATTGGTAAATTCTTCCCAACCGATAACTACTGGGTGGTTGATCTGGCGATGAACTACAAGGTTGCTGAGGAGACGAAGGTCTATCTGAAGGTCAACAATATCTTCAACCAGTTCTATGCCGAGCACTCCAATGCCCGTATAAGCTGGTGGGGGGCTGCCGAACAGTGGTGGACGGCCCCCGGACGCAACTTTATGATCGGTGTGGAGCAGAGCTTTTAACCGATATTTTGTGCGGAGGAAACAAGGGAGAGCTATGGCAATTTGACCGCCATAGCGCTTTCCTTCCTCATGAAAGGAAATATGAATGAAGAAGAGGGTAACATACCCATTTACAGCTATTGTTGGACAGGAGGAGATGAAGAAGGCGCTCCTGCTCAGCGTTGTCATGCCGTCGCTTGGCGGTGTGCTGATCAAGGGCGAGAAAGGGACGGCGAAATCCACTGCTGTTCGTGCTGCTGCAGCACTCCTGCCGAATTTGCGGGCGGTGACCGGCTGTGCCTGTCACTGTGATCCGTCGCTGCCGGATCTCTACTGTGATGCCTGCCGTGCAAGGCGGGGATTCGGAGAAGAGCTCAGGGCAGAGGAAATTCCGATGCGTGTGGTGGAACTGCCCGTCAGTGCGACGGAGGACCGCGTGGTTGGAACACTCGACATGGAGGCAGCGATTCAGCACGGGCGCAAGGAATTCGAGCCAGGCATTTTGGCGGCGGCGAACCGCAACATCCTCTATGTAGATGAGATCAATCTGCTCGAGGATCATATCGTCGACATTCTGCTCGACTCTGCGGCAATGGGTGTCAACACTGTGGAGCGTGAGGGCATCTCCTATGCCCATCCGGCGCGCTTCGTTCTCGTTGGGACGATGAATCCGGAGGAGGGGGACATCCGCCCGCAGCTCCTCGATCGTTTTGCGCTCTCCGTGATCGTTGCAGGTGAATGTGAAGCCGAGACGCGCGTTGAGGTGATTCGCCGCAGGATTGCCTATGAGCGCGATCCCGATGCCTTTGCTGAGGCCTATGCAGGCGCCCAGCAGGAGCTGCGTGAACAGATCACTGCGGCGCGTGCGCGTGTCGCCCACGTGGCGGTGCCGGATGAAATCCTCGGCTATGCAGCTCAGATCTCGTTGGCGCTCGGCGTCGACGGACACCGTGCGGATATTACGCTGATCAAGGCAGGCATTGCTCATGCAGCGCTTGCAGGACGCATGGCGGTGACGGCAGAGGATCTGCAGCGCGTCAGCCGTCTCGTCCTCGCACACCGTATGCGCCGCCGTCCTTTCGAGGAAGGGGCGGTCGACTGGAGTGCGGTGGATGCGATCTTGGGAGAAAGTGCATAAGTAGCTTTTCGGAGGAAAAAACTTGGATACTCCGCGTTATCCGCTGACTGCCGTTGTCGGGCAGGAGCACGCACGGCGCGCACTTTCGATTGCGCTCATCAACCCGCGTGCGGGAGGCCTCCTGATCTCCGGCACGCGGGGCACGGCAAAATCCGTTCTCGTTCGTGCGGCAGCACCGTTTACACCAGCTGGAAAAATTACGGAACTGCCGCTTGGAGCGTCGGAGGATATGATCTTCGGCACAATCGACGTGGAGACGGCCCTGCAAAAAGGCGAGCGGCGCCTGCGGCACGGCCTGCTGCATCGTGCACGCAATACCTTTCTCTATATGGACGAGGTCAACCTCCTGCGTGAGGATATTCTGTCTACGGTTTTGAAATGCGCAGGGGATGGTTCTTTTCGCCTCGAGCGGGACGGGCTGTCGTTCACCGAGGAGGTTTCCTACACGCCTGTCGGCACGATGGATCCCGCAGAGGGCACGCTTCGCCCTGCTCTGCTGGATTCTTTCGGCATGTTTGTGACGATGGAGGAGGAGGGGGACGCGGCGCAGCGAAGTGAGATCGCCGCACGTGTACTCGCATACGAGCGCGATCCGGCATCCTTTCATGCCTCCTATGCTGCGCAGGAGGAGGCATTCGGAGCGATGATCAGCCGTGCCCGCGCATTGCTGCCGCGCGTAGAGGCCCCGTCTGCCATTCTCCATTTTGCGGCCGCCTGTGCTGCGCGTGCATGTTGTGTCGGCAACCATGCGGAGATTTATCTCATCGAGGCGGCGTGTGCGATTGCAGCGCTCGCAGGAAGATCGTTCGTCATGCCTGCGGATGTGGAGGAAGCCGCGGAGTTCGTGCTCGTGCATCGGATGAGCCGCCCGCAGGAGGAACAGCAGCCGCCGCCCGATGCTGGAAATACACCGGAGCAGGGCGGGAATGACTTGCCGAATGAGCCGCAGGAAGCACCTTCTCCGCAGGATGACGGAGGGGCGGAGAGTCCTCATGAAGTCTCGTCGGAGAACGAATCCCAGAATGCTCCTCAGGACCGGGAGGACGATCCGTCCTCGCCGGAGGAGACGCATGCAGATGGAGACGATCGTGTCGCAGCACCGCTTGAGAACATCATGGCGCGACTCTCGCTCCTCTCCATGACGATGCGTGCGCAGGGAGGAAAGAGCGGAAAGCGCGACATTGTTCAGACGCATACGGCGGACGGACGCTGTCTGCGCACGGAACTGCCGCGTTCTGGTGCCCGGCTCGATCTCGCGCTCTCCGCGACGCTGCGTGCAGCAGCCCCGTATCAACGCACGCGTCAGGGAACGCAGACGGTTGTGATCCGTCCTGAGGATGTGCGTGTTTGGGTGCGTGCGAAACGCGCGGCAGCAAATATTCTTTTTCTTGTCGATGCGAGCGGTTCGATGGGAGCACGCGAGCGCATGAGGATGGTGAAGGGCGCGATCCTTGCCCTCCTGCAGGATGCATATCAAAAGCGCGACCGCGTGGGGCTGATTGCCTTTCGGCGGGATCGTGCGGAGACACTCCTCCCCATGACACGCAGCGTGGAACTGGCGGAAAAGCAGCTGCGCGATCTGCCGACGGGCGGACGGACGCCGCTTGCCGAAGGGCTCGCCTGTGCTCTGCAAACGCTGCGAGAACTGGAGCGCAAAGGCTGTGAGAAAACCGTGCTTGTCCTGATCACGGATGGTCGGACGAATGCGGCGCGGGATGGAGATGACGGCGTACAGCGTGCCCTGTGCGCAGCGGAAGAGATCGCAGGAACGCAGGCACTCACGCTTGTTCTTGATACGGAGCGCGGTGTGCCGCGGGTTGGGGCTGCACCGGAGATTGCCCGCCGCATGGAGGCGCGTTATTATACGTTGGAACAGCTCTCAGCTGAGGGGGTGCTCGAGATTGTCCGCGCATCCCGCAGCATGCAGATGTGATTGCACAGGAGGTCATCAGACATCGTGGAACTGGCCAAGCTGACAACGGGGGACGTTGCTTACCGATATGACAAGAGCATTGCACTGTTCTTTTCCGGTGCACGCAAGGTGCTCAGCACATCGCTTTACAACGGGGGATACCATGAGGACTTTACAGCGGTGTTCAACCGCGATATGACGCAGGGGGCAGGCATGCCCTGTGAGGAGTTCGCTTCAACCTATGTGGAGAGCATGCGCATCGTTGCGCAGAGGATCGGTCTGGATCCGGATCGTACGACGGGGATGGGGACAGCCGCACAGATGGAGAACGTCTCCATACAGTCGCGCAGCTACAAGGAACTTACAGTGACTGCCATTGTAACGGGAGGTGTGGAGACCAACGGAGGACGTGTCGGCGATCCGGCATCGTATTACAAGACTGTTCCGAAGAAATGCGGAACGATCAACATCATCCTTGTGATCGACGCAGATCTGCCGCCGGGGATTCTCGCACGTGCACTCGTTACCTGCACCGAGGCAAAGACAGCGGCGCTGCAGGAGCTCATGGCAGACAGCCGGTACTCGTGTGGGCTTGCAACGGGCTCCGGCACAGATCAGACGATCATTGTCGCCAATGCGGAGTCCACCCTGTACTTCGAGGGGGCAGGCAAGCATTCCAAACTCGGCGAGCTGATCGGACAGGCGGTGATCGCGGCGGTCAAGGAGACGCTCGCAAAGCAGTCGGGGCTCACTCCCGCACATCAGCATAATCTTCTGCGTCGTCTGCGTCGTTTCGGCATTACCGGAGACTCTCTCTGGCACGACTATGAGGCACGAGGCGTGACGAGGCGTCTCATCAAACCTCAGTTTCTCCAGATGCTCCATGCAGTGGGGGAACATTCGGGGGGATTTGCCCTTGGTGTGGGCTATATCCACCTCTATGACGAATTCCTGTGGGGGTTGCTGACAGAGGAGGAAACATGCGCAGCAGGCGGGCGTCTCCTCACGGAGATGGCGCACTGTGCTGGTGTGCCTCTACCGGCAGTGCCTCAGGGGGGAGAGTCCTATATGGACGCGATGGCAACATTCCTTGTAGATTCTGTTTGTGTGAGGGCAGAGGAGCTGCCGGAAGGAGAGACGTTATGAAGATTGCGCTCTACACCAACATTCTGCGCGTTACTGTGCTCGCACGCCGATGCACCGCCTATATGGAGGAACCCGAGGTGTGCGTCTGCCCTGTCAGCGGCATGGACGATTGGAATGCGATGCGCGCAGAGGCAGATCTCCACATCTTCCTCTGGATGGGCACAGGACTCGACAATGACTTCTTGAAAAAGGCGTCACGCAATTTGCAGAGGAATCGGACGCCGCACCTGATCGTCGTGGACAATGCCGATCATGATAAGGTGACATATGGGTTCTCGGAGGAGCAGATTCAGACGGCATGGGCATATTTTCGCTATGACGGCGAGGAGAATATGCGCAATCTTTTTTACTGGCTCGGCAGCGCGTTTGGCGGGCTTGCCTGCACAGCAGAGCCGCCGCGTCCGCTCGCGTGGAACGGCGTCTACCATCCGGACTGGGCGGGGGATCCCGAGGACATCGCGGGATATCTCGCCTCGCATTATGAGGAAGGGCGTCCGACGGTCGGCATGATCTTCTACCGTTCGGAATGGATTACGGGGGACTTCACCTACCATACTGCGCTCGTTCGTGCAATCGAGGCGGAGGGGATGAACGCGGTCGCTGTGTTTTCCAATTCCTACCGTGACGAACGCGTAGAGTCGCCGACGTTGATGGATGCGATCCGCAAGTACTTCTGCAGGGATGGAGAGTCCTTTGTCGACGTGATCATCAGCACGATGAAGTTCTCTATCAAGGCAGGCGGCACGCGCATTGAGGATCTCTATGAACTCGGCGTGCCCATTCTCGAGGCGTATACGGTACTTGCAGAAAAGGAAGAGTGGGAGCGCTCTCCGGCGGGACTCGACCCTATGGAGGTCTCAATGAGCGTTGCCATGCCGGAGTTTGACGGCGTGATCCATGCTGTGCCGGTCGCAGCGAAGGTGCGCGACGAGTATGGTGAGATCAGCTATGCGGCACTCGATGAGCGTATGGAGCGGATCGCGCGCAAGGCACGCAAGTGGGCGGCGCTGCGGCATAAGCCGAACGCGGAGAAGAAGATTGCCATTGTTTTCCACAACTATCCGCCGACGAATGCGAACATCGGAAGCGCTGCGGGGCTTGATTCGCCGGAGAGCGTGCTTCGTCTGCTCGCGGCAATGCGTACGGCGGGCTATCTTATGGATGAGATTCCGGAGAGCAGCAAGGCGTTTATGAAGCTGCTGACGGATCACGCGACGAATGACCGCCGCTTTATGAGCGCGGCACAGGCAAAGTCTGCCGATGGACAGCTGACGGCAGAGCAGTATCGCGCATTTTTCACAGAGCTGCCGGAGCAGGTGCGATCGCAGCTGACAAAGGACTGGGGCGATGCACCCGGCGATGTGTTCAACTATGACGGGACCCTGCTCATCCCGGGCACGCTGAACGGGAATCTGTTCATCACGGTGCAGCCACCGCGCGGGTTTGGTGAGGATCCGGGGAAACTCCTGCATTCACCGGATGCTGCACCGACGCATCACTACATCGGGTACTATCACTGGCTGCGTGACATCTGGCAGGCGGATGCTGTGATCCACGTCGGAACGCACGGATCGCTCGAGTGGCTGCCGGGAAAGAGCACCGGACTGTCCAATACCTGCTATCCGGATGTGTCGCTGGGCGATCTGCCCGACATCTACCCCTACTGGATCACGATTGTTGGGGAGGGGATTCAGGCGAAGCGCCGCGGTGCGGCATGCCTCATCAGCCATCTCTCGCCGCCGATGCAGCTGGCAGGAGGATTCGAGGAACTCGAAGAGCTCGAGCAGGCTCTCGATGAGTACGTCCACTTCCGTGCGACGCAGCCGGACAATATTGAGGCTGCGCAGGATATCGTCCGTGAAAAGGCGGCCGCCTGCCATTTTGAGGATGAGATTGATGAGGGCGATGACTTTGACGATTATACGGCGCGCCTCCACAACTATGTGACAGACATCAAGAACATGCAGATTCGCACGGGCTTGCACATTCTCGGGCGTGCCCCCGAGGGTGAGGGACTGATCGACTTCCTGTGCGCACTTGTGCGCATGGAACATGGGGGGGAGAAATCCCTCGTTCGCCTGCTTGCCGCGCAGGCAGGCTATGACTATGAGGAACTCCTCACACACAGCGAGCGTATGACGGCAGATGGGATGACCTATGGCAGGAAACTGGACGCGGTCGAGGCAGAGATGCGCGCGCTCATCTCCTTCCTTGCAGCACATGACTATGCACCGGATGCCATCGAGCAGGCAATGGCACTTCCCAGGATTGCCGCTGCCTCTGCGGAGGTGCGTGCATCATTTTCCCATGCATTGCACGAGATTGTGGAGGATATGGTGCCGCGTCTGCGCCGTACAGAGGGGGAGATTACGGAGACGCTGCGTGCGCTCACAGGCAGATACATCGAGCCAAGCCCTGCGGGAGCACCGACGACAAACGGCGTGGATGTGCTCCCAACGGGGCGGAATTTCTACGGTCTCGACCCGCGCTGTATGCCGACGCCTGCTGCATGGGAGTACGGAAAACAGCTCGGTGATGCCCTCATCGAGCAGTATATCAGCGATGAGGGGCGCTATCCGGAGGCAGTTGGGATTGTCTTCTGGGCGGGCTCGAATATGCGCAGCCACGGGCAGTGCATCGCAGAGCTCTTCTATCTCATGGGGGTGCGTCCCATATGGCTGCGTCCCTCGCAGCGTGTCTGCGGTCTCGAGGTCATCCCCATCGCGGAGCTGAAGCGGCCCCGTATCGATGTGACGGCACGCATCAGCGGACTGTTTCGCGATGCCGTTCCGAATGCGGTGCATTGGGTCGATGAGGCAGTGCGCATGGTGCGCGATCTCGATGAGAGCGACGAGGAGAACTATGTGCGCAAGCATGTTCTCGCAGATACCGCTTGGCTTGAGGAGCAGGGGGAGAAGCGAGAGAGTGCATGGGAACGCGCCTCCGTACGCATCTTTGGCGACCCACCGGGTGCGTATGGTGCGGGCATCGGTGACCTGCTCGAATCGAAGGCATGGGAGACGCTTGACGATCTGGCGGCGGTCTATACGCGGTTCTCGGGAACCGCATATGGCGGTGACGGATACGCGCGCGGCTATGACCCCGAGGTGTTTCAGCGCCGCATGGCGGGGCTTGATGTCACAGTCAAGAACGAGGACACACGCGAGACGCATATGTTCAGCTCGGATGACTACAACGCCTATCACGGCGGCATGATTGCGACTGTACGGGCACTGACGGGCAAGGCTCCGCGTTCCTACACGGGCGACTCGAGTGACCGGCAGCGCATTGTCCTGCGCAGCGTCGCAGAGGAGGCAGCACGCCTCTTCCGCGGAGAGGCGATGAATCCAAAGTTCATCGAGGGCATGAAGGAGCATGGCTACAAAGGGGCGTCCGATCTCGCGAACTATCTTGCGCACAGCTATCAATGGGATGCGACAAGCGGCGTGATGAAGGATTGGATGTACGAGGGCTACGCGCGGAAATATGTGCTGGATGCGGGCATGCAGGAGTGGATGCAGGATGTCAACCCGTGGGCACTTCACCGCATGGCGGAGACTCTGCTCGAGGCACAGCAGCGCGGCCTGTGGAACGCATCCGAGGAAATCCTTGCAGAGGTGCGCAGTCTCTATCTTTCCATTGAGGGTGATCTTGAGGAGCGTTCGGAGGGGACCGTATGAGCTGCAAAAAACAATTCATTGCCTTTTTCGTAGCGGCTCTCACCGTATGTTTTCTCACGGGCTGCATCGACCTTTCCAAAGAGCCGACAGGCGGCTATCAGGTCACGGATGTGGAGGGGACGGTCGTTACATTCAAGCACAAACCTCAGCGCATTCTGACTGTCAGTGCCGGTACGGATGAGCTGATGCTCGGACTTGTGGAGCCGGAGCGCATGGCGGCGATCAATGAATCTCTCGCCGATCGGGAACATACGAATATCCCGTGGGTGTGTGACCGGATTCCAACGGTCATCCCCCGCAGCCCGTCGGTCGAGCAAATTGCGGCGCTGCATCCGGATCTCGTCGTTGTGACGCCGTGGATGCCGCGTGAGAACATCGATGCCATCCGCGAGCTGAATGTGCCCGTTCTTGTCTGCAAATCTGCTGCGACCATGGAGGATATTCATGATAATATCCGACTCTATGCGGCGGCTGTCGGTGAAGTGGAGCGTGGGGAGAAACTCATCGGCATGATGGAGGAAAAACTCGCGGAGATTCGCAGCAAGATAGCAGCGGTTCCAGAGGAGAAGAAGCATAAGAGCATTGCTCTCATCTCCATCATGGTGAACTACGGCGGTGCGGGATGCACCTTTGACGAACTTTGCCGCTATACGGATTCGATCAACGCCAAGGCGGCGGCAGGCAATCGCATGGGGCAGGAGATGACGAAGGAGCAGCTCGTTGCAGCGAACCCAGACTACCTCTTTTTCCCAAGCTATGAAGATGGTGCGACCAACGAGGAGAACTACGGACGTCAGTATCTGGAGGACCCCTCGCTTGCGCAGATGACTGCCGTGCGGGAGCGACAAATCGGTCATCCGTGGGCGCGCTACGTTTACAATCTCTCGCAGGACATTGTGTATGGTATTCAGGAGACGGCGTGGATTCTCTATGGTGACGAGTTCAAACAGTCGCGGCATGAGTTTCTTACGGCCGTGGAATAAGGTGATCCTATGAAAAAAATTGCCTTCTACGGAAAGGGCGGCATCGGAAAGTCCACGACAGCCGCAAATGTATCTGCCGCGTTCTCTCGCATGGGACGGCGCGTCTGCCAGATCGGCTGTGATCCGAAGAATGACTCGACGCGCCTTCTGCTCGGCCGTATTGCGCCCTCCACGATCCTCGATCTGGAGCGGGAGAAAAAGGGAGCTGCGCTGACGCTCGCAGACCTCGTGCATGAAGGGTTCAGCGGCATTCGCTGTATTGAGGCCGGCGGGCCGGATCCCGGCGTTGGCTGTGCAGGACGCGGAATTATCGTTGCGCTCGAGCGCCTCAAGGCACTGCATGCGTTTGATGACCTCGATGTCGTTCTCTACGATGTCCTCGGCGATGTGGTCTGCGGCGGCTTTGCCGTGCCCATCCGTGAGGGCTATGCCTCGGAGATATACATTGTTTCCTCGGGCGAGCTCATGTCACTCTATGCGGCAAACAATATCGCGAAGGGGGTGCGCCGTTTCGCCGAGCGCGGTGCGGTGAAGCTCGGCGGCATCATCGGCAACGGCAGGGATGTCCTGCGCGAGCGAGAGCTGCTCGAGGCGTTTGCTGCACGTATCGGCACACAGCTCATCACCTACATCCCGCGGTCGCGCGCTGTGCACGAGGCGGAGATTCATCGGCAGACGCTCATCGCCTATGCGCCTAATTCGGAGCAGGCGCAGCACTATACGGCACTCGCGCAGGCGATCGATACGAATGAAATGCTGACCGTTCCGACACCGATGGAGTTCGAGGAGCTCGAGGATCTGGTGGAGCGCTATGGGGATTGAGGTCAAGCGCGTCGGCGTCCGTCGGACGAACTGCAGCTGCAGCATGCCGGGCGTCTGGCGTGCGCTGTCCTTTGTGCGCGGCGCACTTGTTGTCTTTCACAGCCCGCGTCCGTGTGCGCATATTGCGCACGGCATGGATGTGAGCAGCTTTCACCGGCTGACGGCAGCGGGGACCTCCGTACATCTCTCTCCTGTGCCGCTCCTGACAAGTGGCCTTGGAGAGAACGAGGCGATTTTCGGCGGCGAGGACCGACTGCGGGAGTGCATTCGTTTTGGCGCAGAGAAGTATCACCCGCAGGCCGTATTCATCGCAAACTCCTGCGTCAGCGGCGTGATCGGTGATGATACGAAGGCGATCGCGGAGGAGATGGAGGAGGAGCTGGGGATTCCTGTCATGGCGGTGTCGGCGCATGGTTTCCTCGATGGAGAGTACTATGCGGGCTACCTCGATGCTGCACGTGCGCTCGTAGACCGCTTCATGCATCCCGCAGAACGGAAGCCGGGAACCGTTGCCCTCCTCGGTGACTGCGGGGGCATGCACGGAGAATATGTGAAGGAGCTGCGGCGGCTGCTCGCCCTGCTCGATCTCAAGGTGACGGCGCAGTTCCCGTCGTATCTGGCGCTTGATGAGATGCAGGCGGTGCCGGAGGCGGAGCTCATCATTCTCCTCGGACGTCGGATGGACGATGAGAAGCAGGCACAGCTTGCAGCACTCGCGGAGCATATGCATGAGCGCTTTGACACGCCGTATCTCGCCGATGTTTATGCCGTCGGCGCGGAGGAGACAAAGACCTGGCTGCGCCGTGTCGGCGCACTCTGTCACCGAGAGGAGGCGGCAGAGCATGCCATCGCATCGGAGGAGGCGTCCTTTTCCGCAGTTGTCGAGAAGGCGCGTGCTGATCTCGCGGGGCGAAGATGCGGGCTTGCGATTGGCCGCGACCTTACATGGTTTCAGCCGGAAATCATCCTGCGCCTGCTGAACAAGGCCGGCGTTGCGCTGTCCGGAATCGTGCTGTTGGACTGTTTTATGCCTGCGCGGCGTGAAGTGATGGAGGAGGCACTGCGGTGTCTGACCGATGTCCCTATCTATTACGAGGGGGATGCAGCAGCGGATGAGATGCTGCATGCGGCAGACTTCGTTCTCACGACCCATGAGCTCGTTGATGCGAAGCTGCGCCAGCTTTTCCTCGCATTGCTGCCGTCGGTCGGATGGTCGATGGAACGTCGGCTGCTGGACGATATGCGGCAGATACTGCACCGGCATGAGAGCAGAGGAGGGTTGATCTATGGCTGAGCAGGAGAAATCCTTCGACGATGTTTGTATGTGCACGGATACCTGTGCACTTGCAGGTGCATCTGCCTTTTTTGCGGGGCTGCGGGATGCTGTCATTGTCGTCAACGGACCTCTCTGGTGCTATTTCTTTGCGATGCGGCATATTGAGCACAGCCAAAGCACGATCTCACACCGTATGATCTGCACGCAGCTGGATAATGACGCCATTGTATTCGGCGCGGAGGAATATCTGCACGAGGCTCTTGCCCCGTATGTGGAGCAGCCGCCTCCGCTGCTCGCGATCATCAGCAGCTGTGCAGCGGGCCTCATCGGCGACGACATTGAGGCGATTGCGCGCGGGGCAGGGCTCTCCTGCCCGATCGCCGTGCTGGACAGCAGCGGTCTCGCAGGGAGTTTTGCCGATGGCTGGGATAAGGCTGCATGCGCCGTGCTTTCAGCATTTCTGCCTGAACGGCACGCGGGACAGGCGAATGCGGTCAATCTCATCGGCGTGACGAGTGCCTACTACAACGGGGAGAACGATGCGCACGAACTGATGCGGCTCCTTGCGCTGGCGGGATACCGTGTCAATGCTGCTCTGGGCTGCGATATGTCTGCGGCGGATCTGAGCGGTCTGACGCAGGCAGCGCTGAATATTGTTGTGCATGACGAACTCGGGGGCGGTGTTGCACGCCTGCTTGCGGAGACCTGCGGCATGCCCTGCATTGCACCTCTGCCTCCCTACGGCCGCGCGGGAACGCGGAAGTGGCTCGCAGAGATCGGACGTGTGCTGCCCGCTCCCCGTGCCGATGCTGCGGAAGAGGAGATCACGCGCGTTACGCGCGAGGACTTCCTGCGCATCAACGAGTGCAAAAGCCTCTGGGGAGAACTCCGCTATGAGACGGCACTCATTCGTGCGCCCCGCTCCACGGCTTGGGGGATCGCGCAGGCGCTGCGTACGGAGTGGGCAGATGTCTGTCATCTCGCCGTTGCGGCGGACGCTGAGGGCGTGCCGACAGCAACTCCGATTGCGGATGAGCTCCTAAGCGAGACAGATGCACTCCGGATACAGGAGCTGCTCTCCACGATGGAAAACGGACTTCTGCTTGCGAGCAGCAATGAGTCGGCGCATATCAATCCGAAGCGAGCTCAGTATTTTGGCGTCGCCTATCCTATGCAGGATGCACTTCATCTGACTGATTGTCCCTTTATGGGATTGCGCGGCGCCCGTCATATAGAGGAGCAGTTATGGAACGGCAATATCCAACGACGAAAAATTTTAATCTTGTAGCATGAATCTCAGTTAATGTTTTATGGTATAATTCGGCCATAATCAATGGAAAGGAGAAGGCTGTGCATCAGAAAAATATCATGATCTTTTTCCTCTGCGTGCTGAGCATTCTGCTTACCGCATGTGGTGTACCAAGTGGCACAGCGGAGAAGACGGCAGCCTATACGGTGACGGATATTGAGGGGACAGCGATCGATTTTCCCGCACCGCCGAAGCGTATCCTCACACTCTCAATGAGTACGGATGAGACAATGCTCGGCCTCGTGGAGCCGGAGCGCATGGCTGCGGTCAATGGTCTGCTCGATGATCCCGTCAGTTCCAACATCACAGGGCTTGTCAAGGAGATCCCGCGGCGCATCGGCAATCCAACGATTGAGGAGATCATGGCTCTGCAGCCGGATCTTGTCGTCGTGCCGGATTGGGGAGATCTCACTATGGTGCCCTCTCTGCGCGAGGCGGGACTCAAGGTCATCGTCTGCAAGGGAGCGCGAAACCTCACGGAGATTCGTGAGACAGTTGCACTTCTCGCTGAGGCAGCGGGGGAACCGGAGCGTGGGCAGAAACTGCTCTCCATGATGGATGAAAAGCTGACAGAGATCCGGGAAAAGGTGAATAAGATCCCGCAGATAGAGCGCAAGCGTGTTGTCCTCATCTCGCTCATGGGGGGGTATGGCGGGCTTGGCAGCAGCTTCGATGAAGCATGTCGCTATGCGGGCGTCATCAACGGACGTGCCGAGCTTGGCATTCGTGATTTTCAAGTGATGACGAAGGAGCAGCTCGTTCAGATCGATCCTGATATACTCTTCCTGCCGACGTATAACGACCAAGGTAATTATGATGTTGCCAAATTTCGCAGAGACTATCTGGAGGATCCGTCCCTGCAGACCATGAAGGCAATTCGAAACAAGGCGTTTGCAGAGCCGTTCGAGGGCTATATCTATAACTGCTCACAGGATTTTGTCTTTGGTGTGCAGGAGATTGCGTACCGCGTATATGGGGATGCGTTCAAGCAGGGAGAGTCCGAGCATCTTTCAGCCGTTCCTTGACAGTGTGGGGGGATTTATTTGAGTGAAATGATTCGTGCTGAGACCATCTATGCTGGATACAATGGGCAGGTCATCTTGGAGAATGTGTCATTTACCGTGGGAACGGGGGAGATCGTCGGGCTGATCGGGCCGAATGGCGCAGGAAAGAGCACGCTTCTCAAAACACTGAGAGGCATTCTTCCCCTGCTTTCAGGATCTGCCGCGCTGATGGGTGTGGACATTGAGACGCTTCCTGCCAAGGATTTTGCGCGTCGTGTGGCGTATCTGCAGCAGCACGTGGAGATGACCTTTGCTTATACGGCACGCGATGTCGTTCTCTCTGGGCGCTACCCCTATCTCTCGTGGTGGAGTCAGGAAAAGGCGGAGGATCTTGCAATCGCCGAAGCGTGCATGGCGTATACGGGCGTGTCGGAGCTCGCAGATAAGCCCCTTCACGCCATGTCGGGCGGACAGCGTCAGCGTGTGCTGCTCGCGAAGGTACTTGCTCAGCAGACGCCCGTCCTCTTTCTCGATGAGCCTGCGACGGGGTTGGATCTCATCTATCAGGAGGAGATCTTTCGCTTTTGCCGTGAACTCGCTGCGGCGGGCAAGACGGTTCTGCTCGTGGCGCATGAGCTGAGTCTTGCCGCACGCTTCTGCTCGCGGTTGTTGTTAATCGCACACGGGTCGCTCCTCGCTGACGGAGCTCCGCAGGCTGTCTTGACGGATGAACTCCTGACGAAAGCATACGGAGCGCCTGTGCGTGTTGTCGAGAACCCGCTGACCCGTCATGCGGAGATCTATACGGAGGCGTCTGATGGGAGAGAGAACGCGCATCTTCTCAGCGTTATTCTGGAGAGATCAGAGAGAGGGGAGACAGTTGTATGAGTTTTGGACGATCACAGATCTTTCTGTGTGCTCTTGTCGGTGCACTCCTCTTTGCGATTCTCCTGTCTATGAGTTCTGGGCAGTATGACATTCCGATGGAGGCTGTTGCTGCCTCCTTTGCGCACGCGGCGGGACTTCCGATCCTCACGGATGTCGTCGTGACACCGGAGCAGGAGGCAGTGCTGTGGCACATCCGTCTCCCGCGTACTCTCGTTGGCATGATGGTCGGAGCAGGCCTCGGCGTTTCGGGCGCTGTTCTTCAGGGCATCTTTAGCAATCCGCTTGCCGACCCCGGCATCATTGGCGTATCGAGCGGTGCCTCTGTCGGTGCTGTGCTTGCCATT
Organism: Selenomonas sp. oral taxon 892 str. F0426; assembly: GCF_000468035.1. GTDB lineage: Bacteria > Bacillota > Negativicutes > Selenomonadales > Selenomonadaceae > Centipeda. Next base: position 35,930 of record NZ_KI260546.1, read on the forward strand.
GGCATCGGCGTGACGGCGGGGAGCGTGCTCACACTGCCTGCCTTTGCCTTTGTCGGCTCCATGCTGGCAGTGGGTCTCACCGTATCGTTATCGATGCGGCATGGGCGGATTCCAGTCATGACGCTCCTGCTCTCGGGGGTTGTCGTTGGGATGTTTCTCGCCGCGTGTACGGCGGCGATCCTCACCGTGATGAACGAGCAGAAGATGCAGCAATATCTCTTTTGGACGATCGGGGGACTTGACTATCGTCGTTGGGATCACGTCCTGCTCGGCATCGGGCCGATCGCTGTCGGTGCATCCATCATGGTGCTCCTTGCACGTCATCTGAATCTGCTCGCCTTTGGTGAGGTGGAGGCCCGTGCAGCGGGGATGCCCGTGACGGCATTCCGTCTTCTTTTCCTCGTGCTTGCTTCACTCACGACGGCGGCAGGTGTCTGTATCAGCGGCAACATCGGTTTTGTGGGGCTGGTCGTGCCGCATATGGTACGACTCCTCATTGGCCCCGATCATCGACGTCTGCTGCCAGCGAGTCTCCTTGCGGGTGCGGTATTCCTTGTCCTATGTGATTCTGTGGGGCGTATCCTGCTCCACGGCATGGAGATTCGTGTCGGCATCATGACAGCATTCATCGGTACACCGTATTTCCTGTATCTCCTGCGCAGACACATGAAGACAGGAGGATGATATGGAGAGTGAAATGATTGAGAACTACGGAGAACGTAAGGCTTTTGGGCTTTCTCTCCTGGTGCATTTCATCCTCTTTCTGATCGCATCAGCGTTGGGCCTCTTCTCGATCGCGGAGCAGAGCGGGCAGAGGCCACCAATTGATGTTGTGCTTTACGATTCGGGCGGAGAAGCAGGCGGTGCAGCGGGAGATGCCGCACCTGCGCCTGCTCCTGTGGTCGCTATAGATGACATCGTCGTGGAGGATAAGACACTGCCGCAGCCTGAGGAAAAGCCGCAGCAGCCGCAGCGTAAGGTGCAGCATGCTGCACGCGCAGCTCCTGCAGGAGCAGAAACAGGAAGCGGACAAGCGGCGAGCGGGGGCGGAGGCAATGCATCTGTCGGAACCGGAATCGGAACAGGAACAGGCACGGGAGACGGCAGCGGCGGAACGGGAAGCGGAACGCTGCCCGCTCCGCCAAAGGAGCGTATTGCGGCAAGTCTGCGCTCCGAGTCTGCGCCCGAGTATCCGCAGGAACTCATCGATGACGATGTCGAGGGGGTTGTGACGATCAAGATCCTTGTCGCAGCAGACGGCTCTGTCGAGTCCGTCAGTGTCGAGTCCTCATCGGGGTATCGCGCGATGGACAGAGCTGCGGTCGCTGCAGGCTGGCGATTTCAGTTTAATCCAGGAGACAATGGCCGGCGGGGCGTTTGGACAAAGACGTTCCGCTTTCAGTTGAATTGATTTTATTTTTATGGAGGATGACAACGAAGATGTGGCATAAGAAATTCCTTGCAGCGGCAGTTGCACTTTCGGCAATGACGGGTCAGGTTTATGCGTCGGAGACGTCGCATACGGGGACAGAGGTCGATGAACTGATGCCGACCTACTCTCTGGGTGAGGTCGTTGTGACGGCGACGCGCACGCAGAAGCGAGATGTGGATGTCCCTGCCGCGACGACTGTTATTACGGCGGAGGATATCAAGGACAGCGGCGCATCGACTGCGTCGGATGTTCTGTCGATGGCAAACGGGTTTGCATATAAGGCGTTCGGTCCCAACGGTGCGGCCATGGGAACAATGAGCAATGATCTCAACGTGCGCGGATTCAAAGGCGGGACACTTGTCCTCATGAATGGAAATCCAATCTCGTGGCGCGGTAAATACAATCTTGAGGCAATTCCTGCGAGCAGTATTGAACGCGTCGAGATTGTCAAGGGCAGTGGGGCGGTCCTCTACGGCAGTGATGCTGTTAGCGGTGTGGTCAATATTATCACAAAAAAGACAACGACGAATGAAGCTCGCGTGGGCTTTGGCAAGTACGGACAGCGTAAGTACGGCGTGACCATTGGAGATGAGCGGTTTGGCTTCTACTACGGTTATGACCAGTGGAAGACGCGCGAGGGTGCCAGCTATAGTGATGAGAATAAAACAAATCGCTTCCGTGGTGAAACGCGCACCGATATTCATGACATAGAGAAACGAAATGCAGGATTTACGTACAAGATCAATCCACGCCTCAATTTTCTATTGAACTACTATAAATCCGACGTAACGTATCAGCGCACCGTTACGGATGTGAGAAGGTCGTCGATCGGCGTGCGTGTAGGCGACCCGTTCAACAAGAGAAAATATGAGATCAAACGCTATACGAGTCAGCTCAACTACCGCGACAGGGATTGGAAGGGCAGCATTTACTTCAATACGGGGACAACGGAGGCAATTGGGCCCGTCCATATTGTCACAAGAGACCCCGCTCCACGAACACCTATTACAGATGCTGATTACTGGTACAATACGCGCGAGAAGAATCGTACGTTCGGTATGGATTTGCAGAGGACATGGAGGCTCGACCGTGCGACAGCGACAGTCGGGTTTAATCTTGAACATGAAACATATCATACACTGCCCGCGCACAATACTAAAAAAGGGAACAGCTATAACCGCAATAACTGGGGCCTGTTCGGCCAGTGGGAGCAGCGTTTCGACGGAAAGAATACGGGCATCTTCGGCCTGCGCGAGACCTGGACAACTGGAGCGACGAAGAAACAGAATTACAGCAACCTCAGTGCGTCGGCGCAGTGGCTGCATAAGCTCGATCGCGACAGCAGCCTCTATGTGAACATCAGTCAGTCGTTCGTCATGCCGACCTTCGCGCAGATGTATAAGGACAACAGCATGCAGCTTCCCTCGCCGGACCTGAAGCCGCAGAAGGGTATCAACTATGAAATCGGCTGGAAAAAGATGAGCGGCGGTCATTCGTGGAAAGCTGCGCTCTTCCATATGGATGTCAAGGACAACATCACGGCAAACCTGAACCGATCGAGAACTTCTTATCAGTACACGAATGAGGATTTTCGCAATACAGGACTTGAAATCTCGGATGATATCAAGGGGAAAAATGGCTTCTCGTATCAGTGGGGGCTGACGTGGCAGAACCCGCAGACCAAGAGCAACAGTACGGCGAAAAAAGCGCTCGGCTGGGAAAGCACCTTTGGCAAGATACAGCTCACAGGAGGGGTTACCTACAAAAAAGACAAGTGGGCATCTTCACTTTCCGCATCCTATCTCGCTGCCCGTACACAATCGCCCTCGAATGCACCTGCCTACCGATCGAAGCCGTATCTCCTCACTTCGTGGAGCACGAGCTATGCACCGGACGAAAACAGTGCGATCAGTCTCCGCATCGAAAACGTGCTGGATCGGCATGATGTGATTACGCACACAGGATCGGACTACTACGTCGCCCCCATCAACTATCTCCTCAGCTACAGCTATAGATTCTAATACGACCCGCCTGACCTTTCTTTACAAGCTATGAGAACAGTGTTACAATATCTTTACAATGATATTGATATAATCTTTCTTGTAGAAACAGGGTCTATATGCTGGAACTAACGAATCTGTCCAATGCGGACTGCGATATGGAGAAGATCCTCCAAAACGATGCAGGGATTATTCCTGCCGTTCTTCGTGCGCACGGATTGGATGGCATTGAGTTCATGCTATGTGCACCGTGGAATCAGGAAATGTACCCCTCTGAATACATCAGAGGGGTACATCTGTTGTTTTGGCCGACGTGGGTGGATTTTTGGCGCGGCGATCGCGCAGCGCTCATGGAGGAGTTCGGCAGCGAGGAGAACATTCGCGCATACTACGGAGCATCTGACACCAGCGAGTGGGTGGAGCGATGGAAAGAGAACCTGCGGCAGGCAGCGCTCTGTCAGCCGGAGTATCTTGTCTTTCACGTCGCTCACAATCGCACCTCAGAGATGTATCAGCGCAAATTTTCGGCAACAGATGAGGATGTTATACGAGCGACCATTGAACTGGTAAATCAGATCACCGATGAGATACCGTCGGGGTGTAAACTTCTCTTTGAGAATCTCTGGTGGCCGGGGCTGACCTTTCGAAAGCCACAGCTTGCCGAAATGCTGTTGGATCAGGTCAACTATGCCGATGCGGGCTTTATGCTCGACACTGGGCATCTGATGAACACGAATTTTGACCTGCAGAACGAGAACGAAGGTGCGGACTATGTGGTGCAGACCTACCGCGATCTCGGCGAATTGGGAAAATGCATCTATGGAGTACATCTGCATCAGTCTATTTCTGGCAGCTATACGAAGGAGATGATGCGGCGGTATGCAGGGGAGCATCGTCCGCTTGATTGGAGCGAGGCGATGGCGTATGTTTTGCAGGTCGATCTGCATCAGCCGTTTCAAACAGAGGCTGCACGGAAAATTATTGATGCGATACAGCCGGATTATCTTGTGCACGAGTTCACACAGCGATCACGCTGTGACTTAGAACAAAAACTGCGTACACAACGCTTTGCGTTGGGGCTTTTGTAAAATGCTTTTGCCTGTTGGAGTCCATGCCGACAGTTCATAAGATGGGATTCCCTTACGAGTAAAAAATTAGGAGGAGTTCAGGATGAAGAAGAGTATTCGTATTGCTGTGACAGCGGCGCTTGCCTTTGGTGCACTGTCTGTGGGAGGGCAAGCGTATGCTGCAAATGACAATAACTCTACGGATGATCATTCACTGGGAGAGACCGTCGTCACGGCGACGCGAACGCCCAACAAAGAACTGAAGGCGAATGCAAATATTACGGTGATTACCGGAAAGGATATTGAGCGCCGTCACTATACCGATCTGATGCAGGCTCTGCGCGATGTGCCGGGCGTCACGGTCAACCAGTATGCTCCGGCGGGCTACAACAACAGCACCAAATTCTATATCAATGGGTCAGAGGATGTGGTCCTCCTGATCGATGGTGTCCGCCAGAACTATGCGGGTGGCTTTGCCGCATCTTTGACGTCTGCGTTGAAGGATCTCAGTGGCATCGACCGCATCGAGGTACTGCATGGCTCAGCGTCGACACTCTACGGCTCGGATGCAAAGGGCGGCGTCATCAATATCATCACGAAGAAGGCGCAGGGAGTGAAGACGACACTCGGCGTCGGCTACGGCAGCTATGGACGCCAGCTCTATAGCGCAGCAAACGAGGGCAATGCGAACGGCTGGGATTGGCGTGTTAAGTACCAGAAGGATAAGAGCAGTGACTTCAAGGATGCGCATGGGAATAAGACACCGTCTGAACTTGATGCGGACTCGGTCAATCTTCATCTCGGCAAGGAATTGAGCAAGGCGTCCTATCTTGCCCTTAACTTCCGTTCCTACAAGGATTCAGACCGCTATCAGGCACTCCATGAAAAGCAGCAGGGACTTCCAGTTAATCTTGGGAACTATGATCATTTTGATACCAGCCTGATTTGGAATGTGCAGATCGACGACTCGACAAAGAATCAGATGAGTGTCTCCCGCAGTAAGTATAATTATGATCTTACCACTTACAGCTTGGATTGGCTGACGCTCTTGCCCGTGAAATCTTTTTATGAGTTTGATGTTCAGACATGGAGATTTAGCGACCAGTTTGACAAGCAGCTTGGTGATCATCTGCTGACAGCGGGCTTTGAGTTTACGAAGGATGATACGACGATCAAGAACGGCGGTGCTGTAAGTATCGGTGATCGCACTCTTTTGAACCGCTCCTTCTACCTTCAGGATCAGTGGAGTATCATTCCTACACTAAAACTTACGGCAGGCATTCGTCATGACAGCAACTCTGCATTCGGCAGCCACAACAGTCCGAGCGTCAGCCTTGGCTATGACATCGACCCGTTGACACATGCTTATGTTTCTTATAGTGAATATTTTATCACGCCGACACCGAACCAGCTTTATGCGCCGACGTATGGAAATGCAAATCTCAAACCTGAATCCGGCAATACGAAGGAAATCGGCATTGCACATGACTTTGGCAGAGGTCTCAGTCTCACGGCAAGTTACTTTAAACGGCATTCGAAGAACCGTATCGGCTACCATCCTATGACATATCAGAATATTAACGTCGGGGATGAAGATGCACATGGATGGTCGCTCCAATTTGCGAAACGCGTTGATTCCCATTGGCGTGCGCGTGTTGGATATACGCAGACACATGTTGGCAAGACGGAACAAAGAGGTGAGAACGTCGACGGTTATCTGCCCAAGGATCAGTGGAATATCGGTGTGGATTACCGCAACCGAGATTTCGATTCCTCGCTCCTTGCGCGTGGCATGATTGGACGTCCGGGTCCCGTGAGCGGTGCATTCCCAAGCAATAACTATTGGGTCGTCGATCTTTCCATGAACTATAAGGTTGCGGATGCGACGAAGGTATATCTCAAGGCAAACAACATATTCAACCAGTTCTATGCCGAACACTCGAATGTGAAATGGGGCGCTCCTGGACAGTGGTGGACAGCACCCGGCCGCAACTTCATGGTCGGCGTTGAGCAGAGCTTCTAATTATTTATAGAAACTTACAGAATAAGGACAGCTGCACGTAATTTTATGCAGCTGTCCTTTCTAATTCAATATAAAAATGCAAGGAATTCTCAAGTCACGCTTGCATATGTGTCCTGATATGGTACAATAAACCTAATATCGGGAGCAAATTTTTTGGAGGGAATGCTATGCTTGAAAAGAATATGGACGGGGCAGCAGGAGCACAGGATGTGTCCAGTACGATTCAGGAGATCGTTGCGGGGCATGAGAAGAATGAGCTCTTTGCGAAACTGCGCGGCAGCGAGCCGTATGCAGCCGAGCTGAATGCGCTGATCGACTGCGTGAACGAGGAGCTTGAGTACCAGCGCTTCCGTCTGCGCACGGTCAACGAGGCGATTAAATCTGGTATGTGGTATATGAAGATCAATCCAGATTTCAGCATCGCCTATGCGATCTGGTCGGATGAGTTCCGCCGTATGATCGGTTTCCGCGGAGAGTCGGATTTCCCGAATACACTTGAGTCGTGGAGTTCGCGTCTGCATCCGGACGATGTGGAGGAGACGTTCTCTTCCTTTAACACCTGTATCAAGGATCTCAGCGGGCGTACGCAGTACAATGCAGACTATCGCCTCAAGATTCACGACGGCAGCTATCGCTGGTATCATGCCTCTGGTAATGTCGTGCGCGATAAGAATGGACATCCTGAGGAGATCATCGGTGTCTTTGTCGACATCAATGAGGAGAAGAGTAAGCAGGAGGAAATCGAGCAGAATACGCAGCGCAAGGAGAAATTCTACAATGAACTAAGTACGATGCTCAGCAGTCTGTATGAGTCCATCGACGCAATCACCGCGAGCGTGAGCCAGACAATGGAGCGCACGATGGAGATCTCGAACGTACAGGAGGAGATCACGAACGCCGCAGAGGATACACGCGGCCAGACGGAGAATACGCTCAAAATGTCCGAGCTCGTTATGACGATCTCGAAACAGACGAACCTTCTCTCACTGAATGCCTCCATCGAGGCTGCCCGTGCCGGTGAGGCGGGACGTGGATTCTCTGTCGTGGCAGAGGAGGTCGGAAAACTCGCTGAGAGCAGCCGCGATGCTGCGAGCAAGATCCTTGAGGCGCTTGGCTCGATGGAGAAGGCCGCGAGCCACATTACCGACCGTATCAGGTCGATCAACGATCTAATTGAGAATCAGGCGGCGAACATGAAGGAAATCAGCGCCTCTGTCGAGGAGGCAAAGGCGATGTCGGACAGCATTGAGGCACTGTCCAAGAAGCTGTAATGGCTGCCGTTGAATTGAGTATTTGATTTGGTAAAATGACCTTCTATGTGATTTTTGCACATAGAAGGTCATTTGTTTCATTGTGATGTTTAGGTGATAAGGCTTTTCCTATTGGATTTGTAATCCTACACTCCGCATTCGGTTAAGAGCCTGAATTTATTGACAGCGCTCTGTGATTGAAATATAATATGAAGGACGGCTTTTTATGCAAGAATATTATGGATTTCTACGGGGAGAATGGTTGGGCTTATGACTTTTGATATGAATCTCGTCGTCAACTCATTCCCGCTGCTGCTTATTGGTGCGGGGGTTACGATACAGATTACGGTCCTCTCGACGGCGATCGGCTTTGTGATCGGTCTGATCGTAGGGGTGGCGCGCATCTCGAATCTGCGCGTGCTGCGTATGCTCGCGGAGGTCTATGTGGAGTTCTTCCGCGGGACGCCGCTGCTTGTCCAGATCTTTCTCTTTTACTTTGCATTGCCCGTCATCACGGGGCAGCGTATCGATCCGTTCATTGCGGCGATCTCGGCGTGCGGCATCAACTCGGGTGCGTACGTGGCAGAGATCTTCCGCGCGGGCATTCAGTCGGTCGATGACGGTCAGATGGAGGCGGGACGCTCACTCGGCATGACATGGCTACAGACCATGCGCTACATCATCGTGCCGCAGGCGTTCAAGCGCGTCATCCCTCCGCTCGGCAACGAGTTCATCGCGATGCTCAAGGACTCGTCTCTCGTCTCGGTTATCGGCTTCGAGGAGCTGACGCGCCGCGGGCAGCTCATCATTGCAAAGACCTATGGCTCGTTTGAAATCTGGATGAGCGTCGCTGTCATCTATCTCGTGATGACGCTGACGATCTCGCGCTTTGTTGCATATCTGGAACGGAGGTATCGCGTCCATGATTGAGATTAAGGGACTGCGCAAGTCCTTCGGCGCGGATGAGGTGCTGAAGGGCATCGATCTCTCCATTGATGAAAAAGAGGTCGTCGTTATCATCGGCCCTTCCGGTTCGGGCAAGAGCACGCTGCTGCGCTGCATGAACCACCTCGAGGAGCCGACTGCGGGCGAGGTCGTCGTTGACGGCATTACGCTTTCGAGTGAGGCAAATATAAACAAGGTGCGCGAAGAGGTCGGCATGGTGTTCCAGCGCTTCAACCTCTTTCCACATATGACGGTGCTTGAGAACATCATGCTTGCACCGATGAAGGTAAAGCACACCGCACGGGATGAGGCGGAGAAAACAGCACGCGAACTGCTTGCGCGCGTGGGGCTTGCGGAAAAGGCAGATGCCTATCCGGACAATCTCTCGGGCGGACAGCAGCAGCGTGTCGCGATTGCGCGTGCGCTTGCCATGCGCCCGAAGGTCATGCTCTTCGATGAGCCGACCTCGGCGCTTGACCCTGAGATGGTCGGTGAGGTGCTTGATGTCATGCGTGCGCTCGCGAACGAGGGCATGACGATGGTCATTGTGACACATGAGATGGGCTTTGCCCGCGAGGTGGGCGACCGCCTGCTCTTCGTGGACGAGGGGCGCATCATCGAGTCCGGCGCACCGCGCGAGGTGTTTGAGCATCCGAAGGAGGAGCGCACGCGCAGCTTCCTGTCAAAGGTGCTCTGAGATGCACCTGCGCGGGAGTCTCTTGCTGCTGACGGCATCACTGCTGTGGGGGACGACCTTTGTTGCTCAGATTCTCGGCATGGAGGGGCTCGGTCCCTATACCTATGCGGCAGCGCGCTTTGCACTTGGTACGCTCTTTATGTGGGCGCTCTGGTATGCCTATCGCGGCAAGCGTATGACACAGAAGCGTGCAGGGACGTTCCGCTCGGGCTTTCGGGCGGGTATTCCCGTTGGACTTGCGATGTTTGTGGGGGTAACCCTGCAGCAGGTCGCGCTGCTCTATACGACGGCGGGAAAGACGGCGTTTATCACGACACTCTACATTGTGCTTGTGCCGCTTGCCGCCGTTCTGCTCGGTCAGCGCGTACGTGCGGCACAGTGGGGCGGCGCGGTTCTTGCTTTTACAGGAGTCTACTTCCTTTCCGCGCACGGAGAGACCGAGTTAAATACGGGAGATATACTCGTATTCATTTCCTCCTTTTTCTGGATGGCACAAATCTTGCTCATTGACCGCTATGCAAGTACGGTCGATGTCATCGAACTCTGTCTGATGCAGATGCTGGTCTGTACGTTTGGGAATACGATGCTTGCCGCCGCTTATGAGCCGTTTGCATGGAGCGCCGTCGCGGGCGCAGCATTCCCCATTCTCTACGGGGGGATTCTCTCCTGCGGTGTCGCCTACACCTGTCAGATTCTCGGGCAGGCGTATGTGGAGCCAACGCAGGCATCCATTCTCCTCTCGCTTGAGGCGGTATTTGCCGCTGTGTCGGGGTGGATCGTTCTCGGGGAGACGATGAGCGGCATTCAGCTGTTCGGCTGTGCTCTCCTCCTCGGCGGTGCACTCATTGCGCAGATGCGCGGTACAGGGAAACAGCAGGAATTTGATTGAATCGATACTTCGATAGGAGTATGTATATGCCGGCAGCTGAAATTATCAAACCGAAAATCACAATCAAGGTGGTCGGCGTGGGCGGCGGCGGCAACAATATCGTGCGCTGTGTGCGAGAGAAATATGACCTCGACATCACGCTCATCGGCATCAACTCTGATCTGCGCCAGCTGAATACGCTGCACAAGCAGGGAATCGCGGTGCTGCCCATCGGCGAGAACTTGACAAATGGGCGCGGTACGGGCGGTCGTGTCGAGATTGGAGAACAGGCTGCACGTGAGGGAGAGAAGGCGATTCGCGCCATACTGGAGGGGGCAGATCTCGTCATCATTGCAGCAACGATGGGGGGCGGACTCGGTACGGGAGCCGCACCTGTCGTGGCGGAAATTGTAGAGGACATGGGGATTCTCTCGATTGGCGTCGTGACCACACCGTTCCACTTCGAGATGGCGCGCAAAATGCAGACGGCACAGACGGGCATTGCACGCATGCAGGGACATACAGATGCCTTTATCACGATCCGTAACGACAACTTGCTCAAGATCGCGCCGGATCGCAATATGTCCTTTGTCGACGCCTTTGCCCTCGCGGATGAGGTGCTGCGGCAGACGGTCGGCTGTGTGGCAGAGCTCATTCTCACGACGGGGGTCATCAATGTCGATTTCTCCGACGTGACGACGATTTTCCGCCAGAGCCCGTCGAGTGACGCACTGCTCGCCATCGGGGTGGAGGAGAGCCCCCAGAAGGCTGTTCGCAAGGCGATTGAAAGCCCTCTCATTGATCGGGGGATTGAGGGGGCGCGCGGCGTCGTACTCAATCTCACGGGAGATCCCAAGATGAGCATGCGCGATGTGGATGAGGCCGTGCACTATATCCATCGAAGCGCACATCCTGAGGTCAATGTCATTGTTGGACTCGTTGTGCAGCCGGAGATGTCGGGGAAGGTGCAGGCGACGCTCATCGCGACGGATTTTGATGACGCCTATGCTGCGGCAAGCGACGGCTGACTGCAGTACAATATGTGAAAGGGGGAACGCTGATGACAGAACTCCTGCATGAGATGCATGCGTGGATGAATGACTATATGCGTTCCTTCCGGACGGACGAGCCTGACGTGATGTTGGGGATACAGCTCAAAGAGATTCATACGGGCTATGTTACGACGAATGCGCGTGCACTTGCAAAGCATCTGGGATGCAATGCACACGATACGGGACTTGCTGAGATTATCGGGCTCTTTCACGATGTGGGGCGTTTTCGACAGTATGCCATATATCAGACGTTCAACGATGCCTCCTCGGAGGATCATGCCGATCTCGGACTGAAGGTGCTCGCGGAGGAAGTAGACTTTCTGGAGCGGCTCACCCCTGCGGATGCGGACCTTGTACGTTTTGCCATCAAGTACCACAACAAGAAGGAAATCGCGCCGACGGATGATGAGCGAAAGCTGTTTTTTGCAAAGCTGATCCGCGACGCGGACAAGCTCGACATCTATCGCGTACTGCTGCCGTTTCTTACGCCCGAGGGGGCGGAGACGGCGCCGAACTTCGTACCATCGGACGCGGCGCAGGAGGTCAGTCCCGACTTCGTGGTAGACTTCGCGGCGGGACGACAGGCCGACTACTATCGTCTGCGTACGCACGGCGACCGCAAGATTGTGCGCCTCATGTGGATCTATGACATCAATTTTATGTGGACACTGCGCCGCATTGTCGAACGCGGTTATGTGGACGCCTTTATTGAGAGCCTTCCAGCGCAGGAGGGGATTGCCGAGGGAGTCGCACGTCTGCGCGCCTACATCGAGCGGCTCTGCGCACAGAACGATTGATTGGAATTATACGGATAGAGGGATACCATGGCGGAAGTAAAGACATCGAATTTTATCCGGAACATCATTGACGAGGATTTGCGAGAGGGGCGTCACTCGTCAGGAATCCATACGCGATTCCCGCCTGAGCCGAACGGCTATCTGCACGTTGGACATGCAAAGTCTATCTGCCTCAACTTTGGAGTCGCAGAGGACTATCATGGTCTCTGCAACCTCCGTTTTGACGATACAAATCCGACGAAGGAGGATGTTGAGTATGTGGATTCCATTCAGGAGGATATCCGCTGGCTCGGATTCTCATGGGCAGATCGTCTTTTCTACGCATCGGACTACTTTGAGCGAATGTATGAATATGCAGTCGAGCTCATAAAAAAGGGGCTCGCCTATGTGGATGATCTCTCGGCGGATGAGATCCGCGCTCATCGCGGTACGCTGACGGAGCCGGGGAGGGAAAGTCCGTACCGCAATCGTTCTGTGGAGGAAAATCTAGACCTCTTCACGCGCATGCGTGCGGGTGAGTTTCCGGATGGGGCGCGCGTCCTGCGTGCAAAGATCGACATGACCTCGCCAAATCTCGTTATGCGCGACACCGTCATTTATCGCATTGCTCACGTTTCGCATCACAGGACAGGTGACGCATGGTGCATCTACCCGATGTATGATTTTGCCCATCCTCTTTCAGATGCCATTGAGGGCATTACGCACTCCCTGTGCACGCTTGAGTTTGAGGAGCACCGCCCATTCTACGACTGGCTGCTCGAGTCGCTCGGTTTCCCCACAGGGGCGCGTCCGCGTCAGATCGAGTTTGCACGGCTCAATCTCTCGGGGGCGATCACGAGCAAGCGTAAGCTGCGTGAACTCGTCGAGGGAGGGCACGTGCGCGGCTGGGACGATCCGCGTATGCCGACGATCTCCGGTATGCGCCGCCGCGGCTACCCGCCTGCGGCAGTGCGTGCGTTCTGTGAGGAGATCGGGGTTGCCAAGAGCAACAGTACGGTCGATAACGCGATGCTTGAACACAGTGTACGTGATGAGCTGAACCAGAATGCACCGCGTGTCATGGCTGTATTGCGTCCGGTCAAGCTCGTTCTCACCAACTATCCAGAGGGGGAGACCGAATATCTGGTCGCGGAGAACAGTCCCACGCATGGCGGGCAGCGTTACGTGCCGTTTGGCCGTGAACTCTATATTGACCGCGAGGACTTCATGGAAGATGCGCCAAAGAAATTCTTCCGGCTGAAGCCGGGCGGCGAAGTACGCCTCAAGCATGCCTATATCATCAAATGCGAGGAGGTCGTCAAGGATGCCGCAGGCGAGATCACAGAACTGCGCTGTACTTACGACCCAGAGACACGCAGCGGCGGCGCGGCTGCGAACCGCAAGGTGAAGGGGACGATCCAGTGGGTTGCGGCAGAGCATGCGCTCACGGCGGAGGTGCGTCTCTATGAGAGCCTTCTGCGCGATGCGTCCGAGGGGGAAGAGGAGCATTTCATCGATGCGCTGAATCCGCACTCGCTCGAGATTCTTACAGATGCAAAGATCGAGCCGAGTGTTCGTCTGACGGCAGCAGGTACGAGCTATCAGTTCCTGCGCGTCGGTTACTTTGCTGTTGACCCGGATACAACCCCGGATCATATAGTATTCAACCGCGTTGTTGGGCTGAAGGACTCATGGAGCAAGGCGAAGTGAGTTCTCCGCCGCGTGTGGTATCATGTCGTCCGATGCGGGCGGCATAAGGAGGTTTGCTGTGGCAAAGATACCGAAGAACCGATCTGACAAAGATATGATGCAGGGCTTTGAGGAGGAGGAAACCCTCGCCGAGGTTCTGCTGAAAAAGGAGCGGCAGGAGGAGGAACGTGCGCGTATACAGGCGGCACAGGAGCCTCCCGCCGACCTTGCCCGTGCTGGACTTTCGTCCGCGCAGGCAGATGAACTCGGCCGAGCGCTGATGGAGCTGAAACTGACACTTGCCCAGGAAGACGTGCAGCACTATAAGCTCAAGATCCAGCGTAAGGGTCGGCAGGTGATTATCACGGCGACGTGATTGATCTCGTAACGAGAAGAAGGATGTGTAATGATGGAAAATGCAACGATTGCGGCGATTGTCATCTTTGTCGTCGCATATGCGCTCATCATCTCTGAAAAGGTGCACCGTACGATCGTTGGATTGTTCGGCGCAATGCTCATGATACTCTTTGGCATCATTGATCAAGAGACGGCCGTTCACCACATTGACTTCAACACCCTGGGACTGCTCATGGGGATGATGATCATTGTGAATATCACGAGCGAGACGGGGCTCTTTAACTACCTCGCGATCTGGGCAGCGCAGAAGGTAAAGGCGCGTCCGGTTGCGCTCCTTGTCGTGCTCTCGACCATTACGATGGTTTGCTCGGCGCTGCTGGACAATGTTACGACGGTGCTTTTGACCGTGCCTATTACGTTCAGCATTACCTCGCAGCTCAAGGTAGACGTTATGCCGTATCTCATCGCGCAGATCCTGTCATCGAACATCGGCGGCACGGCAACCCTCATCGGCGATCCGCCGAATATCATGATCGGCAGCGCGGTTGGGCTTGACTTCATGGCGTTTATCGATAATCTCACACTTGTCTCTATTATTATCTTTATCTTGGTACAATTCATCCTTATTGCACTTTATCGCAAAGACCTGCATACACAGCCGGAGCTGCAGGAAAAAATCATGCGCTTGCCTGCAGATGCGCAGATCACGGACCATGCTCTGCTGAAGAAATGTCTTGCAGTTATCTTCCTCACGATTACGCTGTTCGTTCTGCACGGCAATCTCGGTTTGGAGTCCGCAACCGTTGCACTTTCTGGTGCAGGACTGCTCCTGCTGCTCACGGCAACGGAGGACGAGGAAAAGATTGTCAAGATACTCTCCAAGATTGAGTGGCCGGCCATTTTCTTCTTCGGCGGCCTCTTTATCCTCGTCGGTGCACTCGTTGAGACGGGCGTTATCCGTATGCTTGCGGCTGAGGCAATCCAGGCGACGGGCGGTGATGTCGAGGCAACGGCAATCCTAATCCTCTGGATGAGCGCATTTGCATCCGCCTTCATCGACAACATTCCGTTTGTTGCAACGCTGATCCCCCTCATTCAAGACATGGGCCAAATGGGCCTCAGCAACCTCGATCCGCTCTGGTGGTCCCTGGCGCTCGGCGCATGCCTAGGCGGAAACGGAACGCTGATCGGTGCGAGCGCAAACGTTGTCGTTGCATCCATGTCGGCGCAGCGTGGACGTCCCATTTCCTTCATCGGGTTCATGAAAATTGCGCTGCCCATCATGACGTTTACCATCGCTATTGCAAACATTTACGTCTATATCCGCTATCTCTGAGTATTTCTGACATCAAAATCCCCGGCATCTGTGGCTGCCGGGGATTTATCTTTACGCGGAATGTGCTGTTCTAGAAAAGAGAGGAGGGCGCATATGATCCTCAATACAGGAATGCGTACAGACATCCCTGCGTTCTATGCACCGTGGTTCGTGAACCGCTTGCGCGCAGGCGAAGTGTGTGTGCGCAACCCTTACGATGCACAGCACGTCACGCGTTACCTCCTTGATCCGCGCGTTGTCGATCTCATCGCCTTCTGCACGAAGAATCCCGCGCCCATGCTCCCGCATATGGGCCTCCTCGCGCCGTACGGACAGTTCTGGTACGTCACCATCACGCCCTACGGCGGGGATATTGAGCCAAACGTACCGCCGTGGGAGGAAGTTGTGCAGAGTTTTCGTCAGCTCTCGAAAATCATCGGCGTGCATGCGATCGGCTGGCGTTATGATCCCATTATCATCGACGAACGGCATACAGTCGATTGGCATCGGCAGCAATTCGCCGTGATGGCAGAGATGCTTGCAGGGGCGACGGAGATGGTTGTCATCAGTTTTCTTATGCGGTACGCCAAGACGCGGCGGAATTTCCCGGAGGGGCGCGATGTCACACGGACCGAACGGCTTGAACTTGGCGCATATATCATTGATACGGCGAAAAACTGCGGCATGATTGTCTACCCCTGCGGCGGAGGAGATGAACTCGCCGCCTTCGGAGCGGATACGGGCGGCTGCATGACCCCGCACATCTATGAGCGTGCGCTTGGGCGACGCATTCGCTTTCCGAAATACCAGCGGCAGCGAAAGGAATGTGACTGCTATCTCGGCGCAGACATCGGCACGTATGACAGCTGCCCGCACCTCTGCCGCTACTGCTATGCGAATACGCACGTTGCCCGTGTTGTGAAAAATCGTCGCCGTCACGATCCTGCCTCGCCTTTTCTCATCGGGTACGCAGAGGCGGGTGATCGCGTGCATAATGCGGTGCAGGAAAGCTGGCTGGATGTGCAGGAGAGGTTGTTTTGATCAATATCATAAGGCATAGAAAAAATGCTTGCACTTTATGAAAAACATCTGTATAATACAGAGCGTTGAAATCCGTTCCTCAAGACCTGATAGTCGTTCAATGAACGAGTGAAGCTTTGCTTATGCAATCAATGCTTGCCCGTACCATAATCTCAGTGAACGCTTTCCCAGTTCGGCGAATGGAGAGACTAACTAATATTTTTCAAGGGAGATTGTGGAAGAATGGCATTTGAAGACAAGACACTCGTGTGCAAGGAATGTGGCGGCAACTTCGTATTCACTGCTGGTGAGCAGGAGTTCTACGCGGAGAAGGGCTTTGAGAACGAGCCGGCACGCTGCCGTGACTGCCGCGACAAGCGTCGCCGTGGTCGTGACGAGCAGAGCAGCGGCGAGCGTCAGATGTTCCATGTGGTCTGTGCCGAGTGCGGCAAGGACACGGAGGTCCCGTTCGAGCCGAAGACGGATCGTCCGGTTTACTGCCGTGACTGCTTCAGCTCGAAGCGCGCAGCACGTTTCTAAGGATTTTTGAGGAGGCTCTGCCTCCTTCTATGGAGGGATTGCAGCATTCAGTGCGGCGTCCCTCCTTTGATTTTATTTGAGGAGGTTTCCCCATGAAACTGAAGAAATTGGCACTCGTTCTGACCGGTGCTCTCGTGAGCCTCGCTCTCGTCGGCTGCGGCGGCGGCGATCAGGCAAAGCAGGAAGCTAAGGTGCTGCGCGTCGGCTCTGCGATCGACTTTGCACCCTTTGAGTTCCAAGACGAGGGACAGAAGGACTATCAGGGCTTCGACATGGATCTCATCCGTGCCATCGCGAAGGAGATGGGCAGTGAGGCAGAGATTCAGAACATCGGCTTTGACGGGCTCATTCCCGCACTGCAGGCAAAGAACATCGACGTCATCATCAGCGGAATGACGATCAATGATGAGCGCAAGCAGAAGGTGGGCTTCTCCGATCCGTACTATCAGTCGGGACTTACGATGATTGTGCGCAGCGATGAGGAGGCGATCAAATCCTTCAAGGATCTCAAGGGGCATAAGGTCGCTGTCCAGATCGGTACGACCAGTGCAAACATGGTCAAGGAGATGGAAGGCGTCACGGTCACGGAGCTCAACACTCCTGCTGACTGCTTTATGGAGCTGAAGGCACGCGGCGTAGATGCTGTCGTCAATGACCGTCCTGTCAACGACTACTACATTAAGCAGTCGCAGGCAGTCGGCGTGAAGTCCCTCGAGGACAAGCTCTCTGCAGAGGACTACGGCATTGCGATGGCGAAGGACAATGCAGACCTTCAGAAGAAGGTCAATGAGGCGCTCAAGAAGCTGCATGAGAACGGCGAATACGACAAGATCTATCAGAAGTGGTTTGGTACAGGCAAGTAAAGGCTGGATAACATAAGGAGCACCGCAGATGGAAGCGTTCCGTCTGCGGTGCTCTTTTCTTTTATAGAAGCTCGATTGTCTTTCTTGCGAGATATAGAGGAATATTGGTGATTGTGCCATCCTTTTGATAGCTGCGCTTTGAAAAGCGCAGGGCATATTTTGGATTGTGGTCGGCAATGTACCGCTTGAATGAGGGGGCAGATTTACGCTCGCCGGCCTTTACCTCTACGGGGATGATATCGCTGCCGGCTTGTAGTACGAAATCTATCTCACTGTTCTTCGTACTGTAATAGCGCGGCTCGCATGCAAACCGTGTACGAAGCTGCTGCAATATGTAGTTTTCGGTCAATGGACCTTTGAACTGATAGTCGCTTTTTAGGAGAATCGCACTGTTATCGATCCCTGCCATATACTTTAGCAGTCCTGTGTCAAAGACAAAGAGTTTGAACTGATCGAGCTTGTCAAATGCGGCGAGAGGGTGCTCCGCCTTGGAAACATTGTAGACGCGGTTGAGCATGCCCGCAGACACCAGCCATTCGATTGCCTCCTCGAATTCGCGTGCCCGGCCCCCGCTGCGAACAGCCCCGTACATGAATTTCTCATTTGACTTGGCAAGCTGTGCAACAATGCTGCGGAATACGAGGAGAATGCGGCCACTGTTGACGTTTCCGTTGTGTTTGGAAAAGTCGTTTTCATAGATTGTGATGAGTTCCCTCTGGATCTCGGATATTCTGGCGGGATCTTTATATCTTTCCCAAGAGGCGACACATTCCGGCATTCCGCCGATGATGAGATAATTGTTGTAGGCATCAAGCAAACGCTGATGAAAAATATCCTCGATGTGCTGATCTTTCTGTATGCTTTCATAGTATGAATAAAGCGTTGGGTTTATTGCTGCGAGGAATTCATCGAAGGTCAGCGGCTGGATGTCGAGTAGATTGACCATGCCGACGGGGTAGGATTTGGGTGCGGCAAGGAGTGTTCCAAGCAGACTCCCCGCAGCAATGACGTGGTAGTCATTCGCCTTTTCCTTGAAGTATTTGAGCGCGTTCAACGCAGCGGGACATTCCTGAATTTCATCGAAGATGAGAAGCGTCGTATGCGGCTCGATTCTCTCACCTGCGACGATGGAGAGCAATTCCACGATGCGGTGGGGATTTTTGTTCGTTTCAAAGATGGAGGTCAGTGCATCATCTTCATCAAAATTGAAATAGACAGAGTTGCTGTAGTGGGATTTCCCAAATTCCTTCATCAGCCATGTTTTGCCAACTTGACGTGCTCCTCTCAGAACGAGAGGCTTGCGATCTTTGCGAACTTTCCACTGCAGCAATGTATGGATTGCATTGCGGTTCACAGGATCACCGTCCTTTCCTGAACATTGGGATAGTACAACACGTTTTTCTGACTATTATAACTGGATTTTACACATTTTTCTAGATAAATTTAGACCCAAATACACGTTTTTCTGCGATACAGATCAATGAAAATGCTTGCTAGGCGCTCGCTTTCATGGACTCATTAAAATGCGTGCCATATCCTCCGGCAGAGGGCTTGTGATCGTCAGGTTTTCACGCGTGCGCGGATGTGTGAGTGTAAGGTGCGCAGAGTGGAGGGCGTGACGTGCTATCAGTTCTGTGCTGCCGCCGTAGAGGTCGTCACCAAGCAGGGGATGACCGAGGTGGGCGAGATGGACACGGATCTGGTGGGTGCGCCCCGTCTCAAGCTGCAGGCTCAGGAGTGTATGACCGCCGTTTGTCCACTCCGTTTTGTAATGGGTACGTGCGGGCTTTCCATCGGGTATAACACGGCGCAGGATGATGCTTGGCAGTGCGCGCGCAATGGGGGCATCAATCGTACTGGAGCTTGGCGTCAGCGTTCCATCAACCAGTGCCAAATACTCACGTTCGAGCGTGTCCTGCTTTGCGATCTGATACTGGACCTCGGGATGCTTTGCGATGAGCAGCAATCCTGTTGTATTGCGGTCAAGGCGATGGCAGGGATGGAAGCCGAGTTCTGTGCCGCGTGCCTCGTAGAGGCCAAGCACTGCGTTAGCAACGGTTCCATGTGCCTCCCTTGTTGTTGGATGGACAAGCTGCCCTGCGGGTTTGTCGATGATCAGGAGATCATCGTCCTCGTAGGCAATCTTCAGCGGAAGCTGCTCAGGAATCACGGAGGATACGATGGGCAGATCATAGGAGACCGTATCTCCTGCGCGCAGGACGGTACGTGCTGCAATCATGGGGACCCCGTTCACGGCGAATGTTCCGCTGTGTTTAATCCGCTTCCACAAGCTCGAGGAAATCCCGCACGAACGCATGAGATACGCCTTTGCTGGACAGGTCTCGCCGTCTGCCAGCGTGATGATGTGTTTCGTCATTCGCTCTTCTTTTGTTCCTGTCCGCGCAGGGCGAGGATGATGCGAAAGGAGATCGAGAGGACAATGGCGATGACGGTCGCAAGTGCCATGCCGCGCAGTGTCACCGTGCCGATGGTAAGGCTCGCGGTTGACACGCCGACGCCCATGACGATGGATGTGAGGAGGAGGTTCATCGGGTTGTTGTAGTCCACCTTTGCCTCGACGAGGATGCGGATGCCGGAGGCGGCGATGACGCCGAAGAGCAGCATGGAGACGCCGCCCATGACGGGCGTTGGGATGCTCTGGATGAGTGCGGCGAGCTTGCCGAGGCAGGAGAGCAGGATCGCAAAGATGGCGGCACCGCCAATGACCCATGTGGAGTAGACCTTTGTGATGGCGAGCACGCCAATGTTCTCTCCGTATGTCGTGTTCGGCGTCGAGCCGAAGAAGCCGGAGATGATTGTCGAGACGCCGTTGCCGAGGAGAGAGCGGTCGAGCCCCGGGTCCTTTGCGAGGTTGCGCCCGACGATATTGCCCGTCACAATGAGATGCCCGATGTGCTCCACGATGACGACGATGGAAGCGGGCAGAATGATGAGGATTGCGCGCAGGTCAAACTCTGGTGTGTAGATGGTAGGAATTGCGAACAATGGAGCACTCTCAACGTGCGAGAGATCGACAATGCCGACGGTGAACGCAATGACATAGCCTGCAACAACGCCGATGAGAATCGGGATGATGGAGAGGAAGCCGCGAAATGCCATCGAGGCAAAAATTGTGATGGCAAGCGTCGCAATCGAAACAAAAATGACGGTTGTGTCGGTGTTTTCGCCCGTCAGTCCCGCCATATTTGCCGCTGTTGGCATCAGCTCAAGACCGATGACGGCGACAATCGCACCCATCGAGGCAGGCGGAAAGATGACATCAATCCAGCTCGTTCCAATTGTATGTACGATGAAGCTGACAATACAGAAGACCATACCAACGATGATAAATCCGCCGAGCGCCGACTCATAGCTGTACTGAGAGAGGACAAGAAAAACGGGGGAGAGGAAGGCAAAACTCGATCCGAGATACGCGGGAATCTTCCCCTTGCAGAGAATGAGATAGAACAGGGTGCCGATTCCATTGAAAAGCAGCACTGTCGCTGGGTTGACGTGAAAGAGGATGGGGACGAGCACCGTTGAGCCAAACATGGCAAAGAGATGCTGCAGGGAGAGAGGGATGGTCGTCAGGAGCGGCGGTCGCTCCGTGGTATCAATCGTTTTTTGGGACATGCTGAGTCACTCCGTTTCAGAATCATAGAATATGTGCGTCCCTATGATATCATAGTCAGCGACAGGGAACAATGACGATTTATATGTATCTTTTGCACTTGCAGTTTTTTGTGCATTTTAGTAAGATGGTCCCATACATATATGATTCAGGGAGAGATTGATGAAATATCCAATGAAGCTCCGAGCACCGCTCAAGGATTACCTCTGGGGCGGGACGCGTCTGAGGGACGAATACGGTAAAGAAACACAGCTGACAAAGGTCGCTGAGAGCTGGGAACTCGCCTGTCATAAGGATGGCATGAGCGTGATTGCAAACGGTGCAGCAGCGGGGCGGACCCTCGCGGATTGGCTTGCCGCAGAAGGGCAGGATGCGCTCGGCAGGAATGCAGAGAAGTTTCCCTATTTTCCCCTGCTCATCAAGCTGATAGACGCACATGACGACCTCTCCGTGCAGGTACACCCAGCAGATGACTATGCGCTGCCCGTTGAGGGGGAGTACGGAAAGACAGAGCTCTGGTATATCGTGGATGCTGCACCGGGAGCGGAGTTGATCTATGGATTTGCCCATGAAATTTCAAAGGAGGAGTTTCAGCACCACATCGAGGATGATACACTGCTTGATGTCGTGCGTCATGTATCTGTACAGAAGGGCGATGTGTTCTTTATCCCCGCAGGAACCCTCCACGCGATTGGCAAGGGGATTCTCATCTGTGAGATTCAGCAGAACTCAAATACGACATATCGCGTCTACGATTATGGGCGCCTTGGTGCCGATGGTAAGCCGCGTGCGCTGAATGTAGAGAAGGCGCTCGATGTGACTTGTCTTGCGCCCTCGCGGGAGCAGGAGCAGCCTGTACCGATGGCTGATATCTTCGCGGGAGCGAAGGGACGCCTTCTCGCTTCGTGCGATTACTTCACCGTTTATCATGTGAACGCAGCGGGTGTATGTACGCTAGAGGCGGGCGCAGATTCGTTTCACTGTCTGACCGTGCTTGACGGCGCGCTGACACTTCAAACGTACAGTGACAAGGTGTGTATGCTGAAGGGAGAGAGTGTATTCCTGCCCGCGGGACTTGGACGCTATAAACTGCATGGCAATGGGGAATTGATCCTTAGCAAAATCTAAATAATCGTGATAAGGGCAGGGCTTGACGGCTTTGTTATAATGAAACCATTAGGAGAACTTTTTAGGAAACCCAAAGGGAAGGTGAGCCTCATCGAATTTCATGCATTGACAAAGGAAGATAAGCCTTTGCTCGACCGATATTTTCGTGCGAATTACTACGAGAATTCGCATTTTAATTTTACGAATCTCTACATGTGGCGCGAGCCGTTCCATGTTCACGTTGCGGAGGAGGACGATGTCCTCTACGTGGTGAGTGAGTGGAAAGCCCGCGTCTCGGCGCTGCAGCCGTTTTGTGATCCTGCACTCTATCCGGCGGCGACGAAGAAACTGCTCGCGTACTTTGAGGAGATCGAGCAGCCTTTCCTCATTTACGATATGGAGCGTGGTTATGCCGATTTCCTCCGCAGCTGTGACTGCGCGAACTTCGAAGTCGTTGCCGATCGCGACAATTTCGACTATGTGTACCTCTCGGAAAAGCTGATCACCCTTGCGGGGCGAAAGCTGCACTCGAAGAAAAACCATCTGAATGCATTCCGCAAGGAGCATCCCGATGCGCAGTTCGTGCCAATCACGGATGAAATCGTAACGCTGTGCAAGCTCGAACTGAACAGTTGGTACAAGCAGCACAAGCAGGAGGATGGCACGGTTGACCCGTTCATCGGCTACGAACGCACGGCGATCCTTGAGGTGCTGAACAACTTCGAGGACTTTGGACTCAAGGGCGGTGCGATTCTTCTGGACGGTCGCGTGATTGCCTTTACGTTCGGTGAACAGCTGAATACGGATACGGCAGTCATCCATGTCGAGAAAGCGGATCCAGAGCTGCGCGGTGCGTATCCCGCGATCAATCAGGGCTTTGTGGAGCATGCATGGAGTCACCTCACCTATATTAACCGCGAGGAGGATATGGGGATCGAGGGACTGCGCAAGGCGAAGGAGTCGTACAAGCCCGAGAAGCTGATTGAGAAGTTTAATGCGACCTTGGTCGGATTTGCAAACTGCTCGTGAATATGGTAAGATAGCACAACGCTAGGATAACGTAGGTTCGTCCTTCGCCCCACATAAGCGGCGAGGGACTTTCTTGTTTTAGTAAGATGTTTTGATAATGCGGGGGGAACGATCATGAATCACACGAAATACACGAAGGGATACTATATGCCGCCCGAGATCCGTCTGGACTGGCTGCGCAAGGACGCACCCGACAAGGCGCCGATCTGGTGCTCGGTCGATCTGCGCGACGGTAATCAGGCACTCATCATCCCGATGAGTTTGGACGAGAAGCTGGCGTTCTTTGATCTTCTCGTACGTGTGGGGTTCAAGGAAATCGAGGTCGGCTTCCCTGCCGCGTCGGAGACGGAGTACGAGTTCCTGCGCCGCCTCGTGGAGGACAATCTCATCCCCGATGATGTGACCGTACAGGTGCTGACGCAGGCACGTGAACACATTATCCGCAAGACATTCGACGCGCTGCGCGGCGTGAAGAACGCGATTGTGCACGTCTACAACCCCACATCTGCGGCACAGCGCGAGCAGGTCTTTGCGCGCTCAAAGGAGGAGATCCTTCAGATTGCCGTGGACGGCGCAAAACTCCTCAAGAAGCTGACGGAGGAGGCGGGGGCGAACTATCGCTTCGAGTATTCGCCTGAGAGTTTTACGGGCACGGAGCCGGAGTATGCGCTCGAGGTCTGCAATGCCGTTCTCGATGTGTGGCAGCCCACGCCCGATCGCAAGGCGATCATCAATCTTCCCTCGACGGTTCAAATGTCGATGTCACACGTCTACGGGATGCAGATTGCCTACGTCAATGAGCGGCTGAAATACCGTGACAGCGTCATCCTCTCCCTCCACCCGCACAACGACCGCGGCTGCGGTGTAGCGGATGCGGAGATGGGGCTGCTCGGGGGTGCAGACCGTGTAGAGGGCACACTCTTCGGCAACGGGGAGCGCACGGGCAACGTCGACATCATCACAGTTGCGATGAATATGTTTGCGCTTGGCGTCGACCCGAACCTCGACTTCTCCGATCTCCCGCACCTCGTCGAGGTCTACGAGCAGGTGACGCGCATGCAGGTCAACCCGCGTCAGCCGTACTCGGGTTCGCTTGTCTTTGCCGCGTTCTCCGGCTCGCATCAGGACGCCATCGCCAAGGGCATGAAGCACTGGGATGAGAACAAGCCCAAGCACTGGGCACTGCCATACCTCTACATCGACCCAAAGGATGTCGGGCGCACGTACGACGGCGATGTCATCCGCATCAACAGTCAGTCGGGCAGGGGCGGCGTTGGTTACATCATGGAGCAGCAGTACGGTGTCATCATGCCGAAGAAGATGCGCGAGGATTTCAGCTATCGGGTGAAGTCCGTCTCCGACAATGGACACAAAGAACTCCTGCCGGATGAGATCTACAAGGTGTTTACAGATACCTATGTCAATGTCATTTTCCCCTTTGAGCTGTCCGACTTTCTGCTGAAAAAACAGCCGGACGGTACGCGTGTGGGCGAGGTTCACCTCAAGGTCGACGGTGAGGATCGTACTTATGAGGCGCGCGGCAACGGCCGCCTCGATGCGATCTCGAATGCGCTGCAGGCGAACCTCGGTCTCCACTATACGAATCTGACGTACAGCGAGCACGCTCTCGAGATCGGTCAGACCTCGCGCGCCATTTCCTACATCAGCATCACAGGTGAGGATGGCAATGTCTACTGGGGCGCGGGACTGGATACGGATATCATCACTTCGTCCATCCTCGCTCTGTTCAGTGCGATCAATCGGATGAAGGCGGGACACTGAGCGTGACAGACCTTGTTGCTGAAAAGCTGAAGCTGCTGCCGGATTCGCCGGGTGTCTATCTCATGAAGGACGCGCGCGGGAAGATCATCTATGTGGGCAAGGCAATCGTTCTCAAAAATCGCGTGCGGCAGTATTTTCAGAGCAGCCGAAACCAGACGCCGAAGGTGCGTGCGATGGTCTCCCATGTCGTAGATTTTGAGACCATCATGACTGCCAACGAGGTAGAATCGCTCATTCTCGAGGCGAACCTCATCAAAAAACATCGGCCGCGCTACAATATTCGGCTCAAAGATGACAAGAGTTACCCCTATGTGAAGGTGACGGTGCAGGAGGAATATCCGCGCGTCTTCATCACGCGGCGTGTGCTGCGCGATGGAGCGCGCTACTTCGGCCCCTATACGAATGTGACGGCGCTGCGGGACAGCTTGAAGCTCCTGAAGCGCCTTTTTCCTCTGCGTACGTGTCGGACAATGCCCGATCGCCCCTGTCTCGAGTATCATATCAAGCGCTGCCTCGCGCCCTGTGTGGGGAAGGTGACGGAGGAGGACTACCGCGCAATGATCCGCGCCGTTCTGCTCTTTCTTGAGGGGCGGACGGATGATGTGGAGCGTGAGTTGGAACACCGTATGCAGCTTGCGGCAGAGGCGTATCATTTCGAGACAGCGGCGCGCCTGCGCGATCAGCTCGCTGCAGTGCGCAAAGCGGCAGAACGGCAGAATATCGTGACGGGTGCAGGGGATCAGGATGCGATCGGTATGGCACGGTCGGCGGCGGGGGTCTGCGTGCAGATCTTCTTCATTCGCGGCGGCAAGATGATCGGGCGCGAGCATTTCCTCCTGCGCGGGAGCGAGGAGGAGAGCGATGCGGACATTCTGCGCGCGTTCCTCGAACAGTATTACAATCAGGCGACCTTTGTTCCTCGCGAAGTTCTGTTGCCGCACGTGATCGACACGGCGGGGCAGGAGATCATCGAGCGCTGGCTTGCAGAACGCAAGGGCGGGGGGAAGGTCGCGCTCCTCACACCGCAGCGCGGGACGAAGCGCGATATCGTCGTGATGGCGACGGGGAACGCGGAGAAATTTCTCACGGACGAGGAGACACGTCGCAGCCTTGCGGATGAGCAGACGATCGGTGCGGTCGAGGAACTGGGGCGGTATCTCGGGCTTAAGAAGCCGCCGTATCGCATGGAGTGCTTCGACATATCACACAATCAGGGGCAGGAGACGGTCGCCTCGATGGTCGTATTTGAAGGCGGCCAGCCGAAGAAGTCGGACTACCGCCGCTTCAAGATCAAGAGTGCGGAGGGAAAACCCGATGACTTTCTCTCCATGCGCGAAGTGACGACGCGGCGCTACGTCGGGCTCCCCGAGGAAGAACTGCCTGACCTCATCATTATTGACGGCGGCAAGGGACAGCTTTCCTCGGCCCTTGAAATCATTCGGAATGAGGCGGGGCACAGAAATGTTCCCGTCGTCGGACTTGCCAAGCAGTTCGAACTCGTCTTTACGGAGGGCAGCTCCGAGCCGGTCGAACTGCCGCGCCGCAGTCAATCTCTCTATCTCATCCAGCGCATCCGCGATGAGGCACACCGCTTTGCCATTACCTTTCATCGTAAACTGCGAGGAAAACGCAACCTTGTCTCTGTACTCGATCACATTGTGGGGGTCGGTCCGAAACGACGCCAGAGCCTCTGGTCACACTTCGGGACACTTGACAAGATCAAGGCTGCTTCGATCGATGAACTTGCTGCTGTTCCGGGAATGAACCGCCCATCAGCAGAGGCGGTCTATTATTTCTTCGAAGCACAGCGAGAACTAAAGGGAAAACAATAGTCTTGGTTTTGCCCCTCTTTTGCATATTTCCTATCCTTGCGACTCATCAAGATAGGATCCTCCCCCAAAAATGACGAACTGTATGATTGCTATGCAGTTCTGATTATTGTAGAATTATCAAAAAGATTTGAAATTGATGACATCTCGTTGAGGAGGTGTCGCACGATGATCATCTTTCAGCGTATGCAGATATGGGGTGCGGCGTTCCTTCTTACAGTAGGTCTCGCACTCTCAGGCTGTGGGACAACACAGACGGTGCAGACAAACGAAAATATCGTTGTCGTTTACAACTGTAACACGGATGACTGGACGGCTCCTCTTGCCAAAGAGTTCCAAGAGCAGACCGGTATCCAGGTGCAGCTGGTCAGCGGCAGTTCGGGAGAACTCATGACACGTGTCCGCACGGAGCAGGAGAGCCCACATGGCGATATTATCTGGGGCGGCACAGCAGATGCCTATGTCTTGCTGGAGTCCTATCTGGAGCCCTATGTCTCTCCTGAAAAGCCTGCGATTTTGCCGGAGTTTGTACGCGCAAACAATGCGTTTTACAATATGGTTATGGATCCTTATGTGATCGCCTACAACACCGATTTGGTGGGGGAGGCGGACGCACCGAAAGGCTGGCGGGATCTCTTTGATCCCCAGTTTCGCGGGCGCATTGTGATCGCAGATCCAACGAAATCGACATCCTCCTATGCTGTACTCATAACGATGATGGATGTTCTTGGCGGTGATTCTGCCGTCATTGGTCAGCTGGCAGATCAGCTTGATGGACGCATTGTTGGCACCTCAGCGGCGCAGATTAAGGCACTTTCCAATGGAGAGTATGCCGTCACAGCGACGTTTGAAGAGCCAGTGCTCAAATACATTGCGGGTGGAGCACATATGAAGATTGTCTATCCAGAAGAGGGGACGGCCGTTTCCTCGAGCTGTGTAGCAATCATTCGCAACGCACCACACGCAGAGAATGCAAAGAAATTCCTTGATTTTGTGATGAGCCGTCGTGTTCATGACCGTCTCGGCGATTATGAACGACGCTCTACCCGTGCCGATATAACGGCACCGCCGAATCTTCGTCCACTGTCGGAGATTCACTATGTTTGGTTTGATACGCAGCGCGCCGTCTCCTTTCGGGATGAGTTCCTAAGTAAATGGCGCGCGGCGGTTATCAAATAAATCCCCATTTCCCCCATCCCCCCATTCCCATATTTTCCCCTTCCAAGACCGTCACTGCATGTGGCGGTTTTTCCTTTGCTGAAAAGTGAAGAATATTTTTCTATTTATCCATAATTTCACTTGACACGAATTGAATTTATCCGTATTCTTTCTTTATAATCTGAACATTAAGGAAGGCCTTGATTTCGTTGGTTGTTTACGATCTGTTTCATGCGGCCGGAGAGGGGGAACAGTCATAGATCACTATCGGATCAGTTATCAAAAGCGTCTGCTCACCTATCTGCTCTTTGGCGGACTCGTTCCGCTCCTGCTCGCCTCGGTGATGATTCTCTATGCAGCTGATCGCGTTTATGAAAATACACAGGCAAAGGGAGGGCGTGCGGAGGTACAGCGCATCTCCCGCGAGATTGACAATCTTGTTGCAAGCTATCAGCGGCTGATGAATCCACTCGCTGTGCGTGGGGAGACGATCTCTTTTCTCCGTGGGGAGCGTGCTGATGTGGAGCATATCTACGGAGATCTTTATGCAATCTTGGCGGGGCGTTCGGGTGAGACTGCGATCTATCTGCTATCGGCTGATGGGGAGCGGATTATTGCTACAGATGATCTGCCGCATGATTATCGACTGCCGGAGAACCTGGAATGGGGGCTTATCAGACGTGCGGCGCGCGCGCAGTCATGGGTGATTTCCTCGGCAGATCGTTATGCCGCAGATCGCACAGAAACCGTTTTTTCGATGGCATGCGCGATTCGGCAAGGGGAGGAGCTGCTCGGCTTTGCCGTGATTGATGTGCGGCGTGAAGCCCTCGTCCCGCTCATTCAGCGTGTGCAGGACGGCAACGAGGGGCAGATCATCCTGACGGACCGCTACAACTATGTGATGATGGATATGCTTGATCATCACCGCGAGGGGTTCTCCTCCGTCTTTTCCCCGGCGGAGGAGGGCGGCGTATCGGAGTCCGTCTTTCGTGATTATGCATATGCCTCAGCGGATACGGGATTTGCCGTGCATCTGCGTCAGCGTCTTGACTCCGCTCCGCTCGACTATCTCTTTCGTCTTGTTGTGATGGTGGATGCCGTTGCCCTCTGTATGACAGCATATCTTGCGTATCGTCTGAGCCGTCATCTGTGGCGTCCCCTGCACAGCCTGGCAATGGCTATGCGTCAGGTGCGCAGAAACGATGATTTTTCGGTACAGGTGGATGTGCAGCGCAGCGATGAGATTGGGGAACTTGCGCTCACATTTAACAACCTCGTCACACACATACGAACGCTCCTTGCAGAGAATCGGGAGCGTGAACGTACGCTGCGCATTGCGCAGGTGAAATCCCTGACGGAGATGATCCGTCCGCACTTTATGTACAATACATTGAATCTCATCAAGTGGAGTGCAAAGCTCGGCGATCATGAGGGGGCGGCAGATACGGCTGTCCAGCTCGGCAAACTGCTGCGTGCTTCGGTGAGCATGAAGGATTTCGTGACGGTTGCGGACGAGCTGAGCCTTCTTCGTACCTATCTAAAAATACAGCAGCGCCGTTTTGAGGGGCGCCTTAAGATAAAGGTGCGTGTTGATACCTCGCTCTATGGCTGCTACGTGCCGAAGCTGATTCTGCAGCCACTCGTTGAGAATGCAATACAACACGGAATTGAAATGGCGGAGCGCGGCGGACATATCGCAATCACAGGGGCACGTGTAGGCGATCATCTCATCTT
Source organism: Selenomonas sp. oral taxon 892 str. F0426 (assembly GCF_000468035.1). GTDB lineage: Bacteria > Bacillota > Negativicutes > Selenomonadales > Selenomonadaceae > Centipeda. The sequence goes on from NZ_KI260546.1 coordinate 66,094, forward strand.
TCGCGTGAAGGACGACGGGCAGGGGATCTCGGAGGATCGTCAGCGAGAAGTTCTTGCGCAGCGCAATGACAATCATTTCGGACTTTATAATGTGCATATGCGGGCCGTGCTGAATGGGGACGAGGCTTGTGGAATTACACTGCATAGCACAGAGGGGAAGGGAACAGAGGCAATCTTGACACTGAAGCACTGGGAGGAGGCTCCTCATTATGATTAAGGTGCTTATTATTGATGATGAACCCATGCAGCGTCAGGGCATTGTACGCTTGACGCCATGGGAGGATTTTGGTGCTGAGGTGATCGGTGCTGCCGGCAGCGGTATGGAGGGGATTCTCCTTGCGCGCGAGCATCGCCCCGATGTCCTCATTGTGGATATCAAGATGCCGGGCTTATCAGGGTTGGATGTGATTGCGCGGCTGCGGGAAGAACTGGATGCAGAGTATATTATTCTCTCGGGATACAGTGAGTTCGAATATGCACAGCAGGCAATTGCGCTCGGCGTGTGCGCATATCTCCTTAAACCGCTTGATGATGACGAACTTTCCTCTGCGATGCGGCTCGCAGCAAATCATATTGAGGAGCGGCGCTTTCACCTGCACGATGTCGGCGCTGCGGACGTGGGCTGTGCCCGCCTCAATCTGCCAGAGGAGGAGCCGATTCGCGGCTACCTCCTCCATGCCGTTCGGCATATGGAGGAGCATATGGCGGAGCCAATTACCGTGCGTGAGGTGGCGGAAGAGCTCGGCCTCAGTGTGAGCTATCTGCATAAACTCTTCGCACGCTGCGGCACGTCGTTCAGTTCCTATTTGACGGATTGTCGTCTGCGTCGTGCGAGCCAGATGCTGCGTGAGAGCGATGAAAAAATCTACGTGATTGCCGCTGCCTGCGGCTATCAGGACACGCGATATTTCAGCAAGATTTTTCAAAAGCATATGGGGGTCAAGCCGTCAGAATATCGACATGGAAAAGGTTTGTAAAAATTTTATAAAACATCTAGCCAAGAGAGAAAAAATAGTGTAATATAATAATAGTTATTGGATAGTAACTTATATACAAGTTGCTGGCTGATACCGATGTGTGTTATATCATTTTTGTGTATTATATGAAGGAGGACTTCCCATGAAGACGTGGGTTTGTACAGTTTGCGGCTGGGTGTACGATGAGGCAGCAGGAGATCCCGACTACGATTTGGCTGCCGGTGTAGCGTTCGAGGATCTGCCGGACGATTTCGTCTGCCCGCTCTGCGGCGTCGACAAGTCTCTGTTTGAGCAACAGGAGTGACGCCAATCTCTATGAGAATGACCCCGCATATGCGGGGTTTTTTAATGCCATAATTTTGTCTGCGTTGAAATGTTTTTGCTTTTCGGTGGGAAATCCCGTATAATAAGCGACATATCTATTTTAGCGTGAGGGGATTTTCTTTTGACAGAACAAATTGAAATCAGTATTGTATTCCTCATCTACATGCTTCTGATGATGGGGATTGGTGTATACTACTACCGCCGTACGCGCAATATGAGTGATTACTTTCTCGGGAATCGAAAGCTCGGCGCATGGGTCACCTCGATGAGTGCTGAGGCATCAGATATGTCCGGGTGGATGCTTATGGGGCTGCCAGGATTTGCCTATGCCGCAGGGCTGAATGCGGGATGGATCGCTGTCGGGCTTGCGCTTGGAACATGGGCGAACTGGCAGTTCATCGCGGCACGCTTACGCATCTATACAGAGCTTGCGAATAACTCGCTGACACTGCCGGATTTCTTTGAAAATCGTTTTTTTGCGACGTCAGGTGCGCTGCGCGTGGTGCCAGCGGTCTTTATTCTGATCTTTTTTATTCTCTATACGTCTTCGGGCTTTGTCGCCGCAGGGCGCCTTTTCGAGACGATTTTTCAGCTGCCGTATCTGACGGCGCTTTTCTTCGGTGCAGGCGTGGTAGTCTTCTATACACTCGTTGGCGGATTCCTCGCTGTCTCTCGAACGGACTTCATCCAAGGGGTGATGATGTTCTTTGCGATACTCATTGTTCCTCTCGGAGCGACGATGTTGTTGGGAGGTTTTACAGAGACGGCGGCGCTGATCTATGAGGCGCATCCATCTTTTTTTGCGCCGCTCACAAAGGTGGACGGATCAACACTCGGGTTTATTGAGTTTATTTCCTTGATGGGCTGGGGGCTCGGTTATTTCGGACAACCCCATATCCTGGTACGCTTTATGGCGATCCGACATGCAGATGAGCTACCTCAGGCGACGCGGATTGCAATGGTGTGGGTTGTGATCTCGCTTTCAGCTGCAATTTTGGTTGGCATGGTGGGGGCGGTCTATCTGCAGACGCCCCTTGAAGGGACAGCGGCTGAGACGGTATTCTTAACGATGGCAGAAAACCTTTTCCCGCCCATCGTGGCAGCGTTGATCCTTGCAGCCGTGCTTGCAGCGATCATGAGTACGGCATCGGCGCAGCTGCTTGTTGCAGCATCGGCATTTGCACAGGACATCTATCGACGCAGCTTCCGCCCCGATGCGCAGCAGGTGGAACTTGTCTGGGTGAGCCGTCTCTCTGTGCTTGTGATCGCGGCAGCGGCGATCTATCTCGGACTTAGTCCGGACAACTTCATTCTCGATATGGTGGCATATGCATGGGCAGGCTTTGGTGCTGCGTTTGGTCCAGCGCTCCTCATGTGTCTTTTCTGGCGCCGCACGACAGAGCGCGGCGTGCTTGCGGGGATTGTGACGGGCGGTGTGACGGTACTTGTCTGGAAGCAATTTGCGTTCTTTGGTCTCTATGAGATCGTTCCGGGCTTTCTCTTTGGAGCGGTTGCGATCTATGTCGTGAGCAAGCTGGATAAAGCCCCCGCGCAGGAGGTGACGGCACTCTTTGACCGTGTGGATCGGCAGTAGTATGTTGCATTCGATACGGCGCGTGCCGTTTTACTGCGCTATAATATATTTCAATATGGGAGGATACGATGGCATTTACATTTACGCATGTAAACTTTAACGTGCTCGATCTTGCGCGCAGTATGGATTTTTATGAGCGGGCATTTGGCCTTCGTGAGAAGCGGCGCCTCGAAGCAGAGGGGTTCACACTTGTCTATCTCTGGGATGGTGTGACGGATTTTGAACTGGAACTGACGCATCTGCATGACCGCACGGAGCCGTATGATCTTGGAGAGAAGGAGTTCCACCTCGCACTCTATACGGATGATTATGCGGCTGCGCGTGCAAATCATGCCGAGATGGGTATTATCTGCTATGAGAATGCACAGATGGGAATTTACTTCGTCGAGGATCCCGATGGGTACTGGGTGGAAGTTTTGCCAAAAAATATGTGACGAAAGCCATACTTTCGTGTATAATAGGGGAGACGTAAAACAGTTCGTAAAAGAGGGTGAAGATGTATGGGAAAGTTACGGGTGCTGATTGTAGACGACTCTAAGATCAGCCGCGTGATGATTGCTGAGAACTTGAGGGATACGGATTTCGAGGTCTGCGGTATGGCGGCAGACGCCGTGGAGGCACTCAGGCTCTACACGGAGATGCGTCCTGACCTCGTGACGATGGATATGAACCTGCCCGATGCCAACGGTTTGGAGTGCAGCAGACGGATTCTTGCCATGGACCCGGATGCGAAGATTTTGATGGTCAGTGCGATGAAGGATCTGAACCTCATCACACAGGGCAAGGCCGTTGGGATTCGTGCCTTTTTGCAGAAGCCAGCCTCGAAGTCCGATCTGGCGGATACCCTCCATCTGATCTTTGAGTCCAGTGCCAGCCAGGAGTCAGCCTTTCGTGAACTCTATGCCAAACCCTTTGGTCGGGGCCTCCAACAGGGCGTGGCGAGTCTTCTTCGCATGGAGGGCGATATCAAGATTGAGCCATATGACTCACGTTCACTTGATGTGAGCGGTGCGGCGGTCATCATAGGCATTACAGGGTTCACCACGGGACGTGCAATTGTCTACGTGGATGAGCCGATGATCAAGCTTTTTGCGATGCACATGTTAGGGCGTGCATCGGTGGATGAACTCGATGATGATGAGGCTGTAGACGCCGTGGAAGAGGCTGCGAATATCATCGCCGGGCGTGCTGTTTCAAAAATCAACAATGTACTTGAGGGCAAGGAACTGCGTTTGACACCGCCGGGGACAGTTCGCGGGTCACAGGTTCATATTGTCAGCCCTCGTATGACTACGTTCTGTATCAGCATACGGCTGCCAATCGGAATTGTACGGATGAATGTGGGCTTTGCAGAGGGAGAGTAATCAATGGATGCAAAACTGATCAACCCTTTTGTAGATGCCTTTACGACGGTCATGCCGATGCTCGGATTTCCTGAGCCGACACGAGCGAAACTTTATACTGCTTCGACGCGTGTTCAGAGTCGTGGGGTATCGATGTTGGTTGGCTTTACGAAGCAGATTCGTGGGAATGTTGTTTACAACATGAGTGAGGATGCGGCAAAGTTCATTGCATCTCAGATGATGATGGGAATGCCGGTAGAGGTTTTTGATGAGATGGCGCAGAGTGCCATCTCAGAGCTCAGTAATATGCTGACGGCGCATACGGCGACGAATATCACAGGACTAGGTCTCGATGTCGATATTTCTACGCCGTCACTCACTGTAGGGCAGGATTTTGAAGTGAAGATCAGCGATGGGCAGTACCTCGTCGTGGAGATGAATCTGAGTGGTCAGCTGGTGGATCTTGCGATCGCCGTCGACCAGACGTAAGCTGTGCAGGACACTTTTTATCGGAGGGAGCGTTCGATGAAGGGTGCGGAGCAGGTGCGTGTCTTTCTCGATGGGAGACAGGTGGATGCTGCGGGCGAGGAGAGCCGCATTGCGCTGTCCGTTACAGGACGGCGTTTTTTGCGTGGTGAGAGCCATTATATCAGCTACGATGATGGGGAGCTGATTGACGGTGCGGTCATTCCAACGGTGCTGCGCATCAATGCTGTAGGCGTTATGCTGCAGCGACGCGGACTCGTGCGCTGGACACAGTACTTTGCAGCCGGTGAGGAGCGTACGAGCAGCTATCGTACGCCCTATGGCGCATTTTTGATCAATACACTTACGCGACGTCTGCGCATGCGTACATTTCCGGATGGGCGGGAGGAGATCTACATTTTCTACACACTCTATGTGGACGGCGTGCGGCAGAGCGATAATACTTTGGAAATACGAATTGAGCCGATGTAAAGGAGAAGTATCGAAGGTGGATATTAAACAGCAGATTGAGCAGGCACTCATACGTGCCGTGGAGGAGGCTGTGGATGCGGGACAGCTGCCGCAGGGAGCGGCACTCCCCGCCATCCTTCTTGAGGAACCGCCGGAAAAGGAACTTGGTGACTTCGCGACGAACTTTGCGATGCAGTCGGCACGTGTCTTTCGTCAGGCGCCACAGAAGATTGCGGCGGCAATTCAGGAGCATCTCACGGGGGAGTGGCTCGATCATGCTGAGGTTGCGGGACCAGGTTTCCTCAATCTCTATCTCAAGAAATCGGTGATTGCGGATACGCTGCGTGCTGTTCTTGCTGCAGGTGAGGGGTTCGGCACTTTGCCGCCCAATAGTGCGCCGCGCATTCAGGTGGAATATGTCAGTGCGAACCCAACGGGGCCGCTTCATGTCGGCCATGGACGCGGTGCAGCGGTGGGATCGGCGCTCGTCAAGCTGCTGCGTACGGCGGGCTACGCAGTGGACAGTGAATACTATGTCAACGATGCGGGCAATCAGATGAATCTGCTCGCTGTGTCCGTGAATGCGCGTTATCTGGAACTTCTCGGAAAGACTGTGGACTTCCCCGAAAACGGCTACCACGGTGCGGATATTGTGGAAACGGCGCAGCGCATCATTGATCGTGACGGGGATAAATATCTCGCTCTTCCTGAGGAGGAGCGTCTGCGGATTTTCCAAGATGTTGCCTATCGTGAGAAGCTGGCGGCACTTGAGGAGGATCTGGCGGATTTCGGCGTGACATTTGACCGTTGGTTCAGTGAGCGTACGCTCCATCCGGACTCTGTGCGCCGCGTTGTGGATGTTCTTTTGGAGCGTGGCACGGCGTATGAGAAGGACGGTGCCGTCTGGCTGCGCTCGACGGACTACGGAGATGACAAGGACCGCGTCATCTTTCGTGATAACGGTGTGCCTACCTACCTCGCGGCAGACATTGCCTATCATGATGATAAATATAAGCGTGGATACGGTCGTCTCGTCAACATCTGGGGAGCGGATCATCACGGCTATGTGGCTCGTGTCAAGGCTGCGATGGCGGCGCTCGGTCATGATTCGGAGAAGCTCACGGTGCTGCTGCTGCAGATGGTGAGCCTCTATCGTGACGGACAGCTTGTCAAACTCAGCAAACGTACGGGAGAAACGGTCACCTTGCGTGAGCTGATGGAGGAGGTCGGCGTCGATGCGGCACGTTATTTCTTCCTGATGCGCTCGCTCGACAGCCAATTGGACTTCGATCTTGACCTTGCGACGAAGAAGTCCAATGAGAACCCCGTCTACTACATCCAGTATGCGCATGCACGCATATCAAGCATCTTCCGTCAGGCAGATGAGGCGGGCATTGCCGTGAAGAATGGAGAAGAACTTGCACTCTTGACGGATGAGACGGAGATCGCCCTCATCAAGAAGATCGCTGCCTATCCAGAGGAGATCGCACGTGCGGCGGCAGAGTTCGCGCCGCAGCGCATCGCACGCTACAGTCATGAACTGGCGGGTGCATTCCACTCGTTTTACAATAAATGCCGTATTGTCGGTCAGGAGCCGCCGCTTGCATCTGCACGCCTGGCACTCGTGCTCGCAGCAGGACACGTGATTCGTCACAGCCTTGGGGTACTTGGTGTTTCGGCGCCAGAGAAAATGTAATCGCTGAAAGGAGCGCAGCTATGGATTTTGAACATATGTCAGAAGTGGATGCCGCCTATCACCTTCTTGCGAAGAAGGGAACACCGGTACATTACAAGGATCTGATTCTCGAGGTTATCGAAGTGATACACAAGCCCGTCCAGTCACAGGCGATGGCAATCTCCGAGATCTATACGATGATGAATATGGACAGTCGTTTTCACTATGAGGGAGAGAGCAAATGGGGACTGACCGAGTGGGTTCCGCCTGAGGTCAAGCGCTCCTCGTCACGTGCGTCTTCCGCAGCGGCAAAGACGCCTGCCACGAAGGAGACAACGCGCAAGAAGAAGCTCGAGAGTATTCAGAACTGATGTAAGGCGTGAGGAGGAAGGGCATGGCAAAGTATATTTTCGTCACGGGCGGCGTTGTTTCATCGCTTGGGAAGGGTATTACAGCGGCCTCCCTTGGCCGTCTGCTCAAGAATCGCGGACTCAAGGTTACGATTCAGAAATTTGATCCCTATATCAATATCGATCCAGGAACAATGAGCCCCTATCAGCACGGCGAAGTGTTTGTTACAGACGATGGTGCGGAGACGGATCTTGATCTTGGTCACTATGAGCGCTTTATTGACATCAACCTCACGAAGCGGTCGAATATCACGACGGGTAAGGTCTATGCAACGGTGCTTAACAAGGAGCGGCATGGCGACTACCTCGGCTCAACAGTGCAGGTCATCCCGCATATCACGAATGAGATTAAACAGCGTGTCTACGATGTAGCAAAGGCCGACAATGCTGATGTTGTGATCACGGAGATCGGCGGAACGGTGGGGGATATTGAGAGCCTGCCCTTCCTTGAGGCAATTCGCCAGGTCAAGAAGGAAGTCGGGAAGAACGATGCCCTCTATATCCATGTAACACTGCTGCCCTACATCAGTGCTGCGGGGGAACTCAAGACGAAGCCAACTCAGCATAGCGTCAAGGAGCTGCGTGCGATCGGCATTCAGCCGGACATCCTAGTCTGCCGAACGGAGCAGCCAATTCCGCGCGAGATGAAGGAAAAGATCGCACTTTTCTGTGATGTGGATGCAGACGCAGTCATTGAGAACCGGACAGCGTCGACGATCTATGAGGTTCCTCTGATGATGCAGCAGGAAGGCCTCGACCGCATCGTTCTTGAGAAGATGGCGATGAACTTCGACCCGTCCAATATGGAGACATGGGAGAAGATGGTTTTTAAGATCAATCATCCCTCGAAGAAGGTGAAGATTGCCGTTGTTGGCAAATACGTTGCTTTGCCGGATGCCTATATGTCAGTGACAGAGGCGCTCCACCACGGAGGTATCGAGAACGATACCCAGGTTAAGATCGTATGGATCAATGCTGAAGAGCTTGAGGATCCAAATGTGGATCTCGATGAGCTGTTTGTCGGCTGCAGGGGGATTCTCGTTCCCGGCGGATTTGGCGACCGCGGCGTTGAGGGAAAAATCCGTGCGATCCAGTATGCGCGTGAGCATGAGATTCCCTTCCTCGGACTCTGCCTGGGGATGCAGTGTGCTGTTATTGAGTTTGCACGTCACGTTGCGGGGCTTTCCAATGCCCATAGTACAGAGTTCGCTGTTGAGACACCATATCCGGTCATTGCACTGATGGAGGATCAGCAGGATGTTGAGGAAAAGGGTGGTACGATGCGCCTTGGAGCCTATCCCTGCATCCTGGCAGAGGGGTCTCTCTCTCATGCGGAGTATGGAGAGAGAGAGGTCAGTGAGCGGCATCGTCATCGCTTTGAATTCAACAACAGCTATCGGTCGCAGCTGGAGGAGAAAGGCCTGGTGATTGCGGGGACAAGCCCGGATAATCGCCTGGTCGAAGTCGTTGAGATTGCAGATCACCCGTGGTTTGTTGCCTCACAGTTCCACCCGGAGCTCAAGTCGCGGCCGAATCATCCGCATCCGCTCTTTGCCGGCTTTGTGCGAGCAGCGCTCTCTGCCGTTTCCAAATGAACATATTCTTTTCCGAACTGCATGCAGACTCTTCCGTGCGTCGGCTATCAGAGATGCTGAGAGAGGATCCTCGACAGATTCTCGCACATGGCTTTGCAGGCTCGATGAAGCATGCTGCTGTGGCCGCCGCCTATGACGCGAGTCCTCGTCCGCTTGCTGTTGTTACCGCCGGTCGTGAAGCACTCCGGGGCTGGCAGGAGGATCTAACCGCGCTTCTTCCCGAAGTAGATGTCTACGAGCTGCCGGAGCTGGATCACATTGACTTTGCAGCGCCTGGCGCCGCGAAAGGCCTGGAGCGGTCGGCACAACGCATGAATATTCTTGCTCGTCTCCTGCGCGGTGAGCCGATCATTGTTCTTGCGGACATCGGGGCAGCGATGCAAAAGGGCCTCAGTACGGCAGAGTTCTCGCGTGCGGCACTTTCCCTGCGCCTTGGAGAAAGTCTCCCGCGTGAGACACTGCTTGAGCGTCTGAGTGTTCTTGGCTATGAACATGTCGCCGAAGTAGAGCATGTGGGACAGTTCAGTGTACGCGGCGGCATTGTGGATATCTTTCCGATTAATGCACTCTCACCTATTCGTGTGGAGTTCTTTGACGCGGAAATCGATTCCATGCGCGAGTATGACCCTCTGACGAAACGCTCCATCAAAAATATTGGCACGGCTTCCATCATGCCTCTGCGTGCAGCGGATGATGAGGGGGAGGCGTGCTTTTTGACGTACCTCGGCAGCAGAGGGGTGACGGTGTTTGATGAGCCCTCGCGCCTGATTGCGGCACTGACGGATGCCCGCCAGGAGGACGAGGTACGTGCGGCGCGTATGTTTTCATGGGAGGAGATGGTTGCGGCCGGGGCGGCAGGGCATGAGATCTTTGCCTCGCTCATGAGCCGTTCTTTTCCAGCTTGTACACCGAAGACACTGATTGCCTTTCAGATGGTTCCTATGACCGCTTTTCAGCGTCAGTTTGCGCTGCTTGAAAGCGAGCTGCATCGCTATCTTGCTAATGGGACACGTGTGCTTGTGCTTGCGGGCGGTGCCGAGCGGGCAAATCTTATCCGTGATATGCTGATGGGCTGGAAGCTCTCTGCCGTTGTCCTTCGCAAGGAGGGAGATACCGCAGAGGGGGCCGTCCTAATTACCTCAGGGAGCCTGCGCGCAGGATTTGAGCTGGGGTCTGCACACATCGCTGTTCTCACCGAGCAGGACATTTTTGGGCGGCATAAGGTTAAGCTGCGCCGCTCAGTGTCCGCTGGAGAGCGTATTCGTCATTTTCGAGAGATTGCGCCCGGTGACTACGTCGTCCATGCAGCGCACGGCATCGGTAAGTATCTGGGCGTTGAGACACTTGAGGTCGCCGGGGTTCATCGTGACTATTTGAGAATCTTGTACGGCGGGGATGATAAACTTTTCGTACCGACGGATCAGGTTGGACTCCTGCAAAAGTACATCGGCTCTGAGGGCGCAGCACCGCGCTTACACCGCATGGGGACGGCGGACTGGGCACGGGCGCGCGCAAAGGCACAGAAGTCTGTAGAGGACATCGCCGATCATCTGCTCGAGCTCTATGCCGAGCGTCAGCTTGCTAAGGGGCACGCCTTTATGCCGGACGATGCCATGCAGCGCGAGTTCGAGGAGGCGTTTCCCTACGAGGAGACGGAGGATCAGCTGCGCGCCGTTCGAGAGATCAAGCGCGATATGGAGAGTGAGAAGCCGATGGATCGCCTGCTCTGCGGCGATGTGGGGTTTGGCAAGACGGAGGTTGCCGTACGTGCCGCATTCAAGGCGGCGATGGACGGCTTTCAAGTCGCCGTGCTCGTTCCTACGACGGTTCTTGCACAGCAGCACTATCAGACCTTTGCAGCACGCTTTGCGGACTTCGCACCAAAGGTGGATGTCGTCTGCCGCTTCCGCTCTGTGCGAGAGCAGGCGGCAACCCTGCATGAGGTGGCACGCGGGCGCGTGGACATCCTCATCGGTACGCACGCGATTCTCAACCGAAAACGCGTACGCTTTCAGAATCTCGGCCTCTTGATCGTTGACGAGGAGCAGCGCTTCGGTGTTGCGCAGAAGGAGAAGATCAAGGAGTTCGCGGCGGGAGTCGATGTGCTGACGCTTTCAGCGACACCCATCCCGCGCACGCTCCATATGTCGCTTGCGGGCGCGCGTGACATGAGCATCATCGAGACGCCGCCCGCCGATCGTCTGCCTGTACAGTCCTATGTCGTAGAGAGCAGTGATGCAATGATGCGCGGGGCGATTGAGCGTGAACTTGCGCGCGGCGGACAGGTGTACTTCATCTACAACCGTGTGGAGAGCATTGATCGTATGCGTGAGCATCTGCTCCATCTCGTTCCCGAGGCACGCATTGCCTCGGCTCACGGTCAGATGAACGAGGACATCCTAGAGCAGGTTATGATGGACTTCTATGAGGGGCATTATGACATCCTGCTTGCCACAAGCATCGTTGAGAATGGCATTGATGTCGCAAATGCCAATACCATCATTATCTACGATGCAGATCGCTTTGGACTCTCGCAGCTCTACCAGATGCGCGGACGCGTCGGCCGCTCAGCGAAGATGGCATTTGCCTATTTTACCTATCGGCGTGACAAGGTGCTCAGCGAGACAGCGGAAAAGCGACTGCAGGCGATGAAGGAGTTTGCACAGCTTGGCTCGGGATTCAAGATCGCCATGCGGGATCTTGAGATTCGCGGTGCAGGGAGTCTCCTCGGTGCGCAGCAGCACGGTCATATTGCGGGGGTTGGCTTTGAGATGTATGTGAAGCTGCTCGAGGAGGCGGTTGCACGCAAGAAGGGCGAAGCACCTGCACCGCCGCCCATCGAGACGGTCATTGATCTGCCGGTGGAAGCCTATCTCGACGGCGGGTATATTGACGATGCGATGCACAAGATTGAGATCTATCAGAAAATCGCCGCTGTGCGGACGAACGAGGATCTGGATGCGTTGCTCGATGAGCTGATCGACCGCTTCGGTGAGCCTACGCGCCCTGTTCTTGCGCTCCTGGATATTGCGCGGATCAAGAACTATGCACGTTCCTTTTCAGCGCGCAGCATTGTGGCGAAGGGAGAGGTGCTCGATCTTGCCCTGCCTGAGGGAGAGAAGCTGCCGCTGCCGGCACTGATGCGCCTCGATCGCGTCTTTGGGCGGCGTGTTGGTCCTTTGCCGGAGGGGGCTGGATATCGCATTCGCCTCCAGCCAAAGGAGCGCAGAGAGATCTTGGACACGGCACTAGAGGTCGTTCAAATGGTGAGTGAGGGATAAATGGAATGGCAGACCATAAACTGACAGTGGCGGGACTTGGCCCCGGGGATGCAGGGCTTATCACGCGGGAGACATGGGCGCGTATTGAGACGGCGGAACATATCCTCCTGCGCACGCGCATCCATCCGACCGTAGAGGCATTGGATGCGGCAGGGATTTCGTATGAGACTTACGATGCGTTCTATGAGGATGCAGAGGATTTTGATGAGCTGTACGAGCGCATTGTGGATGATCTGTTTACACGCGCACGGGCGGCTGATATCCTCTACCTTGTTCCAGGCAGTCCGTTCGTTGCCGAGCGGACTGTGCAGCTTCTGCGGGAACGGGTGACGGAGATGGAGATAAACATTGAGATCCTGCCCGCGATGAGCTTTTTGGAGCCTCTCTTTGCCGCACTTGGTATTGATCCCGTGAATGGTCTTTCGATTGTTGATGCGCTGAATGAGGAGGCGGTGGCCGCGCCGCCGGATCAGGATCTCGTCATCACGCAGCTTTACTCCCGTGAGATTGCATCTGACCTCAAGATTTTGCTGATGGAGCACTTTCCTGATACACAGGAGGTCATCTATCTGCATCATCTGGCACTCCCCGATGAACGGATTCGGCGCATCCCACTTTTTGAACTCGATTGGCAGGAAGATATCGATCATCTGACCACACTTTTTGTTCCATACACCCCTGTTTTTTGGGAAAAAAGCTAAAAAAATGGGGGATTTTAGGGAAAAAATACTTTTTTTTGTTTTTCCCCCTTGATTTTTCTAGGTAATTCTGTTAAATTCTCTCATGACAGCGCGGCCCACGTGGTCGCTAAGAAAAAGGAAAACATCTAAAAGGAGGATGCTACTTTGAACAAGCAGGAATTGGTCGCAAACGTAGCAGAGCAGGCAGGTCTGACGAAGAAGGATGCAGAGAAGGCGGTCAATGCCGTTTTCGAGACGATCAAGAATGCGCTTTCCAGCGGCGACAGGATTCAGCTCATCGGCTTTGGCACATTCGAGGTGAAGGACCGCAAGGCTCGTAAGGGGCGTAACCCGCAGACGGGCAAGGAGATTCAGATTGCGGCTTCGAAGATGCCTGTGTTCAAGGCTGGCAAGGCTCTGAAGGATGCTGTGAACTAATCGGTTCCCTTGAACGTGAAACCGGACTTCCTACGGGGAGTCCGGTTTTTTTCGGTAAGATGCAGATGAAACACGATTTTTTTTCAAAAAAGTTATTTGCAGAAAAGACGGTACTGATTTCCGGAGGAACATCAGGGATTGGACTTGCTGCAGCAGAGATCTTTTGTGCAAGTGGTGCGCAGGTTGTGCTGATGGGACGCAGTGATCTGCGCGGACAGGCAGCCCTGGATGCGATTGCAGCAGGAGAGCGAACACATTTTGTTCGTGGTGATGTATGCAGCCGATTGGACTGCGCACGTGCGGCAGAGGAGACCATGCGCATATTTGGAGGCATCGACATCCTGGTCAACTCGGCAGGCATCTATGCAGAAGGGGCATTGGACGATCTTGCAGAGGAGGAGCTGGACCGCTTGATGGAGACGAACATCAAGGGGACCTTTCACTTGACGCAGGCATCACTGCCATACTTGCGAAAAACACGCGGCAGTGTTGTCAATGTTGCCTCGGATGCGGGGCTTCATGGAAATTACTTTTGCAGCGCATATGCGGCGACGAAGGGGGCGGTCATCGCCTTTACCCGCTCGCTCGCCCTGGAACTGGCGAACGACCATGTACGTGTGAACGCGGTTGCGCCTGCGGATGTTCTGACACCGATGACAGAGGGGCAGCTCTCTCCGCATCGCTCCCGCAATGAGCAGCTGCGCGAGATGTCTGCCGTCTACCCGTTGGGGCGAATCGGGACACCGCATGAGATCGCTGCTGTAATCGTTTTTCTTGCCTCACCAGCGGCAGCATGGGTGACGGGGAGCATCTATGGTGTCGATGGAGGTCTCACCGCGTAAAAAAATTTTGTCCGTCGCTCAAAATTGTGATAGAATAATCATGATTGTGCGAGGAGGTGGAGCATGGAGCACGCTCGTGTTCTCATTTTGACGGCATCCATTGGCTCCGGACATACGAGGGCTGCGGAGGCAATTCGCGCGGCACTCGAGGCGCATCCTCAGGCGGACGCGATGCAGGTGGATGTCGTCGACTTTATGGCGCGTGAAGTCTCCATCATCCATTACCTGATGAAGCGGATCTATTTGACAATGCTGCGCTTCGTGCCCGATCTCTATGATGTGTTCTTCCGCATTGCCGGGAAGAATACGAGCGGCGGTATTGTACGTGGTGCATTCGCACAGGTGATGGTACGTACCGTAGGCCGTATCATACAGACATACGATCCGCATCTCATCGTTGCAACCCATCCCTTTCCCGAGGGGGCAGCAGCGCTCTGGCGTGCCCGTCACGGAGGCTCCTTTGCACTCACGGCACTCCTCACAGACTATGCCGTCCATGCGATCTGGCTGACACGCAATGTGGACATGTACTTTGTAGCCACGGAGAAGATGGCAGAGGATATGAGGTCGCGTGGATTCGATGCATGCACTGTGCGTGCGACGGGAATTCCTATTGCACCGGCAGACTACGCACTGGAACGCAGGGCGGCGCAGGAACGCATTGGCCTTTCAGAGGATTTGCCAACCCTTCTCCTGATGGGCGGAGGCCTCGGTCTCGGCGGTATGGATCGAACAGTTGCCGCGCTCGAACAGGTAAAACAGAAACTGACCATTCTTGTTGTTGCGGGGCATAATTCAGCACTTGCGGCACACGCACGTACAGCGGCGCAGACATCACGGCATATGATTCGCGTCTATGCCTATACTGATGAGGTGTCTGTACTCATGCGTGCCGCAGACCTCCTCATTACAAAACCTGGGGCGCTTACGATCAGTGAGGCGTTTGCTGCGGAGCTGCCGCTGCTCCTGCATGACCCTATCCCAGGACCTGAAACGGAGAATGCGATTTATGCAACACGGCGTGGGGCGGCAGTGTGGCTGCATCCAGGGGAGCATATGGCTCCTGCTGTGGAGGAGATTCTGACCCATCGGATTCCAGAGATGCGCAGAGCCGCGCGTCTGTGTGCACGCGAGAAGGCGGCACGCGAGGTGGCGAGTGCTCTTGTGGATCTGTTGACAAGGAAGAGAGGACATACGCATGGCGCAGAGAAGATCGTCTAGAAGGCCACGCTGGTTTGTCATTGCCCTGCTGGTTATTTTGGGCTATTTCGGCTCGATGATCGTATCACAGGGACTCTATCTCTCTCACGTTCATGAGGATCAAGCGCTCGCAACGGAGCGTTTGACGGCGGCACAGGCGGAGAACGATCGTCTTCGTGCGGAGAAGGAGCGGTTGGGGGAGCTTCCCTACATCGAAAAGCTAGCTCGTGAGGAGCTGGGGATGACGGGCGCCGGAGAGCTTCCCTATGCACCTGGAAAGCGTTCGAATGGGAATTGAGCTTCTTGACATAAAGCGGCTTTGCCCTGTATAATGAGCGAGTGATAAAAACTGGGGATATCCCCGACGGTTTATATGTTGAAGGGAAGAGTTGTATTGGCCATCGAAGTTGGCAGTGTAGTAGAGGGTGTCGTAACAGGCATCACCAATTTTGGCGCTTTTGTCGAACTCCCCGAGGGAAAGACAGGATTGATTCACATCTCGGAGGTCGCCGATGTCTATGTGAACGATGTGCATGATTTCCTCAAAGAGCGTGATTCGGTCAAGGTTAAGGTGCTCACTGTGGATGATCGTGGAAAGATCGGTCTCTCCATCAAGGCACTTCAGGATAAGCCAGCAGTTCCTGCTCAGCCGGTTGCGGCTCCGGCGCGTCCGCCGCGAGCTCCGCGCGATATGCGCCGCACAGCTGCTTCGCGTCAGATGGGATCTCCTTCCTTCGAGGACAAGCTTTCACGTTTTCTGAAGGACAGCGATGAGCGGCTTACTGACCTGCGCCGCAAGACCGACTCCAAGCGAGGCGGTCGCGGATCTCGCCGCGGCTGATCACAGGGAAGTGCTGATGTCGATGACCTGCGCGTTCTCGCCTTTTATGAGACGCAGCATATGAAGAGAAAAAGCACTCCATGCGGAGTGCTTTTTTTGTATCAGGAGTCGATTTTGCAGAAACAGATTGAACGCATTCTGTCCGCGTATGATTTTTTCAATGCAGGACGTACGCTTCTCGTTGCCTGCTCCGGCGGCATGGATTCGCTTGTCCTTCTCGATCTTCTCCACTGTTTGCAGAAAGAGGGAGGAGCGCAGATCATCTGTGCGCATTATGAGCATGGAATTCGCGGTGCGGACTCTCGTTCAGATGCAGACTTTGTTGCTGACTTTTGTGGTGTACGAGAAATTCCATTTGTATGTGAGTCGGGCGATGTGCCTGCTTATGCGCGTACCCACAAGGCATCGCTCGAGACGGCTGCACGTATCTGCCGCTATGAATTTCTTCATCGGATCTGCGAAGCGCGGCACTGTGATGCTATTGTCCTTGCGCATCATGCGGATGATCTCGCAGAAACGGTCTTGCTGCGTATCCTACGTGGTACGGGACCTGCCGGACTTGCCGCCATGCGGGAGTGGGATGGATTGCACCTGCGTCCTCTCCTTGGCGTGGCGCGTACGGAGATCGAGAAATATACGGAGGAACGTGGACTGTGTCCGCGCCACGATGCGACGAACGACGCATTGGACGCACGGCGCAATGAGATTCGCCATGCTCTGCTGCCGGAGCTCAGGAGAACGTACAATCCAGCCGTTCGCGAAGCGCTCACGCGACTGAGCAGTCTCGCCGGTGAGGAGGATGATTTTCTGACAGGGATTGCGGATGCGTCATTTCAGCGTGCCGTATGCCCGGGGGGGATTTCTGTATCGGCACTGCGTGACCTTCACCCCGCCCTGCAGAGGCGTGTCCTTCGGCTCTTCTGGGCACAGGAGACCGGGAGCATGCAGGATTTTTCCTATCTTCACGAAGAGCGCCTGCGTGCGCTGCTCCATGCAACAGGCACAGCGGGATGTGACATGCCGCATCATTGGTATGCATCCAGCCGTTATGGGGTTTTGTCAATCCTTCGCAGCGGACAAGTGAAGCCCCCTGCGGGAAAAGGAGAAATTTTACTTCCTTTCACTCGTGAATATGCTATAATAAACTTTCGGGGCACGGCGTTTTGTATCCGACGTTTGACCCGTATGAGTGCGGACGACTGGCGTAAGATGCGCGCGCAGGAGGCTGTCTATGCCGATCTTGGCGGGCTGCCTTCGCTGGTTCTCCGAACGCGCCGACCGGGAGACTATTTACAGCTTCCTATTGGCCGAAAGAAACTCAAGGATATCCTGATTGACGATAAGATTCCGCGTGAGATGAGGGATGCAATTCCCCTCGTTGCTGTTGCGGATACACAAGAGATTTTCTGGATTGTGGGCGGACGACGAAGCATTCTTGCACCGCTTACGGAATCCAGTACGGATATTTTGAGCATTACGTGTATGAAGGAGACGATAGCCAGATGATGAGCGATGATATTGAGCGCGTGTGTTTTTCAGCGGAGGAGATTCGCACACGTGTGCAGAAGCTTGGTGAGGAAATTGCGCGCGACTACCGGGACGCTTCCGAAAAGGTTTACTGTGTCGGTATTCTAAAAGGGGCTGCGGTTTTTTTTACGGATCTCGTGCGTGCTATTGATCGGCCCATTGACTTTGACTTCATGATTGTTTCCAGCTATGGAGAGGCTACGGTGTCGAGCGGACAGGTCAAGATTCTCAAGGACCTTGATTTCTCGATCGAGGGACAGCATGTTATTATTGTGGAGGACATCATCGACTCCGGGACGACGATGCACTATCTCCGACAAATGCTCCAGGGACGCCATCCAAAGAGCATCAAGATCTGTTCGTTCCTGTCAAAGCCGTCACGCCGCGTTGCACCTGTTCAGATTGACTACCTTGGATATGAGGTCCCAGACGAATTCCTCGTGGGCTATGGTCTTGACTATGCGGAGAAATATCGGAATTTGCCCTATATCGGGGTGCTGAAGCATTCTGTCTACGAATAATATGGAGGAGGGAAGCCTTGAACCAATCAGTTTTACGAAATCTTGCTTTTTATGCGCTCATGTTCTTCGTTGTGTGGACGGTTGCCGACTATATGTCAGGAAGCCATCAGGGAACGCAGGCGACGGCGCTTGGATACAGTGACTTTAATGCGAAGGTGACGGCCGGTGAGGTGGACAAAGTCGTCATTGTCCAGAACAATATCCGCGGAACGCTCACAGATGGGACGGAGTTTACGACCATCGCGCCGGATGCGCCGAACAGTGACCGGGATCTTTATACGCGCCTCGCGGATAAGGGGGTCAATATCTCGGCAGAGAATCCACCTGAACCGCCGTGGTGGCAGACACTGCTCACCTCACTCATTCCGATCGCACTCCTCATTGGATTCTGGTTTTTCATCATGCAGCAGTCGCAGATGGGCGGCGGGCGTATGATGAACTTTGGAAAATCACGTGTCCGCCTCATGGTGAGTGACAAGAAGAAGGTGACATTCGCCGATGTTGCAGGGGCGGATGAGGCCAAGCAGGAGCTTGAGGAGGTTGTCGAATTCCTCAAGACACCGGATAAGTTCAACGAACTCGGTGCGCGTATCCCAAAGGGCGTGCTGCTGTTTGGCCCTCCGGGTACAGGGAAGACGCTGCTCGCGAAGGCAGTTGCCGGTGAGGCGGGGGTACAGTTCTTCACGATCAGCGGCTCTGACTTTGTCGAGATGTTCGTTGGTGTCGGTGCCTCGCGTGTACGTGACCTCTTTGAACAGGCAAAGAAGTCTGCACCGTGTATTGTCTTTATCGATGAAATCGATGCCGTTGGCCGCCAGCGCGGCGCAGGGCTTGGCGGCGGTCACGATGAGCGTGAGCAGACACTCAACCAGCTGTTGGTCGAGATGGATGGTTTTGCCTCAAATGAAGGAATCATCATCATTGCGGCGACAAATCGCCCCGATGTCCTTGACCCTGCGCTTCTGCGTCCTGGCCGTTTCGATCGCCAGATTGTGGTGGATAAGCCGGACGTACGGGGACGCGAAGAAATTCTTAAGGTACATACAAAGGGCAAACCGATTGCAGATGACGCGGATCTGGATGTGCTCGCACGCCGGACTCCCGGCTTTACGGGAGCAGATCTCAGCAACCTCGTCAACGAGGCTGCACTGCTTGCTGCGCGCCGCAATAAGAAACAGATCCATATGGCAGAATTGGAGGAGGCCATCGAGCGCGTTCTTGCTGGTCCGGAGCGCAAATCCCATGTCATGACGGATGATGAGAAGCGCCTTACGGCTTATCATGAGGGGGGGCATACGCTGGTCGGCCTTTTGCTCAAGCATGCCGATCCTGTGCACAAGGTTACGATCATTCCGCGCGGGCGTGCGGGCGGTTATATGCTGTCGCTGCCGAAGGAGGATCGTTCCTATCGTACGCGCTCCGAACTCATTGACCGTATCAAGGTTGCACTCGGCGGACGTGTTGCGGAGGAGGTTGTACTCGGCGAGATCAGTACGGGTGCCTCCAGTGATATTCAGCAGGCGACAAAGATCATTCGCAGCATGATTATGCAGTATGGCATGAGCGATGTGGTCGGTCCCATTGCCTACGGTGAGGAGAATCATCAGGTGTTCCTTGGACGCGACTTTAACCGTGATCGGAACTACTCTGAGGAAGTTGCTGGAGAGATCGACCGTGAGGTGCGCCGCTATATTGAAGAGGCATACGAGGCATGTCGTGTCATCATTACGGAGAATCGTGACAAACTCGACCTCATTGCAAATGCGCTGCTTGCACGTGAGACTCTGAATGCGAGTGAGCTTGAGGAGCTGATGACAAAGGGCGCAATCAGCGACGAACAAAAGGATGACGACAATCAGGACGATACGGGGAAGCCCGTGCCAATTCCTGTCGATGTCGTGATCGACGACTCTACGCAGACGACCGAGGAAGCGGAGCGTGCTTCCGAGGAGCGCCCCGCACCGATTCCAACGACGGAGCCGAAATTTAACGTGACACAATGGAATAAATAGGGAAACGCAGCCAAGGCGCTGCTGCATCAATAAGCGTGCAGCGGTGCCTTTTCTTTAGATGTGATATCATTTTAACGATAATATAAAAGATGGAATATTGTGGGAG
This sequence comes from Selenomonas sp. oral taxon 892 str. F0426, assembly GCF_000468035.1. Lineage (GTDB taxonomy): Bacteria > Bacillota > Negativicutes > Selenomonadales > Selenomonadaceae > Centipeda. Next base: position 86,396 of record NZ_KI260546.1, read on the forward strand.
ATATGAGTATCTAATTGGGATGTAAAGAGAGGTTCCTATGCAGTGGTATGAGGAAATTATGACGGCAGCAGGAGAGGCAGTCGACTATGTCGCTAATGTGCTGGATGAGAGGGGGACACTCGACGGCAGTGCGCGTCAGGTACTCACGGATTTTGTCGTCGCGATGGATGGAGTTGCGGGCTATTTATCGCGTGAAGAGGGGACTCTGATCGAGAAATGTCGCCGTTATGCCCTTAATGCGGGAAATTCGGCTGAGAAAGCGTTATCCGCTGAAACGAGTGAAGATGCAAAAAAATTCTTTTTCTACGAAGTGCGCCCTCTCTTTCTTGATTTGCGCTATCAGCTGGATTTGGAGTATCATATCCTGCGTCATCCTGAGCGGGAAGAGGCATATCTGGAAGACACCATCGCTGCCTTCGAGGCGGCACGTAAACGTCCGCGCCATACAGATTTCAAGTATCGTGTCTCGATCATCGTGCCCGCCTACAACAAGGTAGAGTTCTCGCGCTGTGCGATCGAGAGCCTTTTTCGTTATACGGACTTTTCGCGTGGGGACATTGAGCTCATTACGATCAATGACGGATCATCTGACGAGACAGAGGCATATTTTAACAGCCTTCCGCACGAGAAGAAGATCAATCTGAAATACAACGTTTACAATCATCTCGGTTGGGGCATTGCACGCCACATTGCCGAGGGTGAATACGTTGTCTACTTCTCGAACGATGCCGTTGCCACGGAGCATTGGCTCGAGAACCTGCTTGCCGTTCACGCAGCGGAGAAGGATGTGTTCTGGGTTGTACCCACCTGCAATGAGGGCTGTATCTCCAACGCACAGGGGATTCCTGTAGACTACAAGAATACCTTTGAAGATATGGAGAATATGCAGGCGTTCGCTGTTCGCAATAATGTATCAAACCCGCTCCTCTGGGAGGAGCGGGCTCTTCTCATGCCGTTTGTGAGCGTTGTGCCGAACCTCTTTGATGTGCCTGAGATCCGCGCGGATTACCGCTATGTCATGTGCGATTTTGAGGATGATGATTTCTCGGTGATGCTGCGTCGTTCGGGATTTCGGCAGATCCTTGCAAAGGATACCTTCGTACATCATTTTGGCGGGATGACGCTGAATGAGGTGCGCTCGAAGCAGGGAAACTACAAGAGTCTTGTCTCCATGCGTCCCGTCTTTCGTGCCAAGTGGAATGTCGACCCTTGGGAATCGAGAGGACATTTGTACTTTTTGGATACCTTTATAAAGGAGTTTCATGGAGAGGACACCCCCGTGCGTATCCTTGCCGTTGAATCTCTCTTTGGTGAAGGTGTTTTGAGCATCCGCAATCATTTCCGTAAACTGCGCCGCCCTGTTGTGATTGATGCAGTTGTGTCCGACAAACGTTATCTTCTTGATATAAAACATATGGCGGACTCAGTGCTGCAGATCGAAACCTGGGACTCTTTTGAGGAGCAGCTGAGTGAACACTATGATATCATCGTGATAGGAACACCCCTCAATGATTTGAACATTCCTCAGATCATCCCGTTTTTTCGATCCTGTTACGAACTCCTCCGCACGCATGGGTTCATCTATGCATCCCTGCGCAATTATAGCAGTTTTGGACATATGATGGAGAATCTACCGAACAATGTCCCTTATCTTATCCAGGATGATATACTTCCGCTTGAAGGACGCCGTATATTCCCGATACAGCGTCTCATCTCTGCACTGCACGATACTTTCTCCATTCCCGCCGTACGCGTGGCCTATGCAAGAGAGGTTTGTCATTTTAGTGGCAGGGATTCTTTTATACAGATGACAGAGGCCATTCTTGAGACCAAGGAGAATGAAAGACTGTATCTGCACCATCTGCTCCAGGGGGATATGCTTGGTATCTGTATAACATCAGATACGCCCCTGCAAACTTGAGCAAGCAGTCTTTGTTGGATTGTTGGGCAGATCCTGTGTCGAAGGGAGCAGGCATATGAAGGTTGTTATTCTAGCAGGTGGTCTGGGGACAAGAATCAGTGAGGAATCTGTACTGCGTCCCAAACCGATGATTGAGATCGGAGGAAAACCGATTCTTTGGCACATCATGAAGATTTATTCGTATTATGGTTTTCATGAGTTCATCATCTGCCTTGGCTACAAAGGCTATATGATCAAGGAGTTCTTTGCTGACTACTATCTGCATACTTCGGATGTTACCTTTGACTTTACGCAGGGGAACAGATTGACGATACACAACAATGTTTCAGAGCCGTGGAAAGTGACTCTTGTTGACACTGGGCTGGATGCGCAGACAGGTGCACGTATCAAGCGGATCCAAAAATATGTGGAGGATGAGCCTTTTTTACTGACCTATGGGGATGGTGTGAGCGATGTTGATCTCAATGCGCTGATCGCCGCACATACGGAGCAAAAGGGGTGTGCGGTTGTAACGATGACAGCCATTCAGCCGGGGGGCAGGTTTGGCGTCTTGGACATCGACCATCGCACGAATACGGTCAGCCAGTTTGTCGAAAAGGCAAAGGAGGATGGCGGATGGATCAATGGCGGTTTTATGGTGGCGGAAAACCGCGTTTTTGACTATCTGCGCGATGAGGATGCCTGCGTCTTTGAAAAGGATCCTCTTGAATTAATTGCACATGATGGCGGACTCCATGCCTATAAACATATGGGATTTTGGCAGTGTATGGATACGCAGCGCGATAAAGGGCGCTTAGAATTACTGTGGGCATCTGGAAATGCTCCATGGAAGCTATGGAAATCGTAAATAAAGATGGACAAATACACTAATGTTTTTATAGGAAGTAGGCATTCATGGCTAAGCTGAGCGTTATTATCCCTGTTTACAATATGAACGCATCGCTCAACCAGTGTCTTTTGACGATACGAGAAACGGTACGTCTGCCGTATGAGGTAATCATTGTTGACGATGGTTCATCGGGCGATGAATGCGTTACAGTCCCTCCGGCGGGAGATGATGTACGTGTTCTGCGCAGTGAGGAGCATCGTGGATTCTCACATGCCGTGAATATGGGGATTCGTGCCTCTGTCGGAGAAGTCCTTCTCTTTCTCCACGCGGATATCCTGCTCGCGCCTCATACGGTGGAGGACATGCTTGATGCACTCATTGCGGACTCCTCGCTTGGTGCGGTGTCCGCCTGCGCTGTTCGCGTGTACGAACGGGCGCAGGTGATGCCTGATCTGCCCTATCAGGGGTGGGATTCTTTTGTCGCAGCAGCAGAAGAAATTCGTGCACGAGGAAAACAGCCGAATCCCGAAATCCTCGCAGAGATGATTGCGTTGATGGCGCCTCGCGCTGTCGTCATAGAGGCTGGACTTCTTGACGAGCAGTATCAGGTCCCGGCGCTTGCCGCATATGACTATACCATTCGCATGACACGTGCGGGGTATGGAGTCGCATCTCTGCCGAGCGTTTATATTCACCACATTGAACATCCCTTGCAGAATATAAAAGAAAGCCAGCATAAACAAAGAGAAGAGCGAGCCCTTTTTTCCTCCAAATGGGGTGTTTCGCTTGCATACTCTTTTCAAATGCGGACCGATCTCTTTCCCCTGATGGATTTAACCAGGGACGGTCTAAACGTGCTGGAGATTGGCTGTGCCTGTGGTGCGACGCTGAGGGAGATTGGAGCGCATAACCCAACTATACAGCTTTTTGGCGTGGAATTGAACGAAGCTGCATCTGCGATTGCTTCGCCTTTTGTAAAAGTTTTATCGATGGATGTAGAAAAACTGGAACCGAAAAAGATTCCTGTACGTTTTGATTATATCATTATGGGGGATGTTATTGAGCATCTGATGGATCCATGGTCTGTACTCACCCATATGCGTGAACTGCTTGTGCCTGGAGGCGCTGTTATCGCAAGTATTCCGAATGTGGCACATATCAGCAATCTACACAATCTTCTTCGTGGATATTGGTCATATCAGGATATGGGGCTGCTTGACCGCACGCACATTCGGTTCTTTACAAAATATGAAATTGTGAATATGGTGCAAAGAGCAGGGCTCATCGTTCAAGAAATTCGACCGAACCGATTGAGCCTGTCAGATCCTGAGAGAGACCTTCTAGAAGAACTGATGTCACTCCGTACGATTTGCCTCAACCGTGAGAATCTTGATACATTTGGATGGTTTGTTGCTGCGCGTCGCCCACAGGACACCGTATAATACTCATTTTCGTCATGGGAACGCTGCTGCTATACGCATAGAAAGAAGAGAAAGCTATGGCCAAGCTGAGCATTATTATCCCTGTTTATAATATGAGTACACAGGTGAGTCGATGTCTTTTATCGATACGAAAAACGGTACGTCTGCCATATGAGGTAATCATTGTTGACGATGGTTCATCGGGCGATGAATGCGTTACAGTCCCTCCGGCGGGAGATGATGTACGTGTTCTGCGCAGTGAGGAGCATCGTGGATTCTCACATGCCGTGAATGTTGGGATTCGTGCTTCTGTCGGAGAAGTCCTTCTCTTTCTCCATGCGGATATCCTGCTCGCACCTCATACGGTGGAGGATATGCTTGATGCATTGATCGCCGACCCGATGATGGGGGCTGTTACAGCCATTTCTCCACGTACATACATATGGGCGGAGCATTGCCCAGATAAGGAGTACCATTCATGGGGTGAATTCATTACCGCCGCGGAGGATATTCGAGCGCAGGAAAAGGGCAAGCAGCTTCCGTTGATTGTGGCCGAGATGTTTGCACTTATGGCACGGAGGGATGTCGTCGATGCAGCGGGATTCCTGGAGGAGGAGTATTCCACTCCGGCACTTGCCGCATATGACTATACCGTACGTATGACACGTGAGGGATATGGAATCGCAGTGCTGGCAAGCGTATATGTTCACCACGATGAGAGTATTCATGCAGAGGTGATGGAGTCGTATGAAGCGCTTCGTCAGCAGGAACGAGAACTCTTCCGTTCAAAGCATGGCCTTTCCCTCGACTATTCTTTCCAGATACGGTTAGATCTTATAGAAATGATGGATTTGCAGCGCGAGGGGCTGCGTGTTCTCGAGATTGGTTGTGCCTGTGGCGCAACGCTGCGTGAGATTGGACACCGAAATCCAACGGCAAACCTCTACGGTGTAGAACTGAATGAGAAGGCCGCTGAAGTAGCGGCTCCATTTGCCACAATTCTGTCGATGGACGTGGAACGGCTCGACCCAGCAGAAATCAAGGAGCGCTTCGACTATATCGTTATGGGGGATGTGGTGGAGCATTTGCTTGATCCGTGGGCAGCAATCCAAAATATGAGGGAACTCTTGGTGCCGGGAGGAGCGATCGTCGCAAGCATTCCAAACGTGGCCCACATCAGCAATCTCTATAATGTCCTCGGTGGACGCTGGACATATGAGGACATGGGGCTGCTTGATCGTACGCATTTCCGGTTTTTTACGAGGCAGGAGATTATTAAATTATTCGAGGGTGCAAACCTTGCTGTTGATGAGATCCGATACAAGAACATTCATATGAATTCGTATGTAGAAAAACTTCGTGAAGAGATTCTTTCACTCCGCACAGTCCATGTGGATCCAGAAGACATTGATGCCTTCCAATGGCTTTTCAGGGCCGTGCGCGAGTAAAAATGTCCGTTTATTTTCGATTTTTGTGGCGGGAAGCCGTTATCTGCGGTATAATGTGGCGGATAACGGCTTTTCGATTAGGGAGGCATGTGATGAGCAGCGATGTATTGGAGCTTCTGCGTGCTGCAGGCGGCTACATATCAGGCGAGAAGATGGCAGAGCGGCTTGGCGTGACGCGTGCGGCGGTGTGGAAGAAGATTGCCGCACTCCGCGATGCAGGGTATGATATCTCAAGTGCCCCGCGCAGCGGGTATATTCTGCACGCAGCACCAGATCGGCTGATTGAGGCAGAGATTACACGCGGACTTGGAACTGAACTCATCGGGCAAAAGATCATTTGTTATGATGTGGTCGATTCGACAAACCTCATCCTCAAAGATCTTGCACGCGATGGCGCTGAGAATGGAATGGTGGTTGTTGCCGACAGTCAGGGAACGGGGCGCGGACGTATGGAGCGTGCGTTTTTCTCACCGCCCGGCAAGGGGATCTGGGTGAGTATCCTGCTGCGCCCTACATTTCTGCCGCAGGAGGCACCGAAATGTACGTTGATGGCAGCGGTTGCCGTAGCGCGTGCGATGGAGAAGTTTGGCCTTCGTGCTGCGATCAAGTGGCCAAATGACATTATGTACGATGGGCGCAAGTTGGTGGGGATTCTCACAGAGATGAGCGCAGAAATGGATCGTGTGAACTATGTAGTCATTGGTACAGGGATCAATGTCAATATTGCACCGGAGGATTTTCCCGAGGAGCTGTGCGCAGTTGCAACCTCTCTTATGCAGATGAAGGGAGAGCCTCTCTCGCGGGTGGAGTTCCTGCAGGAGTTCCTGCGTGCAATGGATGTTCTCTATGCTGATGTGCAGCGTGAGGGATTTGCGCCCGTGCTTGCTGCATGGCGTTCCTATGCCGTGACACTCGGACAAAACGTGCGTGTCATCGGCCCAGTAGGGGAGGAGTTCGAGGGAATTGCCGCGGACATTGATGAAGAAGGCGCTCTTTTGATTGATACGGCAACGGGACAAAGACGCGTGTTGGCGGGGGATGTATCAATCCGCCCGAAGCAATAGGAAGAAATAGTATATAGTATGGAGGAAAGAAATTGCTGCTAGTACTGGACATCGGCAACAGCAATATTGTCATGGGTGCTTATGAGGGCCGAAAGCTTCTCAGGCATTGGCGCATCTCGACGGATCGTCAGAAGACAGGGGATGAGTACGGTATACTTATCAACGAGCTGTTTCGCTATCAGGGAATTCAGATGTCGGATATCGAAGCGATCATTATCTCCTCGGTCGTACCGCCGCTTGTGGTCCCGATGCGCAAGATGTGTGAGCGCTACTTTCGTATTCGTCCGCTCGTTGTCGGCCCCGGCATACGGACAGGAGTGCGTCTCAACTATGAAAATCCGCGCGCAATCGGTGCTGACCGCATTGTGAATGTCATCGGCGCACATGAGCAGTACGGTGGGCCTCTCATTGTCATCGACATCGGGACGGCAACGACGTTTGACATCGTAGCAGAAAACGGAGACTTTCTCGGTGGCGTCATTGCTCCGGGACTCGGTTCGAGTGCGGAGGCACTCTTTCAGCGTGCGGCGCAGCTGCCGCGCATCGAACTTGTACCGCCTAAGACGGTCGTCTGCCGCAGCACAATACAGGGCATGCAGGCGGGCATCATCTACGGTTATGTCGGGCAGATCGATGAGATTGTCCGCCGTATCAAGGCAGAGCTTGCGATGGAGATGAAGGTTGTTGCAACGGGCGGCTTTGCACGCATGGTGGCAAAGGAGTCGCAGACGATTGACAAGGTCGATCACTTCCTGACGCTCACGGGGCTGCGCGTTCTCTACGAACGGAATCAGCCGTGAAACCGATCAAAATAGGATCGTTTATCTTCAATGATCCTGTATTTCTCGCGCCGATGGCAGGGGTGACGGACACGGCGTATCGTGTGATTGCACACGACATGGGATGCCCGCTCGCATTTGCGGAGATGGTGAGCAGTCAGGGCATCCACTACCGCAACGAGCATACGATGAAGATGCTCCGTACGGAGGAGGGCGAGCGGCCGATTGCGATGCAGATCTTTGCAAAGTCGGCGGCGATGGCGGCGGAGGCAGCTGCCTACATCGAGGAGATCGGCACGGCAGACATTCTGGATTTTAACATGGGCTGCCCTGCCCCGAAGGTTGTGAAGAATGGCGAGGGCTCGGCGCTCATGCGCGACCCGAAAAAGGCGGAGGAGATTCTCTCAGCAATTCGGCGCGCAACGAAGCTGCCGTTCACGGTGAAGATGCGGCTCGGCTGGGATGATGCCTCACGCAACGCCGTGGAGATTGCGCGGATTGCGGAGGCAGTTGGCGTGGATGCCGTTGCCGTGCACGGGCGCACGCGTGAGCAGTTCTACAGCGGCAATGCGGACTATGCCGCGATTGCCGAGGTGAAGCGTGCCGTCAATATTCCCGTGATTGTGAGCGGTGACATTCGGCGTCCCGCCGATCTCGCGCGTGCACTCGACATCACGGGGGCAGATGCGGTGATGATCGGACGCGGTGCACAGGGGAATCCATGGGTGTTTCCGCAGCTCATCCATTGGCTTCGCACGGGGGAGGAACTGCCCCCTCCGACGCTCATAGAGCGTGCACAGGTGATCCTGCGGCATCTGGGTCTCCTCGTCGGCTACAAAGGTGAATACATCGGCATCCGTGAGATGCGAAAGCACGCAGCATGGTATACGCGTGGTCTGAAAGGCAGTGCGGAGCTGCGTGAGCGGTTCAATCGTGCGGCGTCGCGTGAGGAGTTTGTGAATATTTTGCGCGAGGCGTGGGAGATATAAATATAAGTTCTGGCACATAATTGTGGTGCATACCCCACGCGAACACCTCGTTACGCAAGCGACCGCGTGCTTATTCGTCTAAATACCTGCGGACTTCTTAAACGCGCTGCGCTTGAACGAAAGAAATCCGCAGGGGACGAAACGCACGCTTTCCTCACTTGCTTCACTAAGGTTCGCTTAGGGGCATCGCACCACGTTCTCCCCTCATTCAACAAAATACAGACGGCATTGAAATATCATATATATTTAAGGAAGGAACTATCATGAGTGACGATAAGAAGACCTCGGTTTGGTCGAAGTACACGCCGGAGGAACGCGCGGCAGTCGATGAACTCGCGCGCGGCTATATTGCTTTTCTCTCGGACTGCAAGACGGAGCGCGAGAGCGTAACGGAGGCCGTGCAGCGCGCGCGTGCTGCGGGGTATCGTGATCTTGCGGATGTCATCGCGAAAGGGGAGACCTTGCAGGCAGGAGACAAGGTCTACGCCGTCAACATGAAGAAGGCGGTCGTGCTCTTCCACATCGGGACGGAGCCGATGGAGCGCGGCATGAATATCCTCGGCGCGCACATCGACACCTGCCGTCTCGATGTGAAGCAGAACCCTCTGTATGAGGACAATGGCTTGGCGTATTTCGACACGCACTACTATGGCGGCATCAAGAAGTATCAGTGGGTGACGATCCCGCTTGCTCTGCATGGCGTCGTCGTAAAAAAGGATGGAACGGTTGTCGAGATCACACTCGGTGAGAAGGAGGATGATCCCGTCTTCTGCGTGACCGATCTCCTCGTGCATCTCTCTCAGGAGCAGCTTGAAAAAAAGGCATCGAAGGTCATCGAGGGCGAGAAGCTGGATGTGCTCATCGGCGGCTACGCACTGAAGAAAGACGACAAGGAATCTGTCAAGGACGGGATTCTCGCGCTCCTCAAGGAACATTATGACATCGCAGAGGAGGACTTTAACTCGGCGGAACTGACGCTTGTTCCGGCGGGGCGTGCCCGTGAACTCGGCTTTGATCGCAGCATGGTACTCGGCTACGGGCAGGATGACCGCGTCTGCTCCTATACGGCACTCTGCTCCATGCTCGAGACAATGGCGCCGAAGCGTACGGCATGCTGTCTGCTCGTGGACAAGGAGGAGATCGGCAGCGTCGGCGCGACGGGCATGCAGTCGCGCTTCTTTGAGAATATGGTGGCTGAGGTGCTCTCCGCCTGCGGACAGTACACGGAGATCGCCCTGCGCCGCACACTTGCGCACTCGAAGATGCTCTCTTCAGACGTGTCGAGTGCATACGATGGTCTGTATGCGGACGCATTCGAGAAGAAGAACGTCGCCTATCTCGGGCGCGGCATGGTGTTCAACAAGTTCACGGGGGCGCGCGGCAAGTCCGGTTCGAGCGATGCGAGCGCAGAGTACCTTGGTGAGCTGCGCCGCATGATGGACGAGAACGGCGTCAGCTATCAGCTCGCCGAGCTCGGGCGTGTCGATCTCGGCGGCGGCGGCACAATCGCCTACATCATGGCGCGTTACGGCATGGATGTCATCGACAACGGTGTCGCTGTCATGAGTATGCATGCGCCGTGGGAGGTCACGAGCAAGGTGGATATCTACGAGATGAAGAAGGGGTATGACGTATTCCTGCGGAATGCGTGAATGGGGTTCAGGTGCCCCTGCCGTTGTATGGTGGCAGGGGCATCCTTTATTTTGAAAAAGGAGTGCACTATATGGTCTCGGAACAGATGTATGAACTTGGCACAAAGAAGTCCACCATCCGCACGATCTTCGAATACGGACAAAAGCGAGCGGCGGAGGTCGGTGCAGAGAATGTCTTTGACTTCAGCCTCGGCAATCCGAATGTGCCGACACCGGACTTCATTCGCGATGCCGCCATCGACATCCTTGTGCACAGCGATCCAATGGAGGTGCACGGCTATACAATCGCGCCCGGCAAGCCGCAGGTGTGCGATGTACTCGCTGCCGATCTGAAGAAGAGGTTCGGCATGGAGATCACGGGAAAAAACCTCTTTCTGACGGCGGGAGCGGCAGCATCGGTGACGATTGCGTTCAAGGCGTTGACAGAGGAGGGGGATGAGTTCGTCTCTATCGCGCCCTACTTCCCAGAGTATCGCGTCTTTGTTGAATCGTGCGGCGGAAAGCTTGTCGTTGTGCCTGCAAAGGTGGATGATTTTCAGATTGATTTCGCGGCACTCGAGGCAGTAATCACAACGCATACGAAAGCGGTCATCATCAACTCGCCGAACAATCCGAGCGGTGCAGTCTACAATGAGGCGACCATTCGCCAGCTTGCGGATCTCCTGCGCGCAAAGGAAATGGAATATGCCCATCCGATCTTCATCATTGCGGATGAGCCATATCGTGAAATCGTTTACGATGGAAATAGCGTCCCGTGCATTCCCCAGTTCTATGACAACACCATTGTCTGCTACTCCTACAGCAAATCCTTCTCGCTGCCGGGCGAGCGCATCGGCTATATTGCCGTTCCGGATTCCGTCGCAGATTTTGCACGTGTCTACGGGGCGATTGCCGGCGCGGCACGCGTCCTTACGCACGTCAATGCGCCATCCCTTTGGCAGCTCGTCATTGCACGCTGCGCAGGCAAGGCTGCCGATCTCAGTACGTACGCGCGCAATGCTGCGCTGCTCTACGAGGGGCTTTCGGCGGCGGGGTTTGACTGCATGCGTCCGCAGGGGGCATTCTATCTTTTCCCCAAAGCTCTTGAGGAGGATGATGAGGCGTTCTGTGCACGCGCGCGCGAGTTCGATCTGCTGCTTGTACCGGGCGCAGATTTTGGCTGCCCCGGCTACTTTCGCGCGGCATACTGCGTGCGCACGGAAATGATCGAGCGGGCTCTGCCGCGGTTTCAAAAATTGGCAGCATTCTACAAAGAAATACATGAATGAAATTCGTTAATAACAGCTTCATTAAAATCCGTATTGACAATCACTCTCCTCAGAGCTATACTTAACATTGATTCACATTAGCAGATGTATTGTTCTCAATGATATACCGCAAATCAATGGGAGACTACATATATCCCTATACGTTCGACAAGGATGGTGTTCTTTTTGACCAGTGCAGAACTCTTTGAAAAGGGCGGCCCGATTATGTATCTGCTGCTCATGTGCTCGCTCACGGTGGCAGCGATTGCGATTGACCGCTTCCTGCTTTACCGACGTGCGGCGCAGGGGGCACAGGCACTCGCAGCAGATGTCTCGACGGCGCTGCGCGGACGACGCCTCGCAGAGGCGAGCGCTGCAGCGGAGGGCAAGGACAACATGGTCGCCCATCTCGTACGGACGGCATTCGATGCGCGCACGGCTGGGGAGGATGTCCCAATGGCACTTGATGCGGCGTATGGCGATGCCGCGATGCATCTGCGCGCTCGTCTGAGCTACCTCTCGATGATTGTGACGCTCGCACCGCTGCTCGGTCTCTTGGGCACGATCTTCGGCATGATTCAGTCGTTCAGCATCTTCAATCTGCAGGCAGGTCAGCCGATGGCGATCACGGGCGGCATCGGAGAGGCACTCATTGCAACGGCGACGGGTCTCTTTGTTGCAATTTTTGCGCTCGTTGTGCATACCTACTATGCACAGCGTATGGACGCGATGCTGACCCTGCTCGAGAGAACCATCAATGCGCTGTGTGCGGGCTTTGCTGCGGCAGACGGAGGGCGTTCTCATGCGTCGTAATTTTCATGATGTGCGCGAACCGCTCGTCATGATTATCCCGATGATCGACATTATGCTCTTCCTTCTCGTATTCTTCATGCTCAGCACGATGTATATGGTGAATACGAGCACGGTGCAGGTGAACCTGCCGCAGGCGGCGAGTGCGCAGCAGGACACGCGCCCGCACATCGTTTCCATCACGGTGACGGAGGAGGGCAAGATCCTCTTTGATCGCGATGACGAGCCGACGCGGGAACTTACAGCACGGGTCAAGGCACAGCTCGAGGACGATCCCGATACGGTCTTCGTCGTGCGCGGCGACCGCAAGGCGGACTATCAGTACGTCGTTGCAGTATTCGATGCGCTCAAGGAGGCGGGGACACGCCATGTGTCCATCGCGACGGAGACGGGAGGGGTCTGAGTGCAGTATCAGACACATTGGCGCCTTGCCTTTGTCCTCGCATTCTTCTTTCATATTGTCGCGTGGCTCTTTTTAATGGTGCTCATCCCTCATGTATTCAAGGCGCTCGAAACACCTCCGCAGGAGGAGCCGATGGAGTGGGTCGAACTCACAGAGGATATGGGAGCACCTGAGGAGGAACAGCAGGAGGAAGAACCTCCACCGCCGCCCCCGCCGCCAGCGCCCGAACCCGAACAGGTGGAAGAAGAACCTGCGGTGGTTGAGGCGGAGATTCCCGAGGAAGCCATCACGGAGATTCTGAAGGAAGTCGAGGAGACCCCGGAGAAGGAGGAGCCGAAGGTGCTCCGCTCAGGCTCCGGCAAGCAGATCGGTCAGCCGGGCAAGATTCTCCACGCCGAACAGCCGCCCTATGGGGTGATTGACTTCAAGGGGCGCATTGCCGTTTCGGCGCATATCGGCACAGACGGCAAGGTCATGTGGACGAAGATACAGATCTCCTCAGGGAACACACTCTATGACCGCATGGCACGACGCATTGTCGAAAAGCAGTGGAAGTTCGAGCCTGCAAAGGATCGCAACGGTCAACCGATGGAATCCGATATGCAGTGTCCCGTTTATTTCAATATGAAGCCCGCACGCAAGATCAAATAACGTGCGATGGGGGAGGAAACAAGCAATCCCATGAGAAAACTCTTTGTATTTATCACGGCACTCTTTTTGCTCCTGCCGGCGGCGTCCACGGATGCCGCGCAGACATGGCAGCAGATTCACGATCGCATCGGTGTCCAGATGGATCAGGTCTACGAGATCTACAAGACGGGCAACACCGAGGGTGCAAAGGATGCCGTCAACGATATCTACTACGGCATCTACGAAAAGGACGGCCTTGAGAGTGCTGTGCGCAGCGGGATCTCCGCGAAGAGCGCAAACCTCACGGAGTACCAGTTCTACACGCTGAAAAAGGCGATTCGTGCGGGTGCACCGCAGTCTGAGGTCGAGGCTGAGGGAGCAAAGCTCCTCGATATGATCCAGACGGAAGTTACAACCCTCGAAACAAAGGGCGTTGAATCGGGCGGCTGGGCGATGTTCCTGCAGGCGTTCCTTATCCTCCTGCGTGAGGGTATCGAGGCAATTCTTGTGCTCGTCGGCATCATTGCCTACCTCAGCCGTGCGGGTCACGAGAAGGAAATCTCCATTGTCTATAACTGGGCAATTGCCGGAATTATCGGCAGCTTTATCTCGGCGTATCTCTTTGTCTCCGTGCTCGACAACACAACGACGACGGGAGCGGGGCGCGAGATCATCGAGGGCTGTACGGCACTCTTTGCCGTGCTTGTTCTCTTGGGGACATCGGCGTGGATGGGTGGAAAGTCCAACGCGAAGGCATGGAAGTCGTATATCGACAGCCAGGTCAAGCTGACGCTCTCGACGGGCAAATCGCGTGCACTTGGCTTTGCGGTCTTCCTTGCGGTCTACCGCGAGGGGGCAGAGGTTATTCTCTTCTATCAGGCGCTCTTTAACAATGCCATCGGCGATATTGATATGATCTGGGCGGGCTTTGTCGCTGCGTGTGTCGTTCTGGCTCTTGTATTCTTCCTCATGCAGCGCGGTGCACTGCGCATTCCGATTGGACCGTTCTTCAAGGTGACGAGCGCATTCATGTTTGTGCTTGCGGTCACGTTCCTTGGCGGCGGACTCAAGGAGCTGCAGGAGGCAGATGTGATTTCCACCTCGGTCATCGATAGCATTCCCGTTCCGAGCATTGATCTGCTCGGGCTTTACCCCACCTATGAAACCATTGTGCCGCAGATTTTGCTGATTCTCGCAGCGGCTGCAATGGTATCATATAGAAAGCGCTCTGCTGCGGCAGAGTCGTAAGTTGTATTTCCTCGCAAGAGGGAGCAGTGTTTCATCTTTTAAGGAGGATTATCCCATGAAGAAATCCGGTCTCAGCATGCTCAAGAAGGCGCTTGCCATCGGCGCCGTCGCGTTCTCCACGTTCGCGATCAATGCGAATGTCAGTGAAGCTGCATTCGAGGAGTTCCCGATCGGCGACGAGATCGAGGATACGACAAACCACTTCAAGGTTGCACTCGTCTACTTCCAGCCGGTCACGATGGACGGCGGCATGAGCCTTCCTGCAGATCAGGCGGATATCCACATTGAAACGGATATCCATGCAACCGAGGGCAACGAGTGCGGCTTCGGCGTCGGTGAGTGGATTCCCTATCTGACGGTGCACTACAAGTTCACGAAGCGTGAGACGGGCGAGAGCCTTGAGGGCGTATTCATGCCGATGAGCGCGGACGATGGCCCGCACTACGGTGCAAATGTCAAGATGCTCGGCGCGGGCACCTATGACTGTGAGTTCTCGATCGACAGCCCCGCGCGTCAGAACTATATGCTCCACACCGATCCCGAGACGGGCGTTCCGGGCAAGTTCTGGACCGAGCCGGTCAAGATGAGCTGGGTGTTCGACTACGTTCCGCGTAAGTGGTAAAATCCGCTCTGTCGGGCTGTGACGGCGCGGTTTGCCCGCGTCGTCCACTGTCCCGTTAGAATGGCTGCCGTCCTCGGTGGACGGCGGCTTTTCTCGTAGTGAAAGGGTTATTACAATGTTACAGGCGTTTCTACAAGAGCTCGTACCGGCACTCGAGGAGAGCATCAAGCTCGCTGTGCCGCTTGGTATTTTGCTTGCAATCATTCTGCCCCTGCCCAATCAAAGCATTCGCCATACCTTTACACGTGTTCTGAAATGGGGCTTCTTCCTCTCGCTCTTTATGACGGCTGTTCGCGTCGGCACACGTTCGGCGGTCAACCGTGAGATCTTCGAGAGCATGGCAATCGTACTCGATCTCACGGCAGCACTCGTGCTGTGCATCATTCTGCTGCGCAGTCTCCACCGCGAATGGACGGCGGGAGAGGAGCGCGCATTCCGCATTGGCACGGGAGCGTTGACGCTCGGACTCTTCCTCTATCACGGACTGGAACTCTGGCTGATTCCCGTTGCGACTGTGCAGGTTGCGATGGGCGAGTATTTTACGCTCGTCTTCTTTATCAAGATTCTCGGCTTCGTCAGTGGAATCTTCTTCGGCTTCCTTTCGGGCTATCTCGCGTATAAGGCTGCCGCAGCGCTTAATCATGGGCGTCTTGTTTTTGTGTTTACCGTGCAGATCGCGGCGACTGCCGTACAGCAGGTCATCTTCGTCATGACGGTCATGATGGCGCGCCAGGTGTTTGGTGCGCAGAGCCTCATCTCCGTGATGGCGCCGTTCATCGACAACCAGAACATGGTCATCTATGCGATCTACTTCGTCTCGATCCTTGTGCCGATCACGCTCTTTCTGCAGCCGCGTCCAGAGCGGCCCGCGTGGGCAAATCCCGCGCAGTATCGCCAACTCGTCTCACGTGCGATTCGACGCAAGCGCTGGGGCGCAGGTCTCCTCGCGATGCTTATTCTGACGATCCTCGTTTCGAGCGCCGGCGGTTGGTATGCGAATAAGAAGGAGTCACTGGCTCCGGCTGTTGCGGTCAAGGCAGTGGATGGACTTGTGCAGATTCCGCTCGAGGAGGTCTCGGACGGACATCTTCATCGCTATTCATATCGCACGGTGAGTGGGACGGAGGTGCGCGTGATCATTGTCCAAAAGGGCGGCTCTGCGTTTGGCGTGGGGCTTGATGCCTGTGAGATCTGCGGCGCGACGGGCTACTTCGAGCGCGACGGTCAGATCGTCTGTCGGCTCTGCGATGTGGTTATGAACAAGGCAACGATCGGGCTGCCCGGCGGCTGCAACCCGATCCCCGTAGAGTACCGCGTTGCGGGCGGCGCTGTGCAGATTTCGGCAGATACGCTCGAAGCAGCGAATGTTCACTTCCGCTGACGGCATGAGAGGAGGAAAGCCATGTTTTGGCAAATGGTAAAAGGAGCGCTCATCCGTCAGCGCGGCAGGTTCATCCTTATCGCCTTGACGGTCGCCCTCGGCGTCTCGCTCGCGACTGCTATGCTGAATGTCATGTTTGACATCGGCGAGAAGGTCAATCAGGAGCTGAAGGCGTTCGGCGCGAACATTACAGTTACGCCGCGCAACTCGATGGTGCTCAAGGATCTCTACGGCGTGGAGACAACGACGAGCACGCATCGTGAATATCTGGATGAGGCGGATCTTGGCAATATCAAGACCATCTTCTGGACAAACAATATCGTCGCATTTGCGCCATCCCTGACGACACATATCACGCTTGGGGACGGTGAGACTGTTCCGTTCTTCGGCACGTGGTTTGAGCATACGTTTACGCTGCCGACGGATGAGGTCTATACGACGGGTGTGAAATTCATGAAATCGTGGTGGCATGTCGACGGCAGCTGGGCCGATGATGCACAGACGGATCAGGTGCTCGTCGGCATGAAGCTCGCCCAGAAACTCGGCGTTACGACGGGCAGCACGATCCCCTACAAAAAGGCGGACGGCTCGGATGGGATGCTTACGGTCACGGGCATCCTCTCGGGCGGCGGCGAGGAGGAAAATCAACTCGTCGGATCACTCGCACTTGCACAGGAGCTTGCGAATGCGGCGGGCAAGATCGAGCAGGTTGAGGTCAGTGCCATAACGACGCCGGAGAACGAGCTTGCGCGCAAGGCGGCGGAGAATCCGAAGTCGCTTTCGCAGTCGGAGTATGATATATGGTACTGCACGGCGTATGTCGGATCGATTGCCTATCAGATTGAGGAGGTCATGCAGAACGCAGCGGCGCATCCCGTGCGCCAGATCGCGGAGTCCGAGGGCAAGATTCTCGACAAGACGCAGCTCCTCATGCTGCTCATTACCGTTCTGTCGCTGCTCTCGTCGAGCCTCGGCGTCAGCAATCTCATCAGTGCGAACATCATGGAGCGCAGCCGCGAACTGGGACTCCTCAAGGCACTCGGCGCGACGAATCTTGCGGTCGTGCTCTCCGTGCTCGCGGAGATCTTTATCGCGGGCATTCTTGGCGGTATCCTCGGCTACGTCGTGGGGCTTGGCTTTGCACAGCTCATCGGCGAGAATGTCTTCGGTTCTGGTATTGCAGTCAACCCGTATGTCGTTCCGATCATCGCCGTGCTCATGTCGCTTGTGCTGATCATCGGCAGTGTGCCCGCGATTCGTATGCTTCTGTCGCTGCAGCCGGCAGAGGTTCTCTATGGCAGGTGATGAATGATGAATCGATATAAAATGTTCTTTATCATGGTCGCCAACTCTCTGCTGCGGCGGCGTGCGCGCATGGCAATCGCCCTGCTCGCCGTTGCCATCGGTGCGACGATCATCTCGGGCATGATTACCGTCTACAAGGAAGTGCCGGAGCAGATGGGGCGGGCATTCCGCGCCTACGGTGCGAATCTCCTCATCCTGCCGGGCACGGATACAGGAGTGATCGAGGAGAGTTCGATCGCCTCCGTGCGCAAGTCGCTTTCGGGCTATGAGATCGTCGGCATCACGCCGTTTCTCTATGATACTCTTCTCATCAACCATCAGACCGTGATGGGGGGTGGCACGGATTTCGCCGTGCTGCAGGAGGTCAGCCCCTATTGGCAGATTCGCGGTGAGTGGCCGGCGGCAGGAGAAAAGGAGATTCTGCTCGGCGCGGAGTTCGCGGCAAAGCTGCGCGTGAACCCCGGCGATACGATTACCGTTTCGGGCGGTGAGGGCACGATCGTGAGCGATTACCGCGTGTCCGGCATCGTCCGCACGGGCGGAAACGAGGAAAACTTTGTCTTTGTCTCCCTGCCCGATATGCAGAACATGAAGGGGCGGCTCGGCGAGCTGAGTCTCGCGCAGGTCTCTGTCGTTGCGGGACAGGATGAGCTGACGCGTGCGGAGGAGAAGATCCGCACGGATGTGCCCGGCGTTGAGCCGCAGCTCGTCAAGCAGATTGCACAGTCCGAGGGCACGGTGCTCGGGAAACTGCAGGCACTCGTGCTCATCGTCACCGTCGTCGTCCTCGTCCTGACGCTGATCTGCGTCTCGACCACGATGATGGCGATTGTGACGGAGCGTCGCCGTGAGATCGGTCTCAAGAAGGCGCTCGGCGCGGACAACCGTCACATTGTCGCTGAGTTCTTCGGCGAGGGGTGCCTCCTCGGTGCGCTCGGCGGCGTGCTCGGCTCGGGCTTTGGCTATCTCTTTGCCCAGAGTGTCAGCGTCAACGTATTCGGGCGCGGCATCGAGTTCTCGGGGACCATCGTCGTCGTTGCACTCGTTATGTCTGTCTTTGTTACCGGACTTGCGTCGCTCCTGCCCGTGCGCATTGCGACAAATGTGGATCCCGCGATCATCCTGCGCGGCGAATGAGTTAGGAGGAAACAATGAGTTTGCTTGAACTGCGACACGTTTCCAAAGCGTACAACGAAAAGGTGCTCGCTCTGGACGATGTCAATCTCAAGGTTGAAAAAGGCGAATGGCTTGCGGTCATGGGCCCCTCCGGCTCTGGCAAGTCCACGCTCATGAATATCATTGGCTGCATGGACAGTGCGACGGGCGGCGAGGTCATCCTCGACGGCGAGGTGCTGACCGATGCGACGCCGGAGGAGCTGACGCGCTACCGCCGCGACAAGATCGGCATCGTCTTCCAGCAGTTCCACATGATCCCGTACCTCACGGCGGTCGAGAACATCATGGTCGCGCAGTACTACCACAGTATGCCTGACCGCGATGAGGCGATGGCGGCACTCGAGCGCGTCGGGCTTGCTGACCGTGCGAGCCATCTGCCGAGTCAGCTTTCGGGCGGCGAGCAGCAGCGCGTCTGCATTGCACGTGCGCTTATCAACTATCCTGTCCTTATCCTCGCGGACGAGCCGACGGGCAACCTCGACGAGCAGAACCAAAAGCTCGTCATGAAAATCTTCCACGAGCTGCACGATGAGGGACACACGATCCTCACCGTTACCCACTCTGCCGAGGTCGGCGATGAAGCACAGCGCTGCGTCATCATCGAGCACGGGCGTATGCGCGAAAGGACGGCGTAATGATGAAGAAAACAGTTCTGGGAGTCGCGGTGCTCCTCTCGATCGGCGTTATGCTCGTCGGCTGCGGCGATGAGAAAAAGGAAGCACCGAAGAGTGATGCAAAGCCCGCCGCACAGGCCATGTCCGTCGATCTGACGGGCGCGAAGGACGGTACGTTTGCGGCGGACAGTGCCAAGCATGACCAGCTTGGCTACTCGCATGTCGAGCTTACGATTGAGAACGGTGCAATTACAAAGGTTGTCCATACGGGCTTTGACAAGGACGGTAAGCAGAAGGACGAGAACTACGGCGCGGATAAGCCTGAGGGAGTCCGCAAGAAGGCGCAGAATGCCTACAAGGCAATCGGGTCGTATGCAAGCCAGCTTGAGAGCAAGAAGGATCTCGCGAAGGTCGACGCCATCGCAGGCGCAACTGTCAGCTACGACCAGTTCAACGAGGCTGTCGCAAAAGCGGTCGAAGCGGCGAAGAAGTAAAGAACGATAATGCGGTGAAGCTGTCACGCAGAGATGTGTGGCAGCTTTTTTGTGTATGTGGTAAAATAGAGAATATGTTTTAGTCAGGAGGCAACGGTATGATCGATGATACAAAAATTTTGGAGACGGTGATCGCGGAGTTTGAGGCACTGACGCACATTCCTCGCCCCTCGGGACATGAGCGTGCGGTCAGTGACTATCTCAAGAAGCGCTTTACGGAGATCGGCTGTACGGGGACGCAGGACGAAGTCCTCAACATCATCGCGGATATGCCGGCATCGAAGGGCTGTGAGTCTGCTCCTCTCACAATTTTGCAGGGGCATATGGATATGGTCTGTGTCGCGGAGGCAGGCATCGCCTATGATCCCCTGAAAGATCCGATCAAGCTTGTGCGCACGGAGAAATATTTGACGGCGGACGGCACGAGCCTCGGCGGCGACGACGGCATCGGTGTTGCGGAGATCCTCGCAGTTATGCAGTACACGGAAGAACACGGTGCACTGCGTGCCATCATCACCGTCGATGAGGAGCAGGGGATGTCGGGGGCGCGCCGTCTGGATGCAGC
Organism: Selenomonas sp. oral taxon 892 str. F0426; assembly: GCF_000468035.1. Classification (GTDB taxonomy): domain Bacteria; phylum Bacillota; class Negativicutes; order Selenomonadales; family Selenomonadaceae; genus Centipeda. Next base: position 106,994 of record NZ_KI260546.1, read on the forward strand.
ACATCTCGCAGATGCACGCTTTCTGATCAACTGCGATTCTGAGGACTATCATATCATGACGGTCGGCAGCGCGGGTAGCGTCAACCTCGATTTTTCGCGAGTGCTCTCGCGCAGGGAGTCGGAGCTGCCCGCTTATCGCATCGCGGTGGAGGGAATGCTCGGCGGACATTCGGGCGAGCGCATCGGCGACGGGCGCGGCAATGCGATCCGTACGCTTGCCCTTGCATTGCAGGCGCTTGAGGGGCACGGCGGGATCGAGATTGTCTCTTTTACAGGAGGTACAGCACGCAATGCCATCCCGCCGACAGCGGAGGCGATTATACGTTCGAGCATTGGTGAGCGCGAAATTGTGAATGTACTTGTGGAGGAGGAAAAGCGTTTCCAAGCGCTCTACGGTGCGGCAGACCCTGCGATGAAGTTTGCTTTTTCGGCGGTGGAGCATACGGGGCGCGTGATTGGACGAGAGGAGCAGCACGACCTCATCGCGCTGCTCACGCTCCTGCGCACGGGCGTTCACGATATGTCGCGTCTTCATGTGGGTAAGGTTGAGACTTCAGCAAACATCGGTCTTCTCCATATGGATGAAAATACGGTGAGCATCCAATTTTTCCCGCGTTCCTCGGTGAATGAGCGTCTGGACGAAATCATTGTGATGGTACGGACGATGGCGGAGCGCACGAACTTCAACCTCACGGTGGGCTCGCAGTCGCCTGCGTGGCGTGAGCGTGAGAACAGTGTTCTCGCGAAGATTATGGGCGAGGTGTATGCTGCGCAGAACAGCGGTGCTGCGATGAAGATCGAGAGCATTCATGCGGGGCTTGAGACAAGCTGGCACGCAGCGAAGAATCCGGATCTTGACATGGTGTCCATTGGTGTTACGACAACGGGCATTCATACACCTGCGGAGCGTGTCGAGATCGCGGCGATTGTGCCAGAGGCAAAACTGATGATGGACACGCTGCGGCGTATTGCACATGAAAAAGGATAAGCTGCCCCAATACTACGTCCCAATCATCCCAAGATGAATGTTCTTATTTAATTATTCTTCTCTATAGCAAAAATTTGTCGCTTGTGCTATACTATTCTCATTGATTGTGATTATATGTTAGAGACTAGCATGGGAAATTAACACATGGAGGGGAAGCGTATGGCAGATACCTACACGATGGAAGACTTAAAGAAACGCTTGCAGGCTACACAGCGAAAAATGACGCCGCAGCGGCAGATTGTTCTGCAGGTGATCCTGGATCATCCGGGCGAGCATCTGAGTGCGGAGAAGATCTATGACATTCTGCGCGGCACGGAGTCGGAGATCGGGCTTGCTACAGTGTATCGGAGCCTTGAAATTCTGGTGTCGCTTGGGATTTTGCAGAAGATCGAATTCGGCAAGGAATTCGACAAGCGAAATAAGGGCTCGTACTCCTACGAGCTGAACCCGATTGACCCGAACCAGCACTTTCATCATCATCTCATCTGCACGGAGTGCAAGGAGATCTCGGAGTTCGAGGAGGATATGCTGGATCATTTGGAGGCAGATATCTTCACGAAGACAGGATTCAAGGTAGAAAACCATCAGGCCAAGTTCTTTGGCATTTGTAAAAACTGTCAGGAGAAGATGTAAAAGACGTGAAAATTCGGTCGCTAACGATAAACAGCAGCGCCGAGGTCATAGTCAAAATCGTCCGCGAGGTATTGACGCTCTTCAAGGTGGAGATCGTCGGGCGGGCAGGAGAGGCGGATTACGCCCAGCTGTCGGTGGTAAACCGGCAGTCGGGAGGTGAGCCGCCTTCTGTTATGACTGAGGTCTTTCTCTTTGCCAATGATGGTGCATGTGAGAAATTTATTTTTTCTGCGGATGGCAAGGGCGATGAAATTCCACGTGCCGCCGTGCACCGTGTGATCAAGCGGAATGTTTACGAGTTTTTCCGCGCGCGTTTTGCACTGTCGGCCGCGCCGTGGGGAATCCTCCACGGGGTACGCCCGACCAAGATCGTGCACCGCTGGCTGCGTGCGGGGATGACGCCCGAGGCAATCATCGGGCGTCTGCAGGAGGACTACGACTGCAGCGCGGGCAAGGCGCGGCTCATTACGGATGTCGCCGTGCGTCAGCTGCCGTTTCTCGCACAGGGCGATGCGCGGACGGTGAGCATCTACGTCGGCATTCCGTTCTGTCTCTCTCGGTGTCTCTATTGCTCCTTTCCATCGAACCTGCTGCCGAGCCGTGGGAAGCTGCGTGCCTTTATGGATGTACTCGCGCGTGACCTCGATGCGGCAGCGGAGGACGTGCGCGCTTTAGGGCTTACGATACAGAGTATTTACATCGGCGGAGGAACGCCGACCAGTCTTCCAAATGATTTTTTTGCCGAAATGCTCAAAATGGTATATAATGCGTTTTATGGATCGCATATTGCGGAGTTCACGGTGGAGGCAGGACGCCCCGACAGCATGAGTGCGGAGAAGATTGCCGCCATGCGGGAACACGCTGTGACGCGCGTGAGTGTTAATCCGCAGTCGATGCAGGCAGAGACCTTGGAACGTATCGGACGGCATCACAGCCCTGAGGATATCGTGCGCATGGTGCGTGAGATCCGCGCGGCGTTCGATGTCCACATCAATATGGACGTGATCTTGGGACTCCCAGGCGAAACAGCAGCGGATGTGGAGCGGACGATGGCGGCGGTGACGGCGCTTGCGCCTGATGACATCACGCTGCACGCACTTGCCCTTAAGCGCGGCTCGAATCTCAGGCTCAAGATGGAGACGGAGCACGTCGAGCTGCCGTCCGATGCGGAGACGCTGCGCATGAGCGAGGTCGCTGTGCACGCAGTGGAGGAGGCGGGCTACTGTCCGTACTATCTCTATCGGCAGGGCTATATGAGCGGCGATCTGGAGAACGTTGGCTATGCACGCGCAGGCGCAGAGAGCATCTACAACATTCAGATCATGGAGGAGCGTCAGACGATCATCGGCATTGGCGGCGCCGCTGCGACGAAGGTGCTCGGGATTCGCAGCGGCCGTATGCACTCGGTGTTCAATGCAAAGGATCTCGTGACCTATCTGCGTGATATTGACATCTACATTGAAAAACGCCGTGCGCTCCTGCGTGCGGAATACGAGGAGGAAACGCTCTGATGCTGACGAATGCGCCACGGGGGACAAAGGACATATTGCCCGATACAGTGAACGCGTGGACGTATGTAGAGTCCCGCATCCGTGACATCTGTGACCGCTATGGCTACCATGAGATCCGCACGCCGATCTTCGAGCATACGGAACTCTTTCAGCGCGGAATCGGTGACGGTACGGATGTCGTGGACAAGGAGATGTATACCTTCACCGACCGCGGCGACCGCAGCCTGACGCTGCGTCCCGAGAATACGGCGTCCGCCGTGCGCGCGTACCTGCAGAACAAGCTCTATGCGGACGGCGGGCTGCAGAAGCTCTTCTACATCGGCTCGATGTTCCGCTATGACCGGCCGCAGGCGGGGCGTATGCGCGAGTTCCACCAGTTCGGCGTGGAGGCGATTGGAGAGGCGAGTCCCGCCGTGGATGCCGAGGTAATTCTCCTCGCGTACGATCTGCTCAAGTCATTTGGGCTGGATGGGCTGACGCTGAAGCTGAACTCCGTGGGCTGTCCGAGCTGCCGCCCTGTCTATCGGGAGCGCCTGCAGGCGTATTTCAAGGAGCATCTGACATCGCTCTGCGGCGACTGCCAGAGTCGCTATACCGTGAGACCCATGCGGATTCTCGACTGCAAGGCGGACGCAGAGAAGCCGTTTATGGCGGGAGCGCCTGCGATTACAGACTGTCTCTGTGAGGAGTGTTCCTCGCATTTCGAGGCAGTGCAGGATCATCTGCGGGCGGCCGGCGTATCCTATGAACTCGATTCGCGTCTTGTGCGCGGACTCGACTACTACACGCGGACAGCGTTCGAGATCGCCTATCCGCCGCTCGGTGCGCAGAGTGCTGTTGCAGGCGGCGGGCGCTACGATGGTCTTGTCGAAGAACTCGGCGGGAATCCAACCCCTGCGGTCGGATTTGCGGCAGGGCTTGAGCGCGTTCTGCTCGCGCTTGAGCAGCAGGATCTGCTGCCCGTACAAGCGCCGGCAGCGGATGTGTTTCTCATCGCACTCGGGGAGGCGGCGGCAGCTGCGGCGTTCCCGCTGCTGCACGATCTGCGCCAGGGCGGTGTGCGCACACTGATGGACTACGCGGGGCGCAGCATGAAGGCACAGATGAAGCAGGCGAACAAGTCCGGCGCACGCTATGCTGTCATTCTCGGTGAGGATGAACTCGCAAAGCATGAGGCAGTTGTGCGGGATATGGCAGAGAGTACACAGGAGACTTGTTCTCTTGATGATATTGTAAAACGATTGATTTCTGAGGTGAAGAGCTGAGATGGAAACGATGCAGGGACTCAAACGGACACATGACTGCGGCACGCTCCGCAAGGATCAGGTCGGCGGGGAGGTAACGCTGTGCGGCTGGGTGTCGCGCCGCCGCGACCACGGAGGACTGATCTTTGTAGATATGCGCGATCGCTCAGGATTTGTGCAGATCGTCTTTGACGAGGCGGCGATGGCAGCGGGGACGTTCCATGAGGCGGAGACGCTGCGTTCGGAGTTCGTTATCTGTGTGCGTGGGGCAGTGCGTGCGCGCAGCGCGGAGACGGTGAATCCGAACATGGAGACGGGCGAGGTCGAGATTGTCGTCAATGAGCTGCGCATTCTGAACAAGGCGAAGACGCCGCCGTTCTATATTCAGGACGGCATCGACGTGGATGAGATGATCCGTCTGCGCTATCGCTATCTCGACCTGCGTCGTCCTGAGATGCAGGCGAATATCATGCTGCGCCATCGCGTGACGAAGATCATGCGCGATTTCTTCGATCGGAACGGCTTCCTTGAGATTGAGACGCCGATGCTCTGCAAGAGCACACCCGAGGGTGCGCGCGACTTTCTCGTGCCGAGTCGCCTCAATGCGGGCGAGTTCTACGCGTTGCCGCAGTCGCCGCAGATTTTCAAGCAGCTGCTCATGGTCTCAGGTTTTGAAAAGTATTTCCAGATCGTGCGCTGCTTCCGCGATGAGGATCTGCGTGCCGACCGTCAGCCCGAGTTCACACAGCTCGATATTGAGATGTCCTTTATGGATCAGGACTCCATCCTCACACTGATGGAGGAGATGGTGAAGGAGCTCTTCGAGAAGAGCATGGGCATTAAGGTTGAAACGCCGTTCCGCCGCATGGGCTGGGACGAGGCGATGGAGCGTTTCGGCTCGGACAAGCCCGATCTGCGATTTGGCATGGAGCTGCAGGACATCACGGCCTACGTCGGCGGTTCGGAGTTCAAGGTGTTCAATTCCGTCATGGAGGCGGGCGGCCGCGTCAAGGTCATCAATGTCGAGGACTATGCAAATATCCCGCGTCGTGAGCTTGATGACCTTGTGCTGTATGTGCAGAACTACGGAGCGAAGGGGCTTGCGTGGATTCAGTACACAGAGGAGGGCGTAAAGTCGCCCTTCAAGAAGTTCTATTCGGATGAGACGTTCGAGACGATCAAGAATGCCGTTGGGGCAAAGACGGGCGATCTCCTGCTCGTCGTTGCCGATCAGCCCGCCGTCGTGGCACAGGCACTCGGTGAACTGCGCCTTGAGATGGGCCGCCGCCGCAACTTGATGAATCCCGACGAATTGTCCTTCCTCTGGGTCGTGGACTTCCCGATGTTCGAGTACAGCGCGGAGGAGAAACGCTACAAGGCGATGCACCATCCGTTCACGGCACCGCGCGAGGAGGATATTCCGCTGCTCACGAGTGATCCCGGCCGCGTCAAGGCGAACGCCTATGACATGGTACTGAACGGCGTCGAGATTGGCGGAGGCAGCCTGCGTATTTACCGCAGCGATCTGCAGGAGCAGGTCTTTGAGACGCTCGGCTTTGCGCCGGAGGAGGCACGCGAGCGTTTCGGCTTTATGATGAATGCGTTCGAGTACGGCACGCCGCCGCACGGCGGACTTGCGTTCGGTCTGGATCGCCTTGTCATGATTATGGCAAAACGCCGCAGTATCCGCGATGTTATTCCGTTCCCGAAGACGCAGAGTGCATCGGATGTCATGTGTGAGGCTCCGTCGCCGGTCGATGAGAAGCAGCTGCGTGAACTCTATATCCGCACGGCTGTGCCGAAGAAAAAGGCGGACAATGCCGCGCAGTAACAGTTGAAAATAGGGAGGGCGTCTGGGGACGGGCGCTCTCTTTTCGCGAGGTACAGTTGGGAGGGAAATGCCCTTGAGCGAGCGTGTCAATATACTGGGCGTGCATGTCGATGCGGTTACAATGGCGGAGGCAGTTGCCGCCGTGCGCTCCTATATGGATGAGCCTACAGGTGTGATGATCGCAACGGCGAACGCAGAGATGATTATGCGTGCGACACACGACCCCGAACTGTGCGGCATCCTCAATGCGGCGGCACTCGTCGTGGCAGACGGGGCAGGAACGGTCTGGGCGGCACATCACCTCGGGCACCGGATGCCAGAGCGTGTGGCGGGCTATGATCTCGCGCAGGAACTGCTGCGTGCAGCGCCATCGGAGGGGCGGCGCATTTACTTCTTTGGCTCTGCGCCCGGCGTTGCGGAGAAGGCAAAGGCAAAGGCGGAGAAGCTGTATCCTGGCATCGAGATTGTTGGCGTGCGCGATGGCTACTTCAAGCCGGAGGACAATGCGGCGATCATCGAGGAGATCAAGGCTGCGAAGCCTGACCTCCTGCTCGTCGCACTCGGTGTGCCGAAGCAGGAGAAGTGGATCGCCGCACATCTGGCGGAGCTCGGCGTGCCCGTTGCCATCGGTGTCGGCGGGACGCTCGACGTGATGGCGGGTGTGATGAAGCGCGCACCGCGCTGGATGCAGAAGGCAAAGCTCGAATGGCTCTTCCGCGGGATGCTTCAGCCGAAGCGTGCGGGGCGCCTGCTTGCCCTGCCGAAATTTGTGCTGAAGGTGCACAGCTCGCGAAAATAAAAGCTGTATCTGTGGACAAAGAATAGGCTTTCCATTATAATTGAGAGCAGTGTAATCATTTGAAAAGGAGGCGGATGCGCATGGTCGTTGTAAGCGAAGGCTATAAATTTATTGCTGCAGCGCTTATACTGGCTGTTATTCTCGGGATTTTTGCACATCCGTATGCGGCGATTCCATTCGTCGTACTCGCGTGTTATTTTGCGTATTTCTTTCGCAGCCCTGCACGCGAGATCGTACAAAATGCAAGCCATATTCTATCCCCAGCGGATGGCACGGTCACGGAGATTGCCCCGGTTGGTATAGATGATTTCGTGGGCGAGCCGTGCAATAAGATTGTCATCTTTATGTCAGTGTTCAATGTGCACGTCAACCGCAGTCCCATCAATGGGGAGATCAAGCTTCAAAAATACTACTGTGGACGCTTTCGGCCCGCCTACAAGGATGAGGTCGGCTTTGTGAACGAGCATCATCTGATTGGTATTGACCGCGGCGATCTGCGTATCACGGTGAAGCAGATTGCAGGCATTCTCGCACGGCGTATTGTCTCGTGGGTGACCCTTGATGATCATCTGGGTCAAGGAGATATCTACGGAATGATCCGCTTTGGTTCATGCCTCGAGATTGTCATGCCGGAGCGGGCGGAGATCCTTGTGCAAAAGGGTGAAAAGGTACAGGGCGGCAAGACTGTTCTGGGGAGGATCGAAAGCGAATGAATTACAGACGGCTTTTGCCGAATATCTGTACGGCGATGAATCTTGTTTTTGGTATGTGTTCCATCCTCTCGACGATCGAAGGACATCTCGACTGGAGTGCACTCTTCATTCTGTTCGCACTCATTGCGGATGGACTGGACGGGCGAACAGCTCGTGCGCTCGGTGTATCGAGTGAGTTCGGCAAGGAGATGGACTCGCTCTGCGACCTCGGTTCGTTCGGTATCGCGCCCGCGCTGCTTGCATGGACGCTTGCCCTAAAGAGCTACGGCACTATTGGCATAGCGGTGACGATCTTCTTTGCTGTCTGTGGGATGTGGCGTCTCACGCGCTTTAACGTGAATGCGAGCGTCGTGCACGGATACTTTATGGGGCTGGCGATCCCAGCGGGCGGGAACCTTGTTGCAATGTCGACGTGGCTCTTTCTCTCACTCGATATCGATCCTCTTTCGTTTGGCTGGTTCTATCCGTTTGCCATCGCCCTCACGGCATATCTGATGGTCAGCCATGTGCATTATCCGGATTTTAAGGGCGGCGGAGAGAAAATCTACATGGTCTCCAAAATCTTTGCTCTTGTCGTATTCGTTGGAATTCTGTACCTTGGCAGCGCTGCGATCCTGCCCGCTGTATTTACAGCAGTATTCACGACCTATGCCCTTTTTGGAATCGTCAACCATACGATTGCCGTTATGGCCCGTGCAAAGGAAGGCTGAAGCCGCATGACAGAGTTTATTCAATTTGTCTCGCCCTATCTTCCAGCACATGTCTTTGATATCGTCATGGTTCCTCTGCAGATCATTATTCTGCTCTTTACGCTCTATTTTTTCTGCATTGGTTTCTGTTGCCTTTGGCGCAGGAAAGAGAAGAAGATCCTGACGCCTGAAAAAACCTTTGCCGTTGTAGTCGCAGCGCACAATGAGGCAGCGGTCGTTGGACAGCTGATCGAGAATCTGAAGCGTCTCGACTATCCTGAGGAGCTATACGATATCTATGTGATTGCGGATAACTGCACCGACGAAACGCCACAGATTGCGGAGCGGGCGGGTGCAATTGTTTGTGAGCGCACGCATCCGACGAAGAAGAGCAAGGGCTTTGCGCTCGAGTGGATGTTTGAGCGCCTCTTCGCGATGGACAAGGAGTATGACGCGATTGCAATCTTCGATGCGGACAACCTCGTTCATCCGAACTTCCTCAAGGAGATGAACAATCGCCTGCTCAAGGGAGACAAGGTGATTCAAGGATTTCTCGACGCGAAGAATCCGTACGATACGTGGGTCGCGGGCACGTTTGCGATTGCGTTCTGGGTCATCGACCACATCTCCCATCTTGCCAAGACGAATATCGGACTCTCCGCATGCCTCGGCGGCACGGGCATGTGCATTACGACGGATGTGCTGAAACGTCACGGCTGGCGTGCGACCTGTCTTACGGAGGACATGGAGTTCACGATGAAGCTGCTCGCAGAGGGCATCAAGACGACGTGGGCGCATGATGCCATTGTCTACGATGAGAAGCCGCTGACGTTCAAACAGGCGTGGAATCAGCGCCGACGCTGGGCACAGGGACAGTTCGACGTGGCACACCGCTTTATCCCGACGATGATTCGTGAGGGGTGGAAGCAGCGCGACATCCGTATATGGGATGGCTGCATCTATCTCTTGCAGCCGCACTTCCTCATGATCTCGACATTCTTCATCATTATCAGCTACGTGCAGCTGGCTTTTCCGCCGTTTTACACGAGCATCTACAAGTTCCTGCCGTCACAGCTCATGACAGCCATCATGATCGGGCAGTATGTCCTGCCCATGATCATCCTCATCAAGGTGCGCGCGAAGCTCAAGGCATGGTTCTATCTGCTGCTCTATCCTGTGTTCATCTACTCGTGGATTCCGATCATCTTCCTCGGGTTCATCCACCGCAACAAGCACGAGTGGAGCCATACAAAGCATACACGCGCCATGAGCATGGATGAGGTCATGAGCAACGTGAAGTAACACAAAAGGCTGCTGCATACGTGCGGCAGCCTCTTTTCAATCAAGCATTGCAATAGGAGAACACTATGTATACATTACGCGTCGAAGGGGCATTCGAGGCGGCGCACCGCGTCGTGAACTATCCCGGCAAATGCGACCGTCTGCACGGACACAACTGGGTGGTTGAGGCGACCTTTCAGGGGACGCAGCTCGATGAACTCGGTATGCTGATCGACTTCAAGATTGCAAAGAAAACACTTGCTGAGGTGCTCGACGACTTCGATCACTACTATCTGAACGAGTTTCCTCCGTTCAACGAGGGTGTCAACCCCACGGCGGAGAACCTTGCCCGCATCATTTTCGAGCGCCTTGCGGCGCGTGAGGAAATTGCGGCATCTCCCGCAGACCTTACAGCGCTGACCGTCTGGGAGTCGCCGAAGTCCTCTGTCACCTATACGAAGGGCTGATATGCGCGAGAACATCATCGAAATTTTTTCCTCCATACAGGGGGAGGGGAAATACGTCGGCTGTCGTCAGGTTTTCGTTCGCCTGGAGGGCTGCAATCTCGACTGCACATACTGTGATACGGAGAACGAGGTCGGACGTCATCCGCACTGTATGGTCGAGGAGCGGGTGGGGTCGCACAAACTCGTTCCGTACGAAAATCCGCTTTCTGCAGAGCAGGCGGCGGAGATCATCATGCGGCTTGCGGGCAAAGTTCCGCATCACTCGCTGAGCATCACGGGCGGAGAGCCGCTGCTCCATGTGAGCTTTATCCGTGCACTTGCCGCGCGTGTTTCTTTGCCGATCTTTCTTGAGACGAACGGCACACTTGACAAAGCCCTTGCGGAATGCATTGACTGTATTTCACATGTCAGCATGGATCTGAAGCTGCCGGACGTGCTGTCTGCACCCGTCTGGGATGCACATGCGCGCTTCCTGGCCGTTGCGAGAACAAAGGATGTCTATGTCAAGGTCGTTGTTGCCGCAGAAACGCACGATGAGGATGTGGAGCATGCGGCTCGCCTCGTTGCAAAGACTGCCCCCGAGACGCTCCTTGTCCTCCAGCCGGTGACACCCTATGGCGGCTGCAGCGCACCGAGTCCCGCACGCCTCCTCGAACTCCAACGCATTGCTCTGCGGCATCTCCCCGATGTCCGCATCATCCCGCAGACCCACCGCATGATGGATTTGTTGTAGGATGTTATTTTTGTAACTTCTTTTCAATCACGAATCCACTCCAATTATCTGCATACTGCAGAAGAAGTGTGAGCGGTTCCTCGCGTGCAGCGACACATTTATTCTCCTCGACGTATTGACCGTCGTGGTAGACAATGGCCTGTGTCTCTTCCTCTGTAAGAGGAAAGTGCGGCAGAATGAGGTAAATGCTGCGCACGGGGACACTCAGATAGGTGAGCTTCCGATTCCAACGATAGGGATATCGTGCGTCCTCCTCATCATTTTTCAGATACTGCGGTGTTCCGGGGACGCCCGCTTTGCCGAGATCGTGGAGGAGGGCGACGATGACACAGCTCTCCTCAGATAGGTCAGGAGCGACTGACGCGCGCATCTTCAGCATTGTCTCGGCAACGTTCACGCTGTGCTCGAGCAGGCCGTGCCTGCGACACAGGTGATACTTTGTAGAGGCGGGTGCTGTGAGGTAGGCCGTCTCCTGCTCGATGAAGTGCATCAGTGCGGCAAATGCCGTGCTGCGGTTTCTCACCATGTTCTTCAGAGCCTGATACCTGTGACAGAGCTCCACATCGAGATGCAGCAGCAGAACGCCCTGAGGTGCCTGCGTCGTACCAAGCATTTCCTCAAATACATTTCTGTAATACGATTCCCACTCCTCTCGCGTGGTCTTCTTCATTGTCGGGTCGCCGACAAAGTTCAGCAGCATGAGTTGCACGGAGGGGAAGAACTGTGGTACGCAGCGTGCTTGGATTTCATAGAGAAACGTCAAGCGGTTCGCAAGCTGATAATGACCCTCCGTCCACAGCGCAAAATTTCCTTTCGGGAAATGCACTGCATGGTTTTTCTTCAGAGCATCATTGATCTGATTTATGCTCTTTGGGTCTTTTGCCTTCGACTTCTGTCCTTCGGCCTCCTGCCGATAGGATTTTGCCTCCACCAGATAGAGTGTGCCGCTGTTTCGGCCGATGGCGATGCCGTCCCATTGCGGTTGATTCTTTGGCCAAAAATCGAAGATATTCATCTTGTCCGCACCAGGAAAGAGGCTCGACATCGCTTCATTTTGATTCAGCTTATATTCCTTGAAATTATTTTGGGGGAGTGGGGCAACCCACTCCACATCTTCGCCAACCTGCGCGGCAAATTCCTGTGCCAACAATGGGAAGTGCGGTGCATCGACCAGCCGCTGCATCCACAGACGACTCCCTTTTTCGGCACCTCCCGGTGTCAAATTGCTCTTACCTGTTGTCATTTTTTACCTCCAAATTGTTGATTTCCATGAGCTCATGCATGTGAAACAGAAAATCCCATTGAGGCCTGTCTTTGACGGACAGGCTGCAGGGCGGCGACATTGAAGTCGGCGACGGTGAGCTGCCGCAGGCTGTCCTCCGTGAGGGCGTTCTGTTCACGAAGCGTCCAGAGCCTCTGCGACTGATTCATGAGCGCCTGCTCAAAGACATTTCGCACGAAACGTCCGTTGCCGAAGTCCGCCTGCCTGCACACGGAGGAAAATTGCGTGCGGCAATGCGTCACGATCTCCTCTGTGAGCGTGTAGCCCTGCTGGTGTGCGATCAGCCGCAGGATCTCCGCAAGTTCATCCGCTGTGTAGTCGGGGAAGCTCACGTGGAATGCGATACGGCTCCGCAGTCCCTCGTTGGCATCTAAAAAAGCCTGCATTTTTTTCGGGTATCCCGCGAAGATGACGATCACGTCCTCCCGATGATTTTCCATTTCCTGTACAATGGTGCTGATTGCCTCATCTCCGTAGCTGCCGGAGCGGTCATCGAGAAGTGCATATGCCTCGTCGATGAAGAGGATTCCGCCGCGTGCTGCACGGAATTTCTCTTTGACGCACACTGCGGTCCACCCGACGTACTTGGCTACGAGGTCAGCGCGCCCACACTCGATGAAACGTCCTGTGGGAAGGATGTTCTCCTTGCTCAGAATGTCGGCGAGCAGGCGTGCAACCGTCGTCTTCGCGCTGCCCGGATTGCCTGTGAAGCACATGTGCATGGACGGGCGCTTCGTTTCTGTGCCGAGGGTCGCCCGCATCTTCCGAATGGCGAATGCGGCAACGATTTGCTCTAGGATTTCCTTTTGCTGCTTCAGCCCAACCATGTCCCGCAGTATTGCAGCGGCGTCTTGAACCGGCTTCTGCACTGTTGTTTCGGGATGGAAGTCCAGGTTCTGATATGCACGGTAGGACTTGTTCTTCAGAGCGTCGCGGTAGAGCTTTTCGTGAATTTGGTGAATGTCCGATGCGCGGAAGGTACGCCGATCACCGAGAGCCTGCTCCAATTCGTGCTCGGTGTAGTGGGGCATTGATGACTGTGCATCGAGCCTTTGCAGATATGCCGCTGCCTGCGCACGGCTGCCTGCACCCTCCTCGATGTGCACAAAGGAAATGTCCTCACGCAGTGTGGTCAACAGATTTTTCAGTCCGCCCCTCTGCATGTGGAAGTCGACCAGAATAAAGAGCGTATTGCGCTGATACTTGCGGATCATGCCAGCCACGTACTCATTTACCCGCTCGTAGCTGCCCGCATATCTTTCCTCCTCGGCGCAGCTGCACATCTCGAGGACAACGGTTCCACCCTCTGCATGACGCAGGAGATGATCCAAGTCGGATTCGTCATAGCATTCTTCCTATATGTTGTAAACCCTGTTGATGCGCTGCCCTGCAAGGCGCTTGTTGGAGTAGAGAGCACGCACGAGCAGGCGCGCCATTGCCATCGCAGCGTCTGAATTTCCTGCTGTGATGTGATAATGCACGGGATGCCCGTAAAAAATCTTCCGCTCATTCTTGTCAGAGTAAATCCGTGCCAGCTCATCCAGGAAGCTGCTGTCTGCCATCAGCTCCTCTGCCTCGCGGTATGCCTTCATGCGAGAGAGCTGCGGGCGCATAGCGCCAATCTCCTCCGCAAGCCGAAAGTAGCGATTGTCTGCATAATTCAGCTGCAGATCATACAGGGGACTACAGCAATTCAGGTAACTTTTTTTATCACAAATTTCGATGTAATGGGCGAATTGTTCGCGTGTGATCTCACGCAGACTCTCTACGGAAACTTTTTTCATATCACATACTTCGGACAGCATCGGTGCAAGCAGCTTTCCAAGCAGTCCTGCAGTCATAGGTTTCGTCTGACCCACAGCCCCGCACATGTGGAAGCCGTCCGAAAGGGGACGGTCAATGACAAAAAAATTCTTTCCGTCGGTGTGCTGTGCATAGAGCACTTCATTCAGTTCGGAGAGCCGCTCCTCGCGTTTTCTGCGCTCTTCACCGTATCCGGACGGAAGCTCCTCTGCAGGGTTGCAGCTGATCTGAAATTCGTAAAATAACATTGTTCTCACTCCTTTGATCTATCATTCCGTTATATCAATTGTTTTTACATATATGCGGGGATCCATTCGATTTAGTTTTCAGGGAACAAGGAGGGGCTTCCAGCCCATAGATCTCACACATACGTCGTAGCGCATCCTTTACTGTCGTACGCAGACGCTCGGGTGAGATGATCTCGACATATATGCCGAACTGCAGCGCCCAATACTTCATCGCCTCTTCGTTGCAGCGAAGGGTTACGAGCATGCGCTCTTCGTCTTCCAATTCGAGGCGAAAATTCCTGCCGAACCAGTCTGTAAGCGCATCCATCATATAGGTGTATGTCCGAAGCTGAACGGTGACACTCTCTCCGCTGAACATATAGATGTCTTCCACCATGTGGCGCGGCAGACTGAATCCCTGTGCGAAATCGCGGATTGCGCTCTTTGGCTTTGCAGGCTCATCCAGCATCTTGATGTCTGTAATGCGGTCAATGCGGTAATGCGAGACGTTGTCATATGCATCATAGTTGCCGATGAGGTAATAGCGACCGTTCTGTGTAGCCATCTGATAGGGATTTACCACGTATGGCGCAGTCCGCCGCGGATGCAGTCGGAAATCTGTACCACAGCTATTGTAGGTGAACTGCACCTTGTGCTTCGCCTCTATGGCATCGTTTAGCACGTCCAGAGTGTGCATTACCTGTGCATTCTCCGCGTGGTGGAGCTTTGAGAGATGAGCCACATGGGATACCTTTGGCTGAAAATAACGACTGCCAAGCGATTTCAGCTTTTCGATCAGGCGATTTGCCTGCACTGCAGACAGTTCGTGTGAAAAGAGTACGCTGTCGATCAGCATCCGCAGCTCTGCATTGTCGAATGTCCGATCAATGAGTGCGTATCCTGGGCGCACCTCAATCTCATAGCCCATTTCCTGCAATGCCTCAATGTTGCTGCGCACCGAGCGGCGGTCACAGGTGACGCCGTACATCAGCTTCATCATACGGATGATTTCCTGCTGTGTCAGACGATGTTCCTCATCTGTATGCGTTCGAAGAATCTCCAGAATCATCATGTTGAGCATCTTCTTGCTCCCGCTTGCGTACATTCTTCTGCACCTCCTTGATCACCAGTATAGCACAGTCAATGTGCATTTTTTTGTACACTTTGACTCGAATAGACTGGGAAATGGAGTTTACAATCTGCATGTATTTGTTTCTTCGGTTACAGAAAAACTATTGACGTGTATGGTACACTAAACGAATAGTGACGTAGTTCCTGTAGAAAGTGAAAATATATGAAGATCATTGATGCCCATCTGCACTTCGGCAGAGGGGAGTATTTTGATACGGTGGCACGGGCGGCGGGGCATGAGAATACAGAGGAGGGTCTGCGCCGCGATTTCCGCGCGTCGGGTATTGTCCATGGCATTGTAATGGGCAATCTGCCCGTGGAGGAGATCAACCCTCAATATCCCGATATTTTCCACTACTGTGTTGGAATCGGGGGCGACGGTGTGACAGAGATCGCATCGGGACGCCTCCAAAAGCTCCTGCCTGCGCTCGAGCAGCATCTGCAGAGTGAGCGCTGTGTCGGCATCAAGCTCTATCCGGGGTATCATTATTTCTATATCTATGACGATATGCTCGCACCCGTCTATCAGCTTGCGGCTCAGTACAAGAAACCCGTCGCTGTGCATACGGGTCTGACGGCGACGGAGAAGGCGCTGCTCAAATACGCGCACCCGAATGTGATGGATGAGGCGGCGACGAAGTTCCGCGATGTGCATTTCGTCATGTGCCATTTCGGCGAACCGTATTTCACGGATGCGGTTGCTGTGATGGAGAAGAATCCGAATGTGAGCGCCGATCTCTCGGGTATGCTCGCAGGCAAAATTCAGGATTTTGCGCTATTCTGTCAGCGGAAGAAATTCTATATCGACCAACTGCATGGATGGCTCGCGTATCTGAATACCTATGACCGCCTGATGTTCGGGACGGACTGGCCGCTCGCGAATTTCGATGACTACATTGCGTTCACGAAGCTGCTCATCCCCGAGGAGTATTGGAACGCAGTGTTCTATGATAATGCCGTGCGAATTTACGATTTGCACATATAATTTTGGATAAGGGAAAATCTATGGCAATACTGGAAATCAAAAAGGCGGGTGATCCCGTCCTAAAACAGGTCGCAGAGCCGATCGAACGCCTCACAAAGCGCCATCGGCAGCTGCTCGACGATATGGCGGAGACGATGTACTCCGCCGATGGCGTTGGTCTTGCTGCGCCGCAGGTGGGTAAGTCTCTGCGCATCGTGGTGATCGATGTGCAGGACGAGCATGGGCTGCTTGAACTTGTGAATCCCGTCATCACGATGCGTGAGGGGACGGTAGTGGACTCGGAGGGCTGCCTCTCCGTGCCGCAGGTCTACGGAGATGTGGAGCGTGCCGAGCGTGTGACGGTGGAGTATACGGATCGACGCAGCCGCAGGCGCAGTCTGACGGCAGACGGTCTTCTCGCACGCTGCATTCAGCATGAGTGCGATCACCTCGATGGACGTCTTTTTATCGATATCGCTGTAAGCCTTCGCAAGGAGGAGGAAAAGGGGTGACGAAGATGCGTGTCGTCTTTATGGGGACGCCGGATTTTGCCGTGCCGACGCTTGCAGCGATTGCGGCACGTTCTGATCTCGCGGAGGTCGTCGCCGTCGTCACACAGCCCGACCGTCCGCGCGGGCGCGGGAAGAAGCTCAGCCCGTCACCCGTTAAGGCATGGGCAGCGGAGCATGAGATTCCTGTGCTGCAGCCCATGCGCGCGCGTGATGCGGAGTTTGCCGCACAGCTGCGGGATTTCAAACCCGATGTGGCGGTCGTCGTCGCGTTTGGTCAGATCCTCTCACAGGAGGTACTCGATATTCCTGTGCACGGCTGCATCAATGTGCACGCTTCACTCCTGCCGAAGTACCGCGGGGCAGCGCCGATTCAGCACGCAGTCATGGCAGGGGAACGGGTGACAGGGATCACGACGATGCAGATGGATGCGGGACTCGATACGGGGGATATGCTCCTTTGGCGCGAGGTTCCAATCCATGCGGATACAACATACGGGACGCTTCATGACACCCTGATGGAGACGGGTGCGGCACTCCTCGTCGAGACCCTTGAGCAGCTTGCGGCGGGGACGCTCGTGCGGACACCGCAGACAGGCGACTCCTGCTATGCCGCACGCATCACGCGCGAGACGGCTGTGATCGATTGGACGAAATCTGCACGCGAACTCGATGCACTTGTGCATGGGCTGAATCCGACCCCGTACGCGCAGACGAGCCTCGATGATGCTGTCTACAAGATCGGCGCACTGCGTCCTGCGGGACGTGCATCCGGTGCTCCCGCAGGCACGATTGTCACTGCTGACCGCAAGGCGGGACTCATTGTTGCGGCGGGGGATGAGGATGCGGAAATCACAGAGATTCAAGCACCCGGCAAGAAGATGATGGAGGCGCGTGCCTTTTTGAACGGCTGTGAGCTTCCCGTCGGCGCAAGGTTTTCGTCATGAGTGAGCAGACATTGACGGTGAACGGCAAGACGGCAGGCGAGAAAAAGACCATCGCGCTCCCGTCGCGTCCGAAAAAACGGCTCTTTATCGGTATGCTGCTCCTCGTGACCATGCTCGCAGCGGCACTCCTTTTTGGTATATGGTACATCGGCGTGCCGGGACTCGAGCGCATTCAGCCGTCCTTGCCGTGGGTCATCGGGGGGGCGCTGACGCTCGCCGTTCTCATTTCCTTCCTTGGCATTTTCAATATGGTGCTGGCGATTGCAGGCCTGCCGTATCTTCCCTGGATGAAGCGGCAGACCTACGAGCTGATCAATCTGCTCTTTCCCGCAGCCGTGCGCCTTGGCGCACTCTTTGGGGTAAAACGACGCAGGCTCGAAGGTTCGTTTATCGCGGTGAGCAATCTGCTTTTTCATCGCATGCACATCCGCGTGCCTGCAAACCGTCTGCTCGTCGTGACACCGCACTGTCTGCAGCTTGCGAGCTGTCCGCACAAGGTAACGCGTGATCCGAACAACTGCAAGCGCTGCGGTGGCTGCAACATCGGCGACCTCGTCGCGCTCGCCGAGGAGATGGGCTTTCATTTCTTTGTGGCGACGGGCGGCACGCTCGCACGGCAGATCATCTACAATATGCGCCCGAAAGCGGTGCTCGCCATTGCGTGTGAGCGCGACCTGATGAGCGGCATACAGGATGTCTTTCCTCTGCCGGCGGTCGGTGTGCTCAATATCCGCCCAAATGGGCCATGCTACAATACGAGTGTAGACATGAATGAGGTGCGGCGCCAACTGGAGGAGATCATCGAGCCTACATCGGACGATACGAGAAAGGGCGCATGATGCAGAAGCAGTATCGAGAGGAAAAGATCGACCGTGTGCGTGAGCTGGCGATGCAGGTGCTCCAAAAGGTGCATACGGAGAGTGCATACGCGAATGTGGCGCTTGCGGAAACGCTGCGCGAGATGCGGCTGCCGGAACGTGACCGCCGCTTTTTGACAGAGCTTGTTTACGGTGTTACAAAGGCGGGGGAAACGCTCGACTATATGATCGGGCGCTATGTTGCCGACATCCGAAAGGCACAGCCTGCCATTCGTGAGCTTTTGCGTCTTGGCTTTTATCAGATTTTCTTCATGGATCGCGTGCCGCCGTCCGCCGCATGCAATACGGCGGTGGAATTGGCGAAAAAATACGGGCGCAGGGGTGCAGACTCCTTCGTCAATGGTGTCCTGCGTGCAGCTCTCAGAGAGCCAGAGCGCGCGGAACTCCCCAACGGAAGAGATGCACGCGCACTCGCGCTGCGCACATGGCATCCGAAGTGGATGGTGGAGCGGTGGATGCGTGTCTACGGATACGAGCGGACGGAGGCGCTCTGTCGCTGCAACAATACGAGTGCGCCGCTCTCCGTGCGCGTGAATACGCTGCGCATCAATCGTCCGGCGTTGATGGAGCAATTTGCGGCGGCAGGTGCCGAAGCGCATGCTTCTGCCCTTGCTCCCGAGGGTATCTTACTGCGCGCGCATGGCGCACTTGATGAACTGGCACCGCTGCGTATGGGGCTGGCACAGGTGCAGGATGAGAGTTCCATGCTCGTCGCGCATGTGCTCGCGCCGGAACCGGGCATGACGGTGATTGACGCTTGTGCCGCGCCGGGCGGCAAGACGACGCACATCGCACAGCGCATGGAAAATCGCGGGCGCATCCTCGCGTTTGATATCTATGAGGAGAAGATTCGCCGCATTGAGCGCAATGCACAGCGGCTCGGCATCTCCATCATCGAGGGCGAGGTGCGCGATGCGCGTACAATCGGTGCGGCATACGCGGGGCAGGCGGATCGGGTGCTCGTCGATGCACCCTGCTCGGGACTTGGCGTTCTCAGGCGCAAGCCCGATGCACGCTGGAAGAAGAGCGCAGGGGATCGAAAGACTCTGCCGCCCCTTCAGCGTGCGATCCTTGCGAGCGCAGCAGAGGCTGTGAAGAAGGGCGGCATACTCGTCTACAGTACGTGTACGATGGAGGAATGTGAGAACACAGATGTTGTTCATACATTTCTTGAGACTCACACAGACTTTGCCCTTGAGGAGACGGGATCATTCCTGCCCGAGGAAAAGAGCACAGAGCATATGGTGCAGATCATGCCGGAGACGAACGGTCCGGACGGCTTCTTTATCGCGCGCATGAGGCGTTTATGAATATCTTTGGATGGACAAAGGAGCAGCTTGCCGAGGCTCTCAAAGACCATGGCATTCCCCGCTTCCGTGCGGATCAGATCATCCGATGGATGTATCAGCGCGGTGCGGTTTCTTTTGATGCCATGGATAACCTTCCTAAGTCGTTGCGCACACAGCTTCCGCAGCATTTTTCCATCGATCGACCGAAGGTCGTCTCCCGTCTGCATTCTGCCGATGGAGCGACGATCAAGCTGCTCTATGAATTTGCCGACGGGCAGACGGCGGAGACTGTGCTGATGCGCCATCCATACGGCAACAGCGTCTGCGTGTCTACACAGGCGGGCTGCCGCATGGGGTGCGCATTTTGTGCCTCCACTCTGCATGGACTTCAGCGCAATTTGACGGTGGGGGAGATTGCTGCGCAGGCGATTGGCATTGCGGACTTCCTGCGTCAGGAGGGCGCGCGTGTCGATACCATTGTTGTCATGGGATCGGGTGAGCCGCTCGAGAACTATGACAATGTGATGGCGGCGCTGCGTCTCCTGCATGAGGAATATACCATCGGTCTCAGCTATCGCGGCGTGACGCTCTCGACCTCCGGCATCGTGCCGGGCATTGAGCGGCTTGCAGAGGAGGGCATCCCCATTTCCCTCTCGATTTCACTGCACGCGCCGACGGATGCACTTCGCAATGAGATCATGCCGGTCAATCGCATGTATCCGCTTGCGGATGTCCTGCGTGCGGCGCGTGCGTATGCAGAGCGGACGAAACGCCGCGTCACCTACGAGTACATCCTCATTCGCGATCTGAATGACAGCGTGCGCGAGGCAGAGCAGCTCGCAAAGCTCCTGCGCAGACAACTCGCGAGCGTGAACCTCATCCCGATCAATCCCGTAGCAGAGCGCAATCTCTTTCGTCCAAGCAAAGAGACAATCCGACGTTTCCAAAAAGCACTCGAGGAGCGGCACATTACAGCGACGCTGCGGCGCGAGATGGGAACGGACATCCAGGCGGCATGCGGACAGCTGCGTAACCGCCTGATGGAAGCGGGACTATAATTATTTCTTTTTTTATGCTATGATATAGAAGTCAATCAATTCATTTTATTTCTATGTTATTTGCCAAAGGAGAGTATTGCACGATGCTTGATCGCGTGGAAGCTTTTCTGGGAGATCATATCGAAGGATTCTTTAATCGGAAATTCAGCAGTTATCTGGAGCCAGTTGAGCTTGTAAAAGGTCTCGAAAAAGAGATTAAGAAACAGGCTGCAGGTGTCAGTCTCGCAAACTCCTATCTCATCTCCCTCGGAACGGAGGATTATCAGCGCCTCTGCTCTCATCGTGTGGTGGATGAGCTCGGCGTAGCACTTAAAAAGTCTATTATTCGTGCAGATCTTACGATGGATGGGAAGCTTGGTATCTGCTTTGCACTTGATGACAGCCTGCGTGCGGGATCTTATCGTCTTGCTGCCCGCAGACTGCAGGAAACAGCCACGGCGAAGGAAGAGGTATCCTGTGATACGATGGCACAGACCATCGTATTGGAGCGGCCGTCTCTGATGGAGGCACGATGTCTGAATCTCCCCCCTGTGCATGAGATTGCAAGCCTCACTGTACTCACCGGTTCGGATGAGGGGGTTGACCTGCATCTTGGCGAGCGAAAAATCTATATTGGTCGTATGCCGCGCAACGAGTTCATCCTAACGGATTCGAATATCTCGCGTGTACACGCCTGGGTTTCCTATGAGTCTCATCGACATGTCCTCTACGATGCTGAGAGCCGCAACGGGAGCTTTGTAAATGGGATGCGCGTCCAGGCACAGCGCCTGTGCGACGGCGATGAGATCCGGCTCGGCACAACAGCGCTCCGCTATGGGGTCCTCTGATGCCAGCGGTCGCGCTCAAAGCGCTGCGCGTCCTGCTGGAATATGGTGCACTTCTCTGGCTTGCCTATGTTGTCTTTCGTCTTGGAGGTGCGATGTTTCAGACGATGCGTACAGACCTTCGAGAGGCTGGCTGCAAGCCGCAGCAGTCCTTCGGTACCGCATTTCTCGTCGCCATTGCCGGTGAGGATATTGTTGGACAGCGCTTCCCCATTGGATATGAGATTTCCATTGGGCGCAGCACGGACAATGATATCGTGCTTGCGGATAATTTTGTGTCCCATCATCATTTGTTAATCTATCAGAGAGAAAATACATATATTGCAGAGGATTTGGGCAGCCGCAATCACACCTATCTGAACGATAGGATTTTAACGGGGCGGGCATATCTGCGTACGGGTGATGTACTGCGGATCGGTGCCGCTGTTCTGCGTTTTGAGAGGTAAGCACATGATAGAGGTTTCAAGTGCGTCGGATATCGGGTGCGTGCGAACATCAAATGAGGATAGTTTTGGCGTATTCTCTCCTGCCGTCTATGTAGTTGCCGATGGCCTCGGCGGGCACGCGGCGGGAGAGGTAGCAAGCCGCATCGTGGTTGCCTCTGTGCATGCTATGGCGAGTGAGGGAGCGGCGATCGATACAGCGATTCTTCAGAGTGCTGTTCTGCGTGCCAATGAAGAGGTGCTTGCTGCCTCGGCAGGAAACTCCTCCTATGAGGGAATGGGATCGACGGCGACCGTGCTTCATGTGAATGAAGAGACGGGAATGGCCTACTACGCACACGTTGGGGACAGCCGTCTCTATCTTCTTCGTCGTGGCGTATTTCGTCAGGTCTCTCGCGATCACTCCTATGTGGAGGAGCTTGTGGCACGTGGGCAGCTCAGTGAGTCAGAGGCGCAGCACCATCCGCGTAAAAATCTCCTCCTGCGAGCAGTGGGGGTGGAGGAGCACCTCCATGTCGATGGTGATTCGTTTCCGCTTGAATCGGGGGATCGGCTGCTGCTTGCGACCGATGGGCTGACGAATATGGTGGATGATGATGAGCTTGCCGCTCTGCTCGGCAGCAACTTTGCAGGGGTTGCCGACCGCATGGTGGAACGGGCACTTGCCGGCGGTGGAAGTGACAATATCACAGCGATTGCAATCGCTTATGAAATGTCATGACGTGGGGGATAAAGTTTGCTCCGGTAGGCATTCTGCTCTGTGCACTCGGTGTTCTCTTATTGAAGCAGGGAGCAGGGCAGCCGGGCTGGATATTTGATTGGCGTGTGCAGTTTGCTTATCTGCCATGGTTTACTTTGCTCATATTCCTCGGAGCGGTGAGCTATATATTTGCTGCGCGGCGCGGTCTCGACTGTGTGCCCCTCGCACTTTCTTACGTGCTTCTGGCAGTCGGCCTTGCCGAAATTGCACGGCTCAAACCCGAACTGTTCACAGCCCAGCTGCGATGGGCGAGCATCGGTATTGTCCTCTGGGCATTCGTTATCCTCTTTTGGAAACGCCTGCGGCATATGCTCGACTACCCCTACGTTCTCGGGCTTGCAACGACGCTTGTCCTGCTTCTTCCGCTTATCTTTGGTGTGAGTATTGGCGGAAATCAAAACTGGCTCATGTTCGGCTCGTTTTCGATCCAACCGTCGGAGTTCGGCAAGATTCTGCTCATCTTTTTTCTCGCGGCATATCTCGCGGATCATCTCGCGGTGCTGACACTCCCCGCACGCCGCTTCCTCTTTCTCCACCTGCCGCCCGTGCGCTTCATTGCACCGCTCATTGTGCTCTGGGGACTCGCCGTGCTGATGTTTGTCATTGCGCGTGATCTCGGATCGGCACTGCTCTTCTTTGGAATGGCGGTGCTCATGACCTATATGGGAACAGGGCGCAAATCCTACGTGTTCCTCGCAGGACTCTTCATCATCGTTGCGGCAGCACTCAGCTATGCCCTCTTTGGACACGTCCGCGTGCGCTTTGATATCTGGCTGCATCCATGGGCAGATCCGAACGGTATGTCCTATCAGGTTGTGCAGTCGCTCTTTGCCATCGGCTCAGGTGGGATCTGGGGGACGGGCTTTGCGGAGGGGCATCCGCTGCTCATTCCCGAGGTTCACACGGACTTTATCTTCTCTGCTGTTGCAGAGGAGTTTGGTCTGATCGGTGCCGCTCTCGTGCTCCTGGTCTATGTGCTCCTCTTCTGGCGTGGAAGTCGGATTGCGATGACACTGCCAAAGGCGCAGGAGTCACTGCTTGCAGCGGGCTGCGCCGCGAGCCTCCTGTTGCAGGCCTTCATCATCACGGCGGGAGTAACAAAGCTCCTGCCGCTCACGGGAATTACCTTGCCCTTTGTCAGCTATGGCGGCAGTTCGATGGCGGCGAGCTTCATCCTCGTCGGCATATTGACTGCCCTCTCGGGAGAGAGCAAGGAGGCAGAAGATGACTGACCGAAAAATCCGAAAGCAGATTACGGTCGCAGCAGCTTTCCTTTTGATACTCATCGGCATCCAGCTTCTCTATCTTGCAAAGCTGAGCATTTGGGATGGTAACGAGCTTTCCGCTCACCCGCTCAACATGCGGTCTGCGCTGATGGAGCAGGATATCCGGCGTGGGTGTATCCTTGACCGTGAGGGACGCGTGCTCGCGGAGAGTGCGGCAGACGGCGAACGTTCCTATCCGTATGGACGTATCCTTGCGCCTGTGACGGGCTATCAGACGGAGCGCTATGGCGGTACGGGCGTGGAGCAGGTCACTGGACTGGAACTCAGCGGTGTCACCACGGATGTGGCACATATGGGGCCTCTGCGGACGCTCCTGCGCGCGGATGCGGGCTACGATGTCCGCCTGACTGTGGATGCGGCGCTGTCTGAGGCAGCATGGAATGCGCTGGGCTCACGACGCGGCGCTGTCGTTGTGTTGGATGCGGCGACGGGAGCCGTGCGCACGATGGTGAGTGCACCTTCGTACGATCCCGCCACAGCGGAGAAGCATTGGGATGAACTCACGTCGCGCGAGGACAGTCCGCTTCTCAACCGCGCGTCACAAGGGCTTTATCCGCCTGGATCGACGTTCAAGACACTCATTGCTGACGCGGCGCTTACCGCCGGGATGACGAATCCTGATGAGGTGTTTACCTGCACAGGAGAGCTTGCCATTGGCACAGATTATGTGCTGCATGAGAGCCATCATGAGGCACATGGGAAGCTGCACCTTGCGGATGCCCTGCGTGAGTCCTGCAACGTCACTTTTGCGACGCTTGCCCTGCGCCTCGGTTCGCGTGGACTATCCTCGGCCTTTGACCGTTTCGGCGTTGGTGAGGAGCTCACGGATGCCGAAATCGCAATGACAGCGGCACACGTTCCCAAGATGAGTCGTCTCAGCGATGGGGAAATCGCCCAGATCGGCATCGGACAGGGAGAGCTGCTTGTCACTCCCCTGCAGATGGCACTCATTGCGGATGCGTTTGCAAATGATGGAAAAATCATGCAGCCGTATCTAGTTGAGCAAGTTCTGACGGCAGAGGGGACTCCTCTTTACGAGGCAAATCCTGCGGTCGCCCGCACGGCGACGACGGTGGAACGCGCAGCGATCATTGACAGCTATATGGCGGATGTTGTTGCGGCGGGAACCGGAACGGCGGCGCATGTCGAAGGCGTGCGTGTCACGGGCAAGACAGGCACGGCAGAGAACGCCAGCGGTACAGATCATGCCTGGTTTATCGGTTCGGCAGAGCGCGGCGGACATAAGATCGTCATGGCCATCCTTGTGGAAGAGGGCGGCTTTGGTGGGAGAGCGGCGGCAGGAATTGCGCGCACGGTGATACAGAATTATTTTGATGGGCTTCGATCATTGCATTGAGCGCCCTATTTGGGATAGAGACCTCGGCAGTGTATGGCAGAGGCGTTAGGAGGAACGAACATGGTTGAGCGTGTCTTAGATGGACGCTATGCGCTGGAGATGCTTGTGGGCAGCGGCGGCATGGCGGATGTCTATCGGGCAAAGGATCAGCTTTTGGAGCGCACTGTCGCCGTCAAGATTCTTCATCAGCAGTATGAGAATGACAAGGAATTTATCGAGCGCTTTCAGCGTGAGGCGAAGGCAGCAGCACGCATTACGCATCCAAATATCGTCAATGTCCATGATGTCGGCGTTGCTGAGGGACGCCACTATATCGTAATGGAATATGTTCCGGGACGCACGCTGAAGGAGCGCATCAAGGAGGAGGGGCCTGTACCCGCAGCAGAGGCACTGCACATCGCACGCCAGATTGCTGGAGCACTTGCCCAGGCACACGCGAACAACCTTGTACACTGCGACATCAAGCCGCACAACATCCTTGTCATGCCGGACGGCAATGTGAAGGTTGCAGACTTCGGCATTGCGCGTGCAGTTACAGAGTCTACGATGACCTATAACGACAACATCATGGGATCGGTGCATTACTTTTCGCCTGAGCAGGCGCGCGGGACGATCATCACGCCGAAGTCAGATGTTTACTCCCTGGGGGTATTGCTCTATGAAATGCTGACGGGACGAATTCCCTTTGACGGCAACACGGCAGTCGGGATTGCGCGCAAACATCTTGAGGAGGAACCTCGGTCTGTGCGTTCTCTCGTTCCCAGCATCCCTCCCGTAGTTGAGGCTCTGGTCATACGGATGATGGCAAAGGATCCTGCCCTGCGCCCAGACAGTATGATGCTCGTTCAAGATATCATGCACACAGAGCAGATGATGCGTGGCGATACGGTGATTCAGTCATCATTTGATCCTGACGCTACCCGTGTCCTCTCTCCGATGGAGGCCCAGGAGATCGGCGCCATGGCCGAGGCAGAGGAAGAGGAGTACGATGAGCAGGAGGATGAGCGCTCGTTCTTCCGCACGAAGAAATTCAAGTTTGGGCTTGTCCTCATCCTTCTCTTGGGTTTCTTTACAGGATTTTTCCTGAGTTTCGGCAAATTCTGGAGTTCTGTCGAGATCACGGTGCCCGATGTGACGGGGAAGCAGCTGACACTTGCACGGCAAATACTCGAGGATCAGCACCTGCGCGTCACGGTCGCTGAGACCTTTGATGCCTCCGTGCCTGTTGGCGTCGTCGTTTCGCAGACACCTGAGGCGGGAACAACGGTCAAGGAGGAGCGTACGATCACCATCTACGTCAGCAAGGGCGGTGAGGAACTCGAGATGCCGAATCTGCGCGGGCTGAAACAGGAGGACGCCATTGACCGCCTGCAGAAAATGGGGCTGCGCCTCGGCTCCTCCTATGAGACGTTTTCTGATGAGGACAGCGGTACCGTCATCTCACAGGATCCGCGCAGCGGAACGCGCATCAGCAAAGGGCAGTCCGTAGACATCACTGTCAGCAAGGGACAGAAGATCAAGAAGGTTACAGTGCCCGACGTGAAGGGCGTGCCCTCGGATCGTGCACGTGCCATGATCGAGGGAAGCGGTCTCAAGGTTGGAAGCATCTCGGAGGAAGCGAGCACGCAGGCGGCAGGAACGGTTATCAGCCAGTCGCCCGCAGCAGGTGCAGAAACGGACAGCGATAGTGCCGTTCGCCTGGTCGTCTCGAGCGGCAGTAAGGCCTCTTCCCACAAGGACGATACGAAGAAGAGCGAACCAAAGAAGAATGACAAGGATCCCTCCGGACGCCGCATTCAGACCGAGAAGACAGAATAGGGAGAGCATGGTGGCAGAGCGCGGACGTATTCTAAAGGTCTACAACAATGTGCTCCACGTCGCGGCGGAGGATGGCGTCATTCTCTGCAAGCTGCGCGGCAGGGTCAAGAAGGGACGCAGTGATACGGGGCTAGTCCCCGGTGACATCGTTGCCCTTGAACGTATATCGCCTGAGGAGGGCATAATCGAGCGCATCGAGGAGCGCTCGAATCTCCTGCAGCGCCCGCGCGTGGCGAATCTCACGCAGATTGTCGTCACAGTTGCGGCAGCATCGCCCGATCCGCACCCGCTTGTTGTGAGTCGCTTCCTCGTGCTCGCGGAACGCTCTGGGGTGAAAAAAATTATCCTCTGTGTAAACAAGATGGATCTCTGCCCGGGAAATCCAGAGGACTTTCTTGCGGAATACGAAGCAGCGGGCTATCCCGTCCTGCGTGTCTCGGCGGAGCAGGGGGCAGGGCTTACGGAATTGCGTGAACGCCTTGCGGGTGAGATTACGGTACTGGCTGGGCCATCGGGTGCGGGGAAATCATCGCTGCTCAATGCACTTGATCCCTCCCTTGCTCTTGTAACGGGCGTCATCAGCGAGAAGATCGGGCGCGGGCGGCATACGACGCGTCGTGCCGAACTGCTCCCCTTTGGGGATGGATACGTGGTGGATACGCCGGGCTTTACACAGCAGGAACTTACGGAGATCATGCCCGAAGAGCTTTCGGACTGCTTTCCGGAGTTTTCCAAGTACATGGGGTGTCGCTTTATGCCGTGCAGTCACAGCCATGAGCCGGACTGCGCTGTCAAGGCGGCGGTCGCGGAAGAAACACTCGCGCGAGAGCGCTACGACGCCTATCTCGCGCTGCTGAGTGAAATACGATCGAAAAGGAAATAGGAGAATCCAATGGCACACGAACATGAACACGAGTATGAAGAAATGCAGGAAGAGGAGCACGTTCACATCGAACGTCCTACGATCATCGCGCCGTCCATCCTCTCGGCGGACTTCGCAAATCTCGGTGCAGATGTGCGCCGCGTGGAGGAGGCGGGCGCAGAGTACATCCACATCGACGTGATGGATGGGACGTTCGTGCCGAATATCACGGTTGGTCCCTGTGTGGTCGAGAGCCTGCGCAAGATCTCCAAGGCGGTCTTTGACGTGCATCTCATGGTTGAGCATCCCGAGACGCATATTGAGCCGTTTGCCAAGGCAGGTGCGGATATCATCACATTCCACGTCGAGGCGACGCGCCATGCGCATCGCGTCATTCAGCAGATCAAGGCAGCGGGCTGCAAGGCGGGCATTGCGCTCAACCCAGGGACCTCGATCTACAGTCTTGAGGAGCTGATCGACGATGTGGATATGGTGCTCCTCATGACGGTCAATCCCGGCTTTGGCGGGCAGAAGTTCATTGAGAATACGCTCGGCAAGATTCACGCACTCTATCATACGGTCGCGGATAACGAGCTGGATGTCGATATTGAGGTGGACGGCGGCATCAATGCGGAGACGGCAGAGTCCGTGCGCTCGGCGGGGGCAAATGTGCTCGTTGCGGGCTCGTATATCTACGGCGCGCAGGACGTTGCCGCAGCCATTGCCTCGCTGCGCTGATGAGAGGGAAAACCATGGGGGAAAAGGCGGTAATCCTGCTCTCGGGAGGGCTTGACAGCTGTACCTGTATGGCGGTCGCACAGGCGGCGGGCTATGAGCTCTATCCGATCAGCTTCAACTATCATCAACGCTACGACCGCGAGGTAGACTGTGCGAAGCGTATTGCCGCACATTTTCACGCGGCGGAGCATCTCATCATCGAGACGAATATGGATGCGGTCGGCGGCTCTGCGGTCACGGACAAGAGCATTGACGTACCCGATGGGGACGCAGACCGCACGGATATTCCCGTGACCTATGTGCCCGCGCGCAACCTCATCTTCCTCAGCTATGCCCTTGGGTTTGCGGAGCGCGTGGGTGCGCAGCATCTCTACATCGGGGTGAACTCCGTCGACTACTCGGGCTATCCTGACTGTCGTCCGGAATTCATTGCGGCGTTCCAGACGGCGGCGGATGCCGCAACGGCAGCCGCGACCGAGTGTGGACGGCGCATCGTCGTTGAAACCCCGCTCCAACATCTCTCGAAGGGCGAGATCATCCGTCTCGGCACGCAGCTCGGCGCGCCCTATGAGCTGACGACGAGCTGCTATCGGGGGGGGGCGGAGGCGTGCGGCGTCTGCGACAGCTGTCTCCTGCGTCTGCGCGGCTTTGCTGAGGCGGGGCGGCACGACCCGATCTCGTATGCGGCAGGAGTACGATGATGCTGGACGTACAGAACCGCGAGGACGAACGCGGCATTGCGATACAGCGCGTCGGCGTCAAGGAGGTGCGGCTGCCCTTCCTTATCAAGAAACAGGCGGGCGGCTATCAGCAGGTGCTTGCACGCATTGCATTCACCGTCTCTCTGCCGATGGAGTTCAAGGGAACGCACATGAGCCGGTTTCTCGAAATCCTCCTGCCGTGGAGCGAAAAGCCGCTTGCAGAGGAGGAGATGGACGCGATGCTCACGGAGGCGCTCGACCGTCTCCATGCCGAGGCAGCAGAGGTCTCGCTCGCGTTTACGTATTTTATCGAAAAGAGGGCACCCGTCAGCGGGCGTACATCGCTGCTTGATGTGGACGCCTCCTTTACGGGGCGCAAGCGGCGCGGAGAGCCGATGCGGTTCGAGCTTGGACTTTCGATGCCGTTCACCTCGCTCTGCCCGTGCAGCAAGGAAATTTCTGCCTATGGAGCGCACAATCAGCGTTCTACAGCGCGTGTGCGGCTGCGCTATCAGGAGGGCGTTCCGTGCATCTACATCGAGGAACTGGCGGCACTCCTAGAGCAGCAGGGCTCTGCTCCCATCTATCCGCTCTTAAAGCGTGCGGATGAGAAATACGTCACCGAGATGGCGTACGAAAATCCGAAATTCGTTGAGGACATCCTGCGCGACACGGTTCTCGCCCTGCGCTCACTGCCGGGGCTTGCATATTTTTCGCTCGAATGCGAGAATGAGGAATCCATTCACAGCCACAACGCCTTTGCGGCACATGAAGAGTATTTATCCGAGTAGAAGAGAGGGGAGAGCGTAGGCATGAGTAAATTCACGCGGCGCTTTCTCCTTCTTTTTGTGCTCGTCGTTGGCATCTCTGCCGCAGTCATCTACACGACGGTGGATATCAATACACTCCAGAATCTGACGCGCTTTCATCCGTGGTCGCTTCTCTTGGCGCTATTTGCCGTCGGGCTTGGGATGTTCTTCGACGGCAGCCGCCTCATGCATCTTGTGAAGATCTCCAACGAAAAAATCACCTTGTACCAAGCGGTACAGGTGATCTTTGGCAATTATTTTCTCGCGCTCCTCACGCCGGGTGCAACGGGCGGTGCAGTGGCGCAGGTCATGTTCCTGCGCCATGCAGGCGTGCCGACAGGAAAGGCAGCTGTTCTCGTCATTGTGCGCACGCTGCTCTCGATCTTCTTCCTCGCTCTGTGTATGCCGTTTATATTTCTGCATGATGAGGGCATTGTGCCGGGCATATCGAACGACATCCTGATGGCGGTGACGCTTGCGGCATTCATCGGCATCGTACTCATCGTCATAGGTGCGCGGCGCGGCTACCTTGACTATGTCGTCGTCTGGATTGCACGCCGTCTGCGCGACAAGAAGAGACATCAGCTCTTTAGTCTCTACCGTGATACGAAGAGCGCGATCTCGCTTCTGCTCGGCGCGCCGCGTCAGATGCTCGTCGTCTTTGTCGAGTCGGGGCTGAACCTCCTCTGTATCTATGCCGTTGTTCCGTGTCTCCTGCTCGGACTCGGCGTCACCGATGCGGACTGGTATACCGTTATGGGACGCATGATCTTCCTCAACATGCTCCTCTACTTCAGCCCCACGCCAGGCGGTTCGGGCATTGCCGAGGGGGGATTCGTCCTTCTCTTTGCGGCGACCGTTCCAGCGGGTACCGTCGGCATCGTCGCCGTCTGCTGGCGTCTCATCGCCGAATACCTCCCGTTCCTCATTGGATTCTACTACACCGTCACCGTCTTTGGCCGCGAATTTTTGCGGCGGTATTGATGAGATGTTCGCTGCGCCGTTCATAACGGCGCTTTTTCTTTGAGCGAATGTCGCATCAAGTAGGATTCATGGAATCTCATGGATATTCCGTCAAGCCGAAATTCTCCGTTCATGTGCCTCATTATGTCGTAATGACAGGCAATTCTTTTAACGTAGGCTCTATGTCCCCATGGCGGAGGGATGTCCAATTTTCTGAGGCATCAACTTTTTTCTTGGTGGCAGTAAAAATGACTGATAGGAAGACATTTTGTCGGTAGTCATAGCAGTTCACTGTTTTTCCATAATGTATCGTGCTGCGTCTGGCTTTTTACGGGCGGCACACCCCGCAGGACGTGTATCCGTCGGCAATCGCTGCCTCGCGTGAACTGTAGTGTACGAAGTGCGGCGCGTCGGGATACTTGATTGTGCGGCAGGTTGCGTAGTGGAACTTGCCGGATTTTGTATTCGCGAGATAATCTGTTGCAAGAGCGGGAGTCGCCGCACTGAATGCGACGGCGGCGAGGGTTGCGAGGGCGATCTTTTTGATCATGTGGATTCTCCTTTCAGGAATTGCTGATAAAATGACGTCCATCGAACTGGGATAGAATTTTGTCCTGATAAATAATTATGACTTAAAACGCATCATGTCGCAAGAGAAAAGTATTTTTTTCGTTGAAGATTCTCAGTCGGCAGTATGCTCATATAAAGGAAGCACTGATAAATTCAGCGCCGCCATCTTGACGCATCTTTTTTGCCCGCACTGTGTCGGCAAATCCTCCACATAGCTTTGGCTATGCGTCCGGCTTGCCTCCTTGTTCGGCCGAAAAATCTACGCCAAACTGACGGACTTCATTTTATCAGCGATTCCTAAAGATATCGTAAAATATATCTCCCCTTGATATAATTGCTACTTGCTAAAAGTCAAAAAAACAAATATAATAGAGAAAAGCACAATTAAGGAAACAGAGAAGGTGATATAATGAGCAACATTGCCGATATGATAGAGTCGTATATCCTCCGTCAGCTTGCCACGCGGCAGGATGGACAGGTGGAACTGCGGCGGACCGACATTGCCGATGAGATTTCATGTGCGCCTTCGCAGATCAGCTATGTGCTCTCCACGCGTTTTACACAGGATAAAGGTTTCGTGGTGGAGTCGCGGCGCGGTCTCGGCGGATTTATTCGCATCGTCCAGGTGCCGCTGCGCGATCTTGTTTATCAGGATATGCTTTCGAAGATTAACGAAGAGACCACCATGGAGACGGTACAGTCAATGGTGCGCTATCTCGTCCAACATGGCATGGTCGAGACGCGTGAGGCGGCACTCTTAATGCAGATGGTGACAGGTCTCTTCCACTCGGAGACGCTTGCCGTGGAGGAACGCGTTCATATGCTGAAGACGATGATCTTGACACTGGAGAATTTTCGATAGTTGTTCGATATAGATAGACATAGAGACAATATGCCTTGCGTATGATGGAAAGGTACCTCTTATGATTTGTGAGGAATGCGGCCGCAATGACGCGATCGTGCACATAGTGCAGATCGGACCAGGTGGTCGAAGTGAAAAAAATATATGTATGAGCTGTGCTGCGCGCTATGGTGCATCGATTCTTCGTGCGCAGCAGGAAAATGTGTCGGCGGTGGATTTCCTCAAGGGCATCTTCGGCAGTAATCAGCAGGAGAATGCGGCCGAGGAGGATGCACCTCATATCACATGTCCGAACTGCGGCATGCGGTTTCAGGATTTCCCGCAGACGGGGCAGATTGGCTGCTCGGTCTGCTATGAGACGTTTCATCATGAGCTCACGCCTCTTTTGCGGCGAATTCATGGCTCAAGCGTCCATCGCGGAAAGATTCCGCGTCGCTCGGGGAGTTCCATCATGCTGCGCCAGGAGGCAGAGCAACTGCGTGTCCGTTTGAAAGAAGCTGTTGCGCGTGAGGAATATGAAAAGGCCGCAGAGTATCGCGACCGCATTCGTGGCCTGGAACGTCAGATGGAGGAACAGGACCATGGCCGTTGAGGAGCTCCTTCAGAGCAGCAGACTCTCTTGGTTCGGGGCCGAGGGGCAGGACAGTGATGTGGTGATATCGAGTCGTGTTCGACTCGCTCGCAATCTCGTGGGGCTTCCCTTTCCTGGCCGCGCTGACCTCGGACAACTTGCACAAATTCGACAGACAGTGGAAACTGCTCTCGTGGATCTTGATACAGAGCTTGGACAGCCCTTTGATCAAATTGCGGTGGATCAGCTGAGTGCCTTGGCGCGTGAGGTCTTGATCGAGAAGAGGCTGATCAGTGAGAAGTTTTCCGAAGCACAGCCGCATCGAATGGCGTATATCAGTGACGATACAAGCATCAGTATCCTCATCAACGAGGATGACCATCTGCACATTCAGGCGATGACCTCTGGTCTTTCACTGAATGCCGCATTTGAGATGGCATCGCGCGTAGATGACTACATTGAGGCTCGTCTGGATCTGGCCTTTGATGAGACGATGGGCTATTTAACGGCATATCCAACGAATCTCGGTACGGGGCTGCGAGCCTCCGCCATTCTTCATTTGCCGGGGCTTGTCTATACACGCAACATCGATAATATCGTTAACACATCACCACAGCTTGGCCTTGCCGTGCACCCCCTTGAGGGGATTGACGAAGGGGCGCACCTCTACAAGATCTCGAACCAACTGACACTTGGTTACTCCGAGGCAGAGATGATCGAGAACCTTCAGGCAGCGGTTGGCGAGATCGCTGCCCACGAACGTCGCGCCCGCCAGGCGCTTTCCTACTTTGGAAAGGATGGTGTGGAGGATGGTGTATGGCGTGCTTATGGTATCCTGTCTTATGCGCGTTCTCTGACGGAGCAGGAGCTTTTTGCTCTTGTCTCACGTGTACGCTATGGCATCGACCGAGGAATTATCAAAGAGGTGGCACTGAGTTGCTATGCCGAGATCATCGTTGCTGCACGCGAAGCTTATCTCAAGTATGCGGCAGAAAACGAAAATTTATCTGCGGGAGAAATCAGCGCGATGCGTGCCTCGCGTGTACGCACGATCTTACAAAAATATCGAACAGCGGGATGAGGAGGGGGACAGCTTGAACTATCGTCAATTTTTTACGCAGGCGGCGATTAAAGCCGTAGAGTTTTCACAGTATATTGCGCAGCGACGCGGGAAAGGGTATATTGGAACCGGACAGCTTCTGCTGGGAATTTTGCATATGCGTGATACGATTGCGGCAGAGGCGCTGGATAAATTCGGTGTCGACTATGACAGTGCAGAGCAGGTGATTCGTGAGGCGGACGGCTTTCAGGACGTCCTGCATCCGGCGGAGGATGTTCCGTATTATACGCGGCGTGCACAGCGCGTCATGCAGGGAGCAATTGATGCTGCGCGTGAAGAGCGTTCCTTTGTGACGACGGAGCATATCCTGCTCAGTCTGCTCACAGAGTCCGATGGCACAGCAGTCCATACGATTGAGGAGATGGATGTTGATATAGAGGACCTGCAAAGCGAGGTCTTGGAGCGCATGAGTGAGACAGCTGCGTCTAAGGAGAAGCCTGCGCGCAGGAAAAAAGGAAAGGGCGAGGGGAATGATCTGCCCGCGTCTTTGAAGAAATTTGGCCGCGACCTGATTGGTATTGCCCGTGGAGGCGGCTTAGATCCTGTTATTGGACGTGCAGCAGAGATTGACCGTGTCATCCAGATTCTTGCACGGCGCACGAAGAACAACCCCATCCTTCTCGGTGAGGCAGGGGTTGGAAAGACTGCCATTGCTGAAGGTCTTGCGCAGCGCATTGCGGACGGCGAGGTACCGTTTCTGCTCGAGAATAAGCGCGTCGTGACTCTGTCGATGACGGCACTCGTCGCGGGAACGAAGTACCGCGGCGAATTCGAAGAGCGCCTCAAAAATGTGGTGGATGATGTAATCAAGGCAAAAAACATCATCCTCTTCATCGATGAGATTCATACGCTCATTCGTGCCGGCGGAGCAGAGGGATCCCTCGATGCGGCTAATATTCTGAAGCCTGCGCTTGCGCGCGGAGAAATGCAGATCATTGGTGCAACGACACTCAGTGAGTATAAGAAACATTTTGCGAAGGACTCTGCTCTTGCGCGGCGCTTTCAGACCGTCATGGTCGAAGAGCCGACGGAAGAGGATGCGGAAAAGATCCTCTTGGGGCTGCGCAGGCGATATGAGGAGTTTCACCATGCGCGCATTGAGGATGCTGCAGTTACGGCTGCGGTTCGATTGTCCAAGCGATACATCACAGATCGCTACCTTCCGGACAAGGCGATTGACCTTATCGATGAGGCCGCATCACGTACACGTATGAAGAGGATCGGCGATACCGACCAAATTGTTGGGCTGCGCACCGAGATCGCAGAGATCGTGAAGCAGAAAAATGCAGCGATCAGCGGGCAGGACTATGAGGGCGCGGCACAGCTGCGTGATCGTGAGCAAGAACTGCGTGCGCAGCTTGATATCTCGCGGCGCGGGGATGATCAGCGCTCGGAGATTGTCGTCACGGAACATGAAATTGCAGATGTGGTAGCTCAGTGGACAGGAATCCCAGTGCAGCGCATTGCGGCGAAGGAGTCCGATCGGCTGCTTGCACTCGAAAAACATATCGGCCGCCGTGTAATCGGTCAGGATGAGGCCGTGCGTGCCGTCTCGAAGGCTGTGCGCCGTGCGCGTGCGGGCGTGAAGGATCCGCGCCGTCCGATCGGCTCCTTCCTCTTCCTCGGCTCCACGGGAGTCGGCAAGACGGAGCTGGCACGGGCTCTCGCAGAGTCCGTCTTTGGCTCGGAGGAGGCGATCATCCGCTTCGATATGTCTGAGTATATGGAGAAGCATACAACAGCGCGCCTCGTTGGAGCGCCTCCAGGGTATGTTGGTTATGAGGAGGGCGGACAGCTTACGGATGCGGTTCGGAAGAAGCCCTTTTCTATCATCCTCTTTGATGAGGTAGAGAAGGCACACCCCGATGTGTTCCATATGCTGCTCCAGGTACTCGAAGATGGACGTCTCACGGATGGACAGGGGACGGTTACGGATTTCCGCAATACGATTATCATTATGACATCGAATGCAGGTGCAAATCATCTGCGCTCTACGACGGGCTCCATTGGATTTTCCATTGGGCAGCAGGCGATGGGCTCGGATGAAGAGCGTGCAAAGAAACGTGTCATGGAGGAGGTACGGAAGGTTTTCCGTCCCGAGTTCCTGAACCGTGTTGACGATATGATCGTCTTTAATGCACTCGGTGAGCCGGAGCTGACAAAGATCGTGGACATTCTGCTGCGCGATGTGAAGGCACGTCTTGCGGAGCAGAAAATCAACCTTGAGATCAGTCCATCGGCGAAGCGTGTGCTCATCTCAAAGGGGACGGATGTCAAATTCGGCGCGCGTCCTCTGCGCCGTGCTATCCAGAAGAACATCGAAGATGAACTTGCGGAACGTATTCTTGCGCGTGACTTTACAGCGGGCGATGTCATCTCTGTACGCAAGGTGGGCGATGGTCTGGATTTTGTGAAGAAGGACACGAGCCGCAATAGTAAGCGTGCCAAGAATGAGAAACAGGCATCGTATCATGAGGTCTGACGGTGGTCGAAACAATGTGCTTGCGCCTCCAACGCGTGCAGGACGCATAGGGGATTTCCTCCTCAATCTGGGCTGGTCGGTGTACTGGCTTGCGCGTTCTACGGGGCGCCTGCTGAAATATTGGAAACAGGAGGGACTGTAGCGGCAGTCCCTTTTCATTTGGTATTTGTTCGATGTGATCCAGGAGTTTATATGGCGAAGAAGAAAAAGACAGCGTACGTCTGTCAGGAATGCGGCTACGACACCATGAAATGGATGGGGAAATGCCCCGGATGCGGCGCATGGAATACGCTCGTAGAGGAGATCATAACACCTCCGATCGAGGAGCGCAGAGGCGTCGGTGCCCTCCAATCGGAACCGCCGCAGCCCATCAGCAGTATCGCTGTGGAAGACCTGCCGCGCTTTTCTACCGGCTCAGACGAGCTTGACCGTGTGCTTGGCGGCGGCGTGATTCCTGGTTCAATGGTACTTATCGTTGGGGATCCGGGCGTCGGCAAGTCGAGCCTCACGCTGCGCATCTCCGCAGACATTGCCCGTGAGGGACGGCGTGTCCTCTACGTGACCGGAGAAGAGAGCGCACGACAGATCCGCATGCGTGCCGATCGTCTGCAGGCGATCGCGGATGACCTGCTTGTCGTCAGCGAGACGAATCTCGATGCGATCTGTGCCCATGTGGAACGCGAACAGCCTGCGCTTTTCATCATCGACTCAATTCAGACTATGTATCGCCCCGGCATTGAGAGCGCGCCGGGGAGTGTCTCGCAGGTGCGCGAGTGTGCGATGGAGCTGATGCGTGTGGCAAAGATGGCGGGAATTGCAGTCTTTGTCATCGGCCATGTAACAAAGGAGGGCAGCCTCGCAGGGCCTCGCGTCCTCGAGCACATTGTCGACACCGTGCTCTATTTCGAGGGGGAGCGCAATGCCGAGTACCGCGTGCTGCGCGCCGTGAAAAATCGTTTTGGCAGCACAAATGAACTGGGACTTTTTGAGATGCGTGATGTTGGTCTTGTCGATGTACCGGATGCATCGAAACTTTTCCTCTCGGAGCGTGCGATGGAGAGCGGCTCGATCATCGTTCCAACTGTAGAGGGAACGCGTCCCTTGCTCGTCGAGGTACAGGCGCTCGTTGCGCCGACTCCATACCAGCCGCCGCGGCGGACGGCGGACTCAGTAGATGTGAAGCGGATCCAACTCCTCCTTGCAGTGCTTGAAAAACGTGTAAAATTACCTATTGGGGTCGCCGATGTCTATGTGAAGGTAGCGGGAGGGATACGGCTTGACGAGCCGGCAGCGGATCTTGCACTCTGCGTTGCCATGGCATCCAGCTTTGCAAATCGGTTGCCCCGCCCGCATATGGTCGTCTGCGGTGAGGTCGGGCTCTCCGGTGAGGTGCGTGCCGTCTCACAGGCAGAGCTGAGGGTCACTGAGGCACGTCGCCTTGGTTTCAAATCCGCACTTTTGCCGATGAAGAACTATCGGCAGCTGCAGGGGAAATTTTCCGACATGGAACTTTTTGGTGCAGAGAGCATTGGCGATGCGTTGAAATGTGCCATGCCCAGGGAAAAAACATTTAAGGAATGATGAGTTTGTTTCGATAAACAACATAGAAGAGGTGATGTGTAGATGAATGCAGGTAATCTCATAGCTGCAGTGACAGCAGATGGGATCTCTGCAGGGGCAGGAACGTCAAAGGGACGCGCTGCATCTGCAGAGAATCGTGCGCAAACAACCTCAGGGAAGAATTCGTTCAGCGATACGTTTGGTGCGCTGCAAAAGGGAATGACAGCAGAGACACCAAAAACAGAGATGCGTGAAATGACTGCGCCTCAGGCTCAGACAGATGCGCCTAAGGCAAAGGCTCATGCGCCGTCGGAGAATGCAGATCAGCAACGGTTCGATGCCAAAACTGGGGCAGAATCGTCGGCGGATGATTCTGCGCTTTCTTCGCCAGCCGCAGTGGCAATTGCGGCCCTCATGAATATGAATACGACGCTCGTAGATGCTGATCTAAACGAGGGACTTGATGCCTCGCTTATAGAGATTCTCCAGCGCTATGAGCTCACTGCGGATCAGCTCAGTGACACGAAGCTGCAGACCACTGTGCAGAGCCTTCTCCAGCAGCTGCCGGAGGATGGGGGGAAAAGTCGGAATTTCCTTCTTGCACTTGCTGGACAACCCCTTACGGAAGACGACAGCAGCAACTCCTTTATTGGACAGCCGCTCGTTAAGGAGGCGGCAACAGCAAATGTCAATATGCCGGTACAGATCAGATCTGTAGCGCAGGATCTTGGTGACGCATCTCAGGTTCTGCGTTCGACGGCGTTGGGCTCCGATCTGCACATTGAACAGAGCGCGGTATTGAACACAGCTGCTCCTATGATGAGTGAGCAGATGCCTGATGTCGATGCTGCACACCTGCTCCATGGACAGAATCTCAAGGCAGAGACTGTGAAAACCCCTGCTCCTCTGAACACGGCAGTGACGGCAGGAAATCCACAGACATCCATAGAAACAGCCGCAGCGCCGACCCTAGCTGCACAGGCAGAGATTATGCCGGCAGCACAAGCAAAGTCTGTAGCTCAGACTGTTGGTGAGAACCTGATCGTCGATGAGGGAACGGATCCGCCAGCTCTGCTGACTGCACTTGCACAGCGTACGATGCGCCATGATGCTTCGCAGGATGAGGAGGGGGCAGGACAGGGCACACGGCAGGAAGAGCAGCCCGTGTCGAGTGGGCAGCAAACTTCTCGTATGACGACGTCGATGCCATTTGAAATGCCTTCGCGGACTGCGGAGCCGGTGCAGCAACCCGCACAGCCCATTACACTGCAGACCGGGACGAGTGCACATCCAGCACAGGAGGCCATAGCACCTGCAGCGACACAGGAGACACAGCGGCCACAGCCGGACTATGAGATTCCGCGTCAGATCGTCGAGCAAGCGCGTCTCCTGCGTACACTAACTGATACACAGATGGTCATTAGGCTTCGTCCCGAACATCTGGGCGATCTTACACTTCGCGTTTCAGTCGGGTCGAACGGTGCTGTACAGGCATCTTTCCACAGTGATAATGCCCATGTGCGTAATGTGATTGAGAACTCCCTCGTTCAGCTTCGTCAGGAGCTGAACAATCAGGGGATCAAGGTCGATCGTGTTGGAGTCTATACCGGACTTGCGGACGGGCAGATGCCTCAGGGCCAGGGACAGGAAGCTTGGCAGCAGAGCAGCCGTCAGCAGAGCGGAGCACAGCAGGTCTACGCGCGCGGGGATGCCGATGACTATCTCGATGAGATCGATGGGCTCGCGCCGGCTGCGGCGGGGGAGACTGGCGGAAGCGTCGGTACCGATGGCGTAGATTATCGCGTATAACATGTTGAGGAGGAAATATCGTGGCAAGTTCAAATCCACTGAATACAATTAACGTCGGCGGCGTCGTGCAGAAACTGTCCGACTACGAGACAGCGCAGAATCAAGCAAAAGCGAAGGACAAGAAGAATGATGCGCTCGGCAAGGACGCATTCCTCCAGCTGCTCGTCACGCAGATGAAGTATCAGGATCCCCTCGATCCGCAGGACAACAGCGAGTATCTCTCGCAGCTTGCGCAGTTCTCTGCACTCGAGCAGATGACGAATGTCTCCAAGGGACTTGAGAATGTCTCGAAGATTGTGGATAATATCAACTCCTCCGTTCTCATCGGACAGCTCAGTTCCATGATCGGACAGCCTGTCCAGTGGAACAGCGTGGTCATGGGCGAGGACAAAAAGCCTCTCAAGAACAGCGATGGAACAGTGAAGACGCAGAGCTATGAGGGCAAGATCATCGGTGTGAGCATTACCGATGGTCAACCAAGCGTCATTGCCGACGTGAATGGAAAGACCTATCAGGTTCAGGTATCCGAGATCGTGCGAGTTGGTCGTATCAAGGCAGCACCCTGAGCAAACGAATAGGAATGAGATGCCGCCGAAGAATTCCTTCGGCGGTATTTTACACTTGCATATGATCTTCACATCTATTATAATATCTGCATAATATCCCAAAGGAGAATGGGGTAGAAATGAAATGGAGGGACCCATCATGGCAATACCGGCAATCAGCAGCGGTGGTTTTGGAAGCAGCCTTTTTCAGCGGGCGAATCGTGAGGCTCAGCGCATCGGCGGACAGGTGACCCATCAGAAGATGCAGGAGGTCGCATCTGTCATTGGTGGCTCGAACTTCGGCTCGGGCACAAAGATCGGAAAAGGACAGTTCCATCAGACGCAGAATCGCGTCATTCAGGAGGGGACGCAGAGTGCGTCTCGAGCCGCGCAGCAGTCAATGGCGTATATGGATCCGCGGCGTCTTGGAACGAGCAAGTTCCAGAAGTCCAATCGTGAGGCGCAGCAGATCGGTGGACAGGTGACGCATGAGCTCATGCAGCAGGTCAAACAGGCCTATGCAACAAGCCATCCAGTCCAGAATCTCGGCAAGAATGTCGATATCGCAGCATGATTTGAGAAAAATAAACCGTGAAGAGGTCCGCATTGCGAATCTTCACGGTTTATTTTTATTTCACCCGTTCACTGACGGGCGACGCTCCAGAGCGTTATCGAAACGTCGGATCAAAAACTGCTGAAAACAGACGGCTGCAGGGGACATTTTACGTTGCGTATTCCACGCAACGCCGACAGCCCTCTTGCAGATGGGGAAGGAAACGGGGATATAGCGAAGTTCTGGATGCTCAACTCCAGCGAGCTTTGGCAGGAGGCTGACCCCAAGGCCTGCGGCGACAAGTCCTGATACGGTCGATATATCATCACCCTCGAACATAATTTCAGGATGGACGCCTGCGAGATCAAAGAACTGATCGACAAGGATGCGTAGGCTGTAGCTGCTCTTCATTGCAATCAGCGGCTCATCAGCAAGCTCGTTCAGATTGATGCTGTCATGCTCAGTGAATCGATGCCCCAGAGGAACCGTAACGAAGAGCTCTTCCGACCAGAGATAGACCCACGTGCTGTACTCTGTCGTCGGCATTGTGGAGCAGAGACAGAGATCCGTTTCACCGGCGGCAACCTGCTGTGCCAGTGTTGCTGAATCCTGCTGATTAAGCAGAATGCGAATGTCTGGGTAACTTGCACGAAAATCTTGGATGATGCGCGGCAGGGCATAGCTGCCGAGTGAGTGGATGAAGGAGAGCCGAAACTCCGAGGACGTCTTTTCATCGGTGAGACATGCTTCTGCCCGCGCACACTCGACCTCGCGCAGGATACGATCGACCCGACGCAGAAGACGCGCTCCCTCGGCGGTCAGTTCGATCTCACCATCGCAGCGTTTGAATAGACGTACATCGAGATCCTTTTCCAGCTTTGACATAGAACGGCTCAGCGCTGGCTGCGTCACATCGAGTATGCGTGCCGCACGGGTGAAGTGCCGGATATTCGCCATTACTTGGAAGTATTTTAATTGTGCAAGTTCCATTCCATTATTCCTTTCTTTTATACTTATTATATCGAGTAAAGGTCATGTAGACAATGAAGATAGGGTAATTTTTTATATGGATTTTGTATTTTTTTTATTACTCTTATTCATGTTCGCGGGAGGACTGATATTTCCGGATACGATCGGCACTTGTCCTTCATTTTCTTCTTGACAACCTTTATATGTTCTGCTAATATATCTCATGTCGCAAAGAGCGCGTGAAATGAATATGGAGTGGTACTCAAGAGGCTGAAGAGGACGGTTTGCTAAATCGTTAGAGTGGGTAACCGCTGCGAGAGTTCGAATCTCTCCCACTCCGCCATTTTTATTCTGAGCCTGATCGGGCTTTTTTTGTTTCTAAGGAGATGCTTACATGGAGATACAGGGGACATCGCCGTCCTTTATCGAGCGGTATTTCAAGGTACGAGAAAAGGGATCGTCTGTCCGCACGGAGCTCATCGCAGGACTAACGACCTTTATCGCGATGGCATACATTCTCTTTGTCAACCCCAACATTCTCACGGATGCAGGGATTCCAAAGGATGCTGCGATTGCTTCGACGATCTGGATTGCGGCGCTTGCTTCTATGACGATGGGCATCTTTGCGAACTATCCGGTTGCTCTCGCACCTGGCATGGGGCTTAATGCGTTCTTTGCCTACTACGTCTGTGGTGTTCTTGGCCTCCATTGGACTGTAGCTCTCGGTGCCGTGTTCTTCTCGGGCGTTCTCTTTCTCATTCTGACGCTCGGCGGTATACGACAGGCAATTATCAATGCCGTACCGCGTGATCTGAAGCTGGCGATCAGTGTCGGTATTGGACTCTTTATTGCATTCATCGGACTGAAGGGAACAGGTCTCATCGTCGAGAACTCGGCGACCTATGTCTCTCTTGGTCATGTAACTGAGCCAACCACATTGCTCTCACTCTTTGGGCTTCTCTTTACGGCGGCGCTGATGGCACGCAATGTGCATGGCGCTATCCTGATTGGCATTTTTGTGACCACTGTTCTCGCGATGGTGCTCGGTATGACGCCGGCGCCTCATGGAATCAGCGATATTGTCAGTACCTCTCTTCCGCATATGGGCGATACATTCGGTCAGCTCGATCTTGCTGGGGCATGGCACTATGGCCTCGTTTCCATCATATTTACGTTTACGGTTGTTGAACTGTTCGATAATATGGGAACTCTCATTGGTCTTACAACGAAGGCAAAGATGGTCAAGCCAGACGGCCGCATCGAGAACATCGACAAGGCTCTGACGACGGATGCTGTTGGAACGATGGTGTCTGCTGTATTTGGTACGTCAACGGTTACATCCTACATTGAGAGTGCGGCAGGAATTGCTGCTGGCGGACGCACGGGGCTTACCGCTGTGGCTGCCGGGGTTCTCTTCCTTGCGGCACTGCTTTTTACACCGCTCATCGGTCTTGTTCCTGCTTTTGCGACGGCGCCTGCGCTGATTCTCGTGGGAGCACTGCTCATGTCCGAGGTCGGCAAGAT
Organism: Selenomonas sp. oral taxon 892 str. F0426; assembly: GCF_000468035.1. Classification (GTDB taxonomy): domain Bacteria; phylum Bacillota; class Negativicutes; order Selenomonadales; family Selenomonadaceae; genus Centipeda. The sequence goes on from NZ_KI260546.1 coordinate 151,097, forward strand.
TGACTTCTCAGACTTTACGAATGCACTGCCGGCATTCCTTACGATCATCATGATGCCGCTTACCTCGAGCATTGCGAACGGTTTTGCCTTTGGCTTTATCAGCTATACGGTGATGAAACTCTTTGCGGGACAGTATAAGAAGGTCAGCTGGATCATGTATCTCGTGTCACTCGCTTTCCTAGTCAACCTGGCGCTGCGTTCGTAAATAACGGAGAGGGGATTGCAAATGAAACGGTGGATTGTCTCTGCCCTTGCGGGAGCAGCATTCCTCGCTGCGCAGTTCCTTATGGGCTGCAGCACTGCGCCTGTCTCGGATGCTGCGCATACTGCAGCGGGCACGATTACGGTCAAGGTTCTCAACATTGGGCAGGGAGATGCGATTCTTGTCCAGACAGGGGAAAAAAACGTTCTCGTGGATACGAGTGATGTGGACGAGCGGGACAAGCTCCGTGCCGAGCTGAAAAAGGCAGACATCAAGAAAATCGATACGATCATTCTCACGCATCCCCATGCCGATCACATTGGGGGCATGGATGTCCTGCTCAATGAGTACTCCATTGGCATGGTCTATGACAATGGGATGCCCTCAACTTCGAAGCTTTTTCTTGGCTATGTAAAGAAGCTCAAGGAGAAGAAAATTGAGCGCAAGGGACTCGTCGCGGGTGACCGTGTCGATCTCGGCGGAGGTGCCGTGTTTGAGGTACTTGCCCCATCGGCGCAGCTTGTGAAGGAAGGAAATGTGAAGGGTTATAAGCACGATCCAAACAATGAGTCTGTGGTTGGGCGGATTGTCTTCGGAGATTTCACGATGATGTTCACGGGCGACGCGGAGAAGAAGGAGGAGCATGACATTCTTGCCGCAGGGAGCAATGTGCAGAGCAAAATTCTAAAGTCCGGACATCATGGCAGCAAGACTTCCTCCTCGGCGGATTTCCTGCGTGCTGTTCAGCCCGAGGCGGCAGTCATTTCCTGTGGGGTGAACAACGACTATGGACACCCGCACAAAGAGACAATGAAGAAGTATCATGCACTTAATATTCCTGTTTATGTAACAGCTGAGAACGGGACGATCACTATAACCAGTGATGGAAAGACCTACCATATATCGTTCGAACGGGGGGAGAAACAATGATTTCGGCCTATCTCGACCGTTTTGAAGGAACATACGCGGTCCTTTTGCTTGGCGATGCCATGGAAAAAGTAAATTTTCCGCGCAGTTTTCTTCCTCCGGATATTTCCGAGGGAGACTATCTGACGATCTCGATGGAGCGTGACGCGGCAGCTACAGAAGCTGCAGAGGCTGAGGCGCTGGACCTGCTGAAGGAATGAAGAGGAGGTGTTATCGGTATTGATACGGTGGAATGACTTTCGTTGGGTGAGGATGCTGCTCACATTGGCAGTGCTTTTTGTCTGCTCTTGTACTCTTTTTATGAGTGGGACTGGTGAGGCAAAAGGGAAAATCCACCGCTTGATGAGCATTGAGAGCCATGCCCTCGAGATTGATGGGCGAGATGCCGTGCGGATTCAGATCGGTATGAACCGCAGAGATCTTTCCTATGCCATCATGGCAAACGAGCAGAGTGAGCTGCGCATTGCACTTGAGGATGTGAAGCTCGACAAGAAACTCCCGTCCGAATATGTACCGCAGGGGACACTTGCGGATAAGGTTACCATCATGCCGGAGGGCAAGGATGACGCGATACTAACGATTGAGGCAAAGGATTCTTTTCTCCATAAAGATGCTTTCCGCATTCGTACAATGCCGGGGGACCCGCACGACAAGGTGAAAGAATATCTCGTCGTAGATATTCTCGCGCCGGCGGCACATCCAAGTCCTGCACAGGGACACAGCATTGTGATCGATCCCGGCCACGGCGGCAGTGACTCGGGGGCGGTCGGCTACTCGGGGCTTCGTGAAAAGGATGTCGCCCTTGCCGTGTCCAAACGTCTGAAGGAACTCCTGTATGAGGCCGGTGCAGCGGTGATTATGACGCGCACAGAGGATGCGGATGTCTCCCATGCGGGCAGCTCGCCATCACGCGAGCTTGGCGCACGTGTGGACGTCAGCCGAGAACATCCGGAAGCAGAGATCTTCCTCTCTGTGCACTGCAACTCGTTCACAAATCCAGACGCACACGGTATGGAGACGTACTACTACCCGAAGACGGATGCGGATGAACACCTCGCAACCCTCCTCAATGAGGAACTGGCGGAGGCAGGCGGACTCTATAATCGCGGCGTGAAATATGCGCGTTTCTACGTTTTGCGGCAGACTAATATTCCGGCATCCCTGGTAGAGCTTGGTTTTCTCTCGAATCCAGACGAGGAGGCTCTGCTTGCAGACACAAACTATCAGGAGAAGCTCGCGCAGGCACTCTTACGTGCCATTGAACGATACTTTGATGAGGAAGGAGAAAAATAGAGATGTCAATGCGAACGAAAGTGATAACATATACACTGGCGTCACTTGTCTGCGCTGCTGCTTTGCTCTTGACAGCGGGATGCGGTGATGAGCAAAAGGGGACACAGCCAGGAACTGCTACACAGGCAGAACAGATGAAGGATAAAGAATCTCCTGCTGCGACAGTACCGAAGGAATGCCAGGTGAACGTTTACTATCCAAGAAATGACGGGACTGGGCTCGTTGCTGTCAGCCGCACAGTGCATACGGACAAAGATGATAAGTATACGGCAGCAATGAAGTCCCTCCTCACGGGTACGAAGGAGAAGGGGCAGACGAATGTTTTCCCTAAGAAAGCAAAGCTGCTTGGAGTCACTGTAAAGGATGGCGTTGCCACTGTAGATTTCTCCAAAGAGCTTCAATCGAATTTCAGCGGCGGTTCGACGGGAGAGGAAATGCTTATCGGCTCCATTGTGAACACGCTGACGGACTTTCCTGAGATACAGAAGGTACGCATTCTTATCGATGGCGCATCTGTGGAGACCCTATCGGGACATATGGATCTTTCCGATCCACTCCCACGCATGACGGAACTACTGAACTAAGGCAAGAATTCCGTCGCTTGTCATTTCGGCATTTTTGTGATACCATACAGGTACAATCGCGGGCGCTATGCTCTTTGCATGTCCGCATAGCGGGAGGCGCATAAGCGTACTTCCATAGGAAAAAAGCAGGAGGTTGTTTTATACAATGAAGGTTACGGCAGAGCATGGTGAGAACCGCGAGGTCACTCTGACGATTGAAGTTGAGCAGGCAAACCTGGAGAAGGCGACGGAGAGCGCTGCAAAGCGTATCTCTGGACGCGTGAACATTCCTGGTTTCCGTAAGGGCAAGGCACCCCGCAAGATTGTTGAGAATTTCGTCGGCAAGGATGCGATTCTGCAGGAAGCGTTCGAGAGTGTTGCACAGCAGGCTTTTGAGGATGCACTGACTGAGCAGGATATGGAGCCTGTAACGCGTCCCGAGATTGACATCGTAACGCTCGAGGAGGGGAAGGATGTCGTCTTTACAGCGAAGTTCACGCAGCGCCCGGAGGTTACGCTCGGCGACTACAAGGGACTGACGGTGGAGAAGCCGGAAGTTACCGTGTCCGATGAGGACATCGACCGTCAGATCGAGGGCATGCGCCAGCATCAGGGAACCCTCGTGGACGCACCGGCAGATGCCGCAGTCAAGAAGGATGACTTTGTAACGCTTGATTTCGAGGGCTTTGTTGACGGCACGGCATTCGAGGGCGGCAAGGGGGAGGACTACCCGCTTCAGATCGGTTCGGGCAGCTTCATCCCGGGCTTTGAGGATCAGCTCATTGGTGCAAAGATCGGTGAGGAGCGCGAGGTGAACGTTACGTTCCCCGAGGAGTATCATGCGGAGAATCTGAAGGGCAAGCCAGCACTGTTCAAGTGCACCATTCGCAGCATCAAGTCGCGTGAGCTGCCGGAGCTGAATGACGAGTTCGCGAAGAAGGCGAGCAACTTCGAGACACTTGCAGAGCTTCGCGAGGATATCCGCAAGAATCTTCTTGCAGCTGCGGAGCGTCAGGCAGAGGCCGATCGCCGCACGAAGGCGATCGATATGGCGACGGATAACTGCACGATGGAGATCCCCCCTGTCATGGTGGATAATCGTATTACAGCGATGATTCAGGAGATGGCGATGCGTCTCGAGCAGCAGGGAATGAGCCTCGAGCAGTATCTCCAGTACGCGGGGCTCGACATGGCGCGCATTCGCGACGAGTACCGCGAGACGGCAGAGAAGAACGTCCGCACGGATCTCATGCTTGAGGAGGTCGCAAAGGCTGAGGGAATTAAGGTCGAGGGAAGGGATCTCGATCAGGAAGTCTATGCGATGGCTCTTTCGTACGGTGCGACGCCGAAGCAGGTTCAGAAGATCATCAAGGAGCAGGGACGTGTCAGTGACCTTGCCGCGACCGTTCTGCGCAAGAAGACGGCGCAGTTCATTGTGGACAACATCACGGCATAAGACACCCCCTGTGGGAGGAACACATGAGTTATTACGTACCAATGGTGGTGGAGAACTCGAGCCGCGGGGAACGTGCCTACGACATATACTCCCGTCTGCTCAAGGAGCGCATCATCTTTTTGGGGGGACCGATTGACGACAGTGTAGCTAACGTCGTTGTGGCACAGCTGCTGTTTCTCGAGTCCGAGGATCCGGACAAGGATATTCACCTCTACATCAACAGCCCAGGCGGTGTCGTGACAGCAGGACTTGCTATCTATGACACGATGCAGTATATCAAGCCCGATGTTTCAACGATTTGCATCGGGCAGGCGGCGAGCATGGGATCTATCTTGCTGACGGCGGGGGCGGCAGGGAAACGCTACGCGCTGCCGCACGCACGTATCATGATCCATCAGCCGCTCGGCGGTGCGCAGGGACAGTCGACCGACATCCAGATCCAGGCGAAGGAGATCCTGCGCCTGCGCGAGGTGGGCAACAATATCCTTGCACGCCACACGGGGCAGGACCCCGAGAAGATCAATGTAGATACGGAGCGCGACAACTTCATGTCGGCTGAAGAAGCCAAGGCCTACGGGCTGATCGACGAGGTTGTTACCCGTCCCAAGGCTGCATCCGCAAAGGATAAAGGCTGAGGGGGTGACGCGATGAAATTTGGAGAGGAAGACAAGGGGCAGCTGAAATGCTCGTTCTGCGGCAAGACGCAGGAGCAGGTGCGCAAGCTCGTAGCAGGACCCGGTGTCTATATCTGTGATGAGTGCATTGAACTCTGCAACGAGATCATAGCAGAGGAGTTCAGCGATGATGTTGAAGTCGGACTCAAGGATGTTCCGAAACCAAAGGAAATCCGCCACATTCTAGATCAATACGTCATTGGTCAGGACGAGGCGAAGAAATCGCTCTCTGTCGCTGTCTACAACCATTACAAACGCATCAACATGGGGCAGGGGAAGAACGAGGATGTGGAGCTGAAGAAGTCCAACATCCTCATGCTGGGGCCGACAGGAAGCGGCAAGACCCTGCTTGCCCAGACGCTTGCACGTATTCTGAAAGTCCCGTTTGCAATCGCGGATGCAACTTCTCTCACCGAGGCGGGCTACGTCGGTGAGGATGTCGAAAATATCCTGTTGAAGCTGATTCAGGCGGCGGATTACGACATCGAAAAGGCACAGCGCGGGATCATCTATATCGATGAAATCGATAAGATTGCACGCAAGTCGGAGAATCCCTCCATCACGCGCGATGTCTCTGGTGAGGGCGTACAGCAGGCGCTCCTCAAGATTCTTGAGGGAACGACGGCATCGGTGCCCCCCCAGGGCGGGCGCAAGCATCCGCAGCAGGAGCTGCTGCAGATCGATACGACGAACATTCTCTTCATATGCGGCGGTGCGTTTGACGGCATCGAGGAGATCATTGAATCACGCCTCGGGAAGAAGCAGATGGGGTTCGGAGCAGAGGTGCGCTCGAAAAAACGTGTTTCCGTCGGTGAATCGCTCAGCAAGGTGATCCCTGAGGATCTGATGAAGAACGGCCTGATCCCTGAGTTCATCGGGCGGCTGCCCGTTGTTGTGACGCTGAACTCGCTCGATGAGAATGCGCTCGTACGCATCTTGACAGAGCCGAAGAATGCTCTTGTCAAGCAGTTTCAGAAACTTCTTGAGCTCGATGGCGTGCGGCTCACCTTCGAGGATGAGGCACTTCATCTCATTGCGAAAGAGGCGCTCACACACAAGACGGGGGCGCGTGGACTGCGATCCATCATCGAGGGGATCATGCGAAATGTCATGTATGAAGTGCCTTCGATTCAGGGCGTAACCGCATGTCAGGTTACAAAGGATGTCATTGTGAACCACAGTGATCCTATCTTAACCATTGACGGTGCCGGTGCTGTAAAGATGGCAGTTGCCAACTAAGGTGATACTTTACGAAAGGAGCCTGCATAGCGGAGCTCCTTTTTTTGATAGATTGACGGAAGGAAATACAATGTCTGAGAAACGAACTCTCCCACTTCTCCCGCTTCGCGGACTTGTGGTCTATCCCCATATGATGGTCAACCTCGACGTGGGGCGAGATCGATCCGTTGCCGCGATCGAGAGCGCCATTTCTGGTGATAGTCGTATCCTTGTCGTGGCGCAGCGTGATCCCGAGAATGATGATCCAACATCGGACGATCTCTACGATGTCGGTACTATTGCGGAGATTCGTCAGTTTCTGCGTATGCCTGAGGGTGTCCTGCGCATTCTCGTTGATGGACAGAAGCGTGCGGAGATCCTTGCCATCCGCGAGGGGGCAAACTATGCCGAGGCGGATGTGCATGCGGTCGATGAGCCGGAGGACGAACCATCAAGTAAGGATGTGGAGGCGCTCGTACACGGGATCACAAGTAAATTTGAGGAATGGGTCAAACTCTCTCATAAGATACCACCGGAGGCGCTCGTATCCATCTCCATTATGGAGGATATGGGGCGTCTTGCAGACATCATTGCGAGTCACCTGAACCTGAAGTACGAAGTGCGTCAAGAACTTCTTGCGGCAATCAACGTGAATGATCGTCTGGAACGCCTCTATCAGGCACTTGTGCACGAGCTGGACATTATGGGAATCGAGAGTGAGATCAATCGACGCGTCCGCAAGCAAATGGACAAGATCCAGCGTGATTTCTACCTGCGCGAGCAGATCAAGGCCATTCGCAAGGAACTTGGCGACGATGTGGATAAGGCGGCCGAGGTGGATCGCTATCGCGAGGCGCTGGCGGCAAAGGAGTATCCTGATGTCGTGCGTGAGACCATTGAACGTGAAATTCATCGGCTCGATATGAGTCATTCCATGAGCGCAGAGGTCGGCGTCATTCGCAACTATCTTGATACTCTGATCGAGCTTCCATGGGCGGAGATGACAGAGGAGCATGTTGACCTGACAGAGGCACAAGCGGTACTCGAGCAGGACCACTATGGCCTCGAAAAGATCAAGGAGCGAATCCTGGATTATCTCGCTGTACGCCGCCTTGCCCCCGAACAGAACGCACCCATTCTCTGCCTCGTCGGTGCGCCGGGTGTTGGAAAGACATCGCTTGGTGCATCGATCGCACGCGCGATGGGGCGCAAGTTCACGCGCATCTCGCTCGGCGGCATCCGTGATGAGGCGGAGATACGCGGACACAGGCGCACCTATGTCGGGGCAATGCCGGGGCGCATCATCGAGGGGATTCGTCGTGTGGGTACGCGGAATCCGGTCTTCCTGCTCGATGAGGTCGATAAGATTGCCATGGACTTCCACGGGGATCCCTCGGCGGCACTCCTCGAGGTACTCGACCCTGCACAGAACTGCACGTTCAGCGATCACTTTGTCGAGCTGCCCTTTGATCTCTCGCGTGTCTTCTGGATCGTGACGGCGAACAATGCTGCTAAGATTCCATCTCCTCTGCGTGACCGCATGGAGATTCTGAACCTGTCGAGCTATACGGAACTGGAGAAAATCGAGATTGCGCGACGCCACCTTTTGCCGCGTCAGCGCACCCAGAACGGGATAAAGGCGAAGGACATCCGTGTGGGTGCGGGTGTCTGGCCTGAGATCATCCGCTCCTATACGCGTGAAGCTGGGGTACGCGAACTTGAGCGCGTTATCGGACGTCTCTGCCGTAAGGCGGCACGCCGTATTGTCTCCGATGAGAAAACGCCCATCTCTGTGACGAAGGCGAATCTTGCGGACTTTCTTGAACGTCCTAAGTATCACGCGGCAAAACAGGAGAAGAAGCCGCTCGTCGGTGTTGTGACGGGGCTTGCGTGGACGGAGGTCGGCGGCGATGTGCTGCGCACCGAGGTCAATATTCTGCGCGGCAAGGGCAAGCTCATCCTCACGGGACAGCTCGGCGAGGTGATGCAGGAATCGGCGCAGGCGGCGCTTTCGTACGTTCGCAGCCGTGCGGGTGCTCTCCATCTCGCCGAGGACTTCTACGAAAAGGATGATATCCACATCCATCTGCCTGAGGGGGCGATTCCAAAGGACGGCCCCTCGGCCGGGATTACGATGGCGACAGCAATGATCTCAGCGCTCACGGGTCGCAAGGTGCGCTCCGATGTCGCCATGACGGGGGAGATTACACTGCGCGGGAATGTGTTGCCCATCGGCGGACTCAAGGAAAAGACTCTCGCCGCTTATCGTGAGGGGGTCAAGACCATCGTCCTGCCGCAGGAGAACGAGCGTGATATTGAGGACATCCCCGATGCCGTACGCTCCTCACTCGAATTTGTACCCGTTGCCCACATGGACGAGGTACTCAAGATTGCTTTGTATAACTAGGAGGTGTGGACGTGCCGGAGTCGGTTGTTATCACAAAAGCGACCTATCTTGCCTCCGCCGTACGGCGGGATCAGTATCCTGAGGAACGCCGTCCTGCCGTCGCCTTCATCGGGCGTTCAAATGTTGGAAAATCCTCTCTCATTAACTCCTTGACACGCATTCGCCAGCTTGCGCGTGTCTCCTCGAAGCCGGGCAAGACACAGACCATCAACTTCTATGAACTGCTTCTCAAGATCGACGGGGGAGAGGAGCGTCATTCCGTTCATCTCGTCGACCTGCCGGGCTACGGCTATGCAAAGGTCGGACGTGAGAGCAGAAAGACGTGGGCGAAGTTTATCGAAGAGTATTTTCTCCATGCGGAGGAGCTGCGCTTTGTCTGTCTCCTGCTCGACATTCGTCACACACCGATGGAGTCTGACCGCAGGATGTTTGACTGGCTCGTTGAGCATGACATCCCCGTGCTCGTTATCGCCACGAAGGCAGATAAGATCGGAAAGAACGCGCGGCGCACGCAGATTGCAGCGATGCAAAAGGCACTTGGTGTGCCGGAGCTGACCATTCTGCCCTACGCCTCTCCAAAAAATGAAGGACGTTCAGAATTACTTGACGTGATGAGGGAGTATTTGGTAGAATAGGCACAGAAAGAAATGAATTCGGTTCATCTTTCTGCGCCTCATGATGCGGACGATGCGTATACGCGTATGTCCAAAGCCCCTGAGCAAGGCGAAATCTGTGGCTGCAGAAGAGTGCCGCGCTGTGTATTATGGGGGATGTTTGCAATGACACCATTGACGGCTTTTGATAAACGGCTGCTGAACCTCCTGCAGGGAAACCTGCCGGTGTGTTCGCGGCCGTTTGCGCGTTTGGCAGAGATGTTGGAGACAACGGAGGAGCATGTGCTCAGCCGTTTGGAAGACCTGAAGCAGGAAGGGTACCTTCGGCACATCGGCACATTCTTTAACTCGGAGCACCTTGGCTACCACGGGACGCTTATTGCTCTGCGCGTTGCGGAGGAGCATTTGCCCTCTGTGGCGCAGGCGGTCAATACTTATGCCGGAGTAACGCACAACTATGAACGGGAGGGGAAATATAACCTCTGGTTTACCCTGCTGACCCCATCACCTGCGGCCGAGGAGAGAATTCTCGCGGACGTTGCAGCGCTGCCGGGGGTCAAGGGGCTGATGGGCCTCAGAGCTAATCGCCGTTATAAGATCAATGTGCAGTTTAAATTGGCGTGACCTGCGGGAAGGGGGATTATCATGACAGAGACCGTCGAGATCGAGGAACTCGATCGCAAGATTATCCGTCTGCTGCAGGGCGAGTTTCCTCTGGTGGCAGAGCCGTATAAGGTACTGGCGGAGGAGATCGGCATCACGGAGGAAGCTCTGCTTGCACGCATCGAAACCATGCGTGAAGAAAAGAAAATTCGCAAAATGGGGGCGGTTCTCCGGCACCGCGAGGTGGGGTTCACTTCGAACTGCCTTTGTGTGTGGAATGTGCCTGACGAGCGCGTGGACGAGGTCGGAGGCCGGATGGCAGAGCATCCTCGCGTCTCGCACTGCTATGACCGCAACCGCACTCCGGACTGGCCTTACAATCTCTACACCATGATTCACGGGTACAGCCGTGAAGAATGCGAAGTCATTGCAGCGGAACTTGCCGCCACAGCGGGCATCGAGGAGCGCTGCATGCTCTACACCAAAAAAGAGTGGAAAAAGGCTTCGATGCGATATTTTATGGAATAACCGATTTGGGACAAAAAACCGGAAGGGATCGAACCCTTCCGGTTTTTTATGTCTCTTACAACGCGAGAATCTGGTCACGCAGTCCTGCGAGTTGCTCGGCAGAGGGGACGTAGAGCATGCGCACTTTGTCCATGACGATCTCGCAGCCGCCCGCCTTGAGTTCGTCCTCGATCTGCTGAATGCTCTGTCCGCCCCAGCCGTAGGAGCCGAATGCAAATGCTTTGCGCCCCTTCGGCGAAAGCCCCTTCAGATAGCAGAGGAAGCCGGCAATGGTTGGAAGCATTTGATTGTTGAGGGTCGGCGAACCGATGGCGAGGTAGCGGCTTGTGAGCACGTCTGTCATGATGTCGGCGTGTGTGTTCTTTTGGATGTCGTAGTAGCCGACGGAGAAGCCCTTATCGATGAATGCCTCAGCGATCGTATGCGCCATCATCTCAGTCGAGTGCCACATGCTGTCAAAGACGATAACCGCACGGTCTTCCGTTTTGCCGAGCGACCATTTGTTGTAGAGGTCGAGGATCTCGGGGATGTGTGAGCGCCAGATGATTCCGTGCCCCGTGGCGATCAGTTCGATGTCGAGTTCGTGTACCGCCTTGAGTGCCGTCTGTGCCTGCTTGGCATAGAGGAAGAGAATGTTCGCATAGTATTTCTTTGCCTCTTCGATGACAACAGAGAGATCATTGTCGTCGTCATAGCGCTTGCCGGAGGCGAGATGCTGACCAAAGGCGTCGTTCGAAAAGAGGATCTTCTCCTCCGGGCAGTAAGTTACCATGCTGTCCGGCCAGTGGAGCATCGGTGTCGGGACAAATACGAATGAACGCTTGCCAATGGAAAGCGTGTCGCCTGCCTTGACTGTTTCATAGGGCATTTCCCCGTAGTAGGCACGCAGCCCCTTGAGTCCGTTTGGCGCACTTGTGATGACCTTCGCATTCGGTGCGAGTGAGGATATGAGCGGAACACCGTAGGAGTGATCTGGTTCGACATGATTTGAGATGATGTAGTCGATCTGTGACGGATCAATAACGGAGGAAATACGCGCAAGCATTTCAGGCTCAAAGCCCTGCTTCACCGTATCGATCAATGTGATTTTGTCATCAATAATGAGGTAGGCGTTATAGGTGGAACCGCGCTGCGTATCGTAGCCATGAAAACTGCGCATGGACCAATCAATCGCTCCAACCCAGTAAATACCATCGCGGATTTTGACAGCGTTCATGAATGTACTCCTTTCGAAAATAGAATCATTTATACAATTTATACTTTCTTTCTATAAATGAGAACAATTTTTATAGAAGTATTCTAGCCTAATTCAAAATCTTTTGCAACAGGAATTTCAATGCATTTTTTTTATAAAAGGCGCGTGATGCATGGGGTTTCTTGACAGATGATAGACCATACGGTATAATATTTATGACGAAAGCCATACAAAAATGGGATAAAATGACTAGAAAAGGAAGGACTTTCATGCTAGGAAAAATTCTGGTCTTTGATACCGAGACAACGGGTTTTCGCAGTGACGATGAGGTGTTGACGCTTGCCGTTGTCGACGGCAGTGGGACAACGGTGATAGATGGGATGTACGCACCGGCACGCAAGAGCGCATGGCCGGATGCGGAGAAGATCAATCGGATTTCTCCTACAATGGTCATGGGCTGCCCGACTATTCTCTCACAGCGGGCAGAGCTGGAGCAGATGTTCAACGATCCCGATACACTCCTCGTTGGATATAATATTGAGTTTGACATTCGCCTTTTGGGGCAGTCAGGCATCCGCATTACGAACCCCAACCGCCACGATGTTATGCTTGCGTTCTCGGAGTTCCGCAAGGTTCCCGATGCACGGCGCGGCGGTTATCGTTGGTGGAAGCTCACCGAGTGCGCAGACTATTACCGCTATGACTGGGGGATAAGCCAGGCACATGGGGCTCTCGCAGATACGTTTGCAACGCTCTATTGCTATAAGAAAATGCAAGAGCCAGTATATGAGGAGCAGAGTCTATTTTAATCTCGGCTGGAAGTGAAGAGAGGAGGAGACGCTTTTATGGCGAAGAATCCATATAGAAGCACGAATCCAAGTCCCGCAGAGTCAATACGGGAACGTAAGAAGAGGGAGTTGGAGCGGGGGCTTGAACGCGTGCGGAAGAGACGCGCCTCCTATCAGCGTAAGATCATCGGTACGGTGATTGTTTTCTTCATCATCCTTATTATTATATGTGCACTCTTGCCCTCGGATGACAGAGCTGGCTATGAAAACAGGTGGGATAAGGATGTGAACTCACGGCAGGCGCAGATTATGCAGAGTTTACAGCAGAATTTTAAGTAGAGGTTTGTTTTTGGCTTGATATTTTTCAAAAACCGCGTATTCTATATAGGAACGCGGTTTTTTAATTAAGGAGTTGTTTGCATGAAATTCCAGGAGGTCATCCTCGCATTGCAGGGGTTCTGGTCGAATCAGGGATGTATCCTTGCTCAGCCCTATGACGTGGAGAAGGGCGCAGGTACGATGAGTCCGTGGACGTTCCTGCGCGTGCTCGGCCCCGAGCCGTGGAACGTCGCCTATGTCGAGCCGTCGCGCAGACCTGCGGACGGACGTTACGGGGACAATCCGAACCGTCTCTATCAGCATCATCAGTTCCAGGTCATTATGAAGCCCTCGCCGGACAACATTCAGGAACTCTACCTTGAGAGCCTCGCGCGTCTCGGCATCCGTGCCGAGGAGCATGACATCCGCTTTGTCGAGGACAACTGGGAGTCGCCGACGCTCGGTGCGTGGGGACTCGGCTGGGAGGTTTGGCTCGATGGCATGGAGATCACGCAGTTCACGTATTTCCAGCAGGTCGGCAGTCACGACGTGAAGCCCGTCTCCGTTGAGATCACCTATGGTCTCGAACGCCTTGCCATGTATATTCAGGGCGTGGAGAATGTCTACGATATTGCGTGGACGGACGATGTGACCTATGGCGATGTCTTCCATCAGAACGAATTTGAGCAGTCCACCTATGCGTTTGATCTCTCGGATGAGGCGCTGCTCTTTGATCTCTTTGACAAATATGAGGCAGAGGCGGTGCGCGTCATCGGCGCAGGACATGTACATCCCGCGCATGACTACGTGCTGAAATGCTCGCATGCGTTCAATCTGCTCGATGCGCGCGGCGCGATCAGCGTCTCACAGCGGACGGCGTTCATCGGACGCGTCCGCAAACTCGCGCGCCTCTGTGCGGAGGCGTATCTCGCGCAGCGCGAGGCACTCGGCTATCCGATGCTGAAGAAGGAGGGGAAGGCATGAGTAAGGATCTGTTGCTTGAAATCGGGACGGAGGAAGTTCCGGCACACGTTATGCCCCGCATGCTCTCCGACTTGGCGCGTTTGGCGGAGGCGCTTTTCAAGGAGCGCCGCATTGCCTATGAGAGTCTGCGTACGATCGGCACGCCGCGCCGTACGGCACTCATCGTCACAGGGCTTGCCGAGCGGCAGGAGGATGTCAGCACGGAGACACGCGGTCCATCGGTCTCCATCGCCTTTGATGCGGAGGGGAATCCGACGAAGGCGGGTGCGGGCTTTGCGCGTGGGCAGGGAATCGATCCCTCCGCGCTTATTCAGCGCGATGGCTATGTCTATGCCTCTGTGCATGAGCAGGGCGCGGAGACGCGACAGCTGCTCACGGAACTGCTGCCTGAACTCATCCGTACGCTCCCCTTACCGAACAGCATGCGATGGGGCGATCTGGACTTCCGCTTCATCCGCCCGATTCGCTGGATTGTCGCGCTTTACGGGACGGAGGTCGTGCCCTTTACGTTTGCGAACGTCACGAGCGGGAATGCCTCGCGCGGACATCGGACGCTTGCACCTCAGGACTTCGTTATTTCTTCGCCCGCAGACTATGAGACGGCGTGCGAAAGGGCATACATCATCGTCGATCCCGTGCGCCGCCGTTCCATGATTACCGAGCAGATCAACGAAGTGGCAAAGTCGTGCGGCGGGACGGCGGAGATCACGCCCGACCTCCTTGAGGAGGTGCTCTACCTCGTCGAGTACCCAACGGCGCTCTGTGGTTCGTTTGAGGAAAAATATCTTGCACTGCCGGCAGAGGCTGTCATCACGCCCATGCGTGACCACCAGCGCTATTTCCCTGTCAAGGCGGCGGACGGCAGCCTACTGCCCGTATTCATCACCGTGCGCAACGGAGGGAAAGAGCATCTGGACGTGGTCGCGCACGGCAATGAGCGCGTTCTGCGTGCACGCCTTGCGGATGCCCAGTTCTTCTTCGACGAGGATCGCAAGAAGTCGCTCGCAGAGCATCGCGAGAAGCTCAAGACCGTCGTGTTCCAGCAGGGACTCGGCTCGATGTACGAAAAGACCGAGCGCCTGATGGGGCTTGTTACGGCAATCGTCGAGGAGCTTGCTCCGGACGAAGCTGCGTATGAGGCGTTGGAGCCGGATGCACGCCGCGCGGCAGAGCTGTCGAAGGCGGATCTCGTGACGGGTATGGTCACGGAGTTCACGGAGCTGCAGGGCATTATGGGACGCGAGTATGCGCTCCTCGACGGCGAGCAGCCGGAGGTTGCGCGCGCGATTGACGAGCAGTATATGCCGCGCTTTGCGGGGGACGAACTGCCGCAGAGCGATCTCGGCTTTGCGCTCAGCGTTGCGGACAAGATCGACAACATCGTCGGCACATTCAGCCGCGGCAAGATTCCGACCGGCTCGCAGGATCCGTTTGCCCTGCGTCGTCAGGCACTCGGACTCGTGCTCATGCTGATCGAGCACGAGAGCGGGCTGCTGCTCTCCGATCTCGTCGATGAGGCGTATGATCTCTATGCACTTGAGGAAGTGTCGCGGGACAAGATGCAGGCGGACGTTGCCGACTTCATCCGGCTGCGCCTCAAGAATGTACTTACGGAGCGCGGCGTGCGCTACGATGTGCAGGAGGCGGTGCTCACGGATGTGGACTTCGTCGCAGATGTACCCGTGCGCGCCGCCTATGTGGAGCGTTTGCTTGCAGCGGACGGCGCGGATGCACTCGTGCAGTCCTTCGTTCGTGTCGGAAATATCGCGCGCATGACAGAGACCGGGATCGTCGATCCGGCGCTCTTTGCGGCGCAGGAGGAGGGAACGCTTCACGCCGCATACGAACGTGCAGTCGCGGCACGCGCAGAGGGGGCAGATACGCTTCCGGCAGAGCAGGCGCTTGCAAAGGCAATCGATGCGTTCTTTGATGCGGTCATGGTGATGGACAAGGACGAGCGCATCAAGACAAATCGTCTGACGCTCCTCAAGGTGATTGACAACTATCTGCTCTGCACGGCAGACTACAGCAAGATTGTATTGAACTAAGATTCCGATCGGCTCATGAGGCACTTCCCTCGTAAACATGGGCAGCAAATAATGTGAGATTATCCTTCTTCGCATGGCGGAAGAGGGACCGCAGCGTGATGGAAGGGTTATCACCATTTTTCTTTTCTCCTCTAGTCAAAGCAATCACTTTATGTTATTATGAGCACGTTATAAATGATAGGGGCTATCATTTGTGGGAATGCTTGTTCGGGGAGGTGATGACTTGGATGTTACCGTAAAGGAAAAATACCTGTCATGGGGAGCGTCGTTCGGGATTCACTTCTGTATCATCGCGGTGGCTGCTGCGATGGGGCTTTTCTCGATGGCAGCGGAACCGGAAAAGCGTCCGATCGACGTTGTGATCTATGATGCGTCCGCGCCGGAGAGCGCACCCGAGCCTGCGGCAGAGGCAGCGCCGCCGATGCCGAACATCGACGACATACCGCTCGAGCCGCCAAAGAAGGAGCAAACCGAGCAGCAGCAGGAACCCCCGAAGGACATGCCGAAGACGAACGCGACGAATACGAGCGCAGCGCCGACCTCGCAGGGAACGGGTGAGAAGCCGAGTGCCGCGCCCTCGGCGAATACGGGCACGGGCTCTGGAGAGGGAACCGGACGCGACGCGGCTGCGGCACAGCGTCCTCGTACACCGCCGAAGCTGATCTCGGGGGCGGCGCCGGTCTATCCGAAGGAATTGGAGCGTAAGGGGATTACGGGATCGGTCGGAATCGCCATTGTAGTGGGTGCGAATGGCAGCGTGCAGAGCGTCGATGTCACGAGTTCCTCGGGACACGCTGAACTGGATCAGGCGGCGATCACAGCGGCGTACACCTATTACTTCGAGCCGGCACGCAACATCTACGATGAGCCGGTCGCGTGCCGCGTCAATCGGGCGTTCTCGTTCTCGTAGAGCAGGTGACATCGGTTGCTGCACGGCATCTGCTCGAAGGAACGAACGCTTGTGAACCAAGCAGAGGAGCAATAGAAGTAAGGGAATCTGTATTCGGTGGAGTACAGATTCTTTTTATTTGACAAAATTCGAGTGCGCCCCTAAGATGAACAAATGTGAATGGAGGGATTGGATGCGTGTAAAGATGTGCGGAATGAAGACGGCTGCGGCTGCGCACGCGGCAGAGGAGGCGGGTGCAGACTATATCGGCTTTATCTTTGCGAAAAATAGTCGGCGCTATGTTGCGCCAGAGACAGCGCGGGAGATTGCACGCGCACTGTGCCACGTAAAGAAAGTTGGTGTCTTTGTGGATGCGCCGATGTCGGACGTGAACACGATTGCCGATCTCGTGGGTCTGGACTACGTGCAGCTGCACGGGCATGAGACGGTGGAGATGGCGCGGCAGGCGGAGCGTCCCGTCATCAAGGCGTACCGCTATGGCGACGACTTCGATGCAGATGCGGCAAACGCCTATCCCGCCGAGATGATCCTTGTGGACAGTTACGTTGCGGGCGCGGCGGGCGGCACGGGGACGGCGTTTCACTGGCAGGAGGCGGCACGGGAAATTGCGCGTGTGACGAAACCCGTGCTGATCGCGGGCGGAATTACGGCGGAGAATGTCGGCGAAGCCGCTGTGATCTTTCATCCGTTCGGTGTGGATGTATCGGGCGGACTGGAAGAAGGCGGAGAGAAGTCCGAGGCGAAAATCAGAGCTTTCATGGAAGTGGTGCGAGCGGCGTGTGCTTCCTAAGATTGACAAATTCTCTCTCCTCCACTAGAATGGGGGAACATACGTCAATTATAGAAGTCCGAAGGAGGTGCAGTGTGCGCGATACATTAGCTGAAATCGTAGAAAAGAAGCGCGCAATCGTGGCAGAGGCGAAGAAAAACCGCCCGCTCGATGATCTGAAAGCAGATCTCCCATGCGGTACGTTTCGCATGGCGGAGCACTTCCGATGGCGGGGCTGGGGACTGATTGCGGAGTGCAAGCTCCAGTCGCCTGCAAAGGGGCGGCTGACGACCGTGCACAGCGTTACGGAACTTGCCGATATTTACACGGCGGCGGGCGCAGCGGTGCTCTCCGTGCATACCGATCCGCACTTCCTAGGGAGCAACGAGGACTTTGCAGCGGTGCGTGCGCGTGTGGATACGCCGCTCCTGCGCAAGGACTTCATCATCGATCCGTATCAAGTCTACGAGGCGCGTGCCCTTGGTGCGGATGCCGTGCTCCTGATCGTACGCATCCTGACGCCCGAGGAGCTGAAAGAGCTGCTCTACCTCACATGGAGCCTCGGTATGGATGCCCTCGTCGAGGTGCATGACCGCGCCGATCTTGAGATTGCGCAGCAGACGCCGGCGGAGTTCATCGGCATCAACAACCGCAACCTCGTGACCTTTGAGACGAGCGTCCAGACGACGCTCGACCTCCTGCCGTACGCGGACAAGAACCGCACGCTCATCAGTGAGAGCGGCATCTTTACACGCGAGGACGCCGTACGCGTCCATGAGGCGGGCTGCAAGGGCGTGCTCGTCGGCGAGGGGCTTGTGCGTGCTGCCGATGTCGGCGCGTTTGCAGGGGAACTATCCGAAGTTGGAATAAAGGAGCAATGATATATGAGCAAGAAGGGAAGATTCGGCGACTACGGCGGGCAGTATGTGCCCGAGATCGCGATGCCCGCACTGAACGAGTTGGAAGAGGCATATCTGAAATACCGTGCGGATGAGGAGTTCCTCACGGAGTTTCGCGGTTATCTCCGTGACTATGCAGGGCGTCCGACAAATCTCTACTTTGCCGAGCGGCTGACGAAGCACTACGGCAAAGCGAATATCTATCTGAAACGCGAAGATCTTCTGCATACGGGTGCCCACAAAATCAACAACGCGCTCGGACAGGCGCTGCTTGCAAAGCGCATGGGCAAGAAGCGTATCGTCGCAGAGACGGGCGCAGGTCAGCACGGTGTCGCGACGGCGACGGTCGCGGCCCTCTTCGGCATGGAGTGTCATGTGTTTATGGGGGCGGTTGACGTCGAGCGTCAGCGGCTCAACGTGTTTCGCATGCGTTTGCTCGGGGCGACGGTCATTCCTGTATCGAGCGGCACGGGCACGCTCAAGGATGCAACGAGCGAGGCGATCCGCTACTGGGCGACGAACATCACAGACACCTACTACGTGATCGGTTCTGCGGTCGGCCCGCATCCGTATCCGGAGATGGTGCGCGACTTCCAGAAGGTCATCGGCGAGGAGATCCGCGTGCAGTCGGCAAAGGCGTTTGACGGAAAGCCCGACTACCTCGTCGCGTGCATCGGTGGCGGCAGCAATGCAATCGGGACATTCTATGATTTTCGCGACGATGCAGATGTCAAGAAGTTCTGCGTCGAGGGCGGCGGACGCGGCGACGCAGACGGGGACAACGCCAAGACCCTCAGCGGCGCGGGTACGCCCGGTATTCTCCATGGTGCATACAGCTACCTCCTGCAGGATGCGGACGGACAGGTTGTCGAGGCGTACAGCATCTCGGCAGGTCTGGACTACCCCGGTGTCGGTCCCGAGCATTCCTATTTCAAGGACAAGGGCATCGTTACCTACGTTTCCGTGACCGATCAGGAAGCACTCGCGGCATTTCAGCGTCTCTCGCGCATCGAGGGCATCATCCCCGCGCTCGAGAGCTCGCACGCGCTTGCCTATCTCGAAAAAATCATGCCCGAGACGAAGGCGGGCGAGAATGTCGTCGTCTGTCTCTCGGGGCGCGGCGATAAGGACGTGCAGATGGTCGCAAAGGAACTGGGGGAGGAGATCGCATGAGCAAGCGGCTGGATGAAAAACTCGCGAAGCTGCGCGCCGAGGGGCGTACAGGACTCTATATCTATGTGACGGCAGGCTGCCCGAGCGCGGAGGCGACCGTGGACATCGTGCGCCGTGCTGAGGAGGCGGGCGCAGACGTGATCGAACTCGGACTTCCGTTCTCCGATCCGATGGCGGATGGACCCGTCATTCAAGAGGCGAGCGTTATTGCTCTCAAGAACGGCATGACGATGGCAAAGGCTCTTGAGGTCGTCAAGGAGATCCGCAGGCACTCCGAGATTCCGCTCATTGGTATGGGCTACATCAATATGGTGCATCACTACGGCTTTGAGAAATTCGTTGAGGATTTCAAGGCGGCAGGCATGGACGGCGTGATCTTCCCCGACGTGCCGCACGAGGAGTCTGACGATATGCGCCGTATCTGTGCCGCGCATGACTTTACACTCACGGAGTTCATTACGCCCGGCACAACCGAGGAGCGCATGGAGGAAACGTGCAGGGACGCACGCGGCTTTATCTACTGCATCTCGAACTATGGCGTCACGGGCGTCAAGGAGATCGACTACTCCATCATCGGCGGCGTCTGCAAGGCGGCACGCCGCTATACGGACGTACCGCTTGCCATCGGCTTCGGCATCGGCACACCCGAGGCGGCGGCACGCGCGGGCAAGCAGGCGGACGGCGTTATCGTCGGCAGTGCGGTCGTCAAGCAGATTCTCGAAGGCAACATCGACGGCGGCATTCAGCTGATCGCCGATATGCGCAAGGCGCTCGATGCGTAAATGAATAAGGGGCGCTTACAGCGATATATCTGACATAAAGACAGGGGTTGTCCATGAAGCTAGAGACTTCGTGCAACAGCTCCTGTCTATTTGTTTTGTTGAAAGGAATAGTACACATGAAATACTTACTCGACACAGCAAACCTTGATAAGATCCGTGAACTCTGTCAGCATGCGTTTGCCGCATATTCAGGTGACGGCACAGGACTATGACGGCATGATGGGTGACTGCA
This sequence comes from Selenomonas sp. oral taxon 892 str. F0426, assembly GCF_000468035.1. Classification (GTDB taxonomy): domain Bacteria; phylum Bacillota; class Negativicutes; order Selenomonadales; family Selenomonadaceae; genus Centipeda. The sequence continues at coordinate 171,680 of NZ_KI260546.1, forward strand.
TTGCTCCCTATTTCAATCGGATATTAGGGAGTTGTTTTTACAAATGTTAGATAAAAATGAAAATAAATAACAGGGAATTCAGAAGATATGTAGAAATATATAGGCGGAGTGTGATAGAGATGAAGCAGTATCTTGCTCATATCCGACGCGACGGATCAGCGGAGCAGACCGTGCGTGCCCATCTACTCCGCGTGGGGGAACTGATGGAAGGCTATGCTGCGGGGATCGGTTTATCGGCAACTGCACGGCTGATCGGCGTGCTGCATGATCTTGGGAAATGTACAGCAGAGTTTGTTGCGTATCTTGACTATTGCCGCAAACATCCGGGGGATTACAGCCGTAAGGGGGATGTTGACCACTCGTCGGCCGGCGGACAGCTGCTCATGAAGAAATATGGACAGTCAGGTGAAGATGAATGCCTTGTGGTGCAGATGGCAGCGCTTGTCATCTTTTCACACCATGCAGGGCTGATGAACTATCTTAGCGAAGATGGAAAATCTGATTTCCTGCGGCGCATGGAGAAAATAGATGTGCCGAATGTCGATCTTTCCTATTATTATGATACAGTCATTTCGGAATCAGAGCTTGATTTGCTTTTTGAGCATGCTGTCCATGAATTTACTGTACTTGATGCAAAGATTACGGCGCTTGATCCGGAGAGGGGCGAGAAGTATCATTTTTACTGGGGCATGGTGCATAAGCTGCTGCTCAGTATGTTAGTTGATGCTGATCGGCTGGATAGTGCGGAGTTCGAACTGGACAAACCGCTGACAGACGAATGGGACACGGCCGGGGTCTGGGCGGACTTCTCTGATAAGTTGGAGCAGAAACTTATCGGATTTTCCATTCCTCCAGAGCCAAAGGCAGAGAAAATTACTCGACTTCGTCAAAAGATCAGCGATGACTGCCTCGAATCGGGGGACGAGCCCCCTGGGATTTTTAGGTTATGCGTTCCAACGGGCGGTGGTAAGACCCTTGCAAGTATGCGGTTTGCCCTGCGTCATGCGCAGAAATACAATAAAAAAAGAATTGTTGTTGTCATTCCTTATACCTCGATCATCGATCAGAACGTCAAGGAGATTCGTGATATTTTCCACATGGATGAGGCGATTCTGGAACATCATTCCAATGTCATTACGGAGGACGATGGAGAAGATACTGAGAGTATGGACTTTCGGCGTATCCTTACGGAGCGATGGGATGTTCCGGTCATCTTTACGACGCAGGTGCAGTTTCTGAACACTGTGTTTGCGGGCGGCAACAGCCCCTTGCGCAGGCTGCATGCGCTGGAGGACAGCATCATTATTTTTGATGAGATTCAGACGCTTCCTATTCGCTGTACCTATCTCTTCAATGCAGCGATGAACTTTCTTAAAGATTTTTGCCGTGTCACTGCGCTTCTTTGCACGGCAACTCAACCACCGCTGGAACAGTTGGATATTCCGATTGAGATGAGGGATAATGCGGATCTTACGAGCGATTTAGCAGAGGTGTTTGAGGGGTTTCGAAGAGTGCAGATTGAGAATATCTGCAAGGATGGCGGCGTTTCCATTAATGAAATTGCCGGCGAAATCGTGTATAGTGCGGAGGAGATCGGTGATGTCCTTTGCATCGTGAACCTCACGGCACAGGCGCGGAGCCTCTACGAGAAAGTCTCTGAACTTGCGCAGATTTCGGAACGAGATATTCATGTTGTGCATCTCAGCACGAAGATGTGCCCTGCCCACCGTAAGAAAATTCTGCGTACTGTGCGGGCGGAGCTTGATGTTCGACATGAATATCCAGAGCAGCGGATTATCTGTATCAGCACGCAGCTCATTGAGGCGGGGGTTGATGTATCCTTTCCTGTGGTCTATCGTGCTCTTGCCGGATTCTCCTCCATCGCACAGGCGGCGGGACGCTGCAACCGCCATGGGGAGATGGAGCGCGGGACTGTTCGTCTCTTTACGCTGGAAAATGAGGATCTCAGTCGATTGGAGGATATACGACAGGGGAAGAAGATCGCGAGTGATATGTTGTATAAAACATCGGCGGATGAAATTCTCACACCACAGGCGATAGAGGCCTATTTCCGCAGATTTTATAAAGGGCGTACGGCGCGTGATATGCGTTTCCCGATGAAGGACTGCAATACTATATTTGACCTGCTCTCGGCGAATGAGGCGGGCTTACAGGAAGCAGCCGAGAACGGAGCGCATCTGGACCTCTGGTTCACGCACGCATTTTGCGATGCGGGACGTGCCTTCGCGGTGATTGATTCGCATACGGAGCCGGTACTTGTTCCCTATGCAGGAGGAAAGGAGCTGATCGTAGAATTCAATGATATGCAGTTCGATAAGCAGCGAATTGGCAAAAAGATGAATGCGGCGCAGCAGCATATGGTTAATTTGTTTTCCTATGAACTCCAGAAACTCGCCAAGTTTGGCGGTATCTGGCGAACGGAGAGCGGAGTGATGGCCCTGCGGGAGGAATACTATAATGAGGCATTTGGTATCCAGACAGAGGAGCAGGGCAATGCATACTGCATGATTTAGGGAGGTGAATACATGAGAAATTCGATTGAATTTCAAGTCTATGGGAGAATGGCACTTTTTACCGATCCAATTACAAAGGTTGGTGGTGAGCGTTCCTCCTACTCTGTGCCAACCTATCAGGCACTCAAAGGGATTACAGAAAGCATCTACTGGAAACCTACGTTCTATTGGGTGGTGGATGAAGTGCGTGTCATGAATCGAATCGCGACACAGTCGCGCGGCGTGAAGCCTATGAAGTACGGCGGCGGTGGAAATGATCTCTCCATCTATAAATACCTGAGCGATGTTTGCTATCAAGTGCGTGCGCATTTTGAGTTCAATCTGCACCGCAAGGAACTTGCAGAGGACAGGGATGAGCATAAGCATCATAATATCGCAAAGCGGATGGTGGAGCGCGGCGGACGCCGCGACATCTTTCTCGGCACGCGGGAATGTCAGGGCTATGTTGAGCCTGTGCGTTATGGCGAGGGCAAAGGGTACTATGATGACAGCGGCGAGATGCCGCTCGGCACAATGTTTCACGGATTTAACTATGTCGATGAAACGGGGGGCAGTATGCTGCAAGTCCGTCTCTGGCAGCCGGTGATGGAGTGCGGTATCATTCAATTTCCAAGACCTGAACAGTGTACACTTGTAAGAGATATTCGGAAGGTCAAGAGCAAGCTCTTTGATAAGAACACTGTCACCTTTGTTGCAGAGGAATACGAACTCCTAGGAGAGGAGGGACGTTTATGAGCTGGATGGAGCAGCTGGTAGAGACGTATGATGAAAATGAACGCTTTGCCGGCAGAGGCGGTATCGATGGGATGAAAGCCCTCCTTCCACCTGTTGGACATATTATTCAGAATGCACAGATAGAGATAACACTGAATGCAGATGGGGAATTGATTCAAGCAGAGGTGATTCCAAAGGAGCACCAGTCCACACTGATCCCATGTACGCCTGGCTCAGCGTCACGCACGGGGAATCCTGCACCTCACGCTTTGCATGATAATCTTTCCTTCATTGCAAAAGATTACTGTATTTTTGTAAATTCAAAAGACTCAGAGAAGCCGTATATTGCATACAAGGAGCAGCTTGGAATATGGGTTGCCTCGAATCCAAACCTCAAAGTGCAGGCGGTCTATCGCTATATCAGCAGCCATGATGTAATTCATGACCTGATCGAGAAAAAGGTTCTTTTTCAAGATACTGCAGGCAAGCTGCTCGAAAAGTGGACAGACAAGGAGACACCGAAACCTCTCATCTTTAGTGCCGTTTCCGGCGACATCTTGAAAGCTATGGTGCGCTTTCGTGTTGTTATGGATGGCGACGACTGCCCAGAGCTGTGGAACGACACCTGTCTGCAAAAGGACTATCAAACGTTTTTTCAGCAGCAGTTTTCACAGACGGAGGAACAGCTTTGCTACGCTACGGGTAAAAAACTGCCTCCTACCGATAAGCATGGCAAGGGAATCCGTTTTCCGGGAGATGGAGCAAAGATCATTTCATCGAATGATATGACCGGATTTACCTTCCGTGGTCGCTTTGCCGACGCAGATGAATGTATCTCCATTGGCTATGAGAGTTCGCAGAAAGCGATGAACGCGCTTATGTGGCTTGCGCGCAATCAGGGGTATACTCATGACGGGCGTGTGTTTCTTGCGTGGGGTCGGTGTGGACAAACACCGCCGTCTGTATTCGACGATACGGCACGCCTGACACGCAGACGGCGACCCGCAGGGACGGAACGTCCCTCGTCGTTGAAAGGTTGGGCAGAGTCCCTGACAAAGGCTCTTGCAGGCTATCAACATGAATTCAAGCAGGCAGAGATGAGTCAGGTTAACGTCATGATTCTTGATGCCGCGACGAAGGGACGGCTTTCCATTTGCTACTATAGCGAGATGGCGGGTGAGGACTTCATCGAGCGGATCGAACGATGGCACAGCCTTGGCCGTTGGCGGCAGCATGGCTATGACAGTGACAAAGACGAGTCATTTGTTTATTTCGGCGTGCCCGCACCCAAACGGCTGGTCGAAGCCTGTCACGGTGTGAGTGTCGGCGATAGTCAGATGAAGCTCGAGTTGGAGCGGATATTTCACGCAATCCTGCAAGGAATGCCATTTCCTGTCGATATGGAGCGCATGTTGATCGGCCGTGCCGTAAAGCGTGCGGTCTGTGATGCTTACTATGGGTGGCGCAGACAGATTTTAGAGCCGGCGTGCTCCATCATCGCACGCCGCCTCAACCACAAAAAGGAGGAATACACAGTGGCACTTGATGAAACGAAGGATGACCGTTCGTATTTGTTTGGCAGACTGATCGCGGTGGCGGATCAGATGGAGCGGGCAACCTTCAGTCGGGATGAGATGGGCAGCCGCACCACGAATGCAATGCGCTATATGGAGATTTTCTCCTCCCGTCCTGCCTCTACATGGTTGACCCTCCAGAAAAAGCTGTTGCCCTATCAACAGAAGAGGGAAATGTATGGAGGGAAGGAACGTAAGCTCATTAGCAAGATTGGCAGTATGTTCCATGACGATGACTTTCTCTCGGATCGTCCGTTGGACGGGAAATTTCTGCTTGGCTACTATTGCCAGCAGTACGCGATGGAACTGGAACGGGAAGAGAATCGTAAGAAGAAAGAAGCCCTGCAAGAGGAGGAAGTATGATGGCTGCACTGACGAAGAAAATTGATTTTATTGGGTTCATCACGGTGGAGCGTTCGAATCCAAACGGTGACCCTCTGAACGGAAATCAGCCGCGCACGGATTACGGCGGATACGGCGAAATCTCCGACGTCTGTCTCAAGCGCAAGCTTCGCAATCGCTTACAGGATATAGGAGAAAAAATTCTCGTTCAGTCCAATGAGCGGGTTGATGACGGCTGTGATAGCATCCGTGCACGTGTCGAGGCAAATCCTGCGATGGATAAACCGCTCAAAATGAAGGACAAGGAGCAGGGACGCACACGTATATTTGCAGAAGAGGCGTGTAAAGCATGGATAGATGTCCGTTCGTTCGGACAGGTGTTTGCGCTCAAAGAGGCAAAGAAGCAAGGCGTTGACTCTGTTTCTGTTGGCGTGCGGGGCCCCGTGAGCCTCCATACGGCGGTCAGCCTCGATCCTGTCACCATTACGGGTATACAGATCACGAAGAGCGTCAACAATGAGCCGGGCGATAAGAAAGGCTCGGATACGATGGGCATGAAGTATCGTGTAGACTTTGGCGTGTATAAATTCCAGGGCAGTATTAACGTTCAGCTAGCGGAAAAGACAGGGTTCAGCGAGGGGGATGCCGAAAAGATCAAGGAGGCTCTTCGTACAATTTTTGAGAATGATGCATCGTCTGCCCGTCCTGAGGGAAGCATGGAGATGAGCCGTTTCTATTGGATTGAGCATGCCAATAAGACCAGCTGTGCACCGAGTGCGAAGATCCACCGCAGCGTTTCGGCACAGAAAAAGGATGGGGTAGAGACGCCATCGCATTTGGATGACTACATCATCGACGACAGTGCTCTTTATGCTATTAAGGGCATTCACATTGAGAAATATGTTGAGGGAAGCTTGGTCGATTGATATGGGGTATGCTGAGGAAGAGTATCTCATGCTCTCGGAAATACCTCGTTATGTATTCTGCCCACGTCAGTGGGCTCTGATTCATCTGGAACAACAGTGGCAGGATAATGTTTTGACCATTGAGGGAAATGCACTGCATAATAAGGCGCATGATGCGGAGATCAAGGAAAAACGCAGAAACAAAATTATTGTGCGAGGCATGCACGTTGCGTCAAGTCGGCTTGGAGTTTCCGGCGCTTGTGATGTGGTGGAGTTTCATGCAGATACCGCAGGTGTCTATATACCTTCATATCATGGGCGTTATCGCGTTGTTCCCATAGAATATAAGCGTGGAAGACCACAAGAAGGAGAGGAGTATGTGCTCCAACTGACTTTACAGGCAATCTGCTTGGAGGATATGTTGGCGACAGATATTCCATTTGGCTATCTCTATCATGGGGAGATTCGGCGACGAGTGAAGGTAGAGTTTTCATATGAATTGAGGAATCGGATTCCCGTTCTGGTCCAGGAAATGAGGCAGTATATCCGGAGTGGACATACCCCGCGCGTGAAGCGGCGAAAAGGCTGTGCGAACTGCTCTCTCAACAATATCTGTGTGCCGAAACTGAATTGGCTCCGATCTGCTAAACATTATCTTGAGAGGAGGCTGGCAGAGGGATGAAGCCTCTTTTGAACACCCTTTTTGTCAATCAAGATGAGGCATATCTTGCACTGGATGGTGGGAATGTCGTGGTCATTCGTGAGGATCGGGAAATTGCTCGCTTTCCACTCCATAACTTTGAGCAGATCACAACCTTTGGCTATACGGGGGCAAGCCCTGCGCTCATGCGGAAATGCGCTGAGGAGAATATTGCACTGACCTTTATGAGTCCGGAGGGAAGATTTCAGGCGCGCGTTATCGGCAAGATGAACGGCAATGTCCTCTTGCGCAGGGAGCAGTATCGTCGTGCAGATAATGAGGCTGCCAGCCTCACACTTGCGAAGAACTTCATCCTTGGCAAGATCTATAATGCGCGCTGGATAATCGAGCGGACGTGCAGAGACTATGCCATGCGAATTGATGAGGAGAAATTTCAGAGTGTCAGTGACTTTCTCCAGACATCCTGTCATGAGGCAACGTGCACATCTGATCTGGAGGAACTCCGCGGCATCGAGGGGAAGGCTGCTGTCAGCTATTTCTCTGTGTTTGATGATATGATACTCAAACAAAAAGGAGAGTTCTTTTTCACTGAGCGTAACCGCAGACCGCCGCTCGACAATATGAACTGTCTCTTATCGTTCCTCTATGCCCTCCTCATGAATGATGTAGGAGCGGCACTTGAAGGGGTGGGATTGGACTCCTATGTCGGCTTTCTGCATCGTGATCGCCCGGGCAGACAGTCACTCGCACTTGACCTCATGGAGGAACTGCGCCCAATGGCGGATCGTACGGCATTTTCCATGGTCAATACCAAGAAGATCAGCGGCAAGGATTTTCGCCTAGAAGAGGGAGGCGCCGTATATCTGACCGATGATGGGCGTAAAAAGATTCTGGCGGCATGGCATGCACACAAAGAGGGGATGATGACACATCCTTTTTTAGAGGAAAAAATCAAATGGGGGCTTGTTCCTCATGTGCAGGCAATGCTGCTTGCACGCCATCTGCGTGCGGATCTTGATGCCTACCCGCCGTTTTTGTGGAAGTAGGTACTTGCCATGTATGTTTTGATCACCTATGATATCAGTACAGTTAACGCCGATGGGCGCAGGAGGTTGCGCCAGGTCGCACGAAAATGCAGAGCCTACGGGCAGCGCGTGCAGAACTCTGTCTTTGAGTGTAAGGTGGATCCAACGCAATGCAAGCAATTGGAACTCGCACTGCTCGACATTATTGACCTGCAAAAAGACAGCCTGCGATTTTACTACCTCGGCAAGGATAAAGGACCAAAAGTAACGCATTATGGTGTTAAAGAGTCCTATGACTTGGAGGCGGCCATCATCATCTGAGCATTCATTACTGAGTGCGAAGGTGAAGTGAACAGAAAATAGAATGTAAAAATATAGGTGCGAGCACCATGCTGCAGGAGGGGCGTGGGACTTAGGTGCCGAGAAAATCGTATTTGTGGAGGGAAATACCCATAAATGCGTGGCAAAAGAGGGAAGTCGTGACCTCTTTTGCTGTCGCGCCCCGCACGGGGCGCGTGGATTGAAAC
>NZ_KI260546.1:180061-180492 GCF_000468035.1 Selenomonas sp. oral taxon 892 str. F0426
TCGCGCCCCGCACGGGGCGCGTGGATTGAAACAGGATGTGATCGGTGCATATATCCGCTCCGTCGGTCGCGCCCCGCACGGGGCGCGTGGATTGAAACCGTGAATCCGTTACCCTTGCGCGACACATAACCAGTCGCGCCCCGCACGGGGCGCGTGGATTGAAACGATTCCGGGGGTGGATTCCTTCCGAATTGTGCGCGTCGCGCCCCGCACGGGGCGCGTGGATTGAAACGCCTTGACGCAAGATCGCGGATGATTGCACGGGGGTCGCGCCCCGCACGGGGCGCGTGGATTGAAACAAGAACGAGCAGGCACGCATGGAGGTCATGCGGAGTCGCGCCCCGCACGGGGCGCGTGGATTGAAACGAAACGATGGCGACGCTCACACTTGCCGACACGGTCGCGCCCCGCACGGGGCGCGTGGATTGAAA
>NZ_KI260546.1:180592-180826 GCF_000468035.1 Selenomonas sp. oral taxon 892 str. F0426
GTCGCGCCCCGCACGGGGCGCGTGGATTGAAACGTAGCAATAGGACGTTGTGTCCCATCGTGGAGAGGTCGCGCCCCGCACGGGGCGCGTGGATTGAAACATATCAAGTAAGGAGGATATAATATGTTAGTACATGTCGCGCCCCGCACGGGGCGCGTGGATTGAAACTCTACTGCGACACCCGTCGATGCGAGGTCATTTGTCGCGCCCCGCACGGGGCGCGTGGATTGAAAC
>NZ_KI260546.1:180926-181294 GCF_000468035.1 Selenomonas sp. oral taxon 892 str. F0426
TCGCGCCCCGCACGGGGCGCGTGGATTGAAACAAATAAAAAATATCCTCGAATATCCGAGGATTGAAGTCGCGCCCCGCACGGGGCGCGTGGATTGAAACACCGTGAAGGAAATGCGGGAGCTGCGCAAGGCGGGGTCGCGCCCCGCACGGGGCGCGTGGATTGAAACCTAGGGCTGTCTGATTGATTGGCTACGCCTAGTGTCGCGCCCCGCACGGGGCGCGTGGATTGAAACCTGTATAACGGTTTGATGGCAGGGACACCGCCACGTCGCGCCCCGCACGGGGCGCGTGGATTGAAACAGCAGATTCCAGGCTTTCCGATTCCTCTATGTCGTGTCGCGCCCCGCACGGGGCGCGTGGATTGAAA
>NZ_KI260546.1:181394-232582 GCF_000468035.1 Selenomonas sp. oral taxon 892 str. F0426
TCGCGCCCCGCACGGGGCGCGTGGATTGAAACATGAGGCACGCCCACACATAGCGTGGGATGTCCTGTCGCGCCCCACACGGGGCGCGTGGATTGAAACAGAAATGCAAGATGAGAAGCGAGCAGATGAGATGTCGCGCCTCGCATGGGGCGCGTGGATTGAAACAGACAGCGTCCTTGTGGCAAATGCGGCGAATGGGTCGCGCCCCGCATGGGGCGCGTGGATTGAAACTGACGGTGCGAAAATCAACATCGACCGCATAATGGTCGCGCCCCGCATGGGGCGTGTGGATTGAAATCAAAATCTTCCTATCCACTGGACTACGAGCGCATGGTCGCGCCCCATACGGGGGGCATGGATTGAAATAGTGTTGGAGATTGCTATTTCATCCATCTTGACGGCTCATGCACCCATGGCTCTTGAAATGGATGTGACAACAAAATAAATATGGCGTGTGAATTAAAACACTGTTCATACGCCGTATTCTCGAGGCATTCAGGTTGTTTCTAGCAATCGTGAGTGGTTTTTTCCGGAACTGTGAAATCGAGCATCGAAAACGCTTGCGCGTCGTACTCAAACGTGTTATACTATCCCTTGTCGCGTGAGCGTGTGCTTCTTTCGTGCGCGCTCGCATAGGATTAACTCTGCCGCTTCGCGAGGGGCGGCCATAGACCGAAGAGGAGGTGATTTCGTGAGATTGTACGAAGTCATATTTATTGTGAAGCCGATGGAGGAAGAAGCGACAAACGCCGTCATCGAGAAGTTCACGAAGCTCATTCAGGCAAACGGCGGTAAGATTGAGAAAGAGGATCGCTGGGGCAAGAAGCGCCTCGCCTATGAGATCAAGGACAACACAGAAGGATACTACGTTCTGCTGTACGTCAATGCAGAGCCCGCCTGCGTCGCCGAGTGCGACCGCGTGATGAAGATCACGGACGAGCTGCTCAAGCACATGATCGTCCGTGCGGACGGCGTCGAGGAATAATCGATTGACGGGAATCCATGCAGGAGAGAGAAACCGATGAACAGAGTCATATTGATCGGTCGCCTTGCGCGCGACCCCGAGATTCGCTATACACAGAGCGGCAAGGCGTTTTGCCGCTTCACGATCGCGGTTGATCGTCGCTTTTCGCGGGCGGCTCAGCAGGAAGGACAGCAGACGGCGGACTTCATTCCCGTCACCTGCTGGGAAAAACTTGCCGAGATCTGCGGAAACAATTTGACGAAGGGGCGCCGCGTCGGCGTTGAGGGGCGCATTCAGGTGCGCAGCTACGACGGCAATGACGGACAGCGCAAGTATGCGACGGATGTTGTAGCGGACAATGTGGAGTTTCTCGATTCGAAGAATGCCGGAGGCTCATCGGGCGGCTATGACGCGCCGATGGGGCACAGTGCCACGCCTGCTGCGGGCGGCGCACCGGATATGATGGGTCCCGTGATTCCTGACGACGACATTCCATTCTGAGCAGTTGATGCTCAGCACATCCCGTAATAAGGAGGGACAGCGAAATGATGAAACGAGATCGAGGCCGCAAGCCTCGTCGTAAGGTCTGCTCGTTCTGCGTGGACAAGGTGGATCATATCGACTATAAGGATGCCGCAAAGCTGCGTCGTTTCACGACGGAGCGCGGCAAGATCCTGCCACGCCGTATTTCCGGCAACTGCGCGAAGCATCAGCGTCAGGTGACGCTTGCGATCAAGCGCGCGCGCAACATTGCGCTTCTTCCGTTCACAGCGGAGTAAGGGAGACCTCAGCGTCGCACCTCACAGGTGCGGCGCTTTTTATTCCAGATGCTTCGACGAGCAACGGCGTGTCGTTCGGTTTCTTGTTCTTCTTCAGGTCGATGTTCTACGCCTTTGCGACAATCGGCATAATTCACTGCCTGCGCCTGACGGGGAAACTGAACGCAATCCTGCGCGTGTCCCTGTTCTGCTCCCGAAATAATGAATTCTTTACCTGCACTTAAAAGCACTCCAACGAAAACGCGTTAGGGTAACATCAAACATGATACAAAGAAAAGGGGAGAGATTTCATGAAGAACAAGAAATATATGGCGGGGATTTTGGCTGCAGCACTGGGGCTAGGGATTATGACAGCATCTCCCGGAGCACAGGCTGCACCGATCTATCAGCCTCTTGCGCACATTGACGGCGCAACAAATGAGTACAGCTTCCGCATGAAGGAAGAGGAGCGCATCCATGATGAGAATGTGCGCAAGATCCGCTTTGAATTCCGTCGGGATGGCGATCAGGCGAAGTATGACCGCGCGATGAAGGAGGAGCAGAAGCGTCACGATCAGGCGGTGAAGAAGATTAAGCGGGATTATCAAAACCGCACACCGTGGCGTCGCTGAAGCGGCAGAATGAGAAGAGATCACTGCGAAGTCAGCTTTGGCTCGCCCCAATGTTAGATTTTCCAAGTCTGACGTTGGGGTTATTTTTATGGGAAATATCATGGTATCGTAACTTTTTTTGTTTGTCGATGGCAAATCCTTCACAGAGCTTTATACTGTGTCCTGTTTTCTTCCTTAACCAGACAAAAGCCTATATCAATTAGATGAACTTTGCTTTATCAGTAAATTCTTAAGAAAGTTAGCGGGACATTAGTCCTATTTTAATTGAGAGTGCGTTGTGATAAAATGAAAAATAGTTAATTAAATATGGGTTAAGGGGAGATTTGTAAAATAACTTTTATCGATCTGCCCTTATCATGGATGGTGGCAATACGCAGGGAGGAATTCTTATGTCGAGAAAATCGCAAGCGCGTCGGTTGGCTCTTTCCGTCGCAGTCGCTCTATCTGCAGGGGGAGGCGCACTGTTCCCGGTCATGCCGCACGCATTCGCTGCCGATGTATCGGGGCAGAATGTAACAGTGAACAGCCCGTCGGCTCCGGAGCTGGGCTATCCCGCAATCACGGGCGGCGCGATCAGCTCGGTTTCGGATGCGGGGAACGTCACGGGCAATACGCTGACCATGGACGGCGTATCGTATGTGGGCGGATCTGTTCTGGGCGGTGATACCGTCGGCACGGGCAATGTGCAGGGCAACAAGCTCTTCCTCCAGAACGGTGCCAATATCACCGGATTCGCGATTGGCGGCAGAACGCGCAGCGGCGGCGATGCCACCGGCAACGAAATCAATATTTCCGGAGCGACGACGAATGCCACCGGCTTTTATGTGGTCGGCGGTCTGACCGATGGGGCGACCGGGAATGCCGGGCAGAACAAGGCGTTTATGAGTGGCGGGACGGCGACCATGCTCTATGGCGGTCTTGTCGTGGGTCCCAACTCGACGGGCAATGCTGCTGGCAACGAGGCTCATCTATCAGGCGGCACTGTGAACAACGACGTGGTGGGCGGGTTCATCAAGGAGTACAACTCCAGCACACAGGCGACGGGCAATGTCTCGGGCAGTGTTGTGAACATCTCAGGCGGTACGGTAAACGGGACGACGTACGGCGGTCTGACGCAGGGCACGGGCTCCGTGACGGGCAGTACGGTCACAATTAGCGGAGGCTCAGTGCATGATGTGCTTGGCGGACGCTCCCTGACGGGCGATGCTTCGACCAATATCCTGAACTTCCAAGGTGCGACGGCGGACAATCTGATTGGCGGTCGCATTGCGGGCACGAATGCGGCGGGCAATGCTGCGACGAATACTGTCACCGTTACGAGCGGCACAATCAATAATGACGTACGCGGCGGCGAGATCGTTGCACCCTCGGCGACCGGAAATGTCTCCGGGAACATTGTCAACATCAATGGCGGTACCATTGGCGGGACAGTCACTGCCGGCCACAATATGGGCACGGGCAAGGCTGATGGGAACGAGATCCACATTACAAACGGCTCGATCACGGGCGTTGTCACGGGCGGTCATGGTACCCATGCGGGCGAGGTGTCGGGCAACAAGGTCAACGTCACGAACGGTACGCTCTCGGATAATATCATCGGTGGGTTTGCCGAAGATACGGGGACGGCATCGGCGAACGAGGTCACCATCACGGGCGGTACGCTTGGCGGCAGTACGATTGACGGCGGCTTCAGCGTCAATGGAGCGGCGTCCGGCAATACGGCGACTGTCGGCGGCATCTCCTTTGCCGGTGTGGTTACGGGCGGACGCGGCGGTGCGGGCGCAGATACGAACAAGGTATTCCTCAAGAACAGCGCCGGTATCACAGGGAATACGTATGGCGGCCGTGTTCTGAGCGGCGGCAATGTCACGGGCAACGAACTGACCATTGAGGCGAGTGGTGCGACGGTGTCCGGTGTTGCCGTCGGCGGACAGAACGACGTTGCAGCGGGCGACGTTACGGACAACAAGGCATATATGCGTGCCGGCTCGGCGGCGAGGCTCATCGGCGGTGTGGTCAATGGCATCGGTGCAGCGGGCAAGGCATCGGGCAACCGTGCTGAGGTGTCGAACGGCTCAAGTGCCTTTATTGCGGGCGCTTTGATCAGTGATACCGGAGCGACGGGAGAGGCTTCGGACAACCACGCCGTTGTCAGCGGCGCGAGCGCTGCCCTTGGCAGCATCTATGGCGGCATCACGAACGGTACGGGTGCGGCGAAGAACAATACGGCAACGATCAGCGGTTCCATCACCGCCAATGATGTTGTCGGCGGGCAGTCCGTGACGGGCAATGCCGAGGGGAATAAAGCCAGCTTTACACAGGCGACGGTGACCAATGTGCGCGGCGCACGCATCACAGGAAGCGGCACGGGCAGTGCCGTCAATAACGAGGCAACGATTGCGGGCGGCTGGGTGACGGGCGCTGCGGCAGGTGCCGAGATTCAGGGTGCTGCGACCGGCGCCGTGCAGGACAACACACTGACGGTCACGGGCGGCACGGTCAGCGGCGACAGCTATGGCGGTATCACGTACGGTACGGGCGATGCCGTCCATAACGGTGCCGTTGTGAGCGGTGGCAGTACGAGCCTCACCAATGTATACGGCGGCTCTGCAGCTTCGGGCAGTGCCACGAAGAACTATGTGACATTTGCCGATGCATCCGCCCAGAGCATCACAGCCGGTCGTACGGGCGGTGCGGGCGCTGTCTCGGACAATAAGGTCGAGATGGCAAGCGGTTCGTCTGTGAACGGTGTCACCGGCGGTCTGAGCTATGGCTCGGGTACGGTATCGGGGAACAAGGTCGAGATTAAGGGCGGTACGGTCGGCGGCAATATCCTTGGCGGATACAATACCGGAACGGGCGCGGCATCGTCGAATACCGTGGAGCTGACGGGCGGCACGATCACTGCCAATGTGTACGGCGGTTTGGCGGGCAGCGGGGCTGCTGATACGAATACCGTTACGGTCAAGAAGAATGTTACGGGCAATGTCTTTGGCGGAAATGCAAGCGGCAGTGCCTCGGGGAACACGGTTGACCTCGGTGCCGTAACGGTCTCTGGATCTGTTGTTGGCGGTCAGGGAAGCACGGCAGACAACAATACGGTCAATATGAATGACTCCACGGTCGGCAGTGTCATTTCGGTCGGCGCTGCGGGCGGTACGGGCAATACGCTGACGGTGAAGGGCACGAACAGAGCCGGCAATATCACGGGCTTCCAAAAGGTCAGCTTCGACCTTTCCACAGCATCCACGACCGATCCGATGCTGAACATTACGAATGGTTGGGGAACCTCATTTGACTGGGGCGCACTCGAAGTGTCGAACGCGAAGCAGCCCAACCGGCTCGTTCTGATGCAGAATACAGCGGGAATTTCGCTCGGCAGCTATACGGGCGCAAAGAGCGTAAGCGACGATGATGATACGACGGAGTTCAACATCGACACGGAGAACCACAGCAGCTGGGATCAGCGCATCGTTTCTGAGAGCTATAAGTATCGTTCGCAGAATACACCTGTGGAGATCGGCACCGATGTGTTTGGCGGCATTTCGAAGGTCGCCAACTCGACGCGCGAGAACGACATCACCGTATCGAGCGGCAGCTATACCAATGCCTACGGCGGACATACGGACGTCCCTCTGGTCGGTACGGGTACGACGAAGACGGATAGGAACAACAGCTATAACAACAAGATTACCCTCTCCGGCGCCAGCGTAACAGGCACCGTCTACAGCGGCTATACGTGGGCACCGACGGGTACGACGACGAACAACACGGTCAACGTCACGGGCGGCTCTGCGGCGAACGTCGTCGGCGCGTACTCTGCGGGCGATGCGACAGGCAACAAGGTGAATATCAAGGGCGGCAGCGTGGGCAATATCACGGGCTCGATCTCCACGGGCGGTGCAGCCTCGGGCAACGAGATTACCCTCAAGGGCGGCGTAACCGTTGGCAGCGTCCTCGGTGGACAGGGTACTACTGCCGCGAATGACAACAAGGTCACGCTGGAAGGCAATACCACGGTCACGGGCACCCTCAGCGGCGCTAATATGGTCGGTACGGGCAATACGCTGACGGTCAAGGGCAACAACACTGCGGGCAACATCACAAACTTCCAGAAGGTGAAGTTTGACCTCGACAGCGCATCGACTCCTGCCAATGCAATGCTTGCCCTCACGGGTGGTTCCACCGGTATCGACTGGACTACGCTTGAAGCAACCGGCACGGCGACGGGTGCACGCACGCTTCTGTCGAACACGAGCGGCTTTGCCATCTCCGGATACACGACCGACGGAACCTTTGTATCCGAGACGGACGAGCACGAATACTTCATCGATACCGACACGCATACGGCTGCCGGCGCAACGAAGATCAACCTGGACGACTATCAGTTCAAGGGTGCCGTTGTCTCCAAGGCGGCAGATCCCGATGATACGTGGGCAGGGCGCTCCAAGCGCGGCAACACGACGCAGGACAATACGCTGACCATCACGGGCGGGACGGGAACGAATGCGTACGGCGGCTGGACGTCGACCGGTTCCACCACGACATCGAATGCGGATAAATTCGACAGTAAGAACAATACGGTAAACCTGAACGGCGGCTGGCTTACGAATGTCTACGGCGGCTACACCACCTCGGCGGGCGGCAAGGCGACGGGCAATACCGTCAATGTCGCGGGCGGCAACGTGACGAATGTTGTGGGCGGTGAGTCCATCGGCGATGCAACGGGCAACACGGTTAACGTGAGAAGCGGCAACGTGACGAATGTCACGGGCGGCGTGTCCACGGGCGCAGCCTCGGATAACACGATCAACCTTGGTTCCGTATACATTGCGGGCAATGTCCTCGGCGGTCTGGGTACCGTAACGAACGACAATAAGGTCAACGTGGAAGGCACGACTGTAGCCGGCAGCATTACGGCGGGCTTTGCGGGCGGCACGGGGCATAAGCTGACGGTCAAGGGTGCAAACACGGCGGGCAGCATCGCAGGTTTCAACAAGGTGAGCTTTGACACCGATACCGCAACGACGAATCCGATGCTCACACTGAACGGCGGTACATCTTTCCTTGACTGGCGGACGCTTGAGGCGACCGGCACATCTGCAGGTCCCATTACGTTGATGCGCAACGGTGGGGGGATTTCGTTCAGCCACTACGACGGCGCACACAGCCGAAGCGATTCGGATGATACGACGGAGTTCAACATTGATACGGCGAACCATACGTCTTTCGACAGCGATGTCATCGCCGAGAGCTACAAGTATCGCGGTCAGACAAACCCCGTGGCGTCACCGGCGTTCGCTCCGGGCAATGTCTACGGCGGCATCTCGAAGGTGGGCAATGCGACCCGTGAAAATGAGATCACCGTGTCGACTGGTGCCTATACGGATGCGTTCGGCGGCTATACGGAAGTTCCTTCGAACGGCTCCGGCAAGGCGCAGTCGTCGGATAAGGAAAGCAGCCACGACAACAAGATCACGATTGCCGGCGCAAATGTCTCCGGCACGGTCTACGGCGGCTATACAACATCGACGACGGGATCGGCGACCAAGAACAAGGTCGAAGTCACAAGCGGAAACGTCAACAATATCGTTGGCGGCTACTCTGCGGGCGGCGCAGCCTCGAACAATGAGATTACGCTCAAGGGCGGCGTGACCGTTGGCAGCGTTCTCGGCGGTCAGGGTGCGACCACAGAGGAAAACAAGGTCAATCTGGAAGGTGCGACTGTAAACGGCGCTGTCACGGGCGGCTCTGCGGGCGGCACGGGTCATGAACTGACGGTCAGGAATACGAACGCGGCGGGCAGCCTCGTGGGCTTTGGCAAGCTGAAGTTCGATGTCGGCACTGCGGGGACGAATTCGATGCTCACGCTCACGGGCGGTGGATCCACACATGTTTGGAACACACTTGAGGCAATCGGCACGACCGCAGGTCCCGTCACCCTGATGGAGAACGGCGCAACGATGACGTTCACCGGCTATAATGGTGCGCACAGCGGAATTGACTCTGCCGATACGACAGAGTTCAATATCGACACGGAGAACCGTACGGCTTCGGACACGAAGGTCATTGCACAGAGCTATCAGTATCGCGGACAGACGAACGCCGTGACCTCGATCGGCACAGATGTGTACGGAGGTATCTCGCGGGTTGCCAACGCGACGCGGGAGAACAATATCACTGTGTCGAGCGGAAGCTACACGAATGCCTACGGAGGCTATACGGACTCTGTTCCGCCGCTCGGCTCGGATGCGAAGGCAAACTCGGCAGAGAAGAACGACAGCCACGACAACAAGATCACGATTGCCGGCGCAAACGTCTCCGGCACGGTCTACGGCGGCTATACGAATGCGGCGACGGGCACGGCGACAAAGAACACGGTCAATGTGACGGGCGGCATGGTCGCCAACGTGGTCGGTGGTTCCTCTGCGGCGGGCGCTGCTTCCAAGAACACGATCAATCTCGGTGCCGTGACCATCACGGGGAGTGTCACCGGCGGTGAGGGCACTGCCACGAATGACAACAAGGTCAATGTGGAAGGCACAACCGTAAACGGCGTGATCTCCGGCGGCAACAATGCCGCCTCGGGCAATACGCTGACGGTGAAGGGCGCGAACAGCGCCGGCAATATCACGGCGTTCCAGCACGTGAACTTCGATGCCTCCACGGCGAATGCGGGAACTTCGATGCTCACGTTCACGGGCGGCGCAAATGCGCTCGACTGGCAGACGCTGGATGCGACCGGCACATCGACGACCCCGATCACGCTAATGGAGAACGGCGCAGGTATTTCCTTCGGCGGCACCTATGACGGCGCGCGCAGCAAGATCAATGGGGACGACACGACCGAGTACAATATCGACACGGAGAATCGTACCGCATCGGATAGGAAGGTCATTGCGCAGAGCTATCAGTACAAAGGCGTGACGGCTCCTGTGGTTCCGTCGGGTTCGACGGATGTCTACGGCGGCATCTCGAAGGTGGGCAACGCGACGCGGGAGAACAATATCACCGTATCGAGCGGCAGCTACACGAATGCCTATGGCGGCTACACGGATGTTCCCCTGTCCGGCACGGATGCAAAAGCTCTGTCGGCAGAGAAGAATGACAGCCATGACAACAGTGTTACAATCGACGCCACCGCCACGGTGGGTACTGTCTACGGCGGCTATACAAAATCGTCGACGGGCAAGGCGACCAAGAACACGGTCAATATCACAAGCGGCACAGTTACCAATGTGGTCGGCGGTTATTCCACCGGCGATGCAAAGGAGAACACCGTCAACGTCAAGTCCAATGTCACGGGCGACGTGACAGGCTCTGTGTCTACGAGCGGAGCAGCCTCGGCGAACGTCATCAACCTTGACAATATCACGGTCGGGGGCAATGTCACGGGCGGCAGCGGCGCGACGACGGAGGACAACTTCATCCATCTGAACCGTGCAGTTGTTACAGGCAGCATCACAGGCGGCACGGCTGCGTCCGGTACGGGAAACACGCTCGTCCTGCACTCCGGTGCATCGAAGGCACAGAGCCTTGCGGGTATCCAGAACATCAACTTCTTCCTCGACGATACGCATGACAAGACGGCCCCGATTCTCGAACTCACTACGACTGGGACGCAGGATCTGCAGGGTGTGGGCATCGGTGTCGGCGTGATTGATGGTGCGCATCCTGTGTATCGTGTCAACGAGCAGTTCAGCCTGATCAAGGCACCTGGCGGCACGATTCAGACCGATGCCACCATTCGGAATACGTCGTCGGCCATGCAGGGCGTATCGCTCCGCTATGAGTTCGATGTCGCACAGACGGCGACGAACGAAGTCTCTGCTGTTGTCAAGAAGGCAGAGCTGATCGAGCAGACGAAGTCCTTTGTTGAGACGCGTGCCGGAGCAACGGCATTCATCAATCAGGGTGTGGACTTCCTCGTTGCCAACAACATTCAGGCAGCGAAGGACGCTTCTTCTGCCGGAAAGGCGGATGAGGCGGCCGCATCGAAGGACTATCAGCTCTGGGCAGGTGTCGGCGGCAACCGCATGCACTCTGAGAGCGGCTCCTATGTTGAGACGAACGGCTGGAATGTCGGTGTTGGCTGGGCGCGTGAAAATGCTCTGAAGGACGGCAAGGTGGTCTATGGACCGTTCCTTTCCTACGGCAGCGGCAGCTATGACTCCTACCTCGACGACAACACCCACGGAAGCGGCAAGTTCCGCACGATCGGTCTTGGCCTCATGACTCGGTTCGAGAAGAACGATGGCATGTGGTATGAGGGATCGCTGCAGGGCGGCCGTGTGAAGAGTGACTACAGCGGAAGCATCTACGCTGGTATCAATTCGTCGTATGATGTTTCGAACACCTACTGGTCAGGTCATCTCGGTGCTGGCAAGGATATTCAGCTCAAGGATGATGCGAAGATCACTCCGTACCTGCGTTACTTCTGGTCGCATCAGGGCGGTGTTCGTGCGCATTTCAATACGGGTGAGGACTATGACTTCTCCGAGGTCACCTCGCACAGAACGCGCCTCGGTTTCCGCTACACGCATCTGAACGATGCAGCCGGTGAGTTCTATACGGGACTCGCATTGGAGTACGAGTTCAGCGGCAGCGCACATGCGTCCTATCAGGGCTATGATACGCCAAGCCCGAGCCTCAAGGGGGCGAGCGGAATGCTCGAACTCGGCTACCGCTTTATCCCTGCAGACAGCAAGATGCGCTACGATCTGCGGCTCACGGGATGGCAGGGCAAGCGTCGCGGTCTCAGCGGTGACGTGAGCGTCAAGTGGCAGTTCTAAAATCTAATAGGTAGACCTCTATCGACTCTGCATGGGATTTTCCTGTGCAGAGTCTTTTTTTGCAATAAAATGGGACTGCGCTGCATAGAAAAAAGGGGGTGTTGCACGAACGCCCCTATCGGCTCGCTGTGCTCGCCACTTCCCCCGTTGTGACGGGGGAAGCTAAGATGCCATAATCCTAGCCTCCCCCGTGCGACACGGGGGAGGGGGACCGCGTAAGCGGTGGAAGGGGCGCTTGTAACGATATCGCTGACATAATGATAAGGGGGTGTTGCACGAAGTTTTTGGCTTCATGCAACACCCCCTTTCAGGTCTAACTTACTAGGGCGCTACAATTGAGCAGGGGACATTTACATGTTGTTCCCTCAATAATGTATGACGTTTGCTGCCTCCATGAGATTCCGACGGATGGGGGCGCTTTCTTCACTTTGCAGATAGGAAAGCGTCGTAGGTGGTACGAGTGCAGGCAGTATGTCCATATTGCCAGTCTGTATCGCATGGCGGACAGTGGACGCACTGATTGGTGCCCCCTCGGTCTCCTTGCGCCGGATGATTCTGCACTCGATGCCGGAGAGAGGGAGATTGTGCATCATCGTATCATTATAGAGACTTGTTACATGGCTTGCCCGCTCTTCGCCGACGTAGCGGCGCGTGATTGAGAGCACCTGTGCAATGCGGGAAAAAACGGCAATGTCGAGCTGGGCGTGGCTGCGGATCGAGGAATCCTCGTCTTTTTGAAAATAGCTGGGGAATGTTGCCTGGCTGATCATATAGGGACCCGTTGCATGATAGACAATGTTTTTCAGATGTGCCGTGCCCTCGCGTACGAGGCGCTCCCTTACGTCATAGGGGAAGAAGCTCACATCCTCGCTCACAACGAAGAGGTGGAGGAGCTCATTCTCTGCGGCAGCTTGCTCGACAAGATATAGATGCCCATATGTGAAGGGGTTCGCGTTCAATATAATCGCTGCGGACATACCGTGCCGATCCCCCGTCTCCTCCTGCAGGTTTTTCAGATAGTCCGAAAAACCATGTTGCTGGTTTTCGAGAAAGACAATGGTGTCCGATACACGGGCAATCTCATAAAATCCAAGACTGCAGAAAAATGGTGCGGTCGATCCCTTGGTGTAGAGAAAGACGGAGCTGTTTCCGCGCTCCTCCTGAACGCTCATAAGATGCGTAAGAACCTTGTGCATCAGCCCCTGTCTCTGATGCTCGTCGTCAACGGCAAGGCAGCGCAGCGTGTTGGCATAGCAGCTGCCTGTTGCGATGATCTGATGGGACTCGTCGAAAACAGCACAGGTGTAGTCGATGTTTACATCCATACGAATGCCTTCTTTTTCCAGCAGTGCTCGCACACGGGACATGCCTTCGTTGTCGGATGGATGGATGGTCGATATCATGATGTACCTCCGCTAGTCACATAAAAGATTCGGCAGGGGGATAAATATACAGTGATGTCTGTTTACTTGTAAAGATCAATCGCGTCCAACACCGCAGCATTCACCGCCTCACATCGGATGTGGAGTCTCTGTGAATCGGCTTCCATATAGAGGTAGTTCGACGGTGTGGGATTGGGACCTGTGATGATGTCATATGTCTCTTTGGGTACATCAAAATACTGATTGCCTGCCGGCCCCGCGAGAAGATAGAGCGTGCCTCGCTCGTCCGTCTGGCGTGCACGTATGCGGCGGCGACGATAGGCGTGGATATGACCCGAAATGACAAGGTCGATTCCCAGTTGATCGAATACGTCCAGAAAAACCTGGCCGACATCGCTGATTCCATGATTAGTCTTCTGCTCGTCTTGGTAGTCACCGTAGGATAGAATGTCCTTGTGCATCAGGACGATCCTCCAGGGAGCAGAGGTAGCGGACGCATCGCGCAGGAGAAAGTCCATCTGCTCTCGCTTGAGAGATGCACCGCGTTCGCCGAGCTCGAGGAACTGCGTGTCAAGGACGATACAGTGAACAGGACCGATATCGAAGGAGTAGTAGTGTCCCTGAAAGTCACGGCTGCCATTCATTGGCAGTTCGAATGTGCGAAGATAGCGTATCGGGGGAACGGCTGTCCAGCTCAGACCGTAGTACTCATGGTTACCGAGAACGGGCACGTGGATATGAGAAGCAAGAGGGCTGTTTTCAGCATCCATCGCTTCAAAGAAACTGCGCCAGTGCCAGGAAGACTCGCCGTTGTCCGTGAGATCGCCGACAATCGCTGCAAAGTCTGCTGACGGGTGACGCTGCCAAGCCGTCTGATACGTTGTGTGCCAGGCCTCGTAGCTCTCACCGCATTGGCTGTCCGAAAAGAGAAGCGCACGCACCGTGTTTTCCATCCGTATCAGTGGGATCCAGGCAGTCGCTCCGGTCGTGTGGATGACACGATATGCGGCGCCCTCACAGAAGGGGATCTCAACATGATAGATGAATGCGGCTTCTCCATCCATTGCGAAATGGTGATAGGCTGGGATAAAGCTCTCGATGTGACCGCTCTGATCCTGACGCAGCTCGACACGACAGTGTTTCAGCAAATGCAGACTGTCCCACTGAATCATGCGTGTGCGCGCGGGATGTGCCGTGATGATCTGGCGCAGATGATGGATGCTCTCTGATGCAGCGACGCTGCGGGATGAAAAGAGACTACCGCAGCCCATCGTCAGAATGGTGTGCATGGCAGTCTGTAAAAATGACCGGCGCGTCATCCCTGTTTCTCCACGCACTTTGATGCGGCTGTTGCCTCTATCACGTGTTTTTCATAGCGAATCGCCGCATAGATGAGAATCCCCGCAGCGATAATGACTGTGATCAGACGTGTATGATCCTCCTGCTTCATGATGAGGTCGTGACCAATGATGGCCTCGATCCCTGTTGAGGGGAATTTGCCGACGAAGGAAGCTATGACATACTCACGCAGCTTGATTGAGGAGAGGGCACCGACCGCATTTAGAAGTGCGGAGGGCAGATAGGGGATCATGCGCCCAATGAGCATGACGATAAAGCCTTTGGTGCCGCTGTACTGGTCGATTTTTGAGAGGAAAGGGCTTTTTGCGATTGCTTTTTCCGCCGACTCACGAAAGTAGAAACGAATGAGGATGAATGCAATCGTTGCACCGACAGTCTCTGCGACGCAGGAAAGGACAATGCCTGGGACGATGCCGAAGAGAATGACATTTGCCGTCGAGAAGATGACGGCGGGAGGGAAGCCAAGTGTGTTTGTAAAGAGTGTGAGCAGAAATGCAAAGACAATAGCCCAGTCACCGAAGGAACGAATGTATTCTACCGTTGCAGAAATATCTCCGCTGGCAAGCATAGCAAACAGATCTGGCAGAAAATTTGGGTCAATCAGATGAATGATGACAAAAAGGAGGACGATCGCCGCCGCAGCGCCAATTTTTAGGATTCCCATACCCATTTTCTGTTTCACGCAGACACCTCCCTTTCTAGGTTGTGAGAACCATGGCGAGTGCACCGAGAATCAGTGCAATACTAAAACCCTGCATTCCATTTGCAATGCTTTTTCCGTAAGTGTGGGAGAACTGCTGCACAATCTTTCGAAGCTCAAAGATGAGGAAGGAAAGACAGAAGAAGGAGAGTGAGAGGTCCCCCTCGATCCAGCCGTAGGCAAAGATCACCGAGGAGAGCACGATTCCGGTCTGTTCGCCGCGCGAAAAGAGGCGCTCCGGCTGCTTTGCGTGTTCGCGTGCGTCAATCTCAGCACGCGAGAGCGGAATGCCCATCTCATCGATCTTTTCCTGATCGCGGTCAAACCAACGGTAGTGGAATCCCATGGCACTTCACCTCCAATGATATTTGTTACGTTGCGATGCGCCGCTGTGCGGGCTTCTGGTTGGGCTTTGGCAGCTCCGGTCTCTTATTTGGCTTTAGCCCCGGTTTCTTCGGCGGGGGCTGTACGGGAGGATTGGGTGTACTTGGTGTTGGGTGGCTTGGGCGTGCCATGCCGTTTCGGCGCTGTGTCTCCTCTACCTGCTGGCGGATACGTGCACGCTGTGCCTCCGTCTCCGCACGCATGCGCTCTGCAATGCGCAGACGTTCTGCCTGCATCTCCTCGGACGCGAAGAAGATACGTGCCTGCTGTACGAGATCAGGCATCTGTGCGTAGAGATAGCGCCCCGGGCAGGCAGTTGCATTCAGGTCACGATGCCCTTTTACGGTGGACTGCCAGACAGGATCGAGCTGATAGACGGTGCAGAGCGAAGCTATGAGGCGTGCAGCTGAGGTTTTTTGTGCCTCCGTTGGAACGGCATTTTCAAAATTACCAACGAGATTGATCCCAATGGTGTGGCGGTTTTCACCATACACGTGTGCACCAATCGTTCCCAGCGGGCGCCCCTCCTCAATGGTGCCGTCCTTTCGGATGATAAAGTGATAGCCGATGCCCGACCAGCCTTGATTCAGATGCCACTGATGAACCGTCTCTGCCGAGACGTCATCATTATTTGCCATGCCGATGTGATGGACAACAATGCAGTCGGTTACAAAGCGATTTTCAAGCGCCCCAAACTTCAGATACGTGGGGCGAACTGCTACTCCTGGGAGGGAGGACGGAATGTACCACGATGCCTCAGCGGCAGAGGGAAAGAAGGGGAGAACGGCAGTGCCGATGCCGACGAGGGCAAGTCGACGCAGGAATTCTCTACGAGTCATGGGGGGTCTCCTGATAGGTGTACGATTGGTTATTGAGATGGAGCTCCGTGTCATGAAAGGCGAAGAGTGTCGAGCGGTGGCCGACGCTGATGATGCTCGCGGTGGGGAGCTCCTGATGGAGCAGCTCATACAGTGCTCGTTCACGTGGTTCGTCGAGCGCAGATGTTGCCTCATCGAGGAAAATCCAGCTCGGTCGAATGATCAGAATCCGTGCAAAGGCCAGGCGCTGCTGCTCACCGAGTGAGAGAATGCGGCTCCAATCGTCTACGTCATCGAGACGTGCGGCGAAATGTGCCAGTCCAACGAGTTCTAAAATACGTGAGATCTCTTCATCGGATGCTGCTGCCGTACGCGGATAGGAGAGTGCGCGGCGCAGAGAGCCGAGCGCGAGATATGGGCGCTGTGGGAGGAAGAGGCGCTTTTCTCCGGCGGGCAGTTCGATTCTGCCATTTCCGTACGGCCAGATCCCCGCAAGTGCACGCAGAAGGGTGCTCTTGCCTGCACCGGAGGCGCCTGTCACGAGTATCCGGCTGCCCGCCGGCAGCGTGAGTGTACATGCTGTGAGAAGAGGAGCACCGTCCGGCAACGCAATGGAGAGTTCTTGGAGGACAAGTGCAGATGTGCTGCCCTCTCCACGAACAATATCGCTTTTTACCTGTGCAGCGTCCTCCATGTGTTCGGTGAATCCTGCCAGTCGCTGAATCACCGCGGCAAGCTCAGCTAGTGAGCCGTAGGAATCGACAAAGAAGGAGAGCGCATCCTGTACACGCCCGAATGCCGACGTCGTCTGCATGAGTCCACCGAGCGCCATCTCGCCCGCATAGTAGCGTGGGGCTGCCATCACAAGCGGGAAGATGATCGCGAGCTGACTGTAGCCGTTGACATAGAAATTCAGAAGCTTTGTGCGGCGCATGAGTCCCCAGTAGTTTTTGATAACGTTTGCAAAACGCTCCTTGAATCCTACGGTCTCAGCCATTTCACCGCGATAGAATGCAATGCTCTCGCTGTTTTCTCGCACGCGCATCATGCTGAAACGGAAATCTGCCTCGTAGCGCTGCTGATCGAAGTTCAGCTGTATGAGCTTTTTGCCGACGATGTGGACAAAGTACGTTCCAATCCCTGAGTAGAGGAGGGACAGCCAGAACATATAGCCATAGATCTTAAACTCTGAGTCACCAATGGGCACGGCAATCGCCCCCGAGAGGTTCCAGAGCACTACAGAAAAAGCCCCAAGTGTTGTGAGCTGCTTTAGGATGCCGACGAGGAGAGACAGGGTCAGAGAGACAAATTGATTGATGTCCTCGCTGATGCGCTGGTCAGGGTTGTCCGTATCGCTGCGCAAAACCTGCAGGCGATAGTAGATCTGCCCGTGCATCCAGCGCGTGAGATACTGCTCTGTCATCCATGTGCGCCACTGGATCGTCAGCATTTGACGCAGATAGACGGCATAGACGGCGATGATGATATAGATAAAGGCAAGTGCTGTAAACTCACCAATAAGCGGCCAGAACGATGCCCAGTCATATGCTTGAAGCGCATCGTAGAAAATGCGGTACCAATCGTTGATCCGCACAAGCAGATAGACCATAATGAGATTGAGTGCAATGACTGCAGCAAGAAGACCGCGCGCCTTCCATTTTTCGGGCGAACTCCAATATCCTTTAAATAGCTGCCAGAAGCCGCGCAGGAGAGGTAGCTTCAAAACGAATCCTCCTTTGCTCAAACAACGGCTTTCATTATAATATTTTTTCACAAAGACCGCAAGCCATCTCGCTTGGATAAGACCAAACAATTGAGACTTGATATCGTTGACGCAAAGGAGAATATATAGTAGAATGAAGTCATTTATGAGTTGGAACGGTTTTTAGGGCATTGTAGTGCGAATGGAAGGAATGGATGTATAATGGATTTTATTTCACAGGGGATTGATTTTTTTCAGCAGGGCGGGCTTGTCATGTACTTCCTGCTGGCAGCATCGATCTTTGTCGTCTTTATCGGCATTGAGCGTGCTCTCTACTTCGCGCGTATGGATGCGGGAAGTGCGTTTGCGCGAGAGTTCATGCTGCACATTGCGAATGGCCGCTTTAAGGAGGCTGTCGACCTGACAGATACGCAGCGTGGTGCGATTGCAGATATTCTCTTTGGCGCAGTTGCAAAGAACAGCAAGAACTCACGCAAGATGTCCTCCTACATGGAGATTCAGTCCGGCATCGCGCTCTCGAAGCTGCGCAGCCGTATGTACTATCTGAGTGTCATTGTCACAATGGCGCCGCTGCTCGGTCTGCTTGGTACAATCAGCGGCATGATCTCGACATTCAGCGTATTCAATCTTGAGGCAGGTGAACCGAGCGCTATCACGGGCGGCGTTGGTGAGGCTCTCATTGCCACGGCCATGGGTCTGTGCGTTGCCATTATAGCGCTCTCGGTACACGCGTATTTCTCTCAGCGTATCGAGAACATCGTCACAGACATGGAGATGTGCTTCTCTGCAGCCGAGAGCAGCCGCGTGGAGCTGGCACGTGCTGCGGGCGTCAAGGGTGTGATTGAGACATCTCTGCACAGCGGGGATGCAGCGGAAGGTGATGAGGCATGAGACTGCGCGACAGACGGGCATTTGAAAAGCCCGAGGTCATGATCATCCCGATGATCGATATCATGTTCTTCCTGCTCGTGTTCTTCATAATGAGTACGCTCTACATGGTGAATCTCAAGACCGTGGACGTGAACCTGCCGAAGGCGCAGACGGCACAGACCGAACTGAACGTGACCTACCTTGTCACCGTGCGCAAGGACGGTTCGCTTTGGCTTGAGGATCAGCAGATCGATGAGGGGACTCTCCTGCGCCGCGCACGTGCAGAGAGCCTGAAGAATCCGCGCTTTGCCGTCGTTGTCCGCGCGGACGGCGACATCAACTATAGCGGTGTCATGGAGCTGCTGGATAAGTTCCGTAAGGAGGGAATCACCAGATTCGGCCTTGCGGCAGAGTAAGTATGTAAAAGAGACTGCTGCACGAGCGCCCCTATCGGCTCGCTGAGCTCTCCACTTCCCCCGCTCTGGCGGGGGAAGCTAAGATGCCGCAATCCTAGCTTCCCCCGTTGCTGGCCTGTCCAAGAAGCAAGTCCGAAAGGACGCAGCTGATTGGGCAACAGGTCGTATGGGAAAACGTCCCAAGGACACAAGCGTTAGCGAAGTGTGATTGGGTGACGTTGACCGCTCGACACGGGGGAGGGGGACCGCATAAGCGGTGGAAGGGGCACTTGCAGCGATACGGCTGACATAATGACAAGGGCTGTTGCATGAAGTTTTCTAGCTTCGTACAACAGCCCCTTTGTTATGGAGAAAATGCGATGGTCGGCCGGGCTTCCATCCGCACCTCGAACGTGCGCGGCCACGGGTAGTATGCCGTGACATTACTCTCTGTGACGCGCAGGTGCATCCCGCCTTTGTAAAACGGCGCACGGAATGCGGCGGTGGATTCGTAGCTGTGTATGCGGCGGGTCAGGTCGCTCATGAGCAGATCGTTTGCCCAACGCCAATTTTTTGTAAGGTCAAGATCGGCAGTGTTGGTGTAGCCTGCAATACGCAGCGTATTGTTGACACGGTCGATTGTTTCCTTCAGATAGAACGTGTCCTCTGCGATGCGTCCTGTGAGAAATGCGAGGTTCGCATACATCACGCGCTCCCGCTCCTCGCGCGTCTCCGCACGCTGCATGGCGCAGTGATAGAGAATGCCTTGTGCGAGAGCTGTGCCAATCGCATTGCTTGCCGTGTTCCATCCTGCATATGCTGTGAGGGCGTTTACGGGTACGTTTTTCTCAATCAGTATGGGCAGCAGTGTCTCTTCGGCATGGAAACGGCGCGAGAGATCAACCAGTGCGACGGATGTCCCCGTCGCCAGCATCTCGCGAATTACAGAGGCAGCGGAGGAACGCACGCTGAGCGTATCTGCAGCAGAGTCGCCCGCTGAAATAAAGAGCGTTAGATCACGTGCCTCGTTCTCATCGGACAAGATGCCGCCAAGCATGGTGATCTTTTCACGTGCAGTGGCATCGTTCGAGACTGCCATAAATGGAAATATCATATCGGCCATATCTTCCCGTGCATAGTGCAATGCGATGCGCGGGGGCGTTCCTCCGTGCGAGCACAGTTCATCCACAGTGATCCGGGTGAGCATCGAGAGTGCAATCTCATCCGCGCCGTGGACAATCATCGCCCGTTCGGGAGCGATATTTTTTTGTAAAAGCAGGTTGGAAAGCTCCTTTTTTTTGAGATTCCCGACGGAATACTCCTCGCCGTCATCCTGTCCGAGTATGAGGCGCGTGAGGACTCCTTCCTCCGTGAGATCTATGAGCATGGAGGCGAGCGCCGTGCTCTCGTCGAAGTGGGCGAGATACTTTTGCAGATCGTCAGATGGGAACTCTGTGCGCAGCCGCTCCATTTCACTCTCATCGACGGGCAGTCCCGCACCCGCGCGTCCGAGCAGCCGTGCGTATGCAAGGAGGGCGCGACGCTCGCGCCAGCCCTCAATTCCGTCCTGCGGAATCGCACGCGGCAGGATGTAGAAGGCATGCAGAGGGACATCGGGATGCGCTGCATGGAGTGTGCGCAGGTATGCTGCAAGGGACTGGATGTCGTCATTGGAGATATGTGCCTCGCGTGCCGCGAGCAAGCCGCCCGAGAGCAGCTGATCGATGGATAGAATGACGGCGGATGCGCCGCGTATTTGCTCCGAGAGCCAGCGCCGCAGCGCCTCCGTATTGCCTGGCTTCGAATAGTAGTCCATATACTCAGTCGGCGGTGTTGCGATTTCACGCCCAATGACTTTCCCGCCGTTTATCACGAACTCCCGACACGGCGGGCGCGAGTCAAGCGGCACGAGCAGGATGGGCTGCTGCTCTAAACCATTTCGCGCTGCAGCGGGCATCGAATGCCACCTTCCCACATGCGCCGGATGGAAGATAACATGAAAGAGAAGGAGGGAAAACGCTAGAAGGAGCGCTGCCGCAAGAAAGGTTTTTTTCATTGGTTTTCTCCGTTTCATAGTTTTGCTATTATAACATACGTTTCTATAACGGCGAAAGGTTGAAATGCGAATGGAAATTGTGGTAAAATAGGAAAGCCTATGGTAGAATAGCGGAGGATTGTAATGCGGATCATTACGGGCAGTGCGCGCGGTACACATCTGAAATCCCCTATGGGGGTAGGGACGCGTCCGACGGCTGATCGTACACGCGAGGCACTTTTCAGTATGCTCGGTGCACGCGTCTATGACGCACGTGTCCTCGATCTCTTTGCCGGGACGGGAGCACTTGCACTCGAGGCACTTTCGCGTGGAGCGGAGAGCGCCGTCCTCGTGGATCGCACAACGCAGGACATCCTTGCTGAGAATATGCGGCGGACGAAGCTCGAGACACGCGCAGAGATCCGTCGTGGCGATGTCTATGGGCAGATTGCTGCGCTTGCTCGCGAGGGGCGTACATTTGATCTGATCTTTGCCGATCCGCCCTATGCGCAGGGGGACAATGTCCGAGTTCTTTCCGCACTCGATGCGGAGGAGCTGCTCGCTGCAGACGGACTTGTAGTTCTGGAGCAGGGCACGGAGGAGCAGGTGCTCGCGCAGGCGGGACGTCTATCGCTCATGCGTGAACGCCGTTATGGCGCGGCGCGCATATGCTTTTATACGCAGGAGGTACAGGGATGAGACGCGCGGTTTTTGCCGGCAGCTTTGACCCCGTTACGACAGGGCATATCGATATTGTGGAGCGAGCGGCAGCGATGTTCGATGAACTCATTGTGTGCATTCTTCACAACGTCCAGAAGGAGGGATGCTTCCCTCTGGATGATCGGGTACAGTTCCTGCGGGAGGCGACTTCTCATGTCCCCAACGCACGCGTTGATGTGTTCGCAGGTCTCTTAACAGACTATATGAAGGAGAAAAAGGCGCGCGTCGTGGTGCGCGGACTGCGCTCGGTGAAGGACTTCGAGTATGAGGAGAATCATGCGGCGATGGTTCGCCACCTCATGCCGGAGAGCGATACGATCTTTCTGCTGACGCGCCCGGATCTGACGTTTGTCAGCTCCTCCGGCGTACGGGAGCTCATCCGTTTTCGCGGGCCGGTGCAGGGGATTGTGCCGCCGTCGGTGGAGCGGGCGATATTAAAGATGTATGGAAAGCCCCTTCGGGGATAAAGCGCTGCTTGCTAGGCAGAAAAAGGAGATAGATTTATGGCAGTAGTTGATACGCTGAAAAAGCTGGAAGATCTGGTTGCGGATGCATCTCACCTCCCTTTCAGCGACAAGGCTCTTGTAAATGATGATGAGATCGTGCATCTCGTGGAGGAGCTGCGCATGGATCTCCCCAAGGAGCTGAACCGTGCGGCAGAGATCATGCAGGAGCAGGAGAATATCATCGGGCGTGCGCGTGAGGAGGCGAAGGAGATCGTCGATACGGCGCAGGCACGTGCCAATCAGCTCCTAGAGGACAGCGAGATTGTGATTCAGGCGAAGGAACGCGCCCGTGCGATCATGCAGCAGACGCAGGATCAGGCGCGTGAGATCATGGAGCAGGCACAGTCGAGTGCAGCACGCCTGCAGAGCGATGCGGATGCCTATGCAAACCAGGTATTTGAGCAGCTGATCGCACACGTCGGAAGCACGTTCAAGGGCGTGCAGCAGGCGGAGATGGGCCTGAACCAGGCAATGAATGTTCTGCGCACGGCAAAGGCGCAGATGAATGCACCGCAGGAAGACGTGGCGGAGCTCTGAGCGTATCTCTAAAAACGCTCCTTGACAACGCCGAAAACCGCCGCTATAATGTGAAAGGTCATGCGTCATGATGAAGCTGGATGTCGTAGGGGCGACACTTCCCCTCGGTGAGAGCCGCACATTTTTGTTTGCGGTTACACCGGAGTCCCTCGATATGGGGACGGATGCACGGCATTTTCGCGGGGAGATCCGCGTAAGTGGTACGGTGATGAACACGGGGCCTTCGTTCCGTGTTATGGGAACGGTTGCCGCGTTTCGGATCTTTGTCTGTGATCGCTGTCTCTCCGAGGGAGAGCGGCTATGGACGCTTGATTTTTCTGAGGACTATGCGAAGACTCCGGGAGAAACGGATGAGGCGGCATTCTTTGATGGGGAGACCATCATTCTGGATGACCTCGTACGTGATACCCTCCTTGTGGCTGAGCCGCTGCGTGAGCTGTGTAAGTCTGATTGCAAGGGGCTTTGTCCGGTTTGCGGACAGAACCTAAACGAGGGGACATGTAGCTGTGATACATTCATAGCAGATCCCCGACTAGCGGCTTTAGAAAGCCTACTCAAAAACGATTAAGGAGGTGTATCCAAAGTGGCAGTACCAAAGAGAAAAACATCGAAGGCACGCCGTGATCGCCGTCGTGCAAACTGGAAGCTCGAAGCGCCGCACTATGTATCGTGCCCGCAGTGTCATGAGCCGAAGCTTCCGCACCACGTGTGCATGGAATGCGGTTATTATGACGGAAAACCTGTGGCCGAGGCGGCTGAATGAGAACCACACAGAGCTGCTGCAAGAAGATTGACTTTTTGCAGCAGCTCTTTTTATTTTTTAATCAAATCTCTACTTGCAAAAATACTTAGTACCTAGTATAATTCGTTCATACTGATAGCATCAGGTGCTAAAAACAACACCTTATGAGTGTTGTTTGCGTATAAAATGGAGAGAGGGGTGGTGTAATGACGGAGAAAAAGCGACGACGGCAGGAAACGCTCGTCATGGCAGTGCGGAAAGAGCCATTTCTAACGGACGAGGCGCTTGCAAAAAAACTTGCTGTGAGTGTGCAGACCGTGCGTCTCGACCGCACGGAACTCGGCATCCCGGAACTGCGCGCCCGCGTGCGTATGCTTGCTGAGAATGCGCGTGAGAAGGTTCGTGCGATCCCGCATACCGAGGTGGTTGGCGATCTGCTTTCACTGGAGCTAGGGCGTACAGGAACATCTGCGCTGCGGGTTACGGACGATCTCCTCTTTGCAGACTCGGAGATTGCACGCGGAACAGCCCTCTTTTCTCAAGCGAACTCGCTTGCGCTTGCCATCATTGATGCTCCTGTTGCGATGACGGGCGTTGCCAACGTGAAGTATAAGACACCGATTCGCAAAGGAGATACGGTGATTGCACGCGCGGAGATCGTAAAAAAACGAGGCAATAAGATCTTCGTCTGGGTCAAGACATATCGGGAAGACAAAGAGGTCTTTCGTGCAAAGTTTATCGTCGTGTCACTCCAGCAGTGAGTAAGATAGTAACAAGAGAGAAGGGAGTGCAGGATGCGTATAGCAGTCGACGCAATGGGCGGTGATTTCGCACCGAAGGAGATTGTGCAGGGGGCGGTGGACGCAGCGAAGAAATATGACTGCGAGATCGTCCTGATCGGTGATGAAGGGCAGATTCGTGCGGAGCTTGCGGGGGCCAATACGGAGGCACTGCGCATCTCCATCGTTCACGCTTCTGAGGTCATTGGCATGGACGAGCATCCGGCCGAGGCAGTGCGTACGAAGAAGGACTCCTCCGTTGTGGTTGCGACACGACTTGTGAAGGAGGGAAAATGCGATGCAGTTTTTTCTGCTGGATCGACCGGTGCGGCCGTTGCGGCAGCGCAGCTCATCCTGCATCGTATTCGCGGCGTTGGCAGACCTGCTATTGCGACGCCGATGCCGACCCCTGATGGTGTGACGCTCATGCTCGACTCGGGAGCGAATGTAGATTCGAAGCCTGAGCATCTCGTGCAAAGTGCTGTGATGGGCGCACTCTACGCACAGCACGTCTTTGGAATTGCGCATCCGCGCGTTGGTCTTCTCAACATTGGTGAGGAGGAGAGTAAGGGCAACGAGCAGGCAAAGGAAACGTATCAGCTCCTCAAAGTGGAGCCAAATATCCACTTCTGCGGAAACGCTGAAGGGCGTGACGTACCGAAGGGAAACTTCGATGTCGTCATTTGTGATGGATTTGTTGGCAATGTTGTGCTAAAATTTGCAGAAGGGCTTGCGAAAACAATTCTGGGACTCATTCGAGAGGAGATTCGTGGGGCTGGACTGATGGCAAAGCTTGGCGCACTTCTCCTCATGCCGACACTGCGCCGTCTTGGCAAACGCCTCGATGTGAGGGAGTATGGCGGAGCGCCTCTCTTGGGGGTAAATGGCTGCTGTGTGATTGGCCATGGATCGTCGGATGCCAAATCCGTGGCAAGCGCGATTGGCGTTACCGTAGACTACGTAAATGGAAAAGTGCTGGATCAAATCCGCGATACTCTGGCAAAGGAGGGGGAGATGAGTCGTGCCTAAGATCAGTGCGGGCATTCTTGGAACGGGGTACTGTGTTCCAGATCGAGTGCTGACGAACTTCGACCTTGAAAAAATGGTTCAGACAAATGACGCATGGATCGTCGAACGCACGGGGATTCATGAACGCCGTATTGCTGCCGATGATGAACCAGTATCTGTACTTGCGCAGCGCGCTGCCGAGATGGCGCTTGCCGATGCGGGTGTTCAGGCGGCGGAGCTGGATCTCATCATCATGGCGACGCTCACTTCCGACCGGGTCATTCCGGCGACGGCGTGTGTACTGCAGGATCGTCTCGGCGCAAAGCATGCGGCGGCATTCGATCTCTCGGCGGCCTGCTCTGGATTCGTTTACGCTTCATCCATTGCCGCACAGTTTATTGAGAACGGCATCTATCGGCGTGTCCTCGTGATCGGTGGAGAGATTCTCTCCAAGGTCATTGACTGGCAGGATCGAAACACCTGCATCCTCTTCGGAGATGGTGCCGGTGCAGCCGTATTTGGGCCGGTTGAGGAGGGGTATGGCATCCGTGCCTTTGACCTCGGCAGTGACGGCTCGGGTGGTGATGCTCTCGACATACCGTCGAGCGGCAGCCTTTGCCCCGTGACGCCCGAGACCATTAAGCAGCGGCTCAACTTCGTCCATATGGACGGCAAGGCGGTTTTCCGCTTTGCGACAAAGGTTATGGGCAGGACGGTAGAGACATCCCTCGAGCGCGCAGGAATGCAGCGCGAGGAGCTTGACTTTCTCGTGCCCCATCAGGCGAATATCCGTATTATCCAGGCGGCTGCCAAAAGGCTTGACATGCCGATGGACAAAGTTATTATAAATATTCATCGTTACGGCAATATGTCTGCCGCATCCATCCCTGTCGCCCTTGCGGAGGCGGCGCACGCGCATCAGTTCAAAAAGGGAGACAACATTGCCCTCGCAGGTTTCGGTGCGGGACTTACATGGGCGTCGTGTATTATGAAGTGGGCAAAGGAGGAAAATGATTAATGTTTGAACATAATCCGATTTGTCAGATGCTTGGTATCAAGTACCCCATCTTCCAGGGTGGCATGGCATGGATCGGCACAGCAGAGCTTGCGTCTGCGGTTTCCAATGCGGGAGGTCTCGGACTCATTGGTGCCGGACATATGCCGCCCGATGCATTGCGCAATGAGATCCATAAGGCGAAGGGCTGGACGGATAAGCCATTTGGTGTTAATGTGATGCTCATGAGCCCTTTTGTCAAGGAAGTCATGCAGGTTATCCTTGAGGAGCGTGTTCCTGTCATCACAACGGGAGCGGGAAACCCCGGCGAGTATGTACCTGCCCTCAAGGAGATCGGCTCGAAGGTCATCCCCGTGGTGGCATCGGTCGCTCTCGCACGTCGTCTTGTACGTACGGGCGTGGATGCTGTGATTGCCGAGGGGACGGAGTCCGGCGGGCATATTGGTGAGATCACGACGATGGCGCTGCTCCCACAGGTTGTAGATGCCGTGGATGTGCCGGTCATCGGTGCGGGTGGTATCGGTGATTCACGGGGCATGGCGGCAGCGTTTGCTCTTGGGGCACAGGCGATTCAGATGGGGTCGCGTTTTGTCTTGAGTGAGGAGTGCATTGCACATCCAAACTACAAGAATGCGGTGCTCAAGGCAAAAGATCGTTCCACGGTCGTCACGGGACGTTCACTCGGACATCCGGCACGCGTCCTTCAGAACAAGCTCTCGCGCAAGTATGAGGAGCTGGAAGCGGCGGGTGCCTCGAATGAGGAGCTCGAGCAGCTCGGCGTCGGCAGTCTCCATCGTGCAACACATGAGGGAGATGTGGACAACGGCTCGGTCATGATTGGCGAGATCTCGGGCATGCTGACAGACATCAAACCAGTCAAGCAAATCATTGAAGATATTGTAAGCGGCCTTCCCGGCGCAATGGATGCTGCACGCAAGACCTACGAGTGAGGAGGCGCAATATGGGGAAAATTGCTTTCCTGTTCCCTGGACAGGGTGCACAGGTCGTCGGTATGGGAAAAGATTTTTTCGATACGTATGATCTTGCGAAGAAGCGCTTTGCCGAGGCGGATGAGGCGCTTGGGTATTCCATTAGCAAGCTTTGCTTCGAGGGACCTGCAGATCAGCTGCAGCTGACCGAACATACCCAGCCGGCGATTCTTACGGTGGCCGTCATTGCGGCAGAACTCCTGCGTGCGGAGGGCATTGAGCCGGAGATCGCGGCAGGTCACAGTCTTGGCGAATATGCCGCACTTGTGGCAGCGGGTGTTCTGTCATTCCAGGATGCTGTTCTTCTTGTACACAAGCGCGGTGCCTATATGCAGGAGGCCGTTCCAGTAGGCGAGGGAGCGATGGCCGCCGTGCTCGGACTCGATGATGATACGATCGTTGCCGTCTGTGCTGAGGCAAGTGCTGTGGGGGCTGTTCAGGCCGTCAACTTCAACTGTCCTGGGCAGACGGTTATTGCGGGGACGGCAAGGGGAGTAGAAGAGGCAACAAAGCTGCTTCAAGAAAAGGGAGCAAGGAAGGCAGTCATTCTGCCAGTTTCTGCACCGTTCCACTCGACACTCATGGAACCTGCGGCGAAAAAACTCGCAGCAGAGCTCGATAAGGTGGAGCTCCATGATGCTGCATTTCCAGTCGTTTCAAACTATACGGGAGGCCTCCAACAGAAAGCGGCAGAGATCAAGGCAAATCTCATCGCTCAGGCAGATCATCCTGTACGCTGGATTTCGTGCGTGAACACGATGCGCGAGTTCGGTGCGGATACCTACGTTGAGTGTGGCCCCGGAAAGACTCTCGGCGGCTTTAATAAGCGCATTGATAAGGCTCTGGCAAACCTGAACGTCGAGAATGTCGAATCACTGCAAAAAACACTTGACACACTAAAGAAGTAATGATTAAATGAATTCGGCTGTAATAAAGGAGGATAAATATGCTTCTTGAGGGCAAAGTTGCTCTTGTTACAGGCGGCTCCCGCGGCATTGGTCGTGCGGTAGCCATTCGGCTTGCACAGGAGGGAGCAAAGGTCGCTGTCAACTACGCAGGCAATCAGGCTGCAGCAGAGGAAGTGCGCTCCATCATCGAGGAGCATGGAGGTCATGCAATCCTTGTTCAGGCGGATGTTTCAGACAGTGCCGCTGCAGCCGAGATGATCACACGGGTGCATGAGGAGCTCGGAGGGCTTGACATTCTCGTCAACAATGCGGGCATTACGCGTGATACGCTTCTCGTCCGCATGAAGGATGAGGACTTCGATGCAGTCATTGGCACGAACCTCAGGGGGATTTACGCCTGCACGAAGGCTGCTGCAAAAATTATGACGAAGCAGCGCAGTGGACGCATTGTGAATCTCTCTTCTGTCGTTGGTGAGATCGGCAACGTGGGGCAGACCAATTATGCTGCCGCAAAGGCTGGTGTGATTGGATTCTCAAAGGCTGCGGCGAAGGAATTTGCTGCGCGCGGCATCACGGTCAATGTTGTTGCCCCTGGCTTCATTGAGACCGATATGACTGCCGTTCTCAAAGATGAGATTCGTCAAAAACTCCTCACGGGCATCCCTCTTGGGGCGCTCGGAAAACCCGAGAATGTTGCTGATGCCGTCCTCTTCCTTGTAAGTGATGCGGCATCGTACATTACTGGCCAGACGCTGAATGTTGATGGCGGAATGGTTATGTAGCATATGAAAAAAGAAATTTATTAAAGGAGGTGAAAACGCATGGCAACGTTTGACAAGGTTCGCGACATCGTCGTGGAACAGCTTGGCTCGGAGGCTGATGAAGTCACCCTTGAGTCCACCTTCATTGACGATCTTGGCGCAGATTCGCTCGACATCGTTGAGCTTATCATGGCTTTCGAGGAAGAATTCAATGTAGAGATTCCCGACGAGGCTGCTGAAAAGATTAAAACAGTTCAGGATGTCGTCAATTACATCGATCAGAACAAGTAAAGCGCAGCGACATTTGGTCGTAATCGTGCACACAACTGGTCTTTTAGGGAAATCCCGTGACAGCTCAGGCGCACGGGATTTTTCTCAAAAGGCAGTGTTTCTATTGACTTTGCATACAATCAGGACGGATGTGCTCCGTGCTGTTATACATCCACCTTTCACGTCACGCTGCATTTGACGCATGGACGGAGGTGGGCCAAAACTTCTTGTGGAGAGAAGGGTGTTTGCGAACACCGTGCTGCTGTGTGGCGATCTCTCCCGATTGGAGGGCTTATATGAGACTACCCGAGGTGAGGATCGGCAATAAAGTTGTCGCCGTTCCCATCATTCAGGGCGGTATGGCGATCCGAATTACGACGGCACGCCTCGCAGCCGCCGTTGCAAATGAGGGCGGAATCGGACTCATCGCGGCCTCCGGCATGAAGCCGCAGGAATTGCGCTATGAAATTCGGCTCGCACGTTCACTTTCTCCCAATGGGATCATCGGCATCAATGAGATGGTTGCGGCAAGCGACTTTTCGGATGCTGTTAAAATTGCGATTGATGAGGGGATTGATCTCGTCGTCGCTGGTGCGGGTTTTTCCCGTGATATGTTCCAGCTTGGCAAGGAATCTGGTACACCAATTGTGCCAATTGTCTCCACGGCAAAGCTGGCAAAGATTTCTGAAAAACTTGGTGCGGCGGCTGTCGTCGTCGAGGGCAAGGAGGCAGGCGGACACCTGGGAACAGATCAGTCCGTACGCCATATTATCTCAGATGTCCGTGCTGCTGTGAAAATTCCGGTCTTTGCAGCCGGCGGAATTCTGACAGGACAGGATATTGCCGACCTGCATAAGATGGGAGCGGATGGCGTACAGCTCGGCTCTCGCTTTGCTGCGTGTGTCGAGTCCAATGCGGCTCCGTCACTCAAACAGTACTATTTGAAATCGAAGAAGGATGATATTGTTATCATCCACAGTCCTGTGGGCCTGCCGGGGCGTGCCGTACGTACGCCGTTTTCTGCGCGCATTATCGAGGGGCCTGTTCCGCCAAAGGTATGTGACCGCTGCCTCAAGCAATGCGATCATCACTTCTGCATCATTCGTGCACTCTCACGTGCACAGCAGGGCGATCTTGAGACAGGGCTTGTGTTTACGGGCGAGTTTATGCCGCGTATTGACCGCATTTTGTCTGTTCATGAAATATTTGAAGAGCTGAAACAGCAGCTTGAGGAAGCAAACTAGGGTGCATGCTCTAGGAAAGGAGTCGGTTGGTTTGAAGAAGAGAATTGTCGTTACGGGGGTTGGCCCGATCACGCCGATCGGCATTGGCAAAGAGGCTTTCTGGGAGGCTTTGCTCGCAGGAAAGAATGGGATCGAGCGCATCACTCGATTCGATGCGACGAACTATGCTGCACAGATTGTGGGCGAGGTAAAGGACTTCAGCATCGACGGCTATATCGACAAGAAAGAGGCCAAGCGCATGGATCGCTATGCGCAGTTTGCGGTTGTGTCTGCGGGAATGGCACTTGAGGATGCGGGGCTTGACCTTGACAAAGAGGATCGCGACCGCATCGGGGCCTATGTCGGCGCGGGCATTGGCGGCATCGAGACCATGCACGGCACGTATGAGCGCCTCTTTGACAAGGGGCCCGAGCGCGTCAGCCCCTTCTTCATTCCGATGATGATTGCCAATATGGCGGCGGGTCAGGTTGCGATCAACTATGGGCTGCACGGTCCTGTATCCTGTGTCGTAACGGCGTGTGCAACGGGGGCGAACTGTATTGGTGATGCCTACCGCGTCATGCAGCGCGGCGAGGCGGATATCATGATCGCAGGCGGCACGGAGGCGAGCATCTCCGAGGCCGCAAGCGCGGGATTTGCGGCAATGAAGGCGCTCTGTACGGATCACAACGACGATCCCGCGCATGCCTCGCGTCCGTTCGACAAGAATCGCTCTGGCTTTGTCATGGGCGAGGGCGCAGGTCTGGTCGTGCTCGAGACGCTTGAGCACGCTGAGGCGCGCGGCGCACACATCTACGCCGAGCTTGTCGGTTACGGCTCGAATTCGGATGGCTACCACATCACAAGCCCTGCTCCACATGGTGAGTATCAGGCGAAGTGCATGCAGCTCGCTCTCAATGATGCTGAGCTTCGCCCTGAGGATATCGACTATATCAATGCACATGGTACCTCGACGCATATGAACGATCTCTGCGAGACAGAGGCGATCAAGACGGTCTGGGGCGATGCGGCGAAGGACGTTGCAGTCTCCTCCATCAAGTCGATGACGGGGCATCTTCTCGGCGCTGCGGGCAGTGTTGAGCTGATTGCGGCGGCACTTGCGGTCGAGAATGACATGCTCCCGCCGACGATCAACTACGATACCCCGGATGAGGGACTCGATCTTGACTATGTGCCGAATGCGGCACGTGCTAAGACCGTACGTGCGGCGATTTCCAATTCGTTTGGCTTCGGGGGGCACAATGCCTGTCTCGTCGTCAAGAAGTATCAGAAATAACAAATGGCATACGAAATGACAGAAGAAAGACGCGCAGAACTTGTGCGTCTTTCTGAGCAAATAGGGGTCCCCTTTCACCGCCTTTCTCTCTTAGATGAGGCATTGACGCACTCTTCCTATACAAATGAGTCGAAGAACTGCATGCCCCATAATGAACGCTTGGAGTTTTTGGGCGATGCTGTGCTGGAGCTTGCCTCCAGCACATATTTGTATGAGCGTTTTCCGGACTGTTCTGAGGGCGAGCTGACAAAGATGCGTGCAAGCCTCGTGCAGAGTGAGACTCTTGCTCGTCTGGCGCGTGGATTGGAACTCGGCAGCCATCTTCTCCTTGGTCGCGGGGAACTGCTGGGCGGCGGTGCAGATCGGCAGAACAACCTGGAGAATGCCTTTGAGGCTGTTATCGGCGCCGTTTATCTGGATGGTGGATGGGAGACCGCACGGGACTATGTTGCACGTCAGTTTGCAACAGAGGTACTATCAGTCAAGCGCAGTCACGTTTCGCGTGACTACAAGACGACGCTGCAGGAGCATATCCAGCAAAAGCGCCATGAGAGTATCTCCTATGAGTTAATTGGTGAGTCTGGCCCCGATCATGACAAGCGTTTTACGACGCGTGTGCTCATCGGCGGAGAGTCGATGGGGGAGGGAACGGGGCGCAGCAAGAAAGAAGCAGAGCAGCAGGCTGCCGCAGAGGCCCTTAGTCATCTCAAGAGGCGTTAGATTTCTGTTAAAACAGATCTTGAAGCACACTTCATTTCTTGACTTTTTGTAGGCAGTCCGATAATATAAATCTGTTGTGGCAGGAACTCCCGCGCGGATACCTGCCCTTTCTTGATAAAGAAACTTGCACACGTCATTCAAGTGGGGGCTGTAACAGAGGAGGTTTTTTGTTTGTTTGAGAACAGAAAAGGTCTTGGCACTTTTTTTGCTGCGATCTTCGTACTCGGAACACTTCTGAGCGGCTGCGGCGGCGGTCAGCAGGGAGGCGGTGCGCGGGCGACAGCTGTCAAGGCGATGAATGTCCTGCGTCAGGACACGCCGCTTACACATGTCTACGCGGGACAGATCATGGGCACGGACGAGGTGAAGATTCAGTCCCGTGTCTCCGGTAATATCGTGGAGAAATACATCGTGGGCGGGCAGTCTGTCACGGCGGGGCAGCCGCTCTACCGCATCGACTCCCGTCAGTATGAGAGCGCACTCCTGCAGGCAAAGGCAGTTCTTGCACAGTCCGAGGCCACTCTCAATAATGCTCGTATGGATCTCGACCGCTATCAGCAGCTCTATGCGAGTGCGGCAGTCTCCGAGCAGACGCTCTCCACGCAGCAGGCGCAGGTGAATGCCTATGAGGCAGCTGTTGCGGCGAATGCGGCACTCGTTCGTCAGGCCCAGGAAAACCTCGATGATACGATCATCTATGCACCGATGTCGGGACAGCTCTCGGTGGATGATGTCGCTATGGGGACATTTGTGTCAGCGGGGACGACGACGCTCGTGTCGATGGGATCGTCGAATCCGATCTTTGCGCAGTTCAGCCTCTCGGAGAATGAGTATCTGAATTTTGTCGAGCAGGCGGCAAAGACGGGCGGCATTGGTGGCGTCGTCGTAGAGCTGACGCTCTCCAACGGCTCGAAATACCCGATCATCGGGCATATTGTGACATCCGACCGTGCACTTGCAGCCCAGACGGGAACGCTCACGGTCAAGGCACTCTTTGACAATCCGGACGGACTGCTCCTGCCGGGGATGTTCGCGCGCGTCAGCCTGATCGGTGACACCATTCCGAATGCTGTGCTTGTTCCCGAGCGTGCGGTTCAGCAGCTTCTCGGGAAGTCCTTTGTCATGCTCGTAGGAGAGGACAACAAGGCAGCCGCACGTACGATTACACTCGGTGAAAAGATTGGCAGCTATTACGTGGTCAAGGATGGTCTCGATACCTCGGATATTGTCGTGGTCGAGGGGTTGACCACGCTCCAGGAGGGCGGCGATCTTGCCGTGACGATGGTAACGGCGAACGAGATGGGGTTTTCGCTTGAGGGGGATTCCTCCATGTTCAATACGCGTGAGCTTACGCCCGCGCAGTAAGGAGGGAATCCTTTGGCAAAATTTTTCATCCATCGACCGATCTTTGCGATTGTCATTGCGGTGATGATCGTCATTGTCGGTACGATTGCAGGGTTCTCTCTGCCGATCGCGCAGTATCCGCAGATCTCACCGCCGACGGTCGCCGTCTCCGCGAACTATGTCGGCGCGAGTGCGGCTGTCGTCAATGAGTCGGTGGCGCAGGTCATTGAGGAGCAGATCAACGGCACACAGGGGATGGACTACATGAGTTCCACCTCCGATGATACCGGCCGCTACAGCCTTTCTGTCACGTTTGACGTTGGCACGGACGGTGATATGGATGCCGTCAAGGTGCAGAACAATGCTGCGGGTGCAAATGCAAGCCTGCCGTCCTCTGTACAGGCGGCGGGCATTACAACGCGCAAATCCTCGGGACAGATGGCGTACTTCGTCTCCCTCTACTCCGATGACGGCACGTATGACCGCGCCTTCATGAAAAACTATGCAACGCTCTACTTCCTCGATGCGATCAAGCGTGTCAACGGCGTAGGAGAGGTTCAGGTATTCGGTGCTGACTACGCGATGCGCGTCTGGATGAACCCCGACCGCCTCGCGGAGCTCGGACTGACCGTTGCCGATATTACGGCGGCGATCAACGAGCAAAACGTACAGGCACCTGCCGGCACGGTCGGCGGTATGCCAACCGTGAACGCACAGGAAAAACAATTTACGGGCAAGGTGCAGGGGCGCCTCACGACCCCTGAGGAGTTCGGCAACGTTATCATTGC
This sequence comes from Selenomonas sp. oral taxon 892 str. F0426, assembly GCF_000468035.1. Taxonomy (GTDB): domain Bacteria; phylum Bacillota; class Negativicutes; order Selenomonadales; family Selenomonadaceae; genus Centipeda. The sequence goes on from NZ_KI260546.1 coordinate 215,814, forward strand.
CTCAGGAAAGGACGGCACGTTTGTCCGTCTCAAGGATGTTGCGCGCATCGAGACCGGTGAGCGTTCAAATAACATTGTGGCGAAGTTTAACGGCTATCCTGCCGTCGGTTTCGGCATTCAGCTGACCTCCGACGCGAATGCGATGATCACACTCGCCGAGGTGCGCAAGATCCTCGATGATGCGGAGAAGACCTTCCCGCCCGGACTCAAGATGAAGTCCGTCTTTGACAGCACAGACTACATCAACGCGTCCATTAAGGAGGTCGTGCATACCTTCCTTGAGGCGCTGCTGCTTGTCGTACTCGTCATCTTCCTCTTTTTGCAGAGCTGGCGTGCAACGCTCATCCCGCTGCTTGCCGTGCCGGTGTCCCTCATCGGAACATTCGGCGCGTTCGTTCTGCTGGATTTCTCCATCAATACGCTGACGCTTTTTGCGATGGTGCTTGCGATCGGTCTTGTTGTCGACGATGCGATCGTCGTCATCGAGAATGTCGAGCACCACATGGAGAGCGGGCTCACGCCGATTGACGCAACGGAACGGGCGATGTCGGAGGTGCAGGGGCCTGTTGTCGCAATTGCCTTCGTGCTTGCGGCAGTCTTTGTCCCCGTTGCCTTCCTTGGCGGCATGATGGGGGTGCTCTATAAGCAGTTCGCTCTCACAATTGCAATCTCGATGGCCATTTCTGCCTTCGTTGCGCTGACGCTGACACCTGCGCTCTGTGCGCTCATGCTGAAGCCGAAGAAGGAGAATGGGACAAAGAGTGTTCTCGATCGATTCTTTGATCGCTTCAACAACTGGTTCGACGCAACCCGCAAGGGCTATGTCGGCATTGTCAGCAAGTTTATCCGCAAGGCGAGGGTTGCCGTTATCTTCCTGCTCATCGTCTGCGGTCTCACAGCGATCATCTATCGGAATCTGCCGACCACATTTGTCCCCGAGGAAGATCAGGGCTATCTGATGATTGCGATACAGCTGCCGCCGGGAACGTCTACGAATCAGACACAGAAGACCGTGGACAAGATCCAGCAGGCGGCACAGCGTGAGATCAAGGGACAGAGCGCCGTCATGTCCATCAATGGCTTTGACATTCTTGCGGGTGGTGCGAACTCCAACGGTGCGGTCGTCTTTGTCGGCATGAAGGACTGGTCACAGCGTGCAGGGCTTGCTGAGTCCGTTGCCGCTGCAGTCGGCACGATGTTCCGTGTGGGCGCGATGGAGGCTCCCGAGGCTCTCGTTATCGCCATCAATCCGCCCGCACTGCCGGGTCTTGGCAATGTCGGCGGCTGGTCGCTCCAGCTGCAGGACATGAGCGGGCACTCCGACACCGAACTCAACGACATCGTGAATGCGATTCTTGCCGAGGCAAATACACGCCCCGAGCTGCGGGGCGTGCGCTCGACATTCAAGATCAACGCACCGAGCTATCAGTACGAGATCGACCGCGAAAAGGTCAAAAATCTCGGCGTTCAGCTCTCGGATGTATTTACGGCGCTGCAGGTCAATTTCGGCGGCTATGAGGTCAATGACTTCAATCAGTTCGGGCGCACCTACAAGGTCGTCCTGCAGTCCGACGTGACCTATCGCACCGAGGCAGAGGCAGCGAAGTTTGTCTTTGTCAAGAACTCGCAGGGCGGCATGGTGCCGCTTGATACCCTCCTCAAGCCGAAACTCACAACGGGACCGACGCAGATCAGCCGTTTCAACGGTGCGCGCTCCATCCAGATCCAAGGCAGTGCGGGGACAGGATATAGCTCGGGCGATGCGATGAAAGCCATCACCGAGATTGTCCAGAAGCACACAGACTCCGGATTCAGCATCGAGTGGTCGGGGCAGAGCCGGGAGGAGCAGAAGTCGGCGGATTCGACCATGCAGGTGCTTGCACTCTGCCTTGTCTTCGTCTTCCTCTGTCTTGCGGCACTCTATGAGAGCTGGAGCGTACCGTTCGCCGTTCTCTTTACCGTGCCGACGGGCATCTTCGGAGCACTCTTCTCCGAGTACATCCTCGCGACGATCTTCGGCATGATCGGCATTCCGGCAGCGGGCTATCAGAACAGCGTCTATATGCAGATCGGTGTCATCATGGTCATCGGTCTTGCGGCAAAGAATGCAATTCTGATTGTCGAGTTCGCAAAGATACGCGTCGATCGCGGCATGGATCCCTTGAAAGCGGCGATTCAGGCGGCGGGGCTGCGTCTCCGTCCGATCCTCATGACATCGTTCGCGTTCATCATCGGCTGTCTGCCTCTCTGCATGGCATCCGGTGCGGGTGCTGCGGCGCGTAACGGCATGGGCGTCGCTGTCGTCGGCGGCATGCTCTTTGCCACCATTCTCGGCATCTTTCTCATTCCCGTGTTCTATGTCATTGTTGACCGCATCTCGCGTATGATCGGGGGCGGCAAGAAGGCAAAGACTCGTACGGCGGATGAGTATATGTAATCATAAAAAAACTCCCCTTTTGGGGAGTTTTTTTATGAGCTGAATATGTATTGAATCAGTACCATATAAACTGCCGTTCCGCCTCCAATGGAGAGCAGCATCTGGCGAAATTTCAAATGCAGCATCGCCGTCACAAGAATTCCTGCGATCTCCGGCAGCCCGTGTGTGCCGCCAAGAAAGTTCGTATCCTTGAGGCAGTAGACGACGAGCATCCCAAAGACGGCAGCGGGGAGGACGTTGCCGAGGTAGCGGACAATGGGCGGCGTCGGCTTTTTCTCCGAGAGCAGGAGGAAGGGGAGGGCGCGCGTGAGTACGCTTGCAAGCGCACAGAGTCCGATGGTGATACACTCCTCAGTGAACGTCATGCCGTCTCCCTCCTCTCGATGCATGGACGCAGTGCGAGGCAGCCTGCAAGGATGATGAACATGGTCGGGAGCATGAACGCATCACGCCCAAAGATAGCAAGTGCAATTCCTGCCGCAGCAAGCCCAAGGATTCCTGTATAGTGCTGCGGATCGTTCAGCCACTGTTCGACAAAGATGACGACAAAGAGTGCTGTCATCGCGAACTCAATTCCGTTCGTATTGATGGGGAGCTGCGTGCCGATCAGTCCGCCGATGGTCGCGCCCGCGACCCAGTAGAGCTGGTTCAGCAGCGTCACAAAGAACATGAACCAGCCTGCGTCGATTCCCTGCGGAATCTTTGCCGTGTAGTTGATGGAGAAGGACTCGTCACACATACCATAGATGAGGTAGGGCTTCTTCCAACCCGTGCCGCGATACTTCTCGAACATGGAGATCCCGTAGAAGATGTGCCGCCCCTGGACCATGAGTCCGAGGAGAAAGGCCTGCATAGGGGCAAATGGACTGAGGAGGAGCGCCGTTGCAATGAATTCGAGCGAACCGCCGAAGATGATCGCACTCATCGCCATTGGATACCAGAACGAGAACCCCGAGACATTCGTATAGATGCCGTAGGCAAGCCCGAGGAAGAGGAAGCCCGCGAGAATTGGAACCGTATGGGGGAATGCTGCGCGCAGAGCGGCACTGCAAGAACTTGGGGGGCACGTCATTCCTTGCTCCAATCGCATTCATCCGCATGTGCAGCGAGTACGCCGATGGCTTGGAGTGTTGAGTAGATGCAGGTTGAGCCGACGAACTTCATGCCGCGCCGCTTCAGATCCTCTGAGATCTTATCTGAGAGTGGTGAGGTTGTGCGCAGCTCACAGCTCTCCCGCACGGGCTTCCCGTCCGTAAAGCCCCAGATATAGCGGTCGAACGAGCCGTATTCTTTTACAATCTCAAGGAAGATGCGGCTGTTCACAATGCTTGCTTCGATCTTGCGGCGGTTGCGGATGATGCCTGTATCCTGCATCAATTCCTCGACCTTCGCAGCATCAAATGCCGCGACGCGCTCAGGAATAAATCCCTCGTATGCACGGCGGAAGTTCTCGCGCTTGTGCAGGATCGTCGCCCACGACAGCCCCGCCTGAAATGTCTCAAGAATAAAAAGCTCATAGAGTGCACGGTCATCGTGGAGCGGCTGTCCCCACTCCTCGTCATGGTATTTCACATAGATGGGGTCGTTCAGCTTGACCCAGATACAGCGATTCCGTTTGATGTCCATAAGTCCCCCTGAATAAAGAAAAGCCGTGTCCCTCTGGACCCCGGCTCATTGATGTATGAAGATGGTCGGGATGACAGGATTCGAACCTGCGACCTCATCGTCCCGAACGATGCGCTCTACCAAGCTGAGCCACATCCCGACATGGACAGTATTGTAGCGGCCTTTCGTACTTTTGTCAATAGCTGCGATCTACATCAAGGGGAAAACACATCATATCGGCTCCTCCCATGCCTCGTAGTCGATATGTTGTGCTGCCGTCTGCTCCTCCGTGCGGTCTGCGGCAGCGTGCAGGCCTGTGAGAGCAGAGAAGGGAGCGAACTGTCCCGCCCGGTCACGCAGGGACATCGGGGGATGCGCCTTTGATATGGGGCGCGGCAAGTGGATGATGTCCGCATAGTCTTCGATTTTTCGCTGCATGATCTGCTCCCTTCGCTGCTATGCTTTATGCCCGCCGATTTGGCTGTTGCGCAGACGAGCGGTTGCCCCGTCGAAGAAATTCGCGCCGCGCAGGATGGCGTTCTTCCCATAGGCTTTCTTAATGGCGATGATCGCTTCCTGTAGGGATTTCTCTTTCGCCTGTCTCCTTTTTTTCGCAGGACACAGGGATGCTTCCGCCGTTTCCTCTGGTGTAAATAGAGACATTTGCTCGGCAGAAGAGGCGCGCTGTTCCTCCGTCATCAGATGATGTGCGGAGATGGTGAGTCGACGGATGAGTAGTTTCGGATTTACGATCTCGTCAAAGAGATCCGTCAGTGCATTCATGATGCTCTGCGTTCCTGCGCCGCGCTCGATGACTGCATTGCCGTGTGCCGGCCATGGGACGCGCCGCCCATAGCGATCCGTATGGATGCGGCCATGATAGTGGTCGCGTATCTCTGGGCGCGTCAGGCATTCAATATCGTAGCCAATGGTGAGCTCCAGACGATCGCTTGTCAGACACTTTTCTGCCAGATCAATGGAGAGAGCATCTGCCATCTCCCAGACAACAAGGCGTGCCTTTTGTGGCGTATACGGATTTTGCAGTACCTGTCCCATATGTGTGCTGCGCGACTTTGGACGGTAGTTTTTGATGTCCTCCATGCGCGCGCTTTCATATCCCCACGCATGATCGATCAGCAGCTCTGCTTGGATTCCGAAGAGGCGGTAGAGAAGGTCTTCATTATGCCGTGAATTTCCTTTTCCGAGGGAGCAGCGTGCAATGTCACCCATCGTATAGAGTCCATTTTCCTCAAGTTTGCTTGCGTAGCCTCTGCCAACGCGCCAAAAATCTGTGAGCGGCCGATGTGTCCAAAGTTTTTTTCGGTAGCTCATCTCGTCCAGCTGCGCGATGCGCACCCCATCCCTATCCGGCTTCATGTGTTTTGCCACAATGTCCATCGCAACCTTTGCGAGATAGAGGTTTGTTCCAATGCCTGCCGTCGCTGTGATGCCCGTTTCTCGCAGCACCTCGCGGATAAGCCGCATGGTGAAGTCATGTGCAGAGACTTTCTCCGTATCAAGATAGCTTGTCACGTCAATGAAGACCTCATCGATCGAGTAGATATGGATGTCTGCAGGCGCAACGTGGCGCAGATAGATCTCGTAGATGCGCATGCTGTAGTCCATGTAGAGTGCCATGCGCGGAGGGGCAATATGATAGGCAATGCCAAGCTCCGGATGTGCTGCGAGTTCCGCTGCGTCACGCGTCTCTCCTGTGAGTGTGCGATGAGGGGCACGGTACTTTCGCCGCGCATTCGCCTGCTCCACCGCACGGATGACCTCGAAGAGGCGTGGGCGTCCGCCGATGCCGTGCGCCTTGAGCGCGGGGGAGACAGCGAGACAGATGGTTTTGCTCGTGCGGCTCTCATCTGCGACGACGAGATGGGTCGTCAGCGGATTGAGTCCGCGCTCCATACATTCGACCGAGGCGTAGAACGCTTTGAGGTCAATGGCAATGTACGTGCGCTCCTTCATGTTCATCCCTCCTATAAAACAGTATAGCACAAATGTTTTCTATATGTAAATCAAAAGAATACAGTAAAGGGAAAAGCGCGGAGGCGTCGAATACTCTAAGCAAAGAGGAAAAGGAGTAAAAAGCATGAAGATTATCGTCACGGGCGGCGCTGGATTTATCGGCGCGAATTTTGTTTACTACGAACTGCGTGAGCATCCAGAGGATACGATCATTTGTTACGATGCGCTGACCTATGCGGGGAATGTTGCAACACTCGATGCAGCGCGGGAGTATCCGCAGTTTTCATTTGTGCGCGGTGATATTGCCGATCGTGCGGCAGTGTATGCGCTCTTTGAGCACGAGCAGCCGGATATCATCGTGAACTTTGCTGCGGAGTCCCATGTGGATCGATCCATTGAGAATCCGGAGATTTTCCTGCAGACGAATATCATCGGGACGAGTGTTCTGCTTGATGCCTGCCGTAAGTACGGTATCAAACGCTATCATCAGGTATCGACGGATGAGGTCTATGGTGATTTGCCGCTCGACCGCCCCGATCTCCTCTTTACCGAGGAAACGCCGCTCCACGCATCGAGTCCCTACTCCTCGTCCAAGGCATCTGCCGACCTTCTCGTGCAGGCGTATGCGCGCACCTACGGCGTACCCGTGACGATCTCACGCTGCTCGAACAACTACGGTGCATACCAGTTCCCCGAGAAGCTCATCCCGCTCATGATAATTCGTGCAATGCAGGGGGAGAAGCTGCCCGTCTACGGCGATGGACTGAATGTCCGTGACTGGCTGCACGTCGACGATCACTGCGCTGCAATCGACCTCATCATGCGGCGCGGAACAGAGGGGGAGGTCTACAATGTCGGCGGGCATAACGAGCGTGCGAACATAGATGTTGTGCGGACGATTCTAAAGGCCCTCGGCAAGGGAGAGGACCAGATTTCCTACGTCATCGACCGCAAGGGCCATGACCGCCGCTATGCCATTGATCCCACGAAGATTGGACGTGAGCTTGGATGGAAGCCCGCAACGAAGTTCGACGACGGCATTCAACGTACGATTGCATGGTATCAGGAACATGAGGCGTGGTGGACGGATATCCTGAGCGGTGCGTATGAGAAGCGCAATGCTCAGGGGTGAAAGTGCTCGCCGCCTTCGCATATACATTGAAAATTCAGCCTTGACAACATGCATGCTTTTCGCTATACTAGCCTCTGTCAGCGCCAAAAGCGCGGGGGCATAGCTCAGCTGGGAGAGCGCTTGCATGGCATGCAAGAGGTCAGGGGTTCGATCCCCCTTGTCTCCACCATATCGACACGCAAGATGTGAGAAATGATTCTCACATCTTTTCTATTGCTTGAAATGCAACAAAAAACCGTATCGCGTTCTGCGATACGGTAAAACTCAATGGTGCGCCTGGGGGGATTCGAACCCTCGACCCACGGCTTAGAAGGCCGTTGCTCTATCCAACTGAGCTACAGGTGCAATGGTCGGGATGACAGGATTCGAACCTGCGACCCTCTGGTCCCAAACCAGATGCGCTACCAAACTGCGCTACATCCCGATATCGCCCTATTATAATGAGCCGGAGGGGAAAAGTCAACTTATTTCACAATATGTTTGCCGCCCAGGAAACGCGGTTTCCAGTAGTCATTCGACAGAGTATCCACACGCACGCCTTTGCTGGTAGAGGCGTGAATAAACTCACCCTTGCCGAGGTAGATTCCACAGTGAGAAGCCCCTTTCTCGTATGTCTCAAAGAAAACAAGATCACCGGGAACAAGATCTTTTGTATTCTTCGTACGAAGTCCGAGCTTGTACTGCTCGTCTGTTGTACGTGGAATCGCAATGCCGTGCTTCTGGAACACGTACTGGAGGTAGCCGGAGCAGTCAAAACCTTTTGGTGTTGCACCACCAAATACATAAGGCGTCCCCATATAAGACTTTGCTGTTTTGATTACATCAGATACCTTGTTTACGGGGAGAATAGGCTTGCCATTCGGTGCAGGCGGGAATTTTTTTTCGGCAGTTGTGTTTGTGTCAACATCCCGCGAAGGTTTGGCAGGGATGTTTTTGAGAGCACGCCATGTGGCATTGTTGACAATGCCCGTGATCTTGATCTTGTTGTCCCGCTGGAATTCAGCGACAGCACGCTCCGTATCCTTGCCAAAGACGCCATCTGCGTTCTTGATCTTGTAGCCTGCAGTTTGGAGAGCTTGCTGCAGTACGCGCACCTCATGCCCCTGCGATCCCTCACGCAGGGTCGGCGAGGCGAACGCTGTACTTGCAGTGAGCATGAGCGCAAGCCCTGTGCAGAGGAAGAGTCGGCGTTTCATGAAGCAACATCCTTTCACTATCGTATGTATTATGCGTGCTGAACGTGTTCAAGACCTTGACCGAGGAGCCCCATCACGTGATCATCATCAATGGAGTATAGCACCTCCTTGCCGTCACGGCGAAATTTGACAAGGCGCGCTGTTCGAAGAACACGCAGCTGATGAGAGATTGCAGACTGGCCCATCGCAAGCCCGTCTGCGATGTCATAGACACGCAATTCCTCCGCTGCTGCAAGTAGGGATAAGATCTTAATACGTGTCGGATCGCCCAGGGTTTTGAAGAGATCAGCGAGGTGCTGTGCCGTATCCTGATCGATACATTTCAGTGGGGCGGCAGTCATATGTAAAAATCCTTTCTTTCCATCAATAGATCTTATTGATCTCGAAGCCATTCGCTGCAAGAGCAGAGACAATACGATCAATATGCTCCTGTCCGTGTGCCTCGACTGTGACGGTGAGCTGCACCTTCTGGAAGCTGTCCGTCACCATCGTCTGATCATGGTCGAGGCGGATGACATTTGCATCTTGATCGGTGAGAATCTGAGCGACGGTGAGCAGCTGACCTGGTTTGTCCGGCAGCTGAACGGAGAATCGGAACACTCTGCCACGCGAGATGAGTGCCTTGGAGATAAGCGCAGATATGGTGGATATATCAATGTTGCCGCCGCTGATGAGCACGGCTACCTTCTTGTCCTTCATGCGCAGCTTGCTGAGTGCCGCGAGAGAAAGGACTCCTGCGCCTTCGGCGATGAGTTTGTGTTTCTCGATGAGAGAGAGCAGGGCACTCATGATCTCCATCTCGGAGACTGTGATGATCTCGTCGAGATAACGGCGACAGAACTCAAGGGTGAGCTTTCCTGCGGTGCGCACGGCACATCCATCGGCAACGGTGTCGGCGGAGGGGAGGGTGATCGCACGGCCGCAGGAAAGCGCCGCTTTCATACAGGCTGCATTTTCCGGCTCAACACCGATGACTTTCACCTGTGGATTGACGAGCTTCACCGCAAGTGCGATGCCGGAAGCCAGACCGCCGCCGCCGATCGGGACGAGAATGGCATCTACATCCTTTAGAGCATCAATCACTTCAAGTGCGATGGTTCCCTGTCCCACAATGACATTACGGTCATTGAATGGGTGGATGTAGACGTAGCCTTTCTCCTTTTGCAGTTCGAGGCTGTGGGCGTATGCATCATCGAATCCGTTGCCGTGGAGGATAACCGTTGCGCCGAGTGCGCGCGTTGCTTCGACCTTGAGAATCGGCGTTGTCGCCGGCATGCAGATGACAGCATTTACCCCCAGTTTCTGCGAGGCATAGGCAACTCCTTGTGCGTGATTGCCCGCAGATGCTGTGATGACGCCGCGGTCACGCTCTTCCTTAGTAAGCATGGAGATGTGATTATATGCGCCGCGCAGCTTGAATGCTCCTGTCGTTTGGAGGTTTTCAAGCTTCAGATAGGTGGCGTTGCCGGAGACATCGGAGAAAAACTCGCTGTAGATCAGCGGGGTCTTTCGGACAATGCCCTCGAGGCGTTTGGCTGCGGCATATATATCCGAAATCCCTGTGGATGCAACAGTTTCTTCATCTGACGGTACTCTTTGTTCTTCTCCCATGGCATATTTCCTCCATTTTACTTATATGTAGGGTCAGTCTATCATTTTCGGTGAGGCGCGTCAATTTATTTTCGTTAGAGCGAATAATTGTCGGAATCAAGAAGGAATTTGACGGAGTTTCTCGAATAAATACATCAAACAAGGCGGGATGGGAGGTGTGCGATGGAAGAGCGTCCAAAGTATACACGCATTCTCGTTCCTGTGGATGGCTCATCGGAGTCGTTGTGTGCTGTCGATTTGGCGGGAGATATTGCCCGCATGATGCACGCGGCCGTATATCTTCTCTATGTTTCTCCCTTTGATAAACGGACAGACATGGGCGATGTACGGTGGCTTCCTAAAAGTATCGTTCGATCTGCGGCAGAGGAAGCCAATGAGATCTTCGCAGCGGCAGAAGTACTCTTGCCGGAGGGCGTTGCGTGTGATCGATTCCATCGCAGCGGAGTCCCGGCAGAGGTAATCCTGCGTTTTATCGATGAGATGGACATTGGGCTCGTCATCATTGGCGGACGCAAGCACTCCCGCATGAGCGGCATCTTCCTTGGAAGCGTTACACAGACCGTCTTGGAGCATGCGCATTCCAGCGTCCTGATCGCAGGAAGCACAAAATAGCTTTTATATGGTTCATGTTCTTTAGAGAAGTAAGGAGGAACTGCCATGATTAAGAATATTTTGGTCCCGGTGGATGGTTCAGAGGGCGCAGACCGCGCCATCGAGCATGCTGTGATGCTCGCTCAGATCTGCGGAGCAAAGCTGAATTTTCTCTACATCGCGAACATCAATCAGCTCGCAATCAACGCTGTACTCTCAGATGCAATCCTGGATTCTGTGACGAAGGCGGGGAATGTGATCCTGGATCGTGCCCTTGAGATGGTGCCGGCGGGAATCGAGAAGGAGTCATTCTCGGACACTGGATCACCGGCGGTGGTTATTCTCGACTTTGCAGAGACAAACGATATTGATCTCGTTGTCATGGGGAGTCGTGGGCTCGGTGTTGTGAAAGGCGTTCTGCTTGGCAGCGTCAGCCAGTATGTCGTAGAACAGTCGAAATGCCCTGTGCTTGTCGTCAAATAAGGGGCGTACAAGAATACCATTATGGGGAAAGAGCTGCTGCGGAAATGCCGCTGCAGCTCTTTCATGTGTCTAGATGCAGAAAGGAAACGCACTATGGATGATCGCCGCTTTGTGCGCACGGAGATGCTCCTGGGCAGTGAGGCACTGGCTCGTCTTTCTGCCTGCTCAGTGGCAGTATTCGGGATTGGCGGTGTCGGCTCATATGCTGCAGAGGCTCTTGCACGTGTTGGAGTTGGAAGGCTGACGCTCGTCGATCATGATACCATTGATGTGTCGAATATCAATCGTCAGATCCATGCTCTAAGTGAGACTGTTGGTGCCACAAAGACGAAGGTTATGGCTCGCCGCATCCGCTCGATCAACCATTTGTGTGCGGTTCATGAGATTTCCGCATTCTATCAGCCGGAGGAGGCTGAGCGCTTCTTTGCAGAGCAGTATGATTACGTTCTCGATGCCCTAGATACTGTGACGGCAAAGATTGATCTTGTCGTACAGTGCCATCAGCGCGGCATTCCCATCATCGCGAGTATGGGCGCGGCAAACAAAATTGATCCCGCTCTTTTTGAGGTTATGGACATCTATCGTACGAAGGGGGATCCGCTCGCGCGCGTGATGCGGAAGAAATTGAAGGAACGAGGCATCTCGCGACTCAAGGTTGTCTGCTCGCGTGAGCGGCCGCGCACACCTGTAAGCGTTGCGGAAATACCCGCACCTGGACGTAATACTATCCCCGCAAGCATTTCTTTCGTGCCGCCTGTGGTCGGAATGATCATGGCAGGCGCCGCTGTTCGTGATCTGGTTCAGATTTATCCGGAGGTATCATCATGAGAGTATCTGTCTTGGGCTGTGGCCGTTGGGGCACATTTCACGCATGGTATGCAAATCGTATTGGTCACGAGGTCACGCTCTGGGGACGCGCCGGTTCCGATCATCTTGCACAGCTGCGTGAAACACGATCGAATGAGTTCCTGTCGCTGCCAGAGAGCATTTGCCTGACAGACGATCTGATGGAGGCGGTTCAGACGGCGGAGATCGTCATTATCTCCATTCATGCGCAGGCACTGCGCTCCTTCCTCTGCAACCTGCGGTCGCACGGGCTGGGGGAGGAACTCACGAAAAAAAGCGTGATCCTCTGTATGAAAGGACTCGAGATCGGTACAGGGAAGCGACTCACGACTGTTGTGCATGAGGAACTAGGGGAAGCAGTGAAGCCCGTTGTCTGGGTCGGCCCCGGTCATGTCCAGGATTTCGTGCGCGGAATACCAAACTGCATGGTACTTGCGGGCGCGGATAGGGATGCACTGCATATGCTTGTCGACGCACTTGGCAGCCCCCTCATACGCTTCTACTATGGAGAGGACCTTCTTGGAACTGAGGTTGGCGCGGCGGCAAAGAATGTTGTCGGCCTTGCTGCAGGCATGCTTGATGGGCTCGGTTACGGCAGTCTCAAGGGGGCACTGATGGCACGTGGGACACGTGAACTGGTACGTCTTGTTCGTGCGATGGGGGGGGATGGGGAGACTGTCTATGGACTCTCTCATCTCGGTGATTATGAGGCGACTCTCTTTTCTCCTCACAGCAACAACCGTCGCTACGGTGAGGCGGTCGTGTGCGGTACAGCAGGAGGCTTTCACAAGATTGCCGAGGGGGTATACACTGCGGAGGCACTGATGGCGCTCTCCAGGGAATACAATATCGATCTGCCGATCTCCGCGACTGTATATGAGATTGTCAGACGAGGACGTGACCCGCGAGAGCAGCTCACACAGCTCTTTCTGCGTGCAACGAAAAGTGAGAAGGAATAAGGTATGCGTGAACGGAAACATATTGATGTTGTCGCAGGCGCAATCCTTCGTGACGGCAAAGTATTTGGGGCGTGCCGCGGATACGGTGCCTATGCGGGGACGTGGGAGTTTGCGGGGGGCAAGGTTGAACCGGGGGAGACGGATGAGATGGCGCTCATACGTGAGATCCGAGAGGAGCTGGGTGTTGAGGTCGCTGTCGAGCGATTGCTTGGCGTTGTGGATCATGACTATCCGGAGTATCATATGAATATGAGGCTTTACATCTGTCGTCATATCTCAGGTGAACCGCAGCTCAGTGTGCACTCAGCAGGCCGTTGGATTGGCCGCGCTGATCTCTACAGCGTACCATGGTTCGAAGCGGATATGGAGTTGATCCGTAAACTTGAGGATGACCTGTGCTGACGTTGACAAATCTGCCGCAGAGATGCTATAATACGTAACGAATTTGCCTATGCCGAAGTGGCGGAATTGGCAGACGCAGCAGACTCAAAATCTGCCGTTGGCAACAACGTGCCGGTTCGACCCCGGCCTTCGGCACCATAGTAGATTATGCCAGATAATGGCATCTTTTCCCTAAGAGTGAATGCGAACTCTTAGGGATTTTTTGACAACATCCGGGATTTTTTGTACGACAGCAGTTATTGTCTCTGGACGCCTTGACACGGCACGCAGAAGCGCGTATATTAGACAGAAAAATTTTGAACGGCACAGAAAGGAAGGATTCAATTGGCGCATTATTATAGCGAGCCATCGCACACATTTGGGGAGTATTTGCTTATCCCGGGCTACTCATCAGCTGAGTGTTTCCCCGCGAATGTTTCGCTTCGTACCCCGCTCGTTAAGTTTCGTCGTAATGAGGAGCCATCTCTTACGATGAATATACCGTTGACATCAGCAATCATGCAGGCTGTTTCAAATGATACGATGGCAATTGCTCTAGCCAAGCAGGGCGGTATTTCCTTCATCTATGGATCGCAGACCATTGAGGCAGAGGCGGCAATGGTCTCCCGCGTGAAGAACTATAAATCTGGATTTGTCAGCAGCGATTCCAACATCAGCCCGGATACTACGCTTGGCGGTGTGCTTGACCTCCTTGCAAAGACGGGACATTCCACGATGGCGGTTACAGAGGATGGCTCAGCCAATGGAAAACTCGTCGGTATTGTGACGAGTCGTGACTATCGCGTTTCTCGGATGTCGCTCGACACGAAAGTCGGAACCTTCATGACGCCGTTTGAAAAGCTCATATGGGCGGATGCGGATTCGACTACGCTCACGCAGGCAAATGATCTCATCTGGGAACGCAAGCTGAATATGCTGCCGTTGATCGACAAGAATCAGCGCCTTCGCTATATGGTGTTCCGCAAGGACTATACCGACAACAAGGAGAACGAACTTGAGCTGACCGACGATAACAAAAGCTATATCGTTGGCGCTGGAATTAACACACGTGACTATGCAGAGCGTGTTCCTGCACTGATCAAGGCTGGTGTCGATGTTCTCTGCATTGACTCCTCCGAGGGATTCTCTGAGTGGCAGCGCCTGACCATCCGGCACATTCGTGAGGAGTATGGTGACACGGTTAAGGTTGGCGCGGGGAATGTCGTCGATGGCGAGGGGTTCCGCTTCCTTGCAAATGCGGGTGCAGACTTTATCAAAGTCGGCATCGGCGGCGGTTCGATCTGCATCACGCGTGAGACCAAGGGTATTGGGCGCGGCCAGGCAACAGCTCTGATCGATGTGTGTGCCGAGCGCGACAAATATTTCAAGGAAACGGGCGTATACATCCCTATCTGCTCAGACGGCGGTATCGTCTACGATTATCATATGACGCTTGCACTTGCGATGGGGGCAGACTTCCTTATGCTTGGCCGCTATTTCTCGCGCTTTGATGAGAGTCCAACGGATCGCGTTATGGTGAATGGTACGTACTACAAAGAGTACTGGGGCGAGGGGTCGAACCGTGCGCGCAACTGGCAGCGCTATGATCTCGGCGGCAGCAAGAAGCTGTCCTTTGAGGAGGGCGTCGATTCCTACGTTCCGTACGCGGGTCCGCTCAAAGAGAACGTCGAGACAACCCTCTCCAAGATCCGCTCGACCATGTGCAACTGCGGCGCACTTAGCCTTCCCGAGTTCCGCGACAAGGCGAAACTCACACTCGTCTCCTCGACCAGCATCGTCGAGGGCGGCGCGCACGATGTCATTCTGCGCGACAAGCTCGGACGGGATTAACACTGAAAATAAATTGAGCCGGACGGCGAAGAGTGTATCTTCATCGTCCGGCTCTTTTGATGGGTTACTGTGCCATAAATGCGCGGTAGGTGTGCTCCATCTCCTTGCGCGTCTTGCTTGCCGGCCAAAGCTCGCCGAGTGCACCCTCGCGCATTCCGGCAGCGAGGTGGTTGTAGAGGTTCGGATTGTCTGCCCCGAGGCGCTCGATGAGTTCTTTGACGGTTTGGCGTGTGGTATTGCCGTTGTGCGGGCAGGGCGAAGGAAGCGGCGTGAAGCCGTGATATGCGACGGCATCGACAATTTCCTGCTCGCGGAAGTAGACGAGGGGACGGATAACCGTGATATCGGTCTTGTCTAGATAGGTTTTTGGACGAAATGTGTTCAGCTGTCCAGAGTAAAACAGGCTCATGAGAAACGTCTCTACCGCATCGTCGTGATGGTGCGCGTAGGCGACCTTATTCATTTTGTGTTCGACTGCATAGCGGTTGACTGCGCCGCGCCGGAAGAATGCGCATGTAAAACATGGACTTTTATCGTTCTGCTCCGCAATCGCACCCGCAATATCGACATCAACCACCTCGTAGGGGACATTAAGCTGTTTGCAGAATGTCGCAATCGCATTGGTGTCAAAGGGATCGTCAAACTGGGGATTGACAGTGAATGCCGCGATAGTGAAATCTTTCTTCAACCGCTCGCGCAGGATGGCAAGTGCATAGGTGAGAAAGATGCTGTCCTTGCCTCCGGAGACGCCAATGAGGATACGGTCGCCGTTGTCGATGAGTTCGAACTCCACGACGGCACGCATGAGTTTGCTGAAATAGGTCTGCGGGATGTTGATGTTCATGAAATCAAAACGCTTCCTTTATTGCTGTTCTTTGTGGCAGAGATAGACCCCGAGAATGCCGCTCCGGAGGGAGACGGTAAATATTTTCTGTGTGTTGTCGTGGGCAAGTACGTTGCTGACGGTAAGTGCGGCGTGGTTTGTAATACGTGCGTCCGTCAGCTCCCAATATAGACCTGCGGTCGTGACGCCTAGGCACTCCTCGGTAAAGGGGAGGAGTGAGATTGCACATGGTGCATTTTTGCATGTTACTGTTAATGATTCACCCTCATGGAGATAGAAGAGGGTTTCGCGCTCGTCTGCAAGTACGCAGGGGATGGAGGCGTTTGCGACGACGGCGGCGGTACTCATGAGATGATCGAGTCGCCCGCCGAATGCTGCCGTGAGTATGATAAGCGAGCAAGGATCATTTTGAGCGGCGATGTGGAGGGCAAGTTCCGTGTCCGTGAAGTCCTTCTCGGGAGGAAAGGCATGGACCTCTGCACCCTGTATCTTTGCCCACTCCCATGCACTGGCGTCTGCACTGTCGCCATCGCCAATCAGATGTGAGGGCGATAGTGCAAGAGCGTGGCAGATGTTCACGCCGCGATCAATCGCCCAGACAGGGCGCATCACACCGCCTGCTTCATGCAGTCGGATCAGTGCAGCGAGCCAGTCACGCGCAGGTGCGCGGCCGCCTCCGATGCAGACAACCTCGTTGGACGGCGGGCATGGAAGCACAGCGCAAATATGGGGGAGGATGAGTGTATGGTTATCTTCATGCATGAAGTCACTTCCTTATATAAAACAATGGGATGATTATAGCATAGGTTTTTTTTGACGAAAAGCAAAAACTTAAAAAAGGGGGTTGACGAAGGTCAAT
>NZ_KI260547.1:0-4536 GCF_000468035.1 Selenomonas sp. oral taxon 892 str. F0426
TTTTCGAGAGAAACACAGCCCCGAAAGGCTGTGCGGAATCGCTGAAACTGTCTACTATTTTTCGCCCGTGAGGATAAAGCGTACATACGCCGCACGGTCTTCCTCGATGAAGCAGACCAGTTCGTAGAATCCCATCGTAAACGCCATGCGCTGAACACCGGGAACATCGAACATATTCACTCGTCCGGAGTCGCGGATGTCCATGATCTGCGTGAAAATCGTCTCGTTCATGACTGACCGCCTTTCTCTGCAATGCGGAAGGAGTCCACACCGGGGATAAGGCTGAGTGACGATCCTGTCTCCCATCGAACGAGAATCTGCCCCGCGTCATCAACACCCATGACCTCGCCCATCGTCCTCGGCGGCGGAGCTTGTGGATCGTCCATCGCGAGGAGTTCCACCTTCGTCCCGCGTGGGTGCCGCTCTCGAAGCACGGTGATCTGTTCCTTACTCGGAAACCGCATGATCCTCATCCTCCTTCCGATGTCCGCTCTTGAATGCGCTGCTGCCCGTGAGGTTCTGCATGAGGATCTTACGGCTCTCCTTGTAGGCGCTACCGATCATGCCAAGGCGCAGGAGGAAGCAGCGGAATGCGTATTTCTCGTTGTCCACAATCTTCTCCTTTGCCGTAACGCGCTTTTGCGCCCGTGCCATCAGGCAGAGTTTACTGATGAACTCAGCGTATGCCTTTGCCGTCTCGTCGGTGATCGTGCCGTGCAGCCATGCGAAGGTGATGCGGTCATCGGTCAGCGTGTAGATCGCTTCCTTAATCTTGAAGGCGTGTCGAATGAGCCGTCCCTTGCTCAGGAGGAGGGCGTCCAGATTCTGCAGTGCCGTTTCGGTGAAAAGGCTGCGTGGGAGACTGATGGAAAGGCTGTCCTCGTCGGGTTCTTCTACCGCCGTTTCTGCCGGTGTCAGATCATCCACTGCCTCTTCCGTCCGGTTCGGCTCGTCTGCCCCTGTATCCGCGCAGGAAGCCTCGTGCTCCCCACCCTCGGACATAAAGCCCTCCTCGCGCAGTGCCGTGCGCACACGCGCAACAGTCGCTTCGTCAAGGGCATCGTCGAAGCAAAGACATCCGTCCTTCGTGATCTCGAATGCGCCGATCTTGTAGGAAAATGTCGGTGCGCCGCAGTAGACGGGCTTTTCGCCGAGCACCTTGCTGACTACCGCGACCATCGCCTTGCGCTCTTCCTTTTGGATGTTGTAATTGACCTTCATGGTGACTACCTCCTTCATGTACTTTGGTCATTACATTCATCACTCACGTGGGAAGAATTAGCAAGCGGATTCTGTTGTATACACCAACTCTATCTCATCAAATAGATCTTATGCCCATCATTTCCCTGCCAAGGATACCGTCATGCGTTCGAGCATCTTGCCTGTCATCCAGATCGCCCCGTCGATAACAAGCGGCAGGAAGATGCGGTCGCGGAATCTGCACCATCCCGTCTCCTTCTCGGCACTCTCTTTCAGCGCCGCCGTGTACGCCGCCGACACCTCACGCGCTGCGGGAAGCCCCTTCTCGTGCAGCCATAGGACGGTCGCTTCCTTCGCCTCCGTCCGTACAAAGTCCCCCACATGGTTCTTCAATTCGTTTTGAATGTATTCCAGTTTCATCTTCAACACTCTCCTTCATAGTCCGTTACCCCACGCGCAATGGCGCGGGCAAATTCATCCTGTCGGCTGTTGAGCAGTTCTGCGTCACCCGCATGGTCGATAAACGCAAGCTCCACAAGCACGGCGACCGCATTGGTGTTGCTCAGAACATACAGACCGTTGGCACCGGGCTTTGCGCCCTTCACGCCGCGATCCACAGTTCCGAGCGCATCCACAATCTGGTTCTGAATGCAGCTTGACAGCTTCTCTCCCTCTCCGCTTCCGTAGAAGTGCCAGACCTCCGTTCCGTTTGCCGTGCCGTTACAGGCGTTGCAGTGGATAGAGACGAATACGTCCGCATCGCTGTTGTTGGAGGCCGAGACAACTTCATGGAGGCTGTCGGACTGCAAGTTGCCGACCACCTCAACACCTGCGGCAACGAGATAGCCTGCCACAAGGTCAGCGACATTCTTTGCAACGTCGCATTCCCGCAGCCCATACCCGCACGCGCCGGGGTCGGGATTTCCGTCCGGGGCATGACCTGCGTTTAGAAAAACTTTCATTGTGATACCTCCTTCGGCATTACGCCGCATTCTTCACAAAATCAATAAACGATTCGCAGATTGATAAATCCACGAACCGTTTACATCGGTTGATGACATCTTCTTCTATCCACGGAGGAATTTCTTCCACCTCGTCATACCGTCCGTAGTCCCCGAACATACAAGCCATTCCCACATTCCGCGCCTGAACAGCTTCTTCAAATGTTTGATAATAACCAAGGTGTATATCATGCTGACAAATCTTGATTCTCGCACGATATTTCCCACGAGGTTTGTAGAAGCTGACACCCGTCACCCCGGACGTGTTGTTCCTTTGCCGTGGTTGGTTGCATTGATTCTGTTGATGCGTACAAATTCTGAGATTGCACAGGCGATTGTCCAACGTGTCCAGATTGATATGATCAACTTCGTAACCCTTGGGGACATCCACCAGATGACGATGTAGCTGTTTTCTGTGTCTGTCCATCACATAAAGGATTTTTCCCGTCAAATCACGGTAATTACGATAAAAGCTGATGCCGGCGATCTTATCCAAAGATGCAGTATCTACCATAAAAACGATACCGTCAGGAAGATGCCCATAGGCAACGCTCCCGTCCTCGGAAAACGTATATTTCACATTGCACACGTTCCCTCATCCTCCTTTCTTCCGCCCCTTTTGAACGTCGTTTATCGTGGTATCCTTCATGCCGAGATCCTCTGCTGTGGGGATATACACCTCGGAGCAGGGCAGCGTTTTCCCGTCACGGATGATATGCACGTCCTCTGTATTTCCACGATATGCCACAAAACGGCGCACAATCGCCGAAGCGTAAACAGGATCAAGTTCCATCAGATATGCCGTGCGATCCATCTGCTCTGCTGCCATCAATGTCGATCCGCTGCCCCCGAACAAATCCAAGACGATGCTGTTGACCAACGAGGAGTTTTTCATGGGGTATGCAATGAGCGGGAGCGGTTTCGTTGTCGGGTGCAGTTTCGACTTGCTTGGTCGGTCAAATTCCCAAACAGTGGTCTGCTTTCTGTCTCCGTAGAATTTGTGCTTTACAGTGTCCTTGAATGCATAGATGACTGGCTCATGGCGCATTTGATAATCAAAGCGTCCCAGAACAAGGGACTGCTTTACCCAAATACAGGTTGTTGAGTAGTGAAATCCGGCAGCAACAACGGCATTGTAGAAGTTGACCTTTTCCGCATCCGAGTGAAAGATGTATATGGCAGCTCCGTCCGCAAGATTCTCATAGGCGTTTTTGAATGCCGAAAGCAGGAACTGATAGAACTCCTCGCCCTTTAGGTTGTCGTTCATGATTTTCATGCCTGTGCCGCCTGTGTAGTTACACGAATACGGCGGGTCGGTAATGCACACATTCGCCTTTTTGCTATCCATGAGAAGTTTTACATCCTCTGGTTTTGTAGAGTCGGCACAAAGGAGACGATGCTTGCCCAAAAGCCACAAGTCACCGGTTTTTACGAAAGGCTCTGCCTGCAGGGCGGCATCTTCGTCAAAATCATCTTCCTGCGCCTCACCGTCATCCAGAGAAAGGAGGTCTACGATTTCAGACTCGTCAAAGCCTGTAAGGGATACATCAAAGTCCATATCCTGCAACGCTTCCATCTCGACGCGCAGCATATCTTCATCCCATCCTGCGTCAAGTGCGAAACGGTTATCCGCGAGGATGTATGCCTTCTTCTGCGCCTCGGTCAGATGGTCGACGAATACGCACGGCACATTCTCCATGCCCTCCGCCCGTGCAGCCATAACGCGCCCGTGTCCTGCGAGGATTCCATAGTCCTTGTCGATGATGACGGGACTGACAAATCCGAACTCCCGCAAACTGCCGCGCAGCTTATTGATCTGCTCGGGCGAATGTGTCCGTGCGTTGTTGGCATACGGAACGAGTCTCTCGATTGGAACGAGCTTCATCTCCGATGTTGTTTTGTTCAAATGACTTCCCTCCCTACTTCCTCGAGCGCAGCAGCCGTTCCATCCGATCCTCCTGCGGAGAACCGACGAATGTGGTGGTGCAGTTCTGCTTTACGATGTCAAATATCTCATACCAGAGCAGATTGGACTGTTTCTGGAACGCCTGCCCCATCTGGACAAAGGGGCTTGCTATTGCCCCTCCGGTGGTCGGATGCTTGCCGATGAGCCCGTATTGACTCATTGCTTCCTCGCACTGGATAAAGCGGGCAAATGCCTGCGCGTAGCTTTCGAGCAAGCGTGGATTCACCAATCGTTCGCATCCTCGCTCCTTCAGCCACAGCCATGTCTCGCGGAAAATCTCATCCGCACCGAGCGGTTTTCCGTTCCTCTGCCGTGCCGACAGGAACTCGCTCGGTGTTGGCATCTCCTCACCATAGAGCTCGGCGGCGT
>NZ_KI260547.1:4636-6415 GCF_000468035.1 Selenomonas sp. oral taxon 892 str. F0426
TCTCGCCCCCATTCCTTTAATACCCCGTTTGAACCGACGTTTTTGTGCGTACGCCCCCTCCCCGGTCCAGTAACGGCGCGGTTTTAGGGATTTGACCGCCCCCTATGGGGGATAAGAACGTATTGCATTTGCTTCACTTTCGCGTTACAATAACCAAAAGGAGGTTATGCATCATGTCCAAGACGGCAACAATCAATATGCGCATTGAGCCGACAATCAAAGCACAGGCTGAAACCGTTTTTTCTAGTTTCGGTATCTCCGTGACCGACGCCATCAACATCTTTCTGCACGCATCCATCATGGAGGGAGGCTTCCCCTTCCAACCAAAACAGCCCCGTTATAATAGGGAAACACTTCTTGCCATGCAGGAAGCACGCGACATCATGGATGGCAAAATCGAGCCGAAGCGCTATCCGTCGCTGTCCGCACTGATGGATGATCTGGATGCGGAGGATGCTCATGCTTGATCTCGTCACCACCACGCAGTTCCGCAAGGATTTAAAGAAGCTGCGTAAACGTGGAGCAGATATGCAAAAACTGGATGATGTCCTGCAAATGCTCTGCGCGGAAAAACAACTCCCCGAAAGGTATCGGGATCATGCTCTGGTTGGCGATTACATTGGTTTTCGTGAATGCCACATCATGGCGGACTGGTTACTTGTGTACGCCATCGACAAAGGAAAACTGATTCTGACCGCTTCCCGTACGGGTTCGCATAGTGATCTCTTCTAGCCGATTCATTGGAGTCGGCTTTTTATTTTGGAGTTCTCCGCCGGTGAATCCGCTCATGACACGATACGCAGAGCGACATCAAATTGCTCTCGTCATGCGTGCCACCGTCGGCGAGAGGTCGAATATGATGCACAAGCGTCGCAAGGACGTATCTGCCCCGCTCCTTGCAACACTCACACAGCGGATGCGCTGACAAGTGACGGTCGCGAATCCTGCGCCATGCACTGTCGTATCTCTCGTGCTGATCGTACCCACGCGTGAAGTGGTCATAGTGCCGCTGCATCGTTTTCTCGTGCTCCTCGCAATAACAGCTTTTTCGATCTGTAAGATTCGGGCATCCTGTCATGCGGCAGGGGCGCTTCGGCTTTCTCGGCATCGCGCACCTCCTCGATGGCATCAAAAAAGCCCTCGCAGAGAATTGCTTCTCCGAGAAGGCTGATTCCATATCCTATTCTTGCTGAGTCTATCATATCACTGTCAACCCTATGAACGCAACGTGAACCTTTGTGAACTTATGTGAACTCAGATGCACTTTGCTGTCTTTTTTCCAAAATTTTTTCAACATCATCCAGAGCCTTGGCATGAATCTTATGCACCCATCGAATGCTGACGCTCATATCCGCTGCAATATCTTCCCATGATTTGAAGCTGTGGTAGCGACGCTCAAGTACCATCTGAGAGTTTTCATCCTCAACCTGCCAGATCGTATTCATGATCTCGAGTTTCAGACTGACCAGACGGTCAATGTCCGCATTGATCTCATCTTCCGTGTCAGTCAGCCGCGCAATGATGTTTTCCATCCGCTGATTGTTCGGACTCGGACTCCTCGGCATATCGCTGATGACGGCGCTCACATTCATCGCCATGTCACGCAGCTGCGACACATGGGCAACCTTATCATTGATGCGCCGATCAATGTTCCATGCCTGACTGAGATATTCTTTCGCCGTCATGCAAATTCCCCCTCCAACTTTTCAAGCAACCACTCTCCATCCAGACTTGTCAGCTGCCCAAACCATGCGGAACGAAAGAACCGCTCTGTCTCAG
>NZ_KI260548.1:0-44484 GCF_000468035.1 Selenomonas sp. oral taxon 892 str. F0426
ACACCGACACCGACACCAACGCCGACACCAACGCCGACACCAACACCGACGCCGACGCCGACACCAACACCGACGCCGACACCCAATCCGGGCAATAACGGCTTCGTCCTGCATGAGGACACGAAGTCCCTTGCCGAGACTATGACAGGGACGGCGGCGTTCCTCGGCGCGAGCGGCGACCTCATCGCGGGCGGCGGCATGACGAGCGCCTCGGCAGAGGCTTCAGGAGCGAGCGGATTCGCCCCCTTTGCTGCCGTAGGCGGATCGAGCCTGCGCCACGAGACCGGCTCTCATGTGAATGTCAGAGGCATGAATCTTGCCGTCGGCTTCTCACGTGAGGTCATGCGCGGCGATGACCGCATCCTCTTCGGCCCCATCGTCGAGTACGGGCGCGGCAGCTACGACTCCTACCTTGATAACGGCACGCACGGCGAGGGGAATACCCACTACGTCGGCGGCGGTCTTTTCCTCAAGCAGGAACAGAAGGGCGGCGTCTTCTACGAGGGCAGCCTGCGCCTTGGCCGCATGAGCACGGACTATGAGGCAGACCTTCCCGTCGGCGGGATCACACGCCGCGCCTCCTACGATACGGATGCGAACTACATCGGCGCGCATCTTGGTCTTGGACATACGACAACGGCGGCAAGCGGAACGGAGCGCGAGCTCTATCTGCGCTACTTCTATACGCATCAGAACGGCGCGAGTGCAACCCTCTCGACCGGCGACCGCTATGACTTCCACGCCGTCGACAGCCACCGCGTGCGCACGGGTGCACGCTGGACGATCCCGCAGGGGAGCGGTGCGCTCATCCTCGGCACCTCACTTCAGTACGAATTCAAGGGCGATGCGGGCGCGACCTACCACACGGGCGGCTTCTCCTACGACACGGCCAGCCCCTCGCTCAAGGGACTCTCGGGCAGCCTTGAGCTGGGCTACCGCGCGAACCTCAGCAAAAACGCCACCGCCGACCTCAGCGTCGAGGGCTGGGCCGGCAAACAGCGCGGCGTAACATTCAAGGCAGGGTTTGACTGGAGATTCTGATCAACTCATGCATAACAAAACCTCCGAAGACGGTACATGTACTGTCTTCGGAGGTTTTTCTCTGCAATGCGTTCAGCGCAAATCCAAACGAATCTCTGCTATTTACGGTCTGCCTCAAAGTTCCAGTCTGCCGCATCCAGCGCTCTCATTGTCTTTGTGCAGTACTCGAGCAGAATTTTGAACATCTTCTCGCCCTTCTCTGCCGTTCCCTTCGTCGCATCGCCGGTCTGCGCTGTGTTGGTAAGCTCGGAGAAGTCCCACTTAATCCCCATAAGATCCGGCAGATTCTTCGGTACACGGCAGGTTGCCTGCTCCGGCTCACACCACTCGGGGAAGAGATAGTAGGCAATGGAGGTCTCGCCCTCGCCCGCATGGCCGAGGCCGTTCCAGACCTCAAAGGTCCCTTTGGGCAGAAGCTCGCCCGCCGTGACCCACCACTGGTCAAGCGCGGCAATGCGCGCATGGGGATACTTCTCCTTGATCTTGCGCGAGGCTACCTCAATCGGTGCGATGTTGCCGTCATGTCCGTTGATGATCATGATCGTATCGATGCCGTTGCGGAGCACCGACTCGACAATATCATAGATCACCTGCGTCACCGTATCGTACTGCAGGGTCAGCGTAAAGGGGAAGGAATCGTAATGGCCGCTGTATCCGACCGGGATCGGCGGCAGTACGAGCATATCGCCAAGCTCGTCCGCGATCGCCTTCCCCAGCTTATAGGAAACGATCGTATCGCACCCTTCAGCCAAATGCTGGCCATGTGCTTCACAGGCGCCGACAGCAAGCACGGCCTTTTTAAAATTCCCCTCTTTTACCTGATGGGCTGTCATTTTCCACAACTCATTCAACATGACAATTCCTCCTTTGTGTTTATCATGCAGGCGGCACGGTGATCCACACGCAAATGCCGCCGCTTATCCTATGCCGTAACGAGAGCATTTCCTGCCTCATCAGGGAGCCTCTGTATATATGCAGGTCAGGACATATGCTCTTTGCGCTCGATGATATTGATTTGCTGTGAGGCAATGGCGAGCGCCCCTGCAAGATCGCGCCTTCGGATCGCATCCACGATGCACTTGTGCTCTCCCAGCGTCTTTTCGACGCCGATGTATTTCATATCCTCAATCAGATCTCTCTGCAGGATGTTCAATACGCCGCGAAGGGCATCGATGAGATAATTGTTGCGCGTCAGTGCGGCAAGCCCGATATGAAACGCACTGTTCACTCTGTGGTATTCCTGAATCCACTCCGGATGCGACGTATCAACCTGAGCACCTGCCAGCACATCGAGGTGCCGAAGCTCCTCCTCGTCGGCGTATCGGACAGCATATTCCACCGATGCGCGTTCCAAGATATTTCGAAATTGATAGAGTTTGCAAAGCTCTTTGTGTGACAGCTTCTTTACCATGTACCCCTTGCGTGGAATTTTGCACAGAAGCTTTTCCTCGCAAAGAATGGTAAGCGCCTCTCTCGCAGGGGTTTTGCTGACCTGATACTTCTGCGAAACTTCGGACTCTGTGATGAAATGCCCATCCGCATATGCACTGGCACAGATCTCCTTGCGCAGTGCGTCCAAAACAGTCGATGTAATAGAGCATTTCCCTGCTCGTTCAGCTTCCATAGCCATATCACACCTTCTCACTTGCATTCAGAATAATCGTATCCTTTTGTGTTTCAGTATACCTTGATTGTCATCGACTTGCAAGTATAAAATATCTCTCGTATATTTAACAAACTTTTAAAACGACACGACGTTTCCTTATTGACATCCATATGATTTTTACGTATCATAAATTTTATGAAAAATATACTGCTAAGGTATTTTTCGTATATTCACGAGATGCTGGTCGCACAGGATCTCTTAGAAAAATAGGATAAGGAGGTACAATGATGGACAACTCTGTAAAGGAGAATGCCCCTCACAATGTTCCGGACGATCAGGAGTTCATGTCTGAACCCGTTCCGATGGAGAAACGGCATTCGACCAAAGATCAGATCATGGTCTGGATTGGCTTCGGCTACGTTGTAACAGGTCTTGTTGTCGGCGGACAGATTGGAGGACAGGGCGGTGCAGGACTGCCTCCGCTCACAGCATTCCTTTCCGTTGCGCTTGGGATGGGATTTCTGTTTTTCCTGACCTCCTTTATCGGGATCGCCTCACAAAAGACCGGATACAACCTGTCCCTGCTCTGCCGCTTCAGCTATGGTGAACGCGGTTCTACCCTGCCGCTCGCCATGATGTCGCTGATGACACTCGGTTGGTTCGCAAGCATCGCGGGCATGATCGGACAGATTTGGGGCGCATGGATCGGGAATCCGTCCGGCGTGGTCGTTTTTGACCCGAGTGCCCACGGTTTCCACGGGGTTGCAGCGATTACACTGGAGGAGTTCCTCTCTACATTCGTTTGGGGTCTCATATTTACTTATACGGCTGTCCGTGGAATGGGGGCGATCGAGAAGGTCGCCAATATCTTTGCACCGTTCATTATGATCGTCGCCATCGTCATGGGCTTCGTCTATATCTCGCAGGCAGGCGGGCTGTCTCCATTCCTCAGCAAGGCCAGCATGCTCAGCGGCATGAGCATGGGCACCGCGATTACGGCGGTCGTCGGCAGCTGGATTGCAGGGGCCATCATGGGCGCAGATCTCTTCCGTTTCAACAAAAACATCAGTGCCGTTTGGTGGTGCGCAGCAGCGTGCTTTATCTTCACCAATCCGATTCTGAACGTCGTCGGCTATATTGGCGCCGTTCAGACAGGCGACTTTAACTATGTGATGTATATGCTGCAGGTCAGCATTCCAGTAGCAATTCTTGGCGTCATTGTATGGACATCCGCGCTCTGGACAACAGACAATGGCGAGCTCTACTGCAATGCACTCTATACAGGGCCGGTGCTTCGGTCGTACGGATTCGATGTAAGCCGTAGGCACGTTGTCATTGTCGTCGGCGTCCTCGGATCGATTCTCGGGAGCCTTGCATTCTATCAGCTCTTCTTCGCGGACTTCATCAACGTACTCGGCATCATGGGCCCGCCCATTGCATCTCCAATTCTGGCGGATTACTTCGTATCCGGGCGTCATCGGAAGTACAATGCGGCAGCACTGCCCTATCAGCCCGCCATCCGCTGGGCAGGCCTGCTGTCCTTCGCTGTCGGTGCCGCGATTGCTCTCTACTGCTCGTATGGCATAACACTGCCCGGTGAGTTCCCGTCCGGTGTCTTTGCGATGATTATCTCCTTCATCGTCTATATTGTCCTCTATCGGATGCTGCCCGATGCCGCTGCAGATAAGCGCATCCTAACGCAAATCAATAGTTAAACAAAACCATATTTCTATTTTCGTGTGCTTCCCAGGCATGTCAAATCCCTCCTGCTGCAGCTCTTAGTCTGCAGCAGGAGGGATTTTCTTGCTTGTCCTCGATCTAGGGAGCAGTCCACTTTTATTCGCGGTACATCAGCGGATCCACCTCGGAGCGAATCCCATGGAGGGCGAGTTCCTCTGCAATCTGCTCGGTCGTGCGCAGCAGCAGAGCACGGGAGGTACGCCAGATCCTCTTTTTAACGTACGTGCTCCCATCATAAACATAGCGGCGGCTCTTCTGCCCATCCTTCTTCACGATCTGCATCTCCCCCATAAACGTGAGGTTCCCTTTGGTCGATCGGCAGAAAAAACGCACGACGCGAATCTCATCAAGCGCATAGTGCTCCTCTGCAGTGCCGCACAGTCCGTGGTAAAACGTAATCAGACAGCTACCCTCGATGCGCATCACATCATAAAACGCATGTGCCGCTCGAGAACGCGCGAGAAACCGCAGCGTCAAAACGCCCACAACGATGCCGGCTGACAGGAGCACCATGACCCAAATAATTTCTTCCATCCACATACCTCTTCTGATGCCTGCATCATGAGAGAGACTACAACAAAGACCTCCCGCACGATCCACAATGTGAGAGGTCTTTTTGCTGTTTGAACTTGTTACAGCATCGTACTGACGAGTGCCGCCGTCGCAGCAGAGCTCTGCGCCGCCTTCGACATGAGCAGCGGATCCGCAGTCTGCTCGCGTGCCTGCAGCTTCATCTTCTCCATCGTTTCGGAGATGATTGCCTTTCCTCTCTCGGGGTGCGAGCCGCGCGTCACGATCTGGGAGACGAGCTTCGTTCCCTCGTAGATCTGCGTGATGACCGATCCGTCTGCGAGCACACGCGTGATGACGGTGTCGCCCACCTTCTCCGCCCAGTCGCGCGCTTCTGCCGCCTTCATCTCCTTGAAGTTCTGCAGGATCCGCGCAAAGGCATCGGACGTATCCTCCTTGACGGAGCTTGCGCGCCGCGCAGATGATGTCGGTACAACGCTGCGGCTGCCAAAGATTTTCTCGAGTTCCATGTCTTTCCCTCCCTTCGTGCTTCCTGCATGATATTGCTGTCCTTACCTTTACTATCGGAAAAATCCTTCCTTGTTTAAGGAAGCACTGATAAATTCAGCCGCGCCATCTTAGCGCATCTTTTTTGCCCGCACTGTGCCCTAGAATCCTCCACATAGCCCCTGCTATGCGTCCGGTTTGTCTCCTTGTTCGGACGAAAAATTTACGCCAATCTGACGGACTTCATTTTATCAGCGATTCCTTAAGGATTTTCCTTGAATCCCTATAGATTTTCCGATAATATAGAATCGCATGAAAAAGGAGATGACGACAATGAGTGAACTGCTTTCCTTTTCCTCCGACTATATGGAGGGGGCGCACGCAGAAATTCTGCGGCGGTTCGCAGAGACGAATATGGAGCAGACGGCGGGCTATGGACTGGACACCTACTCCGAAACGGCGCGGGAAAAGATACGCAAGGCATGCCGCAGTCCGCGCGCAGAGATTTACTTCCTCTCTGGCGGCACCCAGACGAACCGCATCGTGATCTCGGCACTGCTGCGCCCCTACGAGGGTGTCATCGCCGCGGATACGGGGCATATCACCGTACATGAGGCGGGTGCGATCGAGGCGGGCGGTCACAAGGTGCTTGCGCTCCCGCATGAGGACGGCAAACTCACGGCGGAGGCGATTGAGGCGTATCTGCGCACCTACTATGAGGATGCGAACCGCGATCACATGGTGCGCCCCGGCATGGTCTATCTCTCCCATCCGACCGAGTACGGCACTCTCTATACGATGGACGAGCTTGAGGTCATCAGTGCGATCTGCCGCACGAATCGCATCCCACTCTTCCTCGACGGCGCGCGGCTTGCCTGCGCGCTCGGCTGTCCCGCGAATGAGCTGACGCTCGCCGCCATCTCACGCCTCACGGATGCATTCTGCATCGGCGGAACGAAGTGCGGTGCGCTCTTCGGCGAGGCGGTCGTCTTCCCGCGGCCGGACACAGTGCCGCATTTCTTCACCATCATCAAGCAGAACGGTGCGCTCCTCGCGAAGGGGCGCGTACTCGGCATCCAGTTCGATACCCTCTTTACGGATGGACTCTACGAGCGCGGCGGTGCACACGCCGTCGCTATGGCAGATCGCATTCGCGCGGCACTCACAAAGAGGGGCTATCATCTCGCCGTGGACAACCCGACGAACCAGATCTTTCTCGCACTCGATGAGGTGCAGCTCGCACACCTCTCGGCACACGTCAGTATGGGCTTCTGGGAAAAGCAGGACGACGTGACTGTCATGCGCATCGCGACCAGCTGGGCGACGCGCGAGGAGGACGTAGAGCGGCTGATCGCGCTGCTGTAAAGGAAAAATCCGCTTGCATCGGGGCAGTCCACCATCGCGTCCAAGGGTTTTTTCATAGAACCGACCGCTTGAATTTGCGTACGGCGGTGCCGAAGAATACGAAGGTGAAGAGCGCGAGGAAGGCACTCTGCTGGTAGAGCGATGTGATGCCCCCGCCCTTGAGGAAGATCATGCGCAGAATCTCGATGTAGTGCGTCATGGGGATGGCAAGGCTGAGGTATTGAAAGAATGTGGGCATCGCCTCGCGCGGAAACATGAAGCCCGAGAGGAGAACCCCCGGCAGAAGGGTCGCGATGCTCATGAGCCCCGCCTGCAGCTGATTCTGCGCAAGCGATGCGATCATGAGCCCCATCGTAAGCGAGGCGAGGAGGAAGAGGGTCGTGAGCGCATAGAGGAGCAGCACGCTCCCGCGCAGAGGCACGCCGAAGACGGCGAGCGCGACGAGGATACAGATCGTCGTCTGGATGTAGCCAAGCATAATATAGGGCAGAATCTTGCCGACGAGCAGTTCCCATATATGCAGTGGAGTGACAAGGAGCTGCTCGAGTGTGCCGGCCTCGCGCTCGCGCACGATGGACATGGAGACCATGAGCACCATCGTGATCGAGAGGATGATGCCCATGAGTGCGGGCAGCATGTAGTAGGCGGTGACGGCATCGGGGTTGTACCACGCGCGGATGCGTACGTCATAGGCAGGCGATACGGCGGGCGCCCCGCGCACAGCGACGGGCTGCACCCGCATGCCAAGCCCCGTCAGGGCGGCGATGGCAGAGGTCGAGGAGATGGAGTCCGAGGCATCGACAATCGCCTGGATCGGCACCGTATGCCCCGCGTTTGCCTCCCGCACGAGATCGGGCGGAAAGACAATGCCGATCTTTGCATCGCCGCGTTCGATCCGCTCGTTCAGCTCATCGTAGCTCCACGCGATGTAGCGCAGGTCAAAATAGCCGCTCGCCGTCATCGCCGCGAGGAAATTGCGGCTCTCCTCGCTCCGCGACTGATCGAACACGACCGTGGACTGGTGCCGCACGTCCGTGCTGATGGCAAAGCCGAACACGATGAGATAGATGACCGGCAGGAGAAAGGTCACACCGACGGTCATGGGATCGCGCCGCATCTGAATGAGTTCCTTGACGAGAAGCGCCAGAATCCGCAAGCCGCTCACCCCCTCTGCCGCCGGTCATAGTAGATAAAGACATCCTCCATCGTCAGTGCAGACGGCTGTGCCCCCAACTCCGATGGCAGCGTCACATCCCGAGAGACAAGCGCACGCACCTGCCGACCGAACACATAGACCTCGTCATAGGGCACGCCTGCCGCCGTCAGCGCCGCCGTCCCCGCCTCCGCACTCTCCTGCGGCAGGACGTAGAGACGCGCAGGCAGTTCCTCCTTCAGCGCCGTCGGCGAGCCGGAGGCGATCTTCTTTCCGCGCTGCAAAAAGGCGATTTCATCGCAGTGCTCCGCCTCATCCATAAAATGTGTCGTAACGAAGATCGTTGTCCGCTCCGTGCCCGCCATCTCCGAGAGCAGATTCCAAAACAGGCGCCGCGACGTAGGGTCGACGGCAGACGTCGGCTCGTCGAGCACGAGGAGTGCGGGGCCGTGGAGAATCGCGCAGCCGAGCGCGAGCCGCTGTTTCTGCCCGCCCGAGAGACCGCCCGCGAGCACATCCGCTTTCTCCGTGAGCTGCATGCGCACGAGCACTTCCTCCGTGCGTGTGCGCCGCTCCGTGCGCGGGAGGCCGTAGAGCCCGCCGTAGAACATCATATTCTCGCGCACCGTCATATTCGTGTAGAGGCTGAACCGCTGGGACATATAGCCAAGCGACTGGCGCGCGCGCTCCGGATGCGCCGCCGTGTCACAGCCGAGCACGAACGCTGTGCCGCTCGTCGGCGGGAGGAGGCCGCAGATCATGCGGATTGCCGTGGACTTTCCCGAGCCGTTCGATCCGATGAATCCGTAGATCGCACCGCGCGGCACGGAGAGGTTCAGATGATCGACGGCGGTGTAGTCACCAAAGACACGCGTGAGATCATGCGTTACGATCACAGGCGCATCGCCCGTACGCGCCTCACGTTCCATGACGCGCCCCCAGATCCACATCGGCAGGCATGCCGGGCTTTAGGATGCCGGCCGCATTGTCTACGGCTACCTTTACGCCAAAGACGAGGTTCGCCCGCTCATTCTTCGTAATGCTCTGGCGCAGCGTGAACTCCGCCGCGTCGCTGATCTCCGCAATAATGCCGTTCAGCGGCTCCGCCTGCCCGTCGATGTAGACGCGTGCCGAATCGCCGAGATGAATGCTCCCGAGCATATCGGTCGTCACATAGATCTTGATCCAGACATCGGAAGGATCGATGAGGGTTGCAACGGATGCACCTGCACGGACAAACTCGCCTGCCTCGTAGTTCTTTGTCAGGACAATACCATCACGCGGTATGCGTATAGTGAGGTCGTCGATCACGGAATCATCCATCGCGAGGATTGCCTGCTGCCGCCGCACATCCTCCTCTGCCATTCGGATGTCCTCGGGGCGGCTGCCGTTCTCCAGTAGCCGCTGCTCTTCCTCGCGTGCGTGCAGATTCGCATCCGCCGTATCACGCGCCTCACGCAGGGCATCAAACGCCTGCTGTGCGATGGCTCCTGCCGTGAGAAGCTCTATACCGCGTGCATAGTCGGCGCCCGCACGATCCGCAGCGGCACGCGCGGCACGGGTACGCTCCGCGGCTGCACGAACTTCCTCTGTGCGGCTGCCGCTCTGTGTACGCGCGAGATTCGTCCGGGCATGGGCAAGCGCCGCCTCATCGCGCAGGCGTGCCGCCGCGAGATCACGCCGTTCGATGCGTGCCGCTACATCGCCTGCCCGCACCGCCATCCCCTCGCGCACGAGGATCTCGTCGATGTAGCCGCTCTCCTTTGCGCTGACCTCGACGCGCGTCGCCTCTACGGTACCCGTGAGGAGCTGTGCGCGTCCCTCCTGCTCTACATACGCGCGATAGGCGAATACCGAGAGCAGGACAATCGCGAGGAGCAGAAGAACAACACGCATCATCTTCGTATTCATGCGGCTTCCTCCTTTGCATGCGAAATCGATAATCAGTGTTTCCATAAGTATAGCACGGACAGAGCAGCAGAAAAAGTTGACTGCGATGAGATTGATTCGGAAAACAAAAAGGGGCTGTTGCACGAAGCTAGAAAACTTCATGCAACAGCCCCTTTTCGATTTGCTCAGTGATTCGCCATATCGTAGATCGCGATGACATCCGCGCGCGAGAGCGGATGAAAATTGCCGATCTGTATCGTATCATTTGCCGTCACGGCACATGCAAGCTCCTCGATCGTTCCCTTTGACAGCTGCCCGATGTCGAGTCCCCCGAGACTGATCGGCATGCCGATCTCGGTGAAGAACTCCTCCATATGGCGGATACAGGCGCGTGCGCGTTCCTCGTCCGTCCCCGCATCGACGCCGAAGATGGCGGCGCCAAACTGCGCAAAGCGCGCAGGATCATATTTATAGACATAGCGCGCCCACGAACCCCAGAGCGCCGTGAGCGTCATGGCATGCGTCGCATCGCAGCGTGCGGAGAGCTCATGGCCGAGCTTGTGCACGGAGAAGTCCTTCATGCGCCCCAGCTCCGTGAGTCCGCAGTGCGACACGCTGCCGCAGTACATCAGCTCGCTCATCGCATCGTAGTCCTTGCGGCTGACGAGGAGGCGTTTGACCGACTCCATGACGGTGAGGAGGAGCTGCTCGGACATGCGGTCGGTGAAGAGATTCGTCTCCTTTACACTCGTAAAGTAGCGCTCCATCGTGTGCATCATGATGTCTGAGGCGCCCGCTGCAATCTGTTCGCGCGGCAGGGTAAATGCAAGTGCGGGGTTCATAAAGGCAAATACGGGACGGTTCAGCGGGGTGTTCAATCCGAGCTTGCGCCCGGTATCCTCGTTCGTGAGCACCGCCGAGTCGCTTGTCTCGCTGCCCGCTGCGGGGATGGTGAGGATGGAGCCGAACGGCATGGTCTTTGTGATCTCCACCTTACGTGTCCAGATATCCCAGATATCCACGGTCGGATTCGCGATGCCGTGTGCAACGGCCTTTGCCGAGTCGATGACACTGCCGCCGCCGACGGCGAGGACGAAGTTTACATCCGCCGCGATTCCCTCGCGGATCGCCTCGCGGACGAACGAGACACGCGGATTCGGCCGGATACCGCCCATAACGAGGAACGCAAGGCCTGCCGAGGTCAGGTCCTTCTCGACGCGCGAGAGCAGCCCTGACCGCTCTGCACTGCCGCCCCCGTAAAGGATGAGGACGCGGGTCGTTCCGAACGCACGCAGCTTCTCGGCAACGGCATTCTCTGCGCCTCGTCCGAAGATGATCTCGGTGGGGCAGTGATAGGTAAAGCTTTGCATGGGGATCCTCCTCCATAGACCGCTGATTGAAGTATCTTTATTATAACAGAAAATGCGGAAAATACCTACTTTCCGATGCAGAACTCGCTGAAGATGCGGTCGATGAGATCGGTATCTACGGTCTCACCGAGGATCTCGCCGAGGATCTCGTAGGCGGCGCGCAGGTCGATGGAGACAAAATCCGTTCCCATGTCCGCAGCAAGGGCCTTTTCTGCCTCTGCGAGATGATCGGCGGCACGGCGGAGTGCCTCTGTCTCGCGCTCCTTGTTCGGCAGTGCTCCATCACCGAGATCGCCCTCCATCGCCGCGATGCACGCAGCGATGGTCTCACGCAGTGCATCGAGTCCGGTACCTCGGGCTGCAGAGATCGTGAGGACGGGTGCGTTCAGCCCGTCAAAGACGGAGGCATCGAGGACGGCGGTGCGATCCTCCTTGTTGCATAGGATGATGATATCCGCGGTCACCCTGTGCAGACGCTCGATCAGGTCTCTATCCTCCTGCGTAAGAGGTGCTGCCCCGTCAAAGACGGCGAGCACGAGCTCTGCATCCATGAGGTGCTCCTCGGTGCGGGCGACACCGATCTGCTCGACGGCATCCTCTGCTGCGCGCAGCCCTGCCGTATCGAGAAGGCGCAGGGGGATTCCCGCGACGATGATCTCCTCCTCGATCACATCCCGCGTTGTACCCGGTACATCGGTGACGATAGCGCGCTCCATCCCGAGGAGGGTATTGAGGAGACTGGATTTTCCGACATTCGGACGACCGACAATGACCGTCTTGATGCCCTCGCGCAGGATGCGTCCCGCATTGGCACCTGCGATGAGGCGCTGGGTGGCTGCGGCAGCAGCTCGTATGTCCTCCGTGAGCGCGGTGCTCTGTAGCTCCGGCAGATCGTCCTCGGGGAAGTCGATTCCCGCCTCGATTCGTGCAATCGCTCCGAGGAGCTGCATGCGGATCGCCGCGATCTCGGTCGACAGTGCCCCCGCCATACGCTCGCGTGCCGCGTGTGCGGCGCGTGTGCTCTTAGCCGCAATGAGCTCCATTACACCCTCAGCGCGTGCCAGATCGAGCCGTCCGTTCAGGAAAGCGCGCTTTGTAAAGGCACCTGGTTCGGCGGGATGCGCTCCCGCCTCCCACGTCCGCAGGAGCACCTCGCGCAGCACGACCGTACCGCCGTGGCACTGCAGCTCGACCACATCCTCGCCTGTATAGGAGTGCGGCGCACGCATCGGGAGGAGGATCGCCTCGTCAATTACGGTACCGTCTGCCGCATGGACATGGCCGTAGCGTGCACGGTAGGGCACTATCTCCGCGAGATCACCGTATACTGGGCGAAACACCTCACGTGCAATGCGGAACGCATCGGCACCGCTCACGCGGATGATGCCGATGCCGCCCGTGCCATGCGGTGTCGCTATTTGGCTGATCGTATCATCTGTCATCATACACCTGTCTCAACTATAGTGTGGATCATATCTGCGGAAAGAGGAGCGTGCCCCGATCGAGGCCATAGCGGATTGTGAGATCTGCGTCTGCCGCATAGTCGACTGCATACGAGCAGACCGGCTCCCGCGTCGTGATGTAGGTACTCGATGCCTTGAGCGCCGAGATGGAGAAGGGCATTTTCCGCGGACAGCTGTGTGAGAGGATGAGAGGAGCCCGATCTCCGTGTTCCGCCATGCGTGAAGCAATGGCGTTTGCATAGGCATCCGTATCCTCGCCTTCGGGCAGTGCGAGCATGAGTGCCGCCCTGTCCGCTGCTGTATAGGCAGCAAGGAATCTGTCAATCACACGGGGCCAGACCGCGTACATGGGATCGATTTCAAAATCGGGGATGAAGTAGGAGACATCGTAGCCATCCGCACGCAGCTGATGAATTTGTGCTGTCGTATCATCCGGCGTTTCTTCCCGTACGCCGGGGTCAAAGCGATCCAGGAATGCCGCCATATCATGATTGAACTCCGGAATGTATCGCTCAATTTCCTCCTGCATCCAGTACCACCACTTGATCCGCTGGAGGCGCGTGATCGTCTCGGCATCGAATCGGTACTTGATCACGCGTGCAGGATTGCCGACAACGATCGCATACGGGGGGACATCCTTTGCAATGACAGACCCTGCTCCGATCACCGCTCCATTTCCGATGTGTACGCCGCTCATGACCATCGAGCCGCCGCCGATCCAAACATCATTCCCTATGGTGATCTGATGGCGGTTGTAGGCTGCATGCTTGTTGTCATCGGACGAATCGAGTACGGATGCCAGAGGGTAGGATGTAATCGCATAGTGGTCGTGGTTCATGCCAAGGAAAAAATGCTCCATATGGGCGATGGAGCAGTAATTGCCGATCAGGACGTGTGCATCCGTTGTATATGAATGAGCGATGCCGTTCACAAGATAGCTCCGTACGCCAAGCGTCATGAGCGCCATCTCGGGATAGTCCTCGAATGGCACCTTGCGTGTGTACGCTGAGAAGTCTGCCATATTGACGGTCTGAAACAAAATGATTATCCCCTTTCGTCACGAATCCTATGATAGGATAGATTCGCGGCCGATGGAACGATTCCCTTCTTCTCGAAAAAGTCGATTGGTGCTATAATCAACTCGTATCATGCGTAAAGAGAAAGAAAGGGAATGTATGAGTAATCGTGTGATTGCGCAGGCCGATCTCTCGCACATCGCGAGCCGCCTGCGGGAACTGGGCGACTATATTGATACGACAAATTCGAATGTCGTGGCGGTCGGCAGGAACGTCAACGATCTGCGCGAAGATCTGGACGAGCTGACGGCAGACTTCCATGACTTTGTGGAGACGCATCGCCTCTCGACACGTGCACAGCTGGCGGAGACGCGCCTTGTGAAGCTGCATCAGGAACTTGAGCAGAAATATGGACACTATGCCGTCATTCGACGCACGACGAAAGGCATATTGCAGGCCAATGACCTTGCCCTCGTGCGGCAGGAGACGATCCGATCTGCGTCGGAGGAGCTGATGCTGCGTGCACCGGAGTACTGGCTCGCTCCCGCGCTCGTTGCGCTCTCCGCGTGGATCAGCGACCATGAGGAGATTGCACAGCGTGCGCTGAAGGAGGCCCTGCGCCGCGACGAGGAAAAGACGGCACTCTTCTTCGCACTCGTCTGCCGCCGTGCGGGACGCAGCTCCTCCGCCCTGCGATGGATACAGCACTACCTCATGCGGCAGGACGAGACAGCGCTTGACCGCAAGGCAATCCTCATCGTCGACGCCTATGCGAGCGGCCTCCTCGGACGCGATGCGGAGGGGCAGATCGATCGGCAGATCGAGACGTGGACACGCCGTCTCTCGGAGCGGGCGGGCTTCGTCGAGGAGCAGGAGCGTCGCTGGAGAGAGGCGCTGACCGTGATGCAGCCGGTGCAGCCGGTGCAGCCTGCTGCCTATGACTATCCCTATCTGGCAGAGTACAGCACGATTTCCGATGAACTCAAGCGCGTGCTCGGTGGGGCGGAACTCCATGCAAAATTTCACGAACATCTTAAAAAAGTATTCGAACAGAAGCCGCCCCTGCGCACCCTCGTACAGGAGCTTGACCGCATCCTCACGAGCCTCGTGACCGACTTCGACGCGGCGGAACAGCCCCTGCGAGAGGCGGCGACCCTCGAGCAGCTTGTCGTCGATGCGGGCGGTGATGAAGTCCGTGCAAAACAGGAGATGAAGCTCAAGGAAAAGGCATTCGAGGAGCGGCGTGACTTCATGCAGCTGCTCACGGATGCCGCGATGAACCCATCGGAGGCACATGCGAGCGTCACGACGCAGAAGATGGCGCTCGCCGTTTCGCGGGACTGGATCCTCTCGGCATACCGTGACCACATCGCGGAAAACCGTGCAGCCGTTCCCAATATCATCCCATTTAAGATCGGAGCCTTTGAGGGGGAGACAGCGGATGGTGAGAACGAGGAGGAGCTGATCACGCGCTTTGCCGCGTGGAACGACTTCGAGCGCACGCAGGCACTGTCGAGGCTCCAGCTGAGCACGGAGCATCGCCTCTGCCAGTGGGGCGGGATCGTCACCGCACTTCTCGGGCTTTACTTCGGCGGCATGACAGGCTTCATCATCGGCGCGCTCATCGGGGCATACCTATACTACTGTTACCACAAGGCCGTGCGGGCACTGGATGAGCAGCGCGCAGAGCTGGAGGAGCAGTATGCGAAACAGGGGACATCGGGTGCGGAGATCCTGCGCGGCATCTTGGCCGAGGTCGTGGACTACCGCGAGGAATATGAGTCTCTCGACAGCGGCAGTCAGCAGACCATTGACTTCCTTACGGCGCTGCATCCCGATCAGTTCCGCATTGACATTGACCATGACCGCAGAATACGCATACAGGAGTAATATCATGAGTGAGCAAAATCCATTTGGCGGCATAAAAAAAGAACCCCCGCGCAATGCGGGAGAAAAACCTGCGCCGCCGTCCGCACGGCGCAGCGCAGCATTTGCTTCGATTCGCTCTGCCGCTCCGCCGGATACAGAGGAGCTTGGCTCCTATGAACGTGTCTCCGAGGTGCTTGCTGAGGGCCTCCCCGCATGGAACCTCGAGCCGCCGGCGGCACCCGTACGGAGATCACGCACATGATCGTTCCGCCAACGACCTATGCCCAGTGGGCAGCGCTGCTGAAAACATTCGCAGAGGGGACGGCGGATGAGGATGTCCTGCACGCCATGCACACGGGTACGATCGCATGGCAGTCCGGTGTCGCTGCACGATTTGCACAGCGCTTTATGGATGCCCTGCATGCACGCGTGGAGCGAGCCTCTGATGTCTTTGACCGCGCTATGCAGCGCGCATCCGATGAGCGTGCGATGATCGGGGCGCTTCTTGCCCTGCGCCGCAGCCTTATCTTTTTGCATTCTGCCGCAGCGCTCCCTGCCGTGCCTGAGGAGCAGCGCACGCAGTTCACCGCCCTTGTGCAGAATGCCGCCGACCGTATGCAGGAGAGCCTGGAATCATCGGCAAAGAGCGACCGTACGGGCAGGATGGGTGCACTCGTACGGAACCATAAAGTGAATGCACTGGAAATGGAGGAACATCTATGACCGCACGAAACGAGTGCAAGGAACTTCTCACGCGCTATGGCATCGCGCGGATTCCTTTCATCACGCTCCATACCGTGGAGCGTGCCCGCGCTCTCGATTTGCTCAAAGAAGCCGCCGCGGAGCTGTGCCTTCCCTTTTTCATCCACACGCTCTCTAAGGGCGTCTACGACCTCGCGACGGATAAGGTCGTCAGTGATGATAAATCCATCTACGGTGCGATCGACTTCATCGGTGAGCAGATGAAGCACCGTGCGAATACGACCCTCGTCCTGACCGAGACCCCAGACCTCTCGAGCGACACGAACGATGCGCGCCAGCTGCTCGACCTTGTGACCCTCGCGAACGAGACCGGCGGGCAGATCATCGTACTCACCACCTCCGCCGTCTGGAACCGTCTGCAGCGCCTCGGACTGACCCTCCAGCTGCCGCTGCCGGATGAGGACGAGATGGAGACGATTGTGCGCGGCTACATCGACGACTATCGCGCAGAGATCGACATTGAGTGGACGGATATGGATATTCGCGAGGCGGCATCCATACTAGGCGGTGTCACCGCCGTCGAGGCAGAGAATGTCATGGCGGCGCTCATCGCGAAGAAGGCGATCCGCAAGGAGGATATGGACGAGGTGCGCACAGCGAAGGATCGCCTCTTCTCCGACATCTCAGGACTCGAGAAGATCTCTGTCGATGAGAGTGCCTCTGATGTCGGCGGGCTCGCGGGACTTAGAGACTGGCTCGACGAGAAACGGCTCCTCTTCACAGCAGAGAAGCGCAGTCTGCTCAAGGAGAAGGGCCTGAAATCGCCGCGCGGCATCCTCCTCGTCGGTGTTCCCGGCTGCGGAAAATCCCTCTCAGCAAAGGCAATCTCTGCGAACTGGA
Source organism: Selenomonas sp. oral taxon 892 str. F0426 (assembly GCF_000468035.1). Taxonomy (GTDB): domain Bacteria; phylum Bacillota; class Negativicutes; order Selenomonadales; family Selenomonadaceae; genus Centipeda. Next base: position 17,133 of record NZ_KI260548.1, read on the forward strand.
AGCTGCCGCTCTACCGCCTTGACTTTGCGACCGTGCAGGGCAGCTACGTCGGTCAGAGCGAGCAGCAGCTGCGCGACGCACTCATGACGGCAGAGAACGTTGCACCGTGCATCCTCTGGATCGACGAGATTGAGAAGGGGCTCGCGGGTGCGGGTTCGTCGAACGACGGCGGCGTCTCCACGCGCATGGTCGGACAGTTCCTCTTCTGGCTGCAGGAGTGCCGCAAACAGGTCTTCGTTGTTGCGACGGCGAACGATGTGTCCATGCTCCCCTCGGAGCTGCTGCGGCGCGGACGCTTCGATGAGCTGTTCTTTATCGATTTGCCGACCGCCGACGAACGCTATGACATCCTGCGCCTCTATATGCGGAAATATCTGGAACTCGACTTTGCGGGCGCATTCGCCGACACCCTCGTCACCATGACCGACGGCTTTACGGGCGCCGATCTCGAATCCACGGTGCGCGACCTCGCCTACCGCGTGATTGCAAACCCTGATTTCCAATTAAATGAGGAGAATCTGCGTACGGCATTCGGCAATGTCGTCCCGCTCTCTGAGACCGCGCCCGAGAAGATTGCCGCCATCCGAGACTGGGGCAGGGAACGTGCCGTCCCTGCAAGCGGCCGTCCCATCGGCAGTGAGACCGCACTGCGAAAGTCGACGGAGATGCGTACGCGCAGGGTATTAGTGTAGGGAGGGATCGTATGCCGCGGCCACTTTTGAACCGAACTGCAGATACAAAGACGCAGAGCCCGCTCAGCCTTCATCAGGTATCCGCGAACACGGAGACGAAGAGCGAGGCGCAGCAGATGCAGATGGGGCGCCTCCTCAAGAAGCAGCGTTCCAAAGCATATATGGAGGCGATTCATAGGCTCGATGCGGGCAGCCATCATATGAGTGAGGCGGAGCGTGCAGCCATCGTCGATGCCATTCGCGCCGAGTTTCCCGAGGTGCTCGATCTGGCGGGCGTCCTCATTGGCATCGTCGCAAAATGCTATCTCGGTGAGCCATACGAGGTGCATACCATCACCATCGCCGGGAATATCATCGAGCACTACAAGCGCGGTCAGACATTGCCGCACGGTATGGAGCGCGCAAGATCGCTGGCCGCACGCGGCGGCTACGAGTTCGTCGAGGTATATACCGACGCCTGCCGCGCCATTAGCAGCGATGGAGCTGTATCCGTCGTGAAGTAGGTACCTGCAGACATACAAAAAGGGGCTGCTGTACGAAGTTCTAGCTTCGTACAGCAGCCCCGCTCTTTTGGTCAGATATGCTGCAGCAGGTGCCGCCTCCGCCATGTCTACGCTTTATTCGTTCGGCGGATCGACGATGCGGTTCATCGTTGCCATTGAGGCGACGCGGTCGTTCTCACCGATGGTCATGAGCTTGACGCCCTGCGTATTGCGGCTGATGAGCGAGATCTCATCGACGGTTGTGCGGATGACGATGCCCTCAGTGGTGATGAGCATGAGCTCCTGATTCTCACGTACAACGCGGATGCCGACGACGGGGCCGGTCTTCTCCGTAACCTTCATGTTGATGAGGCCCTTGCCGCCGCGTGTCTGCGTGCGGTACTCCTCGGCCGTCGTGCGCTTGCCGTAGCCGCCCTCAGTAACCGTGAGCACCTCAGAATCGGTCTTGAGGATATCCATCGCGACGACTTCATCGCCGTCGCTGAGGTTGATGCCGCGCACGCCGCGCGTGACGCGTCCCATGGAGCGTACGCCGTCCTCGGGGAAGGTGATCGCCTTGCCGTGGCGTGTGCCGAGCATGATCCGGTTCTCACCGTCCGTGAACTTCACCCCGATCAGCTCATCGTCCTCGTCAAGGTTGACCGCCTTGAGTCCGCTCTTTCGGATGTTCGCAAACTCGGCGAGCGGGGTCTTTTTCACCACGCCGCGCTTCGTGCCGAGGAAGAGGAAGCGGTCAGGGCGGAACTCCTTGATCTGGATGACGGCGGTGATGCGCTCATCGCTCTCAACGGCAAGGAGGTTGACAATCGCCGTGCCCTTTGCCTGGCGGCCGCTCTCAGGGATCTCGTATGCCTTCAGAACAAATGCGCGTCCGCGGTTCGTAAAGAAGAGGATGTCGTGATGCGTCGTCGTGATGAGGAGATCGCTGACAATATCCGTTTCCTTCGTTCCCATGCCCTTGACCCCGACGCCCCCGCGCCGCTGGCGGCGGTAGGTATCGAGCGGAATGCGCTTGATGTAGTTGTTGAGCGTGAGCGTGACGACCACATCTTCTTCGGCGATGAGGTCGGTGATGTCCATCTCGCTCGCATCGAAGGTGATCTCCGTACGGCGCTCGTCGCCGTACTTGTCGCGCACCTCGATGAGCTCATTCTTGATGATCGCAAGTACCTTCATGCGGTCGGCGAGGATGCCCTTCAGCTCCTCGATCATCTTCAGGACTTCCTGATACTCCTCCTCGATCTTCTCGCGCTCGAGGCCCGTGAGCCGCTGGAGACGGAGGTCCAGGATCGCCTGTGCCTGCTTCTCCGTGAGCTTGAAGCCGTCCATGAGAGCAGTACGTGCAATGTCCGCCGTGCGGCTCTCGCGAATTGTTGTAATGACAGCGTCCAGATGATCGAGTGCGATTGTGAGACCTTCGAGGATATGAGCGCGTGCCTCTGCCTTTGCAAGCTCGTACTGCGTACGCCGTGTAATGACCGTTTCCTGATGGCTGATGTAGTGCCCGAGCATCTGCTTGAGGTTCATGATGACGGGCTGGCCGTCCACGAGAGCAAGCATGATGACGCCGAAGCTGTCCTGCAGCTGCGTGTGCTTGTACAGCTGGTTGAGGATGACGTTGGGCGCACTGTCGCGGCGCAGCTCAATGACGATGCGCATGCCGCTGCGGTCGGACTCATCGCGCAGATCCGTGATGCCGTCGATCTGCTTGTCGCGGACGAGGTCGGCGATCTTCTCGATGAGGCGCGCCTTGTTGACCTGATACGGCAGCTCGGTGACGATGATGCGCGGCTTGCCGCTGCTCATCGTCTCGATGTGGGCGCGCGCGCGCATCTTCACAACGCCGCGGCCTGTCGTATATGCCTTGCGGATCTCCTCTGTGCCGAGGATGAGGCCTGCCGTCGGGAAGTCGGGCCCCTTGATGATGCCCATGAGCTCCTCGATGGTCGTCTCGGGATTGTCGATGAGCATCAGCGTGCCGTTGATGACCTCGACCATGTTGTGCGGCGGGATGTTGGTCGCCATGCCGACGGCGATGCCTGCCGTGCCGTTGACGAGCAGCTGCGGGAATTTCGCGGGGAGCACGGTTGGCTCCTTCTCCGAGCCGTCGTAGTTGTCCGTAAAGTCGACGGTCTCCTTGTCGATGTCGCGCAGCATGAGCTCGGCGATCTTCGACATGCGCACCTCGGTATAGCGCATTGCAGCGGCTGAGTCGCCGTCGACCGAGCCGAAGTTGCCGTGTCCGTCCGCGAGCATGTAGCGCATGGAGAAGTCCTGCGCCATGCGGACGATCGCGTCGTAGACGGAGGTGTCGCCGTGCGGGTGATATTTACCGAGCACTTCACCGACGATACGTGCCGATTTCTTGTACGGCTTCGAGCTGGTCATGCCGGAGCCCTGCATCGCGTAGAGGATGCGGCGATGCACGGGCTTTAGGCCGTCGCGCACATCGGGCAGCGCACGCGCCACAATGACGCTCATCGCGTAGTCGATGTACGAGTTTTTCATCTCGTGTTCGAGGTTGACCGGGACGATGCGCCCCTGTCCAAAATCCAAATCCAAAATGTCACCTCTTCGTGTTCGTTCCATAATAATCCACGATGATTATAGCATTTTCACAGGGAAAAGTCTATGTTTTACGGGCGTGAGCACGCATAAAAAGAGCCGAGGAGATTCCTCGGCCATGCCTATGGATAGAGTCATGCCAGACTGCCCATCTCCACATATACGGTGAGATGGTGTGCGCTGATGGAGGCATTCGTATCGTGCAGTTTGCCAGCGAGCGCGTGCAGGAGAGTGTCCTTTCTTGCTGCAATGTCCGCGGGTTCATAGCCCTGTGTGTCCAAGAACAGTGTGATCGAGGAATTCCTTGCTGCGTGTCGGATGATGATCCCTCCACCCATAATGCACCCATCTGCTTTGCATGTGTAGATGACGCGTACATGACCGCTGAAGTTGTTGATCGTGATCGGCAGAGATTCCTCTTGGATGATGGAGGCCTGCATTTCACGGGAGGCTGCACCGCAGAGATTTCGAATCTTGCTGCCTGTGTAGAGGTAGGAGGCAGCATTCGGCCGCGCAGCTTTTTCACGCGGTGCACCGAGCCATTTGTTGCGCCAGCAGGCATGATTTGAGAGCCGGAGATCGACACCGGAGCCCTGCGGATTCGAACCATTCTCCTCAAACTCGTTCAGAATGCCGCCCGTCAGCGTAGAATCTGCGGTCGGAAGGCTGAGCGCAATCAACGAGGTACGCCTATTCGGATTGGGATCGATGCCGTAGTTTTTGTTGAGCACGCCGAGATTCCCGATAATATGGACGGCTTTTGCATCCTGGAGGGCATTTGTTTCGGTTACATTCATGGAGACCGTACCCTCTTCGGCGAGGAGGGCATAGGTGTCAGAGGAGGTGAGCGCCTGCGTTACGATCCTGCCGCCGCCCACGGTGATCATACTGTCCTTGTTCGCCTGGAGTCCGACGCCAGTTACCTCCATATCAAGATTGCCGCGGAGGAGGAACTGTGTCGTCCCATGCGTCCTGCCGCGGATCTGACCGCCGTAGCCTGCGTAGATGCCGCTCATATAGTAGTGCGCAACATCCGTGCCAGGTGTGGCTCCGTCCACGGGCGGACGGGCATTTGTGAGACGGAGCCTGAGGTCGCCGCCAATCGTCAACTGTGCGCCGTCCAGCAGGTAGATTCCCGTCACATTGTTATGCGGGCCGCGTTCTCCTCTGCCGACACCGGAGACATCGACCGAGACATTTTCATCCCAGATGATCTTTTCGTCGTGGCCAGGATGATATCCAATGCTAGTACCTGATGTATGGGATGCAATCAAACGCTCCATTCGAGATGTAGTCTGCATCTGTGCATCCATTCCTTCCTTTGGCATGCAGCTCTCCATGGACTCCTGTGCAGAAATGATGTCCGTGCCGCTGAGGAGGCACAGACAAAGAGCGCTTAGAATGATCAAACCATATCGCTTCTGGCTGCTGTATATCATGCTCCTTGCTCCTTTGGCGTTACGGCAGATCGTAAGTGCTCATGCGCGGAAAGGTTTCTTATGATGAGCATTATACCATCGGACAGAGATTTCAAGAAATATATCCTGTATATCTTTTTCTGTGTATCTCATCGATGTTGTTTATCGTGTGACGTCTTTCCAAAAGGAATTTTATATCTTCCTGTCGAATAAAACTCATATCATTTGCAAAGAGGAGGGGCATCGTGAAAAGTCGAGAGGCATGGCGCCAGGAGATGCTGATGCGGGCAAATGCGCTCTATGAGGCACGAGAGTACGTGCGGGCGGCAGAGCTGACAGGGGAGATGCTCAGCGCTCTGCCCGAGGATGTGGAGATGCGCTACATCCGTGCAGCGGCTCTGACGGGCTGCGGTTTGTATGACGAAGCACGCGCGGAGATCGCGCGCATCCGTGCAGTACGTCCTGATCATGCGGGGGCTGCGCGCCAGGAGATCTACATCGATCGCGCGGAGGACAAGATTCGCACGCAGATCGAGCATCTGCGCGCGCTGATTGCCATGCTCACGGAGCGGATTGCCGCCGAGGAGGAGAGCCGTGCCTACTGCACGGTCTTTCTTGCGAGTGCGTACAGTCTGCTCGGCGAGGCTCTGACGCTCACGGGGGAGAGTGCGGAGGCGGTTGAGGCGTTCCTTGCCTCGAGCCGTCTCGAGACGGGGCGTGTGCAGAAGGCGATTGAATACAGTAACGCGCTCTTTGCCGTCAACTATCTGCCGACGCATCTGCGCGGTACCTATGCAGGGCTTGCACGCGGCTATGGGGCGCTCTTTGCCGATGTGCAGGCGCTCGCGTCTGCCGCGGATGCCGCACGCGGGCACGATCGCCTCCGCATCGGCTATATCTCGCCCGATCTGCGCACACATCCCGTCGGGACACTGATGCGCCCGCTCCTTCACCTCTGCGATCGTTCGCGTTTTGCCGTTTACTGCTACATGAGCGGCGCGGAGGACGTGCTTTCACAGGAGTTCCGTGCGGCGGTGGATGCGTGGCGGAACATCCAGGGGATGACAGCGGCAGAGGCGGCGGCTCTCGTGCGCAGCGATGAGATTGACATCCTCGTTGATCTCGCCGGACACACGCAGGACAACTGTCTCCCCGTCCTTGCATACAAACCTGCGCCCGTGCAGGTGACGGGCATCGGCTACTTCAATACGACGGGGCTGCCTGCCGTTGACTATATGCTCTCGGATGTGCACGTTGATCCTGAGGGGCGTGAGGACGCCGCCTTTACCGAGGAGATGATCCGTCTTCCGCACAGCCATTTCTGCTACACCCTGCCCGAGGATCTTTCTGCCGTCACCCCACCGCCGATGGAGCGCAGCGGCTATGTGACATTCGGCTCGTTCAACAACTTCAGCAAGGTGACGGATGAGGTTCTGTGCCTCTGGGGTCAGCTGCTGGATGCGGTCCCGCGGTCACGGCTTTTACTCAAGAGCAAGCTGTTTATGAGCGAAGAGGGGCGAGAGCTCGCGGCGGAGCGCTTCACACGCTGCGGCATTCCCGTTGAACGTGTGGAGATGCGCGGATTCAGCCCCGATCACCTCGCGGAGTACGGAGATATGGACATTGCGCTCGATACCTTCCCCTACACGGGCGGCATCACGACCTGCGAGGCGCTCGCGATGGGCGTTCCTGTCGTGACCCTGCGCGGGGAGAGCCACGGTGCGCGGTTCGGGGAGAGCCTCCTCACGAATGCAAATCTCACGGAGCTGATCGCCAAGACCCCCGAGGACTATGTGCATATCGCGGCGGCACTCGCCTCCGACCCTGCGACCCTGCGTGCTCTGCGCGAGAATCTGCGTGCGATTCTGCGTGGTTCGCCGCTCATGGATGCGCACGGGTACGTAAGGGATGTTGAGGCGGCGTATGAAGAAATATGGGCACGATTCGTACAGACTTGACGAATTTGGGCAGAGTCGTATTCTAAGCATAGAAAAGCATCGCCGCCGGAGGAATTTCCTCCGGCGGCGATGTTCGTTACCACATAAAGCGCCCTATTCGATTTCGATTCCTGGATAAAAAGCCTTTGCCATCATTTTTATTCCGTCAATGGTATGACAGAGTGGCCCATAGGTATATCCGAGCGGGATGCTGTAAATGCGGTGATTTTGTACGCATTTCGTATGCTGAAGTCCCGGATGGTCATGGATCTGCGCAACGCATGAACCGTATTCTGCGTGGCTGCAGATCACCATCAGGACATCGGGATCCTCCTTTGCGATGTGCTCGAATGTGATGACCGCAGGAGTTGCGATGGCCTCTGCGCCGATCTGCTCCGCCATATTGCCCGCGAGCTTGCTCTTATCGTAGGAGACGAACGTGCTCATGAGCTCGATCAGCATGACCCGCGGTTTTGGATATGAGCGAGCCTTTTCGTTGATCTCCGCGATACAGTCATAGGTTTCCCGGACAATGCGTTCGGCAGCGGGTTCTGCGTGGAAAATGCGGCCATAGTCACGAATGCTCTCCATCTCCTGCGCCACGGTCTCTGTGATGTAGTGGCGCCGGGGCTGAGAACTGCTCGGATTGACCAGTGTCCTCACGCCGTGTGCGTTCCAATAGTCAGTGCTGCCGAGGCTGTTTCTCGTAAAACAGTATTGGTGTCCGATGATGAGGTCGGGATTCAGCCGCGTGATATATTCCATGCGGAGCTGTTGATTCATCGCGCGCGGCAGGGTTTCTAAAACACGCGCGTTTTCCTCCTTCATGGGAAAAGGGCCGTCGTTGTTCGCTGCAGCTAAAACGATGGATGAGGCTGCTCCGAGTTCGATCAGTGTTTCCACCTCGTTGTCACCGACGACGAGCACACGCTGCGGCACTGCATCGAATTCCTGTATATTCTTTCCCTGTACATAGTAGTTGTCAATGCGCAGATTCTCTACGCGGACAATCTGCTCCTCTCCCACAGGCGGTGTTTCTGAGAACGTGCAGCCAGCAGCTGCCGCGCACATCATGACTGCCAGGCTGCAGCAAAATGTCTTTTTCATAGATCAGCCGTGCTTTCTCTTCAATAATAGATGCAAAAAAATCGGACTGCCGAGCAGGCTGACCACTATTCCGATCGGCACCTCTCCATTTTCTACAGCGATGCGGCTAAAGACATCTGCCCACGCGAGAAAGCCAGCGCCGAGGGCGGCACATACGGGAAGCAGGCGCGTATAGCTGCCGCCGACCAGAAGCCGAGCGATGTGGGGGACAGCAAGGCCGACAAAACCGATGATGCCCGCATTGTAAACGATCATCGCCGCAGCTGCAGCGCAGAGGAAGATGAAGGTCTGCCGGCGCTCCTCCAGACGATAGCCGAGTGTACGTGCGGTATCGTCGCCCAAGAGCATCAGATTCAGGACACGAGTCTGCAGAAAGAAGAAAAGGAGTATGGGCAGGACGACGATCGCCAGATAGAGATCCTTTTCCCAGCTCGCTTTTTCGAGACTTCCGAGAAGCCAATAGGAGATGTTTGATACCGTGCGCGAGTTCGGTGCAAGCGAGATGATGAGACTGACGACGGCACTGCACACCGCATGGATCCCCATGCCTGCAATGAGGATCATGAAGGACTTCCCTCGCCCGTAATAACGTGTGAGCCACAGAACGAGAACCGTGGCAGCTCCAGCACCCGCAAATGCGCCCAATGGTACCGCAGAGAGGCCGGCAATCATTGAAATGTTGGCGCTCATCATCAAAACGGCACCGAGCGCTGCCCCCGAGGAGATCCCCAAAAAGTATGGATCGGCCAGAGGATTGCGCAGGAGTGCCTGCATGACAGCGCCGACAACGGCCAGCGTGCTTCCTGCGAGAAGCGCAAGAAGAAAGCGTGGAGCACGCATATATTCCAAAACATCTGCATGAATCGGAGGAATTTGAGGATCGCTCGGATTGAGAAGGAACCGTACAACCTCCCCCAGCTCTATGGGGATGACCCCGCGCGTCATGGCTGTCAGCGGCAGCAGGAGAAGTATAGCGGCAAGTACTGCATATAAAAGGATGTTCTGCATCGGTTGTTTCATCATATCTGTGCTCCTACCCGCCATAAAAACCGTATCTGCGCCGAAATACCAGATAGATGAAGAGCGGTGCACCGATGAGGGAAAACATGATGCCCAGAGGAATCTCTGCGCCCGGAATCGGCAGGAGCGAACGTGAGAGTATGTCCAGGAGGACAGCGCATATCCCGCCGATCATGACGGCAGCGGGCACGAGCACATGATGATCGGATCCCAAAAAACTGCGTACAATATGGGGGAGGACAAGACCGATAAAGCCGATCATACCGGCATTGCAGACGATCAAGCCAACCAAAAGACCATTGCAGAGAAGATATTTTACTATGTAATTCTGCGGATGGATGCCAAGCGTGATCGCGGTATCGCGGCCCAGGAGCAGGATGTTCAGCACGCGTCCCTGCGTCATGAAGTACGAAAATGCTGCGCCGACGATAAGGCATAAGAAGAGCACGTGCGGCAGGGACGCATTTGTCACACTTCCCATAAGCCAAAAGGTAATGGCCTCCATACCCTCCTTGTCGCTGACTCGATAGATAAGGAATCCGGCGAGTGAGGAGAAGATCAGCCCCATTGCAAGACCGCCCAGGAGCAGATTGCCAAGATCCGTATGAGTGCCGCGCGCGATGCCGATCACCAGCACGGACACGAGAAGAGCACCGAGAAAGGCGCTGATCCCAATGGCGGCAGCGCCGAACAGGGCGCCGAGGCCGAGGAAGAGTCCCGCAGCCGTACCGAAATAAGCGCCGGCAGATACGCCCAGGATATACGGATCCGCGAGCGGATTCTGCACGATCGCCTGCATGATGATGCCGGAGAGCGTCAGCCCCATACCGACGCACAGAGCCAGCAGTACGCGCGGCAAACGCAGCTCATACAGAATCCGAGCGCTCAGCATCTCATCCTGCGTGCCGCCGGTGATGCCGAGAAGCGCAGTCGGTGACAGCTCGGAGAGTCCTGCACTCAGCCCCCACCATACAACGAGCAGCTGCAGCGGAAGAAGCAGCAATACGATGCGTACGCTGCCCAGGGTCTTTATTTTTTCCAGCAACATAGCCCTTCCTTAAAAATGACAGAATGAAAACAGGCAAACGCACATCCGTCTGCCTGTGTCCATACGTTATTACAGTTCGAAATTTGCAGTAAAGGAAACGGAACGCGGAGCGCTCAGCTGCAGGCCGTCCGAGCCGGCGACGGGGACCCAGTAGTCTCTCCCTGTTACGTTATAGCACATCAGTGAGAGGGTGACGGGGGTCGTTCCCATTTTCGTCTCATAGGAGGCACCGAGATCGAACTTCCACGAGGAGGGTACCGTCAGCGCTTCGTTCTTAATCTTGGCACTCCCCAGATACGAGACTCTGCCGATCAGCGACCATGCAGGATCGATGTGGTAGATCGCACCGACCGTGCCGGAGAGCTTTGACGTTCCGCCAACGTCTTTTCCGTCGTTCGTTCCGTTTTGTGTCTTGGCCTGCTTGGCATTGAGGTACATGAGGCCGCCGACCAGATCGAGCCGATCGTTCAGCTTGCCGGTGAATGCCCACTCAAAGCCCGTATTCTTCTGCTGGCCATCATTCGTACGATACTTTCCGTCGGCACGCTCAACATCAATGTTATTTGCCTTGCGGATCTGGAAGAAGCTCAGTGTATTGACGAAGTCTCCCTTTTTGATCTTTATGCCGATCTCATCCTGCTTCGTCTTTGCCGGCGGGAGAACATCGCCCTTGTTTTTATAGGCAGCGCCCGATACCAGAGTTCCCGCGTTGAAGGACTCGCTGTGGCTGACGTATCCCATGACATCTGGGGTAAACTTGTAGCTCAGTGCAAATGTTGGGCTGGTTGCATGGGAATCCTGGCGCTTTTGTCTGACTCTCGTATAACTGGAGTTATGCATGTGCAGACCGAGCGTCAGCTGGAGGCGGTCATCCATGAACTTCATCGTATCGACGATGTGATAGCCCGTCATCTGCTGTTTGAACTGCAGCGGCGCTTTGTAGTCGGGCAGCGGCACGCTTGGCCACGCATTGCTGCGGTAGAGATTGCCCGTGCCGGACCACAGATCGTCGCCGCCCGAGTCACGGTTGACCCAGTTCTTATCAACACCGATGATGTAGTCGTGGCTGACCTTGCCCGTGCGGAAGTCGCCGCGCAGTCCTGTCCCAAAATAGACGCGCGTATGACCGAGCGGCCAATACTCTGCATTGATTTGGAAGTCACCGTCATTTGAGGTCAGTTTCGGGGTACCTTCGTAATACTTGTCGTAGTCAAACCGATGATAGCCGAAGTTGGCATAGGCCTTCATGTGCTCGTTGATCTTTTGGTCGTGATTGAGGATCACCCATGTGTCCTTATATGTGTGATAGAGCCACGACGGTGTATAGCTCTTGCTTGCATCGGGGGCCTTGGGCAGAGCCGTCAGTGCTCCAACGCTGAAGCCGTCGCCGCCGCCCTCATATCGGATGCGGCTGTAGCCGAGCATGAGGTTCGTCGTTGAGCGTTTTCCCTGATGATCGAGGTTGATGAAGATGTTGTTCTGCGTGAGATCCTTATTTTCCTGTACGGTCTCGCCGCCGATGTGGTTGGCGACGACGCGCAGACCATATTCTTTGTTGGCGCCGAATCGACGGCCAATATCGACGCCCTCCTCGAATGCGCTGCCGCCGTTATAGGACAGGCGGAAATCGGTATTGTCCTTTGCCTGAGCTCTCTTTGACTGGAAGTTGATCGATCCGCCGATTGCATCAGAGAGATTCGTCCCGTTGACGCCGAGGTTCGGCCCTGAAACGACGGTCGCGTTTTCGATCCAGTAGTAGGGCAGGTTGCCGGAACTCATTGCGCCCGGAATTCCGTTGATATACATGGAGTAGCCGTTCTGCTGGAAGCCGCGGATGGTCACAGAATGGACAGTTTTGCTGGAGGATGCACGCACGGAGGGAACGAGTGAGAGCGTATCCATGACACCGTTTTGCGGTGAGGAGAACGTCTCGATTGCCTTCTGGCTGACGGTCGTCACGCTGTAAGGAAGCTCCAGGGAGTCCTTTTCACCCAGAATGCCCGTGGTGCTCTTTGTCTCGATCATGTCGCCGGCAAACGTTATCTTGCGTTCTCCGACAATCGTAAGAGCGGGCAGATCGTACACATGGACTGTGTCATCCCTGTCCGCATCTGCTGCCTCCACCGTACAGAAGCCATGTCCTGCACCAAAAGAGCAGCCATAGATCACGGCTGCTGCTAGGAGTTTCTTCTTCGTTTTTTTCATTGTCCTTGCCCCTCTCCCCATCGCTCGTGGGTTTATCAATGAGCGTCAAACAGGCAGTTCTCCTGGCTCGGGATCATCGCTCCTTTGCCCACCTTCCCAAGGCATGTGCCCCAGTGGCAATTGCGGCAAATTCGCTCCTCCTCACAGTGGCGGGACCGCGCCGGCTTTGACCGGCTTCCCTATTAAGCCCCGAAGGGCACCTGCTTTACGTATCCCATGTTGAATTGTACAGCGTACATCATAATATGGCTCTCATATTTTGTCAACATAATAAATATTATAATATACTTTACTATGTTTTATAAACCATACAAAACCGCCGCCGGAGGAATTTCCTCCGGCGGCGGGCGTTTGTATCGATGCAGATGTCTTACTTCTTCTGTCCGAGGAGCTCACGCGTATGGGCGGCGACGTCCTCGGGGGTGAGGTCGGTGCGACGTGCAACACCGGTATCGAGTGCTGCCTTTGCGACAGCAGCCGCGACGGTCGGAGCGACGCGCGGATCGAGCGGGCTCGCGATGATGTTGGTCTCGTTGAGCTCTGCCTCGGGGATGAGGGATGCGATGGCGCCGGCAGCGGCGATCTTCATTTCCTCATTGATCTCCTTTGCACGCACATCGAGTGCACCGCGGAAGATGCCCGGGAAGGCGAGGAGGTTGTTGACCTGGTTCGGGAAGTCGGAGCGGCCGGTGCAGACGATGCGTGCGCCTGCTGCCTTTGCCTCATCCGGCAGGATCTCGGGGACGGGGTTTGCCATCGCCATGATGACAGGCTCGGGGCTCATGCTGCGGATCATGTCCTGCGTGAGCGTGCCGGGGCCGGAGACCCCGATGAAGATATCCTTGCCCTTGACAACCTCGGCGAGCGATCCCTTTTCCTTCTGGAGGTTGGAGACCTTGGCGATGCTGTCCTTGTACGGGTTCATGTTCTCGGGACGGCCCTCGTAGATGGCGCCCGTCGTGTCGCAGAGGACAACGGTCTGTGCGCCATAGGCGAAGAGGAGACGTGCGATCGCCTGGCCCGCAGCGCCTGCACCGTTGATGATGATCTTTGCGGTCTTGAGGTCGCGGTTGAGATACTTGTACGCATTGAGCAGGGCGGAGACGACGACGATCGCTGTGCCGTGCTGGTCATCGTGGAAGACGGGGATATCGAGGGTCTTCTTCAGCTCATTCTCGATGTCAAAGCACTGAGGCGCCTTGATGTCTTCGAGGTTGATGCCGCCGTAGGTCGGAGCGATCAGCTGGCAGACCTTCACGACGTCCTCGACTTTGGGGCTGTCGACGCAGACGGGAACGGAATCGACGCCTGCAAAGCCCTTGAAGAGGATGGATTTGCCCTCCATGACCGGAAGTCCGGCGCCTGCGCCGATGTTGCCAAGGCCTAGGACGGCGGTGCCGTTCGTGACGACGGCAACCATGTTGCCCTTCGTCGTGTAGTCGTAGATGGTCTCGGGCTTTTCCTTGATCTCCAGGCACGGTGCTGCAACGCCCGGCGTGTAGGCACGGCTGAGATCGTCGCGCGAACCGAGGGGAACGGTCGGAACCGTCGCGAGTTTGCCGTGATGGCTCTTGTGAAGCTCGAGTGCCTCTGCGTCAAATTTACTTGCCATGATACATCTTCCTTTCTGCGGGGGGGATGCCCCATTGCTCTCCGCGGACAATGCACACAGTACACTGCCCTATGCTGGGTTTTATGATAAAAGAATGGGACGCCGCATGGGCGGCCGCATTCTCGGCGGAGCTTTTGTCTCCGGCGGCAGCGCATGGATGCGTGGGTTATTCTTGTTTCCCCATGTCTGCGTTGCCGCGTGCAGGGGCACCGTTGTCGCTGCCCGTACTGCGTTCGCTGCTTTTGCCAGGCTGCTCGGAGGCTGTGCCTGGTCGGCTGCTCGCGTGTCGGCCGCCGGTATCGGTGGCGGGAACGGTCTCGGTGCTGCGTCCGGGACGCCGTCCGCGCTCGTCCGTATCCTCGCGCGCGCCCGTACGGGTGCGGTCAGAGGAGGGGGAGCGTGTGTCTTTTTCCTCGTCTTCCCCGCGGCCGGTCGATTTCTTTCGGCGGTCTGTGTCGAGTGCCTCTTCGGCGCTGACGGCACGTCCGACGGAGGTGTCGCCCGCCGGCAGCTCTGTCGCGTCTGCGGGGATGGAGTCCTCGTACTCCCGTACGGCGCGCTCCATACGGCTGCGCTCCGTGCTGCTGAGGGTGACGCCGAGGGCGTTGGCCATGCCGCGCCTGAGCTGTGCCATGTCGGGGATCCAGTAGCTCACCTCGTCGATGAAGAGGGGGCGGCCGGGGACCATCTCCGTACGCAGTCCCTTTGCCTGCGATTCCTTGAGCGTACCGATGAACTCGAGCATCTGGCGGACACTGAGGTCGGTCTTTACGCTGTCGATGACGCTCGAGATGATCCCGGGCAGGCGAGGCAGGATGGCAGGGGTAGTGACGGCGTCGACGCAGGCGCGCATGAATTTCTGCTGGCGCTTGACGCGGCCGATGTCACCATCCTCGTCGCGGTAGCGGACGTAGGTGACGGCCGTCTTGCCGTCCATGTGCTGCATCCCCGGCCGCAGATCGATGATGAGGCCGCCGTCATCGTCCCACGGATCCTCGTAGTACATCCGCTTTTCGACGTTGATATCGATGCCGCCGATGGCGTCGACGATCTTTTGAAATGCGTGGATGTTGATGATGACGTAGTGGTCGATGCGAATGCCAAGAAAGTCCTCAACGGTGCGCTGTGTGAGCTTTTCCCCGCCGTAGGCATAGGCTGCGTTGATCTTGTCGTAGCCGTTTCTGGGGATCGCGACGCGCGTATCACGCGGGATGGAGAGGAGCGAGGTCTCGTTTTTTACGGGATCGATGGTGGCGACCATGAGCGTGTCGCTGCGCCCTATGTCATCGCTGCGCTCATCGACGCCCATGATCATGATGGTTGCCTTGTCGGTTGCGGTGAGGAGCTCCTCCTTTGGATCCTCCTTCGTGCGTTTGTCAAGCAGGCTGCTCTGGGCGAAAAATGCACCCGCGACGGCTGCGAGGACAAAGACGACGAGAACACCGAGCATGACATAGGGCCAGGTTCTTTTCTTCGCGGTTCGTCTCTTTGGTGGTAATTTTGTCAAAGCGGGATCGATCCTTTCCTCCCTTATTATATAGAGGGATTCCCTACCTCCGGATGTTTATCCTTGCGTTCTTGCAGAAGCGCTGATACAATAACTCCATCCGTTCAGTATCACATAATATATAGCAAACGCACGGAATATGCAAGGTATACTTCAATAGAATCGAGAAAGGACGCGGCTCCATGGGGGTTGAAATCGAGCGAAAATTCAAGGTAAAGGAAGATTTTCGACCGACGAGCATCGGGATCGAAATGGCGCAGGGCTATCTCTCGCGCGATCCGAAGCGAACCGTACGAATCCGAATCGCAGGTATACAGGGATTCCTGACGATCAAGGGAGTGAACCGCGGCGCTGCGCGTCTCGAGTATGAGTACGAGATCCCCGTGGAGGAGGCACGCGAGCTGCTTGCACTCTGCGATGCACCGCTCGTGGAAAAGACGCGCTATGTCGAGCGTGCGGCGGGGCACACCTGGGAGGTGGACGTCTTTCATGGGGCGAACGCGGGGCTTGTCATCGCCGAGATCGAACTCGCGTCGGAGGACGAGGCGTTTGCGCTGCCCGTATGGGTCGGTGCA
Organism: Selenomonas sp. oral taxon 892 str. F0426; assembly: GCF_000468035.1. Classification (GTDB taxonomy): domain Bacteria; phylum Bacillota; class Negativicutes; order Selenomonadales; family Selenomonadaceae; genus Centipeda. The sequence goes on from NZ_KI260548.1 coordinate 33,322, forward strand.
GAGGTGACGGGGGAGCATAGGTACTATAATTCTGCCCTGATCGCCCATCCGTATTCCCAATGGAGCCCGGCGGAGCGCGCAGAATAAGGACTGTGGATACTGTGCAGAAATGGACGGATGAAACGGAAAAATATCCCCGTGTTTTCCCCTCGGATTGTGGATAACTTTCATTCGTCACGGTACAAAATATAGAAATTCGAAAATTTTTTGGTCAATATATGGGGTTATCCACTCTTTTATCCACATTATCCACAAAAATTGAAAAATCGTTCGGAAAAATTATGCACACTGTGCAAAACCCTGTTGATAAAGGAATTTTGGGCCTTGTAAACAATTTTATCCACAGAGTTCTGCACACCTGGGGATAACTTTTCACAACTGTGGATTTTAAAAAAACGATGGATATGGAAAGGAATTTTACCGATGCAAGAATGGGAGATCTGTCTGCGGCTCGTGCTCTCCTGCGCGATGGGCGGGATCATTGGCTACGAGCGTCAGATGCGGCACAAGTCCGCAGGCCTGCGCACGAATATGCTCGTTGCGCTCGGCTCGTGTCTCATCATGATCATGTCGCAGACGCTCTATGATAACGTGGAGGGCAAGACGAATGCCGATCCCGCGCGGCTCGCGGCGCAGGTCGTCTCCGGCATCGGTTTTCTCGGTGCGGGCGCGATTATGAAGGAGGGGCTGACGGTCACGGGGCTTACGACGGCGGCGACGCTCTGGGTCGTCGCGGGGGTTGGCATCGCGGTCGGCGGTGGGTTCTACTTTAGCGCGGGTGTGACGACGGCGATCGTCTTTCTCATCCTCGGCAACCTCTCGCGCCTTGATGCATGGGTTGATCACGACCATCTGCTTATGCTCTCCATCCACACCGTCGATCGGCCGGGGCAGATCATGCGCATCAGTGCCTGCATCGAGGATCTGCGTCTGCGCTCGCGCGGCGTCAAGGTGCGCACCGACGAGGATGAGGCGGAGACGGGCGGCGAGCGGCGCGTCTATCTCACGTTCGAGGTCTATAACAGTGAGTATCTGAAGTCTGCCTTCATCGTCGACACACTCCGCCAGATCGACGGCGTTCTGCGCGTGGATGTGATCTGATCTTGACGGTGGCGTGAGATGGCGTAGAATAAGCATAGAAAAAGGGCACTGCCGATTAGCCGCCTACCGTTTCTGCAGTGCCCTTTCATTAGTATATCATACGTTCGCGAAAATACAGAAAAAGGGGCTGCTGCACGAAGTTTTCTAGCTTCGTGCAGCAGTCCCTTTCCAATGCCTTAGCTTATATTGTACTGCGGAAGATATCTAATGTTGATACGACCGTTGTCATCATGCGTTACTTTGGAATGCACCTCATAGAGATCGTAGATAAACTCCTCTGTGAGGAGTTCTGCGGGTGTGCCGAGTCCAACGACGAGACCTTTTTTGATTGCGATAAGGCGGTCACAGTAGAGCGCTGCAATGTTGAGATCGTGGATTGCCGCCGCGACAGTGAGGTCGAGGCTCTTTACGATGTCCATGATCTGCAGCTGGTACTTGATATCCAGATGATTCGTCGGTTCATCGAGGATCATGCACTCTGCCTCCTGCGTGAGGGCACGCGCGAGGATGACGCGCTGCTGCTCACCGCCCGAGAGACTCGAGAAACTCCGCTCCGCCATCGCCTCCATCCCAACGGTTGCGAGTGCGTGCCGTGCGACACGATAGTCCTCTGCATTGTCGCGGTCGAGAAGCCGCTTGTGTGGGGAACGCCCCATGAGGACGACCTCCATCACGCTGAAGTCAAAGCTGTAGAAATTGTGCTGCGCCACCACAGCGAGCTGCAGGGCACTTTCACGATAGGACAGCTCGTCGAGGTTCTGCCCGTTGATCGTGATCGTTCCCTCCGTCGGTTTTTGCACGCGGTAGAGGCATTTCAGGAACATACTCTTGCCGCTGCCGTTCGGGCCGATGATCCCGAGGAATTCCTTCGGTTTCAGATGAAAATCCAGTCCCTTGAGGATCTCCTTATCTCCGATGAAGAGCTTTACTGCTTCCGTCAAAATCTCCACATTACTCTCCTCCAAATCCGTAGGTACGTTTCACCATCAGATAGATGAATGCGGGTGCGCCGACAAGCGCGATGAGAATGCCGATCGGCAGCTCCGTGTGCGGGATAATGACGCGGCAGAGACCATCGGCGATGACGAGGAAGATCGCGCCCGTGAGCGCCGTCACGGGGATGAGCCGTTTGTGATCGGTACCGACAAGCATTCTGACGACGTGGGGCACGACGAGTCCGACGAAGCCGATCATGCCGGCAGCAAAGACGGCAAAGCCGACGACAAGCGCACTGACGATGAGATAGCCCTGCCGATAGGGATGGAGGTCGGTGCCGAGGGTGATCGCGGACTCGTCGCCGAGCAGCATGAGGTTGAGGATACGGCTCTGCGACCAGAAGAAGAGGACCGCAAGAGCTGTGATGCCGCCGATGAGCGCCATGTGTTCCCACCGTGCGCCCGCGAGACTGCCCATCATCCAGTAGGTGATGGTCTGAATTCCTTCTTTGTCCTGTGCAAAGTAGATGATAAAGCTCGAGAACGCACTGCATACGGCACTGAGCGCCATGCCGCCGAGCAGCAGCTTCATCGCGTTCGCACGTCCGCCGAGGTTCGCGATGAAGAGCACGCCGACGGAGACGGCGAACGCCCCGAGAAATGCCGCGATGCCGACGGAATTCTCTCCGAGTGCGGCACCGATCCCGAGCAGAACGGCGGAGGTTGCGCCGAGGGACGCACCCGCCGAGATGCCGAGAATGTACGGGTCGGCAAGCGGGTTCTTTACGATTGCCTGCATGATGACGCCGCAGGTCGCAAGCCCCGCGCCGATGATCGCTGCGAGCAGCAGACGCGGCAGACGCAGCAGCCATACAATGTCGTGCACAGGACCCTTGCCTGGCGTCTCAATGGGTGTGCTGCTCTGGAGCTGGTCGAGGATGGCGGACGCAATGACGCCCGGCGGCAGATCGACCGTCCCGATCGAGAGCGCCCAGAAGAGGGCGGCAATGAGGAGTGTGGAGAGCAGAACGCAGAGAAGCGCCAGTCCCGCACGCGAAAAGAATGCTTGCATTGTGATTCTCCGTTCCTATATAGCAGCTTCCCCGTCAAAACGGGAAAAGTGCCGAACACAGTGAGGCGATAGGGCGCTTCTTAGGCATCATCGGAAGGTTCCATGCGTCCGAAGCGCCCCTTCCACCATGCTGCGCATGGTCCTCCTCTCCCGCAGCGGCGGGGGAGGCTTGCATTTACGGCACACGATAAATCTCAGGGTATAGACCATGTGCGAAGATCGTGATCCCGTCATAGGTGCGGATGCCCGCACTGTAGACGGCATAGAGCGGTACGGTGTAGATGCGGCGCTGCTCCACACAGGAGAGGGAGCGCAGGGCAGGGTTGTCATAGAGACGTGCGGTGATCGTATCCTCGCTCCCGTAGTCGTCCTCGGTGACGACGAGGAAGAGCGCGTCGGGATCGAGTGTAACGATCTCCTCCATACTGAGACTCTGCCCCTCTGATGCGAGATGATCGACGCCGAGAGCGCGCATCATATCGCCTGCGAGGGTGTCCGCGCCGTAGGAGCGGATCTCCTTGCCGAGCAGTTCGATGACGAGGGCACGCGGACGCGCTGCACGCGCGGCAGTCTGCGTCTTGACATAGGTGATCTCTGCCTGCATCTCGTGTACGATCTCTGCGGCGCGCTCCTCCCGCTGGAAGATGCGCCCCATGTTCATGATGTCGCTGCATTCCTGCGCGATGGTCTTGTTCTGGGTCATGCGCGCCGAGGATGGTGCGATGTAGGTATGTACGCCGCGTCCCTGCCAGAACGCTGTCCCCCGCAGCACCTTCGGTGAGAAGGTGGATGACCAGCCGACGATGAGATCGGGCTGCATCATGAGGATTGTCTCCACGTCGAGGTTCTCGAGCGAGGTGTAGGGGATCGCCTCGTATGCCGCGCGGTATTCTGGGCGGATGTATTTCGCGTCCGGCACGCCCATCCCCGCAACGATCCGATCCCCCATGCCGAGCGCGAGCAGCGTCTCGATCGAGTTCTGCCAGACGGCAACCACGCGCTGCGGCGGCTGTTCATAGCGTGCTGAGACAGGTTCGCCCTTTTCGTTGATATTCTCAATCGTAACGGGCGTATACACCGCATCCGCCTGCTCCGTCATCGCGGGGCGATGCTCGTTCTCGTGTACCTTTACGATGGGACTGCACGCCGTGAGCAGGAGTACGAGGACGGTGGGGAGTATATATGAAAGTTTCATCCTTCCTCCTATAGAAAGAGACGCAAGGCATCCTTTCAAAGAATGTCCTGCGTCCTTTCATTTCCGAGCGATTAGAACGTGTAGCGTGCGCCGACCATCAAACTGCGGCCGGGCATGGACGAACTGCCGACGCCGTTCCACGCATTGTAGGAAGTCTGGTATGCCTCGTTCGTGAGGTTGTTCACGGTGATATATCCCGTCAGATCGGGGGTAAAGCTGTAGTTAAAGTTCCAGTCAAGGACGAGGAACTGACTGTCCGTGAATGCCGTGTAGCTGCATCCCGTGTACCAGTTCATCAGCATTCCCGTATAGATTTTCCCCTTCTCATAGGAGAGATTGAGCGCGTAGTGGTTCTGCGGGCGGAGGCGGTTGATCTGGGTATTGACGTCGCTGCCGCCCTGATAGCCCCAGTTCGGATCGAGCACCCAGCCCGGTTTCGCCATCCACTTGTCCTGCATATGGGTATAGGAGGCGCTCATGCTGAAATGCTTGTCAAAGGCATGGTCGAACGTGATGTTAAAGGACTTCTTGTCCTCCTTTGCATTGACCGCCGTGCTCTGGTACTCGCCGTCGGCATCGTTCCAGATTGGCAGGGTTGCAATCGCGTTGCCCATGTGCGTCCAGTCGTAGTGGACAGCGAGTGCGGTGTGCTGCGAGAACTCCTTGCGTACGCCGAGCGTCCATGAGTCGCCGCGCTCATCTTCCAGCGGAGTGTAAAATACACCATCTGTGGAGGTATAGTCGCCCTGACGCAGTGGGCGGAAGCCTTTCGCCCAGCCGAAATACATGCTGAGCGTATCGTCAAAGAGGTACTCTGTGTTGAGTGCGGGCGTGATAAAGTTCACATTGCCCTTGCCCTGCACATCGTCCCCCGCCGTTGAGGAGTGATAGCCCGAGTAGTAGGAGTAGCGCAGGGCGGGCGTGAGATCCCAGTTGTCCGTGATGTGGATCTTATCCTGCACATAGGCGATGACGGAGTCGCGCGCGGTATGACTCTCGGCCAGCGTGCCGTTATTCTTACGCCATTTGTCATAGTTCTTCGCCTTGTCATAGGTGAGGCTTGCGATGACATCGTTCTTGCCGATTGACTTTGCGTACTGCACCTGGAAGCCGCGGTTGCGCTCCTCATGCCAGCTGGTCGGTTCCTTTGCCGAACCGCCAGTCTTCTCAAGCCACTCCTGCACCTTCGCCGGATCGCCGCCCGGGAACGGTGCGAGATGATCCCTGATCCACTGCTTGAGCTCTGCCTGTGTTGCACCTGCCGGGAACCTCGTCCGATAGTCCTGGACAAGAGCGGCACGCTCCGCATCGCCCCAGACATATTTATCGCGGTCGGCGTAGCGGTGGTTCTGGTCATAGAGGCGGACGAAGCTCTCCATGCCGTTATCCTTGTCGAACGTCCACTTCAGCTCCCAGTCGTTGTTCTTGAATTTGCTGAAGGAGTTGTAGACTTTGCCGTCGAGGGCATAGAGGTTCGCATAGCCGGGGTTGCGCGTGTCGCCGGTAAGCGTACGTGCCGGTTTCCATATACCGTCATCCGGGTCGACTGCACCCTTGAGGGCTCGGTTTGTATCCAGCTGACCGACGGCAGCCCCAAAGATAATGCGCTCCCAGTCGTTCTGATTCCAGTATTTGAGGCGCGGCGTCGAGATCGGGTAGCCGTCCCTGCCCGCCTTGTAGTTGTACCAGAGCTTGATGCTCTGCTCATCAGAGAGATCCTTATCGAGGCGGATATTAACAGCATCCTCTTTCCAGTTCGAGCCGCCGAGCGTGCCTGTCTGCCCCGTCTCGCCGTCCACATACTTCGTATCGCCGCTCATATTGCGCGTGACCGTGCCGAAGTAGTGGAACGTCGGATCGTCGTCGAGACTGCCCGAGAGGGTGAGCGAATAGTTGTGCTTGTGCCACGAACCCGTGGAGAGGTCGAGGGTTCCCTTGTGCTCGACCACGCCCTTGCGCGTGATGATGTTGATGACGCCGCCCGTTGCGTCAGGTCCATAGGCGGAGGCCCCGGGCCCCTTGATAACCTCGATCTTATCCACGCTCTCGATGCCGATCATCTGATCGAGGTTCACACCTGTGGATTTGCTGCCAGAGGTACTGTTGCTGTTAATACGCGTACTCGTGAGGTTGTCCACACGCCGCCCGTCGATGAGGATGACGACGCGCGAGTCGCCGTTGATGAGTACGCCGTTGTTGTAGAACTGATAGCCGTACTCGCCGCCGCGGTAGCCCGGGTTCTGGAACGTCACGCCCGGGATGCGCTTGATCGCCTCCGTGAGATCCGTGTAGTGACGCTTCTCGATCTCCTCGCGCGTGATGACCTTCACGTCGCCGCCCGTGCGGTAGTAGGACTGCTCTGTCACCGTATCGCCGAACTGATTGATCGTCTGCTCCGCCTCGACCACGATATTGTCGATCGTATAGGACTGCAGATTCTCATCGTGACCTGCAAATGCAGTTCCATACCCCCCCCCCGTATAGACAAGTGCAGCGAGGATTGCCAGTGTGAGTTGCTTTTTCTTCAAAATAATTCCTCCTTGATCAGGGCGTTCGCCCTTTCCCATAATACTCTGCATAAAAAATGGCTTTCCATACGAAGAAAGCCGCTGTGCCAAAGGCAAAGTTCCGGCTCCCCTCCCCATCGCTCGTGGATCGTCAGTGAGCATGAAACAGGCAGTTCTCCTGGCTTGGAATCCTCGCGCGGCTGCGTCTTCCCAAGGCATCTTCCTCAGTGACCGTGCCGGATTGCTCCGTGCAGCTCTGCTCTTCCTTACAGTGGCGGGACCGCTTCGGCGTTGGACCGAATTCCCTATTAAGCCCCGTGGGGCACCTGTCTCATTATTATGCAGTTTTATACAAATTGACATTAGTCTATTTTATATTTCATCTTTTGTCAATCATATATCAACGAAAAATAATTTTTAACTTTTGAACATAGACGGGAAGAGATGCACATGCTTGACGAAATCCGCCGTTTGCAGTAAAATAAGCATAGAAAAAGGGCACTGCCGCTCAGCGGTTGCCCCTCATACATGCGAGAAATTCCCCGCCTATTGTTTTAGGGACGCAAGGCGGGGCTTTCTCATTTATCGTTTAACGGATAAGATTAAGATGGTAAACACAACGAGAAACGTCAAGAACTCATAGGTTTCCATACAGATCCCCCCTTTCGGGGGCTGAGTTGCCACTGCGCCTATCAGTGCCTTTTCTCATTATAACAAACGAACGTATGTTTTGCAAGGAGAACACCAATATGATCATCTCTTGGGACGAATACTTCATGGGCGTGGCGATCTTCTCTGCCTACCGCAGCAAGGATCCGCACACGCAGGTCGGCGCGTGCATCGTCAACGAGGACAAGCACATCGTCGGCGTCGGCTACAACGGCATGCCGAACGGCTGCGACGATCGCGAGTATCCGTGGGGGCGGACGGGTGAGTTCGCTGAGCAGAAATATCCCTACGTCGTGCACGCCGAGCTGAACGCCATTCTCAATGCGAGCACGTCACTGAAAGGCTGCCGTATATACGTATCCCTCTTTCCGTGCAACGAATGCTGCAAGGCGATCATTCAGAGCGGTATCCGCGAGGTCGTCTACCTCTCGGACAAGTATGCTGCGACCGAGGCGACGAAGATCTCAAAGCGCATGTTCGACTCTGCCGGCGTCCGCTGGCGCCGCATGGAGACCGACCTCGGCGAGGTTCCGGTGAATTTCGCGGTAAAAGAATAACATAGGAATCGCTGCGTCTATCAGTGCTTCCCACAATCTATGAGATCAAAACAAAGGGAATTGTTACGTGAACGACACTACAAATTATGACATCATCGTGATCGGTGCGGGTCATGCGGGCGTTGAGGCGGCACTCGCTGCTGCGCGCATGGGACAGCGCACACTCATTGTCACACTTTCACTGGACAACATCGCTATGCTGCCCTGTAATCCGTCCATCGGCGGCCCAGGCAAGAGCCACCTCGTCCGTGAGATCGACGCGCTCGGCGGTGAGATGGGGATCGCGGCGGATCGCGCGAGTATTCAGCGGCGCCTTCTCAACACGGGCAAGGGACCTGCCGTCCATTCGCTGCGCATGCAGGCGGATAAATTCCTCTATCAGCGCATCATGAAAGAAACGGTCGAGAATACAGACAATCTTGACGTGCGCCAGCTGCTCGTGACGGAACTTCTCGTCGAGGAGACGAGCGCGGGCAAGCGCGTCACAGGCGTCCTCTGTGAGACGGGGGAGCGCCTCACGGCGCACGTCGTCATTATCGCCACGGGGACGTATCTGCGCGGGCGCATCATCCTCGGCGAGACCATCTACGACAGCGGCCCGAACGGACAGCGCCCCGCGATGGCACTCTCGGATTCGCTCCGCTCGCTCGGGCTGAAACTCATGCGCTTTAAGACGGGGACACCCGCGCGCGTTGACCGCCGCACCATCGACTTTGCAAAGACGGCTGTGCAGGCAGGCGACCCGACCGCCCCCGCTTTTTCCTTTTTGACCGAGGAGATGCCCGCCGAGCAGACGCCCTGCTACCTCACCTATACAAACGAGGCGACGCATGAGGTCATTCGCGCGAACCTCCACCGCGCACCGATGGCAAACGGCGTCATCGAGGGGGTGGGACCGCGCTACTGCCCGTCCGTCGAGACGAAGATTGCGCGCTTTCCGGACAAGGAGCGGCATCAGCTCTTTCTCGAGCCTGAGGGGCTGCATACGAATGAAATATATGTGCAGGGTATGTCCACCAGCCTGCCAACGGATGTGCAGGAGGCATTCCTCACGACAATACCAGGACTCGAACACGCACGCATCATGCGGCCTGGCTACGCCATCGAGTACGACTGCCTCGACCCCTTGCAGCTCGCTCCGACCCTCGCTGTGAAGAACATTGCGGGACTCTACTCCGCAGGGCAGTCGAACGGCACGAGCGGCTATGAGGAGGCGGCGGCGCAGGGACTCATCGCAGGCATCAACGCCGCGCGTGAAATCACAGGGGAGGAGCCGCTTGTACTGCGCCGCAGCGACGGCTACATCGGCGTCCTCATCGACGATCTCGTCACCAAGGGGACGGACGAGCCGTACCGCATGATGACGAGCCGCGCCGAGTACCGCCTCATCCTGCGGCAGGACAATGCCGATCTGCGGCTCACCCCCATCGGGCGCGCCGCCCATCTTGTCACGGACGAACGCTGGACACGCTTTGTTGCAAAGCGGGACGCCATCGAGGCGGCGCTTGCCCTCCTAAAGGAGCGGCGTCTCAGCCCGAGCGCGGAGACCGAAACGCGACTGGCGGAGGCGGGGATCAGCCCCCTGCGCGTTCCCATGACCCTCTTTGCCCTCCTCTCACGCGAGGGAGACTATCGCCGTCTCGCCGCCCTCTTTGACCTGCCTGTCCTTGCAGACGACGTCAGAGAAGAAGTCGAGATAATGGCGCGCTATGACGGCTACCTCCGAAAACAGGAGGAGCAGATCGCGCGTATGGAACGCCTTGAGAGCCGCCGTATCCCAGAGACCCTCGACTATGCGGCGATCACCAGCCTGCGCCTCGAGGCGGCGGAGAAACTCGCCGCCATCCGTCCTCGCTCCATCGGGCAGGCATCCCGCATCAGCGGCGTCTCGCCCGCCGACATCTCCGTCCTCCTCGTCTACCTCGAAAAGGAGCGTCGCTCACACGGCGGCGAGACCGACGGCGCGCAAAGATTTTCTTGACACAGCGCCTGCAGATACGCTATACTAATCACCGTATTTGCGGGCATAGTTCATCGGTAGAATGAAAGCTTCCCAAGCTTTAGAGGTGGGTTCGATTCCCATTGCCCGCTCCATAGGAAAGACAGACGCCGCATGTGCGGCGTTTTTTGTTGCACGCGGTATTTGGGGGAAGGAGTTTGCGATGCGAACATACTTTAAGAGAGTCCGTGGATGGGGCGCCCTTGCCCTCCTCTGCAGCACCCTCCTCTCCGGCTGCTCGTTCATACTGGCGACGGAAAACAGTGATCCGTACACGCCGGACGATGTGATCGCGATGGTGGAGGAGGAGTTTGCTGCCTGTAAGCCGCAGCTTGTTTGGGTGGAGACACAGATCGAGAAGGAGAAGCCGTTCGAGCGGCGCATCTATGTCCTGCGCGATACGGCGAATGAGTTTACCTTTTCCTGCAATGCCGTTGTTCGCCGCCCGACGCTCCCGCTTCCCTGTGCAGAGCGGGACACGAACGCATTCTTCCACTATGCTGAGGGCTATGCCGCGCATCTGAATGCAGAGATTGGACACGTGGCGGAGGAATACGGATTTCGTGCCGCGACCACCGAGGAGGCAGAGGCATTGATTCATTCGGGCGTCAAACGCAAACACCTTGATCGGGAGGTCTCGCTCTTTGACGAGGGCGACTTCATCTTCGTCACGGACGGCGCGCGCGGCGCGGATATGGCGGCGGTCTGCAAGAAACTCCACGCGCTGTACCGTCCAAACGGGGACGGTACCGTCCTCTCCGCACTCTACGGGCGCAAGATCACGTTCTACTACCTGCCGTCAAACGAAACGGATCGGACGCGGGCGGCCTTTGTCGCGTTCTTTACGCTAAAGGGACCAAACGACTGGGCTGCGACGCTCGCGGACAATCCCGGCTCTTCATCGAACGAAAAAGATGTCGCTGCATTGGAGCAAAATCTCGCACGCTACTTCGGGAGCTGTCTGCGCAGCGCGCACTAGGAACACAAAAAAGGGGGGCTGTTCACGAATGCCCCTATCGGCTCGCTGCGCTCGCCACTTCCCCCGCTCTGGCGGGGGAAGCTAATATGCCATAACCCTAGCCTCCCCCGTGCGATACGGGGGAGGGGGACCGCGTAAGCGGTGGAAGG
>NZ_KI260548.1:44584-65890 GCF_000468035.1 Selenomonas sp. oral taxon 892 str. F0426
CATGAAGTTTTCTAGCTTCGTGCAACAGCCCCTTATTTTTGTGCGCCTTCCACTGCCGCGAGGTTCCTCCGCTGATTGGGCAATGGGTTGCGCAACCGTCCCAAGAACACGAGCATTGGCGATTGACTGATGTTGACCACATCCCCGTCATAATGGGGAGGGCTGAGGACAACTATGCCAATGGATCGTCGCCGTATGTGTTCGGGCCATCCGTCCCCTTTTTCGCCCACAGGAAGATCAGAACGAAGAAGTTGAATAGCGGGATCAGCATGAGCAGGGAGAGCCAGCCGCTCTTGCCCAGGTCATGCCAGCGGCGGATGATGAGCATAAAGGCGCCAGCGCCAAAAACCACCATGAGGATGAGCGGCAGCAGCGCGAGCAAATGCATCACCACAGAGGAGGCTTCTGTCATTTCCGTCATGACGGTCGACATTATAGACGAGAGGATACTCAGCAGAAACCCGCGCAGGATGAATGGTTTGCGGTTGAGACGCCCCCGATAGGTGAAGAACATCTCCTTGATGCTCTTTGCTGAGGGTGGCTGTCCCTCCGCAGCACCGTCGTATGTGCCCGTCTGCTGCTGTGTCGCTTGCTGCGGCATCTGCTGCATCGGAGCATGCTGTATCTGCGGTGGCTGCCCGCCCGTTCCTCCTCCCATTACTCCCCCGACGGCTCCTCCGGCTGCAGCGCCCATGCCGCCGGCAGCAGAGCCCATCGAATGCATCGGCTGCGGGGGCTCCTGTTGTGCTGTGGGCGGCGGCGGTGCAGGAACTGCTGGAGGGGCGGCAGGACGGGGTGGAGCTGCCGCGACCTGCGTGCCGCAGTTCGTACAGAACCGCTCCCCTGCATTCAGCTGATTGCCGCAGTTTTCACAGAACGCCATGATGATTCCTCCTTATCGAAAAAAATATCTTCTTACTCCATTATAGTCGAAAATGCGACGAAAGGTACTGTAGTAAATGACAGCTTGACAAAATTTTTATGGATGTAATAAGATATAAATATCGAATTGTATGAATATGCTGAAAGGAGCAACTCCCATGCAGACCATATCTCCCATGCGCCTGATTGCCGCTGCGCTCTTCGCGCTGAGCGCCCTTCTCGGTTCGCCGTTCGTCTCCGATGCACCGCTCGCCATCGGCGCGCCCGCCGCCGCACAGGCAGCCGACGTACAGACGGAGCCGCGCTACTGGCAGATGTACTACAACTTCGCTCCGCCAACGGATGAATTCATCGCAGGGCTCGCGGCGGAACAGGGGGTTGCCTATACTCCGGGCAAGAAAGGGGAGGCACGTTTTTACGCCGATGACGGACGGCCGATCTACCCGAGCAACGACGGCGCTGTCGGACTGATCGTGACGGTCACGCTGCCTACGGGCGACGTACTGACCCGCTACGGCGGCCCGGGGGGGCGCTACGTCTCGCCGGATGGCATGACGTTCGAGGAGCGGGCACTGCCGAGCACGACGCGTGAGGGCGACTTCCACGTCTACCGCGTCGAGCGTGCCATCGACGGCGTGCAGAAGGGGAAAATCGCCCCGTGGTTCGGACGCCTGGGCGGGGGCATTCAGTACAAGCTCCCCGACCGCATCGTGAATCTGATGGAGGCATCCATGCTGCGTGAGGTGGACTTGGCCGAGGAGAACGAGGCGGCGTAATACACGAGCTGCTGCAGAACGAACTTTCCGACTGCACTTTTTTCTTGCATTCCTCCCGTTTTTTTCTATAATGGAAAAAATTCTACACGGATAGGGGTGCTCTCATGAAGATTCCAATGCGTCAATATATGGCGCTGCTCGGCATTACGATTGCCGCATTTATCTTTAACACATCCGAGTTCATACCGATCGCTCTGCTCATCGATATCTCGGAGTCGTTCTCCATGACGGAGGCGGCGACGGGGCAGATGATCACGATCTATGCGTGGGTGGTTGCTCTGCTCTCACTGCCGCTCATGCTGCTGACCTGCCGCATGGAGCTGAAACGGCTTCTGCTCCTGATGGTCGCGCTCTTTGGGCTCGGGCAGCTCGTCTCGGGGCTCGCGACGAGCTATGATGTGCTGCTCGGCGCACGCATCATCGTTGCCTGCGCGCACTCGATTTTCTGGTCGATTGCCGCCCCGCTTGCGACGCGTCTCGTGACGCGTGAGCATCGGCCGATGGCACTCAGTATGATCGTGACGGGCAGCTCTGTCGCGACGATTGTCGGGCTTCCCCTCGGGCGTGTGATCGGCCTCGCGGCGGGATGGCGCATGACGTTCCTGCTGCTCGCCGCGGTCGCCGTCATAGCGTTCGTCTATCTCGCATTTCTCCTGCCAAAACGGGCACCGGGAGAGGGGGTCACCATCGGCGAACTGCCGTCGCTCGTCCGCCAGCCTGCACTTGCGTGCATTTACATCATGACGGCACTCTTTGCAACGGCGTACTTTACAATGTACAGCTACATCGAGCCGTTCCTGCACAATGTCGCAGAGTTCTCGCCCGATCTGATTACGGCGGCACTCATGCTGCTTGGCGTCAGCGGCATCCTCGCGAGCCTCATTTTCTCCAGGATGTATGGAAAGCGCCGCTTTTTCCTGCTGCGCTGGTGTCTCGTAGGGGTCGCGGCCATGCTCTTCCTCTGGCAGGCGGCATCCATCTCCGTCGGCACGATGATCGTGCTCACGATGCTGCTCGGGATGCTCGCAACGCTCTACAACACGATGTTCCAGGCGGAGGTTCTCGCAACGGTCCCGCGCGACGCATCGACCGTTGCGACGGCGATCTACTCGGGCATCTTCAACCTCGGCATCGGCAGTGGAACGTACATCGGCGGGCTCGCGGCGGGGGACGGCCACCTCGCTCACATCGGCTACATCGGCGCGGCGATTGCCGGCGCTGCAGCCCTCCTTTGCCGCTACGTCTATGTGAGAGACGTGCAGGGGAGATAAACGAGAAAGATAATGGGGCAGCTGAACGAAAAGCTAATTTTGTTCAGCTGCCCCGTTATTATTTATAAGGGACATCTCTCATTCTTTCCTATAGGCAGCAAATGGATCTGCTGCCACCTGCATCGGAGGTACCTCGTAAACATAGGAAGCGCGAAGTGCCTCTGTCTGGTTTCGAATGACGTGCTCAATATGTCTCTTCCATGCAGGCGCATCCATCTCCGCACGATTTTTTCCGCAGTACAAAAGCAGTTCGCGTACATGAAACGGTGATATCTTGCCAGATTCAAACATTGCATTAAAATACATCTGGTACTGTGCCAGTGTCAATGGAACGATCTGCAGCTCCTGCCGCACATCCTCCTGCTTCGTATACCATATCCCATGGCGAAATGTCTCTGCTGTATTCGTATCAATTTTCACCGCAATAAAGAGTCCGTAGACCGGCTTGGGTGCCCATCGGAGAACCGCATCAGAAACATGACGTCGCACTGGCTCCCCCTCCATCGCCTCTTGCCGCGAGGACGAGGACATCGTAACCTCCGTGAGGATCGCAAAATCGTCGAACTCGCTGTAGAGATCGCCCTTGCCGCCGCCTGCGGTGCTGACCGGCATAAAGTCCGCATCCATCTTAAACCCGCGCACCTCGTACGGCATCGTAGTCAGGTGATTGATGGCAAGAATTGCACGCCACAGAATCCACTCGAGGTACACAGGCAGCTCATCCCGCGGCACCTCGATCTCATAGTCCTCATCATAGGTCTTCTTCCCGCCGCCGCGCAGGATGAGTGTCATATAGTCAGAGATCTCACGCCACTCGTGGCATTGGCGCTGCGCATACTGCATCTCATCTGTCTGCGCCAAGAGCTGCTCCAGTCTCTGTCGTGCAACATTGATCTGTACCGCTGTCTCGAGAGGTGGCGCGGGAGGCTCAAATGCGATGTGCCGCTCCTTTAGGAGTTTTTGCAGCTCATCCAACAATTTACGCGCAACAGGAACATCGTCCGTCGGTAGAGGAGCTCCGGCACACAATACTTTATATGAATGCAGGAGCGAATCCTCTGAGACCAATGACTGCGCAAGCTGCTCTGCCAGAACATGCTTCGTCGGCAGGATCATCAGCCCTCTGCCTCTGCGTTGGAAGATGCCTGTGATCCTGAGATAGCGCATATTCATATCTGCGTAGTCGAGAAAATTATCCGCTTTCTTTTGGTAGCACTCCGCACGCCGTTCGATTTCGCCGCGATCAAACTTCCTCTTCGACGCAGCATGTTGACGGCGCTCCCTGAGGTCAAGAATGCGACCCACAACGGCAGAGAGATCGTCCTGCGGTGTTGTCGTCTGTGCCCAAAGGGCAAACTCGATGCGACTGATCTCAGACGAACCCGTGCGTCGCTCGAGCTCTAACATAATTGTCAGCACCCAACGAAGTGGTGCGAAATAACCTTCCCCCGGCAACGGAAACTGTGCAACGCTCATCGCACGGAGGAAGCATTCCTGCATTGCCGGATAGGTATCCGCTATGAGGAACGTACGCCCAAATGGTGTAATCGCATCAAGTGCGCCCAGAGAATCCTGCGCCCCATCCTCTTTTTTTAGTTGCGGATAGATCAGTCCGTTCTTCGCGAACATCAGCCGCCACTTTCGTGCATGGCTGCCAGAGACATCCTTTCCCGCCTCGTTGTGGATGATGCCGCGTTCATTGAGGAGATTCATGAAACCGATTTCGTTGTCCCGCCCGCGAAAATTCCCCACAAATGGAGACTCCGCATAGATACGAAAGCCCTCCTGAATACGGTTCGGGCTGCGCAATCCCGTATTGCCGACCAACCAGATATCGATTTCCCGCACCATCATCACATCCCCTCAATACCCGACAAAGAGATACTCCTGCACAGAGTTCCGATGTGTTTTCGCAGCCCCCTGATTGCCGAATGAGTAGCGATAGTCCACAGGTATTACCTCAACGTGCTCCTTGTATTTTGCCATCAGAGCAAGCATCTCCTCCTGTGTCGGCAGGCTGTTTGAGGAGTAAGACACAACCAGAATGCTCTGAGCGAACTTACGAAACAGGCGGTCAAATGCCTCTGCCGCACCGAGACGTGAGGAGAATGGAGTTGGATAGGACTTGAATTTTTTCGTCAGCGTATGCGCCTGAATCTCCACGCCCTCCCAATCCCGTGCAAGTCCCTCAACGAAATGGTAACGGCGCACATATTCATTGTCCGAGAGCGGCGAGTAGTAGGGCGGATCCATGTAGACGAGCTCCGCCGGTGTTCGGAGCGTCATCGCATCGCCCCAGCGCGAGCGGTTCACCCGACCGTTGTCAAAAATCGCCGCATTCACCAATTCCACTGCCGCAAGGAACTGTTCTGCCAATGATTTTTTCAGATCTTTTCTGCCATCATCATAACGATGCCCTGTATATGTAAAGATGCCGCGTGGACGTTTCTTGATGCATGCGCGAATGAGTGCCGTCATCGCAATCGCTTGCTCGTACGGATTGTGCAGATCACGAATATTTGTCCGCAGCGTATCAATCAGCTCATTCTCCGCATCCGTATAGTAGATTCCTTGAAACGTTTGTGCAACAAAGTGATCCGATTCCTTCTGCGCGAGAAGCAGCTCCTCCGCCGTGCGTGACGAAAGTGTAACCGTATTATTTTCCACCATCGCCTTTGAGAACGTCGCTGACATCGCCATATAATCATTGCTCAGGACAGTCTTGCCCTGTGCCTTGAACATATAGCTGACAATCCCCGAGCCAGAAAAGAGATCTGTAATGGTCTCTGCGCCAAACTGTGACGCGACCGCCCAAACCTCATGGAGAAGCTTCTGCTTCGACCCCATGAAGCGCGTCGGCGGATAGTGCGAAACCTGCGGCGAAAGGGGGACCTCACCGAACGTAATACGCGGGTACGGCGCAGGGATTGCCGTTACAATTACATCTTCTCCTTTACGACTCTTCCCATTGCAGGAAATATGTCGCTTCGTCTGAATGATATCAATCCGGTACGGAGCATAAAGCTCATGCACGAGCGGATGGTTCGAGTTCGTGAGGATCACATAGCACCCGCGCTCATAGAGACGTGCGACCATCTCTGCGAGACGTACATGATCCTCCTCATAGAACTGCTCTTTCGTATAGCGCTTGAAATCCGCATACGCCGAGATCGGCAGATACGGCGGATCCAGAAAGATCAGATCCCCCGCCGCCGCATGATGTTCCAGGACATCCAGATAATCACCGCAGATGATCTCTACACGCGAAAGGACGCGTGACGCCGCAAGAATCGCCGCATGATCGCAGATTTTTGGATTTTTATACCGCCCAAAAGGAACATTGAACTGCCCCTTCTTATTGACACGGTAAAGTCCGTTAAAACAAGTCTTGTTGAGGAAGATCATCCGTGCAGCCGCCTCTGCTGGAGGCAGCTGCTCCCAATCAAGTGCACGCACCTCATAAAAACGCTCGCCAGTATTCTCATACTGCTCCAGATATGCGATGACCTGCTCTGCGTTCGATGCGACTTCACGGTACATATTGATGAGCTCCGGATTGCTGTCCGCAAGAACAGCGTGCTCCGGCTCCAACGAAAAAAACAATGCCCCGCCGCCAAAAAACGGCTCAATGTATTTCCCATAGTGCAACGGTACCTTCGCGCACAACTCGCCGAGCAGCTGCGTCTTCCCGCCTGCCCACTTTAGGATGGGCTTTGCCTTGTATTCTTCTGCCATGTTCATATTAGTTGCTGTCATATACTCGTCGCCCGCTCTCCTTGTGGCATTATAACATATTCGGAGGGCTTACGGAATGTTTACATCCAGCATAAACTCTATACCATCTCATGTGGGCGAGTCACAACTTGGTGATGTCGAATACCCTTGCCAGTCTTCTGCTATATTCTTCCAATTTATGTTTCTTCTCCCCTTTGTCCAAGCCTCCCAGTATCCCGGGTCATCTGATCTTGGCCTGAAGTTAGAGGGCAGATGGTTCATCTTAACCATAACGGGAAGTTCTGAAGCCCAGCCTAATAAAATTGCATTTTGCGCTGGTAGTGAGGGCAACTCTCGCAGTAGAGCTCTCAGGTTATCCGGCACAAGTCTACTCACCAGCTCTTGATCTCGATCATTGGAAAGCCGGTGCAGCAAAAAAGAATTACATTGTGAAAGAACCGTCGGTGATAGTTCACTTGGGCGCTGTGAGGACAATACTAAGCCCAATCCGAATTTTCTTCCTTCACGTGCGATCTTCTCAAATACACGGGTACACATGGCAAACGCATCGGCATTTTCTGCATCATCGCGATATCGTTTGATAAAGGTATGTGCTTCTTCCATTACCAAAACAGTGGGCAGGGTCTCACCTCTATGCTCTCGTCGATATCGCTGCAGCACTTCCAATGTAATACGAGCCATCACTGCCGTAATGATATGTACAACCTCTACCGGTAAAAGTGAAAGGTCAATAATAGTAATACTGCTAGCCGAACCATTCGACGGGCATATATATTGATCCAACCAACTCTCTAGTGTAATATCAAGCTCCGCAGAAATAACAGGCTTTAACTTTGCATCCGAAAGAAGCGTTTTCACTCGCATCAGCATAGTTTCCACATATTCTGATGTATTCAGAAGCTCTGCATTTGCCTCAAGACTGTGTAGGAAATCCTCTCCTGTAAATGGTCGAGGAATATCTGCATCTATGGGTAGGACGTCTGCATCTGAGCCACCAAATATAATATATGCATATGAAATTGCTTCTTGTAAAGATTCAACGGGATCAGGGGGAAATCTAGGCCATTCTTTGTTCCCAACATTTGAATTAACAACTATATTAAAAGCTTCTTTCACCTTGGTAATTGCTTCATTTTCTTCACTTGAAAAATCTTCCTTGTTTTCAATCCTCTGAATCCATGTATTAGTTTTTTCAAGATATCCTTTACTTTTCCCACCTCCTGCTAAATGATTGCCATGTACTATTTCATATTGATGTACTGCCACTATGCTTCTAAGATATTGTCGCATTCGCATCTGCGGCTTATTGGTTACAATAGTGATATTTTCTCTCACACACCTTAACGCCTGTACGAGCGTAGGTTTTTGTGCCTTGCCGCCAGCTTGTACAAATGCCACCCATTCGGAAGTATTCCAGAGCCACAATGGCACCCGTAACTGTTTCATATGAAGACTTTTATTTTTCTCGACACCATAAATACGGACATTCTCCATGTCGGAAAATGATTTTGTGTATTCACCATTCGGGTCAAGTATGATAAATCGACTATGTGGGGACTCCTTTAGCCCCTTCTGAGCCGCCTCGATTGACCATCGAATAAGGCCCGCAACAGAACAGGATTTCCCACTCCCGGTATTTCCCAAAACAGCAAAGTGTCTTCCGAACAAACGATCTGGATCTATTGCAACCGTGGCATTTCCAGCAAGCGGACTTACACCTATAGGAACTCTGCGATTACTCCCAGATTCAACAATATACCGAAGTTGATTCTGTGTCGGGATAAGGACAGGATCTCCAACTGTTGGAAACACTTCTATTCCACGTGAAAATTCATAGGAAGTGTATGCAATGATTTCACACCATTTTTCCCGAAGGAGGCCAATCGGTACAACGCTCATCTTGCGGAGTGGATAGGGCAAATCCAAGACACCGAAATCCTGCATTCCTCGCCTCTTTGGAAATTGAGCCCGCTCAATCGTAATCCATTCGACTTGAGCAACAAGGAAGCCGCCCTCAGCAGGCACGAGCACATAGTTGTTGACGCGCGGAAATGGTCGTGGGGTACCGGCATTGAGAGCAACATCACTCGGCGCATCCAAATCAAGCAAGACCCTGATTTCATTTGGAGAGACAAAATCAACGCTGCCAATCTTCATTGATTCAGCATTTTCCATAAGCGTATTCATGACTTATTCACCTTCCGATTTATTATCACACGGCTGGTTAAAGCGCTGTCGCAAAAGCTCTGCCATCCTCATTGTTGCACGATCAATTGCAGGTTTTGGTAAATAATGATGAACCAACTCGCCAAGATCGGCGATATTTTTTCCAACAAGTAGGGAGATCTGACTCTTTCGCCCCCATGTCTCATATTTATCTCTGATTCTACGAGAAACATCATCATAGGATATAATGACTAAATGCGTCGATGGAATCGTCAACATATCACGAATTACTCGATTGATATGGTCATCTCCAAAGCTGTATCCATAGGTAACGAGTGTACTATTCGGTCGACATATTGCAGCGGCAAAGTCACGAAACAACTCGACGTAAGGATATTCTGCCGTCTCTCGATCCTTTGCAGAGTTTGGATAAATCATAAGACGAGAATAATCACCCTCAATTCGTGCAGCTTCCAAAAAGGGGGTGAGTGATTTTGCACCAAAGGGAAGTCCTATCCGCCTGATATCTCCCTCTACATCGAACCAATCAAGGGAACCATGAAGCTTTGTAAAGCGTGCAACACCTTCCAAATACCTCGGCTCGCCCCGAATCCCTGGAGGGTTGTAGTGCATATCGACATCCATGCGAGATGAACGAAAAATTGGTGAAAGCCCCCCCACAAATCGATCAATCAGACGTAAGCCCGCAAGATCAGCCCCAGCTTCGATCAAGCGGTCATAATTTGTTGTAAAAATATGAAGGCGATCCCGTGTACCGGTTCTGCTCGCAAAACTCATCAAAAATAGAATCAGATTATGAAAAGCACATGCTCTCTTTTCCCGATCTGCTGATGCTATGAGATATTCCCCACGTGAAATACTATTCGTAAACCTTTCAATAACGGTATTCAAGTCCTTTTCTACCCGCGTCAACTTTGACGACAGCTCCGGAAACTCGGTCGAATCTTTGATAATGGAAAGACCTCGAACGAGCTCGTTAGCTGCGCGAATTTGATCCTCAATATTTTCTTCACCACGATGGGCTTCCTTTGCCATTCGTATAGCCGCCTGCTCAATTTCATCTCCAAATACAGTGAAATCAGCTCCCGCCCCCATTCCATTATCAGAATGATCACAAGCCGCATATTGCACCGCATTTGTAAGTCCGCTTCCTGTAAGAAGCGATAGATGTTCTGATTGGAAAAGAGAAGTAAGCCAAGGTTCTATACGCATGCGCAACTCGTGTTTCGAAAATGCTCCATCATCAGAATACCAACAGCTTTTCCCTGTTTTCCCTATAGTGAATTTTCCTTCTTCCTCATTCCATGAAAAACAAATTGGTTCATTGTCATCTCGAACTTTGACAAAATTGGATGCATTTTCCTTTTCTTCCATTTCCTTTACTCCTATCATGCAAGTACTGTGAGTTCATTTTCCGGCTGTAACTCTCTGACCACACGGATGTTTTCCCTACTGCCCCCTCAGCCTCTCCGTGATCTGCTTGAAAAAATCTGCACTCCATAGATCGAGACTCGATCTGTCACGAATAAACGATTCGACATCCTGCCGCGTCTGCGCAAAATCAATGGCGTCAAACCGCTCGCACAGCATCCGTTTGATCTCCGGGAGATCACAAGGGGCATCGGGTGAGATGCGCTCGGACTGAATGAGACGTGCGCGCAGATGCTCCAGATTGACAGGCGCGCCCTTTGCAAGCAGGAAAACATAGTCGTACAGGTCTCTTCCCTTGACCCTGTTTTTCCATGCGCGGCAGATGACAGCGTGTATCTTTCCGGCAAACAAGGAGGGCAAATCGTACAGATCAATGCTGTATGGAGACGGTCGGAGCTCATACCGATGCTCAAACGTCGCGTGTGTGGGCGGGCATACATCGATCTCGAATTTGATCTTGATTTTCTCATCCCTTGAGACGCCGCCCGTGAAGCCTTCATCCACATAAAACAATAGCAGATGCTCTTTCGTATTCCTCTTCAGAAACGCTGACTGGATATTGCTTTCCCGTAATTTTTCTTTTTTTCGACGGTGAGATTCAGCCCGAATGACCGCACTTCTTTTTCAAGTGCAGGAAAGTACGCCGCAAGGTCAAATGCAGCATCTGCTCAATCCCTGCATTCATCCTCTCCGCCTCCTTTTCAATAATGCGACAAGCCGTCTGATATTCGTCGATCGATAAAACTGCGCGAGAAATGCAACTTTCTCTGCGCTTAAACTCTGAAACGTCGTCTCTTCCACGCGGAGATCTTCAAATATGAGTGCAGACAGTTCCCTTGTGTTTGCGGTCGGCGGCATGGTATAAAGCTGATCGCAAAGTGCCTTCTCGGGTTCTGCGATGCGATAAAAATAGTCCCCCTCCTGCAAGAGTCTGATGCCCAAAGGGAATACGGCGGATGGAACATCTCGATAAAGGAACATACCAAAAGGCGTTTGATATTTCTTATTCTTTCTCTTTTCAAACGTAGCACTTGTAACCGCATAGACCGCCTCGGGGATCATACCATAGAATCCCAGTGCATACGCAAAAGAAATGTAAGATGGTCCATAAATGCTTCCGGCAAGAAGGTGCCTCGGGACACCTCGATCTGTTTCATAGAGCCCTCTTACGATCTGGATGTATGTTCCCTCTTTGACGAGGCGGGATAGTTTTGCTTTGGGATTTGCATAGGAGCTCAGCTCCGCTAATATCATATTTGTGGTTTTTATCATATCTGCTCCTCCTAGTTCAATTATATTGGACTAAGAGGAGGAAATCAATCATTTTATGTTGTCGCTGATAAAATGTAGTTTGTTCGATTGATGTAGTTTTTCCTGCCAAGGAAACAAACCGGACACATAGCAAGGACTATTATGTCTGATATTTTATGAAAGCCCGCCCCTGCTCCCTTGTTCAACAAGAAAGCAGAGACGGGCTCTTTTCATTGTGTTCTGTTACTCCGTCAGTGTCTTTGCATAGAAGTCTTCGCGCGCCTCGGGACTCATGGTCATGTAGTCCTTTGAGAGCGCACTGACCCAGGAGCCGTAGGCGGGGTTCGGGAAGACGATGTACTGGATGCCGAACTCCTCCTGTGCCGCGTCGATGGCGCCATTGCGCGCAGCGCGGTTCATACCCTTCGTCCCGAGCGGGAGATCGCCCACGTTGTCGCCCATGTAGACGACGACATCGTAGTCCTCTGTGACCCGGTCAAAGCGCGGCTGTTTGTCGCTCATCTGCCGATCCTCCATGAGGAGGACGTGCTCGGCGTCCACGGAGGGGAAGCCGAGTGCCGTGAGATTCTGGATGGTCGGCTCGTAGTTGACCTCGCTCCAGCGGTTGCTGACGTAAAAGATGGCAACGCCGCGCCGTGCGACCTCATTGAGGAACTCCACCGCGCCCGGCATGGCCTCGGAGCGACCCTCGTGCACGGTCGCGCGCCACCAGAGTGCATCGTAGCGGCCATTGCCCGCGGCGGCAGCCGCTGCCATGGCGCGCGTGTTGTCCGTGACGGTCTCATCGCAGTCGAGGACGATGGCGAGCGGTTTGCCGCTGCGGGCAGCGGGGTTCGCCTGCGCCCGGTCGATCGCCATGAGTGCCGCATTGTAGCCCTGGTAGCAGAGCGCACGGTACTCTGCCGAGGTGCGCATCCAGAGGAGCGCCATATACTCGGCATCGGCGAGCTGCTGTGCGCTTACCTCCTCCTCGGTCAGCGGCAGAGGCATCGGTGCATCCTGCGGATTCGCTGCGTACGCCGCGCCGCTTGCCGCCGTCACGGTCGGTGCAGCATAGCCCCATGCGCTGCCGCCGAGCAGGAATGCTGCACAGCCGAGTGCGAGTGTTTTCTTCCACGGGTTCTTCCACTGGATGTTCCATGTGTTCATTGTGAAATACTCCTTTTCCTAAGGGCTCACCGAACTGATCAGCGATCCCTATATCAAAATTTTCAACCTATTATAACACAAATTTTGAAATAAAAAAGAAGCTGCTTGAAAAACAGCTTCAAAAATCTCTCAGCGTACGCCGTCTGAGAGATCTGTATCGTCCTCATTTCCCATATGTAAAGCCTTTCTTTAACTCGACACCAAAGGTCTGCTTTATCAGCGCTCCTTAAATCTCTCGCAATCCCAGCGACTTCAAGTATTCGTACGTACCATCATAGTATTCCGGCCTGCGCGTTTCATCATCCGGATCACCGTCAGGAACGAAGATGACGAGACCTTGCCGAGCCCGGGTGAGGAGGACACGATAGGCGTTCTTCAAGTAGCGTTGTCCTTGTTCCTTATTGACATGCATCCAGCGGGCTCCGCGGCAGTCAAAATAATCGAATCCTCCATTACAATAACGAAGATCCGCATCCCACGAGAGGAGCCCATAGTCGATCTCGAGGCCCTGTACCTCAAACTCCGTAGCGGGAACCTCGAGGAAACAAGAAGCATCTGCATTCGCTGGATCATTCAAGAACCATGCAACAGGGTCCCGCTGCACATTCACCCAAATGCCAACACTTCTCAAACGCTTCGCCTTTGAACTCGCAAGCATCCCAGGCCGCTCCGTCCCGCGCACTTTACTGTGTACCCATGCCTTTGCACGCGCAAGATCTCGCGTCAAAACGATGGGGTAGTTCAAGTGGAGTTCAGCATAGAGCTCTCGTGCCGCAGCTGCATCCTCATCGAGCAGTGCCTTAACGAAATCTGCAAGCCGCTCACTCCGAAAGGAACGCAGCGATACGCCCAGATGCAAGGACGAGACAACTCGATACGCCCGATCCCCCAGCATCCGCTGAATGTTACTGCTCCCCACATACTCACTGTCTGTCATCCGATCCGATAGATGGATCTCCCAGTCCGAATATTGTTCACGCAGCGCATGCAGCCACTCCTCTATGCCGGCCTCCCCCGTATTGATCTCCTGCCCGCCGCCGACGAGGCAGACAATCACAGCCCAGTCCGCATGCCGGTCCATGATGCTGATGAGAAACTCCGGCTCCGATTGTTGAAAATCAGCCACACCCTTTTTCCGCTTCATGAATTTCATCAGCGCATCAGCATCCCATGCTCGCTGCGCTTCATCGAAAATAGCAACTTTCTCGACGGGTGGCCGTGACGAGGACAATGCCTCATCGCGAAATTTATGAATCACCTGGATAAAGATCTTTGCTTTTTGGCGCGCCTGCTCTTTGGTCACATTGTGCGTCGCTGCCCAATCACGTGCCAATGCCTCCTGCAGAACCGCAACGAGGGGGCCATTCCCCGAGAGAACTACGGCATGTTCATCCTCATCGAATTGATGACGAGCATTGGCAATATTAAGACCCGCAAGTGTCTTTCCAGCCCCAGGGACTCCCGTGATAAAACAGATCGCCTTTTTGTGGTGTGCCTTGCATTCATCTATAATCTGATTGATCGCTGCCGTCGTCACAGTCAGATTTTCTGCTCCCGCATCGTTGCGCGATATATCACGAACCGAATGCGCGCGGTAGAGTGCCTGTGCTGCCTCAATGATGGTCGGTGTCGGCGCATAGCGCGCATCCAGCCACGCATCCATGGGTAGAGGAGCGGCATGCATCTGCGACAGGACCTGCTGAAGTACGCCCCCGATGTTATGCCGATTGCAGCAGAGCACCTGTGCAATCCCATCTTCCATCAGAGCCAGTGTATTCGCCTGATCGGCCGCCTCCGTCGGCACAATAATCGGCACGATTGTGCGGTCCCGACTCGCCTCATGAAAATACTTGAGGTCAAGAGCATAATCCATCACTTGATCTTTTGTTGATTTTGCATACGTATCATCCCCGACCTTGAACTCCAGCAGGAAAATAATTCCCTGGATGATGAGCACGACATCCACACGGTGTCCCATGCGCGGAATCGTGAATTCAAAGGCGATCTCTCCGTCCGGAAAGGAGGCAAGCTGCTCCTTTAAAACCTGGATCTCCGCACGCCATGCGTTCTTTTGAATATCCTCGGTCCGAAACGAATCCTCGATCATCAACCGCCCGAGGATATGATCTTCTTCTGCCATCAAAAAAGAAGAAATTAAACCCGAATCATATGCTCTTCCCATCATATCTCTCTATTGCAAATATAAAGATACATTTCTCCAGCAATGCCGAGGGCACCGCTCACCGCACCTCGACCTGACACATCCGCATCGCTGCGAGAGCGTTCGCGTGGCTCTCGGGGGTGACGCCCGCGCAGCATGAGGCATCGACGGTGATGCGCTTCTCGGGATAGAATGCCTTGAGGAGGAGGGCATTGGATATGACGCAGATGTCGGTGCAGAGCCCGACGAACTCAATTTCATCATAGTCCGCAATGGAGGCGGGGAGGGCGGTCGCGCCGAACGTAGGCTTTTCGATGACGGCTGCCGCTGCCCGTACAAATGGTTGGAGTGCGTCTGCGATCTTCCAGCCCGTCGTGCCGCGTATGCAGTGCTCAACGGGCAGCTTTTTCCCCTCCTGCGTTTCGAGGTAGTCCGCGCCGTGGGTGTCCATGGTAAATACGAGTGCTGTGCCGGCAGTCTGCTCTGCTTTGAGTTTCTCCACGAGGCGGGGGAGCATCGCCTGTGCCTCCTGCGTCCCGAGGGCTCCGTCCACGAAGTCGTTCTGCATATCTACAACAACAATTGCCTTTCCCATGATAATACCCTCCATATCTGTCATGTATTCGCATTATATCATATTCTGCACGCAAAAAGCACCCTCTCCCGTAGGATTGGGTGCTCTCCTGCACGAGGCGCTCAGGTATTCTTTGCGATGATCGCGCCCACGACAGCGCCGGCGATGATCGCCGTATTGATGCTGCCTTGCGAGTACCTCTTGCCGCCTTTCTTCTTGCGTTTGCCGCCCCACGCAAGCTGTTGAACGTCATTGCGTCCATCAAAACTCGTGTATGCCGCCTGCTGCGGCACGCTGAGCGTGCTCGCGGAGACCTCAGCCATGCCCGCAGCGCCGAAGCTTACGGCGCCGACGAGCGCGGCGACGGCCGTTCTCTTCATCATTTTTGTCGTCATCATGTGAACCACATCCTTTCAGAGGGAGGTAGACATATTTTCGCCTTACAGTGTGATCATACCGATCTCGGATGGGAACTCCATTCGAATGGAATACAAATTCTGTTAGGAGTTACCCCTAATTTTTGACAGAAAAATGACAGCGCATGAAAAAAGACCGGCAGATGCCGGCCCTTCTATTAGAACGCTCTATGTTCCCGATAGTACTGCGCCTTGCCGCGCAGGACATCGCCGCCGCGCGTGCCATCCGTCGCCCACGGACGGAATGCAGGGCACTCCTCTGTGCCGAGGTACTCTAGATCCCAACGCTCGCAGGTGGAGCGCGGGCCGTAGGGCGCGTGGGCATTTACGCCGTCCTCGTTGTCCGCCGCCTCGCCGTGGGTGAGGATGCGCTCCTTGTCGATCGTGAGCCACAGACCGTCCGCGAGCGCCGTCACAGCCATTGCCAGAGCCTCGATCTGCGCAGCGGTCGGCGGCTCCTTGCCGAGATCGTTCGTCGCTGCGCCTACGCAGCCGAGGACGGCAATGCTGATGCTGCCACTGTTGCGCAGATAGGTCGCGGCGAGTAGTTCGTCGAGCATACCATCCCCGATGACATAGATGCCGCCGTCCGCATCGACCTGAACATGGTAGTCGGCGAAGAACTGCCCGTAGTGTCCCGCCGTCCAGTGCAGATAGATCTTTACCTCGCGCGCACAACGTGCAGCGGCATAGTTGAGCGCAGGACGATACGCCGCCGCCAGATGCCGCAGATCTGCGCAGGTGATGCACCGCATCGCTGCGGCGGGGAGGACGGCGCTCATCGCATCCCCTCCTTCGACGGATCACGCATCATGACGGTGCGCCCGAGGAAGCCAATGAGCCCCGAGGCGATGTTGCTCGTCAGTTCCGCGCTCCCGTAGAAGACGGAGAGGATCGCGACGACGACGAGTCCCGTCCCGACCATCCAGTCCACGCGCGGCAGATAGTTTCGCATAAAAATCTCCTTTCCTCGTGAGACAACGATTTCATCTATTGAAATATCTGCCGTCATCAGAGAAAAGGAGAGTCTGTCCTGCTTCACATTTTGGGAATCACGGATCAATACGTCTGCGCCTCTCAGGGCATCTCGTCCGCCCTGTCTGCACCAATCGGACAGACTTCATTTGATCAGCGATTCCTTTATTTTGAAAATCCCTTTGATCAGCGGTGCGGGCGCATCCACCATCACACCGGAGCGGTGCACGTCTGTGGGAAAGCATACGAGAAAGTCACCGGGACGCATGATGGTCGAGGATGTGACGGCCCCCTCTGCAGGGGTAAAGTCGCGCTCCTTCTCGTAATCTCCCATCTGCATCCGCTCGATCAAGCTCACGTCAATGCGCTCCGTGCCCTCGGCAAGAACGTGGATGTCAATGTAGGTGCGGTGCGCCTCCCAGATCTTCTCCTCAGGTGCGCCCGTTGTATAGCGCGCGATGTTGACGTAGAGATCGTCGCCTGCAATCTTCTTCGTTCCCGTGGGGAGCGCCGCAAAGTCATGTGAGCGCGCAAAAGCAAGCGCCTCTTTGAGGCGCGGCGGAAGGAACGCATAGGTGCTCTCGTCATATATGCTGCCGTAAATCATGGAATCTCTCCTCCGTTTTTCTTCTATTTATAATTATTTATTGCAATTTATAGTATAATATTATATATTATTTCGCCGTGAGACGTATCTCTGTAAAATTCTTCAACAGCTGCCCCCATGGAAAATGGCGGCATTGATCTCATCACGCGCTGCATGAGACTGTGCTTACGCTTCGTCAGCTGCATACAAATTCCCTTTCTTGTACCGTCAGCGGATCCATCGTTGACGCACAGCCATTCCTATGATAAAATAAGAGCAGAAAAGGGCACTGCCTAGCGGTCGCCCCCTATGTGTGCGAGATTTCCCCGCCAAGGTTTGGAGCGCAAGGCGGGGTCTTCTCTTTTATCGTTTTATAGATATAATCAGCACGGTGAACACTACGATAAATGTGAGAAATTCGTAGGTCTCCATACCAACCTCCCCCCTCCCGGGGGCAAGATTCGACCGCCCTTTCGGCAGTGCTTAGGCACAGTATATCATAGGAACATACGTAGCACAATAAGAAAAAGCTGCCCGCCAGGCAGCTTTTTCTTATGGGTTCCTGAATTATGCCTGCATGAGCGACACGCGTTCGCCGATATATGCCCCGCTCTCAATCAGCTCCGCAACGATTGCCCTGCTTGCTTTTCCATTGGATGCCACAACTGCAATTTTCATGTCTTAATACCTCCAAAAATATTTTGTAATTAACTAAATTATAAATGGAGCATAACATAGCAAAAACATAACGTCAATAGGCACAATAAAATTTTTCACAAAAATACCCCCAAACGATTCATCGCGTTTGGGGGATCATACGATGCGGAAACGTGTCTCACTCCTCCGGCAGGAGCATGGAGAGATCCGGCATGAGCTTCGTGATGTCGCGGATGAAGACGCGCAGGACGCTGACCATGACCTCGGGGTCAAACGCCTCGGGGTTGTGCGGGACAACGACATCGGCGAGGATGGCGGTGTCGGAGGTGAGGTAGAACTTGACGAGGCGGCTGTCCTGATTCTGACGCATGAGCCAGCCCGTGAGGAGCATCGCGTTCGTATCGTCGACGGCGTTCTGCGCGAGGCGGATGCGGATGGTGGCGTATGCCGTAGAGTCGATGATAAGGGCGATGGGCAGCCGCCGCTCCTCCACCTCGATCTCGCTCTCAAAGATCACGGTATTGCGCTCATCACCCGCCTCACGAACCTGAAAGCCCGTGATATTTTCCTTTTTGATATAATCCTCGAATGTCTTGGCCGCTTCGATCACGACCAACCACCTCCTCAAACTGCGCGTATAAATTGCATTTTAATAATGATTTATTATAACACAGAGCCGCGAAAAGGGGAAGGGAAAAGGAGGAGAATAGAAAAGGGGTACTGCACGAAGTTAGGGAAGCACTGATAAATTCAGCCGCGCCATCTTGACGCATCTTTTTTGCCCGCACTGTGTCGGCAAATCCTCCACATAGCTTTGGCTATGCGTCCGGTTTGCTGCCTCAATCGGACGAAAAAATCTACGCCAATCTGACGGACTTCATTTTATCAGTGATTCCTTAGGAAACTCCGTACAACACCCGCTCGTCCTGAAATCGATCTCAGAATCTGTAGTTGCTCTTAAACCAGATGGTGCGCCCCGGTTCCGTGATGTGCCCGCCGGCAGAGATGCCGAGTGCGGGAATCGCCGCCTCACTGTAGTTGACGAACTCAGCGTAGTTTTTGTTGAGGAGGTTGTCCACGCCGAGTGAGAACGTCAGGTTCTCGTCGGGACGATAGGCAAGGCTGAGCGAGAGGATGCCGAAGCCGCCCGTCGGACCGTAGTCCGTGCCCGTGACGCTGCCGTAGCCCTTGTGATAGCGGTTCTGCCTGCTAACGAGCCGCCAGATGGCATTTGCCTCTGTCTTCTTGTGCGTATACTTCGCCGTGAGATTTGCCTCGAGCGGAGCGATCTGCGGGAGCGCCGCATCATTCGTGCGATCATCGCCGCGCGTGTAGGCGAGCGAAGCACCGAGCGTCCACAGCGGAGACACGGTACGTGTGACCTCCGCCTCGAGGCCGTAGAGGCGAGCGTCTGCGTTGCTGAATCCGCCGACGGGTTTCCTCAGGATGAAGTCATCGACGTGCGCGTAGTAGAGGGAGAGATTCGCGTTCGTCTTTTCATTCGTATAGACCCAGCCAAGATCGAGCTGCGTGCTTCGTTCCTTGGCAGGACGCGTGGTATCAGGCGCCGCCGTCTGGCCGTTCACGCGGTTGCTGTGCGCCGCCCATGTGTGGTACGCCTCCCAGTAGTCGGCGGGGCGCTCCGCGTGTCCTATGCCGACGTAGAACGTGAGCGGCTGGTTCTTTGCCGTGCGCTCCCAGCGTACGAAGCCACTGACGGCATGGTCGCTCGCACTGCCGGGGACGAGATCGCGCGTGAGCGCCCCCATGCCGTTGCGGAAACGGGCGTTGTGGTAGTCCGTCTCCACTCGGTCGTAACGCAGTCCCGTGAGCAGGCGGCTGCGCTCCGTGAGGTCGCGGTTGTATTCGAGGAAGATGCCGAAACTGTTGATGTCCATGTCGTTGTTGAATGAACCCTTCAGCCGCCTGTGCGCCTCGGCAAAGTAGTGTGCGTCGCGGCGCAGGTCGAGGCCGACGGCGGCGCTTGTCTGCGGTGAGAAGCGCAGGTCGGTGACGGCGCGGACACCGTACTGCACGCGCTTCACGTCCGTGCCCATCGCGCGCATGCCCGCAGGGCGCAGGGTGTAGTTATCCATGATGTGATCGATCGTATCATGGTTGAAATTCAGCGTGAGTTTCTCTACGACGGGCGAGAGATGCGCCCGCTCAAGCTTCATGGCGTAGCTGTCACGGTCGAACTGGCTGCCGTCCATCATGCCTGCGCGTACTTCGCCCAGCCGCGGCTGCGGTCGTAGGCGACCTCGAAGAGGGTGTCCGTGTCGGGGGTGAGACCGACGATCCCCGTGAGGCTATGGCGGCCGTAGCCGGAGTGGATGCGGCGTCCGTCGCCGTCTGCGTAGTCGCGCGAATAGTTGCGCGTCTGGATGATGCGTGCATAGCCCTCCGAGCCGCCTGCCGCGACATCGGTCAGTTCGTCGAAGCGATGACTCGATGCACCGAGAACGGAGACGCTGCCGCGCATGCCGGGGCGCTCAAAACGCTCTGTCTCCCGCTCGAAGATGACGCTGCCTGCGATGCTTGCGCCGTAGCGGACGCTCTGCGGCCCCTTGTTTACGATGATGCGGCTGAACGTCTCGGGAAACGCGTAGGTCGCCGTGGGATCCATACGGTTCGGGCAGCCGCCGGACATGCCGCCGCCGTTCATATCCATCACCATGCGCGAGCCGCCCATGCCGCGCATCATGGGATCGCCGCCGAGTCCGCCCTTGCGGACGACGGAGAAGCCGGGGATCGTCTTGAGATAGCCTGCACCGTCGGCGGCGGGAATGGGCTGACGCGGGCGCTGCGGGTCGGTGGAGAGTGTGAGCGGTGTCGCTGTACGGTAGCCTGTGACGATGACCTCATCGAGGGTGAACTCGTACATTTCCTCGCCTGCGGGGACGGGGAGCGTCGCGTCGTGCATATTCGTCGGCATGGTCTGCGCTGCATACGCATGCGCACCAAAACATGCCGTGCTGCACGCCATGCCGAGAAGGGCAAGGCGGCGGATCGGTCGGGTCATTTCGTGTACCTCCTGCGGGAATAGAGAATGAGATTGATTATCTGATAGATAGCAGAATAATAGCACAATTCTGATAGGGAATGCAAATAGAAAATGTGAATCGGAGAAGACTATATGAGAACGGGATGTGGAGAAATTCGGAAAAAGACTGTGGTTATGGACGCGAAAACGGGGCTGCTGCACGAAGCTAGAAAACTTCGTGCAACAGCCCT
>NZ_KI260550.1 GCF_000468035.1 Selenomonas sp. oral taxon 892 str. F0426
GGAGGTGTTGCCCCATGAGTGACCGACTTCTCCCCTATGAAACCATTGTAAAGGCACATGAGGGCGACCCCCATAGCAATAGAATGGTTCTGTTCATCAGTTACCATATGATACGATCCTTTCTCGTTTTTTTCAGCCAATCCAAGAGGAATTGACGGAATGTACGCGCCGCTTCGGTGAGGATGACGGTCTTGTTCTGTATGAGGCATACCTCCTGCCCCATATCTTTTCCGTCGCCAAGTTCTCGCATGACAATGTCTGGCTGTCTGTTCATGACGGCTGCGTAGTCGTAGCCGAGATTGATCGCAGGATTATGACGCAGCAGATCAACAATGAGGGATTCATCGGCAGTTTCGGCTAGAATCTCGATTTTGAGACCTGGCAGGAGGATGTGTTTGTCGATATTGTGACGGAAACAGTGATAGGCGCGTCCTTTACTGATGATCATTTGCCCGTCGAGATCTGTGTAGGTGATACGGCTCTTTTCTGCCAAGGGATGATGCGCAGAGAGACGAGCACAGTAGCGGGAGAAAAAGAGTACGTCCCCTTGAAAGCGTGTCTGATCAAAAGGGGCGGTGACAATGGAAAAATGAGATCGCTTTGTTAGAAGTCCCTCCATTGCATCGTCGTCTGTTGTATCGACAATGCTCAGAATAATGCTCGGATGAG